>CAMEBF010000036.1 GCA_945912145.1 uncultured Clostridia bacterium | reverse complement strand
TCTTCGTGGGACACAGGCAAAGTCAGCAATATGCGCAATTTGTTTCGCGATTGCAACAAACTGACAGCGATAGACGTTTCTTCGTGGAGCACCGAAAGTGCTACGGATATGTTTTGTATGTTTTACGGTTGCGGCAATCTTACTGCGCTTGACCTTTCCTCGTGGAATACCGCAAGCGTTACAGATATGAGCCACATGTTCCTTAGTTGCGGCAGTCTTGTTTCCGTATACGTCGGCAGCGGCTGGAATACGGATAACGCGTCCTCTTCCGGTAAGATGTTTGAGCAATGCAAAAAACTTAAGGGAGGACAAGGTACTTCTTACGACAGCGCGCATACAGACAAAGCTTATGCCCGTATCGACGGCGGGGCGGAGAATCCGGGTTATTTTACAGATATAGCGGATAAACCGTAAAAGCAGATTCGATTATAATTGCATAACACCGATATTCGGCGGAAGTTCATTGCGGACTTTCGCCGATTTTTCATAAAAAAGCGTTTAAAATTTGCAAAAGTTCGGAGCAGATTGATATACTTAAAATCGGTCAAAAAATTCGACGGGAATCTTTTTATAGATTTCGGAGAAGGCAATTCGGTGCAGGACCTCGGCGACTACTATTATTGTATATCGAATAAAACAAAAGTCGAGTACAACTTTTTGCCATACAATCTAAAAGCCCTTGAATTTCAAGGGCTTTTTCTTTTGTAATCCGGATGTTTATTTTTTCGATATGACGCACAGGACTTTTCGGTATCAACCGTCAGAACCGCCTCGTCTTCTTTTATTTCATTTTATCACCATACAGAATCCAATCGGGATCGTAGCCGTATTTCAGCCCGATCAGTTGGGCGAGTGACTGTGAGAGCTTGGAGTCACGTGCGGATGAGGAAATCTCGCTCGTGAGAATGCAGATATAATTCTGCGTCACACCGATGCTTTTGGCAAATTCGGTCTTGGTCTGCCCCTGCTCCGAAATGATCTTATTTAGCCTTTGCGCCAGTGTCACAGTCGTTTCCTCCGTTCTTCGATCGGTTCATCAGAGAGATATAGACGAGAAGCTCCTTTCGGGATTTGACATTGAGCTTTTCATAAATGTGAGAGTTGTGATATTTCAAAGTGCTCTCTTTGATGTTCGCCGATTCCAGAATCTCCTTTGTGGACAGCCCTGAAACATAGTAGTCAAAAATCTCACGCTCGGTTTTGGAAAGGTCAGGGATTCTTTCAAGGAAAAATCGATATGATTCGGGATCAATCGTGTCGCGCGTCCGTTCTGCCAGCTTGTCAATTTCCGCCTGTGCGCGGTCGTATGCTTCTTTTGCTGTGTTTCGCTCTTCAATCAGTGAGGCGAGGTGGTCGGCACTTTCCTGTTCTTTGGAAGAAAGAAAGTCCAGAACATTGTTGATCTCTATAATGTCTGTGCGCTTACGTTGGCTGCTCTCGGTTTTGATCTGTTCCAGACCTTTCAGGACAGGTGTCAGATAACGGTGGCTGATATAGATACAGCAGAACACCGAAAGGACCACTAAAAGCAGCGCAAGAAATCCGATGCTCAGTGAATTTTTGAAATTCGCCTTTGCAAAGTCGGATTTAGGGGTCATGATAATTGTGGAAAATCCGGGTGAGGTGCCGTCGCCCGTATAACTGCGGACAACGCCGACAAAGTTCTCATTTTCACAACGGAATTCGGTCAACCCTCCGCCGATGTCCCGTATGGTCAGTGCGGATTCGGGGGTATAGTAATAATCATTGGATGCACCGCAGGCAAGAAAATTGATGTATGTATCGCTCTCGCTGACCTCCGCCATCAGACAGGTAGGGTGACTCAGCTTCGACACCTGACTGTGCAAAAGGGCAAAGTAGCTCTCCGAAAGTTCAAAACCGCAGATGCCGATAATCGAACCGCTCGTGTCACGAATCGGCAAGGTGATCAGCATTGCCCGCTCTGACATCCCGGGCAAGGTAAACAGCCCCGTGAAACGGTAGGATTGTTCCGGAGAAAGTCCTGTGTCGGCTGTCGCCGCTTCCCAATCGGGAAAGGAATCACAGCGGGTTTCCAACCGCCATTTTCTGTGCGGCATAACGCCGTTTTCCCGGCTCACCGAGGCGATTCCGCGATAAAGCACGGCGTCTCGGCGGTCACGCTCATAGCCGTTGACTTGCAGATACAGTCCGCTTTTTGTGACCTCTGCGGAATCGGGGTTCACCGTAGCATCGAGAATGACAAACGCACCCGAGCAGTCTGTCTGGAAAAGATACTGCCGCAAGGGTTCAAAAATCAGCTTCTGAAGCTCAAGAAGCGCACCGCTGTTGCCGTCAAGCTCGGCAAAGGTCATATTATGTTCCGAAAGGTAATGTCCTATAATCTCCGACGCGTCTTCCGAGAGATGTACGCCCATCATGGCGAGAGTATTTCTGTGCGTCAGAATCTCTCTCTCAAAGACCTGCGCCTGCATATCGCTTTTTTCAAAAAGTTCGTCTTTAGGTGTTTGGAATCTACCGAGCAGTATCAGCAGAGTTGCAAGAAGTGCCAGAAGCAGAATTGCCATGGCAAAGGTGTAAAGAAACAGCTTGCGGCGCATGGTCTGCTTCGGCATTTTCAGATGTAATTTGCTTCTGTTCATGAAGGCCCCCGGTTATTTTGAAGCACGAAACAGCTCCCAGAGCTCATTTGCGAGCTTTTCCGCACTCTCGCCGTCCTTCACCCGCTCCGGCATGGTTGTCTGCGCACGGCGAAGCTCGTCATAGAGCGCATTGACCTTGTTATAATAGCCCACAAAGTTTGGCTCACGCAGGAATGTCTGCGTGTTTCTGATTTCCGTGAGTGCCGAATACAGCTCCTTATAGGATTCTTTCG
>CAMEBF010000035.1 GCA_945912145.1 uncultured Clostridia bacterium | reverse complement strand
CCGATCAAGGCATTAAAAATCGGACGTATCAAAGATTTCGTAAATTTTCGTTTCTGTTTCATATATTGTTCTCCGTTTTGCATGTGCGATGGCTTTTATAATTCCGCATGAACCTCCCACAAGCCTTCCGCATTTTTTTCACTCTTTAATGACTTCGTAAAGGCGGAAACGATCTTTCTGCCCATTTCGTCCATTATATCCGACTCAAGCGGATCTGCCGCAAGTGTCGGAAATTGCAGGATAACCTGATAATCTGCCGTATTTTCTCCCGCAATAACCTGTACGACTGCATGATGCCCGCCATTTTTGTCCGACCTCAAAAGCGGAAGCAGAAGCTCATCGCAAAGATATTCGATTCCTCTTGACTGCCGTGCAGTCAGACCGAAGGACAACGCGAATTGACGGATCTCACTGCAAAGCGAGTAGATATCAATATCGTCCTTTGTCACGTTACGTTCAAACATCCGTGCACGGTACATAAATCGGCGCGTCAGCTCTTTAGACGGATGTCCGATCACTTCTTCCGCGGTTCCGTGTTCATAAATACCTTGCTCGGCCATAAACATAACATTCGATGCAATGTTTTTGGCGAATCTCATTTCATGCGTGACGATTATGCTGGTCATTCCGGCATCCACCAACCGCCGAATGACCGATTCAACCTCGTCCACCATCGTCGGGTCAAGCGCGCTTGTCGGCTCATCGAACAGCATGACCTCGGGTTTCATGGCAAGTGCGCGTGCGATCGCCACACGCTGTTTCTGCCCGCCGGACAGTTGATTCGGCATATGATAACGGCGATTCTCCATTCCGACAAGGGCGAGCAATTCTTCCGCCTGACGGATCGCTTCCGACTGTGACATACCGGATACCTTCATTGGCGCAAGAATCATATTCTCCATGACATTCAAATGGGAAAAGAGATTGAAGCTCTGATAAACCATGCCGAGCTTACGGCGGATCTGATCGAGGTTCGCATCGGGAGCGAGGATATTCTCTCCGTCGATCTCAATGCTGCCTGCATCCGGAGTTTCCAAACGATTGATGCAACGAAGCAAAGTGCTTTTACCGCATCCGGAGCCTCCGATGATGACGGTAGTGCTTCCCTTTGTGATATCAAAATTCACATTTTCAAAAATCAGATTTCCATCATAGCTTTTTGAAAGCCCTCTTACTTTGATCATTGCGCCTCACCTCCCAGATGCTTCTTCCTTTCCGCCAAATTGATCAGTGCTCCGACGCCCCATCCGATGATCAGATAAATCAAAGTAACTGCAAGCAGTGCAAACAGAGCATCAAAGGTTCGCGCAGACACGATATCCGACGCGCGGGTCAGGTCCATAATGGCAAGATATCCGACCACGGATGTCTCCTGCAGGCAGCTGATAAACTGATTCTTATAAACCGGAAGCGCAGTCTTGACTGTCTGCGGCAGAATGACGTATCGGAAGGACTGAAACCGCGTCATGCCGAGAGTTCGTGCGGCTTCCACCTCTCCCGGAGCAACCGTTTCGACCGCCGTCCCGAAGATATCCGCCATATAGCATCCGGTTTTCAGAGTCAGCCCGATAATGACCGATATGACAACGGGAAGCGAGATCGAACCGAAAATAATATAAACGAACAGCATCAGAAGCACCAGCGTGGGGATCTGGATCAGCAACGACGTAAATGCTTTCGTTACCCCACGAACCCAGCGAACCCCCGACATTTTGAGTTTGCAAAACAGGATTCCGATCAGCGTTCCGAGGATAAAGGATGAAAAAGTCAAAAGAAGCGTCATCCAGAAGCCGTCAACAAAAAAGCGCCATCTGCTCTCATAGATAAAGGTTACGTAAATTTGCTTATACAGTTCGTCAAAAAATTCCGCCATCTCGTCACCTCTTCTTAATAATCAAACGGAACCAGGACCTTCATGTTGTCCGGATCTGCTATCTCGATAAACACGATCTCATGCTTCATATACGGTTTTGAAAGATGAACCGCACCGGTCAGTTCCGTATCTACACGTGAGCTTTCAAAAAATGTTCCTATGGCAATATCAAATTCACCGTTTACGATTCCCATTTCTATGGTGCTGAAAACGCCTCCGGTAAGTTTGAGCGAATAGCCGTATTCGTTTGCAAATCTTGTAATGACCTCAACGTCGCTTCCGGCAAATTCTCCGCTCTCCGAATCAATATAGCAAAACGGATAGCAATCTGTCGGTATCCCGACATTCAGAATTTTTTCACCGCCTGTCGGCTCCACTTTGTGATATTCAAATGAATCGCCGTTCAGCCGTTCATATAGCTCTATGTAGGCTTCGCTTCCGTAAAAACCCGAAGCAAATGCGTTGAAATCCCCCAGCACATCGGTTCTGTCAATGTTTACACAGGCAACAAGCTCGTCGGTCGCCGTTGCCGGTTCTACCATACGCAATCCGCTCATACAATTCATAATTTCGATTGCAGATGGGCGTTCCATAGCAATGACATCGACCTGCCCGTAACGCAGCGCCATCACAAGGCTTGCAACCGTATTGTATCGGACAAGTGTCATATCGTCTCTGCCCGACAGCATATAGTCGGCGCTCCACGCTAAATTTACGCCGACAGTGCGCCCCCCAAGATCGCTCACATCATCAATCGGCTGATATACCTGTTTTCCGGAGCACCCACTCATACATAACAATATAATTATCGCAAGTAAAACCGAGCCGAGCTTCTTTTTTTTCATAAAGTTCACCTCACGCTGTTTTGTTACACTTTTCTCATTACATTATACAGGCAAAAGTGCAACAAAAGTGCAACACAAAACCGCCATAACGGGAAAGCATTCCATATTCCTCGAAAAAACCTACGTTTTTTCGTGTATTATTCACCCAAGCCGCGGAAGTGCCGCAGTCGTGATCTCCGCCCAGGAATACTGCATCATATACTCTCCGTGATAGGAATTGACCGCATACGGGATGTGGCGGAGAAAATCGTAATAATCGCAGT
>CAMEBF010000034.1 GCA_945912145.1 uncultured Clostridia bacterium | reverse complement strand
TAATCGGAACGGTTGAGTAAAAATAATAAAACCAATAAAAAAGGAACCCGAATCATAAATCAAGCCGGCGTCACGCGATGCCGGCTTTTTATATGTCCTCCGAGCAATCGTTGGAGCAAGTGATTCTTTTTCCCTTTTTGCTGACGCAAAAAGATGGACGATGCGGTTTCGATTCCATGCTTGCACAGGGTGAGAGAGAAAAGTCACAATTGATTTAACCAATACGGTCACTCGTGACATTTGAATGAGATATTGCTGCGCAATATGATATACGGTAGCGGCCGTATGATATATTTTCACTTCGTAAAAATATGATATCATATCCGTTCCTCATAGACCGAAGGTCTATATCATCTGCGAAGCAGATATCATACCGGATGGTATATCATCCGTTCCGGCAGGAACGGATATCATTGCAAAAAGCACGCTTTCGCGTGCTTTTTGTTTGGTGGAGATGGCGGTAACCGAACGGCGAGCCGTTCGGCAGAATTCAACTATATGTCCCTTTTTGCTGACGCAAAAAGATGGACGATGCGGTTTCGATTCCCGCGGAAAGTATATGAAAAAATACAGTCACTCGAGTGGGTGACTGTATTCTTCGATTCTGGTGGAGATGGCGGTAATCGAAACCGCGTCCGAAAACTCATCCTCTCGGCTTTCTACGAGCGTAGCCGATATTTTTTGTCTCTCTTTCCGCACGCCTGTCGGCAGGCTTACGGTCGGACAGTTCCGTTATGCATGACGGGCTACGGAAACGCTCACCCGTTCACGTTCACTGCTAATCGACGCTCCAATCCGGGTCGCAGTACTCCCGGTTGGAACGGCAGCGGCAATTAAGCAGCTGCTAAAACTGTGTTATTGTTGTCGTTTATTTTGAATAAACTTGCGATTTTTATAGAGGTACCGCACCTCTGCTCGCTTACCGGGATTCAAAATCCCCGTCGAAATCCTTTCATCCCCATATTAGAATGCGCAGCGCGATGCGAAAAATGCGCGGCCTCTGCGCAGACCTTTTAGATTTTATCTCAAGCTTTGTTGTTACACATTCCGAGCCGCCATACTGCGCTCAATGTCGCGTTCGGCACTCTTTTTCGCGGCGGTCTCGCGCTTGTCGTAGAGCTTTTTGCCCTTGCACAAGCCGATCTGCACCTTTGCGCGGCCTTTTTTGAAATAAATCTGCAACGGTATTATCGCATATCCCTGCTGTTTTGTCAAGCCGAAAAGCTTCAGGATCTCGCGCTTGTGCATGAGTAATTTTTTGGGTCGCAGCGGGTCGCGATTGAAGATATTGCCGTGATCGTAGGGGGAAATGTGCATCCCGTTGGCAAAAATTTCACCGCCGTCGATGTTGCACCACGAATCCTTGAGGTTCACCTTGCCCTGCCGGACGGATTTGACCTCCGTTCCGAACAGCTCAAGTCCCGCCTCGTAGGTCTCGATCACGAAATAATCGTGATAGGCTTTTTTGTTCTGTGCGACCGTTCTGTTTTCATTCTTTTCCAAAAGAAGTCACCTCCGGCGTCTGCCCGGTTACATCGTTTCGGGCGCGGTGATTTTCATCATCGTCAGCACGTTCCGCATGACATTCTTGACGCACAGGCACAGGAATAATCTTGCCGTGCGCAGATTTTCGTCGTCCACGTCGCAGCGGCACGCATTGTAGAATTTATGGAACAGCGTCGCAAGATCGATGGCGTATTTCGTGATCTTGGAGGGGTCGAGCGTTCTCGCGGCGTTTTCGATTTCACCCGTCAGACCGGCGATATGGCGGATCAGCTCCGTCTCCTCGGGTTCGGTCAAAAGAGACGCCTGCTCCTTGGTGCAGCCGTCAAAGCGGACGCCCTTTTCGTTCATCTTGCGGAAGATGCTGCAAATTCTGGCGTGCGCGTACTGGCAGTAGTAAACGGGGTTCGAGGACGATTCCTCGATGGCTAAATCCAGATCGAAGTCGCAATGCGAATTGGCCTCACGCATATTGAAGAAGAAGCGCGCCGCGTCGATGGGGACTTCGTCCAGCAGCGTGACCAGCGTGATTGCCTTGCCCGAACGCTTGGACGCCTTGATGATCTCGCCGTCCTTGACGAGACGCACCATCTGCATGAGAATGACCTCGATGCGGTTGGAATCGACGCCGAGTGCCTGAATGGCAGCTTTGAGACGGGGCACATAGCCGTGATGATCGGCGCCTAAGATGTCGATGGCGCGGTCAAACCCTCTGGTGACGAGCTTATTATAATGGTATGCGATGTCGGGCACGATGTAGGTGAAGAAGCCGTTGGAGCGGCGCAGCACGAAATCCTTGTCGCAGCCGAATTGCTCCGCCTTGAACCACAGCGCGCCGTCCTGCTCGTAAGTATAGCCGTTCTCGGTCAGAAGTTCCACAACGTGCTTCGCCGCACCGCTTTCGTGCAGCGTGCTCTCGCGGAACCAGGTGTCATATTTGATTTTGTATTTGAGCAGATCGCGCTCAAGCCCCTGAATGTTCAGCGGCAGCGCGTAATCGACAAGTGCCTTGCGGCGTTCTTCTTCGGAGGCGGTCATGTATTGGTCACCGTAGAGGTCGGCGAAGTTGTTGACGTGGTCGATGATGTCCTGCCCGTGATAGGAATCTTCGGGCATCTCGATCTCGTCACCGAAATGCTGACGGTAACGGATGTCGAGCGACAGACCGAATTTTTCAATCTGATTGCCGCCGTCGTTGACATAAAATTCGCGCTCGGTGCGGAAGCCCGCCCAGCTGAGGATTTCGGCGAGACAGTCACCCATCGCGCCGCCGCGTGCATTGCCGATGTGCATGGGTCCCGTGGGATTTGCGGAGACAAACTCCACAAGCGCGGACTGCCCCTTGCCGTAATCGGAATGACCGTACTGTTCGCCTTTGTTTTCGACGTCAAGCAGAATGTCGGCGTAATAGGACGCGTCGAGCCGGAAATTGATGAAGCCTGCTCCTGCCGCTTCGATGCTGTTGAAATACGTGCCGTCGAGTTCGGCGTTTTCGCACAGCGCGGCGGCAATTTTCATCGGCGCCATGCGGAATACGCGTGCCGAGACCATCGCGGCGTTGGTAGAGTAGTCGCCGTTTGTTCTGTCCGCCGGAATTTCTACTTTGAATGCAGGCAGTTCGCCTTCCGGCAGATCGCCTTTTTCGACGGCTGTCACGAATGATTTTTTTATGATTTCCGAAATCTGTGCTTCGGCTTTTTTGACGATGAAACTCATAGTAATTTCCTTTCCAGTTTATATAATTCATAATTAAGAATTAAGAATTAAGAATGTCGGAAGCCCTGCGGGCTTGGATTATACAATATAATTCTGCATTATGCTTTCACATTGATTGTTCTTTGATTGACTCTCTGCTTGTTTTTACAATAGCGGTTAATAGTTTTATCAACTCATCACAATCGTGATATATGCTTGTAAAGGCTTGTTCGGTTATATAATCTGTTTCATATAGCAGTTCAAGCCAATAAGCAGTTTCATTTGCTTCTTTTAGCGAAATATTCATCTTATAAAGAAAATCCGATTTACTGAAGCCTCTGACTGCTTCGCGGACATTTGCGCCAATGCTTGTGCCCGATCGGATTAGTTGTTTGGAAAGATGGTACTCCTTTTGGTTATCCTGAAGAAACTGAAACAACTTGATGATTCTGATTGCAAATGCTTTGCTTTTATGTAAAATAATGTTTTCGTTATCCATAGAAGCGATCCTTTTTACACAATTAAGAATTAAGAATTTAGAATTAAGAATTTAGAATTAAGAATTAAGAATTTAGAATTAAGAATTAAGAATTTAGAATGTCGGAAGCCTTCAGGTTTGGATTCCACAATACAATTCTGCATTCTGCATTCATAATTC
>CAMEBF010000033.1 GCA_945912145.1 uncultured Clostridia bacterium | reverse complement strand
GCATGTTTCAGGAATGTTCATCTATGGAAATCCCGCTCATCGACACATCAAATGGAACAACTTTTACAAGCATGTTTTATAAAAATTCAAAAATTACAACGATCCAACAATTGGATTTATCTAATGGAGTATTTTTTTATCAGATGTTTTGCTACTGCAATAAACTTACAAACATACCAAAATTCAACACATCGAAAGGGATAAATTTTTATTCCATGTACTTTGGATGCGCTGTTACAGATTTGCCAGAATTAAGTACAGAAAATGGCACAGATTTTTCCTATATATTTGGTGATTGTAAAAATTTAAAAACGATACAATCTATTAACATGAGCAAAGGAGAAACGTATAGGTACGCATTTAGAAATTGCACATCACTATCAAATATAACATTCGATGGGGCGGTAAATATCCGTAGCAATGACTTATCTTTTTCTCAATGTCCGCTTTCAGAGGAAAGCCTTGCAAGCCTTGTCAATGCGTTATCCGACAACAGCGGACTTGATACGACCTATGCTGTTACGCTCGGTGCAACGAATATCGCAAAATTGACCGAAGAACAGTTGGCTATCGTTGCCGCTAAAAATATCAATCTGGCGTGAGGTGATTGCTTATGTTTGAATTTACAGAAAACTATGATCTGCTTCCGAATATCTGCGTAAAAACTGCGCACAAGGACGGAGCGGTCGTCTATCATCAGATTTATCCTGTTGACGGGTATGTTCTGCGCATTCCGGTATGCGATACATACAAAACGGACGAAAACGGCGAATTTCTATTAGATTCCAATGGAAATAAAATCATTGAGGAAGAATACAGAACTGCGGGCGGCGCGATGGTCGTAAAGTATTATGACTGGGAGAAAAATCCGAATCAATACACGGCTGAAAAATTCGATAAGAATATGACTGTCTATTAAAAAAGGAGATGCAAAATCATGTCAGTAAAAACCTATTCACTCAAATCGGACGGGAGCAAATTTCTGTCAAAGCATTTTCAGGTCAGGGAATTTGCCTGCAAGGACGGATCGGACAAGATTCTGATTAACACCGATCTGATCGATGTGCTCGAAAGGTTGTTCAGCCACCTGAACTGCAAGGCGATCAACATTACGTCCGGCTACCGCACACCGTCCCATTCCGTCAAGGTCGGCGGCTATGCGACCGATCAGCACACACAGGGCAATGCGGCGGATATTACCTGCAAGAAGCAGGACGGCAGCCTGTTTTCGTCCAATGAAATCTGCTGTGCGCTCGAAGACCTGAACCATCAGGGCGGTATCGGAAGAATCAACAAGACCCATTCCGTCCATGTTGACGTCCGCGGCTACAAATGTTGGTTCGACGAAACGAACGGCGAGAAGACCTGTTCCTCGTGGTATACATATTTGGGGATTCAGAAACCTGTTTCCACCGTCAAAGGCGACGTAGACGGCGACGGAAAGGTCACGACGTCAGACGCAAGAAAAATTTTGCGTACATCATCGAATCTGGAAAAACTGTCGGGACAAGCCGCCAAGAATGCCGATGTGAACGGAGACGGCAAAATCACACCGTCAGACGCGCGTGATGCGCTGAGAAAAGCATCGGGGGTGAAATAAAATGTTTATATCAAAAGAAGATTATGATGTTTATCGCGCCGCCACAGGAGAGCAGATAAAGAATGTTGTTGATATTGAAGCAGATTATTATCCGAAAAACCGTGAGCTGATCGCTTCTATCGCCGTTTGGTTCCTTGATGAAGACGGAAGACTTATTTGTGAAAACGGAGAAAGCAATATGTTTCGATTCCATAAGAAAGAAGAGGTTGAAGATGGAACATGATGAAATGATCCAGCGTGTAACAGCGGTTGAGCAGGCTGTCAAGTCGGCACAACACCAGATCGACGAGATGAAAGACCTGATCAATTCCATTCACGAATTGGCTTCCGAAGTCAAGCATATGCGTACTGATCTGAACAAAATGCAGACCGACATTGACACGATCAAGGAAAAACCGACGAAACGCTATGAGCTGATCGTCACCGGCTTTATAACCGCGCTGATAAGCGGAATCGTCGGTTTCTTACTGTCTACTATTCTGCATTGAAAGTGAGGTGAAAACCATGGATATTCTAACCTACATAACCGAAAACGCGCTGATCCTGATCCCGGTTCTGCTGATCCTCGGACAGATCATCAAGAACATCGAGAAAATCCCGGACAAGTGGATTCCGCTGATCCTGCTGCCAATCGGCATCGTCGGCGCGATGGCACTCGGCTCATGGACGGTCGATTCTGCTATTCAGGGCGTCCTCGTCACCGGCGCGGCAGTCTACGGAAATCAGATCGTGAAACAGATCAAAAAAGATGAATAGTATGTAAAAGAAGTTCTCCCTCACGGTGTCCCGAAAGGTTCATCGTGGGGGAGTTTTTTTTGTTTTTTTGTAAGTGATGAAAAGTATAAAAAAATTTGAAAAAAATCAAAAAAATTTTCAAAAAACTATTGACAAAGTACTACTATAGTAGTACAATAAAGACACAACAGAGGGAAACACCCCGAAAAACTGAAAGGAAGTAACAAAATGAAAAAGCTCACTTGGTTTGAAACAACACGCGAGGAGATCGACAACAACCCCAACACATTCAATTCCGAAAACATGATCGATGAAGAAATCGAAGACGAAACCACAGCAGATGAAGCCATCACGGCAATCTACGAGCATAGCGACATCTACCTCGAAGAGACCGGAAACGGAGAATACAGATTCACATCCGAAGATGGGACCGAGCACATCGTGTGCAGAATCGAAATCATCTAAAATCAAAAAAAACCGAGCCCCGGCGGTCAATCCGGGGCAGAATAGGATAACGAACGTATGAACAACCTGAAACAATACAGAAAAAAAGCAGGGCTTTCACAAGCTCAACTTGCCGATCTTACGCAGATCAGCAACAGAACAATCCAGAGTTATGAACAGGACATAAAGCCGTTGCAAAATGCAAGGGCCATCACATTGATCAGAATGGCTAAAGCGTTGAACTGTTCAGCAGAAGACCTGATTTGTATCAAAGACATAGATAAAGAAGACTAAACAAATTTTTATATTATCTATTGACAAATAATTCCCAATTCGATATAATGTAACCAGACAATCCGTCTCCAAGGTTGTCATCCCCCGTGCCTTTTCCGGTTGTGCATGGGGGATTTTACATATCATATGGTCATTATTTGGTCATTATTGTAATTCTATTTGATTATATTTTAGTTTAATAAACACGACTAACAAGAATAAAATTTAAGATTTATAGCGTTTTGTTGTGGTTTATTTGTATTTGTAAAATATACATTTACGCATTCGATTCCCGTTGTCCGCTCCAAAAAATCCCGTTTGATAAGGCAAACGGGATTTTTCCTTTCTATACGTCGGCGACGGTTTTTCTCACGTTCGAGGAATGTAAAAAATTCGCAAAAATAATTGATTCTTTTTTTGACTTATGGTATGATATATAAAAATTGATATATCAACAGGCGGAGGAATCGGTTTGAATATTCTTCATTTGAAATATGCGGTTGAAATCGAAAAAACGAGGTCGATCAGCAAGGCGGCGGAGAATCTGTTTATGGCGCAGCCGAACTTGTCACGGGCTATGAAAGAGCTTGAGGAGAGCCTCGGTATTACGATTTTCAACAGAACCTCCAAAGGCATCACCGTCACGCCGGACGGCGAGGAGTTCCTCCAGTATGCACGTCGGATTATAGCGCAGGTAGATGAAGTGGAAGCCATCTATAATAACGGAAAACAGCCAAAACAGTCGTTTTCGGTCTGTGTGCCGCGTGCAAGCTATGCGGCTGCGGCGTTTACGGAATTTGCGAAACGGATCCGGATCGATACGCCGGCCGAGGTCTATTATAAGGAAACAGGTTCCATTCATGCGGTCGATGCGATCGTGAACGAGACGTGCAATCTGGGCGTGATCCGCTATCAGACGGCGTTTGAACGCTATTTTCGCAATCTGTTTTTAGAGAAAAAACTGAATTTTGAAGTCATCGCCGATTTTTCTTACGTTCTGCTGTTCTCGGAGACGCACCCTCTTGCGGAAAAAGACGACATCACGCTTGCCGACCTGAGCGATTCCATCGAGATCTGTCATGCCGACCCGTATGTGCCCTCCATGCCGTCGCTCGATGCGAAAAAAGCCGAGCTCTCCGAATTTGTTGATAAACGGATCTATGTATATGAGCGCAGCAGTCAGTTTGATCTGCTCGAAAAAGTGCCGTTAACGTTTATGTGGGTTTCTCCTGTGCCGGACGATCTGCTCCGGCAGCATCATCTCGTGATGAAGAATTGCAGCGAAAATGTCAAGGTCTACCGCGATGTTCTGATCTATCGTAAGAATTACAGGCTTTCCGAGCTCGACAAGGCTTTCATCACCGACCTGTGCGACGCAAAACGGAAATATCTGAAATAAACGTCAAAAAAAGCTGCTCACGGATAATGAGCAGCTTTTTTTATTGGTGCTTTTAAGCGTGGAAATAAACCCCCGCTTGAAGCGGGGGAAGAAAAAAAGCTTTAGCAAAAGAAAAAAACCTCCTATGGTATAATGGTAAAGGTTTGG
>CAMEBF010000032.1 GCA_945912145.1 uncultured Clostridia bacterium | reverse complement strand
ACGAATTCATTCAAGAGGGAAGTTTGATCGTGCTGAACGGAAACATTCTCGATTTGAATGACGTATACGATGATCTGGACCAATACATCATCGATCAGAATTATGATGTTCGATGCGTCGGGTACGACCCCTACAATGCTAAAGACTTTATCGAGCGTTGGACACGGGAGAATGGTCCGTTTGGCGTTGTGAAAGTTATTCAGGGTGCTAAGACAGAGTCCGTCCCCCTTGGTGAATTAAAGAAACTTTCCGAGGAGCGGATGCTGCGTTTTGATGAAGCGCTTATGTCATTTTCTATGGGAAACTGTATAACGATCCAAGACACAAATGGAAACCGGAAACTTTTAAAACGGCGTCGTGAAGAGAAAATTGATGCGGTGGCAGCCATGATGGACGCTTTTATTGCGTATAAGTCTAATCACGACGCATTTGAATGAGTAAAGAGAGGCGAAATAATGGTTTATTATCATTCTTCTGAACTTTACCACCATGGGATTCTCGGAATGAAATGGGGTGTACGCCGGTATCAGAATAAAGACGGAAGTTTAACCCCTGCTGGACAGAAACGATATGCAAAAGAAGAGTATAAGAATAACAAGAAAATTGCGAAAGAAAAGTATAGAGCGGCAAAGGAAAGCGCCGATCGGCAGTATGAAGCCGACACAGTTGAAAAGAGACAAGCGATTGATCAAGAAAAAGAACGATTCGAGAAAAAGAATGCTGAGACGAATCAACATTACGAACGGAAAATTAGAGCACAGGAAAACATTCGTAACAAAGCCAAAGAAGAAATGGATTTCTGGGAAGATCCCGACAGCTATTTTTATCAAGAAAACCAAGAAAAATACATTAACGCAAACACTAAAATTTCAGAATTGAAAACCAGTAAAACATATGATGAATATACGAATCGTCTTTTGTATAATGCCGCAGTTGTTAAAATTAATGAATTATATGCGGACAAAGTCCGTGATGCCGAAACTCGAAAGTATGCGGCATATGTTGCAGCTGGAGAAGAGTACGCAAACGATTTGAAAAAAGCCAAAGAATTATATAAACAAAGCAGGTGATTATTCTCCGGAAAAGGGGGGAAAATAATTCAAAATGGAATATTATTACTTGCATTCTTCTGAACTGTACCACCACGGAATTCTCGGAATGAAATGGGGTGTACGCCGGTATCAGAATAAAGACGGTTCGTATACTGCAGAAGGAAAGCTTCGTCGTGCAAAGAACTCAAACGAGGACTGGTATGCGCCATCTTCCAAAGCTAAAACTAAAAAGGCGTCTACGACAGAAAAAATCAAAGCTGCACAGAGTATTGTTGATACGGGAAGAAAAGGCGTTGCATCGATTGAATTATCACGCCAAAAAAGAAATAATCCGCCTCGTATGGATTTATCTAATATGACAGACCAAGAACTAATCAAGGCGATTAATCGCGAAAATCTTGAATTAAATTATAACCGTCTTTTTAATAAGCCCACCATTTCGAAGGGGGAGCAATATGTAGACGACATCCTCAAAGTTTCGGGGGCTATGTTAGCAGCTACCGGGTCAGCATTGTCAATTGCATTAGCTATCCAACAGTTACGAGGCAAAAAATAAGGAGGCATAATAATGGTTTATTGTCATTCTTCTGAATTGTATCACTATGGGGTTCGTGGGATGAAATGGGGCGTACGCCGGTATCAGAATTATGACGGGTCATATACTCAACGCGGGTTGGCCCGGTATCAAAAAGCGTACGATGCCTACACCGATGCAAAAACTCGAAAAAAAGAAAATAATTCAGACAAAAATCGAAAGGATTTTAGGAAAGCACGAAAAGAACTTAATAGCTCTTACAGTAAGTTAAAAATCGCGAATCGCATTGATAAAGGCAAGGAACTTTCTCAAAAAGGAGATACAATTTTCGGAATCAGAAGGAAAGCCGTATTGGAGAGTATCGGTTTAACAGCAGTTAATCGCGGTGCCAATTTTATTGCGCGGAATTATATTGCTGATGAAAAAGTAGCAAGAATCACGGCTGCTTCCGTCAATTTAGGCACTATGGCAGTATCTGCATACCTGGGTGGAAAGAATATGTATGACATCCGAAATTTGCGAGCATATTACAACCGCTAATTTTAAGTCAACTATTTCTCCGGAAAGGAGGAAAACAATTCAAAATGGATGAATCCATTGGTTCCAGACTCAAACGAGCCTGGAATATTTTTATGAATCGCGATCCCACGGACTATTCGTACCAGAATCTTGGAAGCGCGTATTCCTATCGTCCGGACCGAGTG
The DNA here is from genome assembly GCA_945912145.1 of uncultured Clostridia bacterium. GTDB lineage: Bacteria > Bacillota > Clostridia > Oscillospirales > Acutalibacteraceae > UBA1081. Next base: position 2,959 of record CAMEBF010000032.1, on the reverse strand, counting down.
TTTCTTAGTCGGGGAAATGAGCGAACGATCACCAACGCAATATATAATAAAATCGCTGTTGACGTCGCTTCTCATCCGATTATGCACATCCGAATGGACGACCAAGCGCGGTACGAAGAGACCATAGATTCCAAACTAAATAGTTGTCTGACTCTGGAGGCTAACATCGATCAGACTTCCAGAGCCTTTTTTCAGGATGCTGTTCTTTCTATGTTCGATGAGGGCGTTGTAGCCCTTGTTCCAGTTGATACGCTATATGATCCGAATAAAGCCGGATCCTATCAGATTTTATCGCTTCGGACAGGAAAAATTGTGGAGTGGTATCCGAAGTATGTTCGTGTCGAAGTATATAACGAGGAGATAGGGCGGAAAGAACAGATCGTCGTACCTAAAAAGATGACGGCGATCATCGAAAATCCCTTCTACTCTGTGATGAATGCTCCGAACTCGACCATGCAGCGGCTTGTCCGTAAGTTGAATCTTCTGGATGCTATCGATGAGCAAAGCGGTTCCGGAAAGCTTGATCTTATTATTCAGCTACCGTATGTCATCAAGACGGACGCCCGACGCCAGCAGGCGGATCAGCGGCGAAAGGACATTGAACAGCAATTGGCTGGATCAAAATACGGTATTGCTTATACGGACGGTACAGAGCACATTACTCAGCTCAATCGTGCTGTAGACAATAACTTAATGAAACAGATCGAGTACCTGACGAACATGCTGTATAGCCAGTTGGGAATAACGCAGGCGATATTAGACGGTACGGCGGATGAGCAGGCAATGCTGAACTACACCGCACGTATTATTGAACCGATCTTGGCGGCATTGGTCGACGAAATGAACCGAAAGTTTCTCACCAAAACCGCCCGATCTCAAAAGCAGGCGATCAAATACTTTACGGATCCGTTCCGGCTTGTTCCGGTCAACAACCTTGCTGAAATCGCCGATAAGTTTACCCGCAACGAGATTATGACGTCTAACGAAATCCGCCAAGTCATAGGCATGAAGCCGTCGAAGGATCCAAAGGCGGACGAGCTTCGGAACAGCAACCTGAGTGCTCCCAAAGAGCAAGAAACGATCGATGTAATCAACGAACCCAAGGAGGAAAATCAAAATGGATAAAACGTATGATTTTGCTGGTTGGGCAACCCGAAATAACGTTCGCTGTGCTGACGGGCGGACGATTTTGCGGAACGCGTTTAAGGAGAATGACGGCCAGAAGGTGCCTCTCGTTTGGAATCATCGCCATGACGATCCCTATACGGTGCTCGGTCATGCTCTCCTTGAGAACCGCGACGAGGGTGTCTATGCCTACTGTAAATTCAACAATACCGAATCCGGACAGAATGCTAAAGAACTTGTGCAGCATGGGGACATTACGTCCCTTTCGATTTATGCAAATCGTCTTCAGCAGGATGGCGGAAATGTCGTTCACGGTGTGATCCGCGAAGTGAGCCTCGTACTTGCCGGAGCGAATCCGAAGGCCGTGATCGCCAATGTTATACAGCATGGCGAAGAACTGAACGATGAGGCGCAGATCTATTTCGACGAGCCTCTGGTTTTGGAGCATGCTGACGAGGATACGAAAGAAAAAACTATGGTTGAAGATAAGAAGGAGGAAGAAAAAACTATGGTAGACGAAAAGAAGACTTCTGAGAATGAAGAAACCATCGCTGACGTAATTGCTACGTTTAATGAAAAGCAGAAAAAGGTTTTCTATGCCCTGATTGGGCAGGCTTTAAGCGAAAAAGAAAATAACAACGAATCTGAGGAGGATAATTCTGTGAAGCATAATGTTTTTGACCGTGATGACGAGAACCAGGAGAATGTGATTTCTCATGCCGATCTGCAGGAAGTTCTGAAGGACGCCAAGCGTTTAGGTAGCCTGCGCGACAGCGCGATTCAGCATGGTCTGGAGGACGTGCAGTACCTGGCGCATGCCGATTACGGCGTGGATCCCGTGGACTACCTGTATCCCGACGCTCGCAATGTGACGGCGACCCCGCAGATGATTCGGCGCGATACCGCCTGGGTCGGCAAGGTTATGCAGGGTGTTCATCACACCCCGTTCTCTCGCGTGAAGAGCCTGTTTGCCAACATCACCGGCGACGAGGCCCGTGCTCGTGGCTATGTGAAGGGCAACCGCAAGCTGGAGGAGGTCATCACCCTTCTGAAGCGTACTACCACTGCGACTACGGTGTATAAGAAGCAGAAGATGGATCGTGATGATATTATCGACATCACCGATTTCGACGTTGTCGCGTGGCTCAAGGGCGAGATGCGCGGTATGCTTGAAGAGGAAATCGCTCGTGCGATCCTCGTAGGTGACGGTCGCCTTTCTTCGAGCGATGACAAGATCAATGAGATGAACATTCGTCCGATCTGGACTGATGATGATCTTTACACCATCAAGGCTGCTGTGACCCCGGCGTCGAATGCCACGCCAGAGGACACTGCGAAGCTTATGATCAAGCAGATCATCAAGGCCCGTAAGGACTACAAGGGCTCCGGCAACCCGACGTTCTTCACTACCGAAGATGTGCTGACCGACATGCTCCTTATTCAGGACACCACCGGTCGTGATATTTACGACACTGAAGAGAAGCTGCGTACCAAGCTGCGTGTCAAGGAAATCGTTACGGTTCCCGTCATGGAAGGTCTGACCCGCACGGATGGTGAGAGCAAGACCCGTAAGCTGGCTGGCATCATTGTCAACCTGGACGACTACAATGTCGGTGCCGATAAGGGTGGCGCGATCAACATGTTCGATGACTTTGATATCGACTACAACCAGGAGAAGTATCTGATTGAGACCCGCTGCTCCGGCGCCATGATCAAGCCCTATTCTGCGATCGCCATTGAAGTCGTGGAATCTGCGGGCTAATTGAGAAAGAACATCCTATTTAAAAGGGAAGAGGTAATAATTTATGGCACAGCAAGCAACGGTTATTGCACC
>CAMEBF010000031.1 GCA_945912145.1 uncultured Clostridia bacterium | reverse complement strand
CGAGGGCTTGTCCTTTCTTCATTTGGTTCTCTTCACTCCTCCTTTGTTTAGTTTTCAGGGTACATGACCCAATGACCGCAGATTCAGTTCTGCGGTTTTTTCTTTGTTGACAATCTGTAGTTTTTCGCATACAATGAGTTAATGTTAAATGAGTTTTGGGGTGAAACATCTCATTTTCACAGACCGCCTTCGTATTATCTGAATCTGGCCGCCGAATATGGGTTCACGTTTTGTCATATGGCAGAACCGGAATCGTATGACGGCACAACCAAGAATGCGGATTTGCCGTTATTCTTGTTCGCAGAGTTTCGGAAGACGGCAGAATGTTCCGCTAATGAGTTTTATGGAAAAAAGGAGTATCGAATGGCATCAAGTGCTGAATTGACCGCCTATATCGCTGAACAGTTCGGCGGCGCAGGCGAGATCACGGTTAAAAAGATGTTCGGGGAATATGGGCTGTACTGCGGCGGCAAATTCTTTGCCATGGTCTGCGATGACAGGTTGTTTGTCAAGATCACCGATGCGGGGTGCGCGCAGTTCCCGTCTCTGCCCGAAGATGCGCCCTATGACGGTGCTAAAAAATGTTTTTTGATCGAAAATCCCGATAACACGGATTTTCTAACGCGATTGGCGATTGTCACTTGCGACGCGTTGCCCGAACCGAAACCGAAGAAGCAAAAATCGGACTGAATACCTGTCGGAAACGGCGGCATACTGAAAGTAGCAAATACAGGAGGCGAGGAATATGAAATCCATTTTAATCAAAGATACAACGCGGGAAGAGCGTATTCAGATCGTGCGAGAGGCGCTGTACGGCTGCGGTTCGGAGTGCGAATTCTGCGGCGGCTGCGATAACTTGGGCGGCGGCAGCGTGGACGCGATGTATCAGCCGTATATCGACGGCGAAAAGGAAATCGCCGAGATCAACGCGGAATATCGGCATGGCGCGATACGATGACGCCTTGCCAACAAAAAACGATCACAAAAATAACCGTGTTCCTGCAAAGAGGAGCACGGTTTTTCTTTTATCGCCGGATATCTCCGTTTTTCTTGAGACGGCGCGCCTTTTTGGCGATCTCTTTGTTGCGCCGTTGTTTTTGACGGAGAAAATCGCCTTTGTTTTCGCTGTATCTTGCCTCGTTTTTCAGACGGCAATACTGCGTCCAGCGTTCCTCATCGAGTGCGCCGCTTGCGATGGCGTCCTGCACGGCGCAGCCCGGTTCGTTTGTGTGAAGGCAATCGTGAAAACGGCATCTTCCCAAAAACTGTTCCACATCGGCGAAGCTTTTTTCGAGCCCTTCGCGCACGTCCCACATGCCCAGCTCTTTCATGCCCGGTGTGTCGATAATCATCGCGCCGGACGGCAGAAAAATGAGCTGACGGCGCGTGGTGGTGTGCCGTCCTCTGGCACCGGACTGCCAGGCAAGCGTCAGATAGCGTTCCATGCGGTGAAGATTGAAATTCTGATTGAGCGACTGCATGAGAAACACCGTATCAAAATTGGCGGTGACGGTCTGCGCCGAGCGACCGCTCGAGGACGGGTCAAGCCGCTGAAAGCTTGTTCTGCGCGACAAGGTTTTGATGATGAGGCTTTCGCCGTCCGTTTGGTAACGCAGCAGAACGAAATCGCCGGTTGTCGGATATTCCTCTTCGCCGCTGTCATATTCTTTTGTTTTCAGGCGGGCAAGGCCGCCGCCCTGCTCACAGATAAAGGCAAATTGATTCCCGAAAACGGCGGTGATCCGCGCCGGAATGCTGCCGTCGTCGGTTGATATGGCTCCTGTATAGCCGTAGTCCTGTATGGTCAAGATTGATTCCCTCCCAGTGTGATAAATGAGATTGTAAGAAAAATGTCATGGTATCCTCTCCTTTCAAGCGGCGAACGCTTCCGAACGGGCAAAAAAAGTCCGCGCGGATTTGGCCGTTCGCGATCCGTGCGGAAGACAGGTTGTCCTCGTTATTCGGGTACAAAAAAAGACACGCCTGCCGTGTCCTACCAAAATAGTATTCACGAAAGGTTCTTTGCAGCGCTGACCGTGCGGCTGCCGTATTCGGTTTTAAAAAGCGATCGCCTCAAAAAATACAGTCATCAAAAACAGCTCCTTTCGCTTATTATATTGTCATTGTATCACAGAAAAAGAAAAGAGTCAATCGTCGATTTTTTTCGTTACCTGATCTTTTGATGCAGGCAAAAATTCCCTCTGACGCTAACGGTTTTTTCAAAGTGCAAAGTTCAAAGTGCAATGTCGGAAAAGGCTGCGCCTTTTGATTATAAAAGCGTGACGCCAACGGTTGTTTTCAAAAAAACATACATATATTCTATATTGGAATTAAAAATTCTGTAGAATGGTGTAAAATATTCATATTATCAGGATTGAAACAAAAAAACAGATCACCGTAAGGACTGAGGCTAATGATCATCGAACCCAAAGAGGTCATGAATTTTTTCGAGGAAAACGACGTAAAATTTATCAGGCTCGCGTTCAGCGACGTATTTTCCGTACAGAAAAATATCTCCATCATGCCGTCGGAAATGAAACGCGCCATGACGACGGGCATCCACATCGAATCCCCATCCATCGAAGGGCCCGGTTCCGGACGCCGGACAGATCTTTACTTATTCCCCGACCTGACCACGGCGACGCTGCTTCCGTGGCGGCCGCAGTCGGGCAGAGTTGTGCGCTTTTTCTGCGATATACGCTATGCCGACGGCACGCCGTATGAGCTCGACTGCCGACATATGCTCAAACGCACCGTGCGCACGCTCCTCGAAAAGGGCGTTTCCTGCACCGTGGGCGCGGAATGCGAATTTTATCTTTTCAAAACCGACGAAAACGGTGAATCGACCGGCGTCCCCTTTGACAACGGCACGTATCTCGACGCGGAACCCCGCGACAAGGGACAGAATGTCCGCCGCGAGATCTGCCTGACGCTCGAAAACATGGGCGTCTCCCCCGAAAGCTCACAGCATGAGGTAGGCCCCGGTCAGAACGAGATCGACTTCCGCTATTCCGACGCGCTGACCTCCGCCGACAATGTCATTACGTTAAAATCCGTTGTCGAGACCATCGCCGCGCAGAACGGCCTGTACGCGACGTTCCAGCCGAAGCCCCTGCCCAAGCACGCCGGCAACGGCTTCCATATCAACCTCATTCCCTATCAGATGAACGACGCGTCGAAGAACATCAAGGATTCATTCATCGCGGGCATTCTGCATCACTGCGCCGAAATGACGGCATTTCTGAATCCGGGGGAGGAATCCTATCTGCGTCTGGGCGATCACAACGCGCCGGCTTATGTCTCATGGGCAACCGAAAACTACGGTCAGCTCATCCGCGTTCCCGCTACGACAGGCGGTCGACGCGACACCATCGAGCTGCGTTCTCCCGACTCCTACGCCAATCCCTACATTGCCTACACTCTGCTGCTCATGGCAGGTCTTGAGGGCGTGGAAAAGGGACGGGAGCTTCCCGCGCCGACGAATTTCAACCTCTTCAGCGCCGACGCGAAACAGTTGGCAGGTCTTAAGCATCTGCCCAGAACGTTTGACGAAGCGATGGAGGAAGCGAAGGTCAGTCAGTTTGTCAACCGCGTCCTGCCCGAACAGCTTTTAGAGCTTTACGCAGCCAAAAACATTCACAACGCATAACTTTTGTACGGAGAACTGAGGCCCTATGATTCAGAAAACCTCTCACAGCGTTCTCCTTGTATCCTCCGGCGAAAAAGGGATCGACGCCATCACAGGTCTTCTCCGCAACAACGAGATGAACGCCGTCACAACGGTGAAATCGTCAGGTGAAGCCAGGCGTCTGCTGAGTGTGCAGAATTTTGACATCATTATCATCAACACTCCTCTTTCAGATGAATTTGGTACGGAGCTTGCCTTTCAGCTCGCCGAAAACACCTGCTCCGGCATTATGCTGATCACCAAGGCGGATATAAGCGAGGTCGTCGCCTTAAAAACCGAAGATTTAGGCGTCATCACGATCGCGAAGCCCATTGACCGGACGCTGTTTCATCATACGCTCAAGCTGCTTTCGGCTGTACGGGACAAATATGCCGTGCTCGAAAATGAGAACAAAAAGCTCAAGCAGAAGTTAGACGAAGTCAGGCTCGTACAGCGCGCCAAGCGGATGCTGATGGAATGTCTCCATATGTCAGAATCCCAGGCGCACCACTATATCGAGCGGCAGGCGATGGATATGCGCATCACCAAATACGAAGTAGCCAATTCCATTATCCGAACCTATACCGATTCATACTAATATAAAGGAAGAACAACTATGGACTATCAATTTTCAGACAGAATTTCATCCCTGAAACCGTCCGCGATCCGCGAGATCCTGAAAGCGACCTCGCAGGGCGACGTCATTCCCTTTGCCGCCGGCAATCCCGCTCCCGAAGCGTTCCCGGTGGACGACGTCAGAAAAATTACGGCGGATATCTTAGCAAACGATCCCATCACCGCGCTGCAATACGGCATCTCCGAGGGCTATTCGCCGCTGCGGAATACGATCAAAGCCTATATGGCGGAGAAGTACGGCGTCGGCAGCGAGGACGACGACATCATCATCACGTCGGGCGCACAGCAGGTCATCGACCTGACCTCAAAAGTTCTGCTGAACGAAGACGACGTTGTGATCAGCGAAAGCCCGTCCTTCATCGGCGCGCTCAATACGTTCCGCTCTTATAAAGGACGGCTCGTCGGCGTGGACGTCGAAAGCGACGGCATGAACATGGAAATGCTTGAGGACGTGCTGAAAAAAGAGAAGCGCGCCAAATTCATCTATACCATTCCCAATTTCCAGAATCCGTCCGGCGTTACGATGTCGTGGGAAAAGCGTCAGCAGCTCTACGATCTCGCCAAGAAGTATGGCGTGCTGATCTTAGAGGATAACCCCTACGGCGAGCTGCGCTGCAAGGGTGAGGAAATTCCCTGCATCAAGACGCTCGATAAGGACGGCATCGTCATCTACTCCGGATCGTTCTCCAAGATCCTCTCTCCCGGTCTGCGCGTCGCGTTCACCATCGCGCCCAAAGCGCTGATTGCCAAAATGACGGTCGGCAAGCAGGCGTCGGATGTCCATACGCCGGTGCTGACGCAGATGATCGTCAACGAATGGATGACGAAGTACGATATGGAGGGGCATATTCAGAAAATCCGTGGCATTTATCGCAAGAAACTTGACCTGATGTGCGGACTGATCGATGAAGAGCTCGGCGATTTCGTGACGTATGTCAAGCCCGAAGGCGGACTGTTCATCTGGTGCGAGCTGCCGCAGCACGTCGATATGCTGAAATTCTGCTCGGTCGCCGCCGAAAATAAAGTTGCCGTCGTCCCCGGCATCGCGTTCATGATGCACCCCGAAGACAAGACGCAGTGCATCCGCCTGAATTTTTCCACCCCGACCGACGAAGGCATCGTCAAGGGCATGAAAATCCTCGGCGAAGTCAAGAAACAATTCTGAGCGGCGCGTTGCACCGCAATGATATCCGATACTCCGTATCGGGTGATATATGCTCCGCATATGATATATCGGCTTTGCCGATATGATATATTTGCCTGCGGCAAATATATCGGAAGCCCTGCGGGCTTGAATTTATAAATGTATCGACAACGCAATTCTGCATTCTGCATTTTTAATTCTGCATTCTAAATTATAAGGATTGATCGCAATGGAAACACCCGAAGAAAAGAAAAAAGTTGTTTTAAGTCTGATTCAGCCGACCGGCACGCCGACGCTCGGCAACTACCTCGGCGCGTTCAAGAACTGGATCGCCATGTCCCGGGATTATGACTGCCTGTTCGGCGAAGCCGATCTGCATGCCATCACCGTCCGCACAGCACCTGCCGATCTGCGCAAACGCAGTCTTGACCTGTTTGCAATTCTCATCGCGATGGGACTCGACCCCGAAAAGAACATCATTTTCTGCCAGAGCCACGTGCCGGCGCACGCCCAGCTCGGCTGGATTCTCGATTGCTACACCCAGTTCGGCGAGGCCTCACGCATGACGCAGTTCAAGGATAAATCCGCCAAGCACGCCGACAACGTCAACCTGGGTCTCTTCACCTATCCCACGCTGATGGCGGCGGATATTCTGCTCTATAACGCCGATTTCGTCCCCATCGGAGACGACCAGAAGCAGCATCTCGAGCTGACGCGTGACATCGCGAACCGTTTCAACGGCATTTACGGCGATTTCTTCAAAGTCCCCGAGCCGTTCATCGGCAAGGCAGGTGCCCGTGTCATGTCGCTGCAAGAGCCGTCAAAGAAAATGAGCAAATCCGACACCAATCAGAAGTCGTTCATTCTCGTAACGGAATCCCCCGATTCCATCGTCAAGAAAATCAAAAGTGCCGTCACGGACTCCGAAGCGAGCGTCTACTATAGCAAGGAAAAGCCCGGCGTCAGCAACCTGATGGAGATTTATTCCGCCTGCACCGGCAAATCCTTTGACGCCATCGCCGACGAGTTTACAGGCAAGGGCTACGGTGATTTTAAAACCGCCGTCGCCGAAGCTGTCGTCGAGGAGCTGCGTCCGCTTCAGAGCGAATACGCAAGGCTCATCAGCGATAAGGCCTACCTGACCGAATGCGCCGCCAAGGGCGCGGAAAAGGCAAGCCGAATTGCCGACAGAACCGTCAAGAAATGTATGAAGAAAATCGGCTTCTGGCAGTATTGAACAGAGTAATAAAAAAATCACGACGCATTTTCGCACCGCGACTTGACAAACAACAAATTTTGATGTATAATGCAATCAAGAGGTAACCGTTAAAAGCGGTTAGCTG
>CAMEBF010000030.1 GCA_945912145.1 uncultured Clostridia bacterium | reverse complement strand
GGCAATATAAACGGCATCATTGACAAGACACATGCGCTCATATGTTGCCTCATGTTCAAAGGTGTAGCCATATTCCTTGCCATAATCCACGATGAACTTGATAATATCATTATTCGCTCTGGGCACTTTGATGGAGTCTGTCTTGATGTGCCGCACATCGAAGCCTCTCTTGAGAACCTCGTGCTTGAGATTGATCATGAAGAGTGCTCCGCGCTTTGCTACGATATTATCAACGTTACGAGGATCCTTGAACGGATTATCAAAGTTTGCCGCTGTGAGGCCGTATACGGAGTTGATCGCGGTTTTCAATGCATTGGCAAGCTGTTTTGCCGTGATCTCTCCGGCCTTGACTTTCTCGATGTACGGACGGAGTTTACCGTCCATCATCTGATCGACCAGATCCCACGCCTTATGCTTGATGTTCACTCGTCCCTCAACGATCTCAATGAACGCCTTGGTGTACTTCGGACCAAAGAGCATCTCTGCAATGGCGCTGTGCGGATGCATCGAGGCAATATCCAGCAGTGCGATATAGAGCGCTATACCCGGATTTGCGTACACATAGCCGCCTTCGCCGACCTCTTCACCGCGGTACGTCGACTTGCCCCGATCATAAATATAACCAGGAAAGAACGGCAGAATGCTGTATCCTCTCGGGTATGTTTTCTTCGGGTCAAAATCTTCGTAGATCGGTTGACCTTCGTCATTGAATACGCGGAACTTATAGTCCGGGCCGAATTTCTCCCGGTACTCCTCGTACTGCTCCGGACCAACGGGAAGCGCCAGATTGCGATAGTTGAACTGACTCTGTGGCTTCCGGTCTTTTCCAAATATAATTCTGGTTGTCAGGCTGTTGGTCGTGTCGTTTACAGTCATGCCCGCCAAGTCCGCCAGAATCTCACGTGCGTTCCAATCCGCAGAAAGATAGTTGAAGGCCGCCTCCGTAGCAATGACGTCGTTATCGCAGTATTCCGCAACTTCGACCCATCGTTCCTTTGGCACCGGTTGATCCCAAGGAATCCCAAGCTCCTGATGGTGGATACCCATCTTGATCTCCAACTTCTTCAAGCTCATTTTATTCGCTGCGGAAGCGAAGTCATAAATATCCGTGTAGCTCAGATTGTATGCTTCACCAAAGAACCCCGTTTTCTTCTGGATGATGGATTGTGAAAGCTTGTAGAGCTGCTCGTTGGAATATCCGAGACTTCGGGCATACAACATGTGATTATCGTACCTTCTACAGTTGAAACCTACGAGCTTCATGGAAAAGAGTGCTCGAACTTCTTCATCCGATGGATTGATCATCCGATTGATCGGCTTTCCTTCTCCCGCCGCTTTCCAGTTGATGAGAAACAGGTTTGGAAATACCTCACAGTCGAAGAATATCATTTCCCCATCATTGACCTTTATAGAGTCCGATGGGTCGTCAGATTTGAACTTCATCTTATTTGCCAGCGAAATACAATAACTTGAATTATTTGTGCTCTGCGCAGCAAACTGAAATACGACATTCCGCATATCGGTAACATCATAATGCAGTCCGCTGGCATAAGCATCCTCCAGAATCTTATAGATGAAGTCTACACTTGGTTTGGTCGCTGGATGTATCTCTTTATTCAGATTGCGCAGTATCATAATTCGGAGACTGCGCTCAGACTTTATTACATCGGCATTGATCACTTTTTGCTCTCCCTTCAGCGGTAAGCCTGAGCTGATCGTTGCGATCGCCAGATTGTTGCATTTGGTCAGTTTTCGCCGCAAAGAACTTTTTCCGGAAAATACCTTAACCTCGATGTGATCGTCGTAGACACGGCTGAGTCTCGAAGGGTCTCCGGCGTAAATATAATGGAGATGCACGCCCTTTCCGCTTTTGCTCAATTCAGCGTACGTAGGCGGCCATTTTGCAGCCTCCCGCAGATTCGCTTCCGGATCCTTGCTTCCGTCTTTGTCAGGAATATCAAAGTCAATGACAATGTGATTCTCTGGGACTTTTACATAATGGATCCTTGCCGTGTTCAGATCGGAAAGCCTTGTCTGCACGTCGTCCCATCGTTTGGAAGGCGTTTCCTTTGCATTGGCATACTGTGCTGGGCAGTCCGCGCAAATATCATCAAAAACAGACTTCTGCTTCTCCATAACGAGCCAAGTCGTGGTCTCCTCGTCGGGTTCATCGTCCAATTCGCCTTTTTCGAATTTTTCTGTCCGGAACCCAGAGTAATAAGAACGAACTCGGGTGCCGTCTTCCAGGCCGAACCGATCGCGGTAATCGCGGAAATAGTTCTTCAGCTCTTCCTTGAATATCCGCTGCGAGTATGGAAATGTCACCTTGGCATCATCACAGTATGTCTTATACAGTTCCCAAGCGGCTTTAAGAGTGATACCATCTTCTTTCTTAAAAATATGATAGGAATCGATAACGAAGTTATAGAAATCATTGGAGGCACCGAGCATATTCATCGGAATATAATCATCATAGATTCCTGGATTGCTCAGATAAACCTCCTGGCAATGATACGCAATGGCTCCGAGCTCGAAGCTGATCTGTTTTACAGTTTTGCTGTATTCTCTTGCGCTGAGCTTCTCCCCTGAGGGAGAAACATCGATCAATCGCCGGATCAAACCTGATTTGGCATCGGTGATCTTTACCGGTTTATTCGTTCCCATAAAGAGAAAGCACTTGAATCGGTTGGCGTATGTCGACTTAAACTTCTCGTTCACCGTCATCAGCTCGTGAGATACCAGACTGTTCAAACGAGTGTTATCTTCGATTCGAGACAAGTCACCGTCATGCTGTATCGCAACCAGAGGATTTGTTTTGAACGCTTCCAATGCAAAGGAGTTCGACGCAGAACCGAGTGCCTTAGCATCAAATACAGAGTAATATCCTTCGAACAGCTGCTGGATGATGTTCAACACCGTAGATTTACCCGTGCCTGCTGCACCATAAAGCACCATAAACTTCTGGATCTTCTTGGAATCACCGGTAATGATCGCGCCGATAGCCCATTCGATCTTATGACGTTCCTCTGGCGTATAGAGAACACTCATCAGTCGGTCGTAAGCCTCGGTCGGCCCTTCTTCCAGCGGATACGACAGCTTCTTGCTGGCATAGTCTTTCTTTCCAGTCTCGACGTTGGAAAATATAATTTTTTCGTCGAGCATGTGAAAATTGTCGCGCATGTCTTTCTGGCAATACCGGTGCCATTGATCAATCATGCGCGTTTCTGAATCCCACATATGAAGAACCTTAACGCTGCCGTCAAAACGATCCCGATTTTCCTCTGCGTACTTGTCCAATTCCCGGTCGATCAACTGAAGTGCATCCTGCTCGTCCGTAGACCATAGATTACGATCTTCCAGCCATATGGCGTAAAAGTCGCCGCCACGGATCATCAGATCGGAGCTTTTCTTAATGACAAACTTCGGATAGATCTCTGTAACTCCGCGCTTACCGCTACGAGTCGAAATAATCAGAAAATCGACCATAGAATATCATTAATCCCCTTCCGTTCGATGGTACTCCTGAATATGATGATACAGATTGTTCTCCAGAAACTTGACCTGAAGCTCTACCAGCCCCAGCGCAAGAGCCATAAGACCGATCGCCGTCCGATTGCGTCGAATACCGCGCCAAAGGCGCTCCAAGCTCTTGCTGTCCGTCATAAGGATACGGATCGTTTTCTGTTCCATGTTTATCTCCTTTCAGATTTCTAAAATATCATTTAGATAGGCTTGCATCTGATACCAGATGTCCAGCTTGCGCATGTCAACATCATCTCTTTGGACTCGGAACAGACTCCCCTGCCCATCTGCGGCATAACGACGATTGTTGAAGTTTTCTATGACTCTTGATACATAGTCCCGGTTAAACTTTTCATCTGTCATGCCACCCAGTCCGAGACTGCTGATCATGTTCCAGAACCATTGCCCCGTTCGATTCCCGTAATGTGAATCAATCATGATGAATTCCTCGCACCGCAGAGACAGCGCGATCATCATTTCCAGAATACTGCATGGCCGATTGTCCAGACAAGTCGCAATAATTCGATCGTCGTACGAACACTCTTGCCCGAATCGATAACGCAGACGTATACCATCCGTTTCCCGGTTTTCATCCATGGGAAGCGAATACTGGAAGTCCGCATCATACAATCGGGCTAAGAGTTTCCGAAAAGATAGACGCTTGTTGAAATCATCGCAAACGAGCTGATACATCCACTCAAAATACGCATTGATCAGCTCGCTGTCTGTCATTCGTCTACCTCGTCAAAGTCGTCCTCCGGATTATACGGCTTTTCATTGATCCCGCCGACGTCTTCGTACGTCCCCGGATCGAGGCAGACTTCAATATCCATCATGTATCGGTCGTTTCGCACATGGACAATGTCACGTTCATAATCGCCGAAGTGGTTGAGTGCGTCCATCCCGATCATGGCTTCGATATCCTCGACCATGCCGCTCGCGTCGTCCACAAGGACACCGTTAGAATAGTAAGTCATCGTGTGGGTATTCCCAGGACCATAGACTTCGCCAAACATTTCCGGGCTGATAACGTACGGGGTAGCATCCAGGCGCTCCTCCAGTGTGGGGCGTTCGTAGCCATTGTACGTACCGTCTTCGGCATAACCATTGGTCTCAATGATTTCCTTCATCTCTTCCAGATCTGATTCGTCCGTGTCCGCGTCAACCTCTTCATGCACCTTCTTCACAAGCTCTTCCAGCGGCGGCTTGGTGCGGGCTTTCTCCGCCAGAATATCCTGCTCTCGGCGCTTGGCGTATGTTTCCTTTACTTCTGCGATTGCATTGTTTGCAATACGCTCATACTTTTTCTTGGCAAGAAGCCAGGCGGGAACGGCGCCGATAACCGCTCCCGCAAGGAAGTAGAAAATCCCCTTCTTCAAATCCTTCACCAATCCTTTGCAAATTTTGTAAAACGATCCAGAATCGGCCCGTCAACATTAAAATCAAGGACCACCGAATACTCGTATCCGTTGACGAAATCCTTTGCTTTCGGGCGCTGAGATTCAAAGACTCCAAAATCGACATAGTTATCGCTTTCGTTAGAATCCGGGTCTAATACCCAACCGACAATAGCGCCTTCTCGTGTAGGCTTAAATCCAAGATCCTTATAAACATCATTCAGGAACAGATAGCCCTGCGAACGAAGCTTATCTGTTGCATATTGTTCGTGGCATCTCAGAAAAGCCCGATTCAGCTGCGGGTTGCGTTCAAAATACTTATTTGACTCATCGAAAATCCGGTAATAGTCACTGTATTCACCATCAATATAATTGGTGGTGTTTTTAACCTTCTTGGTTTTACCGTCTTCGGTCTTGACCTTTTCTTCTGTTACGAGCTTTTTCACATTGTAGCGGAGTTCTTTTTCAATATCATCACCATATTTCTCCGCAACACGCCCACGATATTCCTTAAACGCCTTGTTAATCGTAGCGTATGCCGCGCTGAGTGCCAGATTACGCTTCTTGAGAATCACATGGCTTCCGACGATGCAGCTGATAGAGAGAGCGCCGCAAACGATCGAAGGTCCATAAAGCTTCGCGTAATCAACGACCTGATGAGCACGGATGATCAGCTTATCCTTCTTGTAGTCTTCTTCCGAGTAAATATCAGCATGCTTCGCCAGCGCCTCTTCTGCCGCGGCAAGCTGTTTGTCGGTTTTATCCTGGATTTCGCTGACCTTGGTCGTGGCCTTGCAGGCCATAACCGCGCTTCCGATCACGCCGATGATACCTCCGACGATGAGGATCTCGGGACTACTCTTCCGGAGCTTAAATCCGGTTCTGCGAATCATGCCGGATGCCTTTTTCATAATTTCGTTCGTTTTCATTTTGACTCCTTTCAATTAATCGGGGTTACCCGAGGCATTTTGATCAGCCATTCACCGCGAACTTCCAAAATATCCGCGTCACGGAGGTCTGACCATCCATATTTTGTATCCGTGTAATTGGACTTAAGTCCAGCGAATTCGTAGAGATCTGCAATCGATGCGAACCCGTACGTATAGATCACATCACGCATCTGATCAAGAATCATTTCTGCATCTCCACGATTTTTCAGAACAACATCGTCGTAGGCGTATGCTCTTCGTGCCGTAGACGCAACCACTCGATTACGATCGTAATCACGATCATAATTGCGATAAGACACCCGATCAACCGTTCTTGCAGATGAACCCGAACTGGAACTGCCCTTCAGCAGAACCGTGATCATGTCGATGATGAAGTTCTTCACCGCCGGAACCAGAAGATCGTTTATGATGTGATCCCGGGCCTTGCTTCGGTCTTCCACAAGAAATGTGTCGGCCATTTTTTCGAGTTCAGTTTTCTTTTTAGTTCTCGCTTCACCCGTGATGACTTTCTCAACTTTCTTTTCCGGAAGAGCCTCTTTCGATTTATGGGAATTTCCCTTCAAGGTGGTCAAATCGTCCATAAATATAATTCCTTTCAGTTTGAGAGTGTAATTTTTCCCGGGAGCGTCACCTTGGTGTATGGTGCAAGCCCCGCGATCTTTTTGTATTGAAATATCATATTGCTTCGCGCTTTTGCTTCAGAAACCGCAGTCGTTTCTGCTTTCCATTTGCTTGCCACGACCTTGTCAAAACACAGTACCGGCCCGTTGTAAATATAACGACCCATGACGCCCCTCCTTCTGGCTGAAAAATAAAGGGAGAACACCTTTTAAGGTATCCTCCCTTTGGTCGAAACCAAATTGTTACTCTTCGTCATCCTCAACGACTTCGAGTTCCTCAGACTTCTTCTGAGCTCTCTTAGCTTTCATTTTCGAAATCTTCTCGCTGATTGCGAATTTTACCCTTTCGAATCCGGGCTTCAACACTTTCTTGTAGACCTTCTCCCCGATGGTGATCCCACCGACGATAGAAAGACTACCGAAAACCGCCGTAAGCGCCAGACTCAAAGGATCCAGATCGCCGTCGCAGCGTTCAATTTCCTCTTCCTCTTCCTGAGTCAGCTCCTGATTGTTCATCTCTTCGTTCATCTCTTCGTTCATTGTATTGACCTCCTAAATAATAATTTTTTGGATTTCTTCCATAATATAAGCAAATTTTTTCGCGATTACCAACCGATTCGCTGACATACATCATATGGTTCTGCTTCATAATCCAGAACCAAGCATGGATTTCCGTCCCGGTCAAGTTGGGAGAAATAGCTAAAATGGATGAGTTCATCATGGAGTCCGTCATAATTCCATCCGAAATCCTCTCCCATTTTGATTCCTTCCAAATGAAGCAGATCGTACAATTCGTTCAGTGATACAAACTGCTCTTTGAGAATTCGAGAATTCAACTCGTTTTCACATCTTCGGAGAGATTCCATATCAGACATGAAATACCGTCCGGTCCAGTTATCGTAGCATAGTGTCTTACCGCCCTCCGGCGTGAAAATGTGATTCGGCTCTGCAGGATTGTTCAGGATATGATCCTTTGCGATTTTTCCCCGAATTTCTTTTTCCTTCTTTTCGCCAACGGTCTCTTTTACCTTGTTACGATACTCCCGAAGATCACGTTCCGACAGAGCATATGCTGTCGCAAGGATCGCATTACGTTTGCTAAATCGAGCATTTGCGCTCACGATGCAATAGATCGATCCTGCAGCAGAAAGTACCGCCGGAATATAACAAGCGCCAGCCGTCTTTACCGTTTCGATGACTGTAAGCTTTTCCTTCTTCTCTTCTTTTTTCTTTTCTTCCAGAAGCCGTACGGCCTTCGGAGTAGCGGTTACTGCGAGAACCGTCGACGCTACACCCAAACCGATTCCCAACCCGGTGAGGATCGAGGGCGAATTCCGGGAAATATACTTTCTGAGATCCCGGAATGCGGTGTTTAAGGGCACTGTCTTCATTTTGAATCTCCTTTGCTAAATATTTTCAGGATATTTTTTGCTTCGAGAGCTGCGATCGAAAAATATATCCGATGAGTGTAAATTTGTGAATCTCGATCAAATGACTCCAGTTCCTGAATGAATGATCGGATAACCTCCATGACTGAGTCATTATCCGACTCGACAATACGGGCAATAATCTCGTTACAAACCCATCGTTTCAACGACCAGACAAAAAACTCGTATTTGCATTCCGACACCGGCGGCACCGAATATTTTGCATCCTGATACAGTATTATCTTTCCGATCGCGTAGCTGTTCATATACTCCCGATAAAGAAGAAAAGAGGAATCCATTTAAGATTCCTCTTCGTCCTCGTTTTCAGAATTGAGTTCTGTCATGATTTCATCCTTTATCTCCTGTTTCATTTCTTCTCTTCCCTTCTCCTCCAGCCAATTCAGCGCCAGATTGACGCCCAGGCCAAGGATAGTAACGATTGTTGTTCCGATTTTTAGATTTTTGTTCATACAAGTCACTCCTTTCCATAATAGCCGCAAATTTTTTCGCGGTCAGTCCATAAAATCCGGAGTCGGCAGAAACGGCATATCGAGAACAAAGCACTCCATTCCGTCCGGCATGGTCATGAGGTCATGCTCAAAATCGATCCAGCTGTATCCATAGAGATCGAAGCCGACACCCATACCCCATCCGACTGTTGCACCATATTCTGTCGGTTCCAAGCCAAGAAATTCGTATAGTTCATTCAGCTCGCAATATCCTCGGAGTTGATAGTTTCGGTTTAAATGAAGTTCTGCCTCCGTGACTTCAAGCATGGAACGCTCAAAATATCGATTGGAGATCTCATCATAGAAAAGGCATTTCTCGTTCGTACGAGATCTCGTTGTAAGATTCGTTTCCCGGATGCTCTCCATCGCTGCTTTATTGACTTCTTTTTCCGTATCCTCGCCGCAGATGGCTTTTACCTGCTGACGATACTTACGGTACGTCTGGTCCAGATAACTGTATGCACTAATAAGCATCGCCTGCTGACGGCGGTTTAGTGCATTAGCCCCAAAGATGCAGACGATCGTCCCGATTGCAATGCCGGCAGCGGGAATATAAGCTGGAGCGACACGAAGCGCCGTGTGCAGCTTATCCTCATTTTCTTTTTCGCAATCATACAAAATATCCATTGCTTTCGGTGTGCATTTCGCCGCGGAGATCGCTGTTGCAACAACTCCCACTGCACCAATACAAGTCAGGATCAAAGATCCATTTTTTCGAAAAAATTGTTTCATTTTTTCTCCTTTATAGCTTGATAAGTTTCAAAATATCATCTTTGCCTAATTCCACCCGAGTGGTTAAAAGGACAGTCATACGATCACCGTCAGACCATGCGTGCAGGTCCTTTAATTCAATTTCCGGCGTAATATTGAGGGATTTTATTATCGCACGGCGTATAATCTTTTCTGCGATTTTCTGTATAAATGACTGTCCGAGATTCAAGGAAAACTCCTCCGACATTTTGAATTATCTCCTTTTGATTTTATTTAGATAGATCATGCATAATATTTATCCGTGTGATTAAATATCTCAATCCCGTCTTTGTATCCGAGGCTAATCAACACGTGGCACATCAGCTCATCCATCAATGCGTGCCGCGCTTCCTCGTCCCCATCCAATGCCAAAGCCTCCATCTGATCTGCGAATTCTGCTGGGGGAACAGGCTTATTTTCGCCTTTTTCTTCTATTACTTTTCGGGCGTATTCACAGTGGTCGCCAGGATAGACATACATACATTCACCCCGATCACGACCGAAATCACCCCATCCCGGACACGATTCGCATTCTTCAGTCAAAAAGTCGCGAGTCATATTTTAAATTATCTCCTTTCAAAAAATTAAAGAGGGTTAATCAACCCTCTTTAATCAGTTTGTTT
Organism: uncultured Clostridia bacterium; assembly: GCA_945912145.1. GTDB lineage: Bacteria > Bacillota > Clostridia > Oscillospirales > Acutalibacteraceae > UBA1081. The sequence goes on along the minus strand of CAMEBF010000030.1, from coordinate 14 downwards.
GCGGCCCATTCACC
>CAMEBF010000029.1 GCA_945912145.1 uncultured Clostridia bacterium | reverse complement strand
ATCTACACCATATGAGGGGGCTTTTGTACTGTCCGCACAATTTGGGGCAGTTCAATTCTGAACATACCGAGCCTGCCTGTGTTGTTTTATCATAATTGAATTGCAGAATGAACGCAAAATGAATTCGGCCTCCGCATTTGGCAGAGACCGAATTATGTTATCGATTGTCAGGATGTAAAGACATTGAAGTTATCCGACGGCACATGGTAGCAGATGGAATCGTCCCCTTCGGGCGGATAGGTATCGCACGCGATTGCGTCGGTAAAAAGTGTCATCTGCCAGTCCTTGTAATAAAGCGGACAGGCTCCCGGATTCTGATTTGTGGCAATCAGGGAGCAGCTTGCCGTGATGTCCGTGGTCAGACAAAAGCTCTCATAGCCGATCTGTGGTTTTTGATACAGTTTTTTCAAAACAGATTCCTCCAAAATGCGAAAAGTTTCCGAAGAAGCGTGACGAGCGTTTCAAAATATAACAGCAGCCGTTCCGCAAAGTTGAGTTCCGTCACTTTCAGAACAGGGCTCAGTATCGATTCGCTTGTCTCTCCCTGATCGTTATAACAGATGACGGAGCAGGTGATTTCTCCGGCCTTTTCGGCGCGGTAGCGGTAAGTCCAGCACTTTTGTCCGTTTTCATCGATGGCGCATTCCGTGACTTCCGCCCCGTCCACGGTGACGCCTGTAACATCGATTGATGTTGTGATGAGCAGAACCGCTTCGCTGTTCTGTTTGACCGATTCTGTCTGCCATGTCGTGCTGACTGCGGGAGCAAATACGGGTGCTTCCGGTTCCGGCGTTGTCGCGCGGCGTAATGTCATCAGTGCGGCTCTCGGGGTAGAGGCGGTGACGGCAAGCGATAAGCCGGTGAGCTGCTCGGTGGTTTCTTCCTCGGCGTATGTCCATTTGAAGTTCGTCAGGGAGATGACTGCGTCGGAATTGTTGATCAGGACGATCGGATATTTCGTGCGGTAGATGCCCTGCTCCAGGTACGTTTCATCCCAGACGACATAGCCGGTCAGCCGGCGATACATCTCATGGCTGCCGCTTACGGTGACGGCGGTCGGCTCGCTCTGGTCGGTATTCATGCACAGAAGTGTTCCCGCGGTCTGTCCAGCCGCGAGCTTCATGCCGAGCTGTAAGCTGGCAGGCTCAATGGCTCGGTCGGACTGGATATGGAATGCGACAGCCTGTCCTTTGGCGAGATACAGCTCGTTATTCGGGCCGTATTTTTTGTAATTGTCGCTCAGACCGGTATCGTCCAGAGAGCTGATACCGTCGATAAAGACAGAACCCTTGACAAACTGTGAATCCGGTAAATCCGCCGTCGAGTCATAGAAAGTCTTTGCGGAGAGCATATTGTCGCGCATCTGGATATACTGCGGTGTATATTCCTTGTCGCTGATGTAGGCGTCGCCGATCACGGAATCGCGAAGCGGTGCTTCTCCGGCGGGATTGTAAATGCGGACGGAATCAATATAGACCTTGTAGCTGTTGTTCTCGGCATTTTCGTCGTAGCCGAGATCGAACACCTTGCCGTATTTCGGCGTGATGACAACGCGGTAGGTGCCGTAATCGAAGCCTCTGGCCCGGATGACGGGAATCTGATACAGACCGTCCACGGAGGTGGGATCGGGCGTGAATTCACCGGTGTCGCTGTCGTAGGAGTAGCCGTAATAGGTCTGCACGACATAGTTCTTGATTCTTTTACCCGTTGCGGTATCGTATACCGCAACCACCATGGCGCCTGTCTGCGCGTTTGTCACGCTGAACAGCTCGAAGCCCGTTCCGCTGAATGTAAACTCTGCCGTAGGCTCCTTGCCGATCGAGTTCTGGTCAACAATGACGCTCTTTGCGCTGCCGAGGCTGTATGTCGCGGAGCTGTCGTTGTAAGCGGCGTCATAGCCATACACGTTGTTCTCGTCGTATTGTGAAAGGCTGAACGTTCCGGGACGATCCTCCGCCTGGAATTTGTCGGTGTAGGTCGTTCCCTCTGTGACCCATTGATAGGCGCCGGAATCGTGGAATGTGAGGAACGAATCCTCATAATAAATATTGGCGGCGGGAATCACCGTGACAGTTGTGTAGAAGTAGACGCCGGACGCCGTTTTGAATTCGTAATAGAAGACATTTTCCGCGTTCATCGTCATGTTCGACGGGGTGTACACGATCTGGCGGTTCTGAATTTCTGCCGTGCCGTTTTCGAGGGTGAGCGACTGCGCGGGATCGGTCAGACGGCTTTCATTGTAAGCCTCGCTGTTCAAAACGGTTCCGTCCTGAACGGCCGTGCCGATGGCGGTGAGTGTGCCGTTCTTTACCATATCGTTGGCAAGCACGCTGATCTTGACGGGAAGTCCGTAATCAATGACGACCGCGTCGGGTAGAATACCCGGCAGATACAGCACCGCGAACGCGACATTTGTATTGGTGTAGCTTGAAGCGTTCGGAACCTCTCCGTTCTGATTGTAGGTATAGGTTCCCTCGTAGAAATAGGTCGTAACGACGTCCTTACCGGTATCGGTGATGACTGCGCTGCTCGGATTGTCGCCGCTCGATACCTTGATGGTGTAATAAGCGGTTTCATTATAGAGCGTGTACATATCCGGCAGGTTATCTTTTGCGTACAGATTGTATGCGTCGAGTTCGCCGGAGCTGTTGAGCATCAGCTCTTTCGTCTGCCGGTTGCCGACAAGCACGCGCTCCGCAAACGGCACGACGATACCGTCGCTGTTGACGGGCTGTCCGAACTCATTGACCAGATAGAATTCGTAGTTGACGACAGCCTCTTTCCAACCGAGAGCCGGGATGGGGAAGGTCTGGCGGCAGGGATTGTCGAGGTAATTGTTGTAGACAAGAGTCGCCGATTCATTGGTATCGTAAACGCCTGCTGCGCGTTTGCCCTCTGCTGAGCCGGTGAGATAGGCGTAATATTTCAGCGTGATCTCGTCACGGGTGATATCGCCGATCGTCCAGGTGAATTGCTCTGTCAGAAGATTATAGGTGACGTATCTGCCGACGATCTGATTGGCGGCCACATCGTAGATGTTGGTGGTTCCGTTATCGATTTGCGTCGAATAGGCAGCGGTCAGATTGCCGTTTTCGTTGGTCGTGAACGTGATGGTCTCGCGGACGGTGTATTCGTTGCGGGAGCCGTCGCTGTTCAGCGTCCAGGAGCCGATTTCGATATACGGCGCAGGATCGAGAGCGATTGTCGCCTGTCCGTTGCCCAGCGAAAAGCTCTGCGCGAACTGCAGGTTGTAATCTTCACCCATCGTGTCGGTGACGACGGCATCGTTCGCGGCATACAGAATGCTTTCCAGGATCTGGTCATAGGCCGCCTGAAGATCGGATTCCGCATAGTAGAAGTTATCCGTCGAGGACGCGATCCGCTGAAGAACGCCCGTGGCCAGATTGGTTCCGGCGTCGCTTGAGTAACCGATGGAGAAAACGGTTGCGCCGAGACCGGTTCTGTATCCGTCATAGTAGGAGACGGCCGGCAGATCGACTTCGGAGCCGAGCGGCGCCTTGATGGCTTCGGCAAACCAGTTGTTGCCGTCGGTATTGAAGTAGTTCGCGATCGGATAGGTGGCGGGATCGGCCAGATAGGAGGCGAGAGCCATATTGGTTTCGTCACCGGTCAGCCAGGCTGCGTAGGCGCCGTCCGGATCTTCCGTATTGTACTTGATAAGCAGACGGTTGAAGGCGTACGGCTCGCCGTCGGACATGAAGACAACAAACTTTTTCTTGTTGGCTTTCGGGTCGTTCTGCGACGCTTTCAGAATCTGATAGCATTTTTCAAGACCGTCATCATAGTTGGTGCCGGGAGTATTGTTATACTGTAACGAGTCGATCTGGCTGACAAGCGTCTCCGCATCGTCAATTCCGACAAAGGCACCCTCCGGTGTTCCGTCACCGGTGATAATCCGGTTCTCGTTGCTCGACGTGTCGGAATTATAAGTCGGTGTGGCAGCGTCGAATGTGCCGTAGTCGTTGATATATCTATCGAAAGTCACAATCGCAATGCGGTTGCTCTTGTTTTTGTTGACGAGCTGAAGTGCGAACTCTCTTGTGTCCTCGATGGCGTTTGTCAGTCTGTTGTTGCTGTTCATCGACGAAGAGTGGTCAAAAACGATCACAACGTCGACCGGCTGCGTCATGGGGACGCCAGTAACGGAAAGCTCGACTTCGGTCACGCCGGAGGTCTGGAAATCGTAGCCGCCCGCTTTGCCGGACGCCGTTTTGTCGATGCGGACAGAGCCTTCATGCGGATATTCGGGGTAATCCTCGATGGGGGAGGTGTACGGCTCGGGAGAGGCGTACAGGGTTGTCCGGACGCTTCTGGTGACGGTTTCGCCTGATGCGTCGGTGCCGGTGACGGTCATCGTGATCGACGCGAAGCCCTCAAGCCCCGTATAGGTCACAAGTCCCTCATTGTCTACCGAAGCGATATTGGTGTTGTCGGAGACCCAAGTGACCGTCGTGTTCTCAAGGCCGGTCACATAGGAAAGCAGCCTTTCGGTCATGCCGGGATAGACTTCGTAGCGGTTCTGGAGAACGTTGGTGATGTCCTTGTTGCCGCCGTACGCGTCGATACGGATCTGAACGGTCGGCTCGACGGCAATGGTATTGTCCGCGGCGGCATAGATGTATATCGCTTCCGGAGCCGAGGAAAGACGGTACTCATAGCCCGAATTGTACGACATATAGTTTCCGTCGGCTCTGGAGTCAACGGAGTATACTCTGTGGTTGGCGCTGTTATAGGAAATGAGGTCGGCGCCGTCGCTGTAGCTTGAAAGATCGCCCGAAGTCGTGACAAATCTCGGGCTGCCGGTTGCGAAATCCAGAATCAGATAGCCTTTGTATTCGTTATAGAACTTGAATACGCCATCCGTATCCGTCGCGATACATTCCCATTTGATCGACTCGTCGTCGCAATCAAAATAAACCGTATCTTCGTTTGCCTCGATCGTAATATTCGGGTTGGAGTAAAGACGTTTTTCTCCGCTGGACGATGACGTGTACGTATAGCAGTTCATCGGATAGGAGGTGGCGCCGGAGGTTGCGGTCATATTGAACGCGTAATATTTGCCGGCTTCAAAATGATCGGTCAGGACGTATCTTGTCGTGCCCTGGGCAATGCCGCTGAGCGTGTTCGGAATCACTTTCAGAGTGGTTGTGGCCGTCGCGGTGGGGTAGGAGCCGTCGGTATCGGCGACCCGTGAGGTCGCAGTCAGGGTGATGACAGTTTCTCCGCCGTTTCCGGTGTAGGTGACGACGCCGTTTTCATCGATTGTCGCGACATCGGGATTGCTGCTTTCCCATGTGTAATCGATGTCCTCGGTTGCGAAGTTGACGGGTCTTGGCAGAAGCGTTTCCGTCTGCCATTTGCAGATGTCCTTTCTTTTGGCTACGGTGTCGTCGATGTTCTGATACATGGAGCGGATGTGAACGGCAGGCGTCAGAACGGTTTCCTCAAAGAGGTATACGCCGGAGCTTTCCGAATCGTCGGCATTGCCGCCGCGGAAGTTGCCTTCGCCGCTGCGACGGATCACGACCCTTGTGCCGGAGGCGTTCGCGTCAAGACCGCTGACCTTGCCGTTCGAATCCACGGTAAAGGCGAAGGGGTCGGAATCGGAGGAGGAAACGGCGGAGGCTGTTGTCAGCGTCGCGTAAGCCGCCGAAGCGTAAGTCAGGGAAAGATACTGCGAATTGTCTTCATTCTGTAAGGTGACATAGCCGTCCGTTCCGGATGCGGCCGCCGTCCAGATGCCGGCGCCGCCGCTTTTTACGGGAATCTCGATAAAGACGCTGTTGTCGGCTTCATCGGGCTGGATCACCGCGTAGGTCTGACCGAGTCTTGTGCCGCTGCCGGCGGATGTGTTGTTCATATAGTAGGCCGCGCCGACGGAATTACTGTTTACGATGATGTAATTCCTGCCCGGCGTGAAGGTGGTGACGGGCTTGAACACCCGGACCGGCTCTCCGGCTGTTGTGGCTGTATAGGCAACCGTAGCCGCTGCTTCGGAGCCGTTTTCGTCGACCGCATGGTAGGTAATATCCACCGTGCCCTCTTTTCCGGTAAAGGTGACGACGCCGTTTTCGACTGTGGCTATGGAGGGATCACTTGAAATCCATTCCGCTGTGACGCTCTCACCGAAATTCATATAGTCGCCGACGAGGGTCAGGGAGATGCCGCTTGTGACGGAATAGATTGTCTCACTCTTGCCGGCAACCGAAACGCCGTTTTTCTTCAGCGTGACGAACGGGTCGGAGATCACTTTCTCGTAAATATAGTTCTTGATCGGTATATCACCCCAGCTGGTACGGAAGTTGCCGGCGCCGCTGATGTGAGGGCCGTATCCGGCGCCGTTTTTGGAGGCGAGATGGCCGTCGGTGGTGCCGAAATAGCAATAGGTGCCGCTCAGATCGGGCTGATCCAGAAGGTACATATTCCCCGAGTCAACGAAAAGATATTTGCCGGTTTCATCGTTGACGATGTAAAGGTTCCCGTTTCCGTCACTGATCGCATTATAGATAATGCTGTCAACGTCCGAGGTGATCGTCGGAACGCCGTTTTCGTCCTCGGTGACGATGCCGCTGACAAGCGTCAGTCTGTTGTTATCGGTTCCCGCGACAACGTTTGACATAATGGAGGTCGCGCCGGCGACATTGGTCGAAGCGATCAGATAGCTTTTGCCGTCCTCGATCGTATCGGTGAGCTTGTAGCTGAATACCGGCTTTCTGGCTCTGCTGAGGGACAGATTGACCGATTTTGTCAGGGTGGTCTCGCCGTCGCTTACGGTGTAGGTGATCGTCGTTTCGCCGCTGCCGAGGAACGTGATCAGACCGTTCTGCACGGTGGCAACAGATGTGTCGGAGCTGCTCCAGGTCGTTGTGACGGCCGATCCCTTGTCGGAGAAACCGGAATACGCGCCGCCGAGCATCAGCGTATCGCCGGGTGTGATCTCATAATAGCTGAGCTTCTTTCCCGAAACGTCTTCGTTGACCTTTGTCAGTGTGATGACCGGGTCGTAGTCTGGCGGTGTGACAACGGTCGTTTCTCCGGGGATGACCGTAACGGTTCCGCCGGAAACCGTCACCTGCATCGAATCCGTCGCGCTCAGACCGTCGGAGCCGGTAACCGTCAGCGTGACGGTGGCTTCTCCTGCGCCTTTATAAAGAATCTGGGCGTTTTTCCCCGCGCCGAGCACTTCAACCGCGTCGGGATTGCTCGAAGTCCAGGTATAGGTCGGCTCGGTAAAGTTCGCGACCTTGCCGTAAATGACGTCGCTGCAGCCGATGACGGCGTCGGTGATGTCGCTGCCGATATTGGCGTAAGGGTCGGAGGTCTGCGGATTGATGCGTTCAATCGTTTCCGTCACATAAAGTCCCGAGGAAGAGTACCGTGAAATCTCAATCGTCGTCGGGCAGAGGTCAAAAACGCCTGCCGTCAGCACATTCGTTGACGTGCCGCTGTTGGCATTGGAGGAATAGCCGACATAGCCGCAGTTCATGTAGGTGAAGTTGAGCGTTTCTTCGGTGTAGCCTGTTGCGCCCTGCTGCGCCGTATCGGGAATCGGGACGCGCATCGTTTCTCCTTTTGCGATATAGTTGACCGAACCGCCGATATAATCATCGTAATCGGAAGAATGGTTATGGCCGAACAGCGAGATGATGTCAAGATACTGACCCATCTCGTTGAGAACGTCGACGATGTATTTGGAATAGAGGTTGTCGCCGTAGCTGCTTCGCGAAGAATGATGGAACGGAACGTGGGTGATCACAAAAACGGGACGGGTATCGCCGGTTGCCACCATGTTTTCAAGATTGGCGCGGATGTCCGCGGCTCTCTCCTGCACGACCTGATCATAAGCCGTTCTGCCACTCTGGCCCGTTTTGAAGTCGTCCTCATTGATGGAATAGACAACGAAGTCCGAAAATTCATGGAAGCCCGACGGTGTCAACAACTCATGAGCGTCGTCATGGTTGCCCTGCACGATGACGAATTTGTCGTCCGTCATGTCGGGATAGATCGTCCTTGTGTCGTCAAAGATTTTCTGCACATCTGTTGCGGTGCCGGAACCTCCGTTATAGTCGCCGCCACACAGAATCGCGTCCGGCGTTTCCGTGTAGCCGGCCGCCACGATCTGCTGCAGAATCGCGAGATAGTTCACGGTGATGTCGCTGCTCTGAAAGTCCGATGCGGTGATGACTGTCGCATAGGAGTCGGCCGGAGCCGCCGCGTTCGCGATGACCTCGAACGGTACGATCGACAACAGCATCAACGCCGAAAGGAGCAGTGATACAATTTTTTTCAGTTTCATGATATCTTCCTCCGTTTTTGATAAAAACGCAATGCATTAATAAAATCAAGAGTCGACTAATTATGGATATAATAATACAGATAAATATTATAGGGCTGAATGGCAAAATTATAATTACAAATAAGAAAAATAATATATCGGATTCATTTTCGGCCTTTATGACAAAACAGGAGGAAGGAACAGGTGTTTTTTTTGGTTTATTTATACGATTCTTGTCGAAAAGCGTGAATGAATTTCCGCAAACCGGTTCTTATAAAAACTGCGGATCGTACACGCCGTACTTGCTTCTGTCTGATCATGATGCTGCCTTGATTCCGACAAGGGTTTTCGTCGGGACGGAACAGAGATTCGTGATCGCAAATTTGCATAATAAAACATTTATGGAAAGAAGAAAAGGTATTAAGACCGATGTCAAAATAGGCTTTCACAGATTTTTACGGAGCTTCACAAACGGCTGTAAACAGCCATTTCCGGCACGATCAGCTTTCACGGTGTGCAACGACCAAACAACGACCAACACCAAAATAACGACCAAATAACGACCAGAATTAACGACCAAAAAAACAGACCGGCAGAATGAAAAAACCGCCCCAATCGGAGCGGCTTCATTTTATTTGTAGATGTCGCCAAACTTCACCGGTAGTCATCATTTGGAAAATAGCAGTGAGAATCATTCTTGCAATGGCAATAATGGCACGTTTCTTTCCTCTACGCTTTGAAATTTGCTCATACTTTAAGCGGTAGTAAGAATTCTATACCATTTCGGAGGTTTACACAAGATGGGAAGAAGTCTCATGCTACTGACGGTGATAATCCCCAAGCAATCCCCAAGCCGCAAAAATGAATAAAAAAAGAAACCGTAAATGACGCATTATAGCCATTTACGGTATCTTTATCTGGTCCGAGTGGCGAGACTTGAAATCTTTTCGGGACAATTTCGACGGTTTCAAAAAACATCTGAGAATAACCAGAAAATGCCGATTCTGCGTGGTTCGGAGACGATCTGCGCAAAATTTCCGACTTTCTCCCCAAACCCCGGAAATACCCCGACATAATCCCCAACCAATCCCCGGGGGATTACGTCGGTTTTTTGTGGATAGACGGTTATGATAACGCTGGACAACCCCTGATTTCAATCAAAATTTGCACCGCAATAGACAAAGATAAGGGCGCCAGACAAAATGCCACTTGATGTTTCGGCAGATTTTAATGTTTTATGAAAATCTGCCGAAAATTGATTGACAGACTCCTCGTTTCCGGCGATTGGAGATCAAAGAATAGTATTCGCCGGGAATGGATTCATCAAGACTCTTCGGGAAGATGATATTGATGATTAGGTGTTGAAGAATGAAATGAATACCGGTAAGAAACAACCGAAGTGGGATATATATGAAGCCGCAATCCTATTGATAAATAGAAGAAAAACACCGGAGCTGTTATCGGCCCCGATTGTTTCAGATAATCAACTGCACTTCTTCCGCCGATACCTCTTGACCACCAAATAAGGAACCCAAATCACTTTGATTCGGGTTCCTTTTTTATTGGTTTTATTATTTTTACTCAACCGTTCCGATTA
>CAMEBF010000028.1 GCA_945912145.1 uncultured Clostridia bacterium | reverse complement strand
GGACGATATAGTTCAGACGATCATTTCCTACAATCCCGATCTGACGTATCAGCCGACACGTTGCCGGCTGCACATCCCGAAACTCGGCAGAATGATGCAGAACGGCGAAACGCCGGAAAGCGTCGGTTTATGGAACGGAGATTATCTTTCAATCGTTGAAGAAAGGCCGAACTATGTCTGAAGAAATTGTATTTGCCGATATGCTGAATCATTACTCGCTGAAAACAAGCGAGCTGTCCGACCTTCTGAGCAATACGGTCGCCTATCTGAAAAAAAGCGCTGTCATCAGTGCGGAAGCATGGCAGTCGGACGCATCCCAGAAATTTTTATCACAGATAGCCGGAATCCGTCAGGAGATCAGCACAGTCAATTCCGCGCTGGATGAATTGACACGGATCTTCAACACGCTGAAAAATAACGAGCTGGATCGGCAGATCGACGATCTGGACTCCGCATTGCAGATAACAGCGGATTCCACACAATAGTTCTTTACAGGCAAAAACGCCTATAAGGATAGATCAATTGCAGGAACAGGAGGTGAAAAGAATGCCGTCATCATTAATTCAGGTTTCTCCCGAACTCCTTGAGGGAAAAGCAAATGAACTCAGAGGATATAAATCCGAACATGACGAAGCCATGAACAAAATGAGAACACTCGTTACCAATCTCAATGAGATATGGAAAGGTAGCGCTCAGGATGCTTTCCTGGCGAAGTATGAAAGTATGCAGGGAACCTTTACACAGTTTTCCGAAATGCTGGAAAACTATGCAAAACTTATGGATTCGACCGCGAAGACCTTAAGAGATGCCGATAATGCCGCAGGAAGCACCATTAACGGTTCTATGTAAAGAAAAAGGGGCTGTAAAACAACAGCCCCGGACTTCTTTCAGTTTTTCGGAAAGCGGTTTTTCACAAAGCACAACTGTTTTCCGAAAAATTGAAAGCAAGGATGATCTTATTGTGACAATTCATGCGGATGCAGACCAGCTGAAAGAAACTGCCGATACTATGATTCGGATAGCCGATATGCTGAACACGAATATGGAGCACATCGAATCACTCGTTGTGAACCTCGGATTTGAATGGCAGGGGCAGGCGGCCGCTGCTTATACAGCAAAAATTCTTATCGTAAAAAAACAATTTGAGGCTTTATATGGATTTTTGACAGATTCATCGGAAGTAATTCGATTGATTGCCGACGAGTATGAAGAAAATGAAAAAAATCTGATCACACAAATGGAGGTATAGTATGCCATACAAACTGAGCTACAATGAACTATTCTACTTAGGAACCTTATTGAATGCCGAATACTTGGATTATATGTATTATTCGGCCATAGACGATATTGGCTCCGACAAAGAAATATTTATAAGGAATATGCAGGATTCCTTATATGAAAAGAAACTTATTGCTCAAAACTTCAGCGGAGACATAACCGTTGACGAGCAATTACAGCAGGTCTTATATCCTTTGTTTTTCAGTCTGTCCGAATCTGAGCTCGATGTATTTTTCCGTGAATCGCCCAACGATTACAGGGTTTTTAAAATTCATTCTGCATCCGGTAAGGCGACAACAGTCCGGCTTGCAAATGAATATATGGAATTATATGCAGGCGCAAATACTGAGCAGATATTCAAGGAATGTAAGTTTGATTCTCTTGATTCACACGCATCCTCTTTGACAGAAGAACCGTTTGTTAAAGAGAATGTTTCCATCATGATCATAGTAAAAAAAGTCGATTCAGACTCCAATACAGATGCAGAGCTGTTCTCTGTCACCGATCAGGGCATCTATCGTTTTACGGAAGATGACGGCTATCATGCGATTTCATATCAGAATATGAAATCAAGAATCTCTGATAAATTAGAAAACGGAGGAAAATCTTATGGCTTATCATGATGCGAATGGAAAAATCACAATAGACGAAGTGGCGGCAAACAGAGATATACGGAAATTAAAAGAAGCGATTGAAATTTTGACTTCCATGCAAAAAAGAGTTACCGAAGTTGAACAGTTAGCTTCAACATTTTCCGGAGACTATGCCCAGGCTCAAATCGAAAAAGCGAATCTGTTAAATATGCAGATCCGTCGTATTATCAATAATCTGAATTATTCGGTTTCGACTATAACCGCCACTATAAATAAATACAAAGCATTGGACGCAAAGCTCAAGCAGAATATCATGTTGAACGGCGGCAGCAGCTTCGGCAGCGGTGGCGGTGGCGGCGGTTTTCGTTAAATCGGAAAGGTGGTCAGAATAATGTCAAAAATCAAAGTGAATCCCGGTGCGCTCAAAGAAAATGCAAACGCGCTGTTAAAACAAATCAACAATATTGAACAAGAACAAGAAAAGCTAATCCGGCTCATCGCAGAGATTTCTGAATCATGGGAAGGTGCGGCAAGCGAAGCCTTAGTCAATAAAATACGGAAAGAAATTGACTCTTCTAAAAAAGTAATAAAAATTCTTCAGGAATACCACACGTATATCAAGACCGCTATTGACAAATTTGAAAACTCTGATAAAAAAGCGGCAAACAAAATTAGAAATTCTTTCTGAAAGGGGCATCACGCAAATGATCATTGATATTGATACACTTTTAATGAACAGGGCCGTCCGCGAAATGGTCAACGCATGCAACGAAATTGATAAAGCCGTTGATGCTATTCAATCTGTAAAACAGCATAATGATTGGCAATGCAAAGAGAGAACCCGAATTAATGAACTGAACGATCAATCGAAAAAAGATGTTATGAAACTCCGGGACAACACATACAGCTATGCCAATGCCCTTAAAGATGTCGCCAATGATTTTGATCAGGAAGAATCTTCAATCATCAGCATATTTCAGGATCTTACTTCTGTTATATCCGATGCGTTAAACATTGTAGCGCAGCCAATTCTTCCACCCCATCTCACTGAAGAAATCGGCTCTGATTTCTATACGCCAATATTCCCGAAAGTTAAGTGGTTGCTGCCAAAACAGCTGTATCAAATAGCCGCAATAAAATTTCCTACGGATCTAAGCTAAATACACTTATATAAGGAGTTCATCATGTCAGAAAAAATAAAGCTAACCCCAGTCTTACTCGCACAGCAAGGTTCGGAACTGTCAAGAATAAATTCCTCATACAAATCGGCGTTTCAGGAAATTGATAAGATTATGAACAGCGTCAATGAGAACTGGAGCAAAAATATCGCCAATAACTTTACAAACAAAATCCGGGAATCAACCAAAATAACTAATGTATTAACCGATACGATTGACAAAACCGTAACGGTTATCCATACAGTCGGCAACAAGTTTGAAAACCTGGATAGGGAGTTGGCAAAAATCATTCAGGGCGAGGATACAGCCGGCGACAGTTCCTCATCTCAGGGATATTTCGCCTCTGGCTATCAAGACTTTCAGGAAGCCATGGATAGTTTTGAGGCCTATATGCTTGAAAATTTTACAAAAGAACAGCGAGATAAAATCACAGCAATATTAAACGAATTGATCGGGAAAGATCGTGTCGATGAAGCGATGAATCTCATCAACATATTGCGCGGTAGTGCCACGGGAGACACATATCTGGATGCATTGCATGGCATTGCTACCGAAATTATCGGAAAGAACAGAATAACGGAAATTGAATCGATCATCAATATCTATATGGGCGTCGCCGATTGGGATACTTATAAAAATCTTATATCAGCCATCGCTGTTGATATTTTTGACAGCAATCCCTACACAAAAACATTCACAATCACATTGGATCTGGCCGACAAATATATGAAATTGAATGACGAAATGAATAATGCAGTAATGGAAGCCGCAGCAAATCATGACGTGGAAGAAATACTCAAACAAGTGGGCAAAGGGCTTGTGAAGAATCTGGGCGGTGGAGTTGTGGACGTTTGCTGCCGATTGATCGACAGCACTTTCCATATTTCAAAATATGTACAAATCGGCAAGGCGATCACAGGCGTTGATGTCGGGCAGTATTTCAATGCCGCAACTGCAACCGTAAATTCATTTTGGGATAAAGTATTCCGTTAATAAACAGGAGGGTAACTTATGAATCCGCTATTACAAATCGGAAGTGTTTTTCAAATTAAATCGATACAGTTTTTAGTAGTCGGCTATTGTATTCAGGAAGTTGATCAAAAAGTAACATACGGATATAAGTGCGTCGGCTTGCCGTATGGTTATATAAAAACGTCCGATATCAGATTAATCGAGGCTGATCGTGCGTCCGACATTATTTATGATGCAAAATGCGATTTGAACAACAACTATATTGAACACCAGTTGGCTTACTTTCAAAATGTACAGGAACTTGGAATGGAAAACACAATTGAGGTGTTGGAGGAACTGAACACCGTCATAGAGAAGGAGCTCAAAAATGATGAATAGTTTTTTATCTCTCGGCACGATTATCAAGCAAGAAAACGCTTCCCTGATGATTATCGGATATCTTCCCATGCTTAATGAGAAAGTTTACGCTTATTCTGCCGTTCCTTACCCTACCGGTCTTCTCGATAACGGTGAAATTGTTGTCATTTCAGGCGAGGCCGATTTTACGGTAGTTCAAGAAGGATACAGCGATCAGAAAATTGAAAGTTTTGCAAAAAGCAGTTGTGATATTTACAATAAAATGACAAATAAATCAAAACCTAAGGATCAGGGATAAAATGAATATGCAAAGTATAAACGAGCCCATCTTCGGCAATTGGTACATCGAGGAAAAAATCGGTTCAGGTGCTTTCGGAACCGTATATAAAATCAAACGCGAGGAATTTGGCGAAACCTATTACGCCGCGCTCAAAGTCATCAGAATTCCCCTCGACGATCAGGAGATCAGCTCGTTGCGCAGCGAAGGCATGGATGATCGGAGCATCACCGCCTATTACAAGGATCTCGTGCAAAACCTTGTCAGCGAAATCAAGATTCTCAATTCCTTAAAAGGAAACAGCAACATCGTCAGCTATGAGGATCACCGGATTCTGGAAGATGAAACCGGAACAAGGTATACGATCCTCATCCGTATGGAGCTGCTGACTCCGCTGAAAGAGTATATGATGCACAATCCGATGGACGAAGAAAAAGTAATCAAGCTCGGTCTGGATATGTGCAGCGCGCTTAAGCTCTGCGAAAAGAACCATATCATTCACCGAGACATCAAACCGGATAACATTTTTGTATCGCCGAACGGAGACTTCAAGCTCGGCGATTTCGGCGTGGCCAAAACCGTTGAAAAAACCATGTCGCAGATGTCCAAAAAGGGAACGGCGACCTTTATGGCACCGGAGGTTTATCTCGGAAAGCCGTACGATCACCGTGCCGACATTTATTCGCTCGGATTGCTGCTGTACCAGTTCCTGAACCATAACCGCGCGCCGTTTTTACCGTTGCCGCCGAACTCCATTACATTCTCCGACCGGGAAAAGGCAACCGCGAAACGGATCTCCGGAGAGGTATTTCCGCCGCTGCCTATTGAAAATCAGGAACTTGCGAACGTCGTTCTCAAGGCCTGCAGCTGCGATCCGTCGGAACGTCAGGCAAGTGCCGAAGAATTTTACAACGGCTTGTTCAATGCCATGAATGCCGAAAGGTCATTGTCTGAATCAGGTACGGATCAAGTCGTCGTGGATTTTAACGAGACAACGGATACCGATCTCGACAAAACCGTTACGGATTTTGACGATCTTGCTTCTCCACTCTCCGATGTGCTTTTACAAGATATTGAACCCGCCCCGAGAGAAGACTTGTTTGAAGAAACGGTTTCTCCGTTCGACAAAATAAACAATCAAAACGAATTTACAGAATCCGAAAAAAAACCGCCGGAGTCTCAGAGCGGATCGGAAACAGATAAACACGAGAAGCAGGATTTTGAAAAAACGATTTCTCAGTTCGACGATCCGAACAAAAAAGACATTGTGCAGACCGCCAGTTCAAAACCGAAAAACAGCGTTTTTCAATCATTCAAGCTGTTTTTCTCTGGCTACACCGATTTCAAGGGCAGAACCCGCCGATCCGATTACTGGCATGTCGTATTGATCAATGTGCTGATCAATGCCGTTTGCGTCTGTATCCCTATCGTCGGATACGGTCTTTTGGCACTTTACACCTTGGCCACGATCGTGCCGAGTATCGCGCTGTGCGTCAGACGGCTTCATGATATAGGAAAAAGCGGCATCCATCTTCTTCTGTTTCTGGTTCCGCTTGCCGGTGTGATTCTCATGCTCGTCTGGTTCACAACGGACAGCCAACCCACCGAAAACCAATACGGACAGAATCCGAAAATGTAAGGAGGTCGTTATATGGCAGTCATGACTGTTTCCGCTTACGCGGCAAGCAATGTCGGCAAAAGACGGCAGAATAATGAAGATAATTTTTATCTGAATGGCAAATGCGTCAACTCGGCAAACGACATCCGCGCCGAAGCGACCGATCTGCCAGAAGCGGTGTTTTCCGTATGCGACGGAATGGGCGGTGAAGAAGCCGGCGAAGTGGCGTCGCAGTTCGCGGTACAAGAGCTGAACGAAGCGTATCAGTTCCTGCTGAATAATCATATGAGTGACGCGGCGATCAACAGATACGTCAAGCGCGCCAATGCGCTTGTCTGCGAGGAGATCAGCCGACGCAAGAAAAGATTGGGCACCACCTGTACTCTGCTCGGCATACAGAACGATACGGTTACGGCAACCAATATCGGTGACAGCAGGATCTATCGCTATTCCTCCGGCAATTTACAGCAGATCAGTCACGACCATACGGAAGCGCAGACCATGGTTGACTCCGGCACAATCTCGGCCGAAAAAGCCATGACCATTCCCGAAAAGCATCGGTTGACGCAGCATATCGGGATTTTTCCGGAGGAAATGTTGATCGAGCCCTACACCGTGCGGATCCCGGCCAGAGCCGGCGACCGGTACCTGCTGTGCAGCGACGGTCTGACGGATATGCTGACGGACGCAGAAATTCAGTCGGTTCTTCAAAGCGGTCAATCCCTGCAAATCACAACGGAAAGACTCATCTCGCAGGCGCTGGAAAAAGGCGGACGCGATAACGTCACGGTCGTGCTCTGCGAAATCAACGATATGACCGGCTTTGCTACCATCACGCCGCCCATGCAGAATGCTTCTTTGCCGATACCGGATCATCCCGACGCTTCTCCCATGCAGACGGCGGACAATAAGTCTTTCGTTTCTCCGGCGCCTGAGCAGTCCCGGAAACAAAAACAAGGCAGATCAAAAAAAGCAAAGCTCATTATCCTCTGCGCTTTTCTGGTGATCCTTGTCGGGCTCGTCGTTCTCATCGGCTGTATTACCGGCGCACGGAAAACGGATAAAACACCTACGACAGTGTTCAATGCTGCTAACAATAATACGACAAAAGGCAATACTTCCTCTGTAGAGACTACCACCGTTCCGGATTCATCAAGCGGTACTTATGTTGTTGATGCCGGCGGTCAGGATCTGAAACTGCACTCAACTTATTCCACAGAAGGTAAGATACTTACAACAATTCCCGACGGAACGGAACTGGTTGTTGAATCTACCAAAAACGGATGGGGATATGTCACATACAACGGCAAGACCGGTTGGGTCGAAATGGAATATCTGAAAGAAGCTAAAAACTCAACAGCAGTCAATCCCCCCTCCGATAAAACCACCGCTGCAACGAATGACAACAGGCTTGGTATCGATAAACTTCACTTGGAAAAACTGATCGGCACGCCGATTGAAGATGCACTGGCGAAATATCCGGTTTTTAGTAAGAATGAGTGGGGCTTCTATGAATATGAGAACATAGACCTTAATACGAATACAGACGGTATCGTAGTCTACATTTCTATCGAATTCTATAGTAAAGAATCTTCTTATTCTCTCTTCGGTATAAGCAAAGACAATTCCGTTTCTCAGGCTATTGGTATTCTCTCAGATTACGGATATTCTGAATTTCATTCCAACGACGACTATTATTATCTAAATCCTGCCTCTGATATTTGTGTCAACATAGATTCTAACAACAATGGGAGCATTTCTTCTATTAGGATTGGTTATCAGCAGTAAAAATACAAAAAACACGGGATGTGCCATATGGATATTACAAGTATTAAGCAACCGGTTTTCGGGTCATGGTATATTGAAGAAGAGATCGGTTCCGGCTCCTTCGGAACAGTTTTCAAAATTAAAAAGGAAATCTTCGGCAAGACCTATTATTCCGCGCTGAAGATCATCCGCGTCCCGCAGAACGACAGCGAAATCAAATCCGTCCGGAGCGAGCTGGGCGATGACGACAGCGTCAAGGCGTATTATTCCAACTTCGTTCAGGATTTTTCCAAAGAAATCGAACTGATGGCGGAGCTGAAAGGCAACAAAAACATCGTCGGCATCGAGGATCAGGATTTTATCGAGAATGAAAGCGGCATCGGCTGGACGATTCTGATCCGCATGGAGCTGCTGACGCCGTTCATTGAATATCAGACCCGGAACGTGATGTCTCTGCAGGATATTCTCCGGCTCGGCATGGATATTTGTTCCGCGCTGGAAATCTGCGAAAAGAAAAATATCATTCATCGGGATATAAAACCGGATAATATTTTTGTCGCGGAAGACGGCTCCTTCAAGCTCGGTGATTTCGGCATCGCCAGAGAGCTGGAAAAAACGACCGGCGGTCTCTCCAAAAAGGGTACCTATACCTATATGGCGCCGGAAGTCTACTTAGGCAAACCGTACAACCGGAACGTCGATATTTATTCTCTCGGCATCGTGCTGTATAAGCTGCTGAACCGGAATCGTACGCCGTTTCTGCCGCCGGCTCCGAAGCCCATCACCTATACCGACCGGGAACGCTCAATCAGCAGAAGAATCAACGGCGAACCGATTCCGCGCATAGCGGCCATCTCCGATTCGCTGAACGCGATTCTGCAAAAGGCATGCGCATTCAATCCGAAAGATCGGTATTCTTCGGCAAGCGAAATGAAGTCCGCGCTCTCCGCATGTCTGACTGCCGACGTATCGTCTGAAAAAAAAACAGCCGCCGCGCCGGTACTGCCGGAAGACAAACAGAATCTGACCGACACTATAGGCCCGACTCTCATTCCCACGCAGCAGAAAAAACAGCCGATCGTTCAGGAAACCGACCGGATGTCTTCCGTCAATGTCCCGCCGGAATCGAAAAAAACGGCCAAAAGAAGATATTCAACACAGGATAAGATCCTTATGATCATCTGTTTTCTGGTATTCCTCGGCAGTCTCGTCTTTGCCAACTGGGCTGTCAATACACTGAAAACGGATAACACATCTACGACAAAAGCCACTAATTCTTACGATAAGACGACAAAGGCCAGAGATTCTTCCGATAACACCACCACTACAAAAAAAGCCGACAGCCTTGTTATTGATAAACAGCACTTAGAAAACCTGATCGGTGTGCCGATCGAGGATGTACAGGCGGTTTGGCCGGCTGATAGCGTGGAGGATACTAATTATGTGCAGAAGTATTATTATAATGATAATAATCAGCGCATATATATTAAAACTGTCGATGGTATCGTAGTCAATATTAGCATCGTTTTCCATGGTGAATCTTCTTACTCTCTGTTCGGAATAAGCGTAGACGATTCCGTTTCGCAGGCGCTTGCTACCATCAAAGAATACGGATATACAGAAGATTTTGGTTCCAGCGACGAAGACGATGATTATTATTATCGCAATCCGGATTCTGATTCCAAGGTAAACATAGATTTTCTCAGCGATGGGAGGCTATGGTGGCTTGAGATTGATGATAGCTATTAACAAAACAAATCAACAGGATGTGCAATATGGATATTTCAAGTATTAAACAACCGATTTTCGGGTCATGGTATATTGAGGAGGAGATCGGTTCCGGCTCCTTCGGAACGGTTTTCAAAATTAAAAAGGAAATCTTCGGCAAGACCTATTATTCCGCGCTGAAGATCATCCGCGTCCCGCAGAACGACAGCGAAATCAAATCCGTCCGGAGCGAGCTGGGCGATGACGACAGCGTCAAGGCGTATTATTCCAACTTCGTTCAGGATTTTTCCAAAGAAATCGAACTGATGGCGGAGCTGAAAGGCAACAAAAACATCGTCGGCATCGAGGATCAGGATTTTATCGAGAATGAAAGCGGCATCGGCTGGACGATTCTGATCCGCATGGAGCTGCTGACGCCGTTCATTGAATATCAGACCCGGAACGTGATGTCTCTGCAGGATATTCTCCGGCTCGGCATGGATATTTGTTCCGCGCTGGAAATCTGCGAAAAGAAAAATATCATTCATCGGGATATAAAACCGGATAATATTTTTGTCGCGGAAGACGGCTCCTTCAAGCTCGGTGATTTCGGCATCGCCAGAGAGCTGGAAAAAACGACCGGCGGTCTCTCCAAAAAGGGTACCTATACCTATATGGCGCCGGAAGTCTACTTAGGCAAACCGTACAACCGGAACGTCGATATTTATTCTCTCGGCATCGTGCTGTATAAGCTGCTGAACCGGAATCGTACGCCGTTTCTGCCGCCGGCTCCCACT
>CAMEBF010000027.1 GCA_945912145.1 uncultured Clostridia bacterium | reverse complement strand
GCACTTTGAACTTTGCACATTGTTTATAATGTCGGAAAAGGCTTCGCCTTTTGATACATTATAATAAGTGCGCCGCAGGCATACAATCAAGCCCACAGGGCTTCCGAAATTGCACTTTGCACTTTGAACTTTGCACATTGAAAAGCGGCTCCCGAGGGAACCGCGTTATCTGATTGATTCAGGTGTCGAAATAGCGGATCAGAGCTTTGACCTTGCCGAGAATGGAAACCTCATCGACAATGATGGGTTCCATCGTATCGTTTTCGGGCTGAAGACGGAAATAACCATTCTCTTTATAAAATGTTTTAACGGTCGCTTCGTCGCCGATGAGCGCCACGACGATTTCGCCGTTTTCCGCAACCGGCGTTTTTTCGACAATCACGATGTCGCCGCTGTAAATGCCGGCGTTGATCATGCTTTCGCCGCGAACGCGCAGCGCGAAGAGCGATTTATCGCGGGAAACCGGGCCGGAGTAGGGGATATAACCCTCGATCTGTTCCACCGCAAGAATCGGCATACCGGCGGTGACAGTACCGACAAGTGGCACCTGCGTGATCGGATCGGCGAGAGGCCCGAGCACACGGATCGAGCGTTTGAGCAGCGGATCACGCGCAATGTAGCCGGCTTTCTCCAGAGAATCCAGATTGGCTTGCACGGAAGAGGTCGATTTCAGTCCGACGGCTGCGCCGATTTCACGGACAGAAGGGGGAACGCCGTTTTGCGCGCGTTCGGCGAGATATTCATAAATCTTTCTTTGGGAAGCGCTGAGTTCCTTCATATCAAACCCTCCATAAGTGTAACAAACTTTTGTTCAAACCCATTCTATCACACTTTTCCGAAAAAAGCAAACATTTGTTTAAATTTTTTGAAAAATTTTTTCATGCTCTTGTAATACAGCGGAAAATATAGTACAATAAATCTGTATATCAATTCTTCCCGATTCACAAAAAAGGATTTCGCTATGGCTTTACAAAAAAAGCGAAAAAAGAGAATAAAGGCGGCGCCGAGAGTTTCCCACACTAAGGGCTACTATCGGTTTTCCAAGGAGTTTCCGTCCGTCACGGACAGCGACGGCTACCGCGATAACGAGGTATTCGTCAATTCTCCCGCAAAAAAAGCCTCCAAGCGTCGGAGGCTGGCGGCGGTATGTCTTGTTGTGTTTGTGCTGGCGTTCGTCCTGACGTCGTTTGCGTTTACGGTTTCCGAACAGCCGATTGCCGTCACGGAACCGTCTACAGCGGAATCTGACGCGGGGATTCCCGCAGCAGAAAATCACTTTGCCTTTCTTTCCGGCGAGACGCTGGCGTCGGACAGCGTGCAGGGGATTCTGACGCAGTTGAAAGCACAGGACGTGGACGCCGTCGTGATCCCGTTTAAGGACGCCGCCGGGTATTTTTACTTCAAACCGTCGGTTTCCGTCGGAAACGAGGCACTCTCAAAAGCGTCGGATCGCGCCGCGAACGTGGTGAAAGAATTTCGGGAGGCCGGGATCGCCGTTTATGCGGCTGTCTCCTGCTTCGCCGACGATATTTACGCCCGAAATCATCAGGATGAGGCTGCCTATGTGATTACCGCGCCAGCGTCGGGCGACAATGACGAAGTCCGTTCGCTGTGGTATAACGGCGGAGAAAATTCCCATGCGTGGCTGAGTCCCTATTCCGATGAGGTGATTTATTATCTCACGACTGTTTCGCAGGATATTTCATATCTGGGCGTATCGGGGATTGTATTCACGAATGCCGTATACCCTTCGGGACAGGACGGTGTGCGCTTCTCTCAGAAAACGGATGAGGACATCGGCGCGGATGAAAAGGCGGCGCAGGCGGTGGCATCTGTTGCGTCGCAGGTATCCTGTCCGACGGCATTTTTCATGACGGCTGAGACGATGCTGGGCGCGATTGACGAAGCGACCCTGCCGGTCATCTTTGAATCCGGCTGTGACAAAGCGTTCGTGGACGCAAATATCGCGCATATGCCGGCCAATACGAGGATCGGCGCCAAGACCTACGCGTCGCCGAAGGATTCCGCGGAAGATTTTCTGCGCGATTATGAAGAGGCTGTTCAGGCGCTTCTCTCATCGGTCGGAAATCCGCCGGAGATCGTTCTGATTCAGGACGATGTGAATTTTGAATAGACTTGTAAAATGTTCATTATCTATAAAAGGAGATGTTTCCCATGTTCAAAAAGAAGAATCATGACGAAATCGAAGATACGGTCAAGCGCGTTTCGCTGGACGACGTGGTGGCCGGTCTGACGCTGGACGAAAAAATTTCCCTTGTTTCGGGCAAGGATTTCTGGCACACCGTGGGCATTGAGGATTCCCCGGTCAAAGTGCCCTCCGTTATGGTCAGCGACGGCCCTCACGGACTGCGCAAGCAGCAGGACAGC
The DNA here is from genome assembly GCA_945912145.1 of uncultured Clostridia bacterium. Classification (GTDB taxonomy): domain Bacteria; phylum Bacillota; class Clostridia; order Oscillospirales; family Acutalibacteraceae; genus UBA1081. Next base: position 8,696 of record CAMEBF010000027.1, on the reverse strand, counting down.
GCCGACAACCTCGGCATCAATGACAGCATTGTCGCCGTCTGCTTCCCCTCTGCGGCGGGACTTGCCTCTTCTTTTGATGTAGAGCTGATGAAAGAAGTCGGCGAGACGCTTGGCGAAGAGTGTCAGGCGGAAAACGTATCGACCATTTTAGGACCCGCCATCAACATCAAGCGTTCCCCGCTGTGCGGCCGCAACTTTGAATATTTTTCGGAGGATCCGTATCTTGCCGGTAAAATGTCGGCGGCCTATATCAACGGCGTGCAGTCGAAAAACACGGGAACATCCCTGAAGCATTTTGCCGTCAACAATCAGGAGAGACGGCGTTTTACCGTTTCCGCCGAAGTCGATGAAAGAACGCTGCGCGAAATCTATCTTGCCGGATTTGAAACGGCGGTCAAGGAGTCGCAGCCCTGGAGTGTGATGTGCTCGTATAACCGCGTGAACGGCGAGCAGGCCTCCGAAAGCAAAAAATTGCTGACCGATATTCTGCGCGAAGAATGGGGCTTCAAGGGGATGGTCGTCTCGGACTGGGGTGCCGTGAACGACCGCGTCAAGGGACTCAAAGCCGGTCTTGACCTCGAGATGCCCGGTACGTTCGGTATGAGCGCGAAGAAAATTAAAGCCGCGCTTGAGGATGGTTCGCTCGACGAAGCGACGCTCGACAAAGCGTGCCGCCGTATCATCAATCTGGCGTTCAAGTGGACGCAGAACCGTCTGGACTGCGAATTTGACCGCGAAAAGCATCATGCCAAAGCCAAAGAGACGGCACTCAAAACGATGGTGCTTCTGAAAAATGAGAATCAGGTTCTGCCCTTGCATACGGACAAAAAAATTGCCTATATCGGCGAGTATGCCAAGAAACCGCGCTATCAGGGCGGCGGCAGCTCGCATATCAATTCCTATAAAGTGACGGATGCCTATGCGCAGACGATCGGATTCACCAGCATTCTGTACGCGACGGGCTTCGGTGTGGACGATACCGAGCCGAACGATGAGCTGGTCGCCGATGCCGTCCGCGTGGCAAAGGACGCCGACGTCGCCGTCGTATTTGCCGGTCTGCCGGAATCCATCGAGTCGGAGTCGTTTGACAGAAAGAATATGAAGCTCCCCGACTGCCAGAATCATCTGATCGAAAAAATTGCCGAGGTACAGAAAAATATCGTCGTCGTGCTGCATAACGGTGCGCCGGTCGAGATGCCGTGGATTGACAAGGTCAGCGCGGTGCTCGAAGCATATCTGGCCGGCGAGGCCGTCGGTGAAGCGGAAACGGAGATTCTCTTCGGCAAGGCGAATCCCTGCGGCAAGCTCGCCGAAACGTTCCCCGTCAAGCTCAGCGATACGCCTTGCTATCAGTCGTTCCCCGGCACATTCAATACCGTCGAATACCGCGAAGGGCTTTTCGTCGGCTACCGTTATTATGAAACGGCGAAAAAAGAAGTCCAGTTCCCGTTCGGACACGGCCTGTCCTACACGTCGTTCCAATACAGCAATCTGAAACTTGACAAAGCAAGCGTCACCCCCGAAACGGACGATCTTACCGTTTCGCTGGAAGTGAAAAACACCGGTGCTCTTGATGGCGAAGAGATCGTGCAAATTTATGTTTCGCCTGCCGATAAGACGATTTTCCGCAGCGACATCGAGCTAAAGGGTTTCGCGAAGGTTTTCCTGAAAGCCGGCGAGAGCAAGCTCGTCACCGTGCATCTCGATAAACGCGCTTTTGCCTATTATCACATCGGTGAGAAAGACTTTGTCTGTGATGACGGCAAATACGTCATCAAAGCCGGCGCGTCCGTGGCCGATATCCGTCTGGAGGCGGCCGTGAATCTCAACGGCTTCGGCGTGCATGAGAATCCCTACAGCGAAGAGGTCAACGCGCTTTACGGCGGCGACGCGAGAGAGATCAACCGCAGCGGGTTTGAGAAACTGCTCGGACGCGAAATCAAACCTGACATTCCCGCCAAACCCTATACCTGGGAGAACTGCTTCGGCGACATCAAAGGCTCGAAGATCGGCGATTTACTCGAAACCGTCATCGCGTTCGTCAGCTCAAAGATGACCATGAATATCGGCTCGAAAGAGATGATCTACGCCGGCGCGATGGAGACGCCTGTGCGCACACTTGTGGCGATGTCTAACGGCGTGATGACCGAAGGACTCGGCAATGCGATTGTTGACCTTATGAATGAGAGACCCGGCGCAATCGCAAAGCTCGCGGCAAACGGCGTACTGACCGGTGTGAACGCTCTGAAACGAGGCAAGGACTGAGCGAAGCCGTTGTTTCGCAGAGAAGAGATAAGAGAGAAGAGTGAAGAGAATCGGAAGCGCTCCGCGCTTGGATTAAATAAATCAAAAGGCGAAGCCTTTTCCGACATTGCACTTTGCGCTTTGCACTTTGCACTTTTCATAATAATATAAAAAAAGGCGTCCTCATGACGGGGACGCCTTTGCCTGAACGGAGGATTTTTTTATGAACGATACGAGAACGCCGACCGAGGTCGCAGCCGCGCTGATCTGGGATAATGACAGATTTATGATTTGTCAGCGTCCCGTGACGAAGTCCTGCGCGTTGTTATGGGAGTTCGTCGGCGGCAAGGCCGAGAAAGGCGAGACGCTCGAACAGACGCTGATCCGCGAATGTCGTGAGGAGCTGGGCATTACGGTCGCCGTCGGAGACGTATTCTGCGAGGTCACGCATGAGTATCCCGACATCACGGTGCATCTGACGCTGTTTCATGCGACGATCGCCGAGGGTACACCGCAGCTTCTTGAGCACGCCGATCTGAAATGGATCACGCCGTCGGAAATTCCGCAGTATGATTTCTGTCCCGCCGACCGGGATATTCTCGCCAAAATCCTGCGGGAATGCGGATGACCGGCCTCGTTATAAAAACAAAACCCGCACGCTTGTTCTTGAAGCTGCGGGAGTTGTCATGGCAGGTACGGGAATTACCGGTCACAAAGAGAAAATTGACAAAGTCAAGAGAAAATTTTAATAAAGGAAAGAATAAAACCAACCAAAAAGGAAGCCTTTCTTTACCAAAACTATTACATCATAAAAACATTGCGTGCTTGTTCCCGAAAAATGAATAGTTTTTGAATTTTTTGTCTTTCGTTCCCAATAAAGGAAAACAGAAAAATCAGAGGAATTTTTTTCCGGAATCGCATCCGAAAAAATTAAAATTCATACAAATAAAAAAATGCTTGACATATCCGCAGAATTGTGCTATAGTTGTTATACCTCTTCGAGGGCTGTTTTTTTTGTGTGCATTTTTCGCATGTGACAGCAGCCCGGAACGCAAAGAGGGAGGCTACATTAATAATGGAGGTGCCGTTATGAGAGTTAAGGTTACTCTTGCTTGCACGGAATGCAAGCAGCGCAATTACAACACAATGAAGAATAAGAAGAACACACCTGACAGATTAGAGATGAACAAGTACTGCAGATTCTGCAAGAAACACACTCTTCACAGGGAGACCAAGTAATCGGATCGAAAGTTTCTTTTCGCTATCCCGACTATGAAAGGAATGATTCTTCAAGTGGCTGATGAAAAAAAACAGGCCGATAAGGAAGCTTTGAAAGCTCAGAAACAGGCCGAAAAAGAAGCTCTGAAAGCAAAAAAAGAGCGCATCAAGCAAAGTAAACCGAAAAAGTCCGACCAGGGCAATATCTTTGTTCGCATGGGACGGGCTATCAAGAAATTCTTCAAGGATTTCAAAGGTACTTGCAAAAAAGTCATCTGGCCCGACAGAAAAACGGTTCTGAGAAACACCCTGATCGTTTTTGTCACCGTTCTGATCGTCGGCGTCGGCATCTGGCTTGTTGACTTCGCTTTCACAAGAGGTATCCGCGGCGTGCAGAACGCTGTTGAGGAGCATGTCAGCGTCCAGGAGGAAAATGAAGCCGCCGAGACAACGACTGCTGCGGCAGCCGGAACAACGGTAGCTGAAACGACGACAGTCGCTCCTGCAGAGAATTCTTCTGCGGACTGATGATTTTATTCGCTGATTACGGAGGGAAAACCTGAATGGAAGATGCAAAATGGTATGTCGTCCATACTTATTCCGGCTATGAGAACAAAGTTGCCGACAATATCGTAAAAGTCGTTGAAAACCGTAAGATGCAGGATCAAATTCTTGAGGTCAAGGTGCCTACGGAAATCGTGACGGAAATCCGTGAAGACGGACGCACGAGAGAAGTGGAGCGCAAGCTTTTCCCCGGTTACGTTCTTGTGAAAATGGGTGTTTTCTATGATACGAAATCCGGTGAAATGAAAATGACGGACGAGGCATGGTATGTTGTCCGCAACACAAGAGGCTGTACCGGCTTTGTCGGCCCCGAAAGCAAACCGCGTCCTCTTACCGAAAAAGAGGTTCTGGCAATGGGCGTAGAAAAACGCACCGTTGAGGTCAATTATGCGGTTGGCGATCTGGTCTCCGTAATCGGTGGTCCGTTCGACAGCTTTCAGGGTACCGTTGAGTCGATCGACGTGGATAACGACGTCGTTCGCGTGATTATTTCCATGATGGGTCGTGAAACGCCCATCGAACTGGGTCTGGATCAGGTAGAACCCGCTCTGGACTGATTTTCTGGTAATGTGCGGCATGCCCGCTTGTTATAGGGCAGCTCCGGCTGTCCTGTGGGAGGAGAGAGACACTCACTCCGCCACTACCACATTTTTTTTGGAGGTGCAGTTATGGCACAGAAAGTTACAGGCTATATTAAGCTTCAGATCCCTGCCGGCAAAGCAACACCGGCTCCCCCCGTTGGCCCGGCTCTCGGTCAGCACGGTGTCAACATCATGGCATTCACAAAGGAATTCAATGAGCGTACCAAGAACGATATGGGTCTTATCATCCCCGTCGTTATCACGGTTTACGCCGACCGTTCCTTCTCATTCATTACCAAGACTCCTCCCGCGGCAGTTCTTATCAAAAAGGCCTGCAATATCGAGAGTGGCTCGGGTGTTCCCAACAAGACGAAGGTTGCCACCATCACGAGTGAGCAGATCAGAAAAATCGCAGAGCAGAAGATGCCCGACCTGAACGCAGCAAGCGTAGAAGCCGCTATGAGCATGATAGCCGGTACCGCTCGCAGCATGGGCGTTGTTGTCGCTGACTGAGTCGGAGGTAAATAAAACATGAAACATGGTAAGAAATATGTTGACAGCGTAAAGCTTGTCGATTCCGCTAAATTGTATGATCCCAAAGAGGCTCTTGCCGTCGCTTGTCAGACCGCGAAAGCTAAATTTGACGAGACCGTAGAGGTTCACGTCCGTCTCGGTGTTGACTCCCGTCACGCAGACCAGCAGGTCAGAGGTGCGGTTGTTCTTCCCAACGGTACCGGTAAAAAAGTCAGAGTTGCCGTTTTCGCTAAGGGCGCAGAGGCTGACGCCGCTGTTGCCGCAGGCGCAGAAGTTGTCGGCGCGGAAGACCTCGTCGCGAGAATCCAGGGCGAAGGCTTTATGGATTTTGACGTCGCCATCGCCGCTCCCAACATGATGGGTCTCGTCGGCCGTCTCGGTAAAGTTCTCGGTCCCCGTGGCTTGATGCCCAGCCCCAAGGCCGGCACGGTTACACCCGATGTCGCCAAGGCTGTTACCGAAGCGAAAGCCGGTAAAATTGAGTACCGTCTCGATAAGACCAACATTATTCACTGCCCCATCGGCAAAGCTTCGTTCGGTGCCGATAAGCTGGCGGAGAACTTCGCAACGCTCCTCGATGCAATCGTCAAGGCGAAACCCGCCGCTGCAAAGGGTCAGTATATCCGTTCCTGCGTTGTTGCGTCCACGATGGGCCCCGGCGTTAAGGTCAACCCCAACAGAGTTGTTGTGACGACTGAGGAAGCGTAAAAAAGGTATTGACATACCGTTCGGTTTATGTTAATATAAATAAGCTGTTCTAAAGACAGCAGGTACGGTTTTTCCGTGTAAGCATCGCGCCTGCCGAGGAATGGGATACGATTTTTGAATTGTGTGCCTTTCCGTCTTTACGGGAAGGCATTTTCCATAAGAACAGCACGAATATTTTTTAGGCAGGTGAAACAAAATGCCAAGTGCTAAAGTTTTAGAGCAGAAGAAACAGCAGGTTGCTCAGCTTTCTGAAAAGCTTAACAGCGCGGTGGCCGGCGTTGTCGTTGATTACAAGGGAATCACGGTTGCCGACGATACCGTTCTGCGTGCGAACCTCAGAAAAGCAGGTGTTGACTACGCTGTTGTCAAGAATACGCTTCTCACGCTCGCGATCAAGGGCACGCCGCTTGAGGGACTGACGTCCGTTCTCGAGGGTACCACCGCTCTTGCCGTCAGCAGCGAGGACAGCGTCGCTTCTGCCAAGATCCTCTCGGAATTTGCCGAGAAACACGATAATTTCTCCATCAAGGGCGGTTTCCTTGACGGCGAAATCATCTCTCTTGAAAAAATCGACTCTCTTGCAAAGCTTCCCTCCCGCGAAGTTCTTCTTGCAACGGTTGCCGCAGCCTTCCAGGCTCCTATGGCTTCCTTCGCAAGAGCGATCAACGCTATTGTGGAGAAGGACGGCGAAGCCGCTCCCGAAGCTGCTGCTGAAGAAGCACCCGCCGCAGAGGCGGCTCCTGCTGAGGAAGCAGCACCCGCTGCCGAAGAGGCAGCTCCCGCAGCTGAATAATCGCTGCTGAATAAGAAAAATTACCGAATAATTTGGAGGTTATTAAAATGGCATCAGAAAAGATTACCAAAATTGTTGATGAAGTTGCTGAGCTCTCCGTTCTTGAGCTTTCAGAGCTTGTTAAAGAAGTAGAAGAAAGATTCGGCGTTTCCGCTGCTGCTCCCGTAGCCGTAGCTGTTGCTGCCGGTCCCGCAGAAGCTGCGGAAGAGAAGACCGAGTTTGACGTTGTTCTTGCCGGCTTTGATGCTGCTGCAAAGATCAAGGTTATCAAGGTTGTTCGTGAGATCACCGGTCTCGGCCTCGGCGAAGCGAAAGCTGCTGTTGAAGGCGCTCCCACGACCCTTAAAGAGGCTGTCGGCAAGGATGAGGCAGAAGAACTCAAGAAGAAGGTCGAAGAGGCCGGCGGTAAAGTCGAGCTTAAGTAATCTACCTTTTCAGATTGCACTTTTTACGAATCCCACCTGTTCGCGCAGGCGGGATTTTTTTTGCTTCCCGGGAAAATATTCAAATTTATTTCATAAAATATCCATAATCTCTTGACATTCCAGAAATAATTTGGTATATTGAATTTACTAAGAAATTATAATTTTAGGAGGATATTATTATGGCAAAATTAATGGCATTTCTCTTATCCATTGTCTACTTCTTCGGCTCGTTCGGCATCGGAACAAATCCACCCTTGACACTCAATGTGACAGATCGGGACGGCGATGTTGTCGCCGGCGCGACGGTATATTATGTTGAAATAAACTCGTTTCAGGATATGATTACATGTGTTCCGATCGGCACGACGGATGAGAACGGCAGCGTGCAGTGGGAGGATCAGCAGTACGGTGAGCAGAAACTGCTGGTCAGTCTGAGTGAGAGTCCCGACCCTGTAGCGGACGGGGAGACATACAGCAGCAAGATTGATGTTTCCCGTTTCAGCAACGATCCGGTGACGGTTCAGCTTGATGTCGATGTCTGAACAGCGGAAAGCGGCTTGTTTTCTCTTAATATGAATTAAAAAATCGCTTCGGTTGAATTTTCCCCTTGCGAACGGCGCGCAACTGTGTTACAATGGGGCAAATAAACAATCGAGGCGATTTTTATGACGATTGAAGATATCATCTTACAGCACTCCCAGCGCGGCATGGACGTCCTGAAAGCGCATCTTGCGCCGGATTTTTGCTCTGCCGCCGCGAAAAAGCTGTTTGCGCTGGAGAGAAAAAATATTTTGCTGACCACGGGGTTTTATGTTGCCGGCTATGCGGAGACGGACGGCCCTCCCGGTACGTTCTATTTTGCCATGGCGTTGCGGAAATTGGGCTTTTCCCCGGTCATTCTGACGGACAGCTTCTGCGAAGGCTTTTTTGACGGCGATACGATTCCCGTCGTCTATCTCGAGAGCGGCTTTGACTGCGAAGCGATTCTGGAAAAATATGACCCGATCGCGCTGGTTTCCATTGAGCGCTGCGGCGAGAATATTCAGGGCGATTACGCCAATATGCGCGGTGTGAGCATCGCGGAGCACACGGCGGACATCGACAAGCTCTTTGATCTGGCGCTCGAAAAGGGCATTTACACCGTCGGCGTCGGTGACGGCGGCAACGAGATCGGCATGGGCAACCTGAAAGACGTGATTGCCACAGAGCTGTCGCTTGTTCCCTGCAAAACGGAAGTGACCGACCTTGTCATCGCTACGATTTCCAACTGGGGCGCCTACGGCCTGACGGCGGAGTTGTCGCTTCTTTCAGGAGAAAATCTCTTTGCGCCGTATGATGAAATTTATGCCTATATCGAGGAAATCGTTGACAAAGGCAGCGTTGACGGCGTGAAAAAAGAGCATATCCCCACGGTTGATGGCTACGTCCCGGAGGTGGAGAAGTCGCTGATCGAACAGGTCAATGATTATATCAATACGAATCTGACGAAATAAACAGCAAACCGATGTCTTTTCAGGCATCGGTTCTTTATATCTGCACATGATTTTTTTATAAAAATATGTTATTGACATTGTAGGAAAGTACAGTTTACAAGGGACTACACAGGGTAGGTATCTGACGGGAGGGGTG
>CAMEBF010000026.1 GCA_945912145.1 uncultured Clostridia bacterium | reverse complement strand
CGCAACACCTCCTTCCGGAGGAAATTGCCAACCGCTTCTGTTGCCTCTTGATCACAACGATATCTTACACAATTTGTCGGTTTTTGTCAAGTTTATTAAATGAAAAAATCGCAGCGCATTTTTGCACCGCGACTTGACAAACAACAAATTTTGATGTATAATGCAATCAAGAGGTAACCGTTAAAAGCGGTTAGCTGTACAGATTATTTTTTAAATAACCATCCTGGGCCAACAGGGCGGTTATTTTTTCATGGTTATGCGAACTTCTTTTATATCTTTATAAATAACATAAAGAGCAAAAAGGATCAGTACTTTCGCCATATGCATCACCTCGCTTTCGCTTGGTGTGCCAACCGCTTCTGTTGCCTCTTGATCACAACGATATCTTACACAATTTGTCGGTTTTTGTCAAGTTTATTAAGTGAAAAAATCGCAGTGCATTTTTACACCGCGACTTGACAAAAGAAAAATTCTGTTGTATAATGCAATCAAGAGGTAACCGTTAAAAGCGGTTAGCTCAAGTAGTTTTTCAAAAAATTATTGAATAACTGTCCTGTCTGCCAACAGGGCGGTTATTTTTTTATGGTTACGCGGACTTCTTTTATATCTTTATAAATCACATAAAGGACAAAAAGAATCAGAACTTTTCCCATAAACGCAACACCTCCTTCCGGAGGAAATTGCCAACCGCTTCTGTTGCCTCTTGATCACAACGATATCTTACACAATTTGTCGGTTTTTGTCAAGTTTATTCTATTGATAAAAGTTACACGCTGTTCATATTTGCTTTCTTGACAAAATACGCCGTCGATGTTACAATAAGGTTTATCTTATACGCAAAGGTGTGCTAAAACATGGCAATCTTCAAATACGGTCCGATCAAAGCGATTTTCGCGCTGCTGTCCTGTCTGGTGCTGATGCCGATGGCGATGGGCGCCGTCGATGATATGACGCAGGAGAACATACAGCGTCAGGACGAGCATATGGACTATCTCGAAAACGAATTTTATGCGGAATATACGCCCTGCGACGAGCAGCAGTTCGCTTCTTTCGACATTGATCAGGCGATCGCCGACGGCGTAAAATTCAACGAGGTCGCTTTTTTAGGTACGCACAACAGCTATCAGCTTCCGGCGTCCGAAGAATACAAAAAACTGTCCGAGGCTCTGGATATTGCAACGTTCAGCATCGCCAGCAGTCAGAAAGCCGATTTTAAAATGGATACCCTGACCGAGCAGTTCGAGCTCGGCATCCGGAGCGTCGAGCTGGATATTGAGACGATCGTTGAAAACGGCGAAGTCTCCTTCGTCGTCAGTCATGACCCGAAGATTGATAACGCTTCCAACTGCTACGACTTTGAAAAAGCGTTAACGGAAATCAAAATGTGGTCGGACGCGAACCCCGACCATCTGCCGATCACCGTCATCATCGAGCCGAAAAAGCTTGCGGCTCCCATTGGTACGATGAAAACCTTCACGCTGCCCTATGCCAACGCCTGTGACGAGCTGATTCGTGACGTGCTCGGCGACACGCTCCTGACGCCTGCCGACATGATGGGAGAGTATGAGAGCTTCGGCGATATGCGTGCGGACGACGGCTGGCTTCCTCTTGCCGACACGATGGGCAAGGTGCTCGTCCTGCTCCACGATACGACGGTGACAAGCGACTACATCAAGCAGGATTCCTCGATCAAAACGCAGGCCATGTTCCCGATGCTCCGCTATGCCGACCGCAACGAAAGCTACGCGTCGTTCATCATCGAAAACAAGCCGTCCGACGCGATCCGGCATAATGCCGAATCCATCGACAAATGCAATCTGATCGTCCGGACGAGAGCCGACTCCTATCCGACTTACAGCGAATCCCGTTATGAACAGACGCTTGCCTGCGGCTCGCAGATCATCTCGACCGATTATCCCGTCAATACAGAGAACCGCAACGATCACGTCTTCACCTTTGACGGAGGCTATACCGTACAGCTCGTCGGCTGAGAAAAAAATATCCGCGCAGATCACAATGTCTGCGCGGTTTTCTTCAAAGTGCAAAGTGCAAAGTTCAAAGTGTAATGTCGGAAAAGGCTTCGCCTTTTGATTATATAAGCGCGCCGCAGGCGTATAATCCAAGCCCGGAGGGCTTCCGATCCTCTTCATTCTTCACTTTTCACTTTTCACTGCGGTGCTGAGCGCCGCTTCTTCCGCCGGATCAGCCATATGAGCAAAAGCAACATCCCGATGCCGACCGCCGCGCCGCAGGAATCGAGCAGCATATCGCTGAGCTGACAGCTGCGTCCCGGGACGAAATACTGGTGCAGCTCATCCGAAACGGCATAGAGCGAAGACACAGCCTGCGACACCGTAAAGGTCACTCCATATGACTTGCCGAACGATAGACAAACGCCGGTCAACAGCATACCAAGCAGAGCATATTCCGAAAAATGCGCCGTTTTGCGGACAATCTTTACCGTGATATGTGTAATTTTTTCGGTTTGTTCCGTATCCCAATCGAACGACGATAAAATGCGATAGATCAGCGAATCCGAAATCACTTCGCTTTTCGCCTTGGACTCGTCCGCATTATCGGCGGACAGCATAAAAATAACGACCATGACCGTGATCGTCAGCAGAATCAGCAGGATTCTGAGCGGCAAAAGCCGTTTCCGGTTCATATGATCACTCCCGATCTCATTATATCGGCATAGGAAAGAAAAAACAAGAAAAAAAATAAAAATATTTTCAAAAAAGACTTGAAAAGTACGAAAGAATTGAGTATAATAGTGCAGTCAACAGAAATGCTGATGTGGCTCAATGGCAGAGCAGCTCATTCGTAATGAGCAGGTTGTCAGTTCGATTCTGACCATCAGCTCCACAAAGCGGCAGACTTCATCGGAGGTCTGCCGCTTTTTTTGCCGGGAACGGATTACTCTAAAATATTTTCATTCAGGTCAAACAGAAGCTCGTTCGCTTCCATCACGGATAATTTCCGTTCGAGGGAAAAGATCAGGGCGCTGTCACGCTTAATTCTTGGATAGAGCTGTGGATAACCGGCTCGCTTCAGGAGTGTCTGCGTATCCGTGACCGACAATCCCAGGCCGAAGCAGAGCATCAGCACCTTGTCGCGGGACGGATTTTGCCTGACGCCGGAAAACATCTGATAGGCGTAGGTTTTATCCAGATCGGCCTTGCGGATGATTTCCGATTTTTCCAAGCCGCATTTCGCTTCATACGCCGAAAGCAGATCGGAAAGCGATCCGCTGATAAATTCTTCGGCATTTTCTGTCACATAATCATCAAAATGCGTTTCTTTTTCCAATATTTTCAGCAGTTCGTCGGTTTTTTTGGACGGCATAGCAATTTCCTCTTTTCTTCGTTCTTTTTCTATGGTACAATATCCCTGTAAAAAAATCAAGAGGTGTTATCGTGAAACCGTCTGTGGAAAACTTCAAACTGTGGGATACCATGGACATAAAACCGCTCGGAGAGGGTACAATGCTGGTCCGCAACAACAATTCGGGACGTCTTTTCGTCAGAAAGACGATGGAGCTTCCCATGCTTGCGCTGCACCGGAAACTCATGACGCTTGAGTGCGAACAGCTTGTCCGGATTTTTGACGTCTGCGAAATCGACGGTCAATGCGTCGCGCTCGAAGAATACATTCAGGGGAAAACGCTCGAGGAGATCGTCGAAACGAATTGCATCAGTCCTGAGACCGCTGCGGGCTATATGATTGCGCTGTGCAAGGGGTTGCAGACGCTCCATGCAAACGGCATCGTTCACCGCGACATCAAGCCGGCGAACATTATGATCTCGTTCGACGGCAGTCTGAAAATCATTGATTTTGATATTTCCCGATTCTCTTCGGCCGACGCGCCGCATGACACGACGATCCTCGGTACCGCCGGATTTGCCGCTCCGGAGCAGTTTGGTTTCACGCAGACGGACAACAAAAGTGATATTTACGCTGCCGGCGTGCTCTTTGGGTTCATGATGACCGGACAGCTCCCGGATCGTCGCGCGATTACCGGGCCTTATGCGAAAATCATTCAAAAATGCACTATGCTCGATCCGAAGGACCGCTATTCTTCGGTTCAGGCTTTGCAGCTTGATATACAAGCGGCCGTCGTCTTAAACCGACATCCGCTCCGGAAACTGCTGCGCACCATTCCGGGATTCCGGTCGGGCAAACGCCGGAATGCGTTGGCGGCGATCTATTTCTATCTGATGGCGATCCTGGTTCAGATTTCCTATATTCATATATGGTGGCCGGTTGATAAGCTTGAAATGCTCAAAAACCTCGCTCTCTTCCAGTTCCTTTTTACGTTTCCGTTTCTCTTCTATACGGATTTTCTCGATCTGAGCCTGCATATCCCGCATCTGATGCATAAAAAGCAGAAAACAAGGCGGATGATATTCGCCGTGATCGGAACGGTTTTTCTGATCGTGGGGATCGGGCTTCTGGCTTTGGTCACCGTGCCGGAATAGGCGTCGCTGCGCGATGCAGTGAAGTTTGTCCCTGCGGGACAAGTGAAGCAGTCCTTCGGGCTGTGAAGTATCGGCTGCGCCGAAGTGATGTATTTGCCTGTCGGCAAAAGATTCGGAAGCCCTTCGGGCTTGATTTATAAAAAATGTATCAGAATACAAGCAACAGCAGGGAACTTACGGACTCCCTGCTGTTTTTTTACAGTATGCTTTCAGCACACCACTTTTTCCATAATATGTGTATAATGATGTCTGTCAGCGTTTCAATTGCGATTTATAAAGGACGCAGGCCTGACTGCTCAGAATATCGCGGTATTCGTCAGACAGCTCACGGTAAATATGCAAAAGCTGATTTTCGCGGTGCGTCAATCCGTCCTGTTCCGGATAATCCAGCAAATAGTCCGTGGAAACATGGAAATACGAAGCGAAAAGTTTCAGCGTCGCGTAATCCGGCTCGCGGAGATTCCGCACATAGTTGCCGATCGTCGTCGGCGCAATATTCAGCTCTTCGCCCAACTGTTTCTGTGTCAGATTGTTATCCTCAATCAATTGCCGGAGCACGTCGCCGAACTGCATGCCATCACCTCATTTTATAAGATTACCATAGAAATCGGATTCTATTTTGAAAAATCCACAATTCAGATTGACAAACCACATTATGTGTGTTATAGTAAAGAAAAAATATCTTTGGAGGTTATTTACAATGTACTGTCAGAACTGCGGGAAAGAACTCCCGGACACCGCTGTCATCTGTCCGACCTGCGGCGCAATGCAGAATCAGGCGCAGCAGTCGCCGTTTCCGCAGGACATCAATGCTCCCGTTCAGCCGAATCCCACTCCCGATGCCAACGCTGACACCGGCGCATCAATCCCCTACGGCAACTATACCGTTCCCGGCGCTCCCTACGGCGGTCAACCGACCGGCAATCAGCCACCCAAGAAAAAATCAAAAAAGCTATGGATTATACTGGGTGTCGTCGGCGCGCTGGTGCTCCTGTTCGGGATCATTGCCGCCGTTTCCGGCGATCCGGAGCCGTCCGAGCCGAAGGAATCCGGTGTGAATGCGGCAAACAGCACGACTACCACAGCAGCGACAACCTTACCGGACACGACCGTTTCGGATTTCTATGCCGCATTGCAGGATTCCGATATCATGGACTATACCCTCTCGCAAAAATCCATTGACGCTCTGAATCAGTATGCCGACTTTTTCCCCTGCAGCGACGCCGACTATTCCAAGCTCCAGGCCGCAGCCACAACCTATCCTTACGCCGTCATGGCAAAATCCATCACGAAATACACCGACCGGATCATTCTGCTCGATGATGTCGGCGTGCTCGATATCGAGGAATCGGAAGACGAATCCTGCACCTATCTGCACGTGATTGACAAAGAGGAAAATTCCTATGTCGGCATTATCATCGGAACGCTCCCGACGATTTTTGATGAGGATATCGTGGATGTTTACGCCATGCCGCTCGATATGATATTCTTTGATAACCAGTCCAACACCACAACGGAAGCGATCATGATGGCGATCTGCTCCTGCAAAAAGTCATCGGAAACTGCCGCCGCAACAACGGCAGCGGCTCCTGCCAACGTGGCAAACAATATCGAAACCAAGCTTTCTACCGACCCGAAGAGCTATTTTCTCTCGGTCAATGTCGGCACTCCGAATTCCGGGGATGTTCCGGCACCGTGGGAATACTATGTCTGCACGGAAACCTTTGACGTTTTGAATATGCGTGCCTCATGGTCGTCAGATTCCGCCGTCATAACCAAGCTCGAATGGGGAACCGATCTCCTCGTCTACGGATTCTATGACGGATGGGCATATGCCGAAACACTTGACGGTCAATACGCCGGATGGTGCAAAGCGGAATATCTTGAGAGTAACAGCATTATATAAAGGAGTTTTACTATATGGCTAAAAAAGAACAGCAGCCTCGTTTTCTCACTTCGCCGGCTCCGATCGCAAAGAACGGAAGCGAACTGAACTGGCTCTATCTGATTGCGGTCGTTGCGGCTGTCATAGGATTTTGCATGGGCAGTTTCGGCGGTCTTGCGCTCTTCGGCGTGCTCGGTCTGATGGTCGCCTATGGGATAAAAGAAAGCATTATCAAATACAAACGTTCCATGCTACGCGCGATAGAGTTTGTTCTGCCTGCCGCAGTTCCCTATCCGGTACTGACCGGAGCACTTTCAAGTCGTCTAACATCACAGGGTATGATGGTAGAAACCGACAAAAACGGTTTTCCTACCGTTTCGCACAATCAGGTGATGTACGATGTGCATTACAATGATAATAACACTTTTACCCTATGGTGGCACACATCTCTCGGTAGAGCACTGTTTTCCATACGAGAAATCAAGCTATACCGCCAGTGCGTTGTTTCAATGGGCATCATCGCCTATCATGTGCAGCAGATCAGCGCCGAATACGCCAACAATCATGCCGCGTCGCAGGCATCTGTCCGACCGACGGCAGCAACCGAACCGACAATCTGACCTCCCCCGTATCTTTTCACTGCAGACCCACTCTCCGGAGCGGGCCTGCGCGTTGCGACCGGAAGACAAAAAGATGAATTTTTTTCACTTTTCTCTTGACAAGCCGTCGGTTTTCTGGTATGATAATATCCGTCAGTTGCGGATGTAGCTCATCTGGTAGAGCGCCACCTTGCCAAGGTGGAGGTAGCGAGTTCGAGCCTCGTCATCCGCTCCAGTATACCGTCCGGTTGGGCGGTATTTTTTTCAGTCAAAAACTTGCATGAACGGAGCTGACGGCGTATGAACATCAACATGATCGCAATGGATCTGGACGGTACCTTATTGGCGCCCGATCATCTCACCGTGACGGAACGAACCCTGCAGGCGCTGACGGCGGCGCACGAAAAAGGCGTCAGGCTCGCCATTTCAACGGGACGGACGCTCTCGCTGATTCAGGCCGTCTATGAAAAAATCCCGTTTGTCGATTATATTATCTATTCCAACGGTGCGTGCGTTTATGACTGCAAGGCGCAGAAAAACATCTTCGAGGCATTGATCGATGCCGAAACCACCGACCGCATTCTTTCAATTTATGAAGCGAATGCCGCTCTCACAAACGTCTATCAGGGCGGCAAGGTCTATATGCCGAAGACTGATCTGACCGAGCCGGGAAGCGTACCTATTCCGCGTGACTTCTTCGAGTATTATCTCAAACAGGTCATCGTTTGTGGCGACCTGCGGCGCGAGATGCAAGGAAAAGAAGCGGAATTGTGTGTGGCATTTTTTGCAGACGACGAAAAACGAAAAGAAGCGATTTCACAGATTGAACATCTGCCGAACCTTTCCTGCGTTTCCGCGATCGCGCATGATGTGGAAATCATGTCTGCCACCGCAGGCAAAGGAAACGCGCTTGCCGCCATTTGCGACGCGATCGGCTGTACCGCCGAAAACGCGATGGCGTTCGGGGATGCCGCGAACGACTGCTCCATGCTCGAATTCGCTGCCTACTCTTTCGCGATGGCAAACGCGGACGAAATCTGCAAGCTCTCTGCGAAATACCGCGCGAAGTCCAACGCCGACGACGGTGTCGCCGACGCTATTGAGACGTATGTTCTCAACATGTAATCTGTCTCGGGTCGGTTCGCCGTCCCGATTTTTTGCATACAGAACCCGACAAAAATACACTTCGCCGATATTTTTTTTCGGTAGGCGGTCAACACTTCTCTATGCCGACACGACGCGTCTGAAAGGAAAGATTTTTTTATGAGCCAAATCATCGCAACCGATCTCGACGGAACGCTGCTCGGCAGCGACA
This sequence comes from uncultured Clostridia bacterium, assembly GCA_945912145.1. Lineage (GTDB taxonomy): Bacteria > Bacillota > Clostridia > Oscillospirales > Acutalibacteraceae > UBA1081. Next base: position 3,598 of record CAMEBF010000026.1, on the reverse strand, counting down.
CCGAAATCAGCCGCGAAAACCTCGACGCGCTCGAAAGACTGTACCGACGCGGCATTCGCTTTGTCGCTCTGACCGGACGGACATTTTTTGAAATCCCGGGGCCGCTTCGCGAAAGCCCGTATTTTGATTATTTTGTCTATTCCAACGGTGCCGTCATCCACAGTCGGGAACAGGGCGAGCTCTACGCAAATCCCATTGATCTTGCCACGGCGAAATCACTCTACGACATGCTGCTCCGCTATGAGACGCTCATCGAGCTTTACTGTGACAACCACCCGGTTCTTGAAAAACGCTTTTACAATGACGATGCGTTCGCCTATTATGCAATCGACGCGGATTTCCTACCGGAGATGACCAAGAGTCGGCGCACGGTCGACGATCTGACAACGCTGCTCACAGACGGACATCACATTGAGATGTTCGACGTCTTTTTCCACAGCCTCAAGGAACGCGACGAAGCGAAAAACCGCATCAAAACGCAGTTTCCCGATCTCGAACTCACGACCTCGCTGACGCACAATTGGGAGATTATGAACAAAGGCGTCAACAAAGGGTCGGGACTGCTGAAGCTCTGCGAGCTCGCCGGGCTGAAGCTTTCCGACATCATCGTCATCGGCGACAGCCGCAACGATCTGACCTCCTTTGCCGCCGCCAAAAACCGCTATGCCGTCGCGAACGCCTGCGACGAGCTCAAAGCCATAGCGGATAAAATCATTTGCTCCAACGATGAACATATCTTATGTTATCTGGAGGGGATTCTATGAGCCATGCCATTCATTTTCTGAACACGGGTCACTCCGACTGTATTCTGCTCGAAAGCGACGGCCATTTTGCGCTGATTGACGCCGGCGAGGATACGGATTTCCCTGCGGACAAGCCGCATCTGCGCTATCCCGGCTATGAAAAAGAGGTCTGCGAATACCTGCAAACGCATTGCGCCGATGAAAACGGACAGATCACGCTTGATTTCGTGCTCGGCACCCATTGTCATTCCGACCATCTCGGCGGTTTTGACACTGTAATCAATCTGCCGAACTTGACGGTGAAGCAGGCGTTTTTGAAACCCTATCACGAGGAAAATATTTTCATCATGGAGCGCAGACGTTGGGATAACCGTGAGGTCTATACGCAGATGAAAGAGGCTCTCGAACGCAAAAACGTGCCGATCACAGAGAGCTTTGATCGTCTGACGCTGACGCTCGGCGCGTTCAAAATTACATTCTTTAACGGAACGTATCAGAAGCCAAAATGCAAATTCGGGGAGAATGTTCACAGCGTTGTGACGCTTGTTGAATACGGAAAATTCAAAACCGTTTTAGCCGGCGACATGAATTACAAAAACGGCGGTGAAAAAGCCATCGCAAAACTCGTTGGCAAGGTTGATGTTCTGAAAGTCGGGCATCACGGTTACAGCGGTTCCTCTTCGGTTCATTGGCTCAGAACGCTCAATCCCGACTACGCCGTTTTCTGCAACAACCGCAAACGTGTCCATCCGCATGTGCTGTTCCGGATCCGGCGCATCGCTAAGGCCAAACCCTATTTCACCGCCGACTGCGGCGGCGTCAAGGCCGTATTCAGCGATGATACAATCACATTTCAAACAGACATCATGCCATCTGCCTGATAAAAAAATCCGCCGGTTGTTTGCCAGAGGTGGCAAAGGACAGTCGGGGTATGTAGGATACGGTGTAGCCGATTAAGGCTACGCCGTATTTATCTTTTCACGCCACTATTGGCGGATTCTTGCGGATTTCTTCATAGGTTTCAAGGATTGTTTTACCATCGGGAATTTCAAGCACACCCACACCAATAAAGTGAACTTTAATCGGAACGTGCTTTCTTCCGTTCTCGTCTTTGGTGCTGTCAAAGACTTCAATCCTTGTTATCAGCCGATTGACGAGTTCGGGTGTCAGTTCCTTTAAGTCGGTGCATTTGCGGATGATGGAAAGAAATGCCCGGAGGTCAACATTATCTTGCTCTGCGTTGGCAAGCTGCTGTTCCGCTTCGGCAACTGCCTGTATCAATTCTTTCTGCTCTTTTTCGTAATTGGCGGTCATACGCTCAAACAGATCATCTCTCAGTGTACCAAGCACATTTTTCTCAAAGGCAGCTTCAATCAGTTTATCCAATGCAACAATACGCTTTTTATTTTTTTCAAGCTCTTGTTTTGCGGCTTTGAGATTATTAGCCTTGTGGAGTTGATGTTGCTTGCCGTACAGATACAAAAAAACAGGCTCGTATTCCGTAATATATTCCGCTGCTTCCCGTATGAGTTTAAGCACCAGTCTTTCCAGTACCACATTGCGGATAAAATGAATTGTACAACTGCCCCTGTTTTCCTTATAGGCAGAACAGCGGTAAAATTCCTGATGCTCCTTTACACTCTTGGCGGCACAGAAATATAATTTTGAACCGCAATCGCCACAATACAACAATCCCGAAAAGATACTTGTTCTGCCTGTCGCAGTGTTTCTGCGGCGGTGCTTTTTTATCTCCTGCACACGCTCCCAAGTATCCATATCAATAAGGGCTTCTTGTGTGTTCGGGATAATTACCCAATCTTCTTCGGGGTGATATACCGTTTTGTGAACTTTGAAGCTGACGGTACTTGACTTGAAATTAACGGTACAACCGGTATACTGCATATTGGAAAGAATATGGTCTACGCTGTTTTCAGACCAACGGAAGGGATCAATAACCTTGTTTCGTGTTTTTCTGCCGATGCTGTTGTAATATGCGGTCGGCGTTAGAATTTTTTCAGTTTCCAAGCGGCGTGCGATTTTAGTGACGCCCAAACCCTCAAGACAAAGCTGAAAGATATACCGCACTACCTTTGCGGCAGGCTCATCAATAATCCATTGCTTCGGGTTGTCGGGAGATTTCTTGTAGCCATATGCCACAGTTGCGGATACACGCTCACCGTTATCGGATTTGGATTGCCATACTGCACGGATTTTCTTCGAGGTCTGCGCCGCATACCATTCGTTGAATATATTGTAGAACGGCAGCATCTCCATCCCTTCGCCCGTAGAACTGTTTACATTCTCCTGGATAGAAATAAAGGTAACTCCCAGTGTCGGATATACAATCTCTGCAAGACGACCACCTTCAATATGCTCACGACCGAAACGGGATAGGTCTTTTACGATGATTGTACCGATTTTGCCTTCTTCTACCATTCGGTGCATACGGTTAAAATCGTTTCTGTCAAAGCTCGTACCGGAAATACCGTCATCCACGAAAAACATTGTATTGGTGTAACCGTGCTTTTTAGCGTAGTCCGAAAGAATCTGCTTTTGGTTGCTGATACTGTTGGACTCGTCCTCTTTGCCGTTGCGCTTTTTGTCCTTGTTATCCTTTATATCTTCTACGGACAAGCGACAGTATAACGCTGTAATTTTTTCTTGATTATTATTCTCGGCATTCATTGCCATACTAAACTCCTTTCTCACGAAAGCCGAGCATTGTTTATTGGGCAAGCCCATTATACAATGCTCGGTCATGTTTCTACAAACCTACGGCAGCTACACTAACTGCTCGGAAAGTATCAATTCTTTTAATTGCTGAAATAGTGATTTATTGACCTCGCCCGTGAATA
>CAMEBF010000025.1 GCA_945912145.1 uncultured Clostridia bacterium | reverse complement strand
ACAATACAATTCTGCATTCTGCATTCATAATTCTAAATTAAGAATGTCAGAAGCCTTCAGGTTTGGATTCCACAATACAATTCTGCATTCTGCATTCATAATTCTAAATTAAGAATGTCAGAAGCCCTGTGGGCTTGAATTAAACAACACAATTTTGCATTCTGCATTCATAATTCTAAATTAAGAATGTCGGAAGCCCTGTGGGCTTGAATTGAACAACACAATTCTGCATTCTGCATTCATAATTCTTAATTATTCTAATGTGATAACCATTTCATTCTCGCTTGCGACGCCGCCGTAGAAGTCGATGGTGTAGCGAAGCTCAAGCGTTCCCTTGCCGTCTGTTACGGTCGATTTCACTTTTTGCGCGGAAATGCCGATCAAAAATGAACCGTGCGGCGTGGCGTATTCGCAGTTGTGGCGTTTGCCGCGTTCGATCGTCAGCTCGGTGTTGTACGATCCCGACCGGACAATGGAAACGCATCGTCGCTCGGTGATGGTCAGAACGGTGTGACAGCCCTGCAGGTCGTCGTATTGCTCATCGTATTCGACGGTGTAATTGTTGTCATCGCCGTCGAAGGTGCCGTGCGTCGTCATTTCATAGGCTTCGCGGTTGCCGTCGATGGTGTGAGCGTCTTTCAGCGTCAGCAGAATCTCCTTTTTCATTTTGCCCTTTCCTCTGCCAATGTAATCAGACGGTCGATCAGCTCGCCGTAGGGAATGCCGCTCTCGGCGAAGAGCTTCGAGTACATACTGATCGCGGTGAAGCCCGGCAGCGTGTTGATCTCGTTGAATAATACCTTGTTGTCGCTGCGGCGGATGAAGAAATCCACACGGGAAAGCCCCGTGCAGCCGAGCGCCTTGAACGCTTTGACCGCGTTGGCGCGGACTTCGTCGCTTTTCTCCTGCGGCAGCTCGGCGGGAATGCACAGCACGGAATCGCCGTCTATGTATTTGGCGTTATAATCGTAAAATTCGTTGCAGGGGAGCACCTCACCCACGACGGACGCGACCGGCGCGTCATTGCCGAGCACGGCACATTCAATCTCCCTGCCGTCGATGCATTCCTCCGCGACGACCTTGCCGTCCTCCCGGAATGCCGTCTCCATGGCTTTGAACATATCCTCTCTCGTTTTGGCTTTGGAGATGCCGACGGAGGAGCCTGCGTTTGCCGGCTTGACGAAGATCGGCAGTCCCAATTTTTCGATGCAGCGGTCAACAAAATCTTCTTTGTTGCGTTCATAGTCATAGCGGGTGACGCTCAGCCACTTTGCCTGTGGAATCGCGAAGGAATCCGCCGTCATGTTGGTCACGGCCTTATCCATGCACATCGCACTCGCAAGCGTGCCGCAGCCGACGTAGGGAATGCCGGCGAGCTCCAGAAGACCCTGAATCGTGCCGTCTTCGCCGTTTTTACCGTGCAGAACGGGGAAGCAGACATCCACCGGGATTCTTTCTGTACCGTTTTTGCGGAACGCAATGACGCATTTCGTGCCGAAGTCCGTTCCGATGACCGCCGGAACGCAGTCATCATTCAGCCAGTCACCGGAGGCGATTTTCGCTTCGTCACCCTCATAGAGCAGCCAGCGACCGTCTTTCGTGATGCCGAGCAGGACGGTTCGGTATTTCTCTTTCGGAATATTGGATAAAACCGAGTAGGCGGATTGCAGCGAGACCTCATATTCGCTGGATTTGCCGCCGAACAGGATCAGGATTGTCTTCATGATGTCACCCTCTGTATCAAAATTGAGCAGTTCATTTATATATATGGGAATGCAGAATGTAGAATGCAGAATGCAGAATTGCATCATATAATTCAAGCCTGGTGGGGCTTCCGACATTCTTCATTCTTAATTCTGCATTATTTGAAGTATTATACAATTATAATAATATTTGTCACATCTGTCAAGTCAAAAAATCCGTCGGAACAATTTGCCCAAAAAGTACAGAAAAAACATATTCATTCTGACTAATTTGCAAATTTCATCTTGACAAGGGGAACTTTTGTAAATATAATAAAATATGTATCAGTGTAAATATCCCTTTACCCTCGTTTTGGAGGATTTGAGGGGAAAATACGGCGGAACGAGCCGCGGTTTTCGTGAGTCCGGATCAGGAATCAGGTCAGGGATTCTCCGGGAAAACGGAAACGCAGTCGCTTTCGCAGTATCGGTACAAATCCTTTTAAAGCGAAAAGGCATATTCTCAAAGGAGGAAATTTTATGTCGAATCACATGGAAGTGAAGAAACGCGTCACACAGCTGATCGTCGCTCTGATGGTTATCTGTCTGACAGTTACCGGCGCAGCCTTTCTTCTCAAGGACTTCGTGAAGGACGCGACGGCAGCAACCTACGATGCAAATGTCTACAGCGCGGCTACATGGACCAACGCGGTCAACCGCACCAGCGGCAGCGTCGTTAACATCACCGTTACGGGTGACTTTGACGCAGGCGGAAAGCTGACGGCAATCCCGCAGGGTGTCACCGTCAACCTGAATATGAACGGTCACACCATCTACTGGGACTATGAGGGCAGCAGCTATGTTCCCGCGACGTCCTATACCAGCGGTACTTACGCGGACGGTACTTATTGGGGTCTTATCACCAATAGCGGTACGCTGAACATTACCGGTACCGGTACGATCCGGAACAAGAGAACCGCTTACGGTGTAAAAGATAACAATAAACGAGGCGATTATCCGCAGAGACTGGCGACCATCGTCAACAACGGCACCGGTAAGCTGACGGTTGGCGGCGGTATTACCGTTCAGGCCTACCTCGGCAACATGGACCACGGCGATAACTACAAGGATCAGTTCCTGTATAACTGCGGTATTTATAATGAAGGTACTTTGATTTCGGCTGCGAACATTGACGCCGGCTGTATGGCAGGCGCCTATTCGGGCGGCACGAACTCGTACCACTATGCGATTTCCTACGGTATCTACGGCGGCAACGTCACCACGAACGGTGGTACCATCAATATTGAAGCCTATTCGGGCGGTTATGACGCGTCCAGAACCTGTTCCGAAGGTAACCAGATGGTTGAGATCGCTGTCGGTGTGTATTCCAACAGCGCGAAGATCATGGGTACGACCACGATCAATACCCTGACAAAGGGCTGGCAGAGTAAGACCGGCAACGATAACTGGGGTGGAGAAGGTTATAATATCATGTGGAGCGCCGGCGTTATGTATACGACGACGAACTATCCCATCATCGGCGCAGGCGTCAATATCGACGCTTCGTTCCAGATGCATACCGGCGGCAATCTGACCATGCCCGGCACCTCGCAGACTTACGGCGACCTGAAGTGCGACGACGAAGGTCCGCATAACCATCTGAGACGTGCAAACGCGGTTGTCGGCGTTACGCAGAATGTCAACACCATCGGTAAGCACACCTCCGAAAAGACCTTCCAGGATGACGGCGGTTTCTTCGGTACGATCAACGCTCCCGGCGGCAGCGGTGGTGAAAACTACCTGAACTTCGAAGGCAACACCAACTACTATCGCGCAGAAGATCCGTACCATGACAGCCTGACCGGCACGTCCTACATGGTCAACACCTCTTCTTATACACAGTCGCAGAGCGGCAGAAAGAGCGACGAGTACAAGACCTCGTCCATCAAGAACGGTGGCCCCGGCACGGACGGTACCCAGTACCTCATCATGTACCGTTATTATAAGAATAATATGAACTCCGCGAACCTGCAGAGTGTTTCGTATACGTATGATCCGAATATTCAGGCGACCCGCGCTTATCTGAAGGTTGCCAACACGAACACCTATACCGGCGTGATCACCGATTCGTCCAGTACGGTCACGCTCGGCGGCGGCGGTCTCTCCAAGAACAGCTATTACTATGAGTTCTTAGGCGCGACGACTGAAAAGATCGCCTCCAAGACCTACGCCACAAGAAATATCAATACGCTTTCGCAGTGGACCGGCGGCACAACGGCGCTTCCCTCCGGCGGTACGACCGCCGGTAGCGGCAATACGCTGATTGTCTACATGAACTACGCGCTGAAGGATCCCTCCGCCATCAGAGTCGCTGTCGCGAACCAGGGAACGGAGATCGGTCAGTATACCGAGACGACGGACTTCACCGCCACCTATACCGGCAAGGCTCTGGTTCCCGGCACGGATTTCAATATCGGCATCATCGATATGGGTAAAGAAGATGCTATCGCCATCAACGATATGTCGGACGATACAGTCGTCACTAATGTTTACAATGTAACCGGCAACGGCTCCGGTTCCGGCAATAACAACACAGGCGTGGCATATCGCTACACGACGGACGCCGTCCCCAGTGCGTCCTCGACATGGGTAGACGGTCTGCCCAAGGACGCCGGCAAGTATGTCATCGAAGTCAAGGTCAATGCCGATACGACGTTTGCACCCTCCGGCACCTATAACAGACTCGGCACGCTTCAGTACATCACCTGCACAATCACAAAAGCTGATGTTACCATCACCGGTCCCTCTTCTCAGACCGGCACATACGGCAGCACGCTTGCAGAGCTTGTTCCGTTCAGCAGCTACACCGTAACGGGTAAGGATTCGGACTCTCCCTCCGGTACATGGGCTTTCGATCAGGGCTTCAAGACGACCGATTTCATCGGCGCCGGCAGCTATAACCTGAACCTTGTCTGGACGCCTACTCCCGGTTCGGCTACCGAAAATAACTATAATGCGGCGGTTTATCCGGTGACGCTTGTTGTCGATAAGCGAAATGTTACCGTCAACATCGGCGCCTCTAAGGTCGGCTACGGTGATGAAACCGTGACCTACACGCTCGCTTATGAGAATCTCGCGAACTGCGATATTCCCAAGACAACTGACTGGGCTAAAGCCACGACCGGACTTATCTATTATAACGGCGAATGGGTAGCCTATTCCGCAGGTGTCCCGATGGGCACTTACGATGCCAAAATCGAAGTCTTCGGCGGCAAGGACGATCAGAACAACAACTTCACGCTGAATACGGCGAACGGCACATTGGAAGTCGGCAAACGAATGCTCCACTACACCGCCACCGCGAAAGACAGAGCCTATATTGCCGGTGACAGCACCGTTGAGGTTACGCTGAATTATGTGTCCGGCGCGTACGGCTCCGATCCGGTTCAGACCGTAATCAACGCGACCGGCACGATGGCGAACCCCAACGCCGGTCAGAATAAGATGGTAACGGTCGATGTGGATGCGCTCAATGCTTCGATCCTCGGTGCGAACGCTAACTATCAGATCGTGATTGATAATGCATCCGCGCTGACGGTAAATATCTCCAAGGCGGATCCCTCCGGCGTATCCTGCGTGGCGGATCCCGACACCTATGCGTATGATTCCACCCGCACACTTTCGGAGATTGCCCTGAAAAAGGTCAACACATCCGTTGCCGGTAACTGGGATTGGCAAGAGCCTGACATCATTCCCACCTGTGATGTTCCGTCTTACACGGCGGTCTTCACTCCGACTGACACCAACAACTACAATTCGATCACACAGACAGTCAATGTGACGATTGAGCAGGCGGAAGTCATTGTTACCGTTCCCACACAGAATCTGACCTACGGCGACTCTGTCCCCGCTCTGGTCGGTAAGATCAAGTATAGCGGCTTTACCGGTACAGATTCGATCGACACCGTTCCCACAACAGGCGGAACGGAGGTCACGACGACCTACACCAGAGGCTCGGCTGTCGACACTTATCCGATTTCCGTTACGACAACGCTTGATTCGACCAACTATAAATTTAAGGCACAGGACAGCACGATTGTAGTCGGCAAAAAGGACCTGACGATTACGGCGAAGGACGACGCCATCATCTATGGTTCTGCTACACCGGAATACGATACAACCGATCTGATCGCGACGGGGTTCTATGGCTCTGATAGCCTTGCTTCGCTCGGCGGCACGCCGATTGTCGGCACGACCTACTGGTTCGGCAATCCTGTCGACACCTATAAGATCTATGTGGGAGGCTACACTTCGGACAACTATAATATCATTTTCGTTCCCGGTACATTGACCGTCAATAAGGCGGAACTGACCGTAACGCCTACGGCGCAGACCGTGACATACGGCGCAGACGCTCCCGCCTATGCGGCGAATAAGCTTTATACCGTTGAGGGCTATATCGCGGGTGATACCGCTTCCTCCGTCACGATTGAAGGCGCACCTGCATTTGTGACGGGCTACCAGAGCGGCAGAAACACCGGTATCTATCCCGTAACAGTGGATACCTCCGGCATGAGCACTACAAACTACACCTTCAAGGGTGCGGAAGGCACACTGACGGTTGAGAAAGCAACTCCCGTCATCGATACGGCACCTTCTGCTTCCATTATTCATGCACAGGCATATTCCGAAGCCGTCTTCACCAATGACGCGGTTGTTCTGAACCCCAATAAGAGCGATATGACCGTTGCCGGTACGTTTACTCTTGTGGATTCCTCTGCGATCGCGAACTACGGCGAAGGTATGAAGCAGGTTGAGGCCATCTTCACGCCCAACGATACGCTGAACTACACGACCACGACCGTTCAGGTTTGGTTGCAGGTCAGCCAGAAAACCATCACCGGCAATCCCATCATCAAGGGCTCGCCCATGATCGGGGAAACGCTGACGGCGGATCTCTCCGCAATGGATCCGGGCGATGGCGCCTACTATAATTATCAGTGGTATGCTGACGATGCCCCCATCAGCGGCGCAATCAACTCGACTTATACGGTCAGCTCCGCTTATCTCGGCGCTCAGATTCATGTCGTAGTAACGGCAGACGACAGCACCGGCTACACCGGTTCCGCTGCCTCCACGAAGACCTCTAAGGTTATCAAACAGTTGACGCCGGCTTCGGCTGAACAGATCGATTTCACGATCCCCGAGAACTGCACATATGACGGTCTGACGCATGAAGCGACAGCGACGGTCAAGACCGCGTACACCGGCTATGTCGGCGAAGTAACCCTCCGCTACAACGGTTCCGAAACGCTGCCCAAGAATGCAGGCACCTACATCGTAACGGCTGATGTTGCGACGCCTGATCTGAGACCCGGCGATTCGGACTACAATGAGAATTACTACGGACCTGTTTCCGGTCTTGAGGTCGGTACCTTTACCATTGAAAAAGCGCCTTACACCGTTACGGTGAACGCGGAAGACAAGGTTTATGATGGCATGAAGAACGCCACAGCTACCGTTACAACGGCAGGCGTGATCGGTTCGGACGATGTCGCGCTTGCTTCCGGCTATACATTCGTGTTTGATACCGCAAATGTCGGGACAGATAAGACCGTTACGGCCTCCGGCCTGGTACTCACCGGTACTACCGCATCGAACTACAAGATTGTTCCGGTGAATGGCACGGCAGACATCACCCCCAGAACCCTCACCGCGAGAGCAAACGGCGTGACGAAAGTTTACGACGGCTCCGGTACGGTGGATGTCACCTTCTCCAACATTTCCGGCTATGCGGATGTTGACAGCGCGTCTACGGTATACTTCACCAACGGTAAAGCGCTTGCCGTCAGCGCAAATGTCGGCACGCAGATTCTGTCGGATATCACCTATACGCTCGGCGGTTCTGCTGCCGGTAACTATGTGGTTGCGATCAGCAACATCGGTACAGCCTCCGTTGATATTACTCCGGCTGATCCCGTTGTGACGGCGCCCACGATCACGGGTCTTACCTACAACTCGGCAAGAACCCTTCAGAGCGTTGACCTCTCCGCATTTACAGACAGCAACGGCTACTGGCAGTTCGATGATCTGACCGTCGTACCCACCGTTACGGTGAAGAAGTATGCGGCAACCTATTATCCCTCCAGCAGCAACTACAAGACTTATTCCACGCAGATCACTGTTGATGTCGATCCCGCGCCGGTCGTTCTTCGCGCAGAGGATAAGGTCGTTCAGTACGGTCAGAAGGCTCCCACCTTTACCATCGTAGCTGACGGTCTGACGGGTCTTGACCAACTCGGTGATATCGGCGGCTCCGGTGCTACGGCAACGACAAATTACTTCCCCGGCGAGCCTGTCGGTTCTTACGCAATCACAGTCAACTACTCGTTCGATAGTGATAACTACGTATTCTCTACGCAGCCCGGTACGCTGATTGTAACGCCTGCTACTCTGGTTGTTCAGGCAACGGCGGACAGCAAGGTTTACGATGGCAATACGGATGTTAATGTAAACTTCACGATCGCCTCCGGTAAATTCGGTATGGATGATGTATCGCTGACGTTCACTTCGACAACCGGTACAACTGCCACGGCGAATGCAGGCAACACCACCGTTACCTACACCGCGCCGCAGCTCAGAGGCGCCAAAGCGGATAACTATGAGATTTATGTATCACCCGCTTCCGGCGTTCTGACGGTTGAAATCAAAAAAGCCGATGTCACGGGCGTTGTCTTCCCGACCGAAGGTGAGGTTGAGTTCGGTTACGATCTCTCTCATGCAACCTTCGCGACGGATGGTATCGGCGATGGTACATTCGCTTATGAGAATGCAAAGGGCACCATTCCCGGTGCACTCGGCGTTTACACCAACTACAAAGTCATCTTTACACCCACCGATTCCCGTAACTACAACTCGCAGGAAGCTTATGTCACGCTGACGGTTGTCAAGTGCCAGCTCGACTATGTTGTCGGTATTGCCGGCACGGCGCGTGAGGGTGAAAGACTGTCAGTCGTTATCACCGGTATGCCGTCTCTGGCCAATGATTACATTCAGTATCAGTGGTACAGAACCAACGAAAAAGAGGCGAAAGCGATTGAAGGTGCAACAGGTTCGTCCTACACCGCCACCAAGGATGATATCGGATATACACTGGTTGTCGTGACTTACTTTGACAGCAGCGCGCCCTATGTCTTTGCTGATTATGCAGAAGTCATTTCTATCGACGATGTGATCTTCGGTATTATCGGCCAGACAACAGGTAAAGTTGAAGCGATTAAGCTCACCTTCTGGCAGAGACTGATGAACTGGATTTATCGCATCATTGCTGCGATCACCGGTATCATAAGTGCAGTTAAATAATTTCGTTGTTTTCCACACGATTCCCACCGGGTTTTTCCGGTGGGTTTTTTTGGATAATATTCCAAACATTCATTCGACAAAATAGAACAAATGTCTTGACAATAAAACAAATGTTTGATATACTATAGAAAACATTTGTTCAGGGGTGATTGTCATGAGGACGGTTCTGCATTCGGATCTCAACAACTGCTTTGCGAGCATCGAGTCGATCGCGCATCCGGAGTATCGCAAAATTCCGTTTGCTGTCGGCGGAGATGAGGAATTGCGCCACGGCATTATTCTGGCTAAGAATGAATGCGCGAAAAAGTACGGCATCAAAACAGGAGAGCCGCTACTCTCTGCACGGCAGAAATGCCCCGAATTGACGGTCGTAAAACCGAACTTTGAGCTTTACGATACGTATTGTTCTGCTGTAAGGCAAATGTACAGCGACTATACCGATCAGGTGGAGGCGTTCGGCATGGATGAATGTTGGCTCGACGTGACAGGCAGCGCAAGTCTTTTCGGCAGCGGCAGAAGCATTGCGGAGGAGATCCGACGGCGTGTGAAAAAGGAGTTTGACCTGACCGTATCAATCGGCGTCTCGTTCAATAAGGTTTTTGCGAAGCTCGGCAGCGATTATAAAAAGCCGGACGCCGTAACGGAAATTACGCCTGAAAACTATCGGGAGATTGTATGGCCTCTGGCCGTAGAAGACTTGCTGTTTGTCGGCAGAGCCACAAAGGCAAAGCTGAATCGCATCGGCGTGCGCACAATCGGCGATCTTGCGAATACGTCGGAGAATTTTCTGGCGACACTTCTGGGAAAAAACGGCGTGATGCTGTATCAATATGCAAACGGAAGAGATGCTTCTCCCGTCAGATCGTTGAGTGAAGCGGACGTCATCAAAAGCATTGGCAACAGCACAACGCCGCCCAGAGATATGCAGAACGAACAGGATGTGAATGTGATTTTTCATATGTTGGCAGAGCAGGTCTGTCGACGGCTCCGCAGTCATGCGCTCAAATGCAGCGTCGTGCAGATTCATCTGCGAAGCAACGAGCTGACGACGATGGAACGTCAGATGCATCTGAAAAGTCCTACGGATCTGTCCGATACGGTCTGTGCAACGGCCATGGAACTGCTGCGCGAGCATTACCGCTTTGCGCTGCCACTACGATCGGTCGGCATCCGGGCGGCCGAACTGAGTGAAGCTGACCGACCTGTCCAGCTTACTATCTACGGCGATGAGGAAAAGGAGGATAAACTGCGTAAAATCGAGATGGCAAAAGACGCGATCATCCGGAAATACGGGAAGGAGTCCATCAGACGAGCCGTCCTGCTGACGGATAAAACGCTTTTACCGCAGCGGGAGGTTTCGGCTCCGACCTCCGTTTTTCGCAGTCATTGAGTCATAAAAAGAAAAGAGCCGCGATCACGGCTCTTTTTGAATAATTGGAAATTTTATTTCGATTCTTTCGCTTTCAGGGCGGCGTTGACGAGACCTTTGAACAGCGGATGGGCGCGGTTCGGACGGGACTTAAACTCGGGGTGGAACTGCACGCCGACAAAGAAATCGTTCTGCGGGATTTCGACCGTTTCGACGATATGCTCGTCCGGCGAGGTGCCGCTGATGAACAGGCCGTTTTCGGTCAGAATTTCGCGGAAGTTGTTGTTGAATTCGTATCTGTGGCGGTGGCGTTCGTGAATGAGCGTCTCGCCGTAGAGCTTGTGCATCATCGTGCCGGCCTTGATCTTGCAGGGGTAGCTGCCCAGGCGCAACGTGCCGCCCTTCGGGATTTCATTATTCTGATCAGGCATAAAGTCAATGACATTGTTCTTGGTGATTTCGTCAAACTCACCGGAGTTCGCGTCCGTCAGACCGCACACGTGGCGCGCAAACTCGATGACGGCGATCTGCATACCGAGACAGATGCCGAGGTAGGGGATGTTGTTCTCTCTGGCGTACCGGCAGGCGAGAATCTTGCCCTCAGTGCCGCGGTTGCCGAAACCGCCGGGAATCAGAATGCCGTCAACGGTGGAAAGAACTGTTTTATAATTTTCTTCCGTCAGCGTTTCGGAGTCGATCCATTCGATCTCGACGCAGGAATCCGCTTCATAGCCCGCGTGGCGCAGTGCTTCCGCGACGGAGAGATAGGCGTCGTGGAGTTGAACATATTTACCGACAAGGCCGATGGTGCAGGTCTTAGAACGTCCGTGGATGCGGTCGATGAGTGCTTTCCATTCTGCCAGATCCGGTTCGGGTACATCGAGGTTCAGCTCGCGGCAGACGATATCGGAGAAATGGCTCTCCTCAAGCATCAGCGGCGCTTCGTACAGAACGTCGACCGTTTTATTTTCAATCACGCAGTCTTTTTTGATGTTACAGAAAAGAGAAATTTTGTTGCAGATGCTTTCCGGCATGGGAATGTCACAGCGGAGCACAATGATATTCGGGAAGATGCCCATTCCCTGTAATTCCTTGACGGAATGCTGTGTTGGTTTGGATTTGAGCTCGTTGGAACCGCTGATATAGGGAACCAGCGTGACGTGAATGAACAGGCTGTTGCCGGGGCCTTGCTCCAGGCCGACCTGACGGATCGCCTCCAAAAACGGCTGGCTTTCGATGTCGCCGACCGTGCCGCCGATCTCCGTGATGACGACATCGGCGTCAGAGGTCTTGCCGACGTTATAAATAAAGGATTTGATCTCATTGGTGATATGCGGAATGACCTGAACCGTTTCGCCCAGATATTCGCCGTTGCGTTCTTTATTCAGAACGTTCCAGTACACCTTGCCGGTGGTGAGGTTTGAGTACTTGTTCAGATCCTCGTCGATGAAACGCTCATAGTGACCTAAGTCGAGGTCTGTCTCCGCACCGTCCTCGGTGACGTAGACTTCGCCGTGCTGATACGGGCTCATGGTGCCGGGATCGACGTTGATATAAGGGTCGAGCTTTTGTGCCGCGACCTTGAGTCCTCTCGCTTTCAGCAGTCTGCCGAGCGAGGCTGCGGTAATGCCTTTGCCCAGACCGGACACCACGCCGCCGGTCACGAAAATATACTTTGGCATAAGGGTTCTCCTTTCGCAAATCCAAAAAAATCATACAACTGAAATTATACCGTAAATGAGGAAAAAAATCAAGGGAAAAGGCACATAAATGTCATAAAAATGAAAGCCCGACGTTTTTTTGCCGGGCTTTTACGGGGAAAACGGATCAATAATGCGCCATGCCGCATTCGCAGTACTGATGGATGCCGAAGAGCTTCCAGAAAAATCGGAGAATCTTATAGAGGAACGTCGCGAGCTTTCCCGTTTTGTGACAGATGTGTGTGCATTCCTTTGCGGAGTCGACAAGGCTTTCGTGTCTTGTTTTCAGGAACTGATATACATAATCATAGTTTTCGTCATAAGTCGGATAGCAGAATGTGTTGGGTGTGTTGTCGAACGGCCAGACGGTAAAATTCATCTTCTGTGATGCGTCAAGCCGGCTTTTGTACAGCAAAAGGGAGGAGAGCTGCGTCGCGTCGTCGTGTAACGGTTTTTCCGAAAAGAGAATGTCTTCAATGTCATTCAAGAGGAGTTTTTTCTCCCGGATCGCGTCGCGGATGACAGAGCCTGTGAAGTAAGGCTGGCTTTCGGCGAAAAGATAGGTCGGATCCTGCATCCAGTCGAGTTCCGTTCTGTTGCCCAGCGACGTGTCAAAATCCCAGGCCGGTCCGGCATAAAACTTGTGCTCATAGATTTCGTTTCCCTGTTCGGGTAGGAAAAAGTAGGTGGAGGACGCGCCGAAATCACAGTTGAGCAGATATTCGTTGACGAGATACAGCGACGCCATACTGTCGATATCCAGATATTCGGTCACGAGTTTACCATTGAATTCATCGTTCTGGGCGGCTGTAAGCATTTCATAGAATGCCTCGCTGATGAATTTTGCCTGTTCCTTTGTGGCGCATTCCGGGGATTTGATGACGATCACCATATTGCCGGCGCGGAACCAGCTGTTTTCCGACGCGTAGAAAGCGCTGTCGCGCTCCAGCAGATAGCCGCCTGAAATATCTTCCGTGTCGCAGGTTGCCGTTGGATTATATTGATAGGTGAAGCCGTATTTGTTGGTATCCTGCGCCGTCGCAGTCTCATCAGTGACTGTATTGTGATCCTCTAAATTTTCAATATCAACGCGGCCGCTGTTGATCTGCACCTTTTCGCACAGAAGATAGGAACCGCGGTATTCGCCGTCAAAATACAGCTCGACAAAGCGGTATTCCGGCGTTTCCGTGAGCCCCAGAAAGTGCGACAGATCGAAGGCAAGCGCGTTTTTGAACAAGGTTTTATCCAGCGCGTTGGTCAGCAGGACCCAGGTTTTGTTTTTGTTGTCCTTATTTCCGGACGAAAGAAGATCGGTTTTTTTGTCGAGCTTGATCTGATACGGTTTTTTCGGCTGCTGCCATGTCGTATTGCCGCGCCCTTTCAGGGAGGTCAGCGCGCCGTCATAGACGACCGTGGAGTCGGATTCAATCATGGTCATGGTGACATCAGTGTATGCCGCGGCGTCGTTGGTATGATCCGGGCTGCCGTCAATCCATTCTCTGCCGTACGCGTCGTCTGCAACGTTCAAATATACGGCGGCGGTGTTGGCTGATTGCATGATGTGAATCGTGCTCTGTGAAGATGTGCTTTCGTCGAAAGCGACTGTATAGAGCAGATCATAGCAATTCTTTCCGGTGTCATAGGAGGCGGCCTTGGTGATATCTACCGTGCTTTCTCCGATTGTTTCTGTTGTATCTTTCAGATAGACGGTTGCGCCGTCGGGCAGATCGCAGGAGAGCCGGACGGCGGATAAATCAGCCGACGAGGGCAGGAACAGATATGTTTCTCCGTCCACATCGGACGCGATAATGGTCTGTCCGTCTACGACAGCCGTCCAGTCTGAGGCCTGCGGCCGGTCGGTGGAGAATGCGGAGACTGATAACGCAAGCAGGAAAAACAACGAGAGGGAGAGTAGGGAAATGAGAGTTTTCTTTTTCATGGTGATCCTCCTGTTTCTGATTCTTTTCTGAAATTCAGTATATCATGTGTGAAAATTGATGTCAACAAACGAAAATTCAAATCTGTCTTATGAAAAAAATAGTGTGGATCGGAAAAATCCTCTATTTCTTCCTTAAATTCAGAATCGTCGCGAAATGCGGAACAGAAAACGTTTCGGGGACAGAGGCGAGAAAGGCGAGATGATCGCGTTCCCACGCCGATTTCTCCTCGTTGGATAGCGAGGATGCTCCGATGCCGCGGCAGGACGTATGTGTTCGTCCCTAAGTCGAGTACCTTTTGTCCCTTGACGCACAGCCCCAGAGACAGGATTTTCCGATAAAATTCCTCGGGGTAAATATCGCGGTATCTGGCATAGTCTGCGGACGCGAGTCCCCAGTCAAACGCCTTGCCGTGGTCGATGTTGTGATTTGTAATCATATGTATTCACCTGTTTCAGCATAGCATATTGTGCCGACCTTTGTCAAACAGACAGGATAAAACACTTGCAATGTAGTTATTTATGGTGTATACTATTCTTGAAAGCACAGGAAAGGGCTGATACCAATGCAGAACGTAAGCCGAATTTCAGCAAAAACAACATAATTTCCGACGGAAGCGGTTCCGTCGAAAGAAAGGCGGAGTATTTTATGAAAAACAAAAAGAAGCTTCTTGTAATCGCGGTCGTATTGGTTGCGGTCGTCGCAGCGGTCGGGCTGATCGCCTATACACAGTTGTGGCGTTATCCGTTTCGGAATTTGCAGGCAGAGGATATTCAGTCCGTCAAATATCACATTGAGTATTTTTCCGCTGACGAGCCGATATATCGCTATTTGCCCGAGGAGAAAACGGAGGAGTTTGTCGGATTGATGCGCGAGCTTTGCGTCAGGGGCTTTTCAACGAAGAAAAACCGCAATGAAGTTGGCGGAAAAACCTATATGTTCGTCATCACGAAGACGGACGGCTCGCAGCAAACCGTGTGCGCTTCCGATCCCTATGTATTGATTGACGGAAAAGCGTACGACGGATCAACCCACGCGACGAGTGAATTGTTTGATTTCTGGGCGGCGCTTGTGCCCACGGGACGGCAGGAATTTTTCAGCGCCGTACAGCAGGCGGCGGAGCTGACAACGTAAAGAATCATTGTCCGGCAGGGGAAGCTCTGCCGGATTTTTTTGTCTTTTCCGTTCAAAAAAAAGATCATTCATCTTGCAATAAACAGCGATACGGGGTATAATAACCTCGAAACACAATCAAAATCAAAGATTTTGTGTGTTTGCGAGAACATTGAACCATAGCGCAAAGCGAATTGAGCCGCTTTGCACGTATGGTATAATAACCTCGAAACACAATCAAAATCAAAGATTTTGTGTGTTTACGAGAACATTGAACCATAGCGCAAAGCGAATTTCAGCCGCTTTGCACGTATGGTATAATAACCTCGAAACACAATCAAAATCAAAGATT
>CAMEBF010000024.1 GCA_945912145.1 uncultured Clostridia bacterium | reverse complement strand
ATGGTCGGAGTGACGGGACTTGAACCCATGGCCTCTTGGTCCCGAACCAAGCGCGATACCAAACTTCGCCACACCCCGGAGCTATGATGCTAAAGCATTATACTATATTTTATCGGTAAAATCAAGTGTTTCTCTGAATTATTTTTAAATCTTTTCAAAAATTTTTCCTTGGTTCAGCTTGTTCGGAATATGGAGCCGGAACATTTTCAATAAAAAACGTTCTTGCGATATGTATTTGAGTTTTGTTCGGGATAATACGGAGAAAATTTTTAGTTTTTTACTTGTCATTTCGTCCCATCTGTTGTATAATGCGAATAAAGGAAGTGTCGGCGTTGCCCAAAGCGAATTATCAGCTTTTGCTCGAAAGGGAAATCGAGAAAAATCAGGCGGCGGAAAAACGGCCGCGTCTGCTGTTGCACGCCTGCTGCGCCCCCTGTTCGTCCTATGTGCTGGAATATCTGTCGCGGTATTTTGCCATCACGTTGTTCTATTACAATCCCAACATCGCGCCGGAATCGGAGTACCGTTTCCGCGTCGAGGAGGTCGTACGGCTGCTTCGGGAATTGCCCGAAGCGGAAAGTGTCTCTTTCGTTCAGGGCAAGTACGACACGGAGCGTTTCTTCGCGCTGGCAAAGGGACATGAGACGGAGGAAGAGGGCGGCGAACGCTGTTTTGCCTGTTACCGTCTGCGTCTCGGGGAAACGGCGTCGTATGCGAAAGAACACGGCTTTGATTATTTTACGACGACGCTTTCGATCAGTCCCTACAAAAACGCCGAAAAGCTCAATACCATCGGCGGCGAACTGGCGCAGGAATACGGCGTTCCGTATCTGTTTTCGGATTTCAAAAAACGGGACGGCTACCGGCGTTCGATTGCGCTGTCGGCTCAGTATTCGCTCTACCGGCAGGATTATTGCGGCTGCGTGTTTTCCAAACAGGCTGCGGAAAGGAAAAAAGATGCTGCGCAGAAGAACGGAACTTTTTCCGATCGGGAAAATCACCGTCACGACGATTGACGGCGTTGTAACAGATATCGCGATCACCGAAACGGTTTACCATGACGACGATCTTGCCGCCGAAAACGCGCTGCGGCAGCTTCGGGATTATTTTGACGGTCAGCGGTCGGACTTTGATTTTTTGACGGCTTATGTGAGCGGCACGCCGTTCCAACACGCCGTCTGGGATTTTCTCCGGACAATTCCCTATGGGGAAACGGTTTCGTATCGGGAGGTCGCCGAATCGGTCGGACATCCGAATGCTTACAGAGCAGTCGGGACTGCCGTGGGACGCAATCCGCTCCTGCTTGTCAATCCCTGTCACCGTGTCGTCGCGTCGGACGGCATCGGCGGCTTTGCTTACGGAATATCTATGAAACAGCAACTATTATTGCTTGAAAAGAAATATAAGGAGAGATTTTTATGCGAGTGATGTCATTCAATGTGCTGTGCGGCGGCTCGGGTCAGAAATTCTGGACGAAGCGGAAAACGCTCGTTCGCGATGTCATCCGGAAATACAGCCCCGATACGTTCGGGCTTCAGGAGGCGCATTACCGCTGGATGAACTATCTGTGCGCCGAGCTGCCCGAATACGATTATGTCGGCGTCGGACGTGATAACGGCAAACGTCTGGGGGAGTTTTCACCGGTGTTCTATAAAAAAGACAAATATGAGGTCGTCGAGACCGGTAACTTCTGGCTGTCCGAAACGCCGGAGAAGCCCGGCAAGGGCTGGGACGCCGCCTGCGTGCGGATCTGTTCGTACGCCGTTTTGCAGGACAAAGCGACAGGGGAGAAGATTGCGCATTTTAACACGCATCTCGACCATGTCGGGCCGATCGCTCAGAGTGAGGGCGCGAAGCTGATCGCCGAACGCGCCGACGTATTCCGCAACATCCCGACGATCGTCACGGGTGACTTCAACGTCACGCCGGATTCCGGTGCTTATAAAAGCATCACAGCCGCCGGTTTCGAGGACGCCCGGTATCTGGCGACCGAATCCGACGACTGCGGTACTTTTCATTATTTCGGCAGACGCAACGAAATGATTGATTTTATTTTTGTGAAAAACGGATTTCGTCCGACCTCATTCCGCACGGTGACGGATCTGATCGACGGAAAATTTCCGTCTGACCATTATCCCGTGCTGGCGGAATTGGAAACCGAAATATAAACCACGACCGAATAGCCGCTCTCTTCCGGAGAAAAACGGAGGAGAGCGTTTATTTTTTTTGCCGGGTTGGAAAAGGAGACGGAATTGCCGTCGTTTCCGGTGCAGGCATATCCGTTTTGTGCCATCTGCTCGATATAGCGGTCGGTCAGGACGTCTTTTTCCTCCTGCGAAACGGCGTAACGGAACGTATAGACGCTCACGTTGTTTACCGTGCCTTCGTCGCAGTCATCGGGTGCTCTTTCTGCTAAGACGCCGAAATCGGGAACAGAGCCGGGCACACCGAAGTAGCAGCCGCTGCCGTCTCCGATGACGACGGAAAAGGCTCTCGTGTAGTCTTCATGACCGTCGAAAGAGACGGTGACGGTCGCCTGCCCCGAATCGGCTTCTGCCGAAACATAGACGACGGTGAACGCGCCGTAATTGCGGCCGACACGCGCCGTGACCGCCTCGTTGTCCGATTCGCAGCGGATAGCGCATTCCTCCGACGCGGAGGTGACGGCGAAAAACAGCGCGGTGCCGTAGGGCTTAAGCGTCACGCCGCTTGCGGAGAGCGTCAGACTGCCGTCAAAATCGTTACTGTCCGTTTTTGAAAGCTCTTCGAGTGTCTGCGGCGAAGAAAGGTCGATCTGATAGATTTCTTCAATCGGGATCGCGAAATTGAGGTTCTGCGCGCTGTCCTCGCTCATGCTTGCGATGCCGACGACGTTGCCGGCGTTGTTTAGCACGGGGCCTCCGCTGTTGCCCTTTGCGATCGGCGCGGTGATCTGAAGATAGCCGACGCCGTTGTGTTTTTCGTCGAGAACACGGTCAACCGAAGAGACCATGCCGTTCGTAAAGGTGCCCGTCAGACCGAGTGTGCTGCCTAAAACATAGACAGAATCGCCCACACGGACGCTCTCTTCCGCCGTCATGGCGAACGTCGTATCGTCTGCGTCGGTTGCCAGAACGGCGATGTCCTTGGCTTTATCGAATCCCAGGACGGCGGTGACGTCATATAGAGAACCGTCCGCCGTTTTGATTTTGGCATAGCGCGTGTTTTCAATAACATGATAATTGGTGACGAGAACGCCGTCTTCGGTGACGAAAAATCCCGTAGCGATACCGGCTTCACGTCCGGCGTCGTTGTAAATATGGATCTCAGCCGTAAAGACAGAAGCTTTCTCATAAACGGAATGCGGCGCGAGAATGTCGTCGGAGGACGCGGTATGACGGGGCAGATAAACGGGTTCTTTTTCCTCTTCTTCTATATAATTATCAATGCTGTCAAGCGAGGCGGCAATACGCAGGGCAATGCGGGCGTCCGTCGCCGTGACGTGTCCGTCGCCGTCAATATCGGCGGTCTTTTGCTCGTTTGTATTGAGAGAATCCAGAAACGCCGCCGCGCGCAGGATCGTTCTTGCGTCCGAAGCGGAAATTTTACCGTTACCGTCCAGATCGCCCGGTAAAAAAGCAAAGACCGCCACGCTTCCTAAAACAGCAAGCAGCGAGGTCAAGAGCAGAGAGAGGATTGTTTTGTGTTTCATAGCGTGTCCTCCTTTTTGAAAATCCTTATATCAAAGCTCAACTGTGTTGTCAGGGAGTCGAGAGAGAGCAGCTTTTGTTTGTCCTGCTCCGATGTCTTGTAAGAATACGGCGTCATCGCGAACAGGTCGGCAATGGTTTCCCGACCCTCAATGACAGCGGTTTTGTCGATGCGGATCGTTTCCGCGAGTCTCAGCGACGGGTAATCGGACTTGTCCGGCTGATTTTCATAGGGATTCTCGTACAGGATCTCTTTGAGTCCCCACAGATGCCGTTTCCCCGGCACGACGGAGAGCAGGATGCCGTCCTTTTTGAGAATGCGGCAAAATTCTTTTTCGTGAAACGGTGCGCAGATCTGTACGGCGGCGTCGATACTGCCGCTCTGTAAGGGAATCGAAGCGATATTGGCGACAAAGAACAGAACGTCCCGATACTTTTTCGCGGCCAGACGGATCATCTCTTTGGATATGTCGAAACCCAGTACATCCGCTTGTGTTTTTCGTCGGAGGAAATCCGTATAATACCCCTCGCCGCAGGAAATGTCAAGAACCGTTCCGTTCTCTTTTTGAAATCTGAAAAGCAGACGGACAAGCTCTTCGGCGAGAAAATCGTAATACCCCTTTTCTAAAAAACGGCGGCGTGCTTTTGCCATGTCGCGGTTGTCGCCGATGAGGCTGCCTTGCTTGTGCCGTCCCGCCAGAAGATTGACATAGCCCTCTCTGGCTTTGTCGAACGCATGACCGTTTTCGCAGACAAAACGGCTCAGGTCGTCCGTCAGATTCTTTTGGCATACGGGGCAAAGCATCATAAAGTGAACTCCTTAGGAATAATTCGCACTTTTCGGCGCAAACTGATGGCAGAGGTGAAAAAAATGGTTTTTCTCAAAGCCTTTTTGATAGGCGGTCTGATTTGTGTGATCGGTCAGATTCTCATTGACGTCACCAAACTGACGCCGGGACGGATTCTGGTCGGCTACGTGGTGGCCGGTGTGCTTCTTGCGGCAATCGGCGTGTATGCGCCGATCAAGGAATTTGCCGGCTGCGGCGCGACGGTGCCGCTCACGGGCTTCGGCTATACGCTGGTCGAGGGAACGAAAAAAGCGATCGAGGAGCAGGGACTCATCGGCGCGCTGACAGGACCTCTTTCGGCCTGTTCGGCAGGCGTGATGGCGGCGCTGCTGTCGGGTCTTGTCGTATCGCTGCTGACGAAACCGAAGTCAAAGTGACACTATTTTGATTTGCGGACAAATTCGCCGTTGCTGAAATTCAGACCGACGGTATCGACGGTGGACTGCGTAAAGGTGTCGTAGATATAGATATTGATGCCGGTATTTACGGTTGTTTTATCTTCTTTGTCAACGGTGATGCGTTTCGTTTTGCGTTTGCCGTCGCCGGTATCGGCGATCTCGATATCGATCAGCGCATCGTTGAAGCGGCTGAGCTTCACGGTTTTTTGGTAATTGTCGTAATAGCATTGATTATAATAGGTCAGTTCGCCGTTTTCAAAGATCCATGCGCCGCCGTTTGCAGCCTGTTCATCGGAGATACCGATTCCGGAGAAGAAAGGCCGGAGCGAGTTTAAGGCGCTCTGAGACAGCGTCTTGCCGCCGGGGATGGTTTCCGTCATGATGATCGTATAGCGGTCGTTGGAAAACACGGGGATATATTCTTCAAGAGAAGTATATACCGTGACCTCATGATTTTCAAGCTGATTGTAATAGACCTGCGCGTCCGCTTCCCAGGACGCGTATTTTTTGTCGCCGCGGCGATCCGGCACATGGTATTCGTTTTGCAGAATATCACCGAGAAAACGCGTAATCTTGGTATTGCCCAGATAATTCAGATGCTGTTTGTCGGAAAAATCCGTCGCGTAATCAATACCGACCGCATCCTTGTAGTCCGTCAGGAAATTGTAAAACGGGAAGTTGTAATCGTTTTCGGCGATATCCTTTGCCGTATTGAAATAGGCCTGCTGATATATTTCCGCTGCGAACGGAAACGCCGTTACGATCACGGGAATATTATGGCTTGTCGCGAGATCCAGAATTTTACGGTAGTACTCGTCGTTTTTCTTGGTCAGGATGTTAAAATAGGTCGCTTCGGACAGGTCGGGCTCCTCAAGCGCGGTTGTCTGGAAATAACAGTAGAACCCCTTATGATTCTGATACATCTCTTCATTGGCCTGATACGGATAGAAATCCGATTTGTTCAGATCGTTATAGCGGGAATGATATTGGAGAATCGGAAAATAATACTGCATTCCGTATTTCTCCGTGTCGAAGCTGACCCGGATCGCTTCGGTCTTGGTATCCGACCACTTCAGACCGTAGGTGTTTTTGATGGCGAAGCTGACTTCGCTGTAATCGTCCGTATAGTGGAGCGTGTAGGTATCAAGAATGATGACCTTCGGCGTCTGGGTTTTGAGTGCTTCCTCCAGATAATAGTAGGTGTTCCAGATCGGCTGTGCGGCGCCGCACAGGTCATATGCGGCGATTCCGTATTCCTTCCACAGAACGGCGGTATTGACGCTCTGATAGGCATGGCTCGAGCCGAGGACGAGCACGTCCACTGTGTTGTCCTCCTGTTCATAGAACATTTTGACTTTGAAGGTGCTGTCCAGATACTTAAAATCCAGTACGCTTGTGACGCCGCAAAAGCACAGGATGAAAGCCAGAACAAACACGATCAGTTTTACGGCATTTTTTTTCATGATCTCGCCTCGTCTCTCAGAACTGGAAATAGATAAACTGCTGCGCGTCAAAGCTGTCGCCGTAAGCGCCGAAAACAATTACGGCAAAGATCAGCGCAAAGAGAATGAGTCCCCGTACCCAGAAATTCTGATGATCCGCGATATTTTCAAAGCGGATATTCTTCTTGTATTTCAGCAGATCGACCGTCAGCATCACGAGGACGGCGATCAGCAGAATATTCATTTGCGTTCTGTCTAATCCGACATTATAGAACAGACCGGTTGTCAGCGACCATGGATCGGGTCTTGTGAAAATGCGGACGATGTATTCGACCGCTGCGCGCAAAGAATCGGCACGGAAGAAGAGCCAGGCAAAGCAGGTCAGAGAGAACGTCAGCAGCATCTGCAGCAGCTTGTAGGATTTTGCCTGCGTGCGGACATGAAGCTTTTCATTGAATCTGTCTTTCAGCGGTCTTACGAGCTCGCCGATGATCTGATAGATCCCGTGCAGCGCGCCCCAGATGATGTATGTCCAGTTCGCGCCATGCCACAGGCCGCTTGCCAGAAAGACGATCATCAGATTGAGGTATTTTCTGCCTTTGCCTTTCCGGTTGCCCCCAAGCGGTATGTAGAGGTAATCGCGGAACCATGTCGAAAGGGAAATATGCCATCTGCGCCAAAATTCCTTGATTGAACGGGAGAAGTACGGCGTGTCGAAGTTGTCCATCAGCTCAAAGCCCATGATGCCCGCGGCACCGATCGCAATGGTAGAGTAGCTCGCGAAATCGCAGTAGATCTGCACGGCAAAGAAGACGACGCCGAGGACTAACGCAGAGGTGTCATAGGCGTAATAATTGTCAAAGACCTCGTTCGCGATGACGGCGGCTCTGTCCGCGATCACGACCTTCAGAAAATAGCCCCACATCATGACCATAAAGCCTTTGATGATCCTCTCGTAATTCCAGAGCTTGATTTTATCGGCATTTCTCAGTTGTTCGAGCAGATTGTCGGATCGTTCGATAGGACCCGCGACGAGCTGTGGGAAAAACGAGACAAACAGCGCGTAACGGAAGAAATTGTATTCGGGCTTCGTATCGTTGCGATAGACGTCGATGACATAGCCCAACGCCTGGAATGTGTAGAACGAAATGCCCACCGGCAGCAGCAGATCAATGTGATTGTCGATTAGCGTAACGCCGATTTTACCCAGCAGCAGATTCAGGTTCTGTACGGCGAAATCGAGATACTTGAACAGGAACAGGATCGCCAGATTGGCCGTAATACCCAGAACAAGCGTAAAGCGTTTCAGCCGCAGCCAGGGCTTTCCCTCTTCTTTTGCAATTTGATGAATCAGAATTCCGCACAGATAGGTGACAAGTGTGGAAAAGGCAATCAGAATGGCGTACTTCGCATTCCAGCTCATGTAAAAATAGTAGCTCGCAGCTAAGAGCCAAAGGTAACGGATTTTTTTGGGTATGATAAAATAGACCGCTAACACGATCGGGAAAAAGAGCAAAAAATGAATGGAATTAAACTGCATAACAAAAATCCCTCTATGTGAAAGATGCTGATACCTATTCATTTTTATTATAGCATAAAAAACAGCAAAATCAATAGAAAACAGGGACACGCAAAAAAATCTTTCCCGAAAAAACGGACGAAAAAACAGGTGTCTGTTCTTTCGTCCGATCGGATTGATTGATAAAGTTTATCAGATAGAATTGAAAAGATTCTTCATGTTTTTCAGCGCGTTGCCCAGTCCTGAAAGAATCTTGACGATGCCCTTGGGAATGCTCTTGCCGTTGAGGATATCGAGCAGACCGCCCGCCATTTTTTCGGAGAATACGCCCATGCTCATGGAGATCATGCAGCGGATCGGGATCTGGAGCGCCATCGCTTCCATCATGCCCTTGTTCGCGTCGTCGTCGGACATCATGCCCATCGCCTTGTTGATGATCTTGCCGATAAACGCGCCGCGTTTGCCGGACTGCGCGTCCTCGAGCGTGTTGTTGACATTGAGCGGAAGAGATTCGTCGCGGCGGCTTTCGGGGATTGCGTGGCCGAGAACGGCTTCAAACTGGCTGTCCGGGACGTTCTGCACGTCGGCGGTGTAGTAAGCGGGAGCCGTTTCGCGGTAATCGGGAACGGGAGCGTCCGTTGTTGAGGTTACGGCGACGGTTTCCGTCAGGCGGATGTCACGGCTCGACGCGCCGACAAGAATTTCAAAATCGCCGGATTCGACGTGCCAGTCGTGCAGCCCGACATCATAGAATGCGAACGAACGCTTGTCGAGTTCGACGGAAACTTCCTTCGCTTCGCCGGGCTCCAAGAAGACCTTGCAGAAGCCTTTCAGCTCTTTTTCGGGACGGAAGATCGTGCTTTCGACGTCTCTGACATAGACTTCGGCGATTTCCGCACCGGCTGTGTCGCCGGTGTTTTTGACGGTGAAGGAAACGGTCAGCTTGTCGGTATCTTTGATCTTCTTTTTCGAGAGCTTCATGTCGGAGTATTCGAAGCTCGTGTAGGACAGACCGTAGCCGAACGGGAACTGTACGTCCTTTTTCGCTGTATCGTAATAGCGGTAGCCGATGTAGATGCCCTCACGGTATTCGACGGTAACGGGAGATCCGGGGAAGTTCTCGTAAGAGGGATTGTCGGAAAGCGCATACGGATAGGTCTCCGCGAGCTTACCGGAGGGATTGACCTTGCCGAGCAACAGATCGACGACAGCGCTGCCGCCTGCCTGACCGCCTAAGTAGCCGTTCAGAACCGCCTGAACTTTATCGAGCCACGGCAGAGAAACAGGGGAGCCGCCGGAGAGCACGACGACGACGTTGTCGCAGACCTTGCAGATCTCCTCGACGAGAACGTTATGGCTTTCGGGCAGGTTCATATGCTTTCTGTCGAAGCCCTCCGCCTCGTATGTTTCCGTCAGACCGATGAAGACGACGGCGACGTCCGCTTTCGCTGCGGCGGCGGCCGCTTCGCCGATGAGCGCGTCGTTCGGCTTGTCCGTCTTTTTGTCGTAGCCCGGCGCGTAGATGACGCCGATGCCCTGATCGAGAAGCTCGTCAAAGGCGTTATCGACCTGCGTGGGATTGATCAGCGAGCTGCCGGCACCCTGATAGCGGGGAGATTTCGCCATTTCGCCGATGAGCGCAATGCGGTCGGTCTTTTTGAGCGGTAAGGTGTGATTGTCGTTTTTCAGGAGCACCATGGATTCCGACGCGATTTTTCTGGCAAGCGCGTGATGCTCTTTCTTATCGTAACGGTAGTCGCGCAGCGCGGCATCCGCTTTAAAGATCAGCGTCAGGATCCGGTCAACGGATTGGTCGAGCACCGCTTCGTCGAGTGCGCCTGTCTCTACCGCTTTCACAATTTTGGCGGCCGCCATGCCGTAGGATGAGGGCATTTCCAGATCCTGTCCGGCTTTGAGGCCTTCGACTTTATCGTTATTGGCACCCCAGTCCGTGACGACGAGACCCTCAAAGCCCCATTCGTCGCGCAGAACGTCGTTGAGCAGCCATTTGTCCTCGGCGCAGTAAACGCCGTTGAGACGGTTGTAAGCGTTCATGACCGTCCAGGGCTGAGACTCCTTGACGACTTTTTCAAACGCGGCAAGATAGATTTCACGCAGCGTTCTCTCGTCGGCGACGGTGCTGACGGTCATACGTCTGGCTTCCTGGTTGTTGGCGGCAAAATGCTTTAAGGATGTGCCCACGCCTCGGGACTGTACACCCTTGACGAACGCCGCGCCGATGCTGCCGGCTAAAAACGGATCTTCCGAAAAATACTCAAAATTGCGTCCGCACAGGGGAGAACGCTTCATGTTGACGCCGGGGCCGAGCAGAACGGAAACTTTTTCTTCGAGGCACTCTTCGCCGAGTGCTTCGCCCATTTTTTCGATCAGTTCCGGATCCCAGGAGCAAGCCGTCGTGACGGCGGTCGGGAAGCAGACTGCCGGGTAGGAGCTCATCAGCTCGCCCTTGTCTTTTTTCTCTTTCTGTTTGCGCAGTCCGTGCGGGCCGTCGGTCACCATAATGCGGGGAATGCCGAGCCGCTCAAGACTCCGGAGATGCCAGAAGTCCGCGCCGGAGCAAAAATCGGCCTTTTCCTGCAAGGTCATTTGGGAAATAATATCAGCGTGATTCATCGGTTAGCCTCCTGAATTTTTTTCAATACAAAACCAGTATAGCATAGAAAGATAACAGATTACAACAGCAAAATTTGAATTTTATGTGGGATTTATCATGATAATGGGCAAAGTTCAAAGTGCAAAGTGCAGATTCGGAAGCCCTGCGGGCTTGGATTATATGCCTGCGGCGCGCATTATATAATGAATCAAAAGGCGAAGCCTTTTCCGACATTGCACTTTGAACTTTGCACTTTGAACTTTTTTTAGTTATTTAAGAAAGGATTTGTTTCCTTTTTTTGAATTCCCAGAATCTTCTCCGCGTCGGTCGCATCGGCGGCGTCGATGGCACGGAGCTTTTTCTGAATGATATCGTTGCGTTTCGTTGCGTCATCGAGCTGCGCGTCGGCCTCCGAGAGCTTGCGTTTGACCTTTTGCAGCACCGTGTCGAATAATTCGTATTGCTTTTTGATTGCGCCGAGCAATTGTTTGATTTCATTTGCCTTTTCGTTGACGGCGATTGTCCGGAAGCCCATCGCGAACGAATTGAGCAAGGCGGTGACGGTCGTGGGACCGGCTACGAGCACGTTGTATTCATTCTGAATCTTTTCAAAAAGCCCCGTTTTGGACGCGGCGATTTCGGCATATAGTCCCTCTGTAGCAAGGTACATAATGGCAAACGGCGTCGTCTCGGGCACCTGAATATATTTCGAGGCGGCTCTGGCTTCTTCGAGAACGCGTTTTTCAAGCGCTTTGCGCGCTTCGGCGACGGCTTCGGCGTCCGCGCTGTCGGCGGCGGCGCACAGTCTCGCGTAGTCCTCCATCGGGAATTTGGAGTCGATGGGCAGATAGAGCGTCTGTCTGCCGTCTTCCCCGGCAGGAAGCGTGACGGCGAACTCGACAAAATCGCGCTGACCCGACGGACGGTAATTCTTGACGTAGCGGTTCGGGATCGTCTGGTCAAGGATCGCCTCCAGCTGGTATTCCGCCCAGGTGCCCCTCGCTTTGACATTGGTCAGAACACGGTTCAGCGATGTGACGTTCGCCGTGATGCCGCCGGAAAGCTCTTTCATTTCGCCCAGCGAGACATAGAGCTTCTCGAGCTGTCCCGAAACGGTCTTGAACGAGGAATCGAGCCGCGCCGTCAGCGTTGTGTTCAGCTTTTCATCGACGGTCAGGCGCATTTCCTCGAGCTTTTTCTCGTTGCTCAGACGGATCTCCGTCAGCGTTTTGTTCACGGCTTCGGTCATCGCCTGTTGTCCGGCGAGATTTTTTTCGCTCATCTCGCTGATGCGGCGGCTCATATCGGAAAGCTGCTGATACGTCTCCCGACGGTTATTGGACATCTCTGACGAGAGCGACGCCGAAAGCGCGTCGAGCTTTGCATGAACAGCCTGATTCTGATCTTCCTGCTTCTTCCCCGCGGCTTTCGCCGAAAAAATGACCGCTAACAGCGAAAACAGCGCGGTCAGAAGCAATAAAATAAGCATAACGGTTTCCATACGCTTCACCTCCGCTTCAGTATACCAGAAAGAAGAAAAAAAGTTAAGCGATTTTTGAAAAAAATAGGACGAGCCTATAGAAAATCGGGGAAATATCTGTTATACTGAAAGCAATATATTAACAATGAGCAAAGTACAAAGTGCAGTTTCGGAAGCCCTGCGGGCTTGATTGATACGCCTGCGGCGCGCTTTTTTATGAATCAAAAGGCGAAGCCTTTTCCGACATTGAACTTTGAACATTGCCCTTTGAACTTTAAAAATCAGAAAATGGGGTGAAACCGTGAAAAAAATCGTCTCGTGGGCGCTCGTTCTGCTGCTGATTGCGGCGGTGTTTTCCTCCTGCCAAAAGGAGGAGGAAGAAACGCAGCTGTATTATCCCGTCACGCAGGACTTCGACACGATCGATCCGCAGATCGTTTCGGCGGATTCCTCTAAGCTCATCGCGTATAACTGCTATGAGGGTCTGGTGCGCCTGGACGAAAACGGTAAAATCGTCGCCGCGGGAGCCGATAGCTGGACGGTTTCGGACGATTCCCTTGTTTATACATTTTCCTTGCGGAAAGACGCAAGATGGTATCTGACCAACACCTCAAAAGAAGAGCTCAGCGACGCCGACGCGTCAAAATCCGCGCTGCCGGCAGGGTTTGACGACCGTGTGACGGCGAAGGACTATGTTTTCGGTCTGCGACGCGCCGTCGATCCGGCGACCGCTTCGGCGGACGGCAAGTATTTATCGGCGATCCGGAACGCATCGGATATTCTCAGCGGCAAAAAGCAGACAAGTGAACTGGGCGTTGTCGCGCTCGATGAGTACACCGTGCAGATCACGCTCGATTACGCCGACCCGGATTTTCTTTATTATCTGACTCGCTTGGCCGCCATGCCCTGCAATGAGACTTTTTTCAACGCCTGTCGGGGACGGTACGGTCTGGCGATGGAATATATGCTCTGCAACGGTGTGTATATGGTGTACCGCTGGACGCAAGGGTCCGTCGTGCGGCTCGAAAAGAATCCGCTTTACACCGGCGACGCGAAAGCGAAGAACGATCGGGTGTGGGTCTATTATGTCGAGGACGCCTCTACCGTCGCGTCCAAAATCAAAAGCGGCACCTATGACGCCGGGTATGTTTCGGCAGGAGAAGCCGAAGCTTTTCAGGGCAAAAAAGGTTACACGCTGACGCCGCGAAACGATATTTTGTGGGGCTACTGGTTCAATAACCGTTCGGATAAATTCGCCTTGACGGAGCTGCGCGAGGCATTCGCCGCTTCGACTGATAAAAGCGTCCTGACGCCGCCGTCCTATATCGCGCAATCGACGGACAGAATTGTGACCGACGCACTCTCGCCCTATTACGACTATACGCCGTCGCCGATCGCCTACGATGAAAAAGCGGCAGGAGAGAGCTATAAAGCCGCGATGGAAAAGAATGAGAATGTCACCGCGTCCATGACGGTCACGGTGCTGACAAGCGACGATTTTGCCGAATCCGTGACGAAGCAGATTCAGATCTGGCAGCGTGTTTTCGGTGTGGATGTCAAAATCCGGACAGAATCACGCGAGGACGCGCAGAAGCTCTTTGCCGCCGGCGATTTTGAGATCGCCTTTTTACCCGTTTCGGTGGAAGCGACAAACACGGCGGAATTTTTCCGTACTTTTACGACGGATTCGACCTATAATGTGACCGGCTACGCCAACCCGAATTACGACGCGCTGCTCTCGTCGCTGTCCGATACGATGACGGACGAAGAGCAGACCGAGGTCTATAAAAGCTGTGAGCAGTCCCTCATCTCTCACGGCGTCGTGATCCCTGCCTTCACGGAAGCGTCCTATTTTATCCTGGGCGAAAATGTGACGGGCATCTATTCGTTCTCAAAAAATGAGGTCTATTTCAGAAACGGATACTTTGTATAAATGCGGTGCCAGCTGATGGATAGAGGCATTCTGCATTTTGCATTCATAATTCTGCATTGATTGGAAAGGATGAAACATATGTCAGTATTAAAACCCTTCAGGGCGATCCGCCCCAAAAAGGAATACGCCGCCGATGTGGCAGCGCTGCCTTATGACGTTATGAACAGCGAAGAGGCGCGTGAGATGGTCAAGGGAAAGCCCTGGTCGTTCCTGCACGTCGATAAAGCGGAGATCGATCTTCCCGAGGACACCTATATTTATGACGATAAGGTCTATGCCAAAGCCCGGGAGAATCTCGATAAGCTGTCGGCTGAGGGCATCTGTGTTCAGGACGCCGAGCCCCGTTTGTACATTTACCGTCAGATTATGAACGGTCGTGCCCAGACCGGTATCGTCGGCTGCGCTTCGATCGATGACTATCTGAATAATATTATCAAAAAGCACGAGCTGACGAGAGCCGACAAGGAAGCGGACAGAATCCGTCACGTCGATACCTGCGACGCGAACACCGGCCCGATCTTCCTGACCTATCGCGGTAAAAAGGAGATCGACGACGTTGTGGCGAAGTATACGGCAACCGAGCCGGAATACGATTTCACAACCGACGACGGCATTCAGAATACCGTCTGGGTCGTTGACTGCGACGACGACATCAAGGCGCTGACAGACGCATTCGCAAATGTGCCGTATCTCTATATCGCCGACGGTCATCACAGAGCCGCTTCCGCCGTGAAGGTCGGACTCAAACGCCGTGAAGCGAAGCCCGATTATGACGGATCGGAGGAATTTAATTTCTTCCTGGCTGTCTATTTCAAGAGCGACGATCTGGCGATCATGGATTATAACCGCCTGATTGCCGATTATAACGGAAAAACAAAGGATGAACTTCTTGCGGAGCTTGCCGCGGATTTTGAGGTCGAACCCTATGCCGGCGTCTATCACCCCGAGAAAAAACACACATTCGGACTTTATCTTGAGGAACAGTGGTACAAGCTGACCGCAAAGGACGGCACATTCGATGAGAGCGATCCCGTCGGCCGTCTGGACGTCTCCATTCTGCAAAAGAATGTCATCACGCCGGTGTTCGGCATCGAAGACCCCAGAACGGATAAGCGCATCGACTTTGTCGGCGGAATCCGGGGCCTCGGCGAGCTCGAAAGACGCTGCCACGCCGATATGAAGATCGCGTTTTCGATGTTCCCCACGACGCTGGACGATCTGATGGATATTGCGGACGCGTCGAAGATCATGCCGCCGAAGTCCACATGGTTCGAGCCGAAGCTCCTGAGCGGACTCTTTATTCATAAACTTTCGTAAACTAAAAACAACAAAAAGCCGGGACGGTTTTCCGTCCCGGCTTTGTTCACTTTAATGGATTCCGTCGCATAGAGAGAGGCATATCCGTGATGCAGGTTTTCCGGCATCCCATCTTCGCCTATGGCTTTCTGATATTTCAGTAAACTTCGATTTCGGAAATATATCCTTCCTCTGTAGTTTCCAGCGCAATGTTGATACCGTTTGAGGATTCGTACACATAGATATGAGCATACTGATAGTCATCAGGATCAATTTCAAACGTTTCAAATCCGTAGTCCGGCAAGTTATTGGCAGCATAATCAATGATGTCGCCGTATTGCACGGTATACAGACCGTAGAATCCGCCGGTAATGGCGATTTTGTATATAATGCGGGTATCATCATAGAAAAACGTAATGCCGTCGGCCTCAACGGAGTAGCCGGTATCAACGGCATCCGGCACGGTGTAGAGCGCTCTTTCGGCCGGTCCATAGAGCAATTCTTCAGCATGCAAAGTATTATTAAACGGCTCATAATTGACTTCCGGCTCCGGTTCATCTGCGGGAACCGTTGTTTTCGGGGGCTGAACGCCGATGTCTTCTGCCGGCTGCGTGGTTGTGGTGGTTGTGGTGGTTGTGGTGGTTGTGGTGGTTGTGCGATCGGGGGTGGGAGAGTCGGAGTCGTTCTGTTCGTCAGTCACCGTGGCATCGTAATTCCAATCGGCTTCTGTGCCCTCGTCTTCATAGACCGGCGCAGGTGTATAGCCCGATGAAGAGGAGGATCCGCTGTCGGATAAAAGAACGACGGCAACGATTATCACAACAAGAATCAGCAAAACGGCAGGAATCAGGAGCAAAAGCTTTTTATTCTTTTTTTGGGAAAGCTTCCGTACTGGAAATTCCGGACCTACGGTTCCTCCGCCATCGTCATCTCTAATTGGATCCGGATTCGGCGGAGGGGTTATGCCGCCGGACTGACCGTTTGTCATGCAGTATATGAGTGCGGCTTTCATTTCGCTTGCCGAATGATACCGCGCAGCAGGATCAAAAGCGCACGACCTTTGCAGAATGTTATTCAGCGGCGCGGAAAGCTCCGGCAGAAACGGAATCGGTTCCCCCTGCATTCTTCTGGCGATCGAGCTTTCCCGGTCAGAGAAGGTAATCGGAGTGGGAGCCGGCGGCAGAAACGGCGTACGATTCCGGTTCAGCAGCTTATACAGC
>CAMEBF010000023.1 GCA_945912145.1 uncultured Clostridia bacterium | reverse complement strand
TGAATTTTACGAAAGGAGGACGCACAAAGTGTCGAACTGCAAAACGATTGCTATACTGCTCCTGTTCTTTCCTGCGTTTTCCCCAATGTTTTATGTTATTTATTGCGTGGCAGGACTGACGGATATGCTTGACGGTTTTGTAGCCAGGAAGACGAATACCGTAAGTGAATTTGGTTCCAAACTGGATACCGTCGCCGATTTCGTGTTCCTTGCGGTTTGTATGGGGAAGCTGCTTCCTGTCATCAAAATTCCTGTATGGATATGGGTCTGGATCGGTATCATCGCCGTCATAAAGCTTATCAATATCATTTCGGGATATGTACTTCACAAGAGATTGGCGGCCGAACATTCGGTGGCAAATAAGATCACCGGTGTACTGCTGTTCCTCCTTCCGCTGACATTGGAGCTGATTGAATTTCGCTACAGCGGTGGGATCGTCAGCGCTGTCGCCACATTTGCTGCCATTCAGGAAGGGCATATCATCAGGACAAAAGACTGAACCGAAATGTATGAGATATGATAGCGTCGGGTAAAATAAGTTTTCCATTCATATCGGAACAGCCCGTCGGGTTTTATGCAATTTCTATAAAATCCGCACAGCAGAGAGCTGATATTGATAGATTTCTCTCTCTTGCAAAATCAAAAAAAATAGGATAAAATATAGTGATACCATTTATACAATTTGTACTAATCCTATGAGGTGACTATAAATGAACTACACTCTTACGAAAGCCAAGGCGAAAGAGCTGATTGAAAACAAGCTCTCTCACTTCTTCGGCGTATCGACAGAAAACGCTTCTTATGAGCAGTATTACCGTGCCGTCGCCATGATCGTCAGCGAAATGATGGGGCAGGGGCGCGCGGAATTCACAAAAAGAGCGGAAAAAGCGGGCGCGAAAAGAATCTACTATCTTTCGATGGAATTCTTAATGGGCCGTTCGCTCAAGAACAATCTGTTCAATCTGAATCTCCAGAGCACCTTTACGGCGGCGCTCAAGGATTTCGGCATCAATATGGAAAAGCTCTATGACTGCGAGCCCGACGCGGGTCTCGGCAACGGCGGTCTGGGGCGTCTTGCCGCCTGCTATCTCGACGGTCTTGCCACGCAGGAATATCCCGCGAGAGGCTACTCCATTCTGTACGAATACGGCATTTTCAAACAGAAACTGGTGGACGGCTGGCAGACAGAACTGCCCGACGAATGGCTGCCCGGCGGCGACGTCTGGCTCATGCCGCGTGAGGAAAGCGCCGTCGAAGTCCAGTTTGAGGGACACATCGAGGAGTCCTGGGACAACCACTATCATCACGTCGAATTAAAAGACTACACGCCCATTCAGGCGATTCCCTACGATATGTTCGTTGCCGGTAAGGACGGCAAGGGCATCAGCGTGCTGCGTCTGTGGACGGCAAAAGCACCGGGTCTTGACATGGCACTGTTCAATCAGGGCGACTATATGCGCGCCATGGAGCGCAACGCGATGGCGGAGGTCATCAGCAAGGTGCTCTACCCTGCCGACAATCATCCCGAAGGCAAGAGCCTGCGTCTGCGTCAGCAGTATTTCCTGGTTTCTGCTTCGGTGCAGGATATTATTCATCATCATCTGCGTCAGTACGGCACGATCGACAACTTAGCCGACAAGGTCGCGATTCACATCAACGATACGCACCCGACGCTTGCAATCCCCGAGCTGATGCGCATTCTGCTTGACGAATGCGGCTACGGATGGGATAACGCATGGAACATCGTCATCAACACGGTGGCGTACACGAACCACACCGTTATGAAAGAAGCCCTTGAATGCTGGGGTGAAGACCTTGTCCGCCGCATCATTCCCAGAATCTATGAGATCATCAAGGAGATCGACAACCGCTACAGAAGCTACGTCTGGAACGCGACACACGACGCCGCCTATGTCGAGAGAACCGCGATCATCTCCAACGGCGTTGTCCGCATGGCGAACCTCTGCGTCGCCGCCTGCCACAGCGTCAACGGCGTTTCCGCGCTGCACAGCCAGATTCTCAAGGACACCGTGTTCAACGATTTCTATAAGCTCACACCCGATAAATTCAAAAACGTCACCAACGGCATCGCGCACAGACGTTGGCTCTGTCAGGCGAATCCCGCGCTGTCCGCTTACCTGACCAAGCAGATCGGCGACGGCTTTATCCTGCACGCCAACGAGCTGGAAAAGCTCAAGAAATTCGCCGATGACCCGACGGTCCTTGCCGACCTTGAAAAAATCAAAAAAGAGAATAAGGCGAATTTTGCGGCTCTTGTCAAAAAGACGCAGGGCATCGAGATCGACCCGAATTCCATCTTCGATGTACAGGTCAAGCGTCTGCACGAATACAAGAGACAGCACCTGAATGCGCTGAATATTCTGACGAAATATCTCGAGATCAAGGCAAATCCGAACGGCAGCTATGTGCCGCACACCTATATTTTCGGCGCGAAAGCCGCTCCCGGTTATTTCGTCGCGAAAAAGATCATCAGCTTCATCTGCGCGCTTGCCGATCTTGTCAACAATGATCCCGAGGTCAGCCCGTTTATGAAGATCGTTTACGTCGAGGACTACAACGTCACGGCGGCGGAACGCCTGATGCCTGCGGCGGACATCTCCGAACAGATCTCCCTTGCCGGCACGGAGGCCTCCGGTACGGGCAACATGAAGCTCATGCTCAACGGCGCGATCACGCTCGGCACGATGGACGGCGCGAACATTGAAATTTATGACGCCGTCGGTGCTGACAACATTCTCATCTTCGGCATGAACACCGCCGAAGCCGTTCAGCTCCAGAAGAACGGCTACGATCCGACCAGCTACTATTACAACAACGCTGAACTGCGCCAGACGATCGACTATATCAACAACGTTGGCATCAACGGTCAGAAATTCCCGGAAATCGGCGCGACGATCACGCATCATGACCCGTATATGGTGCTCGCCGACTTTGCCGACTACCGCCTTGCCCAGAAAAAGGCGGAGGAGCTGTTCACCGACAGAACCCGCTGGAACAGAATGTCGCTGATGAATATCGCGGGAGCCGGCGTCTTTGCCGCAGACCGCGCAATCAACGACTACGCACGCGATATCTGGCACACGAAATCCGCAAAGAACACCAAATAAGCCATGTTCTTCGTACCGTACAACGCAAGAGAATTCCGGTTCAAATCCGTTTTCGGAAGCACGGCCGCAGGGGAAGCCCTGTGGCTTTGCGTCTGTATGCCGCGCGATATGGGCTGTTCCGGCGTCTACCTGATGACGGGAAAGGACGGCGAAGAAAAAACCGCCGTGCCGCTTCACTGGAAATCGACCGACAACATCACCGAGTGGTGGGCAATCGAATACGCGTTCCCCGAACCGGGTCTGTATTTTTATCATTTTGAATACGACACGCCGTTCGGGCGCGGCAAAATCTTTCTACACTCCGCCGGCATGGGGTACTTTTGCGAAAGCGGCGATGAATGGCAACAGACCGTTTACGACCCGGATTTCAGAACGCCGTCCGATTTTCCCGGCGGCGTGATGTATCAGATTTTCCCCGACCGTTTTTACGCGTCCGGGGAACCCAAACAAAATGTTCCCACAGACCGCGTCCTACACAAGAGCACGGACGAAATGCCCGAATGGCGCGAAAATGAACAATTCAGACGCTGGAACGCCGATTTCTTCGGCGGCGACCTGAAGGGCATCGAGATGAAGCTCCCCTATTTAGAGGAATTAGGCGTCACCTGTATCTACCTGAATCCGATTTTTGAATCCCATTCCAATCACCGCTACGATACGGCGGATTACACAAAGATCGACCCCCTGCTTGGCACAGAGGACGATTTCAAGCGTCTTTGCCGCGAAGCCGGAAAGCACGGAATCAAGATATTACTCGACGGCGTATTCAGCCACACCGGCGCGGACAGCGTCTATTTCAACCGGAACAGCCGCTACGATTCCGTCGGCGCGTATAATTCCGAAGAATCGCCCTATTTCTCCTGGTACAAATTCCACCATTGGAACGACGATTATGACGCATGGTGGGGTGTCAAGACCTTGCCGGAAACAAACGAAGACGACGAATCCTTTGCCGCATTCATCGCAGGCGAAAACGGTGTCGTGGAAAAATGGATGAAAGCCGGCGCGTACGGTTTCCGTCTGGATGTCGCCGACGAGCTGCCCGACAGCTTTATTGTGAAGCTCCGCAGAGCCGTCAAGCGCATCAACCCGAACGGACTGCTGTTAGGCGAAGTCTGGGAGGACGCGAGCAACAAGATCAGCCACGGCGGACGGCGGCAGTATTTCCTTGGGCAGGAGCTCGATTCCGTCATGAATTACCCGTTCCGCACGGCGATCATCAACTTCCTGAATACCGGCGTCGCGGAAGATTTTATGGAGGCCGTTGTCTCGATTTGCGAAAATTATCCGCCGCAGGTGCTCGACTGCCTGATGAATCACTTAGGCACGCATGACACGGAACGGATTTTCAGCATACTCGGCGGTCTGGACGGCGAAGGCAAAGACCGCGAACAGCAGATCAAGCTTTCTTTGACGCTGGAACAAAAATCGGAAGCCGAAAAGAAGCTGCGCGCCGCCGTTGTGCTGCAATACACGCTGCCCGGTGTGCCGAGTCTTTATTACGGCGACGAGATCCTGACCGAAGGACTCAAAGACCCGTTCAACCGCACGTTTTTCGACTGGTCGAAAGAACATACCGCCGTCTGGTACGACCTGCAATTTTTGGGACAGCTGCGCAAAAAATATCATTGCCTCGCGCACGGACGCTTTATTCCCGTTTCGGCGATGCTCGGCTGCGTGGCGTATGAACGCATCAGCGCCGTCGACCGGCTTCTCATCATCGCGAACAAGAATCCGCACGGCATCACCTATTATCTGCCGGAGCATTGGCACGGCTCCTCTTGTCTGACTGGACAAAGCATGACGCACTTCTCTGTGGATATTCCCGGTGAGACGGCTGTCATTCTGACGGCGTCCATGCCGTAAAAACGCATACAAAAACGACCGTTCTTACAGCACAATGCAAGAGCGGTCGCTTTATTTTTCTTTGTTTATTCACCCGATGGAAAATACTTTTTGAATGCGTTGCGGAAAAATGAGAACATATTGACAAAGAACGCAAACAAATTCGTCAGCAAACGATCCGTCTCGGGAGCGGGATCAAGAACCGTATCGCCGTGTTCATAAATATGATCGGTATCCATAAAATCTCTCCTTATGCTTCATTAAAAGATTCCCTCAAACAGCCACCAGAACGGATCAAAGCCATCCGAAGCGCCGCCGAATATCAGGAACTGCTGATGTAAAAAGTCAAGAAAATCGTAAATCATATTGGCAATTTTCTGAAAGAAATTCAAGCCGTCCGCAACAGAGCTGTCAGCTTCCGGCTCCGTCTCGGCAACGACCGTCGTCGTCTCCGCCGCATCTTCCGCGAAAACAACAACCGAACCGATACCGGTCAGCATCACGAGAGAAAGCAGAACCGCAAGGAGCTTTTGTAAGCTTTTTTTCATAAAAATCCCTCCTTAAATACCAAATTGTACATCATGATCATAGCACGATCTTATTCTAATATAATTCTTATTTAGAATTATAAAATAATTTAAAATAAATAACACAAAAACGACAAATTCCGAAACAAAAAAAATCCGGCTCCCCGAAAGGAACCGGATTGTCAGATCCACAGATTATTCGTCGTCTTCGCCGTCGTCTTCGATTTCGATCTCGTCGATCACAAAGCCGCATTTCGGGCAGGTCAGAGGCTCGTCGTCATCGAACGCAGTCTCATCAAATGTGAAGACCTCGCCGCACTCGGGGCATTCGACTTCATAGATGTCGGATTCCTCGTCGTCCTCGTCATAGTCCCAGTCGTCGCAGCCGTCGCAATAATCGCAGGCGTCTTCATCATAAACGATCTCTTCCACGTCCGCAAGATCGGCGTCTACCGCGTCAAGATGCTCCTGCATATCGTCCAGCTCATCCTGCATCGCAGCGATCTCGTCCTCCGCGTCGGCGACGGAAAGCGCCAGATCATCAATAATATCGATCAGCGCGTTGATGATCTTAGTTTCCTTTTTGGACTGGTCGAGCTCCATGCCCTCCACAAGTCCTTTGATGTAAGCAGCTTTTTCCGTAATGGTCATCATAAAAATCTCCTCCCGGCAAAGACCTGATAATGTATAATATATGTGGGAATCGTGAACTTATTCCTTACGCTCTGGACATATACTCGCCTGTGCGGGTATCAACCTGGATCATTTCACCCTCATTGATGAACAGGGGAACTTTGATCTCAACGCCGGTTTCGAGCGTCGCGGGTTTGAGCGTGTTGGTGGCGGTGTCGCCCTTGAAGCCGGGATCGGTCTTCGTGACTTCAAGCGTTACAAAATTGGGCGGCTCCACGCCGAAAACCTTGCCCTTGTAGGAAAGGATGCGGCAAACCATGTTCTCTTTTACGAATTTGAAGTTATCGCTCAGATCGGATTCGTTGATCGGAACGAGCTCATACGATTCGGGATCCATGAAGTAATACAGATCGCCATCGCTGTAGGAATACTCCATTTCCTTTCTCTCAATAAAGGCGGTGGGGAATTTTGCCGTGGGGTTGTAGCTCTTTTCCACGACAGCGCCCGTCAGGACGTTCTTGGTTTTGGTGCGTACGAAAGCGGCGCCCTTACCGGGTTTTACGTGCTGAAACTCAACGACCTGAAGAACGTTGCCGTCCTCCTCGAAAGTTACGCCGTTTCTGAAATCGCCTGCAGAAATCATAATTTTTTCCTCCGTTAAAATAA
This sequence comes from uncultured Clostridia bacterium, assembly GCA_945912145.1. GTDB lineage: Bacteria > Bacillota > Clostridia > Oscillospirales > Acutalibacteraceae > UBA1081. The sequence goes on along the minus strand of CAMEBF010000023.1, from coordinate 9,680 downwards.
ATAACTTATCATAGTAATAATAATATATTTCATCTTGTTTTTCAAGTATTTTTTGCAAGAAATCAAAGCAAGATGAGACTTTTTTGCGCGTTCGTCAGGTTTTCACAGCCGTTTTCGGTGATATACGCCATATCTTCGATCCGGACGCCGAATTTTCCGGGCAGATAGATACCCGGTTCGACCGTGACGACGTTACCGACGGTCAGTACCGCGTCGCAGCTTGGCGACAGCCTCGGCTCTTCATGAATCTCAATGCCGACGCCGTGTCCCGTGCCGTGTCCGAAAAATTCGCCGTACCCAGCATTCGCGATCACATCCCGCGCAGCCTTGTCCCCTTCACGGCAGGAAAGACCGGCTTTGAGTACGGCAAGCGACGCCTCCTGTGCGCTGAGCACCGTTTCATAGACCGTTTTCTGCTCCTCGCTGACGTGCCCGACGGCAACCGTCCGCGTCATATCGCTGTGATAGCCGTCGACGACCGCGCCGAAATCCATTGTGATGAAATCGCCGTCCTCGATTTTTTTATCGGACGGCACGCCATGGGGCATCGACGAATTGACGCCGCTGACCGCGATCGTATCGAAAGACAGAGCCTGCGCGCCGTTTCTGAGCATGAAGAAATCAAGCTCAAGCTGAATTTCTTTTTCCGTTCTGCCGGGTCTGATAAAATTCAGGATATGGGAAAAGCCAAGCTCCGCGATCGCCTGCGCCTGTCGGATTTTCGCGACCTCGTCCCGCGTTTTGACGCTCCGGAACGTCCCGATTGCGGCGTCAAGCGCGCCGTCACAGACAAAGGTGAAACCTTTCAGCTCTTCCCTTTTCTGCAGACGGTTCATCTGCGCGACGGTCAATCCCTCCGTCTCCACGGCGATGCTTCTGACGTTTCTTGCCGTCAGGAAATCACGCATCTGCGCGAAAACGGACTTCCCCTCCTGCACGTCACAGCAGGTGATCTGCTTCTGCGCGGCCTCAATGTAACGGCTGTCTGTATAAAAAATACTGCCGCTTCGCGTGACGAGCAAAAAACCGTCCGACGACGCGAAGGACGTAAAATAGCGACGATTCTGCGGCGTCAGGATCAGTGCGCTGTCAATTTCGGGCGGCAGCGCTTCCATCAGAGAAGACAGTCTCACAAAAATCACCTCACGAAAAACAGAAGCGGGCTCACAAAAGAACCCGCTGCAAAATCAAAAGCTTATTTGTATTTGCGTTTACGAGCAGCCTCGGACTTCTTCTTTCTGGCGACAGAAGGCTTCTCATAGTGTTCTCTCTTGCGAACTTCCTGGATGATACCGTCGCGAGATGTCTGGCGCTTGAAACGTCTGAGAGCGCTGTCCAAGGATTCATTTTCTTTAACTTTGATCTGGCTCATTATATTCCCTCCCTCCGCATAATACCGCAGGGGTTATTCTCGTAATATCGGGCATCGACAATGCGATACTTAGGTTATTATACATGAATGTGCTTTTTATGTCAAGAGATTTTCCGACGATTTTTTAGAAAAAAGTCGTTTTTTTATAGATCACGGAAAGAAATTCAAAATTCCTTGATTTTTGCTATAAAAAATGTATAATGATAGTAAATATAAAGTGACACAAAATTTCATCCATCGGTGAGCCTATGAATCCAAAAAACTATCGGGAACTGACGCGGGATTACCCCGTTTTCCGCTACCGTTCCTACTCCCTGACAAAAGAAGAAAACGAGATCCGGATCGTCTTTACGTTTGAAACAGACGGTCTTTGTACGTTTTGTCCCGAAACCCGCATCGACACAAGCAACCTGACGCTTGTCAACGCGTTCGACTCCCCTGTCGGCAAAAACATCGTATTTTCACTCGGCATGGTCGAAGCCGTCAGCTACCTGAAAGCGACGTGCTCACCTCGTATGATCGTCGAATGCGGTTCGCTCGACAAAGAAAGCCGCGACTGGTGGAAAAAGCTCTATTTCGGCGGACTGGGCGAATTTTTCTATCGCAACGGCATCGAAGCGGACTTTGATTCGTTCCTGACGATTGACTGCACAGGCGAAGACATCGACACGAAGAATACGACAGTGCGGCTGACGGGTCGTTCGGTCGTTCCCGTCGGCGGCGGCAAGGATTCCGCCGTGACCGCCGAGATCGTCAAAAAGGATCACCCGGACATTCTTTTTTTCACCGTCAATTCTCAGAAAGCGAGAACAGACACCGTCCTGGCGGCCGGCTACACCGAAAACGACATCATCAGGACGCACCGCACCATTGCACCGTCTCTTCTTGCGCTGAACCGACAGGGCTTTCTGAACGGCCATACGCCGTTCTCGGCGATCGTCGCGTTTCTGTCGCTCTACTGCGCGTATCTGACCGGCAGTGAGAACATCATTCTCTCGAACGAAGCGAGCGCAAATGAGGGCAATATTGCCGGCAGCAAAGTCAATCATCAGTATTCCAAATCCTACGAATTTGAGCGCGACTTTACCGCCTATGTCAAAAAAAATATCCTGACCGGCATCCGCTATTTCAGCATTCTGCGGCCGTTCAACGAGTTGCAGATCGCGAAAGAATTTTGCCGTCATGAAGCCTATTTCGACTGCTTCCGGAGCTGCAACGCCGGCAGCAAGCAGAATATCTGGTGCTGTAGCTGTCCGAAATGCCTGTTTGTTTACGGCATTCTTTCGGCGTTTCTGCCGCAGGAACAGCTTGAACACATATTCGGCGAGAATCTTCTGGAAAAACAGGAGCTGGAGAAAGATTTTGACGGCCTTGTCGGATTATCACCTGTCAAGCCCTTTGAATGCGTCGGCACGGTCAGCGAAATCCGATGGGCGTTGGCGGCTGCCGCCGAAAAAATCACAGCGAACGTCCAAAAGCTGCCGCTGCTGCTGCAAAAATTCACCGGAAGCTTTGACACGGGCTCGATCCTCAGAGAGCCATTAATCCGGGAGTTCAACAGCATTCACAACATTCCGCAGGAGTTCCTGCCTGCGGTGAAGGAGATGTACGAAAATGTCAGCACAGAATCTTGTTGACTATATCAAAGATAAAAAAATCCTGATTCTCGGTTTCGGCCGTGAGGGCAAATCCACCTATCATTTTATCCGTCAGTATCTGCCGGAAAAGCACCTGACCATCGGCGACCGCAACACCGTCACACTCGAGGACGACAACGTCTCGTTCGACTGCGGCGAAGCCTATTTAGAGCATTTAGGCGACTACGATCTGGTTTTCAAAAGCCCCGGTATTGCGTTTTTAGGCGTCTCTTATCCCGAAACCACAGAGATTACCTGTCAGACGGATTTATTCCTGCGCTTCTGCGACTGCACGGTTGTCGGCGTGACGGGAACGAAAGGCAAAACGACCACCTCGACGCTGATTTTCAAAATGCTGAAAGAGGCGGGATTTGACGCCTGTCTGATCGGCAACATCGGCGTGCCCGTTTTTGAAGACATCAACAAGGACGCAGACAGCGTCGCCGTCATTGAAATGTCCTCCCACCAGCTTGAATTTACCCGCACATCGCCGCATATCGCCGTACTGACGAATGTATACGAAGAGCATCTCGATCACTACGAAAACGGCATGAGCGGCTATGTCGGCGCGAAGCTGAACATCGTAAGGCACCAGAAACAGGGGGATTATTTCATCTATAACGGCACGCAGGGCATTGCGGATTATCTCGACGAAACGACGCTCAAGTCCACCTGCATCAAGGTGTATGCCCAGCCCGACGAATTTGTGCAGGAGCTGACCACACTCAACAACAATCTCAAAGGCCGTCACAACGCCATGGACATCGGCTTTGCCGCCGCTGCGGCAAAATGTATGGGAGCAGACGAAGTTGCCATTCGCCGCGCAATCGAAAAATTTGAGGGCATACCGAACCGCATGGAGTATTTCGGCACGTTCGGCGGCGTTGATTACTATAACGACTCCATCGCGACCATACCCGAAGCGGTTCTGTGCGCCGTCGAGGCGATCGGAAACGTCGGTACGCTCATCATCGGCGGACTCGATCGCGGCATCGATTACTCGGATTTTGAAGATGCGCTGGCAAAGCTCGACATTGACAATCTCGTCTGCCTGCCCGAAACCGGTCACAAGATCGCCGACGTGCTTGCCGGAAAGGGATGCAAGGCGCATATCCAGAAAGTCGCCGATCTGCCCGAAGGCGTACGCTTCGCCGTGGATAACACCCCGAAAGGAAAAGCCTGCCTTCTCTCTCCTGCTGCCGCGAGCTACAACGTCTACCGTGACTTCGAGGAAAAAGGCAGCCACTATAAACAACTTGTGATGAACATGACGACGGGCTGACAGCCCGCCGTCTTTTTATAATGTAAGCCCGCAGGGCTGCTTCACTTGTCCGCAGGGACAAACTTCACTGCGGCGCACAGCGACGCAAAAAAAACCGCCTCCGGCTTTCGTCGGAGGCGTCATTTTTATGATTCGGAATTAATCCTCGGTGCTGTAGAGCGCTTTGAGCTTCATCAGGTGAGCATATCTGTCGCCTGCGAGCTGTTCGGCCTCGGTGAAGAGCTCTTCGGCTCTCTCAGGGAACGATCTGGTCAGCGCGGAATAACGGGCTTCGTTCATGATGAATGCACGGTAAGCGTCCGTTGCGGGAGCCTTGCTGTCAACCGTGAACGGGTTCTTGCCCTCAGCCTTGAGCGCGGGATTATAACGGAACATATTCCAGTAACCGCAGTCAACGGCTTTCTTCATCTCGGCCTGGCAGTTCACCATGCCGCCCTTGATGGAGTGCATCTCGCAGGGCGCATAGCCGATGATGAGCGAAGGACCGGGATAAGCTTCGGCTTCTTCAATCGCTTTGATGGTCTGATTCTGGTCAGCACCCATCGCGATCTGCGCTACGTAGATGTAGCCATAAGACATCGCAATCTCGGCGAGGCTCTTCTTGGCGATCGCCTTACCGGCTGCCGCGAACTGCGCGACCTGACCGATCTGGGAAGCCTTGGACGCCTGTCCGCCGGTGTTGGAGTAAACCTCGGTATCGAAGACCATGACGTTGACGTCTCTGCCCTGAGCGAGGACGTGATCGAGACCGCCGAAACCGATGTCGTAAGCCCAACCGTCGCCGCCGAAGATCCATACGGACTTCTTGGAGAGGTACTCTTTCTCTTTCAGAATCTCTCTGCACTTATCGCAATCGGCTTTTTCCATAATCGCAACAAGCTCTTTTGTAGCCGCCGCATTGGCTTGGCCGTCGTTCTTCGTAGCGAGATATTTCTCGGCAGCGGCTTTGAAATCTGCCGGAGCGTCGCCTGCCACAAGCTCTTCGATCTTGGAGATCAGGCTCTCACGGACAGCTTCCTGACCGAGATACATGCCGTAGCCGTGCTCGGCGTTATCCTCGAAGAGGGAGTTTGCCCATGCAGGGCCGTGGCCGTCTTTGTTGACGGTGTAGGGCGACGTTGCCGCCGGACCGCCCCAGATGGACGAACAACCGGTCGCGTTGGAGATATACATTCTGTCGCCGAAGAGCTGCGTGATAAGTCTTGCATAAGACGTCTCGGCGCAGCCTGCGCAGGAGCCGGAGAACTCAAGCAGGGGCTGCTTGTACTGGCTGGAGATGACGTTCATCTTTTCGGTCGTCTCGGGCTTCTCCGTCACGTTGGCTACGCAGTAATCGAATACGCTCTGCATATCCTCCTGGGATTCACGCGCAACCATCTTCAGGGAGTTCGTGGGGCATACGCCGACACATACGCCGCATCCCATACAATCCATGGGGGAAACCGCAAGCGTATATTTGTAATCCGTCTTGACAACGGGCTTGGGAGCAATCTTGATGTTCGCGGGAGCCGCGGCAACTTCCTCGTCGCTCATGGCGAACGGACGAATCGTCGCGTGCGGGCAGACGAACGAGCACTTATTACATTTCGCGCAGGTCTCGGCATTCCACTCGGGAACCATAACCGCGACGCCGCGTTTCTCGTAAGCGGAAGCACCCTGCTCGAACGTACCGTCAACATGATCGACGAAAGCGGAAACGGGAAGAGAATCGCCGTTCATCTTGCCGACGGGGATCATGATGTCATTGACCATCTTGACAAGCTTGGGAGCGCCGTCCGTAACCTTTTCTTCGGGCTCGTCAACCGCGTTCGCCCAATCGGCGGGAACGTCGATCTTGACATACGCCGTAGCACCGGCGTCGATGGCCTTTTCGTTCATTTCAACGATCTCTTTGCCCTTCTTCATGAACTTCTGGGCTTTTTCTTTCATATAGCCGATGGCTTCCTCAACGGGAAGAACCTTAGCAAGAGAGAAGAACGCGGACTGCAGAACGGTGTTCGTGCGTTTGCCCAGACCGATCTGCTGCGCGAGGTCGATCGCGTTTACGGTGTAGAGCTGAATGTTGTTCTTCGCGATATATCTCTTCGCTTCGGCGTTCAGATGATGGCTCAGCTCTTCGGGCGTCCACTGGCAGTTGATCAGGAACGTACCGCCGGGCTTGACGTCGTTGACCATCTTGTAGCCCTTGGAAACATAAGAGGGGTTATGGCAGGCAACGAAGTCGGCCTTGTTGATATAATAGGGGCTCTTGATCGGGTGATCGCCGAAACGCAGATGCGAAATCGTGATACCGCCGGTCTTCTTGGAGTCGTACTGGAAATACGCCTGAACGTATTTGTCGGTATGATCGCCGATGATCTTAATGGAGTCCTTGTTCGCGCCGACCGTACCGTCGCCGCCGAGACCCCAGAATTTGCACTCGATGGTGCCTTCCGCAGCCGTGTTGGGGGCTTCATGCTCGGGAAGCGAGAGAAGCGTAACGTCATCGTTGATGCCGATGGTGAACTGCGCCTTGGGCTGATCCTTGGCAAGCTCCTCATAAACGGCAAAGATGCTTGAAGGCGGCGTGTCCTTGGAACCGAGACCGTAACGGCCGCCGATGACGGTCTTGACGATGCCCTGCGAAGCAAGAGCCGTCACGACATCCATGTAAAGAGGCTCGCCGATCGCGCCGGGCTCTTTGGTTCTGTCAAGAACAGCGATCTTTTTCGCGGTTGCGGGAATGGCTTCCGCCAGTCTCTTCGCGGAGAACGGACGGTACAGTCTGACTTTGACAAGACCGACCTTTTCACCCTTCGCGGTGAGGTAATCAATCACTTCTTCGGCAACGTCGCAGATCGAGCCCATCGCAACGATGACTCTCTCGGCATCGGGCGCGCCGTAGTAGTTGAAAAGCTTATAGTTCGTGCCGATTTTGGCATTGACTTTATCCATATACTCTTCCACGATTTCGGGCACTGCATCATAATACTTGTTGCAGGCTTCACGGTGCTGGAAGAAAATATCGCCGTTTTCGTGAGAACCGCGCATAACGGGATGCTCGGGGTTGAGCGCTCTCTTGCGGAACGCGTCAACAGAATCCATATCGACCATGTCTTTCAGATCGTCATAATCCCAGACCTCGATCTTCTGGATCTCGTGAGAGGTTCTGAAACCATCGAAGAAGTTGATGAACGGAACTCTGCCCTTGATGGCAGCAAGATGTGCGACGGCACCGAGGTCCATAACTTCCTGCGGATTGGTTTCCGCGAGCATGGCGAAACCGGTCTGACGGCAGGCGTAAACGTCGGAATGATCGCCGAAGATGTTCAGCGCGTGGGACGCAACGCAGCGCGCCGATACGTGGAACACGCAGGGCAGCAGCTCGCCGGCGATTTTATACATATTGGGGATCATCAGAAGAAGACCCTGCGAAGCGGTGTACGTCGTGGTCAGCGCGCCGGCTGCAAGAGAGCCGTGAACCGTACCGGAAGCACCTGCTTCGGATTCCATTTCGGCGACTTTAACGGTCGTGCCGAAAATGTTTTTCAGACCCTGAGCGGACCACTGATCAACGTAGTCGGCCATGGGGCTTGAGGGAGTGATGGGATAGATTCCCGCTACTTCGGTAAACGCATACGACACGTGAGCCGCAGCGTTGTTACCATCCATAGTTTTCATTTTTCTTGCCATGGTATATAATTTCCTCCTTAGGTTTCTATATGAGTTAATTTACCACTCATAATAATACCACTTCAAAGCGGAAATGTAAAGGACTAAATGATAGAAAATCCGATAATTTTTTTACAAATCCGAATAAGTTTCGCATAATTTTCGGGGAGCGAAAACAGAAGTTGCATCATAAGCGAACTCCAACTTCAAAAAAGCAAAACTGCAACAAAAATGCTGCAGTTTTACAAGAATCATAATTTACGATTAAATACTGGCAAAAATCTCACTCAACCTTGCGAACAGCCTCGAAAGAAATTCCAAGAACGGTTTTATAGCCAGATAAAACATACTTTTTTTACACATATCACATTTTCCGTCATTATCTGTATCGCTGTGAGACACAATATCAATATCAGCGTATTCAGTAATTCCGCAGGTATAGCAATACCTTGATTTTAATCCAACCTTCTCACAAGTTGCGGGGACATCAACTGTCCATTCGGTACAGTCGTGCGCAACGAACAATCCGGAGCTTTTATCAATACGCATAACAGGACGAACACCAATAGAATTATTTGTCATTCCACTATGGTAGACTGTTTGTCCAGAAATAATTGAGGCACCTATTGAGCATCCGTGAATTCCCCCACCCGATTTCGAGTCTGCTCCAAGCATCCAATAAGCGTAAGCGCGATCCAAATCCTCATTATCGCAAAAATTTCCCTGCACTTTTGCATAATCGGTTCTAAATATTTCATCATCATATATCAAGGGCCTATTAGTAATATCACTATAAAAAAAATAATATTTAACTTGGTCGAATGACAACAAATAAACCTTATCTGATTCAGTTGCATCTATTTGTGTATAATGAATCATCTGTTTTTCTTTTTCATTGAACGCCTGATTGTAAAAAACTCTGTTCAACCATACTCGAAGAGAACTTGATGTATAATCATATGCTGAAATCGTGCAATCCGGATCACAGTAAAAATCGTCTTCTATGTTATAAATCACATCATTATACGCTTGAGAATCAATAACAAGTAAAGATTGCACCAACCCCGTGGTCTCGTCAAGAAATTTCCATTTCAACGGTTCATACCGAAACCAATAAACCTGATCTGTTTCATAACCGTTTTGCTTTTGTACGGAATCGCCGTTTATAAAATAAAAATCAGGTCTGTATTCAGAAAAAACGACGGCACGATATTTATTTCCATCATATGAAACATCTGCAAATTTCATATAGTCGCTGCGTTCTTTTTGTTCATTAAGGTATTCGTAACTCTGCCAATTAAGTTCTAACCCATTTAATTCAACAAGAAGATTTTCATCTGTTACTTCCGTTTGCGGGTATTCTCCTATTTCTATTAAATGTCCGTTTAAAGAATCCGTACTTTTCGCGCTTGCAGTAGTCCCCAATGAAACAATAGACAAAAGCAGCAAAATCAAAAAGCAAGATAAAACCTGTTTCCATTTTTTATTCATAAAACTGCCTCCAATTCAAATTATAAATCCAACAAGAATGTTTAATATCACGAAATCTTCATTGTTTCCTCATTTTTAACCCCCTTAGAGAACGTCAATATATCAAAACTGCGGACAAACATATTTTATATTTCGTAATTATTATGTCACAAATTTAGGTCAGTTTACAAGGAACTACACGCAGACCGTGAAGCGGGCTGCTGACAACAAACGGCGCTATGCTCCCGGCTGGGTGCATAGCACCTGT
>CAMEBF010000022.1 GCA_945912145.1 uncultured Clostridia bacterium | reverse complement strand
CGAGGGCTTGTCCTTTCTTCATTTGGTTCTCTTCACTCCTCCTTTGTTTAGTTTTGAAGGCGCATTCATCCTTCAGTGAAGCGCACCTTTAGCTCAGTTGGTAGAGCACCTGACTCTTAATCAGGGTGCCCAGGGTTCGAGTCCCTGAAGGTGCACCATTTCATCTGGCCCGTTGGTCAAGTGGCCTAAGACTCCGGCCTCTCACGCCGGCAACAGCGGTTCGAATCCGCTACGGGTCACCACAATCGAGCTTATGCGAGGCAACTCGTATAACATATAGACGGTGTCTTTGGCGCAGAGGTTCCACCTGTTCCCATCCCGAACACAGTAGTTAAGCTCTGCAGTGCCGACAATACTTGGCTGGAAGCGGCCCGGGAAGATAGGGCGATGCCGTCACCAATACCGGACTTTTATAAGTCCGGTTACAACATTCCTCAATAGCTCAGTCGGTAGAGCATGCGGCTGTTAACCGCAGGGTCGTTGGTTCGAGTCCAACTTGGGGAGCCAAAAAATCTCGTTCTACGGAACGAGATTTTTTTATCCAAGCCGACAGGCTTGGTATATCACCACGCTTTAGCGTGTATATCATCAACTCGCAAAGCGAGTTGTATCTCATCACACCTTTAGGTGTGCATAAAAAGTCAGTCGGCTTGATGATATGCAATTCCTTACGGAATTGATGATATACAAATCCTGCGGATTTAATAGTGTTAAAACAGTTTGATTTTCGTTACATAAACACATGAAAAAAGCACTTCTTCGGAAGTGCTTTTTTCAATGAAATAAATCCTTGCGGATTTGTGAAATATCCTTCGGATATGAAATAGCTGACGCTATGAAATACGCTGCGGCGTATGAAGGATTTATTTTATTTCACATTTTGTCTTACGACAAAATATTTCATAATCGTAAGATTTTTCATATTGCGTAGCAATATTTCATTATATGTGTTACAATACTATTGATAATTAAAATTAAGGGGCAAAGACAGGAGGTTAGACCACATCTTTGCTGAATTTTTAAATTATCAGCGAGGTAAAAAATGAAATATACAGGTTGCATAATTGAAGAAAGTTTAAGCGATAAATCCATCGTCAATGAATTTGAAATTATTGAAGAAATTAACGATGACGGTATAATGTGGGTAGTGGAAACAGACGAAAGCCGACTTGACGATATCTTACCTAAATTGCAGTCTGCGATGGTTGAGGCACCTATATGGTATTGCGATTTGAAATGCGACGATTACCATTACATAATCTACAATGATAAAATTTTCAAGGTTAATCGTGATTGCGGTGAACAATACGAGAAGCAAAGGAATACGGACTCAAAAGAGGTATTCCGGAATGTCAATTACCAAATGCCGCTTGGGCAAAGTGATTATGGTTTGGTTAATTGAAAAAGAATACTAAAAAAAGGAGTTTTACATCTTAATTTAACAAATAATTATTCTGTATTTAACTTGTTCTCAACGCATTTTTTCCACCTTTTCGCAATCAGACCATGTCCGCCGGTAGTCGGATGAACTCCGTCCCATATTACTTTAAAAATGTCGGAGTTTTCTATAAACCTGTCAAATATATCTTGTAGCGGCACAAATACCGCATTGTATTCCAGGGCAATTCTTTTTGTAATCTCCGCATATATAGGGACGTTTCTTTTGCAATAATAATAAAAATCAAGACTTCTTGACCGACCGTAAAAAGGCTCCATTATCACAATAACCGTATCGGGATTGTTTTCAAGTACACCGTCAAGAAGATTTCTGTATAATTCTTCAAATCTCTGCGGATCAGAGCCGCCGATGTTTTCGAAGCGGGATAATACATCGTTTATTCCTATAAGAATACTGACCAGAGTAGGGTTTAGTTTAATGCAATCTTCTTCCCATCTGTCATACAAATCCGATATTCTGTTACCGCTGACGCCTCTGTTAATAACAGTTATATTTTTATCAAGGTTATCGCTGTATATCTCTGAAGCGAGTATATACTGATAACCGTGGCCGTGGATGTGATTAGGATCGTCACTTCTGCCACGGTTTCCGTCTGTAATTGAATCTCCCTGAAAAAGAACGGTATCACCGTCTTTAAAATTATACATATAGCCTCCTGAATATAAATACACATGATTATCTTACCAAGATATCACAAAAGAACTGCAATGTCAATATATGACATAAAGTGGTTAATATTTTTGAGTGGAAATGACCCAATTTCAATGTATGTTTTAAAATAATTTGTCCGCAACTTGCTATTGCAATTTGCGAAAGATAAACAATTCGGAATAGAAAACAGATTCACGGGATACCATGAAACGTTTACGCTCTCCGGCAGGGACGAGAACTATTATAATCAGTTATGGCTCCAAGAAAAAATAGAATTATCGCTTGATGCGTTTTATACGTTTGAGCTGTATGATGCGGATCATAACGGCGTGTATGAAATCAGATGCGGTCAGTATACATTATTATACGGTCACTCGGATTTTATCGGTACGGCTGTTTCGTTTCTGAAATATGACAAAGAGAAAGACGCATTTGTTTTCTGCGACGCTTTTTTTGAAGATGAAAAAACAAACTGATCCATGTCTGATTCCGAATTTTGCCTGATTTTAGGAAATGCGCTTTTAACTGATGTAAAAAACGATTCCGAATTAATGTTCACAGACGCAACAGCCCGTTGCTTGCTTTTTCTCTTTTTTATGCTATACTGTCTGTGAGGTGAAAAACGATATGGATACAAAAGATATACTGTTGGAATTACGAACCAAGAGCAAATTATCGCAGGATGAATTAGCAGAAAAAATTTTTGTGACCCGTCAGGCGGTGTCCCGCTGGGAAAACGGCGAAACCGTGCCGAATACGGAGACGCTGAAGCTCCTGTCGAAGTTTTTCGATGTGTCGATCAATACGCTTTTAGGGGCTCCGCGCCAACTGATCTGCCAATGCTGCGGAATGCCGCTGGAGGATTCTTCGATCAGCAAAGAGCCTGATGGCTCCTTCAATGAGGAATACTGCAAATGGTGCTATGCGGACGGCAAATTTGTCTATACCGGTCTTTCTGAATTGACGGATTTTCTTGTGGCGCATATGGCAAACGAAGCCTGGCCGCCGGAGCAGGCGAGAGCTTATTTTGAATCGCAGCTTCCGAAGCTGAATCATTGGAAAGAACCAGCCGATTGATCGGCGTATTGATGAATAAAGTTGATAAAAATACTTGTATTCTTTTTCTGTTAAAATTGTGAAAGGGCGAATTGTGAGGAGCGCGGATAACGAAATTCCAAACAGTCCGTCTTTGCAAAAATTATAAGGGTGTCTTAAAGAAAAAGGAGATCATGATGAGTAATTTAAAAACTTGTTCGCGGTGCGGCAATCAGGTTGAGGCGCAAACGAAATTTTGTCCGCAATGCGGCAGCCCGGAATTTATTTTCGCAGACAATCCGGTAAATCAGCAGCCCTATACACCAAATCAGCAGGCGTATACTCCGGATCAGCAGTCCTACGTGCCAAACCAGCAGGCCTATACACCGAATCAGCAGGCTTACGCGCCGAACCAGCGGCCTTACATGCCGGATCAGCAGTCTTATGCGCCGACCCAGCAGGGCACCTATACGTCGATGCCCTATCCCCCGCAGTATGACAACGGCGCCAATATGCAGCCGCCTAAAAAGAAGGGGTTGCAGTGGTGGCATATTCTGCTTATGGTTGTTGGCGTTGCGGTAGTGGTGCTGCTTGTGGTTCTGATCGTCGTTTCTGTGAAAGGCGACAAGAAAGATTCTGCCAATGGTGCGATAGCCGATAAGGCTGTTGTCGCCCAAACCGATGAAGATAAAGAGGATCAAAAAGAGCTTTCGTCCGATCCGGCTCCGGAAAAGCCGGCTGAAACAACCACGAAGCGTGAAGCCTCTTATACAAAAGGCGCGGTAAGCGGCAATGTCTACACCAACGAGTGGGCCGATCTGCAATTTGTGATTCCCGACGGATTTTCCGATCCCGGAGAAGCATTTTATTATACCGGAGATGAAGCAACAGAGATTGGTCTGTGTGTGACGTCGGACGATTTTGTTTCTTCTGTGATTGTTATCTGTGAAAAATTGCCTTCGGGTGAGGATTATACTGAAGATGAATATCTGGATGTAGTCACACAGCAGCTTATGACGCAGAATGTTGATTTTGGCGTTGAACAGTTATATGATGACTATTCAACGACAATTGTCGCAGAACGTGGCTACACAACAGCTTTCATGTCATGGGGCGGCGTGGTTCAGGGTTATTTTGTCAGAAAACTTGATAATTACATGGTTGTGATTTGTATCACCGCTGAAACGGAAGAGGAAGTCGGCGACCTTGTGAGTATGTTTACACCGGTAGAGTAAGCGTTTTATCCTGTTCCGGTGAGCGGTGAATTGCCGGCTCGTAACCTTTCTCAACAGAATCAGCCCGTCGGGAAATCCCGGCGGACTTTTTTTTATACCGATAAAAAAACCACCTGCTATGCAGGTGGAATGTACGGACTTTGGTGGCAGAAATAGGATTGCAAAAAAAGACTCCGTTTTGATAGAGTAAAAGAGGCTACCAACCGCAAGAACTCAAACGAAACGGAGGATATTAGATGGATAATAAAGCGAACGACACATATAGTGTAGCACACACAAGTTAGAAATGTCAAGATATCATAGTGTTTGCAGCAATGTACAAATGATCATCTTTGATAGATATTCCAATCTGACAAATACGAAAATTGACATTTCCGATGTTGAGGGGATACTTTGACTGTAAAAAGTCAGTATGTGAAATCGGTATATTCCGTGACATCGACGATTTCGGCGGTGAGTCTTGTGATGTAAGCATCGGCTGTGACATCCACATACATGGTCAGGCGCAGCGACTGAACCTGCTTTGTTTTATGGTTGTAAACCAGTTCTGCCGTGCAATTGGTGTAGGTGAAATCAATATTGCTCAGCGCAAGATCGGCGATGGCGGAAATCTGATCCGCATGGTCATACGGCTCAAAAATGCCGCTGATCGCGCTTTGCGAATACGACGCACCGGGGGAGAGAACGGTCGGGTTTGTCTCGTCGGTCAGCGTCAGCACGAGCCGGTAGGTCTCATCTCCGAGAATCTCGCAGTAGGCGTTTTTGAGCTTTGTCTCATCGGTCAGCAGACAGCCGCTGGACGAATTGGCAAGCGGCAGCTTGTCGGCGTTCCCTGCCGGATAAGAGACCGGGTCGGCGGCGTCCTTTGAGGTGACATAGCGTTCGATGATCGGCAGTACGAGATTCGCGACTGCGCCCAGATTCTGCTTATCGGTCGGCAGATTCTGATACCGTGTGCTGGTGAAAGCCGGCGCGTCGGTCTTGAGCTGATTCATGACCGACGTATATTCTTTCAGAATGGCGGACGGCGTGACTAAAGATTTGTCGCTTGTGATCTGACGGGTTGACCCGTCAACATCGCGAACTGCCATTTCCACCTCTCCGCGTCCCGAACGGATGCGTTCACCCTCGGCGTCGGTCACGACTTCGCCGGATTTGCCGATGCGTCCAGTCGAGAGGCCTATTGTGAGCAGCACGCCGCAGATGACAAGCAGGACAGCCAGCGTTGTCAGAAGTTGTATGGCCAGCGTTTTTTTGTTTTTCGGCGTTTTGGAAAACGGCGATCCCTGCGTCGGCGCATTGTGGATCGTTTGCGCGGCGGAAGCCGACCCGGAGACGTCGTCTGCTTCCGGACGGATACTCAGCGCGGATTCTTCGCCGATAAATTCCACACCGCAATGGCGGCAGAAACGGGAGTCGTCGTCAATTTCCCGCTTGCAGTTGGGGCAGAGCATGGCGCATTATCCTTTCTCTGTTAAAAACACATCGGCGAACATATTGATAAAGCTGGCTTCCGTAAAGCCTTTCAGGGTGAGCTGATCGCCGGGGATCGTCTCGGAAAAATAAGAGAGGACGAGCTGGGAGTCAACGGTGCCGTCGGACTTGCAGAAATCGATCTGTGTAAGCGAATCGTCTACCGCATAGAATTTATAGATGTGGGATTCGCCGGTTTTGTACAGGAAGCAGACGCCGTCTTTGCCGTCGATCTTAACGTCATAGGTGCCGACAAGATTCTTTTTGATGTCATCATAGCGGGCACCGCCGCCGAAAGAAAAGTTGAAATCGTCGGGAGAAATGCCGATAAGGTCCATCATGGAGTCGTTCAGCTCGGCGTACTGCTTGAGCGCGGGTCGTTTGAAGTACATTTTGCCGTCGAGCTTGAGAACGGAGAGCTCGATGTTTTCAAAACTCGTCATGGTTTCAAAGTTATCGCCGTCCATGGCCATGGTGATTGGTCCGCCCTCACCGTCTGCGCTGTAGAACGCACCCTGCATATAGCAGGACTGGTTCAGAAACGCCTTGATCTGCGGTTCGATTTTGTTGACCAGCTCGGTGTTCTGCGCGGTCGTTGAACCTGAAGAGGACGAAGAGCCTGTCTGTGTCGTCGGTTCTTCAATGACATGCGGGCTGGTCACGCCGACATCGGCGCTGAAAAGCGTGGTTGCTTCCTGTATTTGCTGCTGCATGGACAGGATCTCTTCTTTGGAGATGGCGTTGCCTTGTTCGTCTGTCAGCCCTTCGGGTATCACATAGGTATCATCAATTTGCGCATGGGATTCCGGATCGACGATGTTGTCGCCGGTCGAAATCTCGCCGTTTGCCGGGTTTTCGCCGGGCTGCTTGTGTTTGACAAGATAGATGATGACGCCGGCCACAATGGCAATAACGAGCACGCAGATCAGCAGGATGACCGGCAGATTGTTCTTTCTGGGATCGGTCGGTTTCTTTTTGACGGTCTGTATCGGTTCGTCGTGGCTGAACGAGACGTCGGCCGCCGGTGTTTCGGGCGCGCCGGTTTCGGGTATTTCGTTTTCCGCGTTGTTATTTTCGGGTATGTTCTGATTCTCTTGGTTGTTCTCCATTTTATTTTCCTCCTTTTACATCATGGACGACATAAATGTTATCATGTTTGTCTTAGAATAACCTTTAAAATTCAGCATATCGTCGGGGATCTGCGCCGAAAATTCATCTGTTTCCAGAACGGTTCCGGCTTTTCCTTCGGCGTTATACACAATGAGTTGACGGATCTCATGATTCACGGTGATAAAATCAAGTGCATTGCCGTCGCCGCGGTAGGAGTAGCAGACGGCCGGACTGCCCTTGTAGGTCGCCTGTGTGACGGAAGACGGAGAATAGGCGTCAAACTTGATTTTGGTAAATTCAAATGAGAACATATCATCCGTGATGCCCATCATTTTCCGGACGGCAGAACTCAGCTCCATATATTTTTTGTTGGCGGGATTGAGCAGATAGATCTTGCCGCCGAGGTTCATAATCGCGATGTCCGAACCATCCATTTCGGTGAAGACCTCGTAATCGGCGCCGTCCATGGCGATTTCCAGCGGCATCTCTTCGTTTCCGGAGATCATGGTGCCGTCGAGATAATAGGTGCCGCTGAAAAAGGCGGCGATCACGCGCATGGCGTCATCGTTCTGCTCGGCCGCGTCGGTCGTTTTCACGGTGGTTCCCTCCAGATACTGTTCGGGCTCTTTCTGCGGTTTTCCGACGGATCCGGAAGCGGCAGACGTGCTCTGCGCGCCGCCGAAAGATGTTGTTTCGGGTTTGAACGCCGTCGTGCCGGCGGACTGGGCGGCGAAATCCTCGAGGTTTTCGGCGAAAGCGGTTGTGATGCCCTCAAAGGTCACGCTGACGTCTTCGCTGAAGGTGACGGGATCGAAATCCGTTTCCTCCGGCTCTTCCTCAGGAAGCGTATCGCCTGCGCTTTCCGAACCCGCGACAGAAACTTCGCCCTGCTGTGTTTTTTTATGTTTGATCATGACGATCGCTGTGACGACGGCAATCAACAGTACCGCAATGACGGCAATAATCAGAATTTTATCCATTTGTTTTGACTTCTTTCTTCTTTCACTTTCGGCGCTGACGGTAGGAATCGGCGCCTCCGCCGATGTTTCGGAATGACCGCAGAACGGACATACCGACCCTGCCGGAAATTCACCGCCGCATTGGCTGCATTTCATTGACCTTCTCATCTCACGATCTGAATTTCCTATATTATTTTATCATACGGCAAAACGAAATGCAACAGGTTTTTTGACGGCGGAGCCCTGCCCGTGTCAATTTTTAGGGCGGCTGTGTTGACAAAAAATTCCGGCAATGGTATAATACAAAATTGTAATAGTATACGGACTTCAAATATGCAGGGTGTTTTTATGGGAATTTTTCATTCGGTCGGGACGGTCGTTTCGGAAATCTGGCAGAATAAGGTCAGACTCTTCCGGCTTGCGCGTTACGAGCTTAAAAGCCAGCACGGCGGAACGTTCTTCGGTTTTCTGTGGAACTTTCTGAATCCGGCGCTGCAGATCTTAGTGTACTGGTTTGTTTTCGCCGTCGGTCTGCGCCGCGGCAACGATATGAACGGCGTACCTTATATTGTATGGCTGGTCATCGGTATTATATGCTGGTATTACATGAATCAGGCGATGCTCGGCGCGGATATGTCGATCATCAATTTCAGCGACGTGCTCAAGCGCATGCGCTTCCCGATCGCCATTGTGCCGGTCAAGACGGTCGCCGCGAACTTCATCACGCATATCTGTTCGATGGTGATTGTGTTCGTCGTTGTGCTCGCGTCGGGAACGCCCGTCAGCCTGAGCATCTGGCTGCTGCCGTACTATATTTTTGCTTCGACGGTTTTCATCACGGGCTACGCGCTGATCTCCTCGACGATCAACGTGCTGTTCCGCGATTTTCATAATTTTTCCAACACGGCGTTCCGCTTTCTGTTTTTCATTTCTCCGGTTATGTGGGAGCCGTCCGACGACAGCCGGATTCTGACGATCATCATGAAGCTCAATCCGTTCGCCTATATCCTGAACGGTTACCGTGACACGATCCTCTATGGCTGGCATCTTGCCGACAATATTGACACGGGGCTGATCTTCTGGGCGATTACGATTGTGATGTTTGTGGCGGGCTGCGTGCTGCATATGCGCCTGCGCCACAAGTTCATTGATATGCTGTAAGGAGGAATCGCGATGAGTGACAAGACAAATGACCGCGATGTCGTAATCTGCGAGCATGTGGTCAAGGACTATCCGCTGTATTCTACCTTCGGCGAAAAAATCAAAGGGCTGCTCCTGAAAGAGAGCCGCGTCTCGACGTTCCGTGCGCTTGACGACATCAGCATCACGATGCGCAAGGGCGAATGCGTCGGTCTTGTTGGCCTCAACGGCAGCGGCAAATCGACGCTTGCAAGCATCATCACCGGCATCACGACGCCGTCATCGGGTTCGGTAGAGGTCAAGGGCGAAGTCAGTATGCTCTGCGCGAGCTCGGGTATGCGCTCGCAGCTTTCGGGCATTGACAACATTCGTTTCAAGTGCCTGCTCATGGGCTACACGGACAAGCAGATCAAAGAGATCGAGCAGGATATTATCAATTTTGCCGACATCGGCATTCACATCAATCAGCCCGTCAAGACGTATTCGAGCGGTATGCGTTCGCGTCTGGGTTTCGCCATCGCGGTGCATATCAATCCTGAAATTCTGATTATCGACGAAGCGCTGTCGGTCGGCGACTCGAGCTTTACGGATAAATGCTTAAAAAAAGTGGACGAGTTCCGCGAAGCCGGCAAGACGATTGTTTTCGTCAGCCACGCCGTCACGCAGATGACGACGTTCTGCGACCGCGTAATCTGGATCAATCAGGGCAAGCTGATAGGGACGGGCACGCCCGACGAGATCATCAAGCCCTATTGCGGTTTCGCGAGAGAATTTAACGGCATGACGAACGAACAGCGAAAATCCGTGATGCCGGTTTTAGAAGACTATCAGCAAAAATACTGCGAATGAACGGTGCACAGCGTATGGACGAATTAGAACAACTCAAAGCCGAAAACGAAGCTTTACGCCAAAAGAACGAGCTGCTGCTCGGCGAGCTGAAAGCCTGCCGGGACGATATCTGCAACCAGATCGAGACGGTGACGGCAATCAAAAAGGAGCTGCGCCGCTGCGAAGTGCAGCTCAACAGCCTGAAAACCGAAAACGATGAGTTTAAGAATAAATTCGCGAAGATCGAAAATAACCCCATCGGACGCTTCCTGCTGAAAATCTACCGTCTTCTGCGGGAATGGAAGAGAAGACGGAGCTGAAACAGTTTCAGAGAAGCGCGGGAGATACGGTATGAATACAAAATATGTGGACGATTTATTGAAAAATCTGAAAGAACGCCGCGATACGCTCGAAGCGATCCTGACGGAAAACGGCGTCGCGTTCGGCGGGGAGGAAGAGACGCCGTCCGCCTTTAAGACGGAATGTCGCGAGCTGAAAAAGCTGAAGGTCGCCGCCGTCATGGACGCGTTTACGCTCGGCAATTTCAAAAGCGAGTGCGTGCTCAGGGAGATTACGTCGGACAAATGGAAAGAGCAGATCGACGAATTCTGCCCCGATCTGTTTTTCCTCGAATCCGCCTGGAACGGCAAGGATAACTCCTGGTACAAAAAGATCGCGAACGGCAGCAAGGACCTCTATGACATGACGGCGTACTGCCACGAAAAGGGCATTCCCGTCATTTTCTGGAACAAGGAAGATCCGGTTTATACGGATGTGTTCATGTCCGCCGCGTCCTGCGCCGATTATGTGTTTACCACGGATTTCGACTGCATCGAACGGTATAAGCGGACGCTCCAGCACGACAACGTTTATCTGCTGCATTTTTCCGCGCAGCCTTTGGTGCATAATCCCCTTGAGATTCACGACCGCAAGGATAAATTCTGCTTTGCCGGCGCGTACTATCACCGCTATAAAGACCGTTCGATGGTCTTTGACGCGTTCGCCGACGTGTTTGAAAAGGGCAAGGGACTCGATATTTTTGACCGCAACTTAGGGTCGGCGCGTCCCGAGCACGCATTCCCGGCGCGCTATAATAAAATGATTATCGGCAACCTCAAGCCCGAGGATATCCATATCGCCTACAAGGGCTACAACTACGGCATCAACATGAATTCCGTCGGTCAGTCGCAGACGATGTTTGCCCGCCGCGTCTTTGAGCTGCTTGCATCGAACACCGTTTCGGTCGGCAACTATGCCAGAGGCGCGAAGAATCTTTTCGGCGATCTGACCGTCTGCACCAACAGTGCCGACGAAATGAAACGCCATCTGGACAAATATTGCGGCACACCGGAACGCTATCGCAAATACCGTCTGCTCGGTCTGCGCGCCGTGATGGAACAGCATCTGTGCGAGGACAGGCTCGGCTATATCGCGCAGTGCGTCTTTGGACGCGATCTTCGGAAACCGCTTCCCGAAGTCGTTGTGATTTCCGCTGCGAAGACGGAAGACGAGAAGAACGCCGTACAGGCGGCTTTTGACAAGCAGACCTACGCCAAAAAGACGCTTGTTTTTCCCGGGGACGGCTACACGCTCCCGGAAAATGTCTTTGTCGCATCGTTCGACGCGAATGACCACTACGGCGAGAATTACCTGAAAGACCTTGTCCTGTCCGTGCGCTACAGCGACGCGGACGGCTTCGGCAAAAATTGTTATTATGAAAAAACGCCGTCCGGCATTGTCTGCGGCAATATGGACGGAACGTATAAACCGTGTACGGCGCTTTTCAGCACGAGAAGCATTGTGAAATCGAAATGTGTCGGCGATGTCAATGCCTTTGCAAGCGGCGTGACGCTGACGGGCAATTTCCTGTGCACCGACGAATTTAACTACTGCCGCAACAATCCGGCTGAAATCTGCGAGGAATCCGACGATCTCTTCGTCGCGGACAAGGGCATTGACCTGTCCGTCATTCACGCGGCGGCGAAATCCATTCACTACGCCAAGCTCGATTCCGATATTCTGCGCATCACGCCGCAGGAAATGATGTCGATGTGTCACGGCAAGCAAAAGGGCATCGAGGTTAAAACAGAGGGCTGCCGCTTCATCGTTTCCTCGAAACTCAAAGGCGAAAAGACCGCCTATGTCGATTTCTCGCGGAAATTCCTGATCGACGACTTTTTTGCGAAAGATAAATTTTCTATTTTATTCCAAGGCTCGGGAGAACTGGACGCGGAATCCGTTTGCACGTTCTATGACGGCGTGATGAAAGAGCTCGGCTCGGCGCACGCCGGCGTCGGACGGCTCCTGACGGCAAAAATCCCCGACAAAACGAAATTCGTCAAGCTTTCCTTGCGTGTCAAAGGCAGTGGCGAACGCGAATTTTCGGGCATCATGGCAGGCGGCACGCTCTCCGCGAACAACGGCACGCCGTTTTTGTCACGCTCGGAAACGCTCATTCTCGCCGACCATTACCCGGCCTACGACGACCTGTACCGCTATATGTTCGTCCACAAGCGCAACCTGCTCTATAAGGAAAGCGGGCTGCTGCCCGACATGATGTGCATCAATATGTGGAACGAAAACGGCTATCGGGAATTCGAGGGTATCAATGTGACGGACGGCGACGCCGGCAAGCTCTCCGCTGCGCTCGAAAACGGCAGAATCAAGACCGTCTGCGTGCATTTCCTGACGCCGTACCTGTGGAGCGTGCTCAAAAATTATCTCGATGAAATACACCTGATCGTCTGGAGCCACGGCAGCGATATTCAGCCGTGGTACCGCCGTCAGTTCAATTACAAAACGGAGGCGGAGATTGAGGAAGCGAAGAAAGCCTCCGAAAAGCGCGTCGCGCATTGGAAAGAGATTTTTGCTTATTCCGAAAAATACGACATCCGTTTTGTCTATGTTTCGGAGTTTTTCAAAAAGCAGATCGAAGAGGACTACGGCGTCGATCTGAGCGAAAAGGCGTCCGTCATTCATAACTGCATTGATACGGAGCTGTTCTTGTATGAGAAGAAAGACCCCGAGCAGAGGTTTTCGATCATGTCCGTCAAGTCGTTCAGCACGCTGACCTACGCCAACGATATCACGCAGCAGGCGATTCTGAAACTCAGCGAAGCGCCGGAGTTTTCCCGCATGACGATCGACCTCTACGGCGACGGCGAACGGTTCGAGGAGGATACGCATCTGCTCAAAAAATTCCCCAATGTGCATCTGCACCGCGGTTTCCTGACGCAGAGCCAGATCGCGGAACTTCACAAAACGCACGGCATTTATATCGCGACGACGCGCATGGACACACAGGGCGTCTCGCGTGACGAGGCGATGTCTTCGGGACTTGTGCCGGTGGCGAACGCCGTTGCGGCGATCCCGGAGTTCGTAAAGGACGATTGCGGCATTGTTGTGCCGCCGGAGGACGCGCAGGCTGTCGCCGACGCCATCTTAAAGCTTGTGCGCAAGCCGGAGCTGTTTTCTGAGATGTCCGCAAACGCGGCGCGCTATGTGCGCGAACACACGGCAAAGCCGTTTACCATAGATAAAGAAGTTAAATTGATAGAATCGAGGAATCCATCATGATTAACATTGTAGGACTTGGCTATATCGGACTGCCCACCGCGCTGATGTTCGCGTCGCACGGCGTGGAGGTCGTCGGCACGGATTACAACGCGTCGCTTGTCGATACGCTCAATCACGGTCATACCACGTTCGAGGAGGACGGGCTCGACGATCTGTATAAGGAGGCCGTCAAGTGCGGCATCCGCTTTTCGACGGAGTATCAGAAAACCGATCTGTACATCGTAGCGGTCGCGACTCCTTACGATAAGGCCAGCAAAAAAATCGACGCAAGCTACGTCACCGGCGCGGTGAAAAACGTTATGGAGGTCTGCCCGAAAGGCGCGACAGTCGTGATCGAATCCACCGTTTCTCCCGGCACAATCGATAAATTCGTGCGTCCCGTCATTGAGGAGAACGGCTTCGTCATCGGCGAGGACATCAACATCGTACACGCACCGGAGCGCATCATTCCCGGCAATATGGTCTATGAGCTCAAGCACAATTCCAGAACCATCGGCGCGGACGATCCCGCGATCGGCGAAAAGGTCAAGGCGCTTTACGCTTCGTTCTGTGAGGGTGAGATCGTCGTGACGGATATCCGCACCGCCGAAATGACGAAGGTTGTGGAGAATACGTTCCGCGATATCAATATCGCGTTCGCCAACGAGCTTGCGAAAATCTGCCGCAGCGACAATATGGATGTCTACGAGATCATCCGCATCGCCAATAAGCACCCCAGAGTCAATATCCTGTCGCCCGGCCCCGGCGTCGGCGGTCATTGCATTTCCGTTGACCCGTGGTTCCTCGTCGGTGATTATCCCGGGCTTGCCAACCTGATTCGTCAGGCGCGTCAGATCAACGATTCCATGCCGGAGTTCGTGCTCGGCCGCATTCACGACATCATGCAGGAAAACGGCATGAAAGATGTGTCCCGCGTCGGTCTGTACGGTCTTACTTATAAAGAAAATGTCGATGATATCCGCGAAAGCCCGACGCTCCAGATGCTCGAGAGCATGGAGCGGCACTTGGCAAGCGGCGTCAAGGTGTACGACCCGTACGTCAAACGTGACGTCTGCGAGAATCAGTATCACGATTTCGACGCTTTCCTGAACGATGTGGACATGGTCGTTCTGCTTGTCGGTCACGACGAGATCCGCCAGAATATGGAAAAACTCAATGGCAAGATCGTCCTCGATACCAGAAATATCTGCCATCTGGACGGCACCTACAGACTGTAAAAGGGTGATTTTATGAAAACCGTCATGCTTGTTTTTGGTACAAGACCCGAAGCGATCAAAATGTGTCCGCTTGTGCTGGAGTTGAAAAAACGCGAAAACCTGAAAACCGTCGTCTGCGTCACGGGACAGCACCGGCAGATGCTCGACAGCGTACTGGAGACCTTCGGTGTCACGCCGGATTTTGATCTCTCGATCATGAAAGAGCGGCAGACGCTGTTTGACATCACCGCGAACATATTGCTGAAAATCAAGGGCGTGCTCGAACAGGTGAAGCCGGACGTCGTGCTCGTTCACGGCGACACTTCCACGACCTTTGTCACGGCGCTTGCGTGCTTCTATCTGCAGATTCCCGTCGGTCATGTCGAAGCGGGACTGCGCACCTATCAGCTCTATTCGCCGTATCCCGAGGAGTTCAACCGGCAGGCGGTCAGCATCATTGCGCGTTATAACTTTGCGCCGACCGAACCGGCAAAGAATAATCTGCTCAAAGAGGGCAAGGACGCGGATTCGATTTTCGTCACGGGCAATACGGCAATCGACGCGCTGCAAACCACGGTGCGCGACGACTACACGCACCCCGAAATGGAATGGGCAAAAGGCTCCCGGCTGATTCTGCTGACGGCGCACCGCCGCGAGAATCTCGGCGAACCGATGCGCCATATGTTCCGCGCCATCCGTCGGATCATCGACGAAACGCCGGATATCAAGGGCATTTATCCGATTCATATGAACCCCGTCGTCCGTGAAACGGCTGCCGAGGTCTTCGGCGATGAGGACAGAATCCATCTGATCGAACCGCTCGACGTGCTCGATTTCCATAACTTCATGGCGCGCTCCTATCTGATTCTGACGGACAGCGGCGGCGTGCAGGAGGAAGCGCCGTCTCTCGGCAAGCCCGTGCTTGTCATGCGCGATACGACAGAGCGTCCCGAGGGAATCCGCGCCGGCACGCTGAAGCTCGTCGGCACACAGGAGGACTTTATCTATGAGACGTTCCGTCAGCTCCTGACTGATAAAAACGAATACGAAAAAATGAGCCACGCCTCCAATCCCTACGGCGACGGCAAGGCGAGCAAGCGCATTGCGGATATTCTGGAGTTCGGGGAGACGGAACAGTGGATTTGAGCTTCGCAGTGAAGAGTGAAAAGTGAAGAGTGAAGAGTTTCGGAAGCCCTGCGGGCTTGGATTTATAAAAAGTAACGGCGTCTCTGCATGGGGCGCTGTTTTTTCTATTGAAAAAAATCACGATTCCGATTATAATAAAATTATCAATTTATGAGCGCAGGAGAAAAGCCGTGGAGAAAAAAGATTTGCAAACCGCCGTGCCGCTGATCGTCGGCTGGTATCAGAACGCCAAACGGGAGCTGCCGTGGCGTGCGGACAAAACGCCGTATCATGTGTGGCTGTCCGAAACGATGCTGCAGCAGACGCGCATTGAGACGGTGATTCCGTATTATGCCCGATTTCTGGAGGCCTTGCCGACAATCCGCGATCTGGCAGAGGTGGACGACGACAAGCTGATGAAGCTCTGGGAGGGGCTGGGCTATTACAGCCGTGTGCGGAACCTCAAAAAGGCGGCGCAGACGGTCGTTTCGTCTTACGGCGGCGAGCTGCCGGGAACAGCGGAGGATTTGCGGAAGCTGCCCGGTATCGGGGAGTATACCGCCGGCGCGATCGCGTCCATCGCGTTCGGTCAGGGAGAACCGGCGGTGGACGGCAACGTCCTGCGCGTTATGATGCGACTGACGGCGTGCGACGCGGACATCATGCAGCCGAAGGTCAAAAAAGACGTGACGCAGCTTCTGCGTGAGGTCTATCCGGAGGGCGAAGAGGCGTCCGACCTGACGCAGGGTATCATGGAGCTGGGCGAAGTGGTCTGCATTCCGAACGGCGAGCCGAAATGCGCCGTCTGTCCGCTGAACGCTGTCTGCCGTGCGCACCTTGCCGGCGAGACGGATCGCTATCCCGTACGAAGTCCGAAAAAAGCGCGCAAAGAAGAGGAACTGACGGTCTTTCTGCTCTCTTGCGGCGACAAAATCGCGCTGCATCGCCGTGCGGACAGCGGTCTGCTCGGCGGTATGTGGGAGTTCCCGAACGCCGCAGACCGTATGACGCAGAAAGAAGCCATAGACTGTCTGACGCAGCTGGGCGTTTCTCCGACGTCCTGCGAGCCGTGCGGCAAGGCAAAGCATATTTTTACCCATATCGAGTGGCACATGACCGGCTACCGCGCAGAATGCCGGACAGCGATTCCGCAGTATGAATGGAAAACTGCCGAAGAAATTCTGGGGAGCTGTGCCCTGCCCTCTGCGTTCCGCTTTTATCGGAAGCTGTTGGAAAAAGAGTGCAGTGACAAAACACAATGAGACGGGTCATAGCGGACGAACGTGCAGCTCCGACTTTGCGTTATTATGATTTATCGATAAAATGAACGACCCTGTCTCACATAGAAGCAGGGTCGTATTTTGCTTTGGGATTCTTTTTATGTCACGGTTATGTCCAGCCGGAACTCGTCGAGAACGGTATCCTGCGCGAAAGTTGTCAATTGGAATGTAACCGTATATTTCCCCGGTTTTTCGGGAGTTATTACAAAGAAAGTCTCCGGTGACGCGCCGTCCTTGCCTTCGGGAGGGGCAATGCTTTCTTCAGTAACCGTCAGACCTTCGCGATCGATACGGTATTGCCAGAAATACCGGCCGCTTCCTCTGCCTTTCAAGGGACCGATCACAAGGCCCCAATCCAACGTGGTATCGATGGCTAAATCCTCTAAAACATCCAGTCCGGCGGCTGTTCTTAAAACTTTTCTTGCATCCGAAGCGGAAACATCTGCGCTGTTATCGACATCGGCGGCAGCGCGCTGCGGTTCCGTCAGCGTCTCAAGAGCTGCCGCTGCGCGAAGACATAACCGCGCATCCGAAGCGGAGATTTTTCCGTCTGCGTCAACATCGCCGGGACGCTGTGTTGACAGAGCCCGAAGCGTCGTTTCGTCCATATTTTTCAGATACGATTCCCATGTGTCCCAGATCAATCCGGTAGCATGTTGAGTAGTTTCAGCCATTGCTGAAATTGATGAAATGCTTAACAATACAGAAAACACTAATAGAATACAGAACGCTTTTTTATACGTTTTTTTCATTGTTGAAATCTCCTTTATACTCATTCACTATATGTGACTTTATTTTTGATCGCAAAAAATGTTTCTGCAACGGTTTACAAGATTTTTTCTGCAAAAAACATTATACTATCTTTAAGATTCATTGGTATTACCTCCTTGCAAAACAAGAATAACAGAATGATGTGATCCCTGTCAAGTAGACAGACGAAAAAACGAAAAAAATTTAGTTGGAAGAATTCCACCCTGCCGCGGGACGCATGACGCAGAAAGAAGCCATAGACTGTCTGACGCAGCTGGGCGTTTCTCCGACGTCCTGCGAGCCGTGCGGTAAGGCGAAGCATATTTTTACTCATATCGAGTGGCACATGACCGGCTACCGCGCTGAATGTCAAACGACAATTCCGCAGTATGAATGGAAAACCGCCGAAGAAATCCTGGAAACCTGCGCGCTGCCCTCTGCGTTCCGGTTTTATCGGAAGCTCTTGGAAAAGGACTGCGGCGATGCAAAATGAAAAGAGCTGTCGTATCAGACAGCCCTCATTGACAGTGGATCGGGGATCGCACCCGAATCGGTTTCTCATTATTTGAAAATGGAATTGACATCAGAAAATAAGAAAAATAAAAAGCGACAAAGCTATTGCCTTGTCGCTTTTGGTGCGAGAGACGGGACTTGAACCCGTACGGGATTACCACACGCCCCTCAA
>CAMEBF010000021.1 GCA_945912145.1 uncultured Clostridia bacterium | reverse complement strand
TCTACCATAGGAGGGGCTTTTTTTCTATTGTCCGTTTTTACTGGACTTGTTCAATTCCGGACGGGGCATCTTATTCATATTTCAGCCGAAGATCTTCTCAAACAGGCTGTTGATCTTCGCAAAGAAAGCCGTCAGTCTTCTGATAAAGGCTTTCAGTCTGCCGCTGAAGCTCGAATCCTGTTTCCATTGCGCGTAGAGCTTGGTATTTCCTTCAACAACCAGCTCGTCGCCGGGCTGATAGGTTTCGCCGGAGCCGTCGGGTTCCGTATTCCAGCCGGCAAAGAGCATCAGCTCATCCGTCGAACCGGGAGCCGCCGGGACGATCACGGTGTCGCCCTCACGGTAGATCGTCGTGTCGTTGACCAGCTTATCGCCGTATTGGCCGATGTCGTATTTGACAAAATATGTATCCTCGGCATACGCTTCGGTGAGGAACGCATACCGCGCGACAATGTAATTCCGGACGGAGCTGACCTGTCCCTGATAGTGATTCACGATCGCGGCGGGATCGGTCGTGCCGAAGATGTTCCAGCGGATCGCGTTCATAACCGCCGAAGGCTGTACTGCCGCGCTGAACGAATTGATGTTATTCAGGAACGTATCATAATACGCCTTGACTTCCTCATTCCAGACCTTCTGAACCAGCTCCTGGAAATCGTTATGCGAGAAAGCCTGCGCAAGCAGCGCGTTCTTATTCTCTCTGTGATTGCCTATGAAGCAGGTCTGGATATACAACAGATTCGGGTCGCCGAGATTCTGAACGTGATTGATCAGGTCATTCGACACATATAAGGCGAACGCCAGATCGAAGTCCCATGCGGGGCCTGCCGTCAGCTTTCCGTCAATGTCCTTGTAAAAATAGAAGCTCGAGCTGCAGCCGTCGAAATTCGCGCCGAACTCATCGACGATGTACATTCTCGCGAGAGACTCCACATCGACATATTCCGAATAATGCTTGCCGAGGCTGTTATAGCCCGTCGGGGAATAGAGCGCATCCTCAAACTCCTGATAATACGCGCTGATATATTCCACCTGCGCCTTGCTGGCATATTCCGGCGTTTTAACCACGACGGCCTGTCCTATATCGGTGATAAATCCGGAGGCCTCGTTCACATAACGGTAAATCTTTTCCAGCTCCAACAGATAACCGCCTGTGATCTCTTCGGGATTATTGGGAATCTCGGCATATTTGATCGTCCCCCACGCCTGCGAATTCTGCGCACCGGCGAGAGGATAGCTGTCAAGCTCTGCAGAATTGACATCTTCCGTATTGCCCTCAAGGTCATAAATATCCACACGGTTTTCGGCGATTTCCACCTTTTCCGTCACGATGTAAACGCCTAAATACGAGCCGTTGACATAGAGATTGACCTGAGCCGTATCGGACGTCACGTCCACGCCGATCGTCTGCGCCAGATCGTAGGAAAGTGCGTTGCGGATCAGCGTACCGTCGGCGGCGTTGGCAAGCAGACACCATTTCTTGCTCTTGCCCATGCCAAACAAATCCGCCTTTTTATCGAGCTTGATATTATACGGTTTTTTGTCTCCCAGCCAGGTGGAATTGCCACGACCTTTCATGTATTCCAGCGCACCGTCGTACTGCACGTTTCCGTCCTGATCGAGGATCAGAATATCGCCTGGCTCTTTATGCTCCTTGTCGGCATGAACCGCAGACAGAGAGCCGGACTGCGTGTTGATATACACCGTGCCAATCCCCTGCGACTCCATCACGACGACCTGATACACCGCGTCGCCGCAGGTCAGCGATGCGCTGCCCGAAGCGAAGACATCGGTCGCCTCTCCGCTTTTCAGCTCTTTTTCGCCGCACAGAACGGGAGCATCTGCCTTGAAATAAACCGTCAGGCTGTCATCGGACGCGCCGTCGGGAAGAAAGATGTAATATTTCCCGTCGTTCGCGCTGCGGAACCATTTCACCGCGCCGAGCTCACCTGCCGATTCTGCCGAAGCCGTGCTGACCGCAAAATCCGAAATTCCGTTTGCGGCAAAAGCCGTCAGGCACAGAAAAACCGTCAGCAATGCCGCAAGGACAGTCACCGGCAGTATTTTGCGTAATTTTTTCATTGTCCATTCCTCCGTAAGTTTTCTGTTTAAATCCGGACATATTTTATATCCCATGCCATTTTATCATAACATATATACAGCATTGCTCTCTTTCTATGAATAAACTATGAACAGTTTAACAATTCAGCGGTTCAGTCAAAAAAAATTACGGTTTGACAAATTCCGCGCAGTATAGTATCATAAAGATGATTATCCGATTTCCTGAAAGGGGTCGTCCCATGTATTATGTTATTATGGATCTCGAGTGGAATAACGCTTATAATAAAAAACTGAAAAACTTTTTTAATGAAATCATTGAAATCGGCGCCGTCATGGTCGACGACGAGCTCGAAGTCGCGGATACCTTTTCCGTCCTGATCAAATCGCAGCTTTCCAACAAGCTCAGCGGCCGCGTCAAAAATCTGACACACATCTCCAACGAGGATATGTACGGCGGCATCTCGTTTCAGAAAGCCGTTTCGTCCTTTTCCAAGTGGCTCGGTGACAAGGAATGCGTCTTTTTATCATGGGGCAACGGTGATCTGCGCGTGATGCTTGACAACCTTCATTTCTTCTGCGATGTGGAGGGCATTCCGTTCATCACCCGCTACATGGATCTGCAAAAATACTGTCAGGATTTTCTGAAGCTCTCCGGCGGACAGCAAATCGGGCTGTCGGCGGCGGCGACGCTCTTCGGCATCGACGTCAGCGAATTTTCCACCCATCGCGCTCTGGAAGACAGTCTTCTGAGCCTTCGCTGCTTCAAAAAAGCCTACCGGCCTGAAACCATCGCCGCCTATGTCTCCGTATGCGACGACAATTTCTATAAACGCCTGCTCTATAAGGCCAAATATATCACCAATCTGCACGACGAACGGGTGGATCGCAGCAAGATGGTCTGCTTCTGCGACGAATGCCACAGAAGAATGCGGAAAGTCTCCGAATGGAAAAGCGTAAACCAATCGTTCCGCGCCCGTTTTTACTGCAAGAACTGCGATACCTACACGCTCTTTACCGTCCGCTTCAAGGCCTACTACGACCACGTGGAGATCAAAACCAAAAAGACGAAAATCGAGACGGAAGAGAAGCCGGAAGAAAAGAAAGGCGGATCATGAAGAAAAAAGCTCTCATTATCCTAATCATTGCGGCGTTACTGTTGACAGGGGCTTTTATCGCGTGGCTGATTGCAGACGCCTTCCGCCCCGTTCCCGATTCCCCGGAAACGGGTTCCGCGCTCTCGCTTGACGCCGTGACGCAGCAGAACGCCGATACGGTCTTTCAGTTCCTGACGACCGAAAACAAACAGCTGCCGGACAATATGCGCGGCTATATTGTCGACCCCGGAACGGATTTTGTTCCGACAGATGTTACCGAAGAAGCCGTCCGGCAAGCGGCTTCCGACGTTTTCAAAAAGGTGGACGCCATTCTGCCGAATACCGTCATCATCCGCTACTCTGCCGAAGCCGACTATGACATCGGCGGGCTTGACACGCTGACGCTTCTCACCGAAGAAGCGCGCAAACAGGAGCTGACGGTGATTCTCTCTGTGTCCGCCGAAGAGTTTCAGGTTCACGATGTCAAAGCGGACGAGCTGCTTGCCGTCGCCGAAGCGTACAAGCCCGACGGTATCATGCTGACGCTTGACGACGTAGGGGAAGACCGGACGGACAAGCTCGGAACGCTCCGGAACGCATTGTCAGAGAAAGGCTGCTTTCTCGGTGTCTCTCTGCCGCTGACGCTGACCGAAACAACGAAAAAATACCTCACGGACGGTACGGCGGATTTTTATTTTGTCCGGCTCGATATTTCCTCTGAAACGGGAGCCGAAGCGGTCATCCGGCAATGGGCAGCAGCCGCGCTTTCCTCTTCCTCTAAGGTCTACGCCATCGTGCGCAACGATCTTGTCCGATCCGGAAGCGGTTGGACAAAGCCGGACGAGGTCAACACGCAGGTCAAAATGCTCTACAACAACGGCGGCTTTGCCGGCTGCGTGATGGCGTCCCGCGAAAAATTAAGCGTGGACGACAATGACACCGCGACCAATCTTTATTCCTATTACGAATATTTTAACGACGTTAAGTACACGGCGCTGACGCTGACGGGCTTTTCCGTCAAGGACGGAACCACCGCCGTTTTCACCGGCACTTCGGACAAGGCCTACCCGGTTCATGTGTGGTGTTCGGCTGTTGGTTCGTGGCAAACGGTTGCCGTTCAGGGAGACGATGGCGCCTTTACCGCCGAAATCCCGCTTCGTAAAGGAACCAATAAAATTCTCGTGAAGCATAAAAACGCGCTTTATACGTATTCTATTGACCGAGCCGTTGACGTCATGACAGAGACTTCTGCTGTTCTGACGGACGGCAAAACCGTCACGCTCACGGCAACTGCGATGGGGGGCTCACAAGTCTGGGCGGCTTTAGCCAATACCGAGCTCGTCGAACTGACGGCGAAAGACGGCGACGGACGCTATGCCACCTATTCCGCTGAGATTGAGTTGCCGGCCGATTATGCCGCGCTGACGGAAGGTCAGATCTCCTTTGCGGCAACTTACAACGGGCTGAACGACATCGTGATGTGCGGCGAGACAAAAAAAATAACGCCCTATGACGATCACGGGCTCGGCACCGCGACAATGTGCGTTGTCACAGGCAGCTACGCCGAAACCACGTCAAGCGCATCGGAGGACGATTCCTCCGACCCGACCTGCACGCCGCAGCTCACCGGCGCTTATGCCTATATCGACGGCTATACCGTCAGCGACAATCATATAACCTACACGGCGACAAACGGTCTGAAGCTCTATGCGTCCGATGCAAGGCTCATCGTCAGCGGCTATGTGCTGCCGGACAACAACGTGACGCTGCAGGCTGTCTCCACACAGGACAGCACGACGCTGACCTTTTCCTCGGTCTATCCCACGTTCAGCCGCATCGTCTTGGAGCCGCAGGCTTACTACACCGGCTATCTCGAACGCATTTACAATGTGGAATCCTTTACCGCGGAATATCTCGACCTGATTTTTATGGATACTGCCGTGTGCAGCATGACCGCCGATTTCGATTTCGCAGGCAGCAACGTCGTGTCCCGTTCGGAATGGTATGCCAACAGCGAGGCACATTCCGTCACGATGCGGATATATCTGAAAGATACCGGCAAGTTCGGCGGCTACACGCTCACCCGAAATGAGAACGGCGAAATTCTGCTGACGCTCAAACCGAAAACCGGCGCGCTTTCGGGCTGTGTGATCATGCTCGATCCCGGTCACGGAGGCTACGGCAGCCCCGGCACCAGCTATCAGCAGCAGGTCTACGAAAAAGACCTGACACTTGCCATCGCCCAAAAAGCGGCGGCTCTCCTGCGCGAACAAGGCGCAACGGTGATTCTGACACGCGAGGAGGACGAAGCTGTCTTCCTGAGCGAACGGGCAGGCATGATCCGGCACGAAAATCCCGATCTGTTCGTCAGTATTCATTGCGACGGCGCAGACGCAACATCGTGGCTCGGCACGCATACCTTTTATTATAAGAGCTTCTCCATGCCGCTCGCATCGGCAATTCACAAGCAATTGGTCGGCGCGTACCGTTCCTATTACTATACCGATCCGGCGTCCGACGCCTATGAGGATGTCGATAAGGGCATCAAGTTCTTTCCCTATAACGTAACGAGAGTGGAGGAATGTCCGTCGGTGCTCGTCGAATGCGGCTACCTGACCAATGAAATGGACGCCGCTTTCCTGCGCGACGAAAACGGTCAGACGATCCTCGCGACGGCAATTGCGCAGGGCATTGTCGATTATATCATGAACGGCTGATTTTTCTCGTCTTTGCCCAGATCGCCCTCTGGCACGCTTCGGGCAGAATCCGCGTCAGACAGAAAATCGCCTTGGGCACAAAGCCCGGCAGAGAAAGCGTCTTTCCCTTTTCATGATCCCGTCCAGATTTCTTCACCACACGGTACGGAACCGTGATAAACCGAAACTGATTGATACTGTCCCCGTCGTCCGTCTCTTGGGCGACGGGGATAAATTCACTGGCGACCCAATACGGACAAACGGCGGTAACGCGGATATTTCTCTCCCTCACCTCTTCGGCAAGCGCCTGTGAAAAGCGCAAGACATAGGCTTTGGATGCCGCATAGACTGCAAGATACGACAGCGGCAGAAAGCCCGAAACGGACGACAGATTGACGATGCCGCCGCCGTCACCCATATAGGGCAATACCATGCGTGTAACGGAAGTCAACGCCCGAATATTGACCGCAATCATTTCTTCTATTGTTTCCGGCGTCTGTGACTGCACGCTGCCGAATTTCCCAAAGCCCGCGGCGTTGATTAAGATTTTCACAACCGGCTTTTCCTTTTCAAATAGACGGCGCAATGCGATCAGCGAATCCTGCGTCGCAAGATCAAGCGGCAATATTCTGGCTTTCGTCCGCATCGTTTTCGCCGTATTTTTCAGATTTTTCTCCCGTCGGGCAATCAGCCAGATTTCATCAAGCGAGCACTTTTCATCAATCCGCAGCGCAAATTCACGGCCGATGCCGGAGGACGCGCCTGTCACAACAGCAATCTGCATATTCTTCACCTCATCCCTAACTTACCCGAAAACAAGACAAATAAACGCCAAAACGCAGCCTTCCTGAGAAGACTGCGCTTTGACATTTTAAGAGGTAGTGTACTGTATGTAATCGTCCGAAGACAGGAGCTGTTAGTCTGTCCTTTTTATGCGTTTCTTTTTAGCAACGGTCAGGACAGCTGACCTTGTTGATGCATCTTATGGCTATACTATACCCGCGCTTGCTTAAAATTAACTTGAAAGAAAAATGAATACGAAAAAATTTTTATTCTTTTCTTGCGGCAGAATATTCTTCATTTAAGGTAAATTTAAACAAGCATTCCTATAATCATGACTGTGCAATACTATCAATCCGAAAGGGAGGATTTTGCTTTGATCGAAATCAAACATCTGACAAAGCGGTATGGCAAAAATATCGCGGTCAACGACCTGAGCTTCACGGTGGAATCCGGTCAGGTCTACGGGCTTTTGGGTCCGAACGGCGCGGGAAAATCCACCACGATGAACATCATGACGGGGTGTCTCGCGACAACAGAAGGTCAGGTACTGATCAACGGACACGACATCTTTGAAGATCCCGTGAACGCGAAAAAATGCATCGGCTATCTGCCCGAAATTCCGCCGCTCTACCCCGATATGACGCCTTACGAATACTTAAGCTTCGTCGGCGCCGCCAAGGGCTTAAAGGGCAAAACACTGAAAGACAGCATCGAAAACGTCAGCAAGACAACGGGCATCAGCGACATGCTGCACCGGCTGATCAAAAACCTGTCGAAGGGCTACAAACAGCGCGTCGGCATCGCACAGGCACTCATAGGCGATCCCGATATTATCATTCTCGACGAACCGACTGTCGGTCTTGACCCCGTGCAGATCATCGAGATCCGCGAGCTGATCCATTCGCTCGGCAAAAAACACACGGTCATTCTCAGCAGTCATATTCTGTCCGAGGTCAGCGCCGTATGCGACGAAATTCTGATTATCTCAAAAGGCAGGCTCGTCGCGAACGACACAACGGAAAATCTTTCGAGGCTCTTGGGCGAAGGCTCCGTTATTCTGCTCCAGGCGAAGGGCGCCGCCGACAAGATCCGGGAGACGCTCGAAAAAGTCCGGGACGTCCGGAGCGTCACCATCACGAACGCTTCCGTGGACGGCACCGTTACCGCCGAAGTCACCGCCGAAGCGGATACGGACATTCGCGAGGCTCTCTTTTACGCGATGAAGGAGTCGGGCTGTCCGCTCCTGACGATGAACGTCAAGCAGGCGTCTCTCGAAGACGTTTTCCTGAAAATTGTTTCGGACGACATTCCCGACGATCTGAAAAAGAAACTCAGCCTCGCAAAGATCAGCATCTATAAAGAAGAAAAGGAGGAGGACGCGTCATGAAAGCCGTTTACATCAAAGAATTGCGTTCCTATTTTACGGGAGCCGTCTCCTACGCGTGCTTCACGCTGATGTTCCTGATCGCGGGCATCTACACATGGGCGATCAACATTCAGGGAACGTCAGGCAGTTTTGAAACCACAATTGTCGGTATGGCATTTTGGATGTGTCTGCTGCCGGTGCCGCTTCTGACGATGCGTATTTTCTCCGAAGAACGCAAGCAGAAAACCGATCAGCTCCTCTATTCCCTGCCGCTGAAAACAACGCAGATTGTCATGGGAAAATACTTCGCGGCGATCACGGTATTCTTCATTCCTGTCGCAGTCGTCGGCATTTATCCGCTGATTTATTCGGCGTTCGGCAACGTCAATTTCGCATCCTGCTATTCAACGCTCTTCGCGTTTTATCTGATGGGCGCGGCGCTCATCGCGCTCGGCGTTTTCATTTCGTCGCTCGTCGAAAACCAGATCGTCGCGGCGATCGGCACGGCCGTGATCATCTTCTTCAACTATTTCCTGCCCTATATCGCGGAATACGTTTCCACAAGCGCCTTCACCTCGGCGATCTTCCTGATCGTCATCGGGCTGGTCGTCGGTCTGATCGTTTTTCTGATGACGAAAAATTCTCTGATCGGCCTGCTGACGGCGGTCGTCCTCGATTTCGGGCTGATCCTGATTTACTATCTCAAATCCGATTGGCTCGAAGGCTTTCTGCCGCGCGTCATGAACGGCATTTCCGTGTTCGACTCGCTGGAGGCCTTTGCAAGCGGCATTTTCGATCTGACCGGCATTGTTTTCTATCTTTCGATTGTCGCGGTTTTCCTGTTTCTGACCGTGCAGTCGCTTGAAAAAAGGAGGTGGGCATAATGAGCGAGAAGAAAGAGAAAAAGCAGTCCTCAACGGGAAAAATGTTTCGCACAAAGGCGTTCCGCGCCGGCGGATACAGTATCGCTGCCGCCGCGATCGTGATCGTAATCGCTGTGCTCCTGAACCTCCTTGTCTCCAATATCTCCACGGCGTACACCAATATCGACACCACACAGTCCGGGCTTTACTCTGTTTCCGAACAGACGAAAGACCTGATCTCCTCTCTTGAAAACGATGTGACGATCTATTACATCGCATCACCCGACTATCGCTCTGATTATGTCAGCAAGCTGCTCGACAAATTCGCGTCGTGCGGCAGCAAGCTGAATGTGAAAAACATCGACCCCGACGTCGAGCCGGATTTTGCCTCGCAGTATACAACAGATAGCGTATCGAACGGTGACCTGCTGGTCGTCTGCGGCGACAAGGCACAGGTTGTTGCCAGCGGCGACATGATCGAATACGAAGCCGGCTCCTACGAATATTATCTGTACTACCTGCAAAACGGTCAGCAGACCGACATCTACTGGAACGGCGAAGTCAAGCTTGTCAAGGCGATCGACTACGTGACGGCGACCGAGACCTACACCGTATACTTCCTCGATACGGACGACAGCGGCGACTTCTCGACCCTTGAGGAATCGCTTGATAACGAGAACATCGTCTGCGCGACGCTTGATTCAGAAAGCGATGAAATCCCGTCCGACGCCTCCTGCGTGATCGTGACCGACATGACTACAGACCTGACACAGAAAAACAGCGACGCCCTGACGGCGTATCTCAAGAAAGGCGGCAAGCTGTATCTGGCTGCCGATTACAACAGCGAAGAGTGTCCCCATCTCAAAGCGCTTTTGTCTTCTTACGGTCTTTCCTTCACATCGGCAACGCTCGAAGACGGCGACCGCAATTACAACTCCCCGGAGCTGCTCTATCCGCAGATCACGGGAGAGCACGCGATCATTTCGCCGTTCTCCAAAGCCAACAATTTCCTGTTCCCGAACGCGATGGGCATCAAATATGAGGAAAAGAGCGGCGTCACCGTCACGCCTCTGCTGACGACTTCAAGCTCTGCCTATCTTTCGACGGACGATACCAACAACCTGAATTTCAGCACCTTTACGCTCGGCGTTGTGGTCGATGATGCCAATACCGGCGCACAGCTCGTCGTCTACGGCACGTCCGGCTATACCTCGTCCACCTATACGGACAACACCGGACTTGCCAACAGCGACCTGTTTGTCAATTCGATCGGGTACCTCTGCGATAAGGACAGCGCGATTACCATCCATGCCAAAGCAATTACCTCCGACACAACGCTGGATTTTTCGGGCACATCCACCGGTCTGTTGGTCGTCCTGACAGCAATTCTTCCGGCTCTCATCGCCGTCGCCGCAGGCTTTATCATCTGGTATAGGAGGAAGTACAGCTGATGACACGCTCCAAAAAATTATTGATTCTACTTGCTGTTCTGGTTTGCTGTATAGCGGTGTTTCTGCTCGGCAGTCATTTTCTGAGCGACAGCACCCAAGAATCCGGCACTCAGATCGCAAGCTTTGAAACCGGGAAGCTCGAATCGATCCGATGGATCTACGACGGCAGCGAAATCGAGCTGACGTCCAGGGACAACAGCTGGATTTATCCGGCCGATGCGGATTTTCCGTTGGATTATGCCAAGGCGGCCACCATGGCGTCAACCGTCAGCACGATCAACGCCGTGAAAAAGGTTGCCGACGATCCGGAGGATCTCTCCAAATACGGCATCGACGACCCGACGATCAGGCTCTATGTGACCGCAGAGGGCAAAACAACCGAATTTGACATCGGCGATTACAACAGCTCATCTGGGTACTATTATCTGATGCGTTCAGACGATCCCGCGCTGTATTACGTGGATGCGTCCCTGTATGAAACGTTCGCCGTAAAGCTGCTGGATCTGGTTAAGTTTGAATATCTGCCCGAAACGGAAATAGAAGACGTCAGCTCCCTGACGGTGAAATCCGGCGGCAAAACGCTGACCGCTGTCTACGAACCCGACGGCAAGGAAGGAGCCGGCAAAAACGAGGTTTATTTTATAGACGGTACAAACACCCCCTGCAACGCAGAAACCGTCACCGCCATGATCGGCGGCTTCCTAAATGTCAGCTGGAACTCCTGTGAAGCGTACAACGTGACGCAGGAAGACTTGGCACAATACGGGCTGGATAAACCGACCGCGACGTTCTCCATCCGCTATCACTATACGGCGTCCGACGAATCGGAAAGCGGAGGCAGAACTGCTCTCGAGGGGAACGACGCCCTGCTGATCGGCAACAAGACGAACGACGAAGAAAACGACACCTACTACGCCATGATCCAAGGCGGAAAATGCGTGTATACAATCAGCGAAGATACTGCGAAGCTCTATATGATCACGGATGAAACGTCGCTCTATTCCGGAACGCTGCTCGATTTCACCGAAGAAGAGCTTGCTTCCCTGTGCGTTGTTTATAAGGATACGACCTATGACATCACGGCTGAATCCGGCGGAGAAGTCGATGAATCCGGCGAAGCTGTCGCCGTGACTTACAAGTGGAACGATCGGGAGATCCCCCTCTCCTCATTCGTATCCATGCTGTCGGGACTGAAAGCACAGAGCATTCAGACGACGGATATTGACGGCATCGGCGACCTGCTGCTGTCCGTAACCGTCTGTTTGCAGGACGGAACACAGCAGACCATCGAAATCTATGAATTTGATACCGACCGCTGCGCCGTTCGTTTCGGCGACCGGACGCGTTACTTCGCCGACGAAAGCGAATGCGACGATCTGTACGATGCGTTCAAGGACGCGCTGAAAGCCATGCAAGACGAATAAGCAAACGCCGGAAACCGCCTGATAAAACGGTTTCCGGCAATATTTTTGTAAGGAAAATCCGTCGGCTGCCGAAGCCGACGGATTTTGCAAATAACTGATTTTTTTGTTGTTAAAACTTATCAAGATTTGCCGCGACACGGAGAATTTTCCGGGCATCCGTTGCCGAGATCTTACCGTTATAGTCACAGTCGGCCGCAGCCTTCTGGACATCGTTGATCTGCTCCAAACTCGCCGCTGTACGAAGCACGATACGCGCATCGGACGCTGCAACTTTTCCGTCCTGATTCACATCGCCGAGAATCGCGATCCGATAGGTCTTGCCGTTTTCATTTTTCAGCACGCAGCCGGTCGCAAGAACGGCATCGCCGCTGAGAGTCGCGCCGTCGGCGGTCTGCGTTGTCCATTTACCGGAGACAATCGAATCCAGAAGCGACTGCGCGGTTGCCGTTTTGGTCGAAAGAATGATACCCGTTTCTTCATTTACCTGCCAGCTGCTGCCGTCAACAAAGGTTACGCTGACGACATTCACGTCGCCGCAGCGTTTGCAGACGCCGTTCTCGTCATAATCATGCCCGAGAGCAGGGACAGAGGCTCCTCTGTAGGAGTCGCCGCAGACGGAGCAGGTATAAATCGTATAGCCTGCCTGCGTGCAGGTCGGCTCGGTTACGACCGCCTGATAATCATGCGCGCCGAGCTCGGCAGCTTCCTGCGTATAGGTATCGCCGCAGACGGAGCAGACATAGGTCGTATATCCCTTCTCCTGACAGGTCGAGGCGACGGACTCGCTGACCTCATAAGTATGTGCGGTCTTATCCAGTTCCTTACCTGCGGTAATCACTGCGCCGCAGCCGAGACATACGGTATCGCCCGAATAGCCTTTGGCGGTACACGTTGCGGCAACAGCTCCGCGAAGCTCCGTGCCGCCCTCATGATTGGACGGATCTTTCGCGATCGTTTCTTTTTTGACCTTTCCGCAGAGCGAGCAGGTATAAACGCGGACGCCTTCGGTCTTACAGGTCGCAGGCGTTACGGAAGTTTCCCGATAAACATGCAGATCGACGCTCTTGGACGCGGCAGACGCTGTCACACGGCTGCCGTTAGCCATCATAACCGTCGGCGTAACGGTAAAGTCCGCCGTATCAGCCTCGCTGTTCGCCGTAAATGTCAGCGTAGCGATCGTATACGAGCACTGACTGCCGCATGCGGCATACGGAATACAATCCTGCGCAATAGAGGCAATCGAAATTTTCCCGGTTTCATTATACACGACAGCAGTCTTCACATCGGAAGAAGCGTCGAAATCATCTACTGTATAGTCGGTCGATACCGGCTTGACGGCGTCATTATAGGTCACGGTAAAGTTTGCGGCGTTCAGACCGGACGCATCCTTCACTTTCACCGTCAGAACGATCTGATTCTTCGCCGCATCGAAAGATGACTCACAGACGACGGCCGGCGTTCTCAGCGTATAGGCCGCGTTATACGTTTTGCAGTAATTGTAAGCGGCGTCGCCGTAGTTACAGGTGATCTTGAGTCCCGATACACCGTTGAATGCGTGCTCGCCGACGCTCTTGACTGAATACGGCATTTTTACGGAAGCGAACTTCGTGCTCTTGAATGCATACGCGCCGATGGACGTCAGGCTTTCCGTGAGATTCACCGTCGTAAGCACGCTGCATCCCTCAAACGCGGAACGGCCGATCGAAGTGACAGAAGACGGAATGGAGACTTCCTTTACGCCGGTCAGGCTGCGGAATGCATTCTGACCGATATAGGTCACGCCCTCGTTGATCACAATTTTCGTGGCGTCCTTATTGGGATACTGCGTCGAACCGATGACGAGTTTATGAAAATTCTGTCCGTCTGTCGCGCTCTTAAAATCCTTCATTGCGCCGCTGCCGGACACGGCGATGACCTTCGTTTTCGTATCGTACGACCATTTCACGTTGCCGCCGAGACTGCCGCTCGATGTTGCCGCCGAGGCTTCGACGGTAAAGACAGACGAAAGCTCCCCGACAGGCACATACACAGCCGCCATCAGCACGACCAGAAGGACGGCGATGACTTTTGTCAAAATCTTTTTCATTTTTATGACCTCCCGTAACTGCAAAACAAGGATTGTTTACTATATTTATATAATAAAAGAATCGGCGCAAAATGTCAATATCATCAGGCACTTTTTCTTTTGGGTGAGGTCAGAAGCGACCAGAGCTTGCCGACATACTTGTCAAACAGCCACGCGAGAAGAACCGTAACGGCAAGACACAGGATAAAATAGACATAGATATTGAAATCGGCAACACCGATTTCTCTGAACACGACCATCGGGATCCTCTGTAAAATATACAGACCGAACAGGTTTTTGCCGCACCAGCGCAGAACGGCATTGTTCAGCGAAACGCGCATCGTGAACAGTACGACCGCCGCTGCGAACAGCGTCATG
Source organism: uncultured Clostridia bacterium (assembly GCA_945912145.1). Taxonomy (GTDB): domain Bacteria; phylum Bacillota; class Clostridia; order Oscillospirales; family Acutalibacteraceae; genus UBA1081. The sequence continues at coordinate 15,017 of CAMEBF010000021.1, read as the reverse complement.
CAAAGCTCCGTGTGGATAAAGCTCTTACCGCGATTCAGCATAAACCAGGCAGCACCGGCAAGCGTCAGCAGGAACACGACGCAATAGATCACAAGATTTTTGTTGATGATTTTTTCGATTTTATCACGCAGAAGCGAATACCACATACCGCAGGCATAGAGAATAATCGTATCATACCAGTAGAGCTGTTTCAGATTAAAATACTTCAGCACGAAAATATACGCCAGCAGACCGATCGTCACGGCGACGACGGCCGGATAATACTTCCCCTTATCGCGGAAGATCATAAACGCGAGATAGGTGACAATATAGGTAATGAGAATCGCAAAAATATACCAGTTGCTGTTGCCAAGTGAATCCCACGCAACAAGGGAGAGAAGGAATTGCTTCCCGGTAAAAGATTTACTCAGAATCAGATTCATGAGCGCGAAAAGCAGGATCGCGATGTCAAACCGGAACAGTGTTCCGAGTACTCTTGTGACCGGCATTTTTCTGACATACGGCATATTTTTCTTCCGGATGGACTCCATCACGCCGTAGCCGGAATAAAACATAAACAGCGTCACCATGCACTGACCGATAAGCTTAAAATATTTCAGGTACAGTTGATCTATCGGCAGCGTATACTCAACATAACTGTTAAAATGGCTGAAGAAAACGATCAGAATAAAAATTCCCTTGATCGCCGCCGTTTTCTCCACGGACATATAATCCGTCATATAAGGCTGCCCGTCCGCAGGCTTCACCTTGACGCCGTACAGGCAAACAACAATAAATATCGCAATAAAAACAATCATGACAAGAAATCCTCCTTCAGTATTCAGGGCAGAATCCGGACGATTTCGTCCGTCATATCCGTGCCGCAGGGACGTTTTTCAGGCAGGGAGAGATTATATAAATCCGTCGCCGTCGATTCGAGTGCAAAAATGTGTCTGGCGTTCTCATCTAAAAACTTGACGTCGCCGTACTTCATCACGACCGGCACGAAAAACCGGCTTTTCATCTCCTTGAGCATCATTCTGCCGTTCTCGTTCAGTCCTAAGACCCGTATATACGGCGGCAGGGACATCACGTCCTGTGCGGTGATTCCTAAAAACGACGATAATATGATGCGGCGGATCCTCGCATGGGTATAGCGTTTCGTTTTGACCTTATCGAAAATTTCATCAAGCGAGACCGACGTTTTCACGGCGTCGATGATGCGGTATTCGATCCCCTCGGCGACGTCGGGCACGTCAATAAAATCCGATGGCTGTTTTTTTCTCAGATCGGCAAGCACGGCCGTCTCTAAATTGGAATACAGCGACGGGAAGCTCCCCTTTTCCGCCGCCTCACGGCAGACGGTCAGCGTGCCGTCCGGGACGAAACCGTCATACGGTTGTCCCGTTTTGATGAGACCTCGGATCGCCATCGCGGAGGTAATCCCATCGTCCTGCGCATGGCTGTCATGCGCGCTGCCGATGCGGGGAATGCCGATGGGCGTGATATCGGACTTGAACGACTGCAGAGCTTTTAAGTATTCGATCGCGAGAATATTATTCGGTTTTAGCATAATCTGCGTGCAGTCCTTGCCCAGAATCGAGCTGACGACCGCCGCACGGGCTTCGGGATAGGAACAGCCCTTCGCGTCGTAGTATTCCTTGATCTCGCGACTGTAGACCTTATCGTTCAGAATCCGCGCAATCTGCTGCAGCGGCACAAGGCTCTCCTCCTCACAGCCGAACGAGAGAGAATCGACGATCCCTGCCTGCACGGCAAGATACACCGCACCGCGCGCAAAACGCTCCGCCGACGCCGTTGCCCACGGGACCGGCAGCTCGACCACGAGGTCAGCGCCACCCAGAAGCGCCGCCCTGGCGCGTTCGCGCTTTTCGAGCACGGCAGGCTCGCCTCGCTGGACGAAATTTCCGCTCATGATCGCCATGACGCACGAATCGTCCGTCCGCTTTTTCGTTTCGGCAATATGGTAGCGATGCCCGTTGTGGAAAGGATTGTATTCGGCAATAATCGCTGAAACCTGCATTTTTTTGAGTTCCTTTCAAAAAATTGTTGAAAAATTGATCTTATGAGTATATAATATAACATTGAATGGAAAGTATCAAGAACAAATTTTACGGAGGTACTGTTTTTTATGAAAATTCTTGTTATCAACGCCGGCAGCTCATCGCTGAAATATCAGCTGATCGATATGGACGGCGAACAGGTCATCGCGAAAGGCATCTGCGAACGCGTCGGCGCTTCCGACAGCCATTTTGAGGGCAAGGTCGGCGGCGAAAAGTTTGAAAAGGACGTCCCGATGAAAAACCACACGGAAGCGTTCCTTGTTGTCAAGGACGTGCTGACGACCGGTGAACATAAAGTGCTCGATTCTCTTGACGAGATTTCGGCAGTCGGCCACAGAGTCGTGCAGGGCGGCGCGCTCTTCAAAGAGAGCACCCTCATCACGGACGAAGTCATCGCAGGCATCGAGAGCCTCTGCGACTTGGCGCCTCTTCACAATCCCGCGCATATTCAGGGCATCAACGCCTGCCGTGAGGTTTTCGGCAAGGACGTACCCGAGGTCGCCGTTTTCGATAACGCATTCCACAGCACCATGCCGCCCGAAGCGTATATGTTCGGCGTTCCCTATGAATATTATGAAAAGTACCAGATCCGCCGTTACGGCTTCCACGGCACGTCGCACCGCTATGTCAGCGGAGAATGCGCCAGGATCATGGGCAAGGATCTGAAAGACATCAAGCTGATCACCTGCCATCTCGGCAACGGCTCCTCCATCACCGCGATCAAGGACGGCAAGGTCATCGACACCTCCATGGGCTTAACGCCGCTCGACGGCTTTATCATGGGCACGCGCTCCGGCGGTCTTGATCCCTCCGTTGTGACGTTCCTGCAGGAGAAAGAGGGATGGACGCCGGCAGAGACGAGCACGATTCTCAATAAAAAATCCGGCGTTTACGGCATTTCCGGCGGTTTAAGCGACGACAGAGACATTCTCAAGGCGGCGGCAGAGGGCAACGAGAGAGCCGAGCTTGCCAAGCAGATGCTCTGGTATCAGATCCGCAAATACATCGGTAGCTACATCGCGGCGATGCAGGGTGTGGATGCCATCGTCTTCACCGGCGGCATCGGCGAGAACTCCCAGCCGCTTCGTCAGAATATCTGCGAAAGCTTCGCTTACATCGGCGTCACGTTCAATGCCGAAGAAAACAAGAAAGCGATCCGCGGCGTCGGCGGCGAGCTCTCCGGTCCCGATTCCAAGGTCAAGGTTTACGTCATTCCGACCAACGAAGAACTGATGATCGCAAGAGACACCAAAGCCATCGCCGAAAAGGTTCTCGGCTGATCAGATAAAAAGAAATAATAGGGTTGTCGCACAGGTGTGTACCATAAGCGACAGCCCTTATTATTTTACGCTTATGATCGGGATACGAAAACGCTTCACGCTTGATTCTATAAAAAACTTCATGCGTGCATGTAGATGCGCAACAAGCATACTTGAAAAGCAAGCCCGCAGGGCTTCCGAAATTCTGCATTCTTCATTCTGCATTCTTCATTGCGACGCATCATCGCCGTAAAAAAATGCTCTGCCGGAAAAGGACAGAGCATTTTACCATTTTTAAGGAAATCAGAAATCGACTTCGGTGTCGTAGTAGCAGCACTTGAGAAGTTTTTCCATTTCTTCCTGGCTGGGCTGTCTGGGATTGGAGCCCGTGCAGGCATCAAGAAGCGCGTTGGCTGCGATATCGGGCAGTCTCTCAAGGAAGACATTCTCGGGAACAAAGCCGTTCTCGGTGGGATAGCTGTCCGCACCGTAGTTCTTGATGCAGTGCGGAATGTTCAGGTCGTCATTCATCTTGCGAAGCGCCGCAATCAGGAGCTGAACCTTTTCTTCTACGCTGCTGCCGCCGAGATTCATATAATCCGCAATTTCCGCATAACGCTTGGCAGCCTCTTCATTCTTCGCGTTGAACGCGATGACCTTGGGCAGATACATAGCGTTGGCAGCGCCGTGAATGATGTGTGCGCCGTAATCGGCGAACGCTGCGCCGGTCTTATGCGCCATCGAATGCACGATGCCGAGCAGCGCGTTGGAGAACGCCATACCGGCTAAGCACTGCGCGTTGTGCATGGAATCTCTCTTGGCCATATCGCCGTTATAAGAGGGAATCAGATCCGTCTGAATCATCTTGATTGCGAAGATCGCAAGCGGATCGGTATAATCGCAATGCGCCGTGGAAACATAGGCTTCGATCGCGTGCGTGATCGCGTCCATGCCGGTATGCGCGACGAGCTTCTGGGGCATCGTCTCCGCGAGATCGGGGTCAACAATCGCGACATCGGGCGTGATCTCAAAGTCGGCGATCGGGTATTTGATGCCTTTCTGATAATCGGTAATGATGGAGAACGCCGTCACTTCAGTCGCCGTGCCGGAGGTGGAGGAGATCGCGCAGAAATGCGCTTTTCTTCTCAGCTTCGGAATGCCGAAGACCTTGCACATATCCTCGAATGTAACTTCTGGATATTCATATTTGATCCACATGGCTTTCGCCGCGTCGATGGGCGAACCGCCGCCGATGGCTACGATCCAGTCCGGCTCAAATTTGAGCATCGCGTCCGCGCCTTTCATAACGGTCTCGACCGACGGATCGGGCTCGATACCTTCGAAAAGCTCGACCTCCATGCCGGCTTCTTTCAGATTGGCAACGACTTTATCGAGGAAGCCGAAGCGTTTCATCGAGCCGCCACCTACGCAGACCATCGCTTTTTTACCTTCAAATGTTTTCAGCGCATCGATTGCGCCTTTGCCGTGATACAGGTCACGGGGTAAAGTAAATCTTGCCATAAAAATAAACCTCCATATTTCTTCTTTTTTTTCACAGGATATTGTAACACCATATCCGCGATTTGAGAAATATTTTTTGTATATACCTTTATATATCCGGCGGTATAGCGCAGACCGCCGCAAGATCGATCATAGCAAAAAACCGGGAGGATTGTCAAGAACATAACAATTTATTTACAGTTACGGCACAATTGTTTACAATTTACTCAGAATTTCTGCAATCCCGCCGTAAAGCGCAGAATCGAGCGGGCATCGGACGCCGTCACAACGCCGTTTTTGTCAATATCCGCCGCCTTTTTCTGCGTTTCGGAAAGGCTTTCCAACGATGCGGAAGCACGCAGGGCAAGCCTTGCGTCCGCTGCCGTGATACGACCGTCTTCATTGACGTCTCCGCGCATAAAAGTTTCCCCGTCCGTCGTCTCTTCACTCGGTTTTTCCGTCGATGCCTCACCGCCCGTAATCACCTGCACGTCGGCCACCTGCTTCAGAAATGTTCCTTTCAGATTCGTCACCGTCAGGGTGGGATAGGACGCTGTTCCGTCCCCTGTAAAATGCAGGGAATAGAGCGTTACAAGCGTGGATTCATTCTTCTCCTGATACACAAAAACAAGACTGACCTTCCCGTCCTGATCTCCGTATGAACTCGCCGTATAATTGCCGCATTCCGAAACGGAAACAAGTGAAAAATGATCGGGATCATACGTCACGATCAGGTCGCCGTTGGTCATGTTCTGCATATCCTTGGCATACAGAATATAGTCAAACGAGCCGTCGTCATACAGGCGCACCACGGGATTGAAGCCCGCCCTATAGATTACGTCTTCGGCAAAGACCGTAAGTCCCGTTCCGAAAAGCAGACAGAGCGTCAGAAGCATTGCGATAATTTTTTTCATATCCGTCATCCCCTTTTGCTTTAGTGTAGCAGAACTTTCAGCTTTTGTCAATTTCAAGAAAGAATTGTAAATAAAAAACAAAATCTATTGAAATTCTCTCTTTGTTTATGGTACAATGACAACAACTGATTATACGAGGTGAAAAGCAATGGAAAAAATACGGACACTCGGCAAAACGCTCGTAGACGAATACGGTCGTGAACGCATTTTCAACGGCATCAACGTATGCGACAAGGGTGCCTACGATGAAAACGAAAAAATCCGTCACTACAACTATGAATGGGACGATCAGATGCTGGCGGATTTCAAAAAGCAGGGCATCAACATCATTCGTCTCGGCATTACCTGGGACGCGGTAGAGCCCGAACAGGGCAAATATAACGACGAGTATCTCGACGCCGTCAGACGGATGCTTGACAAATGCGAACAGTACGGCATTTACGCCTATATCGATATGCACCAGGATCTGTATTCCGGCTGGGGCAACGGTCCCGGAGACGGCGCGCCGGCCTGGGCCTGCCATACCGATAAATATACATACAAAAATCCGAAGCTCGTCTGGGCGGAGAGCTACTTCATCAGCAAGGCGACCCACCGCGCATTCGATAATTTCTGGGACAACAAGTACGGCGTGCAGGACGCTTACAAAAAAATGTGGGTTCATATCGCCGAAAAGCTCGACGGCCATCCGGCGCTGTTCGGCTACGACGTGATGAACGAGCCGTTTCTCGGCAAGGACGGCGGCAAGGTCTTCTTTAAGCTGATCCGTTCCGTCGTCGGCACAACGCTGACCGATAAGCGCATCAGCAAAAAGAAGCTGCTCAAGGAAGCGCTGACGAAAGGCCGCGCTGTTCATGTTCTCGACCTCTACACGGCGGACATTTTCAGCAAAATCGTCAACAAGGCCGCGCCGCTTGTCAACAAATTCGACGCCGGACGCTACATGTCATTCTTAGACACGACGGCAAAAGAGATCCGCAAGGTCTCGAAGGATCCGATTCTCTTCATTGAAAACAGCTATTATTCCAACCTCGGCATCAAGTTCGACGGTCGTCCGATCACGGTGGACGGCAAACGGGAAGAAAATCAGCTTTTCGCGCCGCACGCTTACGACCTGATGGTCGATACGCCGATGTATAAATACGCCAACAACGGCCGCGTCAAAGCCATTTTTGACCGCCGCAAGAAGGAACAGGACGACACGCTCGATATGCCGCTTTTAGTCGGCGAATGGGGCGGCACTTCAGACGGCACCGACTGGCTGCATCACATCGAATTTCTGCTGGCGCTGTTCGATTCCTACAAGTGGAGCAACACCTACTGGGCGTATCACAACGGTCTGATCGGCTCGCCGCTGTGGGAGGTGCTGCACAGACCGTATCCGAGAGCTGTTACGGGCAGCATCGAAAGCTACAAGCACGACCGTGACGCCAACACATTCACACTGACCTATACGCAGGATAAAGAATTCAGCGTGCCGACCGAAATCTTCGCACACAAGAAGATCGAATCGGTCGAAACCGACGGCGAATACACCATCGAAGAAATCGACGACGGTGCTTATCTCGTCAAGCTCACGACGAAACCGGGCAAACACACCGTCAATATCAAATTTGAGGGCGAAGGCTTCAGCTACATCAGCAGCAACGCCGCCGCCAATTTACAGTAACATGCAAACCGGGACGGAAAACCGTCCCGGTTTTTTTACGCGCTGTCCTGCCGTTCATGACTCAAAAATGCTGTTCATGCAAAAGGTATTGACACTGCTATTTTGTTTCTATATAATCAGTCTCAAGAATTTTTTCACGGTTTTTTTTGATTGTTTATGAAAAACTTGACATTCAAGACCATTCAGTAAGGAGCAGGAATCCATGGCAAAATCTGACCGAAAACCGCTCAAGAAATGGCAGAAAGTGCTGATTGCAATCGCATCCGTCATCGGCGGCGGCGCACTGCTGTTCTTTCTGACGATTCTCGCACTAATGATCCGCGGCGATCGCAGAGCGTCGTCCGAATCCGTCACCGCGCCGGAAACCACGACCACCGTTTACGAGCAGAGACAGACTTTTGAAGAGGGAGACGACGATCCCGCCGAAAACAGCGGACCAACGATCCCCGTCACGCTCAGCGACGAAGGTCTCAGAAAATTTGAAAGCTATATTACGGATTTTAAGGTCAATTACGACTATGCAGAAGCCTATAACATTGACGCCGCATTGGCCGAATACCGAAACAATACGATCAATACCGTATCAAAACACACCTATGACATCCGTGTCAACGGCGAATTTGACGCCGACACTCTCTACAAACTTGTCAAGCAGAACAACGAAGCCTACCGGGAAGCCCGAAAAGGCGAGCATGCCGACGGTTGGTACAAAGATTATTCCGACAAACAACTGAAAGAAATCTGCGCCATGTTCTGCACCATGCTGCCGGAAATCGCCGCAGCCGATCCGACCGTCGATCTCGACACGGTCTGCTGCTATCTGCATGACCTTGTCATTCTCGGAAAATCCGGCGATCTGAGCTTTGCCGGCTTCTCGATGGACAACCGTTTCGCCATCAACTATGACAATCTGACATCCGGCGGCTTTGCGCTCAGAACCGACGATCCGGAAACGAGCACACTCTATCATGAGATGATGCACGCTTTCCAGTTCGCCTGCTGCGATATGAAAAAACCGGGCGAAAACAGAATGGGCATCGCGCATATTTACCCGGATATCGGCGTCAATCCGCTGTCCTATTACTGGCTTCTGGAGGGCTCCGCCGAAATGAACATGAATCAGCATCTCGGCATTTCGCCCACCACATACCGCTACATGGTCGGCTACATTACGACACTGAACTATATCTCCAATCTCGGCAGCGGCGACGGGCTCGTACAGACTGAAAAGCTCTGTTTTCAGCGCGATACCGGCAAGCTTTTTGAACAGCTTGATATGACGGATGAAGAGGAGATGCGCGAGGTCATTAAAATGATGTTCAGCATCGAGATCCTGCAGAAGGACAACAGCGCGTTTTACGACTGGTACCAGGAAACTTACGGCGTCGATTTTTCCGATGAAGGCATAAATGGCGAGGAGAGCTACCTGAACCAGCGCGTCAAGGAAGACGCCGTCATGATCATGACCAAGATTTTTTACCGCAATCTGGCGCGGCAGATTCACGACGGCGACGCGACACTTCAGGACGCCTATTATCTCATCCGCCTGTGGGAGGCCGATATCGACCATCATTTTGCCAATAATATCGTAGGCTATATGATGTTTTTCCACGGCTTCTATGACGATTATCTCACACTTCAGGACACCTTCTTTGAAATGCTCGCCAATGAAAACGGTCTGAACGCCGAAAATGTCAAGCAGGATTTTCAGAACTACTCCATGACCGCGTCCGACGGCTCTGCGAACTGCACGCTGGCCTTTCTGAGCGACGCAAGAAAAACCTACATCACGGATACTTACAAAAACAGCTTTTACAAAAAAGGCTATCCGAGCATCAGGGAATGTCAGGCGAAGGCAAACGAATACGCCTCACTCTATTCAATGGAAGATATTGAAGTAAAAAAAATGCTGCCGTAAGCATTGCGCATACACAAAACAAAATTTGTCTGATTGATCCATCAGAATAAACGACAAATCAAACGACCGCGCTAGCCCATAAAAATCCATACGGCTTCCGATCGTTTTTTTGTTTCCGTCTCCCGTAAAGATGGTACTCAGGAGAAATTCTCTTTTTTTATAGAAATGATTGCTTTTATCGATGTGTACATTTTAGTCAAAACAGAAAAATATAACGCTTTTTCATCATTTTTCGTTATTCATGTTATAAAAATGTAGTTCGTGTCAATCTTATTGACTTAATTTCCTTTTTTATATATAATTAACATCAAAGAAATTTCATGTTAATTTTTTACATTTTTCACAGAAATACCATTTCTCGAGGAAATGTCAGGGAGCAGATCATGAATTACTTGATTTCATTTATTTACAACAATCATTTCGTTCAGGCAAAAGTAGCGGAAGGCGATAAACTGACGATCGGATCGTCATTAAAAGATACTATTTACTGTAAAGATTATAAAAATTCGCAGATGCTCATCCGGAATAAAAACGGGTTGATCGTCAAGGACAAGGACAAACCTGAGTTCCGGTTTCAGAATAAAAGTGACGAAATCTATCTGATCAGCAAGCAGCCTCTGGCGCTTCTGTATCTCTCAGAGGAAAGAGAGGCATACCCAAAAACATTCGAACTGCCCTATAACGCTTCCGTGACGATCGGTCGGAACGATGCCTGCGACATTGTCATAAAGGATCCGCATATTTCCGGCACACATTGCATCATCAAACGCGAAAACGGCGTGTATTTCGTTGAGGATTGCCACAGCACAAACGGCACGTATGTGAACAATCTGCTTGCGACGAAAATAAAAATTGAAACCGGCGATACCGTATATATATTCACTTACGCCATCACGCTTGACAGCGGCGTTTTGACCATACGGAACGCAGGGCATAATGTCCATATCCGCCATCTTCCCCATGACCGCACCAACATCAAAACCAGTTCCTACATAGCAGGAGAAGAGCCCGTTTATCAGCGTTCTCCACGGACGCAGGAAGAGCTGCCTCAGGAGGATATTATACTCGCTGCACCGCCTTCACAAGGTGCCAAATATGAGAAACAGCGGGGTATGTTCGGCTCCATAGCCAGCTCCGCAGCCATGCTCACAAGCAGCATGCTCATGGGCGGAGCCGCCTCCGCTGCCATGATCGCGGCGCGGGCTTCCATGCTGGTGATGCCCGTAACCAATATCGCTTCGCAGAGCTCTGTCAGCAAAAAAGGCAAAAAAAAGGCGGATGCCTACGCCAGGCTCAGAGAGGAAAAATTCAACGAATATCTAAAAGAGCAATGCACCCGGATACGCGCTATCTCGGCGCAGCAGCAGAAAATCATAAATGATGAGAATCCGTCGCCGTCGTACTGTATTGATATAACGACAAATCTGATGCGGAATCTCTGGGAACGTTCTCCCGCCGACCGGGATTTCCTTGACGTGCGTCTCGGTATGGGCTATGAGGAGCTTTGCGTCAAAGTCAAGGATCGAGGAGAAGCCTACGGCATCGAACTCGAAGACGACGACGCCAAAGAAATGTCAAAAATGCTCGTTGAGCAATCAAGATATGTCGACAATATTCCCGTAAGAGTATCGCTGGCCGAGAACTCGACCATCGGCGTTATCGGCAACAGAAAAAGTGTCATCGCGCAGGTCAAGAATATGCTGACGTCCCTGACGGTGCTCCATTGTTATACCGATGTCAAAATCGTCGGCATATTCGATCGTGAGGAATACGATGACTGGGCCGATCTTCGCTGGCTTCCGCATGTATGGGACGAAACCAGGCAGCGCCGTTTCCTTGCCTTCAACAAAGAGGATGCGCACGCGCTTTGCGACAGTTTCAATGATATGCTCAAAACGAGATTACGGGAGCTGAAATCTTCAACCGCTCTTAAAAAGCAACTCCCGATTCCTTACTATATTTTCATTCTCGGCTCCAAAAAGCTGCTCGAGGATGAAGAGATCATGCAGAATCTTGTCAAAAATATACCTCAACTCGGCGTAACTTCTCTTTTTCTTTTTGATACCATATTTTCGCTGCCTCCCGAATGTGAATACATTATTGATATGCAGAACGATCCGGTCGCCTTCCGAAAAAACAAGATCAACAGCAAATTCATATTTACAAAAGATGAGTATTCCGCGTCCAGATTCGATTTCTTTGCCCGCAGAATGTCGGCAATCCGGCTGAAAGGCTTCGCAGTACAGGCCGAGATTCCGTCTGGCGTAACCTTTTTACAGGGATATGGCGTCAAAACCGTAGAAGAACTGAATATCCGCCAGCGCTGGAATACCAACCGGGCATATCGCACCCTGGCGGCTCCGATTGGCGTTATGGCCGGTGAAAAAACATTCTCTCTGAACATTCACGATAACCACAACTGTAACGACTATCACGGCGCACACGGATTGGTCGCAGGAACGACAGGTTCCGGCAAAAGCGAATTACTGATTTCATGGATTCTTTCGATGTGCGTCAATTACCATCCGTACGACGTCAATTTTGTCATCATTGACTACAAAGGCGGCGGCATGGCCAATCTGTTGGAATGTCTGCCCCATGTCGTAGGAAAGATCACCAACATCGGCGCCAACATCAAGCGATCTCTCGTTTCCCTAAAGAGGGAAAGCAAAAGACGGCTGGAGCTTTTTGAAAAGGCCGGTCATATCAGCCATATCGACGATTACCAGAAGCTCTATCACGAGGGCAAAGTGACAGAGCCTCTGCCGCATCTTATCATCGTTACAGACGAATTTGCGGAATTAAAAAGAGAACAGCCGGAATTTATGTCGGACTTGGTGTCGATCGCCTGCGTCGGCCGTTCTTTAGGTATGCACCTGGTTCTGGCAACGCAAAAGCCGACGGGACTTGTGGACGATCAGATCGAATCCAACACCCGGTTCCGCATCTGTATGAAAGTGCAGGATGTCGGCGACAGCCGTGAAATGCTCAAGTCACCCGAAGCCGCCTCTATTACACAGATCGGCAGAGCCTACGTAAAAATAGGCAACTTTGAGCTGTTCGAGCAATTCCAGTCCTACTGGAGCGGCGCGCCTTATCTCGGCAACCGCGCCGAAAGGGTTTCCTCCGGCAATCAGGTACGCATTGTTTCTCTCGGCGGAGAACGGATCAAAACGGTTGTTGATGAAAAAACGAGATTCAAATCCGATACGAACGAATTAAGTGCCATCAGCAGTCACATCTGCCGCATGGCCGAACAGGAAGGGATCGGCAAGCTGCCCGGGCCCTGGCTGGAAGAGCTGCCGGAATCGCTGGATTTCACCGATATTGACGACGGTTTCGGCGGATATAACGGCGAAGTATGGGAACCGAATCATTTGAAATGGCTGCAGGTTCCCGTCGGCCGATACGATCTGCCGGAGTTGCAGCAGCAGGGAACGCTGTGTCTTGATTTCGCTGCCGACGGTCATTACGGTATTTACGGTGCGGCCGGAACAGGCAAAACGACTTTACTGAAAACGGCGATAACCTCTATCTGCCGTTATTATACGCCGGAAGATGTCTCCATTTATATCTTCGACTGCGGCGGCTGGAGCACCAGCATCTATACCGATATGCCGCATATCGGTGACGTCATTCTGGATACGGATGAGGAAAAATTCAAAAAATTCCAGAAGCTTATCGACGACGAATTTAAAAACAGAAAACAACTCTTTCTGTCAAATGTCGTCAGTTCCCTTTCCGCCTATCGGGAAAACATAGGCAAACTGCCGGCGATCATCATTGCGATCGACAATATCGTTCCGATCTTCGATCTGTACCCCGATATGGAAGAAACGCTCATCCGCATCTCCCGTGACGGTCCAACCTACGGCATTTATCTGCTCTACACCTCGAACTCGACATCGGGCGTCCGATATAAAATCCTTCAGAACATAAAAGGAGCCGTCGCTTTTGAACTGACGGACAAGGGGGACTATCCCTCCATCGTAGGCAAGATGGAAGGCAGGGTCGTTCCCAAAAACCCCGGCAGAGCGCTTTTTAAGGGCTTGCCTCCTCTGGAATTCCAGACGGCATACTATGCCTGCGGCGTCAACGAAGCCGAACGCGCTGTCAACATAAAAATGTTAAGCGCCGATATGGCAAAAAACTGGCATGGGCATCTACCGAAAAAGATTCCCGTCATGCCTTCCGCCATCGGAATGTCCATGCTGAAAAATGCATATCAAAAAAGGAACAGGATCCCCGTCGGTATCAACTGTGCAAGCATTGAAACGGCGTATCTGGATATGGAGCAGGCTTATTGCTGTCTGATTGCCGGTTCTGTCGGCACCGGTAAAAGCACGCTTCTTTGCCGATGCATCGAAATTATGCAGAATGAAGACAATCTGTTTTATCTGTTTGACAGCAACAGTCAATCCTTCAGCCGATATGCAGCTCTTGCCGCCCGTTATATTCCCAATCAAAATGAATCAGAAGCGTCGGCCGCCGTGCAGGAAATCGTGCAACTGCTCAACGCCCGACAGAACGCTCAGAATGCTGCAAAAACACAGGAGGACTTTGACCCTGTCTCTTTCATCCTTGCCGAAAAACAGATCTGCATTTTCATTGATGACATCAGTCAGTTCCTTAACAGCATTGACGACAAAACGCGTGATCTGATGAACAATATTGCCCGGCTGGCAAAAAATCTCGGCGTCGTTCTTTTGGCCGCAGGACGGACGGGAGATCTTGTCAGGCTGTGCGATCTGGAGCCTCTGACCAATACGATCACGAAATATCAGAACGCATTGGCTCTTGACGGCTCACCGTCCCTGTACGGTTTTTTACGCAACGATCTGAACTACGCAGATAAGAATAGCACCTGCGAAAAGAATTGCGCTTGGCAATACAATGACGGTTCATGCGAAAAAATCAAATTGATGTGAGGTGAAACCGATGCATTCTATTTATGTTGATACGGACGCTTTAGAGTCGGCAGTAGGCAATTTTCTTTATGCTTCCAAAGAAGCCGAAGAAATGGCATTCCGATTAAAACAGTTGGGAAACGAACTGGCAGACGATCCGGATCTCGCTATATCGCCGGAATACGAAAGCATCATGGCAAATTATACGGAAGCGTCCCGTTCACTCGGGAAAATCAACGTGTTTTTTGAAACGCTTTTGCCGGCGGTGCTGAAAACACCTGAAATGTATTCCGATGCAGAGCGAAAAAATCTTGACAGAATCCGGAGCCTGATGCAGCGTTCCGATACCTATGAATCGACCGTATTGAACGATACGGCAGCCATCACGGCCATCCTCCGAAAAACAGAAGAAGACGGTCTCACGATGGAAGAATTAACCGATTTCATTGATAAAAGCTGTCAGAATCTTCAGGCCGCCGCAATCGGCGCTCAGGCCATTGAAACAGAGACTGCGGAGCCTGTCCCGGAAGACCATACGGCCGAAGCCGTTCAGTCCGCCTATGAGAGCACCGCAGCAGCCGCTATGGCGTCGGAGATTCATTCCGAAGACCGCAAAGATGAAGATTAACGGAGGCTTGTTATGGCAAGAATCATCATCACCCTTACCGACTCCAACCAGACCTTCGCCTACGATCTGGAAGTGCCGACCGATCTGGAATATGAAGCGTTACTGGACGATATAGTTCAGACGATCATTTCCTACAATCCCGATCTGACGTATCAGCCG
>CAMEBF010000020.1 GCA_945912145.1 uncultured Clostridia bacterium | reverse complement strand
GGCATCACCTCGCTTTCGCTTGGTGTGCTAACCGCTTCTGTTGCCTCTTGACCTTTGTTTATCATAACACGGATGTCGTTTTCTGTCAATAGGACTTGCGACTCGTCGTTCCATTCCGAAAGGCAGGATGAAACGATCAGGAAGTATTCAATTTATTATGTATGAACGCAACCGTCACTTGATCGGGTGACGGTTTTTTTGTGTACAAAAAAATTTCCCCTGAATAAATTCCGTTTTTCTGTTTACAAGTGCAAAAAAATGTACTATACTATATAAGTTAAAGTATATCATTTTTCAGCGGAGGTCTTTCTTTGGATTCCAACAGCCTTTTCATTGAGCCCGACGAGCTTGCCCGACAGAAAAAATACAGCGGCCTTGTGCATACCATTCTGGCGTCCCGGTATGAGGGTTCGCCGAAAGCGTTTGTGCATACATACGGCTGTCAGGGCAACGTGTCGGACAGCGAACGCATCAAAGGACAGCTTCGCGAAATGGGGTATACTTTCGTTTCGTCTCCCGAGGAAGCGGATCTGGTGCTGTTCAACACCTGCGCGGTCCGCGAGCACGCCGAGGACCGCGTTTTCGGCAACGTCGGCGCGCTCAAGCCCATCAAGGAGAAAAAACGCGATCTGATTATCGTGCTCTGCGGCTGTATGATGCAGCAGCCCCACATCGCGGAACGCATCAAAAAGAGTTATCCGTACGTCAACCTTGTGTTCGGCACGTTTGCGATTCATAAGCTGCCGGAGATGCTCTATACCGTGCTCTCCCGCGGCAAACGGGTCTTTGAAACGCAGAGCGAAAACGGCTCGATCGCCGAGGGATTGCCGACGGAGCGCGACCGCGGCGCGAAAGCGTGGCTGCCCATCATGTACGGCTGCAACAATTTCTGTTCCTACTGCGTCGTGCCGTATGTGCGCGGACGCGAGAGAAGCCGCCGTCCGGAGGATATTCTGAATGAAGCAAAAGAGCTGATCGCATCGGGCGCGAAAGATATTACGCTCTTGGGGCAGAACGTCAATTCCTATGGGAAGAACCCCGACTGCGGTATGAATTTTGCGGCTCTGCTGCGCGCCGTCAATGATCTGCCGGGCGATTTTATCATCCGATTTATGACGTCGCACCCGAAGGACTGCACGTATGAGCTGCTCGATACGATGGCGGAATGCGAAAAGGTCGCGAAGCATCTGCATCTGCCGGTGCAGTCGGGCAGTAACCGGGTGCTTTCGGAGATGAACCGCAAATACACCCGCGAGCAGTATCTCGACCTGATCCGTTACGCGAAAGAGAAAATGCCCGAGCTTTCGATCACAAGCGACATCATCGTCGGATTCCCCGGCGAAACGTATGAGGAATTGCAGGAAACGATCAGCCTGATCCGGGAAGTGGAGTACACGTCGCTTTTTACGTTTATCTATTCCCGCCGCGAGGGGACGAAAGCCGCCTCGATGCCCGACCCGGTACCGTACGCGGAAAAATCGAAATGGTTTAAGGAGCTGTGCGACGCGCAGGAGGAAATTGCCGCGAAGCGCACCGCCGCCATGGTGGGCAAGACTTACCGTGTGCTCGTCGAGCCGAACGAAAAGGACGGCGTGCTGACGGGACGCACCCAGGGCAATATCGTGATCGAGTTCCCGGGATCGGACGAGCTGATCGGACAGTTTGCCGACGTAACCGTCACGCAGGCAAAAACATGGATTCTGTACGGTGCTTTGCGCCGTAGTGAAGAGTGAATAATGAACAATGAATAATGCCGGAAGCGCTTCGCGCTTGCATAATACGCCTGCGGCGCGCTTGCATTCTGCATTCTTCATTCTGAATTCTGCATTATATTAAAGGAGATTTTTTATGACAGTTATCGAACTTACCAGAGAATTGGGCAAAGCCATTCAGGCGGACGAACGCTATGTCAAGCTCATGGCGGCGAAAGAAGCCAATGACAACGACAGCGATCTGAACGCGCTCATCGGCAAGCTGAATCTGATTCAGATGTCGTATCAGCACGAGGCAGAGGGCGATGCCGACGAAGCCAAAATGAACGAGTTTGACAAGGAATTCCGTGATGTTTACGGCGAAGTCATGCTCAACGAAAACATGAAAAATTACGAGGCCGCGCGTGAGGAAGTGGATGACATGATGAATTATATCATGCAGATTCTCTCCCTGTGCGTCAACGGCGAAGATCCCGAGACCTGCGAACCCGCTGCGCCGGACGGCGCCTGCACGGGCAGCTGCTCGACCTGCGGCGGCTGCGGCTGACGAGAAAAACCGGGATTCCGTGTTCTGCGCGGAATCCCACAAAAACACACGGAAACCTGGGAAGAAAGGAAAGAGAAAATGGCGCAGTTAACCCCCATGATGCAGCAATATTTTAAGGTCAAGGAACAATATCCGGACGCCATTTTGTTTTATCGGCTCGGGGATTTTTATGAGATGTTTTTTGACGACGCCAAGGTCGCGTCACGCGAGCTGGAGCTTGTTCTGACCGGCCGCGACTGCGGTCAGGAAGAGCGCGCGCCGATGTGCGGCGTTCCCTATCACGCGGCGGACGGCTATATCGCAAAGCTCGTCGCGAAAGGCTACAAAGTTGCCGTCGCCGAGCAGATGGAAGACCCTGCCACGGCAAAGGGAATCGTCACAAGAGATGTCATAAGAGTCCACACACCGGGAACCGTGATCGAGAGCAATATGCTCGACGAGAGTAAAAATAATTATCTCGCCTGCATCTGCGCCGAAAAAAATGCCTGCGGCGTCTGCTTTGCCGATGTTTCGACCGGCGAGCTTCATGCCGCACTGCTTGAGGGCAAAGGGCTTGAGGATAAGATCATCAACGAGATTGCCCGCTTTATGCCGTCGGAAATTCTCTTGAACCCCTATGTCGCGCAGATGAAAAAAGTAAGTCTTTTCCTGACGCGGCGGATCACCGTTTTCGCGGAGACGCTCGGCGAAGAAGCATTTTCCCCGGAAGCGTGCCGCCAGACCGTGATCAATCATTTCGGCAAAGAGCCGCAGGAGCTGGGGCTTGACGGCAAAGAGAACGCTGTCCGCGCGCTCGGTGCCGCGCTGTGCTATCTGTCCGACGTGCAGAAAAACGACCTCGCCAATATGACCGAAGTCGATATTTATAATAATGAAAAGTATATGAACCTCGACGCGACCGCGCGGCTGAATCTGGAATTGTGCGAAACGCAGCGCCGGCGCGAGAAAAAAGGCTCGCTGCTCTGGGTGCTCGACTGTACGAAAACGCCGATGGGCAAGCGGTTGATCCGTTCGTGGATTGAGCAGCCGCTCTTGCAGGTCTCATTGATTCTCTCTCGGCAGAACGCCGTCAGCGAACTGTTTGACGATACCGGGCTGCGCGAAGAGGAACGGGAGCTTCTCTCCGACGTCAACGACATTGAGCGGATTCTGACCCGCGTCGTGTACGGCACCGCCAACGCCAAGGAGCTGCGTTCGCTTTCTCAGACAGCGGCGAAAATTCCGCCCATCAAAGAATTGCTGACCGGACGGCAGTCGAAAATGCTCTGTGAAATTCATGACGAAATGGATTCTTTGGAAGACATCTGCGCGCTGATTGATTCCGCGATCTGTGACGATCCGCCGTTTACGGTTCGTGAGGGCAAAATGATCCGCGACGGCTTCAATGCCGAGCTCGACGAGCTGCGCAATATCGTTTCGGGCGGTAAGAATTTCCTTTCGGAAATCGAGGAACGCGAGCAGCAGAAGACCGGCATCAAAAAACTGAAAATCGGCTACAACCGCGTGTTCGGTTACTATATTGAGGTGCTCAATTCCTATAAAGAGCTTGTCCCCGACACCTATATACGCAAACAGACGCTCTCCAACTGCGAACGCTACATAACCGAAGAGCTGAAAGAGCTCGAATCCAAGGTGCTCGGCGCACAGGAGAGAATCGTCAGCTTAGAATATGAAATTTTTGTACAGATCCGCAAAAAAGTGGCGGACGCACAGTTCCGTCTGAAACGGACGGCAGAGGCGATTGCGCAGCTCGACGTGTTGTGCTCGTTCGCCAAAACGGCGGTCGAAAACGGCTATGAACGTCCCGAGATCGACACGTCCGACGTGATTGAGATCAAGGACGGCCGTCACCCCGTTGTCGAAAAATTCTTAGAGGGCGCGCCGTTCGTGCCGAACGATACGCTTCTTGACTGCCGCGACAACCGGACGGCGATCATCACCGGTCCGAATATGGCGGGTAAATCGACCTATATGCGGCAGGTCGCGGTGATCGTGCTCATGGCGCAGATCGGCTCGTTCGTTCCGGCGAAGAGCGCGCGCATCGGCATCGTGGACAGCATTTTCACCCGTGTCGGCGCGTCCGATGACTTAGCCGCCGGGCAGTCCACCTTTATGCTCGAGATGAGTGAAGTGGCGTCGATTCTCAAGAACGCAACGCCGAAAAGCCTGATTATTTTAGACGAGATCGGCCGCGGCACGTCCACCTATGACGGCATGAGCATTGCCAGAGCCGTCCTCGAATATGTGACGGATAAAAAGAAGCTCGGCGCGAAAACGCTGTTCGCGACGCATTATCATGAGCTGACGGAGCTCGAGAACGAGATGGACGGCGTCAAAAATTACAATACTTCCGTCAAGAAGCGCGGCGGCGATATCACGTTTTTAAGAAAGATTGTGCGCGGCGGCGCGGACGGCAGCTACGGCATCGACGTGGCGGCTCTTGCCGGGATTCCGCAGAGCGTAATCAAAAGAGCGGATGCCATTCTGAAAAAATTGGAGGAGAATGCGGACGCGCCGGTTCGTCCCGTCGTCAGGGCGCAGGAGGACGAGCCCCAGATTTCTTTCATGTCCAATCTCCATGACGAAGTGCTTGACGAGCTGAAAACGCTCGATGTCAATACCCTGACGCCCATCGAAGCGCTCACCGCAATTTATGAGTGGAAAAAGAAATTGACGGAATAATTTGTTTATAAATCCAAGCGCAACGCGCTTCCGAAATTATTCATTATTCATCATTCATCATTCATTATTGTATGTAAGCGAGGTGTTTTCCATGCCCAAAATCAATATTCTGCCCAAACATTTAGCGGAGCTGATCGCCGCCGGCGAGGTTGTCGAGCGGCCGTCGTCCGTCGTCAAGGAGCTGTTGGAAAACGCCATTGACGCCGGAGCGGATAAAGTTACCGTGGAGATCAAAAACGGCGGCGTCCGCTATATCCGTATTTCGGATAACGGCTGCGGCATCGCCCGGGAGGATATCCGTGCGGCGTTCATCAGCCATGCGACGAGCAAAATCAAAGAACGTGAAGATTTAGACGCGATTCTGACGCTGGGCTTCCGCGGCGAGGCGCTTGCGTCCGTCGCTGCCGTTTCCCGTGTGGAGGTGCTGACGAAAACGGCGGAGGACGCCATCGGCACACGGTATCGGATCGCTGGCGGCGCGGAAGAGGAGCTCGACGACGCGGGCTGTCCGGACGGTACGACGATCATGATCCGCGACCTGTTTTACAACACCCCGGCTCGCATGAAATTCCTGAAAAAAGATATGACGGAGGGCAATTATGTTTCCGACGTCGTGTCGAAAATCGCGCTGTCCCACCCGGCAATCAGCTTTACGCTGATCAAGGATAACCGCCGTACGCTCTTTACGCCCGGCGACGGCCGGCTGATGACTGTAATTGACGCGGTGTTCGGTCGTGAATTCGCTTCGGGACTGATCGAGGCCGAGGGGAAAACCGGCGGCGTCGGCGTCAAGGGCTATATTTCCAAGCCCGTTTACGCCAGAGCGAACCGCTCGATGCAGCACCTTTTTGTGAACGGTCGCTATGTCAAAATTCCCGTCTGCGCGTCTGCGCTTGACAATGCTTATAAAAATCAGATGATGACCGGAAAATATCCCGCCTGTGTGCTGTTTCTGACGCTGAATCCCGCGGCGGTGGACGTCAACGTGCACCCGGCGAAAACGCAGGTGCGCTTTGCCAACGAAAAGAGCGTGTACGACGCGGTCTATTTTACGGCGGTCGCTGCGCTGCAAAAAGGCGATACGGTTGCCGAAGTGAAAGCGTCGCCCAAGAATACCGACGCGCTGTTCCGTCCGAAAACGGAAATCCGTCAGGTGGAGATGCCTGCCCGGGCGGAAAAGATTTCGCTTTCTCTTTCGCCGCAGGACGCGGGGCAGGAGCCACCGCCCATCGAGACGATGTATCGCGGCGTCAAGCGTGATTTCGTCCCTTCGCATAAGCCGGTTTTCCGCGAGCCGTCTGCGCCGTTTTTCCGCGCCGACGAAGAAGAGGGGGATGCGGACGTGCTGTCCATGCCTCCGGAGAGAAAGCCGGAAAAAGAAAAAACGACACAACCCATTGAACATACAGAGATTCCGGAAGCCGAACCGACCGCCGAAGCCGAACCGCCTGTAGAAACAGAAAAGGCGACGCCGCAATTTCGCGTCATCGGCGAGGTTTTCGAGACATACATATTGGTACAGATGCAATCGCAGCTCTTGTTTATCGACAAGCACGCGGCGCACGAACGGATTCTCTTTAATGAACTCAAGAGCCGAAACCGGCCGGTCTATTCGCAGGTGCTGCTTGTTCCCGTCACGGTGACGCTCAGCGCGAAAGACTATGCGGCGGTTTTAGACAATATCGACATTTTTGAAAAATCAGGCTACAGCATTGACGATTTCGGCGAAGGCACGGTCAAGGTGCGCGAATGCCCGACGGAGCTCTCCGACGGCGACGTCGCCGAGATTGTGCAGGAGATGGCGGACAAGCTCGCGTCCCATGCCGACGATCCCGAGCCCGAAAAGCTCGAATGGCTCTATCATTCGACTGCCTGTCGCGCCGCCGTCAAAGCGGGAGACAACATTTCTCTGACGGAGATGGAGTCGCTGACGCGTCGCGTGCTGACGGACGACGACGTCCGCTATTGTCCGCACGGGCGTCCCGTGATGTTTTCGATGTCCGAATACGAGATCAAAAAATTGTTCGGGAGAAACGGCTGATGGAGAAAACAAAAGTCATTGCCGTCGTCGGACCGACCGCTTCGGGCAAAACCGCGCTGGCAATCCGCCTGGCGAAGGCGCTCGGCGGTGAAGTCATTTCGGCGGATTCCATGCAGATTTATAAGGGCATGGACATTGCCACCGCCAAGCCGTCGCTTACGGAGCAGGACGGCGTACCGCATCATCTGATTGATTTTCTCGATCCCGAAACGCCGTACAGCGTCGCGCAGTATGTTGCGGACGCAGCCGCCTGCATTTCCGATATTGTTTCGAGAGGGCGCGTGCCCATCGTTGCCGGCGGCACGGGACTGTATGTGGATTCCCTGCTCGGCGGAATCGACTTCGGCTTCGTTCCCGATAACGGAGAAATGCGCCGAAAGCTCAAAGAAAAGCTCGAAAAACAGGGCGCGGCAAGCCTGCTCGAAGAACTGCGTCAGGTTGACCCGGAGACCGCATCTTTGCTCCACGAAAACAATCAGGGGAGAATTATCCGTGCGCTTGAAGTATACTATCTGACCGGCGAGACGATCGCCGAGCAGAAACGCAAATCCCGGGAAAAGGGGTCGGCGTACGACGCGCTGTATATCGGTATTGATTATGCAGACCGGGAAAAGCTCTATGAACGCATCGACCGCCGTGTCGACCGGATGGTCGAAGCTGGTTTGCTCGCGGAAGCGGAACGCTATCTTTCGCTGGGAGAGGAAACCACGGCAAAGCAGGCCATCGGCTATAAGGAACTCAAACCGTATTTTAAGGGTGAGTGCACGCTCGACGAGGCGCTTGCCAATCTGAAAAAAGAAACAAGACATTACGCAAAGCGCCAGATGACATGGTTCCGGCGCAATCAGGATATTTTCCGCGTGTACCCAGACGCCGACCCGGAATTTGCCGAAAAGGCCGTCGCACGGGCGGAAGAGTTTATCGGCGCTGACGCACCGCAGTGAAGAGTGAAGAATGAATAGTGAAGAATTTCGGAAGCGCTTCGCGCTTGATTTTATATGAAAACTTACGGCGAGCAAGTAGGGGCGATTCGTAATCGCCCGGCGCCGTAGGTGCAACGCCGTCAGGCGTTTATCGGTGCTGATGCGCCGCAGTGAAGAGTGAAGAGTGAAGAATGAATAGTGAAGAATTCCGGAAGCGCTTCGCGCTTGATTTTATATGAAAACTTACGGCGAGCAAGTAGGGGCGATTCGTAATCGCCCGGCGCCGTAGGTGCAACGCCGTCAGGCGTTTATCGGTGCTGATGCGCCGCAGTGAAGAGTGAAAAGTGAAGAGTGAAAAAGTAAGAGGTTTTGGGTCGGAAAGGAATGATACAAAAATGAAGGAGAAACAAACGGACGCCGTGGACAAAACGAAACGCAGTCTGCCGAAGATTATCGCGATCGCGCTGATCGCTGTGTTCGTTCTGTTTTATATCGCCTGTCAGATTTATATTTCTTTTGAAAAGAAATCCGTTACGACGGAGATTGCGCTGGCAGATTCCGTCGCCAAGGAGCTTCCCGTCGATATGTTCGTTGTTCGGGACGAGACGATTCTGACGGCAAACGGTGCGAATATCGTCTCCGCTGTCAAGGACGGCAGCCGTATCAGCGCGAATGACACGGTGGCGTATTCATTTCCGGACAGCACCTCTGCCGGAAATGTCATCCGCATGGGAGAGATCAGCGACCTGATTGATTATTACAGTGGACTTGTCAGCAAATCCACCTCCGTTACGAACAACACGCAAGCGTACGACAACCGTATCATGGATGATTTGTACGCGTTTTCCGATGCGGTTTCCGCCGGCAATTTTACGTCGCTGAACGACCTGAAATCAGAACTGCGCGACGCGATCACCTCCAAGCAGACTGCGACGGGCGTCGAGCTTGATCTCTCGTCGATCATCAGCTCGCTGCAAGGCGAATACGCTTCGCTGAAGAGCGCGACCGGCGGCTATTCGGAGATCAAGGCGAACGGGGCGGGCTATTACATCTCCGGCACGGACGGCTATGAGACGGCTCTTGATTACGACCGGGTGGACGAATGGACGATCGCGGACGTGGAGAATGCGATTGCGTCTGAGCCGAAGGCGACGTCTTCATCGGACGTCGGCAGGGTGGTTCACGGCTATTACTGGTATCTTGCCTGCGTTGTGCAGACCAATCAGATCAACAGCCTGCGCGAGGGAGAACGCAAGACGATCACTTTTCCCGATTCTTCTGTGGAGGATCTGACGGCACAGGTTTACGCCATCCGTTCCGACCGTGAATCGGGCAAGTCGGTCGTGATTTTCCGCTGTAATCTCATGAATGAGGATCTGGCGTCGCTTCGCTGTACCGCCGCTACGATCGTTCTCGAGTCGATCGACGGCTATCGGATCGACAACCGCGCATTGCGCGCCAATGCGGATAACGAAATGGGCGTGTATGTGCTTTCGGGCAGCGTGATGCGATTTAAAAAGGTCAACGTCGTCTACTCTGCGGATGATTACAGCATCGTGACCAATCCGTATAAAGACGATTATCAGAAGAAAAACGAATATCTGAATCTCTACGACGAATACATTGTCACCGGGCAGGATTTAGAGGACGGAAAACTGATTCACTAATGCAGAATTAAGAATTGTGAATTTAGAATAAACGGAAGAGGGGGAAGTTGTCATGAACGAAATGGATCCGAAATTTCATGACATAGAAGAAAATATCAAGGTGATCCGCGAACGCATCGGCGAGGCGGCTGTCAGAAGCGGCAGGAGTGAAAAGGATGTCCGCTTTATGGCCGTCACCAAAACGGTCGATCCCGTGTATATCAATCACGCCATCGCGCAGGGTATCGACCTGATCGGCGAAAACAAGGTGCAGGAGTTCCTTGAGAAAAAAGACCGTCTGCATCTCGACGGCGTTGAAAAGCATCTCATCGGGCATTTGCAGTCCAATAAGGTTCGCAAGATCGTGACCGAGGTCGATATGATACAGTCCGTGGACAGCGTCTCTCTCGCCGAAGAGATCGAACGCCGCGCCGCCGCCAACAATATGACGGCCAAGATTCTGCTCGAAGTGAACGTCGGTGGAGAAGCATCCAAAACCGGCATGGATAAATCGCAGGTGACGGAAATTTTTGAACAGATCGCGGAAATGAAGCATATTTTTATCGGGGGACTGATGACGATTCCGCCGATTTGTGAAAATCCGGCCGAACTGCGAAAATTTTTTGAAGAAATGTATCAACTGTTCCTTGACATCCGCAGTAAAAACAGAGATAATGTAAGTATGGATATTTTATCTATGGGAATGTCGCATGACTATGAAGAGGCCATTCTTTGCGGCGCCAATCTCGTTCGGATCGGTTCCGCCGTCTTCGGCCCGAGGATTTATCAAAAATAAGAAGCAGAGGAGAAAATGCTATGGGAATCTGGGAAAAATTTAAGAACTATATGGACGTGCCGGAACCCGATTACGACGACGAGGAAGATGAGAACGAGGAAGAGGAAGAGCTGGAAACCGCTCCGAAGCCGAGAAAACAGAAGCCCGCTCCCGAGAAACGCAGTTCGGTGAGACCTCCGCGTGAGACGGAGCCCTATAATTTTTCGGCGTTTGAGAAGCCGGCGGCCTCCCGTCCGTCTTCGTACCGCGGCAGTGCCGGTCATTCGAGCAAGGTGGTCGATATTCACACGACGGCCAAGCTCCAGGTCGTACTGACGAAGCCCGAAAAGTTTTCCGACGCGAAAGAAATTGCGGATAATCTCAATGAAAAGCGCACCATCGTGCTCAATCTCGAATCCACCAGCAAGGACGAGGCACTCCGCTTGTTGGATTTCCTGAGCGGCGTGGCGTACGCCAATGACGGTGAAATCAAAAAAATTGCAAAAAGCACATTTATCATAACGCCTTACAACGTTGACGTCATGGGCGATTTGCTTTATGAGCTTGAGAGCAACGGCGTATTCTTTGTTTGATCAAAATTTATGAAGACAGAAGGGGAACGGCTATGACATCTGAAGAAATCAGAACACATGAATTTGAATCGCTTGCGGACGGCGGATACGCAAAAGAAGAGGTTGACGCGTACATAAAAGAGCTGGCCAAAGCGTATGAGGATCTGTTTAACGAGAATAAAGAGATCGTGCGCCGCCTGACGGTTTTTGCCAAAAAACTCGACGAATACAAGCGCAACGAAAGCTATATGACGGAGACGCTTCTGACGGCGCAGAAGACCGCCGCGCAGACGATTTCCGGCGCGGAGTCCGTTGTGGCCAAGATGATTGAAGCGGCCAAGAATGAGGGACGCAAAATTGTCAGCGACGCAAAAGAGCGTGCCAACGAGACCGTTGCCGACCGCGATAAGATCATCGCCGACGCCGAAGCCAGAGCGCAGCAGATTCTGGAAGAGGCGAACGCGCAGGCCGACGCCGTTGTCAACGACGCCAAGAGCGGCATTCAGAAAACGATTGACGAGATCAACGGCAACGCCGATACCGTGATCGAGGACGCGAAAAAGGCCGCGGAGAAGATCGTTGCCGATGCGAAAGCGGAGGCAGAAACGCAATCCGCCGATGTCGCGGCAGCTGCCGAAAAGGCAAAGGCCGACGCAGAAGCCTTGCGTGCCGAAGCATTCGAGATGAAAAAAGAAGCGGTGCTCTATCATGAGGAGACTGTCAAGCAGGCGAATGCCGAAGCCGGAACAATCCGGAACGACGCGGAAGCCTATCGCGTCAATGTCACCGAAACTGCCGACCGCTACCGCAACGGCGTGACCGAAGCCGCCGACCGTTACCGTGAAGAGACGCTTGCTGCCGCCGATGCCGAAGCCGGCAGAATCCGCGGCGAAGCCGAAGCGTTTTCCCATGCCGTGACCGCAAAAGCCAAAGCCGCAGCAGCCGGTATTCTCCTGAAAGCGCAGGCGGAGATCAACCGCGTCAATGATGATCTTTATGAGAAAACAGAAAAATTGAATAACGCGATCGCCGCCGCCGTTTCCCGTTATCAGGCGGTGAAGACGGTTGCCGACGACGTATACGGTGCCTTCCGCGCTCAGCTTACCTCGTTTGAGGAAACCCTTGAGGCGATCCCTGTTGAGGCTGCTCTGCCTGAAACAGCCCCCGTCTCGTTTGACGAGGCCGCGTTTGTCACCAACAGCGACGCGCTCAACGACGCGGTGTCCGCCGAGGATATAGACGGCGTGCTGCAATGCTTCGGTATCGACAGCGACACCATGACGCAGGCGACCGAAACGCTGCTGAAAGAAGAAGCGGCGCGCATCGCGAAAGAGAAAGAAGAAAAGGCCGCCGCCGAAAAAACGGAGGAAGAACAGAAAACCGAGGAGACCGTTGACGAGGTTACCGAACCGGCAGACGAGCCCGAGGTCGAAGAGCTTTCCGCCGAAGCAGAACCCCAGACGGAAGACGTTGCCGCAGACCCCGTTGACGCTCCCGTCAGCGAGCCTGCCGAAGTTCCCGCCGAAACTCCCGCCGAAACTCCCGCCGCAGAGGAGACGGACGATTTTATTGCCGATGAATTTGAGCTGATTCTCGATGAGGCCGATGCGCAGACCGAAGAGACGCCGGAGAGGACTGTTGAAGAAGCGGCCGAAGCACCGCAGCAGAGCGAACCGACGGACGTTGACGTGCTGTTTGACGAAGACTGGAACGACATCGGCGAGACGGAAGCGGAGGACGATGTGAAGGAGTTCGTTCCCGAAGTGCCCGCGCAGCGCGAATCCATGTTTACGCCGGAGCCGCAGGACGCGTTCGGTGATGATTTTGAGCTGATCGGTGCGGAAGAGACGCTTCCCGAGGAATCCGTTCAGGAAGATCCTGCCGAAGAGGATTTTGAGATCGATTTCAGTATGTTTGAAGTCGATGAAAATAAGAGCCGGGAGAGAACCGCCGGACTTTCCGAGCCCGAATCCTCCCGCCATAAGAAAAAGAAAAAGAAGAAAAGATAATGGCAGACGGAAATAAAAAGAAGAAGTATATCGTTTTTCTTCTGCAGCTCGTCGCAGCCGCCGTTCTGGCGCTTGTCGATCAGCTGATCAAAAAAGCCGCAGTCACTTCGCTCAAGGGGCAGGACGGCATCGTTCTGATCAAAAATGTCCTCGGGCTGACCTATGCCGAAAACACGGGAGCGGCGTTCAGCGCGTTTTCCGACTCCACAATTACGCTGTCGGTCGTGACGCTGCTGATGCTCGTCACGGTCGTTGCGTTCCTGTTCTTCGCGAAGATTCCGAACAAGGCTATGAATGTCGGTGTGACGATGATCCTGGGCGGCGGCGTCGGGAATCTCATTGACCGTTTCGCGCAGGGCTATGTGGTGGATTATATCGAGACGCTGTTTGTTGATTTCCCCGTCTATAATTTCGCGGATATCTGCGTGACCGTCGGCGTGGCGATTGTCTGCGTCTGTCTGATTTACGATATGATCAAAGAAGAAAAACAGAAGAAGAACGCGAAAGAAGAGGCTGCCCATGGAGATCACCCGGACGCTTGAGCTTTTCGCCGAAGAAGCGGATGACGGCGCAAGACTTGATAAATTCCTGTCAGAGCGCGCGTCGCTGTCCCGCAGTACGGCGGAAAAGCTGATTGCACAGGGGCAGGTGGCGGTTAACGGCAAACAAACTGCGAAAAGTCTGCGTCTGAAAGCAAACGACGAGGTGACGGCACTGATTCCCGATCCGCAGCCGCTCGACGTCAGGCCGCAGGATATTCCGCTTGACATCGTGTATGAGGACGACGACCTACTTGTGGTCAACAAGCCCAAAGGCATGGTCGTACACCCGGCTCCCGGGCATTATGAGGGGACGCTTGTCAACGCGCTGCTGTATCATTGCGCAGACGGACTGTCCGGCATCAACGGCGTGATCCGTCCCGGCATTGTCCACCGCATCGACAAGGACACCAGCGGACTGTTGATCGTCGCGAAAAATGACAACGCGCATCAGGCGTTGGCCGAACAGATTCAGGCGCATTCGTTCAAACGCGAATACGAGGCCGTGGTCGTCGGAAATTTCAGGGACGACGCCGGCACGATCAATAAACCGCTTGGGCGCAGTCCGCATGACCGCAAAAAACAGGCGATAAACGGGCTCAATCCCCGCTCTGCCGTGACGCATTATGAGGTGTTGGAGCGGTTCCCCGGGTTCTGCTACTGCAAATTCCGTCTGGAGACAGGTCGGACGCATCAGATCCGCGTGCACGCCGCTTCTCTCGGACACCCTGTGGCAGGCGATCCCGTCTACGGCGATCCGAAGCACACCTTCGGCTTACAGGGGCAATGTCTGCACGCGAGAGTGATCGGTTTTGTGCACCCGACGACAAAACAATATATGGAATTTACCTCCGAACTGCCGGAGTATTTTCAGCATTTTCTGGCGCAGTGCCGGAAACGAACCTAAAAGAGTATGACGAATTTTGTGAAGAAAACGCTTGCGCTTTCCGCGTCGGCGGCGACTTTAGCCTTGACGGCTGCCGCTGTTTCGGAGCTGAGCATTCAGACAACCGAATATGCATTGCATACAGGGAAACTGTCGCGACCCATTCGGGCGGCAGCGCTCTCCGATCTGCATTTTTCTGTCTTCGGAAAAGACAATCGGCGTCTGTTGGAAGCCGTCCGCAAAACCGAGCCGGATGTCATTCTGCTCATGGGCGATTTCTTTGACTTTCACACAGGACGCAGCAACAAAGAGCTTGTCATGAAGACGCTGTCCTCCTTGTGCGCGATCGCGCCGACGTATCTGACGCCGGGCAATCACGATCTTCGCTATCAGATTCTGACCGGCGAAGACTGGCAGCGGGACGCGGAATCAGTCGGTGTTACCGTGCTGAACGGGGATTTTTGCGATGTGCAAATTCAGGGACAAAATGTTCGTATCGGCGGCATTTTCGACCACAGCGTGTACCTGGAGGATTTCGGTGACGCCTGGCATTCCTCACCTGTTTATGCGTTCCTGCGTGATTTTGAGCAGACGGACGACCTGACGCTGTTGCTCATGCACCGTCCGAACACGTTTATTTATACAAATGATAATTGGAACATCAATGCCGTTTTCTGCGGTCACGATCACGGCGGCATCTGGCGTCTTCCGCTTTTAGGCGGTGTGTACGCGCCGGAACAGGGCTTTTTTCCCGAATACGATAAAGGCGAATACGATTTCGGCAGCATGAAAATGTTCCTGTCGTCCGGTCTTGAGGGCTATTACCTTGTGCCGAGGCTCTTCAACCGACCGGAAATTATCAGTTTGACAATTCAATAGAAATTAAGAATTTAGAATTGCCGGAACTTGTGGTATGGATTCATTCTGCATTCTGCATTCTACATTCTGCATTATATAAAAATTTGAGTAGGAGTGAAGAATTTGGACGCTTCCTTGAAAAAACAACTTCAGCTTGATGCCGTCGCGATCCGCAAAGGGGTCATCGAGGGCACGTTTAACGCCAAATCCGGGCATCCCGGCGGTTCCCTTTCCATTGCCGAGATTCTTGCGTATCTGTACCGGGTCGAGATGAATATTGATCCGAAAAATCCCCGGATGGAAAACCGCGACCGCTTCGTGCTTTCCAAGGGTCATGCCGCGCCGGCGCTGTATGCCGCGCTTGCCAATCGCGGTTTCTTCCCGATGGAGGACATGAAAACGCTTCGTAAGAGCGATTCCTATTTGCAGGGACATCCCAATATGAACCACGTTCCCGGCGTCGATATGAGCACCGGCTCGCTCGGTCAGGGCGTTTCCGCCGCGGTCGGCATGGCGCTTGCTTCCAAGTTCAGCGGCGACGCGTTCCGCGTCTATTCCGTTCTCGGCGACGGCGAAATCGAAGAGGGACAGGTCTGGGAGGCAGCGATGTTTGCTGCGGCAAAGAAGCTTGACGAGCTTTGCATTGTCGTCGATAACAATAATCTGCAGATCGACGGCACGATCGAAGAGGTCAATTCGCCCTATCCCATTCCCGAGAAGTTCGCTGCGTTCGGCTGGCACGTCATCGAGATCGACGGCAATGACCTCGATCAGGTAGCCGCCGCGTTCACCAAGGCGAAGAGCGTCAAGGGTCAGCCCACTGCCATCATCGCCAAAACGATCAAGGGCAAAGGCGTTTCGTATATGGAAAATCAGGTCGGCTGGCACGGTTCCGCGCCGAATGCCGAGCAGTATGCGGTCGCGATGGACGAATTGAACAAGGCGCAGGCCGCGTTGGAGGAGGGTTAAGACATGGCTGATGTTGTAAAAACCGCAACGAGAGAAGCTTACGGAAAAGCGCTCGTAGAACTGGGAGAAAAAAATGATAAGGTCATCGTCTTTGACGCCGACCTTGCCGCCGCGACAAAAACGGGTATGTTCAAAAAGGCGTTCCCGGAGCGCTTCGTGGACTGCGGCATCGCCGAAAGCAATATGATGGGTGTCGCCGCCGGTATGGCGACCGCCGGTTATACGGTGTTCGCGTCGTCCTTTGCGATGTTCGCCGCCGGCAGAGCCTTTGAGCAGGTTCGCAATACCATCGGTTATCCGCATCTGAACGTCAAGATCGGCGCGACGCACGCGGGCATCTCCGTCGGTGAGGACGGCGCAAGCCATCAGTGCTGCGAGGATATCGCGCTCATGCGTACCATTCCCGGCATGACGATTCTCAATCCGGCTGACGATGTCGAGGCGAGACTGGCAGTTTTCGCCGCCGCCGAAACGGACGGCCCCGTCTATATGCGCTTCGGCAGACTGGCAGTGCCCAGAATTTTTGACGATCATTATGATTTCCGCATCGGCAAGGGCGTTTATCTTAAAGAGGGTAAGGATGTCACAATCATCGCGACGGGTCTTCTTGTTGAGCGCGCTTTGCAGGCTGCGGAGCTGCTGAAAGCCGAAGGTATTGACGCCGCCGTGATCAATATGGCGACGATCAAGCCGATTGACCGTGAGATCATCATCGACGCGGCGAAGAAAACCGGCGCGATCGTGACGGCGGAGGAGCATAACGTCATCGGCGGTCTCGGTTCGGCTGTCGCGGAGGTCGTCTGTGAGTCGACGCCTGTACCCGTGCTGAAGGTCGGCGTCGAGGACACGTTCGGCAAGTCCGGTCCGGCACTCGAGCTGCTCGAGATCTTCGGTCTGAACGCCGCGAATATCTGCGCGAAAGCGAAAGCCGCCGTCGCGCTGAAGAAATAAAGAGAAAACGTACGAAAGGAAGAGATCGGGCGCGAAAGCCTTTACGCCCGGAAATGGCAAGACTATGAAAGTGACTGAAGCATGGTTTTTTCAGGAATTTATTGACAGCTGCGATCTGTGCTGCCGCCTCGGCTGGAATGAGCGCAACGGCGGCAATATGTCGTATCGTATTCAGAAAGAGGACGTCGAGAGCGTAAAGGAGAGCTTTTCGTTCGACAGACCGTGGACGCCCATCGGCGTCAGCGTGCCGAATCTCGCCGGCGAGATGTTTATGGTGACGGGCAGCGGCAAATATTTCCGTTACACCAAAGCCGACCCCGAAAACAGCGTCGCGATCACCGAGATTGACGACAAGGGCGAGAACTACCGCATTCTGTGGGGACTCAAGAGCGGCGGCCGTCCGACGAGCGAATTTCCGACGCATCTGCTCAATCACAGCGTCAAAAAAGACCTGACGAACGGCGCGCACCGCCTTGTGATGCACGTGCATCCCGTCAACACCGTCGCGCTGACGTTCGTTCTGCCGCAGGACGATAAGATCTTCACACGGGAGATCTGGGAAATGATGCCCGAATGCGCGGTCGTATTCCCGCGCGGCATCGGCGTTCTGCCGCTGATGCTCACCGGCAGTATCGACATCGCCAAAGCGACGGCGGAAAAATTCAAAACCTACGACGTGGTCGTCTGGTCGATGCACGGCATTTTCGCGTCGGGTGAGGATTTTAAGGGCGTCTTCGGCATTATCGAGACGGTCGAAAAGGCGGCGGATATTCTTGTCCGTGTGATCTCGATGGGCGGTAAGAAAATCCGTCCGACAGTCGAACAGATTGTCGAGGTCTGCGATGAATATCATCTCGATATCAACAAGGCCATTTTTGAAGATTGATTCCTTTTTTGAAAAAAATAAAGAAAAATGCACAAAACATCTTGTTATTTTCGCAACAATATGGTAAAATCATAGGGTACTTTAACGCGAATGGAGAATGCTCATGGCATCTTATTGTCAAAAATGCGGCTATAAACTTTCGATGATCGACATCAAACCGGAATGTCCGGTCTGCGGCATCAATCTTGTATACTACGGGATGGAGGATTCGCTCAAGAAGGAAGCGGATAAAGCGGAGTTTGAACACGCGACGTTCCAGCCCCGTCTCGACCGGCTGAAAGCCGCGACGGTCGGCTCGCCTCTTGCCATTACGAGGCTTGTGATCTGCGTCCTGCCTATTCTGGCGATGCTGCTGCCGATGGGGAAGATCGTCGTGAATCTGCCGTATTTTACGGAAAAGGTCACGGTCAATCTTGTTTCGATCATTTCCAAGGTCTTTATGAATCTGGATTTCGATTTCCTGATGGCGATGACGGGAAGTGCCAAGGCCGGAACGGCGTATATCTGCTATCTCGTCGCGCTGATCAGTTTCGTTCTGGTGCTGTTGATGGCGCTCTTGAATTTGTTTGACCTGATCGTTGCCTGCGGGAAACGCGGCATCCGGCGCAATATCACCGTCGCATCGATCGGTCTGTTCTTCACCGTTGTCGGCGCGGTCACATTCGCGGTCTGGACTTCGTCTCTCAGCGGCGCGTACCCCGAGGTTTTTTCCGGCACGGTTGTGCCGTGGGGCATTCTCGGCGTGGCTCTTGCCTTTGTTGCAGAGATCGTAATCAATGTGATCTTTAAGAAAAAGAACGTCAAGGTCAAATATAAAGACCTTTCCGAGTTCCTTGTTTCGTACGATGAGCGTTCAAAGGTGGACGCGGAAGCGGAACCTGTAGCGGAATAATCAAATATAAAAATAAGCGCTGAGAGAAAACTCTCGGCGCTGTATTTTTGTTGTTCTGTTTTTCATCATTCTCTTGCAGTGACCGAAAAATTATGCTATGATACAACAAAGGAAGTGTTATCCATGAAAAAATCTGCAAAAGTAGCTCTCGCTGTGACAGGTGCAGGCGTGCTTGCCGCTGCCGGACTGTCGGAACTTTTGTATGAAAGTATATTGAATATCAAGTTCGCCAATAAGATGGTTGCGCGTTTTCATATAGAAGATCAGAAAATGATGGACGTACTCTTGCACGCGCCGTTGTATGTGGACGCTTATGAATGGTATGACAATCTGAAGCTGCCCGATGTTACGGCCACTTCGCGGGACGGTAAAACCGTCCACGGCTATATTCTGAAAAATCCGCATGATACGGGAAAATGGCTGATCTGTGCGCATGGATATCGCGGTGACGCCAGAGCCGAAGCGCCGTACGCAAAGCATTTGTATGAAAAGGGCTACAGCGTTGTTTTTGTGCAGATGCGCGCCCATGAACACGATGAAAACCGTTATTGCTCGATGGGCTATTATGATAAGGATATTATTTTAGCGTGGATCGATTTTCTCGCACGCATGGAGCCCGATTGCCGCATTCTGCTGCACGGTGTTTCGATGGGTGCGGCGACGGTGATGCTGACAACGGGTGAATCGCTCCCCGAAAATGTCAGATGTGCTGTCGCGGACTGCGGTTACACCTCCTGCTGGGATATTTACAGCAGTCAGATCAAGAACGTCGCAAAGATATCGCCCGATCCGATTTTAGCGGCTGTCAACGCCGTTTCGCGTATCAGAGGCAATTTCGATTTCAAGAAGTGCTCGCCGAAAGAGGCTGTTGCCCGTTCGAGTACGCCGACGCTGTTCATTCAGGGGACGGACGACGATATGGTGCCGTACACGATGTCCGATGAGCTTGTCGCTGCCTGCGCCGCCGAAAAGGAACAACTGGTGATTCCCGACGCCGTTCACGCAGGCTGTGCCGCCAAGGACGCCGAGCTGTATTTTGGCACGATGGACGCCTTTGCCGAAAAATATATGGAAATGTGATTTTTTGTGTTCCGTCGGCGCAGCCTGCAGAAACAGCAGGAGGCGTCGCGTGACGCTTTGACGATAAGGGAGTCAGGTGACTTTTATGAACATTCTGAAACAACATGGTTTCAGCATTCTTTTATGTCTGTTTGAGTTGCAGATCGGGATTCTTTTGCTGATCGATCCGATGGGTTTTACGTCGGGAATCATGATCGCAGTCGGTGTTTTGCTGATCGCTGTCGGTATCTGGCTGGTCGTCCGCTACTTTCAGACGAACGCCCTTGAGGCGGCTCTCGGCCGAAAGCTGACGGCGGGGCTTGCCGCGCTGATTCTCGGCCTGTTTCTGGTCTTCCGTTCCGCATGGTTTGTCAAGACCTTTTCCGTCCTGACGCTGGTCTACGGCCTTACGATTCTGGTGACCGGCCTTATCAAAACGCAGCAGGCCGTTGACAGCATTCGTCTGAAAAGCCGTGGCTGGTGGATCGACGCTGCTACTGCAGTCCTCGCGATCGCCGGCGCGCTTGTGATCATCTGCAATCCTTTTGAAACAACCACGATTCTGTGGCGATTCATCGGTATTACGCTGCTCGTCGAAGCTGTTGCGGACGGTGTTGCGCTGCTATCTCGCAGTCGTTCGGAATGGTGAAGAATACCACAAATGCGGAAAGGACTTGCTAAAAATGCAGGATGAAGAAAAAAGGATTCCAGCGGGAATCCGCAAGGGAATCAAGGAGTATTTCCGGAATCTGTTTGACATCCGCGGCGACATGATGAGCTGCGAAGAGATCGATCGGATGATGGAGGAAAACACCGTCATCCACGGCTCGAACATGTGGATTCTGATGCTGGCTATTTTGATTGCGTCCATCGGACTGAACGTCAATTCGACGGCGGTCATCATCGGCGCAATGCTGATTTCGCCGCTCATGAGCGCGATTTTGGCAATGGGGTATTCGCTTGCCGTGCGCGATCTCTCTATGCTGAGAAAGGCGTTCAGCCGTTTCGGCACGCAGGTTGCCATCAGTCTGATCGCGTCAACGATTTATTTTTTTATTTCGCCTCTGGATGAGCCGACGACCGAAATGATTGCCCGTATCAATCCGACGATCTGGGACGTGTTGATTGCGCTTTTCGGCGGCATTGCCGGCATTATCGGCAATACGCGACAGAAAAAAGGCAACGTCATTCCCGGCGTTGCCATCGCAACGGCTCTGATGCCGCCGCTTTGCACCGTCGGCTACGGTCTGGCGACACTTCAGGCGAAATTCATTTTAGGCGCGTTTTATCTGTTTCTCATCAATACGCTTTTCATCGCGTTGTCCGCCGCCCTGGTGATTACGCTTCTGGGCGTTCCGAAGCATGCGATTTTTGATGATAAACGGCAGAAAAAAATCAACCGCATCATTATGACCATTACGATTGTCACGGTCATTCCGAGCCTCATCATCGGTGCGAACACGGTGTATCATTCCTATATGAAACAATGTGTGGAGAATTATCTCAGGACGGAATTTGTTTTCAGCGATACGCAGCTCGTCCAGAGCAATGTGGATACGACGGATAAGCAGATTGCCGTTTCGCTGGTCGGTACGCCGATCTCGCAGGACACCATCGCCATGCTTGAAAAACAGCTCGGCCATTACAATCTGGGCAGTTATACGCTGCGCGTCACGCAGAATTCGGTGCTGGCGGGTGATACCGACGGTGAAAATACCGATAAGATTACGATCGCGCTACAGGAAAAGACGATCGCGGATTTGCAGCAGCAGGTCGCTGAACAGCAGACGCAGCTCGATGAAATGACAAGCAAATTGGAAAACAGCGTGGCCGTCGAGACGGATTACCGCGCAATTGCACAGAAGGCCGAAACGATTTTCCCGAAGCTGAGTGGCTGTACCTGCGGTAAGGTTTCGGACGTCGAAGGCGATTCCGTTCTTCTGATTGCGAAGACGAAAGAGAACATGACCGACGAAGAGCTTCAGATTATCGAGAACTGGCTGAAATCGGAAAGTGGACTTGACCGGGTTCGGCTGTCGCTGGAGTCATAATAAAAGAAAATAAAGATAAAAAATTAGCACTCTCAATATGAGAGTGCTAAAATTAACGAAATGTTCACAGAATCATCATTTCGATGTAATATAAAGGGGTATAATAAGAGGTGTTGAAAGAGAAAATCAACAAATTGAAGCAAGCAAGGTGAGACCAATGGGATAGAAAGAGACATCCGGTAACCTGACGAATCCTGACCGAATGCATAAATTTTTTGGATCGCAATTTTTATCATTTTAAATTTTGATCGGAGGAATTTATATGTTCGAATTAAGACCTTATCGTAAAAACAATCAAAACCTTTCCGGCTACAACCCGTTCCGCGAAATGGAAGATTTCGAGAAGCATTTCTTTGATGACCCGTTCGATTACTTCGGTACTTCCGCGCTGGCAGAATTCAAGACCGATATCAAGGACGAGGGCGACAGTTATCTGATCGAAGCCGATCTGCCCGGTTTCTCAAAGGGCGATATCCATCTGGATATCGACGGCAATCTGCTTACCATCAAGGCGGAGCGTCATTCGGAACATGAGGAAAAGGATAAAAAGCATAAATATATCCGCTGCGAGCGTTCGTACGGTTCGTACTGCAGACAGTTTGACGTCTCCGGCGTCGATACCGACGGCATCAAGGCGAAATACGAGGACGGCGTTCTGAAGCTGACTTTGCCGAAGAAACCGGAAATCGCAGAAAAGGGCAAACACCTTGAAATAGAATAACGGCCGCTGAAGGCCGATGCTCGGGAATCGCTCTTTTCGGGGCGGTTCCCGTTTTTGAAAACAGCAGGATCAGAAAAACGTATCTGATCGGGAGGAGGAATTTTATATGATGAACGCACAGCAATTTACGCAAAAAAGCCTGGAGGCGATTCAGGCCGCGCAGACAATGGCGCAGGAAAACCGCAATCAGAGCCTGATGCCGGAGCATCTGCTCTATGCGCTGATCGATCAGGACGGCGGTCTGATCCCGTCGCTACTGAGCAAAATGGGGGCGGATTGCCGTACGCTGCTTTCTGAGTTGGCGTCGGCTATTTCCGGTTTCCCAAAGCTCGGGAGTGAGAGTGAGGTCTATCTCGCAAAAGAGACCGACCGTGCGCTGACCGAAGCGCAGAAGCAGGCGAAAGCGATGGGGGACGAATATGTCTCGGTAGAACATCTGATGCTCGGTATCTTCTCTGCCGCGACGCCTGCAATCCGGAGCTTGTTTTCCGACCACGGTATCACGAAAAAGGGCTTTATGCAGGAGCTGACCAAAGTGAAAAGTGCACCTGTGACCGGCGATAATCCGGAGGACACGTACGACGCGCTGAGTAAATACGGCACGGATCTGGTGGAGCGCGCCCGGAAGAACGAGCTCGACCCCGTGATCGGCAGAGATACCGAAATACGCAATGTGATCCGCATTCTGTCCCGTAAGACGAAGAATAATCCCGTTCTGATCGGCGAGCCCGGCGTCGGTAAAACCGCCATCGCCGAGGGACTCGCGCAGAGAATCGTCCGGGGCGACGTTCCCGAGGGGCTGAAAGACAAGACCATCTTCTCACTCGATATGGGCGCGCTGATTGCCGGCGCGAAATACCGCGGTGAATTTGAGGAGCGTCTGAAAGCGGTGCTCGAGGAGATCCGCCGCAGTGAGGGCAGAATCCTGCTGTTTATCGACGAACTGCATACGATCGTCGGCGCAGGCAAAACCGAAGGCAGCATGGACGCAGGAAACCTTTTGAAGCCCATGCTGGCAAGAGGCGAGCTGCACTGTATCGGCGCGACAACGCTTGACGAATACCGGAAATATATTGAGAAGGACGCGGCTCTTGAGCGTCGTTTCCAGCCGGTTCAGGTGGACGAGCCGACCGTCGAGGACGCCATTTCCATTCTGCGCGGACTGAAAGAACGGTATGAGGTCTATCACGGCGTACGGATTCACGATAACGCGCTGGTTGCCGCCGCGACGCTGTCCGACCGCTATATCAGCGACCGTTTTCTGCCGGATAAGGCCATCGATCTGGTCGATGAAGCCTGTGCGCAGGTGCGTACGGAAATCGATTCCATGCCCGAAGAGCTGGACGGTGTGCGCCGTAAGATCATGCAGATGGAAATCGAAGAAATGGCGCTGAAAAAGGAAGAGGATCAGCTCAGCCGCGACCGTCTGGAGAAGCTGCGTGAGGAGCTTGCCAATCTGAAAGAAAATTTCAACGCGCAGAAAGCCCGTTGGGAAAAAGAGAAAAAAGATGTGAACCGCGTCAAGGATCTGAAAGCGCAGATCGAGCAGATGCACGCCGATATTGAAAACGCGCAGCTGCATTACGAATATGAAAAGGCGGCGAAGCTGCGGTATTCCGATCTTCCGGCACTTGAGAAACAGCTCGAAGAAGCGGAAAAATCCTCCGAAGAAGCGAAGCAGAACACCATGGTGCACGACACCGTGACCGAAGAGGAAATCTCGGGAATCGTGGCGCGCTGGACGGGTATCCCTGTGGCGAGATTGATGGAGGGTGAACGCGAAAAACTGCTGCACCTTGATAGCTTCCTGCATAAACGCGTCGTCGGTCAGGACGAAGCGGTGCAGAAAGTGACCGAAGCGATTCTGCGTTCGCGTGCCGGTATCGCCGATCCCAACCGTCCCATCGGTTCGTTCCTGTTTTTAGGTCCGACCGGCGTGGGCAAAACGGAGCTTGCAAAGTCGCTTGCCGAATGCCTGTTTGACGACGAACACAACATTGTCCGGATCGATATGACCGAGTATATGGAGAAATTCTCCGTTTCGCGTCTGATCGGCGCGCCTCCCGGATATGTCGGCTACGATGAGGGCGGCCAACTGACCGAAGCCGTGCGCCGCAAGCCCTACAGCGTCGTGCTGTTTGATGAGATTGAAAAGGCGCATCCCGATGTGTTCAATATCTTGCTCCAGATTCTGGACGACGGCCGCATCACCGATTCACAGGGACGCACCGTTGACTTCAAGAACACCATCATCATCCTGACCTCGAATCTCGGCAGTCAGTATCTGCTCGACGGCATTGAGGCGGACGGTTCGATTGCCGACAGCGCGAAAGACGCCGTCATGGCGGAGTTGCACCGTTCGTTCCGTCCCGAATTCCTGAACCGTCTGGATGAGATCATCATGTTCCGTCCGCTGACGAAAGAGAATCTGACGGGGATTATTGATATCATGACCAACTCCCTGCGCCAGCGTCTGGCTGAGCGTTCGCTGAATCTTGAAATCACACCGGCGGCGAAATCGCTGATTATCGACCGCGGTTACGATCCGCTTTACGGCGCGAGACCGCTTCGTCGGTATTTGCAGTCGAGCGTGGAAACGCTGCTTGCCAGAACGATTCTGCGCGGCAGTCTGAACGTCGGTGATACCCTTACGGTGGACGCCGTGAACGGCGAACTGATCTGCCGTTGATAGAAATAACAAGAGACCGCCCGAAAGAGCGGTCTCAAATTTTTTCGTTATATCAGATGCCCAGCGCACTGGAGATCGTACCCCAAAGGTTGTTGAAGTACGCATAGATGCGGCTGAAGATGCCAAGGAAGTTGAAACGGAACATGGCCATGGCGTTGCCCTCAAAGAGTTCGGGGAACGTGACAACATAAGTTTCATAAGTCGTCAGGTCTGCTTCGTTCAGTGTGAAGACGCGTACGCCTCTGGATTCGTTATCGCCGTAGGAACGGAAACCGCAGGTCGGCGTGTTGATCAGGTCGATGCCCTTGTAGGGAACAATGAAGGAGTTGCAATGGTCGTGACCGGAGACGATACCCAGAACGTCACCCTGTGCTAAGAGCGTATCAAATTCGCCGCCGTTCGCGCCGGAGGGACAGCAGGGCTCGCCGAGAATGCTGCCGGGAGCTGCGGTATCGGGCAGGACGTAATATTTGCCGTACTTTGCAACGGCGCCTGCGGTTCCGGCAGGAACCTCTTTAAGGGCGTCAAAGATTTCGGGAACGATGATGTGCTGGAACGCAAGAGAGGGAACGACTTCGCCGCCGTTGGCAGCCTTGAGCTCGTTGGATTTCTCGACGTACCAGTCGAGCTGGTTCTGATGCATGT
The DNA here is from genome assembly GCA_945912145.1 of uncultured Clostridia bacterium. Taxonomy (GTDB): domain Bacteria; phylum Bacillota; class Clostridia; order Oscillospirales; family Acutalibacteraceae; genus UBA1081. The sequence goes on along the minus strand of CAMEBF010000020.1, from coordinate 7,962 downwards.
GATCGTAATCGCCGTTTTCATCGCGGGCGCCGGTGTCGAACAGCCAGCAGTTGAACGCGACTTTGTTTGCATCCGTCGAGGAATAGATCGGGACATTGTACGTGCCGCAGCCCCAGATATCTTCGCCGTCGTCATAAGAAATGTCGCAGGAATAGCTGTTGTAGATCGCCATCTGCTCTTCCTTAGTCAGACCGCTGCGATCTTCGTCGTGATTGCCGAAAACAATCGCAACGGGAATGCCGTAAGACTCGAAAATATCCATGTATGCACGGATTCCCTTTTCTGTCTTGGCGGCAGAAAGCGTGCGGTAACCGGAAACATTGTCGCCCGTCAAAATGATCAGGTCGGGATCTTCGGCTTCGATGGCAGCCTTGATCAGGTCGGCCGTGAGGCTCATCAGGCTGGCGCCGTCCTGAATGTCGGAAAAGTTCATGATTTTGAACGTGCCGTCCTCATGGAACTGCAGTTTTGCTTCCTCCGCCGGTGTGGCCGCCGATGCCATCGGCACCATGACGCAAACGAGCAGGAGAACGCTCATCATGATGGATAAGAATTTTTTCATTTGTTTTGACCCCCTATAAATACTATAGAATTGACATAATTTATTATAATGAAAACAGGAATTTTGTCAATGTTTTTCGGAAAGATTTTCATAGAAAAATCCTATGAAATCACAATAAACGACACTTTGATCCGGTTTGTATGGTCAGTCGTAATAGCCTTTTGCGATCATATCGCCGATGGCAGCGACGACCTGATCCTTGTCTTCCTTATAGGTGACGCCGTACCATTTGTCTTCGGCGGTGAGCACGTGTACTTTTTTTGTGCCGTTCGCGATCAGCTCAGAGACCACCGTCGGCAGATAGTATTCGGACTTCGGCTCGGAGAGATGCGCCGTCAGGAATGCGCGGAAGCCGCTGTCTATGTACGAGAAAATGTCGGGTTTGAAGCCCCAGAGATTCATCGAAACGAGCGTATCGGGATCAAGCTCGGTCCATGTTGCGCCGTCGTCCTCCGTGTAGCGGCAGTCCATGATCTTCGTGCGCTCCGTTACGCTCTGCAGAATGCCGCTTTCCGTTACGCAGACGCCCCGGGAGACATAGCCGTTCTCCGTCAGCGTGTTTTTCAGGCGGAAGCCAACCATGCAGTAGTCGGCGTCGTCCTTGGTCAGTTCATTGTAAATCTTTTTGAATGCCGTGCGGCCGTAGTAATCGTCGGCGTTGACGACGGCAAACGGCTCTTTCACCACATCCTTGCAGCAGAGAATGGCGTGCGCGGTTCCCCAAGGCTTGGTGCGATCGGCCGGACAGATAAAGCCTTCCGGCAGCTTGTCGGTTTCCTGATAGACGTATTCGACCGGGATCATTTTTTCAATCCGCTTGCCGACGATGGCAATGAAGTCCTCGGCGATTTCGTGCTTGATGACAAAAACGATTTTGGTGAAGCCGGCCTTGACGGCGTCATAGGCGGAAAAATCAAGTAAGACCCGACCGTCGGGTGCAATGGGTTCCATCTGCTTGAGTCCGCCGAAACGGCTGCCCATGCCGGCCGCCATGACGACGAGAGCTGCATCTTTTTTCATATTGTTTCCTCCGTAGTGTGTTCTGAATTTGCGGGAGCTGCTGCCGCTGTCCGCGCTGAAAAGCGCAAAGAATGAAAAGACAGCGCCTTCTGACGTGTCTTTTCAAACGGTATGACCGGCAGTCTGCCTTTATTATACTCTTTTCGATTCCGTTTTGCAATCATGAAATGTGCCGGAACGGAAAAATGCGTTAAATGCTGTAATTGTCTGCGGTCAGGGCGATGGCTTCGTCCACTAAATCCTGAAGTGTGACGCTGTTTACGTAGTCGTTGATGGTTTTGTAATAGTTCTCCCAGAACGGCAGCGTCGTGCACTTTTCGCGTCGTTCGCAGTCGTTCGTTTCGTTTTTCAGGCAGGCGATGGGCGCAAGGCTGCCCTCTGCGGCGCGCAGAATGTCGCCGGCTGTGTATTCCGACGGATGCTTCGTCAGCTTATAGCCGCCGTTGTTGCCGCGCAGACTTTGTAAAAATCCGGCCTTATTCAGCAGCGCGACGACCTGCTCTAAATATTTAACGGAGATTTCCTGCCGTTCGGAAATTTCCTTCAGCGAAACATAGCTGCCGTTCGCATAGACGGCAATGTCGATCATGACGCGAAGTGCGTAACGTCCCCGAGTAGAAATCATCATAGATACGGCTCCTTCTGTATTTTTTACTATTATACCATTGGTTTAGTAGGAATGTCAAGAAAAACCGGATTTTTTCTTATTTTTCGGGTGCTTTCCAGACCATCAGCAGATCATCCTCCACCCGGACAAGCTCATAGCCGCTTTCTTCATAGCCGGAGGCGAGCTTCAGCGATTCTTCGGCATAGCCGGGACGGATGTCAATAATCAGATAATCCGTATCATAGGTCTTATGGTAATAGGTTTCGTAGATTTCCTTGCGTTCCGTAAGATGCGGAACCAGAAATGCGGTCGCGGAAACGGAAGCGTCTTTCGGGATTTCGTCGAGCACGGCGTCCATGACGGCGTAGTCCTCTTTGTTCTCGTGATAGCGTTTGGCATAGGTGATGTACTCGGGAACGATGATCATGCAGAACATCATCAGTGACAGACCGGCGGCCAGCGCGGGATAAAAACGCTGTTTGGCTTTCGGCATATCGGAGACGTTGAGCAGGGAGAGGTACAGCAGCAGCGTGACAATGCCGAAGCTGTACTGGAAAAAGATGTTGTATTGATAGGAATATGCCGTCAGGAGATTCAGGAAAATGGGGAGGATCAGCAGAAAGCGCACGCTTTTTTTTGTCATAAACGGCAGGAAAGCCAGCGGCACAAGGAGCTTCAGACCGTAGAAGAGCTTTTGCGCGTCACCCGAACCGGTCGTGAAAATCTGTTCGACCGAATAGCCGGGATTGAACAGCAGGGTCTTGACAATGCCGAGCAGACCTTCGCCTTCGGGAATCATGGTATCAAACCGGCCGGACATGATGCCTGTTCCGAAATTTGTCAGCAGCAGGCAGGCAATCAGAAAATAGCCGCCTGCCATGCAGCCCAACGCAATACCGCGGCATCGTTTTTTTTGCGCAAAAATCAAGTAGGCGGCAAAAACGATCACATAGATAAAGGCGTCCTCTTTGACAAGAAGCGTCAGCAGGGCAAAAATCCAGAACAGCGGCATTTTCTTCTTTTCGTGAAAATACAGCATCCATAACAGCATCGGGACGAGCAGGCAGTTTTCATGGAAATCAAACATACAGCCACCGGCTAAAATCGGCGATGCGGCGTAAACCGCGGCAAAGAGCGTCCGGTTCGCCGGAGAAAGACCGCGTTCCTTCGCGATCAGCAAAAACGGAACGATGCCGCTGTAAATCGCGAGCACCTGACAGACCGCCACGGTGACGGGAGAGGAAAAAATGCAGTAAATCGGTAAAAAGAGGTAGAGCGCAGGGGAGATATGCACGGCGAAATGCGAGAGAATCTGATCGCGTTCGCAGCTCGAAATCGGCAGGAAGCCGTGTTTCATATTGTAATACATATTGCAGAAAATGCCAAAATCGAAATTCGGCGCACTGTACGTCTCATACCGCAGGATCGAGATGACGAGCATGATATGCGTAAAAAAGACGGCGATCGCCGCGCTCAGGCCGATACAGAGCTTTTCGGGGAAATCTTTATTCGCGATGGTCTGCTTGTTCCGCAGATGAAACATGGCAAGCGTAAAGAAAATACCGAGCGGCAGCCAGGCATACAGGTCATTCATGCGCGCAAGCAGCAGACAGGAAAAGACCAGTAGGGCGATCACCATGAGCAGTTCGGCGCGTCCCTGATCCTTTTTGGCTCTCTCCCACGCGGACGCGATCATATAGATCGACAGGAAGATCACGCCGAAGAGGATCGGGTTGATCTCGTTTGCCAGTCCCAGAGTGATCCGTCCCGGGTGAAGCAGCAGCATGATCGCTCCTGAGAAAAACCATGCGGTGAAAAATTTGGCAAAGAATTTGTCCGTCAAAAAAGACAGCAGCCGATTAAGTCCTTTCGTTTTCATAAGAATCCCCTTCAAAAAGTTTCGTCAATAAGATGATAAAACGCAGGAAAATGTTGCATTGTATTTGCTTCTATTATGCAATAAAACGACAGGATTGTCAATAACAGAAAAACGGCTCCCGAGGGAACCGTTCTTTCTTCCGTTATTCAGGGAATGTATTTCCGGACTCTGAGGTCGATGCCGTTATCGCGGCAGAGCTTTTGGCATTTTTCGATTTCCTCTTCGCCGATGGTATCCACAACGGTCATTTTGACCTTGGGAATATATTTCTGACAGTCCTTCGTGAAGCGGATCATCGCGTCAAACGCTTGCAAACCGAACGACGGATGGACGATTGCGTCGTATTTTTCGGCGTCGGAGGCGTTCAGGCTGATGGAAACGGAGTCGATCAGTCCCGCCATGCGTTCGGCGGAATCGGTCGAATGATGAATCAGGTCGGAAAGTCCGTTCGTGTTCAGACGAATTTTGACACCGCGCGTCTCTTTGAGGTATTTCGCCGTTTCAAGGAGCTTGTCGAGCGCGCAGGTCGGCTCGCCGAAGCCGCAGAAGACCGCGTCGGTGATACCGTCCCAGTCAAAGGCGTCGATCGCTTCCTTGATCTCCGTCATAGACGGCTCGTGATCGAGCCAGAGACTGCCCATATCGCCGAGCCCGTCGGTATTGTGCCGCACGCAGAATTCACAGTTGCACGGACAGGCGTTGGTGATATTCAGATACACTGTTTTATCATAGGTGTAGACAATGTTTTCCATAAGAATCTTACTTCCTTAATAGAGCTTGCCGGTCAGCTTTTTCTTTAAGCCGAGCTTATCGAACGCCGCCGCCGCAATATAGAACACAACGAGACTGGCTGCCGCCTGCGCGAGATTCCAGATGAGACCTGCGGACGCGCTGCCGAATGCGAGGCTCCAGGAGCTTTCCGGTGCTTTGGCGAGAATCGCATCGGCAAAGAAATAGATGCCGGGTGTGATGACAAGGCCGAAGAGCGGTGCGATCCAGTTGCGTTTCGTCAGAATTTTTTCTTTTTTATACGTGAACGCGATCGTGAGCAGCGCTTTGACCACAACCGTGAACGGCGCATAAGATGCGAAGCCCGAAAGCACGTCGGCGAGACCGCCGCCGATGGCTGCCGCCGCCATTGCGTACGGAAGAGGCAGGAACGACGCCGCTAAATAGATCATCGCGTCGCCGAGATGGACGTAGCCGCCGCCGGGAATCGGTATCTTCGGGAAAAAGGTCAGCCCCGTAATCAGTGCCGCAAACATCGCGGCTGTAACGAGTTTGAGCAGGTTTTTATTTTTCATGTCAGGTCACCTCATTGCGTTTGTTCGGGAAATTTCTCTTTGTAGTGTTCGATCGCCGCCGTGATGATCGCGATGGCATCGGCGGAATCCTTGACTTCGTCAACCGCCGTTTCCTTGTTCTCGAGCGTTTTATAAACAGTGAAGAAGTGCGACATCTCGTCGTAAACGTGCTTCGGCAGGGCGAAAATGCTGCGGTAGCCGTTGTAGGTCGGGTCGCTCCACGGGACGGCAATGATTTTTTCGTCTGCGCGGCCGTTGTCGATCATCTTGATGACGCCGATGGGGTAGCACCGCACGAGCGTCAGCGGATCGAGCGGCTCCGAACAGAGCACGAGCACATCAAGCGGGTCAAGATCGTCGGCGTAGGTTCTCGGAATAAAGCCGTAGTTTGCCGGGTAATGCGTAGAGGTATACAGGATTCTGTCCAGCATAATCAATCCCGTTTCCTTGTCGAGCTCGTATTTATTTTTGCTGCCCTTGGGAATCTCAATCACGGCGATAAAATCGTCGGGCTTGATTCGTTCGGGGTTGATGTCGTGCCAGATGTTGCCCATAGAAACCTCCGATAATTTTGTTTTATGATTGTGCGGCGCGCACCATATCCGTGAAATAGCGGTGAACGGACAGATCGTCATTCAGCTCCGGATGGAATGCCGTCACCAGCAGGTTGCCCTCCCGTGCGGCGACGATTTTGCCGTCCGCACCGAGCTGCATCATCAGTGCTACGTCCGCAGGCGTTGCGCACGGCGGTGACGTCCATGATGACGCCGCCCTTGAGCATCTGCACCAGATTCTTGTTGAGTTCAAATCTGCTGTTATCCATAGTAAAAAGTTCCTTTGCCGCTCGGTGCAAGGTGCAGGAGAAGTATGCGCCGGAATTTTTGTTTCTATTGTATACGGCATCTGAATCTGAATCAATAGTCAGTTTTGGAACTTTTTATATAACCAGTTTTGGCGTCGCTGATGCGACGCAGTGAAGTTTGCCCCTGCGGGACAAGTGAAGTAGCCCTGCGGGCTGTGAAGTTTCGGCTGCGCCGAAATGAAGTATTTGCCTGCGGCAAATGTTTCGGAAGCCCTGCGGGCTTGGATTTATATAAAGGAAAAGCCCACGCCATCGGCGCAGGCTTCGGGATTTATCAATCAGTTTTCGTAAACGCTGACCTTTTTACGGTCTTTGCCCATACGCTCAAACTTGACGGTACCGTTCACCAGGGCGAACAGCGTATCGTCGGAACCCTTGCCGACATTGTTGCCGGGATGGATGTGCGTTCCTCTCTGACGAACGAGGATTGTACCCGCGTTCACAGTCTGCCCGTCTGCACGCTTTACGCCGAGTCTCTTGGATTCGGAATCACGGCCGTTACGGGTGGAACCCATACCTTTTTTATGAGCGAAGAGCTGAATGTTTATCTTGAGCATCACTTACACCTCCGTAGTCATTTTGATAAAGTCCGGATAGTCTTCGGCAAGCGCGTTCAGATGAAGCTGCAAGCCCGAAAGCATATCCGACGCGGCGTCATTGTCGCCGCAGAGTGAGATTTTCATGTACCCGTCGCGGACGTCCGCTGTCACTTCTGCACCGAGAATCTCGGTCATCGTGTTCACCGCCATGTAGGCGGCGGAGGAAACGGCGGCGCAGACAATATCCTGTCCGCTTTCCGCTGCGCCTGCGTGCCCTTTCAGGGTGAAACCGCAGGGCTTCCCGTTACGGGTCGAAAAACACGCTCGGATCATTAAGCGTTGATTGAAGCAACTTCAATCTTGGTGTAGGGCTGTCTGTGGCCCATTTTACGCTTTTCGTTTTTCTTTGCCTTGTAGGTGGAAACCGTGATCTTTTTGGCCTTACCGTTCTTAACGGCTTTGGCGGTAACGGTTGCGCCGTCCACATAGGGAGCACCGACTTTGATTCCGTCTTCCTTACCTACGGCAATTACCTTATCAAAAACTACTTCGCTGTCAGCTTCCACGTCAAGCTTCTCGATGAAGACGACAGAGCCCTCTTCAACCTTGTACTGCTTGCCGCCTGTTTCGATAATTGCGTACATTGAATTACCCTTCCTTATTAAGACTCGCTGCAACGGGCGGGATACTTCCTCTTTTCGGGCGCAATACACCCATGCCTGCCACATGCGGCATAAGAATTATAGCACGGTGTTGCCGGCTTGTCAAGCATTTTTTTTCAGGAAAATACGCAAGCGACTGCTTACAGGAATGCCATCGTCGTCGCAAAGGTGATCACGTAGCTCAGAATGGAGAACACAATACCGACGATAAAGCCGATGAGCGCCGATTTGCCGACGGATTTCGCCTTGACCGGCGTGCCGTCTTTCCAGACCAGATACAGAATCAGTCCGACGATCGGGAAGAAAAACGCGAGAACGTTCAGGCCGGTATTCGGAACATCGTTTGGTGCGGGTTGCTGATAACCGTAGGGATTAGGCTGACCGTAGGGCTGCTGATAGCCACCGTTTGGGGTCGGCTGCGGGTTCGGCTGGCCGTAGCCATAGGGATTTGCCTGTTGATTCTGCTGCTGATAGCCATAAGGATTTGCCTGTTGATTCTGCTGCTGATAGCCATAAGGATTTGCCTG
>CAMEBF010000019.1 GCA_945912145.1 uncultured Clostridia bacterium | reverse complement strand
AGTACAAAAACTTTATCTTGTCAAGTCACGGTACAAAAGTATCGTGATGTTTTTTCTGCGTTGCAAAGCAGGGCAACTCTATTGACAGAAAGCGACATTCATGTTATGATAACGAAGGTCAAGAGGCAACAGAAGCGGTTAGCACACCAAGCGAAAGCGAGGTGATGCCCTATGGCGAAAGTATTGATCTTTTTGCTTGTCTTTGTGTTACATAAAGATACAAAATCCATTACCGTAACCATCAGAAAGAAATAACCGCCCCTGTCTGGCTTAGGGACGGTTATTTATAAAACAACCATTCTCGGCTAACCGCTTTTAACGGTTACCTCTTGGCTTTATTATAGTACAAAAACTTTATCTTGTCAAGTCACGGTACAAAAGTATCGTGATGTTTTTTGAGATTTTATCCCGTTTTTCGGGAATAAGGAGCTTTCTTATGGAATCATCATTTTTTGACTTCGATCCCGCGCTTACGAAAGCCGCCGACAACGCGCTTGCCAAATGCAAACCTGCCTTTGACGCCATCGACAGCGTAACGGAGCACAACCAGCAAAAGGTGCTGCGTTCGTTTATCCGCCACCGCGTCAGCGAGACGCAGCTCTGGGGCTCGACGGGCTACGGCTACGGAGACAACGGACGCGAAACCGCCGATGCGATCGTTGCCGACTGCTTCGGCGCCCAGGACGCGCTCATCCGCTACAGCTTTACCTGCGGCACGCACGCGCTCGGCATCGCGCTGTTCGCTATGCTGCGTCCCGGTGACACAATGCTTTGCATTACCGGCAGACCGTACGACACCATCTGTCCCGTCATCGGCATGGACGGCGCAAACGGTCAAGGCTCACTTGCCGATTACGGCGTCACGTACAAGCAGGTCGATCTCGACGAAAACGGCCATCTTGATTTAGCGGCCGTCAAAAAAGCGCTGACGGAAAATTCCGTCAAACTGGTCTATTTGCAGCGTTCGAGAGGCTACACGCTGCGCGATTCTCTTTCCGTCGCCGCCATCGGCGAAGCGGTCAGCGTTGTCAAGGAAAACAGCGACGCCATCGTGATGGTCGATAATTGCTACGGCGAATTTGTCGAAAAAACGGAGCCGACGGCTGTCGGCGCGGATCTCATTGTTGGCAGTCTGATTAAAAATCCCGGCGGCGGCATCGCCAAATGCGGCGGCTATATGGCAGGACGCAAGGACCTCATCGAGCTGTGCTCCTACCGCATGACGACGCCGTCTCTCGGTCGTGAAGTCGGCGCGACGCTCGGCAGCACACGGGAGATTCTCATGGGCTTTTTCCATGCGCCGCACGTTGTTGGCGAGGCACTCAAGACCGCCGTGTTCGCCTCCGCGTTGTTTGAGGGCTTCGGCTTTGAGACAACGCCGAAGAGCGACGATGCGAGACACGATATCATTCAGGCAATCCGGCTCGGAAACAGCGAAAACCTGATCGCTTTTTGTCAGGGACTGCAAAAAGGTTCGCCGATTGACTCCTACGTCACGCCCGAACCGTGGGATATGCCCGGCTACCCCTGCCAAGTCATCATGGCGGCAGGTGCGTTCACGTCGGGTTCGTCCATCGAGCTTTCCGCCGACGCGCCGCTGCGCGAGCCGTTTGCCGTCTGGATGCAGGGCGGACTGAATTTCCACAGCGGAAAAATCGGCATCCTGCTGGCGGCGCAGGAGATGCTCAGGCGCGGTCTTCTCCCTGATTTTCCGAAGAACGACTGAACCAACCGCACCGTTTTGCCGTATACTGTAACGATACGACAAGCGGTATCGCCGCGCGATGGGCGGGCTCAAAAAAAGCTCCACAGAATTACCCATGGGCGCGTCCGCATTCCATAAAAACAGTTGCAATCTGCGGAAAAGTATGTTATAATAAAGTTTAGTGAAAATCGGACGAACGAAAAATGTCCCCGAAGAAAAGATGGGAGAACAACATGAAATTAGGTATCGTAGGACTTCCCAATGTCGGGAAAAGCACGCTCTTTAACGCGCTGACGAACGCAGGCGCGCAGTCGGCAAACTATCCGTTCTGCACCATCGAGCCGAATGTCGGCGTCGTAGCTGTTCCCGACGCCCGGCTGGACAAACTTGCCGAGATGTATCACCCCGAAAAGCTGACGCCTGCCGTCATCGAATTTGTGGACATCGCGGGCTTGGTCAAAGGTGCCGCGCAGGGTGAAGGTCTGGGCAATAAATTCCTGTCCCATATCCGCGAAGTGGACGCGATCATTCACGTCGTAAGATGCTTTGAAAACAGCGACATCGTTCATGTCGACGGCAGCATCGATCCCGTCCGTGACATCGAAACGATCAATTACGAGCTGATTCTCTCCGATATGGAAATTCTCGACCGCCGGATCGATAAGGATTCCAAGGCGATGAAAGGCGATAAGTCGCTTGCAAAGGACGTGGCGTTTTTCAAGCGCGTCCGTGAAGCCTTTGAAGAGGGTAAATGCGCCAGAGCGATTGAGGTCGATGAGGACGAAAAAGCCCTGCTCGACACGGTTGCGCTGCTCACCGCAAAGCCCGTCATTTACGCCTGCAACATGAGCGAAGAGGATTTCGCCGCCGACATTGAAGCCAACGCGGGCTACAAGGCTGTTTGCGAACTGGCAAAGGGAGAGGGCGCAGAGGTGCTCCCGATTTGCGCGGAACTCGAAGCGCAGATCGCGTCTCTGGAAAAAGACGAAAAAGAAATGTTCCTCTCCGAATTGGGAATTGAAAAATCGGGGCTTGACTTACTCATTCAAAAGAGTTATGATTTATTGGGACTGATGTCGTACCTGACGGCCGGTCAGCCGGAAGTGAGGGCATGGACGATCAAAAAAGGGACAAAGGCGCCGCAGGCTGCCGGCAAGATTCATTCGGATTTTGAACGGGGCTTCATTCGTGCCGAAGTCGTCTCGTTTGACGATCTCATGGCGTGCGGCTCGATGACGGTGGCGAAAGAAAAAGGTCTTGTCCGCAGCGAGGGAAAAGAGTACGTCATGCAGGACGGCGACATCGTTCTGTTCCGCTTTAATGTATAAAATGTAAAAAAAAACGCCGTAATGCGTAAAAACGCTTACGCATTACGAGCCATATTTCCGTCCGTGGCGCAGTTGGATAACGCAGCAGATTCCGATTCTGAAGATCGGGGGTTCGAATCCCTCCGGGCGGGCCACAGAAGCCCTCATTGCGTTGCAATGAGGGCTTCTGAACGAAGTGTGCCCTTACGGGCACGTGAAGTTTGCTTCGCAAGTGAAGTTGCCTGCGGCAGTGAAGCACCTGCGGCGAGATGGCACACTTCACTTCACTTTTCGCCGAAAGCGAAAAACTTCATGGCGGCAAAGCCGCCGGCATCACGTCCCGCATAGCGGGATACTTCACAAAAAAAAGATTGCACAGAACAGCCGGTAATCTCATGCAAACTTATAACGACAAAATTTACGAGCCGTTACAAGACAAAACCGTCTTCCTGATCGGTTTTTGCCGATCTGCGCGTAGTACCGTCGGACACGTTTTCTGAACGAAGTGTGCCCTTACGGGCACGTGAAGTTTGCTTCGCAAGTGAAGTTGCCTGCGGCAGTGAAGTGCCTTCGGCGAGATGGCACACTTCACTTCACTTTTCGCCGTCGGCGAAAAACTTCATGGCGGCAAAGCCGACGCTTCACGTCCCGCATAGCGGGATGCTTCACAAAAAAGATTGCACAGAACAGCCGGTAATCTTCTGCAAACTTATAACGACAAAATTTACGAGCCGTTACAAGACAAAACCGTCACCCTGATCGGTTTTTGCCGATCTGCGCGTAGCACCGTCGGACACGTTTTCTGAACGAAGTATGCCCTTACGGGCACGTGAAATTTGCTTCGCAAGTGAAGTCGCCTGCGGCAGTGAAGTGCCTTCGGCGAGATTGGCACACTTCACTTCACTTTTCGCCGAAGGCGAAAAACTTCATGGCGGCAAAGCCGACGCTTCACATCCCGCATAGCGGGATACTTCACAGAAACAGATTAACCGGAACATCTAAAATCAACCCGTCGGCATCCCGGCGGGTTTTTTGTCGTTAAAATTTTACCTCAGCTCTTGCATTCGACTTTTTTCACGGTTATAATGGAGACAGCAACAAGACCCTGAGAGACGAAACAGGTGGTGAGTCTGTGAAAAAGAAGCGGCGGGAATTGGATCGCGCAAGAGCTGTCGTTTACCCGGATCGCTGCGCGCTGTGCGGGAATCTGATCCCCTATGCGACTGAGATTTGCCCGGACTGCCGCCGAAACGCGCCGATTATCCGCGGAAAGCGCTGCTTTGCCTGCGGTCTGCCGCAGGACGATTGCCGGTGTAAAGGTCACGCCAATTTTTACGCCGCCGTCACCGCACCGTTTTTCTATCGAGGCGTTGCGCGTCAGGGCATCGGGCTCTGGAAGTTCCGCAAAGCCGAACACAGCGTCATCTTTTTCGCTCACGCGCTCGCTTCTTGCATTCTCGATGATTTTTCTTCCGTTTCTTTTGACGTCATCACCTTTATTCCGCAGACAGACAGGGAGAGAGCCTTTCGCGGGTATAATCAGGGCGAACGTCTGGCGCGCGCCGTCGGCGAACGGCTGAAAATCGATGTAAAGCCCTTGCTTGTAAAGCTTTATGAAACCCAGCGACAGCACACATTGCCGTGGTACAGACGAAGCGGCAACATCTTCGGCGTTTTTGAATGCGCCGACTGCGCGTTCGTAGCCGGCAAAACGATATTGCTGATTGACGACATCAAAACCTCCGGCCGCACGCTCAACGAATGCGCCAAAATGCTGCACCTTGCCGACGCCGCAGCCGTCTACTGCGCCGTGATTGCGGTTGCGTAAGGGAAAAATTCTATATTTTGGTTCTCTGTTTTATACGAAAAAAAAGCGGTCTCCCGCAAAGGAAACCGCTTCATTTGTTGGTAAATTACGCCTCAGCCGAAGGATCTTCGGGAGCTGCCGTAGTGGGGAGAAGGTTCTTAAAGAAATCAAAGAACTCCTTGATGATACTGGTGATGAAAGCAAAAAACTCCTGAATCTGTGCAAGAACTCCTGTCATTGTGTTTTCCCTCCATTCTGTTTTGATCGTTGTTTATATTATAAAGGTAAATTATGTTATTGATGTGGCATAAAAATTAACATATGTTAAATAATTCAGGTTTTGATGAGATACAGAGCGCATAGTTTCAGGAAAAGTGCAATTCTGCCGGAATAAAACAGACTGATTCCCTTTCACGGAAAACAACTGACGGTTCTGATGTGTTGAATCGGAGAAGACATTGTAACTCTTTTGTATTTTTCGCGTATGTTCTCTTGACTTTACTGCGGTACATCGGCTATAATGCGGTTGAGATCATAAAGGAAGAGGAGAGATTTTATGCTCATGATCATACCCAAGCCCGTCCGCGCCGAAGAGACCGGCGGCGTATTGACGCTCGGAAAAACCGTTTGCCTTGCAGGCGCATTTCCCGAAACACAGCAATATACTGCGGAGCTTCTCGCATCGCTCTGCGGTGTGCAAACGGCACCGGACGGAACGGCCATACAGTTCCGAGAGGACACATCTTTAGAGAAAGAAGAATACCGTCTGACTGTCACGGAATCCGGCGTCACGGTGACGGCCTCGACGGAAGCCGGCGCGTTTTACGCGGTGCAGACGCTGCGTCAGATCGGCCGCTTTGACCTTGACAAAGATGCGTCGATCCCGTGCTGTGAAATCGCCGACAAGCCGCGCTTTGCCTATCGCGGCTTCATGATGGACGAAGCCCGTCATTTCTTCGGCATGGAGCACGTCAAGCAGACGCTGCGCATGATGGCGATGCTGAAAATGAACCGTTTCCATTGGCACCTGACCGATGATCAAGGCTGGCGCATTGAGATCAAGCAATATCCCGAGCTGACGAAGATCGGCACGGTGCGGCAGAGCACGCAGCTCACGCCGAATCCGAAAGGTCCCAGGGAGCACAAGCCTTACGGCGAAGGCCTGTTCTATACGCAGGAGCAGATCAAAGAGATCGTGGCGTATGCCGCGAAGCTCCATATTGAGATTATCCCCGAGGTGGATATGCCCGGTCATCTGACCGCGGCGATCGCCTGCTATCCCGAGCTTTCGTGCTTCCGGGAAAATGTGGTCACAGGCGAGGATTGGGGCATCATCGAGACCATCGGCTGCGCCGGTCGCGAGGAGCTGTACACGTTCGCGAAAAATGTGATTGATGAAATTTCAGAGCTGTTCCCCGGCGGCTATTTCCACATCGGCGGCGACGAAGCGCCCAAAGCCAAATGGAAAAAATGCCCGGCGTGTCAGGCGAAGATCAAGGAGCTCGGTCTCAAAAACGAGGACGCCTTGCAGGGATATTTTACGACGGAAATGCTGCACTATCTGAAGACGAAAAACAAAGCGCTGGTCGGATGGAATGAGATTCTCGAGTCCGCAAATTTAGACAACGACACCATCGTGCAATGGTGGGTCGGCGACGGACGAAAGAACGGCGTGAACGACTGGCTCGAAAAGGGCAACCGCGTGATTCTTTCGCATTGCGATACGGAATATATGGATTATTTCTATTCGATGAAGCCGCTGGACGGCACCTACAATTTCGATCTGGAAAGGATGGGACTGGACGGCAGTTACGAGCCGCAGGTGCTCGGCATCGAAGCGCCGATGTGGGCGGAATACGCCAGAAGCATCGCAAAGTTTGAGTTCAATGTCTATCCGCGTATGCAGGCTCTCGCCGAATCGGCCTGGACGCAAAAGACGCAGAAGGATTTTGAGGATTTCCGCACAAGACTGCAGGAGTTCCTGAAAGTGCTCGATCACTACGGCATCGGCTACGCAAACGAGGAAGCCAGCCTGTGCACCGGCGCAGACGGCAAGCGGAGAAAACTCACCAAAGATCTGGATTGGAAAGAAGACCCAAACAAAGAATTTCTGCGCTTTGCCCATAAAAAATAATCAGCAGACAAACAAAACAAACAGCCCGCCGGGAGAACCGGCGGGTTTATTGATTGAAAAATGTTATTTCGGCAGATGCCGGATAAAACGCTTACTCTACGGGTGTAAACATACTCACAAGGGCGCCACAATCAAAACGCCGATTACCATTTGCAGAATGGGCCACCATTGCTGCCCTTTCTTTTGGGGTGGATCGGGTTGCCGGTTTTTCGGATCATTACCCGCGCCGATAAATTCCGAACTGCCGCATTGCGGACAGAATTGCGTTTGCACGTCGACCTGATTACCGCATTGGGAACAAGTTTTCATATGACTCATGATGATCTCCTTTTTCATAAAATACCCTTTAAAATTTTTTACAAAAGCTGCCTGTTTGTAATTTCGTTATCTGACCTCCTCATGATTTATCTTTCATAATTCTAACAGAATAAAGGAAAAAACAAGCTTTTTTGTTAATTTTATCCGCAAATGCACAAATCAGCAGAAACGTCCGCATAATACTTTTTATAACGAAATAAAAATCCCCGCGACACATGGTTCACGGAGATATTATTCTGTAGCATTATTTTACACTCTGTGTTTCTGACGTGCTCGCCCATAGGAGCCTCTTGTCAACGGTGCGGATGATGCAGGACGCATCTTGATCAACAGCACCGCAGCGATCGAAATGACCGCAACAGCAACAGCGGCCAGGATAGCAAAACCGGCAATCTGCCTGGAAGCCGATGAGGCCGACGCATCATCCTGAACGGCGCCGGCAGGTGTCACGGAGCCGCTGTTTGCAGGGTCGTTCATCATGATCTGATTCGCGTTGCTGAGCGTTGTTGCCTCCGTTGGCACCGTTCCCGCAGCAGGAGCATCGGTCTGCGGCGTCTGAGGCGTTTCAGTCTGCGGCTGTGAAGAAGAACCGCCGGACGAGGAAGAACCTCCGTTCTGACTTCCGCCGGAAGAAGATCCGCCGATGATACCGCCGATCGCGCCGTTAATGGCGTCTTCGACTCCGGACAATGCCGAATTTCCACTACCGGACTGATTGGACGAAGAACCGCCGGAGGACGAGGATGTCGCCGTATAGGGATCGGTTCCGAGAATGGCCGAAAGATTTTTCAGGTCGCGGTTCACACCGTACGCCTCTTCGGGAATCAGATCCACCGCTGCGATCTGGCCGAGACGGGAGAAATGAATGCCGTCCGTCGTCATCTGGCTGCGGAGCTTTGCGGAATCATTCGGATCGCGCATGGCGTCCAGATTGATATAACCGCTGTAATATTCATGGCTGAGATACTTGACCCAACTGTTGAGCTCCAACAGCATATTTTCACCCTTCTGCGTCCATTCCAGATCATCATCGCCCATGAAGTTTCTTGTATATCCCTTATAAGGCGTTCTGGTACACAGATACATATTGACCCCGGAGAACTGGTTCATATCCGCCAGTTTTTTATACCCGGCGATGATCTCTGAGGTGGAGGCGTAGGGCGCGATGCCCTTCATACTGTTTTCCATCGGGTGAAGCACATCGTTTTCGCCGATTTTGACAATGATATACCGGACGCCTGCCACATCAAACGCATCGCGATTGGCTCGCGTCAGAAGCGCCTGACCGTACACCTTGCCGAGCAGTCCCGCGCCGTTATAGAGCAGGCGGTTGCCGATGATGCCGGACATCACAACGCCGATATTGTGAATGCCGTTGGCGTGCAGCTTCTGCGCAAGAAGCAGATACATATCGTTGGTAAGGGTCGAGTCGCCGAGAAGAACGACGCAGTAGGCGTCTTCGGCATAGACGTCAACACGGGTCAGGAACGGCAGGGTATTATAGGTAATGGAGTTCGAGGTAAAATTCAACTTGGACGCCACCGCCGTCATGCTGTCTTTATGGGTGCGGTTGCCGAGACTGGTTGCGAGATACGCAGTGCCGCCGTAGAGACCCACCGTATACATGGGGGTCGATTTCTTGAAATAGCTGCTGACGCTGATCTTTTCCAACGCCGTCACATTGAAGCTGATCTCGTCGGAATAGACCTCGCTGCCGGCGGAGATTGTCACGGAAGTCTGACCGCCGTTAAACGTGACCTGCGTGATGGTATCGGTCAGCACCATATCGTCCGTCTTGCCGGTCTTGGCAACCGTGGATTCGTTGATCGTAATCGATTCTTTTCCGAATAAGTTAGAGAATTTCAAGCGGAGCTTTGTACCGCTGAGTGTAGGCGTAACAGTCGTTCTAATGGTGGAATTGGCAGGAATATAGTCGCGCAGATGAATGCCGTTCTCCTCAAATACGGAATCGGAACCCAGCGTAACGCCGCTCTCAATCGCAGGGGAACCCCATGCTCCCGCCCAATTATATACGGACGCCTGCGCCGTTGTCAGCCCTGCGGGCAAACAGCACACCAGCATAACAAGCGTCAGCAAGAAACATCCCGTTTTCAGTATTTTTTTCATGGTTCAAAAACCCTTTCCTTTGCCGCAACCGCATCGGCAGAAGATATATTGATATAGGTTTATCATATCATGATTCCCGCCGATAGTCAAGAAGAATTTGTAGAAAACCTGACATCTTCTTGAATTTTCTGTGAACAAAATACAGAAAGACCGCATTCCGTCGGAACACGGTCAGATTCTCTGTCCATATTATACCGTCAACGAGGCGGTCAGCAGATAGCGGCTGCTGTTGAAATAAAGTCCGGTTTCAACCAGAATATAATAGACGCCCGGCTCAATTTGCGCCGTCAGGGTAATCTCCTCCTCATTCCAGTCGGAGGTCTGTGTGGTGATGACATTGCCCGATTCGTCAAGCAGCGAGATCAGCCATCCCTGCTTGCCGGCTTCCTCCTCGCGGATATGACTGAACGCAACATGAACCGTTCCGGCTGTTTCGGCAGTCAGCGCAAAATAATCCTGATCGTACTCAACACCGGTTTCGATCAGCGTACCGTTGATCGGCTGATCCCAACCCAGCTCATCGGCCTGCGCCATGGTGTTGTTCGGTTCGCTTTCCCATGCACCGTCCTGAACGGAAAGCAGCACAAGACGGTAGACAATGCTGCTGTGATACAGATTGTCGGAATCAATCCGGATATAATAGCGACCCGCAGGCAGACCGATATACGGCGACTGCAGCGTCGCACGGTTCCAGTCGGACACCTCGCGGTACGCTGTGCGGCCGTTCTCGTCAACGACGGTGATGTTCCAGCCGTCGTGTGATTCCGACAGTGCCTCGTGCATAAAGTTCAACGCAATAAAGCCGTCCTGCTCCATGGTGAAGGAATAGTAATCGCGATCCGACGCGCTGTCCCTTGCCGTCAGCGAGCCGACGGTCTGCGTATTGACCGCAATGGGCGTCGCCGTCTCCGGCGTTTCGTTCAGCTCGCGTTCAACAGAGAGATCCTCCGAGAACGAGACGTTCAGCGAATAGGTCACGCTGCTGAACACGTGTGACTCGATCAGGACAAAATAACATCCCGGGGTAAGACCCATCACGCCGCTGTTAATCGACGTTTTTTCCATTGTGGAATTTATATAAAAATACTCATTGCCGTCCCCGTCGACGACCTGTATACGCCATGCGACATTGCCTGCCGTCTGTTCGGGATCCTGCTCATGCTCGAAATACAGAACAACATAGCCCGTATCCGTCACCTCAAACATGAACCAGTCCGCATCCGATGCGCCGCCGGTAAACGAAGACGCGCTGCCGTTCAGCGTTTTTCCGAGCGGCAGATGGGTATAGCGCGTCATCGTATCGTTGCATTCGACCTCATAGTTATCCGCTTCGGAAAAACCCAAAGCCAGATCATATTTATCGGCGGTATAGCCCGACAGGCACTCCACCGACAGCCGGTAATTGCCCGGCAGAATGCCGATGGCCGGCGACTGCACGCCGCTTCCGGTCTGCGAATAGACCAGCCGGTTCAGCTCCCGATAGGCGACGGCTTTTCCCGAGCCGTCCGGCGAATATTCCTCATACAATGTGATATACCACAGGCAATTGTCACCGGATCCGCCGGTGTGATTAAAAGCATAGATCATCACGCCGCGTTCGCTGACGCTGAAGGTATAGACCTTCGACGAGATCAGCGACGGCAGGTTATCGCGGATAATATTATTGACCTGCGCCGGAATGATCGTCACGCCCTCTTTTTCGGTGTTGCCCTCTTCAGGCAGCTCCTGCACGGGATCCTTGTCCGCATCCGGCAGAATCTCATCGGGAGAGAGCGCCGTATCCAGAACAGGCGTTTCCGTTGTCTGCGCCGGGACAGCCGTCGGTTCCGTTTTTGCAGCGTTTAAGAAAGCAGCATCGGTCTGAGACTCCGACCCGGCAGGACGCGCAACCGTCACGACACCGGGCACATCCGGCTCTTCCGCCGACATGGCCGGCGCGGCAATCTGCATCTGCGTCGAAAAAATCAGCACCGCCGTCAGCAAAAACGCCAGCAGCGATTCTTTTCCTTTTATAAATCCTGTCATTCTCTTCCCCCCTTGGCGTCGCTGCGCGACGCAGTGAATAGTGAATAATGAATAGTGAATAGTGTCGGAAGCCCTACGGGCTTGAATGATACGCCTGCGGCGCGCTTTTATCATCAAAAGGCGCAGCCTTTTCCGATATTGCACTTTGAACTTTATAAAACAATCCGGCCACGCTATCAGTATAGCATGACCGGACAGATTATGCAAGCCGGAATTATTTGATAACGGGCATCGCAAGGAAAATGCTGTGGATGGCCGTCAGGAGCTTGTCGACAAGCTTCATGAAACGATAGTACACCGTGCTCTTTGCGCCGTCCGCATTCGGAATTTCCGAACCCTCAGCAAGCGCCATATCGTACATATGAATCAGCTCGTAGCTGTAGTTCTGCAGATCGTTTTCGTTCAGCGTAATCAGACCGACACCGCGGTTGATCTCGTTGGAATACGAATTGCAGCCGACCGTGGGCACGCTGGTCAGGTCAATACCCTTATAATTGGTCGTATAGGAATTAACGTGATCGTGACCGAAGAACGAAGCCACGATGTCGCCGGTCTCAACCCACGCGTCAAACTGACCTGCCGTTACATAGGGCGGACAGGGCGGTTCAAGTGAGATGCCGGTGTGCGAAGAGAATTTCGGAACGGGGATATAGGTATTGCCGAGATATGTCGTCACATCGCCGACAGCGACGGGAAGCTTCGGATAGCCCATGGCATCGTACACCTCGGGAACGACGATATGCTGGAAGTTGATGGCAGGAACCGTCTCGCCGCCGTTGAGAGCCTTGAGCGTCGCCGCCTTATTTTTATACCATTCGATCTGGTCTTCACGGACATAATCGTAACCGCCGACTTCCTTATCGGGATTGCGCGAGCCGGAATCCGTCAGCCACAGGTTGAACGCAATCTTCAGACCGCTCGAAGCAAAGATCGGCAGATTGCAGGTGCCGCAGCCGTACAGATCGGGATCGGCGTCGTAGGTCAGGCAGCCGAACTCACGGTACATCGCAAGCAGGTCTTCTTTCTCAACGCCCTGTTCCTGGTCATGGTTGCCGAACACGATCGCAAAAGGCACACCACGGGAAACACAAGGCTCCGTAATGGCCTCGATCGCCGCATGCTGATTGTCATAACCGCTTGCGACGGTGTTGTCGCCGAGATAAACGACAAGATCGGGCTGATAGGTATCGAGCGCCTCACGCATCAGCTGAAGCGTCGTCTCCTCCAGATTTTCATCATCCTGGCTATCGGCAAACATCATAATTTTGAAGGTACCGTCCTCGTTAAACCGAAGCACCGGAGACGTCTGCGCCGAAACACTCAGCGGCAGCAGCATCGCGGTCATCAGAATCGCCAGAAGACAGCAAACTATCTTTTTCATGGGTTTCATAAAAATGGACACCTCTTGTTTTTTGATAGCCACATTATAACAAACGATGCCAAAAAATGCAACCGTCAATCATAAAATTTATAAAAAAGAGAAATAAACACAACATTTTTCAGGCAAAATGCGACAAGACTTACGGAAGCGCGGACGGAAATGCGCGGATGACCGTTTTGCAACCAAGCGCGCCGCTGATCTGCGCCTCAATTCTGTTCGACTGCGCAGACACCTCGGCAATCGACAGTTCCGGACTGAAACCGGCGTCAAGCGTGACAATCTTGTTATCCGGGCCGTAATCATGCAACACCGGTGCGCTGCTCTCTTTCACTTCGGGATGCGCGCTGAGAATTTGCCGGATGACCCGTCCGTACTCTTCATCAAGGGACACGCCCAGCAGCATTCTGACAGAATCCTTCGCCGCTTTACATCCGGCGAAGACGATGAACAGCGAAACGGTAAGTCCGCCGAACGCATCGATGTTCCAATCGGTAAAGCGCGCCGAAATCAGCGCAGCGGCGGCGACAATCGTCGAAAAGGAATCGCACAGGCAGTCTACGGATGCGGCTCGGAGCGCGGCGGAGTCGATCTTTTTTCCGTACTTTTTATTAAAACATGACATATAGACCTTTGTCAGTACGGAGAACAGCAGCATCAAAACGGAGAAGACCGAAAAGGTCACGGGCTCCGGCGTGATGATCTTGACGATCGACGTCTTCGCCAGTCCCAATCCCGCCACAATCAGAACCAGCGCGATCAGAAAGCCGGCGAGATACTCGATGCGTCCCTTGCCGAGCGGAAATCTTTTGCTCTTTTTCTGCCCCGAAATCAGAAAGCTGATGAACGCCACCGCCGAAGAGCCCATATCCGTCAGATTGTGGAATGCGTCCACCGTAACGGCGACGGAGCCGGAAATGCTGCCGGCAGCCAGCTTACAGAAAAACAGCATCAGATTGAGCGCTATTCCCGTCGCGCTGCAGGCAAGCCCATACGCCTTGCGGACACGCGGCGAGGTAAAATTCAGACGATCCTTTATGAATAATCTGGAAATTATTGCAATCACACGGCATCACCGCACAAATGGACTTGCTTTTTTGGCAATATCATTGTAAAATAAAAAAGATTATGACTTTGTTTTTTCCCGAAAGGAGCGTTCTCTTTGCCCATTTCCCTATCCCCTCACAAATCACGCGTTATCACATTCTATTCCGCAGACGACGCGCACGTTCCTGCTTCTCTCAACGAAAAGGGGCAGGTCTTTGCTTTTACGCCGCGTTATCCGCTGCCGTTCGCCAAAAAAGACTTTACGGCGATGCTCGAAATCGACGGCGCGCTCTGGGTCGGCGGCACGAAAGGCTTATTCCGCTACAGCGAAAGCGAAAAGGAAGACTATGACAAGGTGATGGTTTTCTCTGCCGACCGTGACTTAAAGGATAATCACGTCCTGTCGCTGTGCGGCACGGCAGACGACGTCTGGGTCAGAACCGAAACCGGCGTTTCGCATATCGTTCTGGAAACGATGTCGATGGAAGAGAAAGCGAACCGCATGACGGCGGAGACCGTCCGCATCGTTGACCGCTTCGGCATGGTCAGTCAGCGGGGCCTCACAGAACCGTGGCGGCTTGACAAGCCGGAAAAATGGACGGATTCCGACAACGACGGCGGCTTTACGGCGTCGTTCTGCATCGGCGAGACGCTCCATTACGCCGTACTGAAACGCGAAAAAGGCAAGAACGACCCGGAGGCGCAGCGTGTGCGCGCCATTGCCATGCGCTCTCTTGAGGCATGCCTGCTGCTGATGTTCATCGCGGGACGCGGAGACGGCTTTGTGGCGAGAACCTACATCACCGCCGACGCGCCGCTGCCCGATGACGGGCTGTTCCTGCGGCGTCAGGGCGACCGTGCTGTTGTGCAACACACGACCTTTGCCGCACAGACCGGCATTGACGGCTTTTCCTGCGATGCGTCGCACCCGATTCCCGAACGGCTGCGGCATTTATATACGGACTGCGGCTACACGGACGACGACCTGATCTTCAAGGGCGACACCAGCAGCGACGAAATCACGCTGCACGTGATGAACCTTTACTTCGCGCATCTCGTTTTCGGCGAAGAGGACGAAGAGCTTGACGCGCTGATCAAAACCGCCGTCACGGGACTGGTCGATCATATCATCGGGCACGAGCATGAACTGGTGGATTTTCACGGCGGTCCGACGAGCTGGGCGCGGTGGAGCACACGCTATTTCGCGGACGGCATCGGCTGGGGCGACGCGCCGCTGAACGCCGCCGAGGTGCTCATGTATATCAAGGTTGCCTTGGCAATCTGCGGCGAAAATCAAAAATGGGAAGACGAATACCAAATGCTCATCAAAAAAGGCTACGCCGATCTTCCCGCGCTGCATGATTCCCGCGCTTTCACCGCCGGCGTGCTGATGGGCTGCAACGTCTGTGAGGACATCATGTACGGCGATCATATGCTCGCGAATCTCTCGTTCTTCGGGCTGATGCTTTTAGAAGAGGACGAGACGCTGCGAAAAAAATACGTTGACGGCTGGCAGTCCTGGCGCAGGAGCTCCATCGCGCGCGAGCATCAACCCGTCTATGACATTCCGTTTCTCGTCGCCTGTCCGCAGGAAAATGTGGACAAAGAAAAGCTGAAACGCTGGTTCTACCGCAGTAACACAAGCCGCTTTGCCGGGTGTGAACGCATGGATCTGCGGCGCGACGTACCGCAAAAGGAATTTTTGGCAGGCTACAAACAGACCTCATTCCTGCTGCCTCCCGACGAGCACGCCATGACCAAATACGACCGCGACCCGCTCCGCTTTATCCCCGGCAATTCGGGCAGTAACCGCAAAGTGGAGACGTGCAGTCCGTTCACATTCCCCTACTGGATGGGTCGCTACTACGGAATTCTGGAGGAAACAACCGATGATTGACCATACTGTTTTATCCTTCGGCAGAAGAGCCGAAACCTGTTCCGAGGAAGCGTTTATCCGCTTCGCGCTTTTCCGTCAGACAAGCCGTTATTTTGAATCGGGAAGCGTTTACAAAACGGCGTTGTGCGATAACGTCACCGAACGGCTGCCGCTGCTGCTGAACGGCTGTCGGTTGTATCAATGTCTGATTCCCGACTCCTGCGAAGAACTCCCGGACGGCGCGTTTCTGCTGAAAGGTCGCGATGACGACGCTTGTGTTCTCGGCTATCACATGAGCAACCCCGTTGACGACTCGGATTCCCTGTTCCGTCATCTTTGCGAATCGTTGACGGACTTCCCCGTCATTACGCCGGACACCGGAGAGATTCCCGGACTGTCTGCGACCGAAAAACTCCTGCTCGATGCCGAACGGTACGATACGGCAGCCTGCATTCTCTGTTCGGCAGCTCCGCATACGAAAGAACTGCGTGACGCATGGGAAAGTCTTTTCGCAAACGGACAGCTTCCCGATTCTGTTTCCGCGATCCGCGAAAACGCGCTCCGTATTCTCGGCAGCGAACGGGATCTGATTCAGTTGGATCAGAAAAATATCGCCCTCGATGCGCTCAAGCTCTGCGAGGACGGTTCAAACGATGTGATTCTCCGGCTGCATGAGACGGACGGCAAAGAGGAAACGCACGTCTGTCTGATGAGCGAGCTGTACGACGCGGGCTTCCGCTTCGATATCCGCGCGAACGAAAGCAAGACGTTCCGCATTGACAAGGACGGCTATGTACGGGAGACGAATTTTTTAGAGGGGATCATTCCGCCCAATGACCCCATTGACTGAAGAGGACTATAAAGGAAACGTTTGCCAAAATCGGCGAGAGAGATCGGGAGTGCTTTTATCGGGACAAGTGACTTCCGCAAGAAATGCCGTAAAAAAAGAAAGGCTCGGCTTTGACACCGGGCCTTTTTTTGATACAACTGACGGGGGTTTCAATCATATCGGATGATATATGGATGTATATCACGATACCATAGTAACCTTTTTCAGTTTTCATTTCAAGTATGCCACTGAAAATATTTTTTTCAGGCGGAAATCGGTGGCATTTTTCGAAAAAACCTATTGACTTTTTTCTGTCAAAAATATATCATAATGATATTACAATATACTGATTTATTCTCCCTTATTTTTATCGGAAGCAATAGGAGATTTATATGAATACTTTCGGCAGCAAACTCAATGAATATCTCGATATATTGGGCATCACACAGGTAAAAGCGGCTCAGGTCGCAGGTTGCAGCCGCGCCATGATCTATTCGGTGCTCAACGACGAACGGAACCTCTCGGAAGACAAATTCCAGACGATGCTTGCCGAACTTCCCTTTTCCGAAACGCAGGCCGATGTCCTCCGCAAGCTGTATTATGCGGATAAATATCCCAAAGGCGTTATTGAAAAAATCTATTGCATCAAAAATTATCTCTCCGGCGCGCTGCCGAAACCTGCCGGACACAAAATCCCGAAAACCGTTTCCCTGCCGTCGGCGCAGACGGCCGTGGACGGCGAACGCGAAATCTGCGATCTTGCCGCCGCCATGATTGGGGACGAGGACTGCCGGACGGTATACACCAATTTTTCCTATCGTGCCGCGAATTTTGACGGAGCCGTTTATGCAGCTCTCTGCAAAAGAAAGACGCCGGTCAATTTTCAGCATATCCTCTGTTTTGAAAGCAGCAACCGTTCCACCGTCAACATTCAGAATATTTTTGAATCCGTGCGGTATATCCGGCTGCGCCATTCGCCTTTGTATTATTATGTCGAGGATATTCCGCGCCGTCTCCATGTGTTGTATCCGCATTTTCTTGTTACCGAGAAAGCGGTTCTGCTGTTCCATGAAAAATCAAATATCGGTCTTTATCTGACGGAGCCGACCGTCATTCAGGAGGTTATGTCAGCCATCCGGCAGTTTTTGCCAAACTGCAAGCCCCTTGCGCATATCAACGAGACCGTGCTGGATTTACAATCCGATTTAATGAAAGCCTTTGAGGTCAAAGTACAGTTCTGTCTTTCCGGCTTTGTGTGCGATCTGCCTCACGCGCCGTATGATTATTTTGACGCACTGGCCAGTCCCGATCTGCCGAACCGGGAAATGCTGATTGAGATCGCGCGCAACTACTATTCCCGGTATTCCGATCTCTATCACGACATCTACATTCCTTTGCGCGCCGTTGAAACATTTGCGAAGGAGGGCATGACGCTGAATTTTCCGCAGAACTGGGTCGTTCCGCTGCCATATGAATACCGTATCGGCGTGCTGAAAAATTTCCGCGATCGCCTGACAAGGAAGACCGGCCGCGTTGTCCTGCTCAACGATTCCCTTTTGCAGCTGCCGGACAAATTCTGGGGACTGGATGTTTCCGCGCATAATCTGAGTTTTTTCGGAAGCATCAGCGAAGACGGCAGCCAGTACGCCGGAGAATTTTCCATATTCACAAACAATCGCAGCATCATCGCCGATTTCCGGTTCTATATGGATTTTGTCATGCGAAATAAGCTCTACTGTTCCCCCGACTATGCGGCAGAGTATATTGACTCGCTGATTCTGCAATGCGAGCAACGCAAAAACGAACAAGATTCCTGACCGTTTCCGATTTTCCGATAACCGCAATACGATTTTTATCCGGGAGAAGCATTATGAACACTTTTGGCAACACATTAAGCGAATATCTGGAGCTTTTAGGCATCACGCAGATCGGTGCGGCAGAAGTCATCGGCTGCAGCCGCGCTATGATCTATGCGATTCTGAACGACGAACGGAAATTATCCGAAGCGAAGTTTCAGAAGATGCTCTCCGGGATTCCTTTTTCTCCGGAACAGGACGATAATCTGCGCGCGCTGTATTATACGGACAAATATCCGCAGGGCGTTCTGCAAAAAATATTCCGGATCAAGCAATATCTCACCCATCCGCGGACAGATCCGGAGATGCTGCCGCTGTCGAATATCATCGCATTGCCCGGGCGTGACACTGCCGTTGTCGGCGAAAAGGAGCTGCAGGACATCATCGCCGCCATGTTGCTTGACGACACATGCGGCTACGCCATCACCAATTTTTCCTATCAGGCAAAACCGATTAACGAGGTCTGCTATACGGCACTCTCGCGCCGCGCAACGCCGATTGATTTTCAGCACATCATCCGTTTCGAAAAAAACAACAGTTCCACGCAGAATATAGAGAATATTTTTGAATCCATCCCCTATCTCAGACTGCGGCATTCTCCTCTCTGTCATTACGCGGAAACTGTGCCGCTCAATATCCAGGGACTCTATCCGCAGTTTTTGCTCACGCCGGATGCGGCTCTCCTGTTTCACGAACAAGCAAATTGCGGCATTTTTATCAGAACAAGGAATATCATCAACGAAGTGACCGCCGCTGTCAGGCAATTCCTGCCGAACTGTCAGCCGCTTGCGCAGATCACCGACAATGTTTTGACGCTCAAGGAGTATCTGACCGATACGGCGGAATCCAATATCATCTATTCGTTTTCCAATTTCGCCTGTTTTCTGCCGCATGCGCCGCGCGAATACTTTGAGGAAATCGCAAATCCCTCGCTGCCGAACCGCGAAGCGCTGATTAACATCGGCTATCAGCATTATGTCCATCTGGCGCCGCACTATGTGGAAGAATTCATGACCGTACGCGGCATCAAGCGATTTGTCAAGGATGGCATGGCGGCGAATTTTCCGCAAGGTTGGCTTGTTCCCGTCTCTTATGAAACACGGATTCAGGTGCTGGAAGATTTTAAGAAACGCGTATCTGACGGCTCTCTGCTGCTTTTGACCGACGATACCGTCAAGGTCAGAGATGAATTCTGGAGCATCGATATCGGTGAGCATTACCTGTGTATTTTCGGCAGTATCAGTCAGGACGGAAACCGTTTTTCCGGCGAATACGCCATTGCGACAAAGAACCGTAATATCATCGCGGATTTCCGTTTTTATTTCGATTACATCAAACGTAACCGGCTCTACTGCGACAAAGAATACGCCGAAAATTTCCTCGACGCGCAAATTCTGGAGTGCGAACGACTGAAAAATCAGGACGCCGAATAAAAAATGACCGCCTTTTGAGGCGGTTTTATTTTAATTGCTTGCTGAAAAATTTCTTTTTATGCTTTTTGCAGCTCTCCATGTCGCACTTTTTGCACGACAGGCAGGCGTTGCTCATTTTATAAAACCGTTCGGGGTGGCGATGCACCGCTATCTCCCACTTGATAAGCGACGCGCAGCCGAGTAAAAACAGGATCACGGTATAGACATTCGGAATCAGAATCAGAAAGCTGTACTGAAAAAAGCTGTCCCAATTATAGACACGACATTCATTGCAGCAATTTGTTTTGAGAAACAGCTTATTGATCGGGCACCAGCCGAACACGGCGTAAAAAATGGCGAAATTCGACAGTGCGAAGAAAAAGAAAATCCATTCCCTGCCGATTGTTCCCGTCAGATACAGAACGGTCGGCACGCTCATATAGCCGAGCCAGAAGAGCATGGCGTACACCGCGGCGCGATTATAACGACGAACAAGCCGATCGAACGCCTCGCGCTCATACCCTTTGACCGGCTCATAGTATTTTGAGAACTGCCGCCCTTTATAGGTATTGTTCGTCGAAAACGAAAACAAATCTTTGATCGGAAACACGGCGAAATAAACCGTGCCGACGATATACATCCATTGCGGCAGCGAAAACGGCAAATCGGGGTTCCAAATCAGGCAATACACGGCGAACAGGAACAAAGCTCCCGACGAAAACAAACGAACGCGATTCATAATTTTCTCCTCAAACAAAACAGAACTTGTCCGTTTCAGTATAACAGAATCCGGCGGCTTTTACAACCGTCCGACACAGAAAGACACGGCGACGGAGCGTCGTGCTTTTTTCAAAAGTTCAAAGTGCAATGTTCAAAGTTCAATTTCGGAAGCCCTAAGGGCTTGATTTTACGCCTGCGGCGCGCTTTTTTCAATCAAAAGGCGAAGCCTTTTCCGACATAGTATTCACGCGGCGTTTTGCCGAGAAGAGACTGAAAACAGCGGTCGGCGTGCCGTCTCGAATAGCCGATGGCCGCATACAACGTCTCAAAATCGAAATCCTCGTCGTACAAGTGCATGAGCAGATAGTCCTGCATTTTCTGCACGAGCTTCACTTTATACTCGATGTCCATGTCCTCACCTCCCCGATGATACCATACTTTTTTCCTTTTTTTCTTGAACAAAACGGACAAGATTATATAAAAACAGAATGAAGAAATCGAAACGCAATCTGCATTATTTCATTCTTCATTCTGCATTCTTAATTTTTCATTGATTTATACGCCCGAATACGCGGCAAAACCGCCGTCTACGGGCAAGATCACGCCGGTGATGAAGCCGGAATACTGTTCATCCGCCAAAAACAGAAGCGAACCGGTCAGGTCGTCCGTCGTGCCGAAACGGCCCAGCGGCGTATGACCGATAATCTTTTCCGAACGGGGCGAGAGCGAACCGTCGGGATTATACAGAAGCGTCTTGTTCTGATTCGTCGAGAAGAAGCCCGGCGCGATGGCGTTGACGCGGATGCCCACATCGGAGAAATGCACTGCCATGAACTGCGTGAAGTTCGACACCGCCGCCTTGGCCGCGGAATACGCGGGGATTCTCGTCAGCGGACGGAATGCGTTCATGGAAGAAACGTTGATGATCGTCGCGTTCTCCTTGCCGATCATGTCAATGGCAAACGCCTGCGTCGTCAGAAGCGTGCCCAGGAAATTGAGATTGAAAACAAATTCAATGCCCTTTGCGTCCAGATCGAAGAATGTCTTGACGCCCTCCGCTTTATCGGCAATGTCGCAAAGCTCCAGCTTATCTTTCGTCGTCGTGCCCTTGGGGTTGTTGCCGCCGGCGCCGTTGATAAGCAGATCGCAGGTGCCGAACGATGCGTTGATCTCGTCGCGAGCCGCCGCAAGACTTTCCGCTTCAAGGACATTACAACCGACCGCCATAGCTTTTCCGCCGTCCGCCGCGATCTCGTCTGCGACTTTCTGTGCGGCTTCCTTGTTTAAGTCAAGAATTGCAACCTTCATGCCCTGCGCGGCAAGATCCTTAGCAAAGCCGCTGCAGATGACGCCGCCGCCGCCTGTGATGACTGCGACTCTGTCTTTCAGATTTTCATGATGAAACATGCGTTTTCCGTCCTTTCGTTTCCTTTACTGAATAACGATGTTGGTTTCGCCGTAAATCTGCTTCTGCACATACTGCGCCGAATACGGATAATCGACAATCCACATCCATGTGCTGCCGTTATAAGCTTCTCTTGCGCTCTCGGGAGGCGCATCCATGGAATAGACCTGAAAATCGTACCATTTACCGAGAATTGCGTTCGAGCCGAGAGACACGAGCTTGGTCGTGGGGCAATCCGTATAAACATACTGGCACAGCGTCTGCACCGCCTTATTCAGATCGCTCAGACCGAGCGTACGGCTCTTTTTGATGATCGCGTTGATGACCTTTCTCTGGTTCAGCGTTCTCTGAACGTCGCCCGTGGTATAGATTTTTCTCATACGGGCAAAGAGCAGCGCCTGCTGACCGTTCAGATGGACGTTTTCGCCGTACGGCACGCCGGAAATATTGGCGTAGTCCTCCATGGCCTCCGCCTCATACTGCGCGACATCGAGATTGATGCCGCCGATGGCGTCGATGACCTTTTCAAACGCTTCAAAATCGACCGCTACGAAATAATCAATATCGATCTTGTAATTATTCTCAATCGCGTTGATCAGGCAGTCTGCGCCGCCGTTCGCATACGCTGCGTTCAGCTTGGAATAGTGACCGTTTCCGGAGGAGGTTTCAAAATACGTGTAACTGTCACGCAGGAATGAACAGAGCGTGATGGAGCCTTTCTTTTTATTAACAGACGCGAGCATCATGACGTCGCTGTTGCCCTGCATGGGCGTGCCGCCGGATGCGTCGATGCCGACGATGAGGATATTCAGGACATCGCTCGAGGACATCAGATCGCCGCCGTTCGTATACCAATTGTAAAGTGACGAAGAAATATCGGAATCATCCCGCACCGCCGTGATGAGCTGATGATATTCTTCCTTTTCATCATCGGAAAGATCGTCGTACAGTACGCTGTCGTTCGTATTGTCACCATCGGTATTATCCCCCGTATTGATGTGATTGATACCAAGCGACCGCATATAAAGCATCACGCCTACGACCAACGTAAAAATAAACACCAGAATGATGATCAGCAGAGCCAGAAAGAATTTTTTGACGCCGCTTTTTTTCTTTTTTTTCGGAAGCTCGACCACTTCGCTGACATCATGTCTTTTTTCCATTTTTTAAACCTCGTTTATTCTTCGGTAGATTCCGTTTCATCCGTCTCCGTCGCTTCGGGAACGGTTTCATCGGTTTCTTCGTCGCTGTGTTCGATGTTGGTCAGCGTGACGACGCGTTCGCCCTCTTTGACCTTCATGACGCGAACGCCCTTGGAGGGTCTTGCGAACGTGCTGATGCTGTCCACCGGGATTCGGATAATGACGCCGTCGGAGGAGATGATGATTAAGTCCTCTTCCTCATTGACAACGCGCAGTGCTGCGACATCGCCGTAGAGAGCTGTTTTGTAGTTAATCAGACCGATGCCGCCTCTCGACTGGACGCGGTAATCGGAACCGAGACTGCGCCGTCCGTAGCCGGTCTCGCTGACGGTCAGGACAAGGCTTTCATCCGTGATGACGTCCATACCGACCACTTCGTCGTCCTCTCGCAGGTTGATGGCGCGCACGCCTCTCGCTGTTCTGCCGATGGAACGCGCATCGTTTTCGTTAAAGCGGATGCACATACCCTTTTTCGTCGCAAGCAGGAGATCGTCGTTGCCGTTCGTGAGCTTGACCCACGCCAGCTCGTCATCATCGTCAAGCGTGATGGCGATAATGCCCTTACGGCGGATGTTGCGGTATTCGTCGATGGACGAACGCTTGATGATGCCCTTTCTCGTGAACATGCAAAGGTACATTCCTTCGTCCTCTCCCTCTTTGGGAAGACGGATCATCGCCGAAATTTTTTCGTCCGGCTCAAGCGGCAGGAGGTTGACAATATTCATACCCTTGCTTGTCCGGCTGCCTTCTGGGATTTCATAGCCTTTCATGCGGTAAGCCCGTCCGCGGCTGGTGTAGAACATGATATAATCATGCGTCGAGCACGAGAACATCGTTTCGGCGACGTCCTCTTCGCGTCTCGTCATACCGATGACGCCCTTGCCGCCGCGACGCTGTAACTTATAGGTATCGGCGGGCTGACGCTTGATATAGCCCATGGTCGTCATGGTGAAAATGCAGGTCTCTTCGGGGATCAGATCTTCAATATCCACTTCGCCGCTGACGTTCTGAATTTCCGTTCTTCTGTCGTCGCCGAATTTGTCGCGGATCTCGTTCAGCTCTGTCCGGATAATCTCCAGCACTTTTTCATGCGATGAAAGAATCTCATGATATTCGGCGATCTTCGCCTGTAAGTCTGCCATTTCGTCGTCTAATTTCTGACGCTCCAGACCGGTCAACTGTCCCAGACGCATCTGCACGATATGGGTCGCCTGAATTTCATCGAAGCCGAAGTTCTCCATTAACGCCGTTTTACCTTCCTGTACGCTCTTGGAAGCCTTGAGAACGGCAATGACTTCGTCAATAATATCAAGTGCTTTGAGCAGCGCTTCGACGATATGCGCTCTTTCCTCCGCTTTACGCAGACGGAAGCGCGTTCTTCTGGTGATGACATCACACTGATGATCGATATAGTGATTGAGAATTTCTTTGAGCGTTAAGATTTTCGGCTCGCCGTTGACGAGAGCCAGCAGAATGACGCCGTAGCTGATCTGCAACTGTGTAAAGGAGAACAACTGATTGAGCACAACCTGCGGATTCGCGTCACGCTTTAAGTCGATGACGAGGTTCATGCCCTCGCGGTTGGAATAGTCGTTGACATCGGCAATGCCCTCGATGCGTTTATCCTTGACCAGATCGGCGATGGATTCAATCAGTCTCGCCTTATTGACCTGATACGGCAGCTCTGTGACGACGATCTGATATTTATCGTGTTTTCCCTCGACAATTTCGGCTCTTGCGCGGACGGTGATCTTGCCGCGACCCGTCGCATAGGCGGCGCGGATGCCGGATTTGCCCATGATGATGCCCGCCGTGGGGAAATCAGGGCCTTTGATATGTTCCATCAGCTCCGCGACAGAGGCGTCGGGATTGTCCATTAAACAGAAAATCGCGTCGATCGTCTCGCCTAAATTATGCGGCGGAATATTGGTCGCCATACCGACGGCGATACCCGTCGAGCCGTTGACCAAGATATTCGGGAATTTTGACGGCAGCACCGTCGGCTCCTGCAAACGGTCGTCGTAGTTCGGGATAAAATCGACGGTCTCCTCATCGATATTCGTCAGCATTTCGAGAGAGAGCTTGCTCATTCTCGACTCCGTATAACGGTAGGCGGCAGGCGGATCGCCGTCCACGGAACCGAAGTTACCGTGACCGTCCACGAGCATATAGCGCATCGAGAAATCCTGCGCCAGACGCACCATCGCGTCGTATACGGAGGAGTCGCCGTGCGGATGATAGCGGCCGAGCACGGCACCGACGGTATCGGCGCACTTGCGGTAAGCCGTGTTGGGCATCAGCCGGTTTTCAAACATGGTATATAAGATACGGCGGTGAACGGGTTTCAGACCGTCGCGAACGTCCGGCAGAGCGCGGGACGTGATGACCGACATGGAGTAATCAAGGAAGGATTTTTTCATTTCCTTATTGATATCCACATTGATCAGTTTACCGCCGGACTCCGAAGACAGATTGCCGTCGAGAGCGGCCTGCTCCATATTCTCGTCGATCTGATTATTTTCGTCTGTTCGATTCATATCGTCCATAAATTTCTAAGCTCCTTTACGGATTGGCCTGTCAGACATCCAGATTCTGAACGTATTTCG
The DNA here is from genome assembly GCA_945912145.1 of uncultured Clostridia bacterium. GTDB lineage: Bacteria > Bacillota > Clostridia > Oscillospirales > Acutalibacteraceae > UBA1081. The sequence goes on along the minus strand of CAMEBF010000019.1, from coordinate 10,910 downwards.
CGTTCTTTTCAATAAATTCGCGACGGGGCTCTACCTTATCGCCCATCAGAATGGAGAAGGTCTTGTCGGCTTCGATCGCGTCCTCCAGCGTGACGCGCAGCATGATTCTCGTCGCGGGATTCATCGTGGTTTCCCAGAGCTGTTCGGCGTCCATTTCACCCAGACCTTTGTACCGCTGGATGTCGTAGCCGGAGCCGAGCTCCTTCATCATGGAATCGCGTTCCTCGTCGGAATACACGTAATAATGTTTCTTGTTCTTCGTCAGACGAAACAGCGGCGGCTGCGCAATGTAGACATAGCCGTGCTCGATGAGAGGTCTCATGTAGCGGAAGAAGAACGTCAGCAGCAGCGTCCGGATATGCGCGCCGTCAACGTCGGCATCGGCCATGATGACGATTTTATGATAGCGCAGCTTCGTGATATCGAAATCCTCGTCGATGCCCGTTCCGAGCGCCGTCACGACGGGAGAAAGCTTGTCGTTGCCGATGACTTTATCGAGTCTCGCCTTTTCGACGTTCAGCATTTTACCCCACAGCGGCAGAATCGCCTGAATCGTACGGTCACGGCCTTTCTTGGCGCTGCCTCCTGCGGAATCACCCTCGACGATATAAAGCTCGGTGTTTTCGGGGTTTTTATCGGTACAGTCAGCGAGCTTGCCGGGCAGAGAGTTACCGCTGAGCGCCGTTTTGCGTCTCGCCTGTTCTCTCGCCTTTCTTGCCGCCTCTCTCGCTCTGGAAGCGTCAAGCGATTTATTGAAAATGACTTTTGCGACGGAGGGGTTCTCCTCGAAATAGGTCATGACTTTATCGTAAATCAGCTGAGAAACGACCTGCGTCATCTCCGTGTTGCCGAGCTTGCCCTTGGTCTGACCCTCGAACTGCGCTTCGGTCAGCTTGACGCTGATGACGGTGCAAAGACCTTCGCGCACATCGTCTCCCGAAAGATTTTTATCATTCTCTTTCAGCAGTCCGTATTTCCGGCCGTAATCGTTGAAAACTCTTGTCAGAGCGCGCTTGAAGCCGTCTTCGTGCGTGCCGCCGTCGATTGTGCGGACATTGTTGGCAAAGCTCAGAACCAGCTCGTTGTAACCGTCGTTATAGAGCATCGCGACCTCGGCGTATTTATCGCCCACAACGGTGGAAAAGTGCATGGGCTTGTCGTGAATCGGCGTCAGACCGCGGCTCTCCGTCTCAAACGAAACGAAGCTCGACAGACCGCCGTGATAGCAGTAAACTTCCTCGACGGGATTCTCGTCGTCGCGGTAATCCGCAAGCGTCAGCGACAGTCCCGCGTTCAGGAACGCGCTCTCACGCAGTCTTGTCTGTAAGGTATTGAAATCGTACACGGTCGTCTCCGTGAAAATATCGCCGTCCGCTTTGAACCGGACCAGCGTTCCGGTCTCTTCGGAGGTGCCGACGACCGTCAGATCCGTCACGATCTTGCCGCGTTCAAAACGCTGCTTATAAACCTGACCGTTTCGGGAAACCTCGACTTCGAGCCATTCGGAAAGCGCGTTGACGACGGACGAACCGACGCCGTGCAGACCGCCCGAAACCTTATATCCGCTGCCGCCGAATTTGCCGCCGGCGTGCAGCACCGTCAGAACAACCGTAACGGCGGGAAGCCCCTGCTGCTCGTTGATGTCAACGGGAATGCCGCGGCCGTTATCCTTGACTTCGATGATATTTCCGGGGAGAATGGTTACTTCGATATGCGTACAATAGCCGGCCAACGCCTCGTCGATGGAGTTATCGACGATCTCGTAGACCAGATGGTGCAGTCCTCTCGGACCGGTGGAACCGATATACATACCGGGACGCTTCCGGACGGCTTCCAGACCCTCTAAAACCTGAATCTGACCGGCGCCGTATTCCTCCGTCACGACGGTATCCATCGTTTCGAGATCGTCGTTTGCCTCTTCGGTCATGCGGCTGTCCTGTTTTTCAAATTCAGCAGCGTCAAACTCTTTCTTTTCTTCGTCCAAGAATAAAACATCCTTTCTGTCTCGGATTATTCAAACTGCTTCGATTTCGCCCTTTTGACCAGCGTGGCCGGCGAAATCTGCGTGATATATACTTTTTTTCCGTCGCCGTCCGAACAAACCGCGAACGATTTCGGCAGCTCGTACGATACGTTGACGACTTCGCCGTTTTTTTCCGCCTGCGAAAGATAATCCCGCGTTGACTTCATGACGGTGGTGTTGTCCATATCGAAAATACCGATGAGCTCTTTGGTGGTGATGACGGTGGACTGTCCCAGATGCAGATACATTACACGACTTTCCCCTCTTTAATCTGAAAGGCTTTGCCGTCGTACAGCCGCAGGACGGTCGCCGGATCGCAGCAGGTGATAAAGACCTGCCAGTCTTTTATGTGATTCAGGATATAATCCTGACGATGAATATCAAGCTCACTCATGACATCGTCGAGCAGCGCGACGGGTCGCTCCCCCGTCATGTCTTTCAGAATTTCGGCTTCTCCGAGCTTGAGCGCCAGAGCCGCCGACCGCTGCTGTCCCTGTGAGCCGAACGATTTGGCGGAAATGCCGTCGATCAGAACGGCAATCTCGTCCTTATGCGCGCCGATGTTGGTGCTGCCGTAAAGAATATCGCTGTTTTCGGACTGCCGGAACAGCTCTTCGAGTTCTTCCCTTTCTACTTTGTCGCGTACCGTTCGATACTTAGACTGGGAAACGCGCAGATGATATTCGAGCGTCAGCGTTTCTTTTTCGCCGGACAGACCGCCGTAAATTTCCGAAGCTTTGACGGAAAGATCCTCTAAGTAGCGGATTCTCTCGTTGATGATGAACACCGCTTTTTCAATGAGCTTTGTGTTCCATATCTCTAAAAAATCGTAATTTTCCTGATGATACTTTAAGTCTTTTAAAAATGAGTTCCGCTGCATGAGCAGCTTTGAATATTCCGTCAATGCTTTTGCATACGACGGCTTAATCTGACAAATCGCGGAATCGATAAATTTCCGCCGTTCGGAAGGATTTCCCTTAATCAGCGACAGATACGACGGAGAAAATACAACACAGTTAAAATGACCGATGAGCTTCGAAGCCGCCGTCAGCGGAACGCTGTTGAGCAAGATTTTTTTCTGCTGATGACTGATAATCATTTTCGCATTCTGATCGCGCTCACCGCCGAAAAAATCAAAATCTGATTTCAGATACTCTTCCCCAAAACGGATCAGATCATGATCCTTGGAACCCCGAAACGACTTAAAACCGCTGAACAGCCAGATGCTTTCGAGCAGATTGGTTTTTCCCTGCGCATTCTCGCCGTAAATGACGTTCATGCCCTCTCCCGGGTAAAGCTCCGTTTCCGCGATATTGCGGAAATTGGTGATATGCAGCCGTGTTACTTTCATTTTTCCTCGACCGTATAGATCACGTTGTCAAACCGAACGGTATCGCCCGCTTTGATCTTTTTTCCGCGCTGCTCACAGACTTCGCCGTTGACCGAAACCAGCCCGTCCTGAATCAGAATCTTCGCGTGACCGCCTGTCTGCGCGATGTCGCACAGTTTCAGCAGTGCGTCGAGCCTTATAAACGGCGGGTCAATCTGAATTGTCCGCTCTTCTTTTTTAACGGCTTTTACTTTTATAACTTTTTTCATAGAATCACAGCTTTACGTTAATCTGACGGGAAGAATCAAATACAGGAACGAGTCGCCCGTCGTCGGAACGATACAGACCGGAGAAAGCGGATTGACCATATTGATCATCACTTCGTCCTCTTCGCTTGCTCTGAGCGCGTCGAGAATATAGCGGGATTGAATGCCGATCTCAATGTCGTTGCCGTCGATCGACGCTTCTAATTTATCATTCGCCGTACCCAGAGCTGTTGTGGTGGACATTCTGATCTCATTTTCTTCAAACTCCATTTTCAGCGGTGCTTTGAAGCGATCGGTAATAATCAGCGAAACGCGCTCGATGCTGTCGATTAACTCTTTTGTTTTGATGCGGACAACCGTATTGAAATTCTGCGGAATGATCGACTCGTATTTCATAAATTCGCCTTCAAGCAGGCGCGAAATGATGGTATATCCATTGATCTCAAACAAAATATGACGGCGACCAAGCCCGATTTTGACGAACTTATCGTCATCGGGAATCAGCTTCATTGTCTCTCCCATCGTTTTCGACGGCACGACAAACGACAGCTCTTCGCCGTTATAATTGATGAATTCCTTCCGGATCGCGATACGGTGGGAATCGATCGCGACAAGGCGGATCTCGCCGGGACGGATCTCAAATTTAATCCCCTTATGAATAACACGGACGTCGTTGACCGCAACGGAAAAGATCGTCTTCTTAATCATGTCTTTCAGAACCTTCTGAGAGACTTCGATGTCCTTACCGTTGACGATGACGGGCAGCTCGGGATAATCCTTCGGATTGATGCCGGACATATAGTATTCAATATCGCCGCAATAGATTTTGCATTGCAGCTTATCGTCCGTCTCGAAAATGACCTTATCATAAGGAATATGCCTGATGATATCGCAAAAAGTCTTGGCGTTCAGAATCACGGAGCCTTCTTCGATGATATCGGCCTCAATGACCGTTTCGATACCGATTTCCAGATCGTAGCCTGTCAGCTTTAGACCGTGATCCGTCGTCGTGAATAAAATACCCTCAAGAATGGGCATCGCCGTTTTTGTCATAACGGCTTTTTGTACGTTCGACGCCGCCTCGGACAGAATGGAAGTATTGCAGATAATTTTCATTTTTTGTTGCAATGCGGTTTTCGTCAACCGCATATCTCCCTTCTTCAGACTTTTTTGGTTTTTCAGGGGTTAACATAACATAACTATACTATGGTTTAGTAGTATTAGTAGTAGGGGGTGTTCAAACTGTTGAAAACCATTGGAACACACGGAAAACTTCGGTTTCGGAGCCTGTTTTTTCCGACGAAAACAGGAACGTTTTCCTGTTCAAAAAATAATTCTTATAAAAAATAATAAAAAAAATGTCGAAAGTGTTCAAAACTTCATGTCAACAACTCAAAACTTGTAGAAAACTTCTGGTAAGTTCTGAACAGTTTCGATGTCGATAACAGGACGAAAAGTCAGCTCTTATCGCGGAATTGTTTAATGGTATTATAGACGGTATTTTTGAATTTGATGTCACGTGTCATCTTTTCTTCGACCGTATCGATGGAATGTTTGACGGTGGAATGCTTTTTGCCGCCGAATTTACCCCCGATATTTTCAAGGGAAAGCCCCGTGACTTCGCGGATGACATACATCGAGACGTTACGCGCAAGGGAAATATTGGCGTTGCGTTTATCGGAAATGATATCGGATTTGCTGATATCGTAAATATCGGCGACACTTTCAATAATATCGTCTACAATTGCGGAAACGGGACGGTTATCGGTTTCAATGTCGTGAATGATCTGCTGAATGCTGTTCATCGTCGGCTCGATGCCGTACAGCGACTGCATTGCGGCGATTTTATTGATCGTGCCCTCAATCTGACGGATATTATCCTTGATCTTTTCGGCAATGTAGTTAATCATCTGTTTGGAAAGCTTCAGGTTGCTCTCCTGCGCTTTTTTCATGATGATCGCGGTTCTCGTTTCGATATCGGGCGGCTGAATGTCGGCGATCAGGCCGCTTTCAAAGCGGGTACGGATTCTCTCGTCGAGCCCTTCAATCTCTTTGGGCGGACGATCCGATGTGATGACGATTTGTTTATTGGAATTGATCAGGTCATTGAACGTATGGAAAAATTCGACCTGTGTTTCTTCTTTTTTCGTAAAGAATTGAATATCGTCGATAAACAGCGCGTCGGCGTTCCGATATTTTTCGCGGAATGCGATGTTATTTTTGGTCGTCATGCAGGATATAAATTCGTTTAAGAAATTTTCGCTGGTCGTATAGACGATTTTTGCGCCGGGCAGACGGTTTTTAATTTCGTTCTGAATCGCCATCATCAGATGGGTTTTTCCAAGTCCCGAATGACCGTAAATGAATAGCGGATTATAAACGGAACCGAGCTTTGCCGTCGCGACGCGATAAGAAGCAGCGTGCGCGAGCTTATTGGACGAGCCGACGATGAAATTGTCAAACGTATAATTGGAAACGTGAGATTTGCTTTCTTCCTGCTTTTCCTCCTGCGTATCAGCCGCCGTTTCTTCCTCCGGCTTTCCCTCGACAATGAAATCAATATTTAAGTCGATACCCAATACGGATTCAAACGCTTCTTTCAAAACCGAGCTGAATTTGTCTTTTAAAATCGTGTTGCGAAATTCTGTGGACGATTTAATCACAACTGTTCCGTTTATAAATTCCGGATTTTCTATTTTATAGATCCAGGTTTTGAAGGTCGTTTCGGACATGATGTTTTTACAGTATTCCAGAACCTGTTTCCATACTTCTTCAAATGAGTCCATTACTTCTTTTTTCCTCTCTGAAAGTCCCTATTTTCGTTTTTTGTGTTTGGAGTATTCCTATATAGATAAACCGTGAAAATCGATTGTATAAGCCCTGTAAACGCTTTTATACCATTTTGAATTATTATAACATGGTTTTCATCTTAAATCAAGCGTTTCAAAGCTTTTATTTCTTCTTTTTTATATTATAATAAATGTATATAAGACTTGACAATTTCCGCCGGATGATTTAAAGTGATAGAAGAGATATATTTTAATTCTATATTGTAAATAAGGAAGTATATTTGTGATTTCAAAAGAATTGTTATTCCTGTGCGCATCTGAATTTAACTTGTCCCTGAGTGATGAAATGATCGATCGGTTCGATCGCTATGCCGCCGAGTTGATTTCTTATAATCAAAAGGTCAATCTGACTGCAATTACGGATCCGGACGAGATCGTTGTCAAGCATTTCGCCGACAGTCTGGCGCTGCTTCATTTTGTTTCTTTTCAGAAAAATAATACATTGGCCGACGTCGGTACCGGTGCCGGTTTTCCCGGTGTTCCGCTTCTGATTACCGGTCCGTTTTTGCAGGTGACGCTGTTTGACGCCGTCAATAAAAAACTTGATTTTCTTCGTTTTCTTCTCCATGAACTGGATTTGCAGGCAAACATCGTTCATATTCGTGCCGAAGAAGCCGGACGGCTGCCGGAATACCGTGAGCAATTTGATTTTGTGACGGCGCGTGCTGTTGCCCAGCTCAGAGTTTTATCGGAATACTGTCTCCCCTTGGTTCGGGTCGGAGGCTCCTTTCTCTCCATGAAAGGGTCGATTTCCGAAGAGGAAAAGACGAACGGTATTGCTGCGTTTCAAAAATTGGGTGCTCATGTATATGACGATATTTTTTATAACATTCATAACGGAGATGAAAGAAATCTGATTGTTGCAAAAAAAGTATCGCACGTTTCGCCAAAATATCCCCGGAATATGGGGCAAATTGCAAAGAAACCTCTTTAAGTTTCAGAATTTTCCCGGAAATTTTATTTTTCCCTCCCTATATTGTGTCAAATTTTTTATCTGTGTCGTGTTATGATTGGGACTGTAAGAAGCAATCAACACGACGCAGTTTTTTTACGGAAACGGATGTTTTTGATGAAATTCATGAATGGCAGCAAATATAAATCCGGCGGCTCCATTATTCTTCTGCCGTACGATGCGATCAAACCGAATCCGAATCAACCACGGAAGACCTTTGATTTCGACGAATTGCAGGGATTGGCGGCTTCGATTAAGAATAACGGGATCATTCAGCCTCTTGTCGTACGCCGTTTGAATAACGATGAATATGAACTAATTTCCGGCGAAAGACGGCTGCGCGCCGCGAAAATGGTCGGTCTTACAACGGTTCCTTGCGTTTTGATGAGTGCTGACGAACATGAAAGCGCTTTGTATGCGATCATTGAAAATCTTCAGAGGGACAACCTTACCTTTTTTGAAGAGGCAGAAGCCATTGAAAAGCTTTCGGCTGTTTTTCATATGACACAGGAGGAAATCTCCGGAAAGCTCGGAAAATCGCAGTCGAGCTTATCCAACAAACTTCGTCTTTTAAAGCTCGGTGTCGATGTCCGTAATACGATTATTGAAAACTGCTTGACAGAACGCCATGCCAGAGCTCTTCTTAAATTAAAAACCGACGAAGAACGTCTTGACGCGCTGGATACGATCATTGTGAAAAACCTGAATGTGAATGAAACCGATAAGTATATAGAGTCCTTGATCTCTCCTGTTCTGTCACGACCACAGCCTAAGATTAACAAACTCAAGGATATTAAAATATTTGTCAACACCATCAACCATGCGGTAGATACTATGCGGAATGCCGGGATAAAAGCCGATCTGCGCAAGCATGAAACTTCTGAATACTACGAATATGTTGTGCAGATACCCAAACTGACATCCTCTCCTGTCAATATTGTCGATTATCCCGGCACCGCCGTATAGATTCTATATATCCATATCTTTTTCTTTCACACCCACATCCAAAGCAAGCAAACAGTCGTTTCGCGGCTGTTTGTTTGCTTTATCCCGATGTTTCACGTGAAACATTCAGAAAAAAATTTCTTGCAAAATCCGGTTCTCCGTTTCTTCGCAGTTTTCAGTCTTTTCCGAGGCGGTTATGTAAGTCTGTCTGATTTCATGGTAGATTTTCGCGATTTTCAGATATTGCAGGGCATCGCCGATCAATTCCGTCTTTGCTTTACGCAAAAACCGGAATTTATTCTTACTGTGTTTCAAATACTCTTCTTCCATGAAGCGTTCGGCGTGAATTTTTTTGGTGGGTTTTCCGATCATCGGGTGAAACGAATTGGAAGTAAAAAAACCGAGACGAAGATCCGGAATGATCAAGTGTTCCGTTCTTGTTGCCGGCGTCAGCGCGCAGAGATAGCGATGATAAGAAATCCGGCGTCGATTCAGTTCGTCCCGGATCGTTTTCAGAATGGTATTGGCAACAACGCCGTAATCGTCCTGTAAAGCGATGACGGTATCGCATTGTGAAAACAGAGTTTCGTACTCTACAACGATGCCGATTGGTGTAACTGCGCTTAAAAAACGAAGCTCCTCCCTGTTTTGTACTGCAGAATCACAAAAAAAATATTTTTCGGAAATCCGCTTGACAAAGCGGTTAATTTTATCTACATGAAAATGATCGGCATAGATGTCGCAGATCTCACGGTCTATAATTGAGGCTGCTTTAAGGTTTTTGCGAGCTTTTTCATAGGCTTCATCTTTTTTCTCTTTTAATTTTTTTATGACAGGCGCGCACGCCTGCAAAAAATCATGATCGATGGTATAACCAAAATCGATATGTATCAGGTCGATGTTTTCCGGTGCAGTTGATTGTTGAAAAATATTCCCGTTCATAACAATTTTTTTTAATACCGGGAGAAATACTGCTTCAAGATGAATCGGATTAAATGAACAAGGCATGAGTTCCGTTTCGATTCCACATTCATCAGCATGATCAGTAATTTTTTGAAGAAGTGATGCAATTCGTTCGTCGGAAACTCCTGATAAAAGAATGATCTGCCATCCCTCATGAGCACGATAGATAGCCGGTAACAAGGAAACAAATCCCCTTTGCGTATTTCCGCTGATAAAATAAGATACAGAATGCATCAAGATATCACCTTCGGTAAATCAATATGATTCATTCTATGCAAAGAAAAATTGTCCTGATACTTATGTTTCACGTGAAACATAATCAATCAGGACAAAAACTGGTTAATATTAGGTATATATATACTTAATATAGACTATGAACAGAAATAATGTCTGCCGATTACTGTCAGGACGGGACGTGAACGCATCCATTGATTAGACGTTTTTGCCGGGTTATAATAATAGATAGCACCGCCGGTCGGATCCCAACCGTTAATCGCGTCCTGCGCTGCCTTTCTGGAGGTTGAACTCGGTTCCACCGACCAGTTGGAATCGTATACGCAGTCAAATGCGCCGGATTGGTAGACAACACCGGCAATGGAGTCGGGAAAAGAAGAATGCTCTACCCTGTTCAAAATAACGGCACCGACGGCTACCTGTCCGGTATAGCTCTCCCCTCTTGCTTCGGCCTCAATTACCTTTGCAAGTAAATATATATCGTTAGAAGAATAACCGGAGGACGAAGAAGAACTTCCCGATCCGAGCCCAAGATACAGCAGCGTTTTCGGACCTGCAATGCCGTCTGCCGTCAGACCGCAGTTTTTCTGAAAAGCAATCACGGCATTTTTCGTGGCATTCCCGTATATGCCGTCAACCGTTCCGTTGTAATAACCGAGTTGTTTCAGTTTCGTCTGGATCTGCCGAACTTCGTTGCCGCGCGAACCGTATTGCGATAACGCCGGATATGCGTCTGATGTGCTGTTTTCATTAAAATAGGAAGTATAAAAACCGGCAGTATATTCGATCATCTTTGTCATCAGTAAAATCAATAAGATAATCACGGCAAACAGCCGGATTTTTTTTGTGACTTCCCTGTTCATTTTTATAGAAAAACGATTCATGGATAAAATCCTCCCATTTAAAGTTACACCGTTATTTTCTGTTATTCTGTTGTAAAAATGACGGTAAAATTGTGGTTGCTAAGTATAGAAATACCAAGATATTGTGGCCAAAAAATGGGCTCATAAAAAGCTGAAAAAAATTAAAAAAAGGTGTTGACAAACCTGCTTGACTGTGATATTATAGGCAAGCCGTCAGACGAAGCGGACAGCACCTTGACTGAGTAAACTTCCGATAAATCGACAGCAAAAAAAATTAAAAAAAACTCTTGACAAGACTGCCTTGATGTGATATAATAATCAAGCAACTTAACGAGAGGCGCTGAGCTTCCCGAAAGAGTTTTAAGTTTGAACCTTGAAAATTAAACAACGACGAGAAAAGGAACCCTGAGATTTTTTAAGTAAGTTGAAGAAACTTGCGACAGTAATTCTGGTAACACAGAGTTAAAAAGTGTCAGCAATGACGT
>CAMEBF010000018.1 GCA_945912145.1 uncultured Clostridia bacterium | reverse complement strand
AACCTGTGACCCTCTGCTTGTAAGGCAGATGCTCTCCCAGCTGAGCTATGCTCCCTAGTTCCTTGCGGCTGTTATAATATAACAGAATCCAGATCAAAAGTCAATACCTTTTTTTAATTTTTTTCGATTTTTTTGAAAAACTTTTTTTCCATCGGAAAGCCCAGTTTCAGTCTATGCCGTGCACTCCTGCGCGTCACGGTTTTTTCAGATATTTTTTTAAGGCGGCAAACGTCTCGTCGCTGATAACGTGCTCAATCTTGCAGGCGTCTGTTGCGGCGGTTTCTCTGCCGACGCCGATCGTCGTTAAAAGCTCCGTGAGAATCGTATGCCGCTCATAAATCTTTTCGGCGTATTTCCGACCGTCCTGCGTCAGCGTAATATGGCCGTTCCCGTCTACGGCGATCAGACCGCCGCTTTTCAGCAGTCCGACCGCACGGCTGACGCTCGGTTTGGAATAGCCCATATATTCGCAAATATCGACCGAACGCACAAACGGCAGCTTGGCGGATAAAATCAGGATCGTCTCCAGATACATTTCCCCGGATTCCTGAATCTGCATGAAAAATCACACTCCTTTTCTGCTATCCTACCACAGTCCGGAGAATTTTGCAAGAGAGGAGCCGACTCATTCACCGTATTTTTTCACTCCACGGTCACGGATTTTGCAAGATTGCGGGGTTTATCAATATCACGGCCGAGGAAAAGCGCCGTGTAATAGGCGAAAAGCTGAATCACGGCGGCGACCGTCAGAGGCCTTGTCAGCGGATCGTCCGGGGGGATCGGCAGAAAGATGTCGGCCGCATCACGGATCGCATCATTCTTTGCGCCTATAGCAATGACAAATGCGCCTCTCGACTTCACTTCTTCGATATTGCTGCGCATTTTGTCGCTGTGCATATCGTCTGCGGCCAGCGCGATGACCGGCGTTCCCTTCTCGATCAGCGAGATTGTGCCGTGCTTCAATTCCCCGGCGGCGTAGGCTTCGGAATGAATATAGGAAATCTCCTTGAGTTTCAGAGAAGCCTCCATACCGAGCACCCGATCGAAGCCTCGTCCGATAAAGAATACGTCGTGATGCTCCGCCGTTTTCTCCGCCGCCGAACGGATCGCTTCGGTCTGCATCAGCACCTCTTCCAGAGAACTGACGACGGTATGACGAAGCTGCCGGATCGCGTTTTCCTCCTGCTCCGGCGAGAGAAAGCCGCTGCGCGTCGCCGTTTCAAGCGCAAAGACGAGCAGAGCGAGCACCTGCACGCTGAACGCTTTGGTCGAAGCGACGGCGATCTCGGGGCCGGCTTTGGTATACAGCACAGTATCCGCTTCGGTCGCGATGGTCGAGCCGACGGTGTTGACGATCGCCAGCGTCCGGATTTTTCTTTCTTTCGCAAGCCGCAGAGCCGCCAGGGAATCCGCTGTTTCGCCGGACTGCGAGATAATGATCACCAGGTCGTTTTCATGAAGAATCGGATTCTGATACCGGAACTCGCTTGCAATCTCCACATTGACGCGAATGCCGCACAGCTTTTCGATATAATATTTCCCCAAAAGTCCTGCGTGCATCGCCGTGCCGCATGCCGCGATATGCACCGTTCCGATCCTGTCAAAAAAGGCCTCGTTACGAAGATCTTTTTCCATCAGACTGTGCAGCGTTTCGCTCAGCGCTTTCGGCTCTTCAAAAATCTCCTTGAGCATAAAATGCCGGAAGCCGCCTTTTTCGGCTTCGTCGCTGCTCCAGTCGGCCGTCTGAACTTTCTTTTCAAGCTCCTGACCGTTTGCATCATAAACGGTCACGCTTTTTCCGGTGATCTTTGCGATTTCGCCGTCGTCCAGACGGATAAAGCGGCTCGTGTCCCGGATAAACGCAGAAATATCGGACGCGATAAAATTCTCATTTTGGCCCGGACCGATCAGAAGCGGACTGTCCTTTTTGGCGGCGTAGACGGTATCCGGGTCGTCACGGAAAACGATGCCGAACGCATACGAGCCCTTTAGCTGCGCGATCATCCGCACAATGGCGCGAACGCAGTCCCGCGTTTGTCCGTATTCATAGTCAAGCAGCATCGCCGCCGCTTCGGTGTCGGTATCGGAAAAAAACCGGCAGCCCTCAGCCATAAGCTTCTGCCGGATTTCCCGGTCATTCTCAATGATGCCGTTATGCACCAGCATGACACGCTGCGTTCCGTGCGGATGGGCATTGCGTTCCGACGGTTCGCCGTGCGTCGCCCATCGGGTATGCCCGATGCCGCAAAGCGCTTTATCAAACAGCGCGCCGTCCGCTTTGACTGCCAGATCGTTGACCCGTCCCGCCGTTTTGACCGTCCGCAGACCGTCCTCGGCAAAAACCGTCATACCGGCCGAATCGTACCCGCGGTATTCGAGAGCACGCAGTCCCCCGAGAATTTTCGTGCCGGCTCCCGGTTTCCCGGCATATCCTATGATCCCACACATAAAAAAACCTCCGTCACATCGTTCTGTTCATCAGTATAGGAATTTACGGCAAATTCTATGCAAAAACAGCGCACGATATGAAAGACGGCAAAAAAGGAAAAAAGACCGGTTATTCGCCGACCTTTTTTCCTTTGAAGGAGTATATTATGAAAAACGTTAGGAGAAATCTGATTGAATTTCTTTCTGTCTGAACCATACAGCCTCAACCTTAAGTGAACCTAAAGAAATGAAACTGTACTCAAACTTTTTCTTCTTTCATATATATGTATAGCACAAAACGGAAGAAAAGTCAAGACAAAATTTTCAACTTTCATGATAAAAAGTAATTATGAGGTGATCTTTTGGACATTTTACGAAAAGGCAGTCGCGGTTCTCTTGTATCCATGGCGCAGCTCGCGCTTCGGCGCGCCGGATTTTACAGCGGACCGATCGACGGAATCTTCGGCAATCAGACTCAGGCCGCAACGCGGTATTTTCAGTACGCCAACCATCTGCCGACTGACGGCGTGATCGGGCCTGAGACATGGCGTCTGCTCGAAAAATACATCAAAGGTTATTTCCGCTACACGCTGCGTCGAGGTGACACATACTGGATGCTCGCCAATAAATACGGAACGACGGTGGACGCGATCCGGCTTGCGAACCCGAATCTGAACGAATATTTTTTACAGGTCGGGCAGGTCATCAATCTGCCGTTCGGTTTCCGCGTTGTGCCGACGGAAATTCCGTATTCCTCCGAGCTGGTCTCGCTGGTACTCGACGGTCTCAAAGCGCGCTATCCGTTTCTGGGGCTTTTCACCTACGGGAAAAGCGTGATGGGCAAAGATCTGCGCGGCATTACGATCGGCAAAGGCGATAGGCAGGTCTTCTATAATGCGGCGCACCATGCGAACGAATGGATCACAACGCCGGTTGTACTGAAATTCGTCGAGGACTACGCCTACGCCTATGCAAATCACGAAAGCATCGGCATTGAGGACGCCGAAGTGCTGTACAACCGGACGACGCTTTTTGTGGCGCCTCTTGTCAATCCCGACGGCGTCGATCTCGTCACAGGCGCGCTTTCCTCCGGTGAATACTACCGCAAAGCGATCGCGATTGCGGAAAACTATCCGGCGGTGCGGTTTCCCGAGGGCTGGAAAGCCAACATTGCAGGGACGGACTTAAATCTGAACTATCCCGCCAACTGGGAAAAGGCAAAAGAGCTGAAATACGCGCAGGGGTTCGTTTCCCCGGCTCCCCGCGATTTTGTCGGAACGGCACCGCTGTCGGCTCCCGAAAGCAAAGCCGTATACGATCTGACAAACGAGCATGATTTCAGGCTGATTCTCGCTTACCACACACAGGGAGAGATCATTTACTGGAAATATCTTGATTATGATCCGCCGCGTGCACTTGAAATTGGGCAGCTCATGAGTGAGAGAAGCGGCTATCCGCTGGAGCTGACGCCGGAGTATTCCTCTTACGCCGGTTATAAGGACTGGTTCATCGAGACCTTCAACCGTCCCGGCTATACGATCGAAGCCGGAGAGGGCGTCAGCCCCCTGCCATTATCCCAATTCGGAAAAATATATCGCGACAATCTGGGGATTTTGACAACCGGGTTAGCGGAAGCGTAAAATTTACCGGGATTTTCCGGCAATTTTCCGCAGAAAACAGCAGAATCTATTTGACATTTCTTTGTAATTGATGTAGAATAGAGAAAAATATATTCTATCAAGGGTGAAGAGAAATGAAAAACACTGCTGGTAAAAAAATTTCGGCAGTATTGCTGGTGCTGATGCTTTTTGTATCGCTCTCGTGCAACGCCTTTGCCGAAACGATACAGGACCGTCTGGAACGGGAGCTGAAAGAGCTTGTCGATCAGTACAACTCCGCCGATGAGGATACACAGCAATCGCTGGAAGAACGATTTGACCAATTCTTAAAAGAAAATAACCTCGACGATATGGATTTAGGCAGCCTGACGGATACCGATATCGGTAAGATCATCAGCGATCTGGGCAACAATCTCGCACTCGAAGACCTGATCGGTCTGATGCAGGACGCCTGGGCAAGCGGCTCCGCCATGATTCAGGATGTTCTGAACGGCGGTCTCGGCACTGCGGACGGCTCGAATACCGCCACAACAAAGGAGCCCATAACCTCGCCGAACGTCATCATCGCCGGGACGGCTCCCGCCTCGCAGACAAACGCCGCCGGCATTCCGCAGACGGTCGCGCCGAACAATACGACCGCGACCGAAGCAACTACATATGATGTCGGCGCAACGACGGCCGCCAGCATCGTCGGCCCGGGACTGACCACCGCAGAGCCGGTCACCATCGCGGATGTAAAAGACGGCGGTATGAGCACCTCGTCCATCATTGTACTCGTCGTACTGTCCGTTGCCACCATCGCCGTGATCGTCGCGATCGTGATCTTTTTCGTTCTGAAACGCAAATAATTCCAAAATATTATTGACTTTTTTTGCCGCTGATACTAAACTATTTAGTATCAGCGTTTTTGCAAATTATTAGAGAGGAAGTTTTCTCGATGGAAATAAAAATCGAACGCACAAAACATCCCAAAACCAAACCTGCCGATGAAAGCAAGCTCGGTTTCGGCAATTATTACACGGATCATATGTTCGTCATGAACTACGACGAAGGCCAGGGCTGGCACGATCCCAGAATCGTTCCGTATGCCCCGGTAGAGCTCGATCCCGCCGCCATGTGCCTGCACTACGGTCAGGAGGTTTTCGAGGGTCTGAAAGCGTATCGCTGTGCAAACGGCGAAATCCGCCTGTTCAGACCGGATAAAAATATGGCAAGACTCAACGTCTCCAATGACCGTCTCTGCATTCCTGCGATCGATGAGGCCTTTGCCGTCGAAGCCATCAAAGCGCTTGTCAAGGTTGACGAGGACTGGATCCCGACCGCAGAGGGCACCTCGCTCTATATCCGTCCGTTCATCTTTGCGACGGACGCGCACGTCGGCGTTCATCCCGCCAAGCATCTGCTCTTCATGATTATTCTCTCTCCCGTCGGCGCGTACTATCCCGAGGGACTCAATCCCGTCAAGATTTACGTCGAGACGAATTATGTCCGCGCCGTTAAAGGCGGCATGGGCTTCACCAAGACCGGCGGCAACTACGCGGCGTCCCTGAAAGCGCAGGACGAGGCCGAAAAAGTCGGCTACACGCAGGTTCTCTGGCTTGACGGCGTCGAAAGAAAATATATTGAGGAAGTCGGCACAATGAACGTCTTCTTCGTCCTTGACGGCGAAGTCGTCACACCCGCTCTTCAGGGCAGCATTCTCGGCGGCATCACCAGAATGTCCTGCATCGAGATTCTCAAGAGCTGGGGTCTGAACGTCTCCGAGCGCCGCATCTCCATCGATGAGCTTGCAAAGGCTTACGACGAAGGCAGACTGCTTGAGGCTTTCGGTAGCGGCACGGCGGCTGTCATCTCCCCCATCGGCGAACTGAAATGGGGCGACAAGATCATGAGCATCAACAACGGCGAGATCGGCGAAATCTCCCAGAAGCTCTATGACACGCTGACCGGCATTCAGTGGGGTAAAATCGAAGGCCCCGCAGGCTGGAGCGTCAAGGTCTAAACCTTTCCCCAAGCAAAACAGACAATGCACAAAGAGTTTTTCGGCGTGCATTGTTTTTTTATCCCACCGAAAGGAGGCGGTGCCATGCGGCATATTGAATATGTCATTCCGGAAAGCTTCAACGGCAAAAAAGTCCTGCACTTTCTGCGTGGGGAAGCGAAGCTGTCCGCAAGGCTCGTCAACTCCCTGAAGCGGATCGAAAACGGCATCACCTGCAACGGACAGCATATCCGGACGATTGATTTGCTGAAAAAAGGCGACGTACTGGCGGTCAATCTGCCCGAAGACAAGCCGAGCGTCGAGCCGATTGATTTTCCACTCGATATCATATACGAGGACAGCGACATTCTTGTGATCAACAAGCCGGCAGGGCTTGCCATGCACCCGACGCACAACCATCAGGGCGACACGCTTGCGAACGGCGTTGCGGCGTACTTTCAGAAGAAAGGGCAATCCGTTACGTTCCGCGCTGTCGGACGCCTCGACAAGAGTACATCGGGACTTGTTCTATGCGCGCTGAACAAACCCGCGGCGTCGAAATCCGCCGGACATTTTCACAAAACCTATTATGCCGTTGTCGGCGGTGTGTTCCGGGGCAGCGGAACAATCGACCGTCCGATTTACCGTCCCGACCCGATGAAAACGCTCCGAGCCGTCGGCGATGAAGGCGACCGCGCCGTGACGCATTGGCAGTCCCTCTGGACGGACGGCAAAACATCCTTACTGGAAATCCATCTTGAAACGGGACGCACCCACCAGATCCGCGTCCATTTCGCCTCATGCGGCACGCCTCTTTGCGGCGACGATATGTACGGCAGCTCCGATACCCGCATCAATCGTGTGGCACTCCACTGCGGAAAACTTGAGCTGATTCACCCGATCACCGAAGAAAACCTAACCTTTCAGGTACCCTTTCCCGCCGATTTTGCCGCTTTGCTGCCTGAAACTATCAAAAATTCTGAGATTTTTTCAAAAAAACTTTCACAAACTTTTTAAGGTCTTTTTTGCCGAAAAAACAGTTTTCGTCATAATGCTGTAATAATCATATCTCGGTTTGTTATGGTTGCACAAAAGCAATCCCCTTTACATAAAATTCCTGTTCAGATTTCATTTCTTTTTTACCCATCCTCATTTGTAATATTTGCACAATTTTATTTTTCTTCATTTGTGCAAAATGTCTTGACAAATTGAAAAATTTGCGTATAATAAGGGTGTAATCAAGAGAAAGGAGATGAAGACATGATGCAGGAAGAACTTCGTAAATATGAAGAGAAGCTTCTGAAAGAACTGGAAGAGACAAAGCTGTTCTCTTGGAAAAGAATCTGGAAGACCATCGAACTGACGAGCGTCTGTGAAGCCTTAAACCACTGATGTCTTTCAGGCTTTTTCCAACAATAACGCCTGACTTTCAGGCTTCTCATATAAAACGCAAAACGGAAGTCCAAAAGGGCTTCCGTTCTTTGTTTTTCGTGCAGGCTGAACCGTTACCTACCTGAGCTTAAAAACCAATTTCAAAAAACCTTTCAGAAATTTCGGGCTTTCGAACACAAGGATTTTCATGCGCATTTCCTCCTTAGCAATGTTTCATGAGCATCGCACCGGCCATGACCAGAGCCAGCGCCATGATAATGACCATCCATTTGGAGGGAAACAGGCAGACCATGACGACGCCAATCCCCAGAGAGCAGAATGTTACGCCGATCGAGCCCTTATTTTTTTTCTTTCTTCGCATAAAAAGAACCCTCCCCCGTCATGAATGTTCATTGACAGTATACGGAGAGGGGTTTTACTTTGTGCAAGTCCCGGACGGATCCGTCCGGTGCTCCCATTCTTTATAATCTTTGACTTCATTCACCATCAGTCGGTAGCTCTCATAGCGGCTTTCCGGGATGGCTCCGTTTCTGACCGCTTCACAGACTGCGCATCCTTTCTCCCCCATATGCGCGCAGGAAACGAATTTACACGAGCCGATATACGGCTCAAATTCGGGGAAGCAGAACGGTAGATTTTCTTTGAGAATGATCTCGGTACTCTCAAAATCAAGTGCCGAAAAACCCGGCGTATCGGCGATCAGACCGCCGCACAGCTCGTATAATTCCACGGTACGCGTCGTATGACGTCCGCGTCCCAATTTATTGCTGATATGTGCCGTCGCAAGACCGAGAGACGGCTCAATCCGGTTCAGCAGCGACGATTTGCCAACGCCGGTATTGCCCGTCAGCACACAGACATTCCCGGAGAAAATCTCCCGGAAGCGGTCGATTCCTTCGCCGGTTTCGGAGGACACGGCAAACGATTCGATCCCGGCCCGGCAATAGATGTCAACCAGTTCTCCGGTATCCTTCAGGTCGGCTTTCGAGAAGACCACGACGGGTTCTATCTCCTTATCGACGGCGATCGCCGTCAGTTTGTCGATAATCGGCAGATTCGGCGACGGTTCGGTCACGGACGAAACGATGATCAGCTTATCGAGGTTCGCCACGGGAGGCCGCTGCAGCGCATTCCTGCGTTCGTACACTTCAGCGACGGTTCCCGTTTCGCCATCCGTATCTATCGCGACGCGATCGCCGACCAGCGGCGAAAATTTCTGTTTCCGGAATACGCCGCGAGCCTTGCATTCTATGATTTTCCGATCGGGACAGCGGACATAATAGAAGCCCGCTGTCGCTTTCATGATTAAACCGTTTTCAATCCGCATATCACGCCGCCGGTCCCGTGCTGACATAAACGCGAATTTCCACATCCGCAAGCTCGTCGGCCGTAAAGGTGGATTTATCGGCAGAAACAGAGATGATCTGCCCATCCGGAACCGTTTCCGACGATTTCTGAATCTTCACGATATTGTCGAAGCCGATGGAAATCAGCTCGTTATAGTAATCAATATAGTCTTTTCCGGAATAGGACGGAAGAGAATACGTCTGCGATTCCTGCGGCGTTGTCGTAGACGCAGTCGTTTCGGGAACAGTCGTCGGTGCTGTCGTCGCATCGGCGTACTGATACGGTGCGACGGATTTATTCGTTACACTCGGTGAAGCCGACGTAAAATCAACGTTACCAGAGCATACCACCTGATCGCCGAGATAAATCCGGAACGTGGTATTTTCCGTACCGCCGAGTTCAACCGTATGGGTCGAACCGTCGAGTTTGACGCTGCTGTACGTCTTATACAGCGAATTGCCGACATAGACATAAACCGATTCGTAGATATTGTCATAATCGCGCAGATCGGGCAGCGTGATGGTGACGGTGGTTGTCTTTTTCGACGTGGTGCCGACGATGATGGTGATCTCCGTATTCTCCGCAATGACTGTGGTATCCGCCGCGATCGACTGCTCGATAACCAGCCCGGCGTTCGCGCCGTTTGACTCTTTATACTCCACGTTCACCTTAAAGCCGAGTGCTTCGAGTTCGCTCTTCGCCACGGAGAATTTTTCGCCGACAACACTCGGAACCGCAACCTTACCCGCATCGTCCGTTGCGTAATAAATCGTAACAAGCGAGCCGTATGCGACGCTGTTGCCCGAAGCCGGATCCATTCGGATGACCGTACTTTCGGGAAGCGAAGTATCGACCACTGCTTCCGTCGCAATCTTAAAGCCCATCTTTTGCAGAATGCTGCGCGCTTCCTGAAGCTTGGTACCTTCCTCGAGTGTCGGAATCGTCATGGATTCGCTGGTATAAGCGATATTCAGTTTGATGATCGTCGACGTTGTATTGGTAATCTGCATTTTCTTACCGGCTTCTTCGCTCTGATAGAAAATATAGCCGTCGTCATATTCAGTTGTATAGACAAGATTCTCCTCGATCAGACCGTTATCGAAGAAGTACTTATAATCAGCCTCACCGCGGATCTCCTCAATATAATGTCCGACAAATTCCGGCACGGTCACTTCCTCCGTATTGGTAAAGAAAAACCAGGCTACGCCGATGATGACCACAACAAACAGGAAGATGATGCCAATGAGAATCGGCAGCGTATAACTCTTTTTCACGAGCTGCTCGTCCTCGGGAGTAAAATCCTCTTCCGGCGTAATGACCGTCGTACGGACATATCCGTTACCGGCTCCACGCGCTTCGCTGATAGGCGTACCCGAGGCATAAGCACTGCGGCGCTGCGTATTGGTGACATATTTCGTCGGCTGCGTATCGACAAAATAGCTGTAGTCAAAGCGCGTATTCGGATTGCGTCGAAATTCGTCGATGTCAAGCAGCATTTCGGATGCGGACTGATACCGGTCGCGGGGACTTTTCTGCATGGCGCGCATTGTGATCTGTTCAATACCGACAGGAATCGCAGGATTGATTTTGCGCGGCATGACCGCCTCTTTCTGGAGCTGCATGATTGCGACGGAAACAGCACTGTCCGACTGGAACGGCAGCTGTCCGGTGATCATTTCATACAGCACGACGCCGACGGAATAAATATCCGCCATCGGACTGACCGGCTCGCCCTTTGCCTGTTCGGGGCTGATATAGTGAACGGAACCGATGGCGCCGTCGCCGAGCGTCTTCGTCTCGCCTTTGGTATGAAAGCTGGCGATTCCGAAATCCGCCACCTTGATCGTTTTGTTATCTTTCAGCAGCATGATATTCTGCGGCTTAATGTCACGGTGAATGACGCCCCTGTCATGCGCATGCTGAAGCGCTTTGAGAATCTGCGTTGTAAACAGAATCGCTTCCCGCCAGTCTATGACGCCTTTGTTCTGAATATACTGCTTGAGCGTGATGCCCTCGATGTATTCCATCACGATATACTGAAGCTTCTCGCCGAAGCTGACATCGTAAACTTTGACGATGTTCGGGTGCGAAAGCACCGCGATCGCCTTGGACTCATTTTTGAAGCGACGGCGAAAATCGTCATTCGCGCTGTATTCTTCCTTGAGGATTTTAATTGCGACGGTTTTATTATCCACGTTGTCAAGCGCTTTATAAACGACCGCCATACCGCCTACGCCGATGATTTCTTTCAGTACGTACCGATTGCCGAGCACGCGTCCGGTGTAATTATCCATAAAGTCCTCCTGTGTGTTATGCGATGATGACTGCGGTGATGTTATCCTGACCGCCTTTTTCGTTCGCCAGACCGATCAGTCGTTTGGCATAGTCAAAAATATTGCCGTCAGAAGTGCAAGCCGTCATTTCCTCGTTTGTGACAAGATTGGAAAGGCCGTCGGAACAAAGCAGCAGCATATCGCCGACCGCAAGAGAAAGCTCCGTAAAATCAACGGCGACATCCTCTTCAATGCCCAGCGCCCTGGTGATGACGTTTTTCCGCGGGTGCATAGCAGCCTGTTCCGGCGTAATCAGACCGGCGTCCACCATCTCCTGCACGAGAGAATGATCTTTCGTGATCTGCGTCACACCCTCTGCCGAGAGTTTATAGCAGCGGCTGTCGCCGACATTGGCGATCACACAGTTTTCTCCCGTACAGACCGCCGCCACAGCCGTCGTGCCCATGCCGCGCACCTCGTCGTCATTCTGTGAGCGGTCGTAAATCTCCAGATTTGCCGCCACGATCGACGATTCCAATATGTTCTTCACGGAAGACGGGCTCATGCCGTTCCGAAAATTCTCTCTGATGTCTTTCGCGATACGATCAACCGCAATACGGCTCGCGACATGACCGCCGGCATGACCTCCCATACCGTCACAGACCACCGCCCATGCGCCGCCGTCCGGCAATTCCCCGATTTCGTAGGAATCCTGATTCGTCGCGCGGATCTTACCGATGTCGGTTCCTGCTGATATTTTCATACTTCTCTCCTCCAGTTGCTGAGATGATAGGGAATACGCCGTTTATTGCTGCGCCTGTCTGCGGAGCTGACCGCAGGACGCGTTAATATCCGAACCGAGCTTGCGCCGCACCGTAACAGCGAAGCCTTTTTTTTGAAGTATGGCGGAAAATGCCTCGATGCGCTCTTTGCTGCTGCGCACACAACCGGTCTCTTTGACCTCGTTGACGGGGATCAGATTGATATGACACAGAATCCCCCTGAGCTTTTTTGCAAGCTCTGCCGCGCATTCGTCGGAATCGTTCGTGCCGCTCACCATCGCATATTCAAACGAAATGCGGCGGTGCGTTTTATCGGCATAGCGTCGGCACGCTTCCAGAAGCGTATCGACGTTCCATTTTTTATTGACGGGCATCATCGCGCTGCGAATGGTATCGTTCGGCGCGTGCAGCGAAACGGCCAGTGTCAATTGCAGATTTTTCTCCATCAATTCGTATATTTTCGGCACGACGCCGCAGGTCGAAAGCGAGATGTGCCGCATTGAAAGATTCTGTCCGCGTTCGTCCGTGACGAGCTCTAAAAACCGCATCACGTTATCAAAATTATCCAGCGGCTCGCCCATGCCCATGAGCACGACATGGGAAATTTTAATATCGTTATCGCGTTGCGCCGTATAAATCTGCGCGAGAATTTCGGAAGCCGTGAGACTCCTCACAACGCCTCCGAGTGTCGAAGCGCAGAACTTGCAACCCATGCGGCACCCGACCTGCGTCGAAACACAGATGGTATAGCCGTATTTATATTTCATCAGAACCGATTCCACAAATTCTCCGTCATGAAGACGATATAAATACTTTTGAGTTCCATCATACTCCGAAATCAACTTTTTTTCAATAGCTGCGGAAAATATGACAAAATTGTCATCAAGTTTTTGCCTGAAATTCTTGGAAAGATTCGTCATTTCGGAGAAGGAAGTCGCACCGGAGACGTGGAGCCACGAAAAAATCTGACCGGCGCGGAATTTCGGCTCGCCCAGTTCTGCCACGGTCTGCGTGAGCTCGTCATAGGACAGAGAAAGTATATCGCGTTTTTCCATTTTTTACTCAATCCTTTCAAAAGCCGCAATAAAAAAGCCGTCACAGTCGTAATCAAACGGCAAAACCGTCAGCGTTTCGCCGTCACGGAAGCCTTTGATCTCTTCGTCAATCTTCACCGCTTTAAATTCCGGATGCTTCTCTAAAAACTTACGACAGAGAAAAGCGTTTTCCTCCGGCAAAAGCGTGCAGGTTGAGTAGACGAGCCGTCCGCCTTTTTTGAGGAACCGGCATGAATTTTCTAAAATCTGCATCTGGAGCGTCGGAAGAGTCGCGATCTCTTCTTGTGTCTTCTCTTTGATTTCGGGCTTTTTGCCGGTCACGCCGAAGCCCGAGCACGGCACATCGCAGAGGATTTTGTCCGCCATCGGCAACTCTTTTTCGCTGTCCGCCGCGTCGCGCAGAATCGGTTCGATGATCGTGATGCCGAGCCGCTTCGCCGTGTCGGCAATGAGTTTTACTTTATGTTCGTACAGGTCGCACGAGAGAAGCCTTCCCTCATTCTCCATCAGCTGCGCCAACGTCATACTCTTTCCGCCGGGCGCTGCGCACACGTCGAGCACCGTCTCGCCCTTTTGCGGCGATAAAATATGACAACAAAGCTGCGACGCGAAGTCCTGCACATGGAACAGACCGTTCCGAAAATCGGGCAGTTCGGCGAGATTGCCGGGATTTTTCAGCCGGTAACAATTATCAAGCAGTTCCGTTTTTTCACAGTCAAGATGAAGCGGATCGTTTTTCAATGTATTTTTGCGAACAGTAACCGCGCTTCCGCCGAGCGACGACGCCATGATTTTTTCCGCCGTCTCTTCGCCGTAATAATCGAAAAACTTCTGACATATGTAGGGCGGGAACGAATACTTCACGCTGCAAAATGCAACCTTGTCCGTCTCCTCCGGCAGTTGCAAACCGTTTTGCTGCATTTTGCGCAGCACCGCGTTGACCAGTCCCGAAGCGAACGCGCAGCCGTTCTGCTTCGCCAAGCGGACGCTCTCGTTCACCGACGCCGACGGCGGGATTTTATCCATAAAAAAAAGCTGACACGCACCCATCCGAAGAATCGTGAGCACCTGCGGCTTTAACTTCTTCAGAGGCTGCGTGAGATACAGCGCAATATTATAATCAAGCGTTCTTCTGCGCTCGAGTGTCGTTTTGACAAGACGATGCATGAGAAGCCGGTCACGCGGCGACAGAACGCCGTCTCCCGGCTCTTCCGCGAGCAGGAGATTGGAATAGGCGTGATCCTTTTCTATTTTGGAGAGCAGCCGGAACGCCGCGCTTCTTGCATCGAGCATATTATTTTGAACCGTCCTTAATTTCTTCGTCTTCCGTTGCCGAGGAACAAAATCACAAACCGCAGCAGGTTGGCCAGCGTCACCGCAAGTGCCGCGATATATGTCATCGCCGCCGCTTTCAGCACGCGCTTTGCGCCGCGGACTTCCTCGTCGCCGCGCAGCAGTCCCGTTTCGTCAATCACACGGATCGCACGCGCGCTGGCGTTAAATTCCACAGGCAGCGTCACAAGCTGAAAAACGGCGATCAGCGAATACAGTCCCAGACCAACCAGAACCAGCGGCTCGAAACCGAGAAAGTAGCCGGCAAACGCAAGCGGAATGCCCAGATACGAGCCGATGTTGCAAGCCGGGATGATCGCGTTGCGGATTTTGATGGGCACATACCCTTCGGCGTGCTGCGCAGCGTGTCCCGCCTCATGGCAGGCAATGCCGACCGATGCGATGCTGTCGCCGTAATAAACCTCTTTCGACAGGCGGATCACATTGGTCCTCGGGTCGTAATGATCCGACAGCTTGCCGCTTGTCACTTCAATCGCGACATTCATGATACCGTAATGCCGCAGCACGGCGGCCGCCGCCTGCGCACCCGTATAGCCGCTTGTATTGCGCACACGCGCCATTTTTTTATAGGTGGAATTGACGCGCA
This sequence comes from uncultured Clostridia bacterium, assembly GCA_945912145.1. Taxonomy (GTDB): domain Bacteria; phylum Bacillota; class Clostridia; order Oscillospirales; family Acutalibacteraceae; genus UBA1081. Next base: position 22,493 of record CAMEBF010000018.1, on the reverse strand, counting down.
TTTGTGCCCACAGCGACAAAAGAAACGCGGGCACAACCAGAACAATATATAACCATGTGCTTGAAAAATACAGCGGCATTCTTCATTCCTCCCCTGAACTTTATACCGTTTCTATAAAAATATTCAAAAACGTCTGCGGTTTATGCGTCGCCGAAGCGTTCTTCGCTGAGATTACGCTGTCCCGCCAAAAACTGCTTCGCTTCCAGCCGTTTTGCGCCCTCAAGCTGAAGCGATGAAATTCCTAAGAGCACGCCGTCGCCGCAGGCAACTTTGATTTCATTTTTATTCTCTTTCAGTTTGCCCGGCGCAAGCGTCGTTTTTTCATTCGTCAGATAAGAAGAAAATATTTTCAGTTTTTTGCCGTGATAAGTCGTAAACGCGACCGGCCACGGAGACATACCGCGGATCAGATCGTGAATTTTTTCCGCCGGAAGCGACCAGTCAATGACCGCCTCATCTTTCGAGAGCATCGAAGCGTATGTTGCGTCCGCCTCGTTCTGTTTTTCGGGCACGATTTCACCTTTGGTAAATCTTTCTATCGTTTCGATCAGCAGATCGGGAGCCAGAGACGCTAAGGCGTCAAAGACCTCTCCTGCCGTCGCGTTTTGGTCGATCGCAAATTCTTTTTTCAGAAGCATATCGCCCGTATCAAGCCCTTCGCCCATGAGCATCGTCGTGATGCCCGTCACCTTGTCGCCCGCGAGGACGCTTCTTTGAATGGGAGCCGCACCGCGATATTTCGGCAAAAGCGAGCCGTGGACGTTGATGCAGGCGAAACGCGGCAGATCGAGAATGCGTTTCGGCAAAATCTTTCCGTACGCCGCAACGATGATATAATCGGGTTCATATGCCGCCAGAAAGTCATACGCATCGTCCGTTTTCAGCGAAGTCGGCTGATAGACCGAAAGCCCAAGCTCGATTGCCTTGCTCTTGACTTCGGAAGGCGTCAATTCCTGTTTGCGACCGCGCGGCTTATCGGGCTGCGTGACAACGCAGACGACCTCATATTGTTCTTTGACCAATCTCTCAAGGCACGGCACCGCGAAATCCGGCGTGCCCATATAGATGATTTTCAAGCGTCTTCACCTCAATCTCTGACGTAGCTGACTTTCTCACCGGGCGCGAGACGCTGAGTAAACACGACGCCGTCCAGATGGTCGAGCTCATGGCAGACGCACCGCGCGAAAAGTCCTTCGCCCTCTGCCTCATACCAGTTGCCTTTTCTGTCCTGCGCTTTGAATTTAACCCACATGGGACGCAGCGTTTTACCGGACTTGTTCGGTAGGGACAAACAGCCCTCCGCTTCGATCTGTTCGCCCTTGCGGTCAATGATTTCGGGATTGATCAGCTCCATATATCCGTGCTCGTCGCCGACATCGATGACCACAACACGGCGTAAAATGCCGATCTGCACCGCCGCAAGCCCTACGCCGTCGGCTTTCGCGAGCGTATCCTTCATATCGCCGAGCAGAATACTCAGCTTCGCGTCAAACGCCAAAACGGGTTTGCTGATTTTCTGTAAAACAGGATCTTCCTGCGTTCTGATTTTTCGTAATGCCATGGTTATCCCCTCAATAAATGCTCTCCGGATTCATATCCGCATAAGCTGTAATTTTATGATACTCTTTATTTGTTGAAAATTCCTTTAAACACGCGGCGATCATCTTCCGGAATGCCGCAGAATTTCGGCATTTGATGATCAGGCGTTCGCGATAGCGGTTACTGATTTTGGCAACTTTGGGAACCGCCGGACCGAGAATCACGACCTTTTCATCGCTGTATTCTTCGGTTTGCAGCTTGTCTTTGAGCAGACCGAACAGATATCGCGACGCCGAACGGACAGCCGCTTCTCCCGTTCCGATAAAACCGATCACGCAAATATCGCAGTACGGCGGATAGATCATGCCCTTGCGAATGCAGATTTCCGTATCGAAAAATGCGCGGTAATCCTGCTGCGCTGCCAGTTCGATGACGGCGTTCTCGGGCGCTAAGGTCTGAATGACGGCCCTACCTGCCGTCTGACCGCGCCCCGAACGTCCGACGACCTGCGTAAGCAGATCAAATGTCCGCTCGGTGCTTTTATAGTCGTCGTTATAAAGCTGCTGATCGACGGAGATGACGCCGACGAGCGTCACATTCGGGAAATCGAGCCCTTTCGCGACCATCTGCGTGCCGATCATCACATCATACTCTCCCTGCGCGAAGCGGGAAAAGGCTTTGTCATGGGAATTTTTCGCGCTTGTCGTGTCCGCGTCCATGCGAAGCACACGCGCTTCGGGAAAGAGATACGCAACCTCCTGCTCCACCTTCTGCGTACCGAAGCCCGAAAAACGGATCGTTTCGGCACCGCAGGACGGACAGGTTGTCCGCACAGGCTCGGAGTAGCCGCAGTAGTGACACATCAGGCGGTCGTTCGCGCTGTGGTACGTCATCGAAATGCTGCAATGCGGACACATCATCACTTCTTTGCACTTTGTGCACGCCACAAACGTATGGAATCCGCGCCGGTTGATGAGCAGGATCGTTTGCTGCTTCAGCTCTAAATTTTTCCGCATTTCCTCGGCAAGCGTCGCGCTGATCGTCTGCATGCCGTTCATGTTCTGTTTCTGGGATATATCCACCGTCATGACCTGCGGCAGCATTGCGCCGGAATAGCGTTCGGGCAGTTCCACCAATTCATACCGTCCGCTGACCGCACCGGCGAACGTCTCGACCGACGGTGTTGCGGAGGCAAGAATCAGCAGGGATTTATGATAGGCGGCACGAAAACGCGCCACATCACGCGCATGATAGCGCGGTGACATCTCGGATTTATAAGTACTCTCCTGCTCTTCGTCCAGAATCATCAAGGCGAGATCGCGAACCGGCGCGAACGATGCGCTTCGTGTGCCGATGACGATCGTCGCGTCGCCGTTTCGGATGCGCTTCCATTCGTCCATGCGCTCACCGAGCGACAGTCCGCTGTGCAGGACGGCGACCCTTTCGCCGTAACGGGCATAGAACATTGTCAAAAGTTGCGGCGTCAGCGAAATTTCGGGAACGAGCACGATCACACCGCGTCCCGTCGGCGCAATCGCGTCGATGAGTTTCATATATACCTTCGTTTTGCCGCTGCCGGTCACACCGAACAGCAAAGCGGCTTTTGCTTCGTCCTGCCTTTGCAGCTGCAACAGCTTTTCATAGGCTTTCGTCTGCACCGGAGAAAGGGTAATGGAGCTGGTATCGCGCGGCGTGCTCCGCATTTTTTCGGGCGTCCGGTAGACGGACAGCTCTTCATAAACGACAATGCCCCGCGTATGCAGATTCTCGACTACGACCTGCGTCACGCCGGTAAAATAGGCAATCTCTTTCGTCGTTGCCGAGCCGATTTCCCGCAGAAATTTTATGACAGCCGTCTGTTTTGCCGTCAGCTTGAACGGAACGCTGTCCTCTTCCTCATATTCGGGTGAAAGACGCACCATTTTGACGGTCGCATCGTGCAGCCGCCTTTTGGTATCGACGTTGCGAAGCAGAAATCCTTTTTTTTGCAGCGCTTCGACCGCTTTCGTTTCGGGGGAAAGCCCGAGCACCTCATAAATTTTTTCCGCACTGACGAAGTCGTCCTTTCTGCGAAGATAACGCAGTATGTCCCGTTCGTTCTGCGAAAGAGAAGCACTTTCCTCCTCTTTCTCCGACAAAAGACAACGATAGGTTTCCGTCACGCGCAGACAAATGCCCGATGGCAGAAGCGCTTTCGCCGCCTCAAACAGCGTGCAAAAGGTTCTGTCCGCCAAAAACGAGGCAAGAGAGATCATTTCATCGGACAACAGCGGCTCGTCGTCTAAGACGCTGCTGATCTTTTTCAGCTTTTTACCGGTCTCGGGTAATTCATCGGACAAGGTAAAAACAATCCCCTGCCGTTTTTGAGAACCGCGCCCGAAATCAACTAAAACCCTACACCCGATTTGGACGCGATCCGCGAGTTCCTCAGGTATAAGGTAGTCAAACAGTTTATCAAAGCTGTAGGCCGTGTTCTCAACGGCGATTCCGGCTGTTATCGGCGCGCGCAAAAGAGATTCACCTCAACCGTCGGGAAAAATCAATTATCCTCACGGATCGACCAGATTCCGTCCTGAAGTTCTTCGACCGCAATACTGACGGGTTTTTCCACAATGATCGTTTTGTTTTTTTCCGCTTCGTCCACGATCATGCGGGCTCTCTTCGCCGTCGCGGAGACCAGCTCATACCGGCTGATGTCACCCTTGAGTAATTTCTGCAAATCTACATTCAGCATAATAAGACTTCCTTTTCTCAGATTATGTATGATGGATATGGTTTTCAATGATATGATACGCTTCGTCCACCGCTTGCTCCAATTCATCGTTGACAACAATGTAATCGTAGCAGTCACTTTGCCCGATTTCATCTTTCGCGATGCACATACGCTTAGAGATTTCGTCCTCCGAATCCGTCATACGGCAGCGCAGACGATTTTCGAGCACATCCTCCGACGGCGGCATGATGAAAATCGACAGCACGCCGGGATAGATTTTTTTTACGCTTTCCGCGCCCTGTACGTCAATGACGAGAATGACGGTTTTGCCGTTTTCGATCCGTTTTTCGACGTCGAGCTTGAGCGTGCCGTAATAACGGGAACCGTATTTGGCATATTCCACAAACGCGTCGCGGCGGATTCCGGCCAAAAACTCGTCTTCCGACAGGAAGTAATAATTCACGCCGTCCTTTTCATTGCCGCGCGGCGGTCTTGTGGTGGCGGAAACGGAGAGGGAAAACCGCTCGTCCCGCTCGATCAGTTTATTGACAATGGTATCCTTTCCCGCGCCGGACGGCCCGGAAACGATGACCAGTCGGGAAGCATAATCAAACATCGGCAGCTCCTTCCGCGGAATCGTCCGCACCGTTCATTTGGAAACGCTCACCGAGCTTTTCCGGCTGTAAATACGAAAGCACGATATGGTCGCTGTCCGCCAGCAGGACGGCTCTTGTTTTTCGTCCGTGCGTCGCGTCGATCAGCATACCCTTTTCCTTGGCGTCCTGAATCATGCGCTTGATCGGTGCCGATTCCGGGCTGACAATGGCGATCACGCGGGAGGCGTTTATCATATTTCCGAATCCGATGTTAACAAGTTTCATAGTTTCAGCGACCAAACTTTCTTTGTGTTATTCGATGTTCTGAATCTGTTCTCTGATTTTTTCGACCTCAGCCTTGATATTGATGACATCGCGTGCGATTTCAATATCATTTGCTTTGGAGCCGATGGTGTTGGCTTCTCGGTTGATCTCCTGCACGAGGAAATCGAGCTTGCGACCGATCGGCTCGTCGAGCGCGGTCATCGCGTGAAGCTGACCGATATGGCTGCGCAGACGGACGGTTTCCTCCGCCACTGCCACTTTATCGGCAAAAATCGCCGCTTCGGTCAGGAGACGCTGTTCATCGACATTGGCGTCACCCAAAAGCTCGCGCATACGCGCAAGCAGCTTATCGTTATATTCTTTCACCGTTTCGGGAGAACGCTTCTCGACCTGTTCAACATATGAGATAATCAGATCGGCTCGTGAAAGGACATCCTCCACCAGTTTTGCGCCCTCGACTTCGCGCATCGCCACAAAGGACGCCGTCGCCTTGTCGAGCACCGTTTTCACGGCTTCCCAGATTGTATCCTCATCGGCAGGCGCTTTGCGGACTAAGAAAATATCGTTATGCGCCGCGAGCTGCGAGACGGTGAAATCATTCGTCAGATGATATTTTTCGGACAGCGTCCGCACGGCGTCTATGTACCCGGCGGCGAGAGACTCATTGAGCTGCACCACGACGTCATCCGTTTCGAGACAGTCGATCTGCACGCTGCATTCCACCTTACCGCGGGAAATGACCTGACGCACATACGTCTTGAGCTTGTCCTCCAAAAAAGAATAATTCTTATATACTCTTGATGAAAACTCCAGATAACGGCTGTTGACGCTCTTGATCTCGACGGTGATATTCATACCGTCAATCAGCTCCTGTGCTCTGCCGTATCCCGTCATACTTTTGACCATAGCCGTACCTCGTTGTTTGTATTTGATTTATTATAGTACATTCCGATACAAATGTCAAATTTATTTTTCGTTGGCAGCCTTGGCTTTCTGCGCGGCTCTGCGCAACGCGGCGACCTCTTCCTTTTTCAGCTCGCGATACTGACCGACCGGAAGCGAGCCAAGCTTGACGGAACCGATGGAAATCCGCTTCAGACGGATGGTCTCGAGCCCGACCGCCTCGCACATTTTGCGGATCTGGCGGTTTCGTCCCTCATGGATCGTGATTTGAAAAACGGTTCTGTCCGTCTCTTCGCCGAGTACTTGCACGGAAGCGGGCATCGTCCTGCGTCCGTCGATCACAACGCCGGACGAGAGCGCGACGAGCTGTTCCTCATCGGCTTTCGGGCGCACCGTCACGCGGTAGGTCTTCGAGACGTGCATGGACGGATGCGTCATCATATTGGCAAATTCGCCGTCGTTCGTGAACAGCAGTAATCCTTCGGAATCCCGGTCGAGCCGTCCGACGGGGAAGACACGGCAGTCCACGTCCTCCATCAGCTCCGCGACGCACTTTCTGCCCATTTCGTCGCGCATCGTCGTCACATAACCGCGCGGCTTATTGAGCATGAAATAGCAGTTGCCCGTTTCAGCCGGCTGTACCCGTTCGCCGGACACGGTGACGAGATCCCGCTTCGGATCGACCTTATCGCCCAGACGCGCAGGATGCCCGTTGACACGGACTTTGCCACGTTCGATCAGCTCCTCCGACTTGCGCCGGGATGCGATCCCGTTTTCCGCGAGATATTTCTGCAAGCGTATTTTATTCTCCGCCATGTTTTCACCATCTGTCAAAAAGACCGAAAAGCCGATCTAAGAAATTTTGTTTTGTCTGTTGTTTTTCCGCTATCGGAATATCCTGCGCCGCCGTCAGCGGCAGTCTTTTTACGGTTCTGCCGTCCGTTTCGTACACGGCATAGCCGACAATATCGCCCTTTTTTACCGGAGCGTAAAGAAATTTTTCCAGATAAACCGTCCGCGTGACGTCTGGCTCGCCGTCCGCTTTCCGATAAACGGCAACGCTCTCCGACCCGTTGATCGCAACCGTTTTCTGTTCTCCTCCGACAACGGAAACCGCAAAACGCGAAAAATCGGTATCTATTTTTATAAGCGCCATCTCGTCAAAGCCGCTGTCGAGCAACTTCTGATGATCGCTCCAATCGTTGGGGGCATTCAGCGTCACGGCAATCAGCCGGATTCCGTCACGTTCTGCCGCGCTGACCAAACACCGACCGCTTTTCTTCGTAAAGCCCGTTTTGACGCCGATGCAGCCCACATAGCTTTCGAGCAGGCGATTGTGATTATACAGCACGATCGTTTTATCGGAGGAAAGAAAATGCACCCGATAGGATTTTGCGGAGCAGATACGCACGAAGTCTTCATTTTCGATCGCCTGCGCCGCAAGCAGCGCCATATCCCGCGCCGTCGTATAATGATTCTCGTCGTCGAGTCCCGAAGGCGTGACGAACGATGTATTTGTCATACCGATTTCCGTCGCACGACGATTCATGAGCTCGGCGAAGCCCTCGAAACTGCCGCCGATCGCGATCGCCGCCGCGTTGGCCGCGTCGTTGCCCGACTCGAGCAGCATACAGTATATAATGTCACGAAGCGTCAGGACGTCGCCGGCGCGAAGCCCGGAGGAAGTTCCCTCCACGTTGACCATTTCCGCCGTGACGGTAACGACGCGTTCCGGCATATTCTGCTCCACCGCGAGAAGTGCCGTCATAATTTTTGTCGTACTCGCCATCGAAAGACGCTCGTCAGCGTCCTTTTCAAACAGGAACTGCCCCGTATCGGGACAATAGAGAACGGCACTCGCCGCCGACACATCGCCGCTTTCCAATCCGGACACCCCGACGGAAAAGGCGACAAGCAGCAACAAGACGCTCGCCAGATATCTATGTATTTTTAACATACCAACCACCGCCTACATAAAAATTTATGTAAGCGGCTTCGGTTTCATCACTCTTGCAGGTGAAAATTATTCCGTCTCGACGATCGGCTGAGGCTCTTCGGCAACGTCTTCCACAGGAGCCTGTTTCTTTCTGTCCACGAAATTCGTCACCTTGTCGAACATCTCGGGAATCAGGTTGACAGCTCTCTCTGCGGCGTTATCGGACGCCGTGATGTGTTTGATCGTCACTTCGCCCTTGTTGCAGACAAGGAACGCGACGGGATTGATGGTAATACCGGCACCACCGCCGCCGCCGAACAGTTCGACGTTATTCTTTGAGGGAAAATCCGAGCCGCCGGACGCAAAGCCGTATGTAACCTTGGAAATCGGGATAATGGTAATATCGGCATTGACCGTGATCGGCTCGCCGACGATCGTGCTGACGTCCACTAAATCGCGGACGCGCTCAATGGTTGTGGCAAGGATTTTTTCTGCAGATTGATCTTTCATGTTGTTGCACCACTCTCTGTTTTATTTTCTATATCAGAAGTATTTTGTACGGTTTCGGTGTCGGAGGCCTGCGTTTGAGTCGCATTTTCCTCCGGTTTCTTTTCGTCCGGCTTGGCAGGCTGTTTCGGCTTGATGCCTTTGAGCAGACGGATGCCGACCTTGAACAGCGCGCCGAACGCAAACGCCAGAACGGCATTGATGAGCTTGCGGGGATTGAGCGAGATCTCCAGGGAAAAGGCGAACTCGTTCTGCCCGTTCGCGAGGTAATCCGGGTCGATGTTGATACAATATTTGCGGACGTTGCAATTCGCGACGACGGCTCCCGTAACCGGGAACACACGGCGGCACATTTTGCCGTATTCCACTGCGGTGGATGCTGCATCGTCCCGCGATACCGTAATATCGAGGAACATCTCGTCGATGACGAACGAATTGACAAGTCGTCCGCCGAATTTATACACGACCTGAAGCAGTCTGTTGAGAATTTCCAGAATGCCGCTGAGCTTTTCGTTTTCATACAAAACCTTGAGCGGATTGGGACCTTTCGGTTTTTCCTCTTTCGGGGCTTCCTCTTCTTTGGGAGGCTCCTCTTTCTTTTCTTTCGGTTTTTTTTCTTTCGGCGGTTTCTCCGGCCTCGGGAACAGCGGTATTTTCAGAAAAGCCCATTTCGCATAAGCGAGGACTTCTTCTTCATACTCCACGTGGATATGCGCCCGGATGCTCAGCACCAGCGCGAAAAACACGATGATCCCTATGATAATCAGTAAGGCAGTCAAACGGTATCACCATCCCATCCCACACCCTGCTTACAGCAGAGACATTTGGCCGTCCATCTCTTCGCCGTTCTCATTCGGCTCCGGCGGCAGCTCTGTTCTGGAAGGCAGCTCCGGCAGCTCGTCGAGCGACGACAATTCAAAACACCGTAAAAAGGTATCTGTAGTACAGTATAGCAGAGGTCGACCCGGTAAGTCAAGTCTTCCGTGCTCTTCAATTAAATTTCTTTGGCAAAGCGTCGAAATAACGCCGGAGCAATCAACACCTCTGACCTGTTCGATAAAGGCTTTTGTGACCGGCTGATTGTACGCCACGATCGCAAGCACCTCAAAGGCCGCCGACGAAAGCGGCGCATTCCTTTTGATGCTCAGAACAGAGCGGATCTGCGGCGCGTACTCTTCTTTCGTCGCGAACTGATATTTGCCGCCGAGATTCAGAAGCTCGATGCCGTGTTCGTCACTCTGATATTTTTCGGCAAGAGAAGAGAGAGAGTTTTCGATCGTTTCCCGATCGACGAGCAGCGCTTTCGCCGTTTTCTCGAGATCAAGCGGTTCGCCCGAAGCGAACAGCACCGCCTCGAGTACGGCGCTCAAATTTGCGTTATCCGTTGTCATCACTCTCCTCTTCATCCCATTTCGGCGTGAGCGTCAGGTCTTCCTGCTCACCCGTCAACAGCAGTTTTCCGTTTTTCGCCATTTCCAGAATCGCCAGAAATGACGCGACAAGCTCCGAACGGCTTTTCGCCATGCGAAAAACGTCGAACACTTTGATTTTGCCCGCTTTCATCAGAATCGAATGAATCTGATCGATCTTGACCGAAACGGACACCACGGCTTTTTCTACGATCTCTTTGAAAGAATCCTCCGGCGGCGGCAGATTTCTGAGCTTTTTGCCTGCCGCGTTCAGATACGCCGTGTAAAGCTCCAGCGCGTCGTGCAGACGGGTATAGGTCATATCGGCGTCAATTTCCGCCGCGTCGCGCACCATTTTTTCCGTACCGCCGGACTGCTTCGCGAGCTTTTCCGCCATGAGCTTGCAGTCGCGGTATTCGATCAGCTCGCCGGTCAGCTCCTTTTTGAGCTGTTCGGCTTCCTCGTAAACGGGCAGCAACGACACCGTTTTGATATAAACGAGCCTTGCCGCCATCTCGAGAAATTCGCTGGCGATCTCCATATTCTCTTCCTGCATCTGCTTTACATAGGCGATATATTGCTCCACCAGTTCAAAAATCGGAATATCGTTGATATTCAGCTTGTGCTTGGCGATCAGGTGCAGCAGCAGGTCAAGAGGCCCTTCAAAGACTTCGGTTTTATACTGCGGTCTTTCCATATCACAACCAACCGATCAGGCGGAACGGCAGCGTCACGATCCAGTTAAAGCCGTTATAAATCAAAGACGATAAGAACGCAAGCGGCTTATTGAGAACGCCCATCCAGATCAGAAGGAACATACCGAGCATGATGTACCGCTCATATTTCATCAGCGTGTAGTAATATTTCGAGGGCAGCAGAAGCGTCAGGATGCGCGAACCGTCCAGCGGCGGAATCGGAATCAGATTGAACACCGCAAGCGAAATATTGACCGATGCCGCAAAATACAGGAAATAATACAGCACCGTATAAACGGCAGACGGCAGACCGACCTGTACAGCGAGTACGCTCACAATTGCGCTCAGGAACAAGAAGATCAGCGCCATGATCAGGTTGGAAATCGGTCCTGCCGCCGCTACAAGCGCAAAGCTCTTTCTGCCATTTTTCAGGTTGTGGATATTGACCTGAACGGGCTTGGCGTAACCGAAGCCGACAAGCAGAATCATCAGCGCGCCGATGGGGTCGATATGCGCCATCGGACGGAGCGTTAGCCGTCCCGAAAGACGCGGCGTATCGTCGCCGAGCTTGACCGCCGTCCATGCGTGCGCAAATTCATGCACCGGCATCGTGCAGAACACGACGAACAGCAGCGACGCCACCTGAATAAACAGCATCGCAAAATTGCCCTCACGGATATATTTCATCAAATCAAAAAGCATAAAATTCCTCCTTACCGTTTTTCTCCCGATACAAAACGGCGCACGCCGTACAGATCCTTTTCACAGACGGCGTGATACCGCGCTTTGTCAAGCGTTTCGGTATGTCCTAAAATCGCAAGAATCTTTTCCGGCTGTTCTTCGCCGCTCTCAAACATGAAAAATCCTCCGTCTTTCAAATGCGGCAGCCATTTTTCACACAGACAGCGGTAAAAATCCAAGCCGTCGCCGCGGCAGACAATCGCCTCTTTCGGCTCGTAAAAAATCTCCCGTTCAAGAGCGAGATACTCATTCTCCGTCACATAGGGCGGATTGCAGACGATCGCATCCGGCTCGGGAAGATTTTCCAGATTCCACCCGGAAAAAATATCATAATCCAAAATCGTCACATTGTCAAGAGCGAGAGCCGCACGATTTTTTTCTTCGCAGGCAAGCGCCGCTTCGGCAATGTCGAATAAATAAACCCTGCAATCGGGATTATGCACCGCTGCGGACAGTCCTATACAGCCGGAGCCTGCACACAGGTCAAAAACGACCGCATCTTTCTTCCCGGCGAGAAAACGGCAAAGCCTGTCTGCGATCTGCTCCGTCTCGGGACGCGGAATCAGCACGCCCTCACCGACGGCAAAGGTATTTCCGTAAAAATCCCATTCGCCGAGAATATATTGCAACGGATAGCCCTCTGCACGCTTTTGCGTAAGACGCCGCAATTCCCGCAGTTTTTCCGCATCCGCATTCCGGACGGGCTGCATCAGGATATCCTGACGGCTTACGCCGAACACGAAGCGCAGCAGCTCCGAAGCGTCCGTTTCCGGGGAATCCACGCCGGCAAGAAGTCCGGCAGTCTCTTTCAAAAGAAGTCGGAAATCAGTCACCCTCGGTTTCTCCGTCCGCATCGCTGTTTTCCTTTGCCTCGGGCTGCTCGGGAATCCCCTCTACAACCGCTTTGAGCGCCGCAATGCCCACTTCGATCATGCTGTCGTCAGGTTCTTTCGTCGTCAAACGCTGCATCCATAGACCGGGAGCTGTCAGCGCGCGGATCACGCAGTTATCATGCTTGCCGGAATATTTCAGAATCTCATAGCCGACGCCCATAACGAGCGGCATGATCAAAATTTTGATCAGCGACCACGCCCAGGCGACGTTCAGAATATGCACACCGCCGATCATCGCGCCCGGGAACTGCTTTAAGATGACCGCTAAAATCGACGACATCAGAATGCTGATAATTAAGATAATGAACATAAAGCTCGTGCCGCAGCGGGGATGAAAACGCTTAAACTGCCGCACGTTTTCGACCGTCAGGTCTTCGCCGGCTTCATAACAGAAAATCGTTTTGTGCTCTGCGCCGTGATACATAAAGACGCGTTTGATGTCTTTCATATTTGTCACAGCCGCTAAGTAGGCCACGAAAATCGCGATACGGATAATGCCCTCACACAAGGGACGCAATGCGTGACGATTCAGGAACTCGCCCAGCAGATGGATATCGAGCGTTTTCATCAGGAATGACGGCAGATAGACGAACAGCGCGAATGCCAGCAGCACGCCGAGCACCATCGCGACCGCAGAGATCGCCGCCATCATCTTCGGTCCGAAATGATCGCAGATCCATTTGTCGAGCTTCGACATCTCCTCTTCGCTTTCCTCAAGCTCGAGCTGTCCCGAAAGCTCGGCGGACTCCATCAGGCATTTATAGCCTAAAATCATCGATTCAATAAAATTCACAATACCCCTGAGAATGGGGAGCCGGAAAATTTTGACTTTATCGCGTATATGCTTGAACTCCTTGGGAACGGTGATGATGCTGCCGTCGGTTTTGCGAACAGACATCGCCGCGCCTTTGGGACCGTTCATCATAATGCCCTCCATCAGCGCCTGACCGCCGGCCGTTCCGAGCCTCGGATTCTTTTTCTCTTCCGTCTTTTCTTTTTTCGCCATATCCTTCATTCCTTTCTTACCCGCTTACGCCGGAGGCAAAACGATCGTATCGTCTACGGGCAGCATGATGGTCACAACCGTACCCTTGCCCTCCGTGCTGGCGATATCCAGCTTGCCGTCGTGCAGCTTGATGATCTCATCGACAACCGCAAGACCGATGCCGGAGCCTCTGATCGACATATTCGCTTTATAGAATTTTTCCGTCACGTGGGGCAGTGCCTCTTTGGAAATGCCACAGCCCGTATCGGCGACGGAGATCACAAGCTGTCCACCCGAAACCTCGGCAAATACGGCGACGCGGCCGCCCCGTTTGGTATATTTAAAGGCGTTATCCAACACATTGGCAAACACCTGTTTGATCAGGTTTTTATCCGCCGACATCGGCGCGGTCAGCCCGGGAGAGTTATAGATCAGCATGATGCCGTCGCGTTTTGACCGGTCGTTGAAAACATAAACGGCGGCGTCCAGCTCGCGAATCGCGTCGATCGGCTCGGCGCGCTTGACCATGCGGCCGCTCTGCATTTTGGAGAAATCGAGCAGATCCTCCACGATGTTGTACAGCCGGTCCGATTCGCTGATGATGACGTCGATGCCTTTGGCGGTCATGTCGGCTTCGTTCGGCCCCATATCGCGGATCGTCTCCGCCCAGCCTTTAATGGCGGTCAGCGGCGTGCGCAGTTCATGCGAAACGGTCGAAATGAAATCGTTCTTCACCTTATCGGAACGTGCAATCTCCTCTGCCATATAGTTGATGGTGTCGCACAACTCGCTGATTTCGTCGTTATTGTCGGCGCTGTCCACGCGGGCATTGAAATCACCCTGCGCGATGAGCTTCGCCATATCATTGATCTGCCCGACGGGACGCACGATGGAACGGACGAAAAACAGACCCGAGATCGTAACCAGCGTCAGCGCCGCTAAGCTCAAAATCGCGATAAAAATCGTATAGGTGATATGCTGCTTATCCAGATCCTGAAGCGAAACGATCAGCCGCACGGCGCCTGCACGGGATCCGTCGCTGTTCGTGATGGCAAATGCTTTCGCCATGATTTTTTCGCCGGAGCTGTTGTACCCCGTCCACAGTCCCGTTCCGCTGCCGGAGGTATCCGTCATCGCGGCAGTGTAATCGGGCATATCGGCGGAATCATCCACGGAAAAGCCGGCAGAGGAAACCAGCACATCGCCGGTATCGTCCAGCACCCAGACGTCCATCAGATAGCTGTAGGCGAAATTCTCCACGAAATCGCGTGCGCCCTCTTCAAACATATCGGCGGAGGAATCGACATACGACTTAAAAAACGTCTGAACCGCAGACTGCTGCACCTTGGCGTCAATGGTACTCTCCGCCATTTTATAATAATACTGCCGAAGGGAAACGGATGCGCAGACATTGACGATGATCAGGATCAACGCCATGACGCTCAGCGTATTGATGACCCAACGCCTTGTAATACCGCCGGATCGCACTTTTCTTCTGCGTTTATCGGATTTTCTCATACTTTTTTCCGTTACGGGATCCACTTATATCCAAATCCCCAGACCGTCACGAGGTGCTCGGGACTCGAAGAATCCTCCTCCACTTTCATACGAAGACGGCGAATATTGACGTCCACGACCTTGTCGTCGCCGTAATAGGCGTCGCCCCACACATATTTCAGAATGCTCATACGCGAGAGCGGCACGCCGGGATTGCTCATGAAATACTCCATGATCTGAAACTCAACCTGCGTCAGCTCGATCAGCTCGCCCGACTTCTGAAAGGTCCGGTTCCGCAGATTGAGCGTAAAGCAGCCGCCGCAAATCACGTCACCCGCATTGCGGCTCTTATCGGCAAACTCCTTATTGACCGTGACGCGGCGATAAACGGCGTCGACACGTGCCATCAGCTCCGACGGTGAAAACGGTTTGATAACATAATCGTCCGCGCCGACGAGGAGCCCTGTCACCTTATCCATCTCCTGCGACTTCGCCGTCAGCATGATGATACCGATGGTCGTGCTCTGCTGCCGCAGATACTTACAGACCTCCAGTCCGTCAAGCTCCGGCATCATGATGTCAAGCAGCGCAATATCGATGTCGCCGCCGCATTCGTTGTACTTTTCGATCGCTTCCCGTCCATTCTCCGCTTCGACGACCTCATAGCCGCCGCGTCTGAGATTGATGACCACAAAGTCACGGATAGAAGCTTCGTCTTCCGCAATCAAAATTCTCTTCATTTTTCATAGTTCTCCTTACTCATTCAAAAACATCGTCAGTTCAATAATCGGAAAAAGAAAAAGCGGATGCAATGAAACTCTTGGTGATGCCGGCATTTTCTCCCTCCTGCGTAATTTCATAGGTATACTTATATTCGTCACCCGTCATCAGATACGCGCCGATGCTGACCGTTTCGTGGGGCTCGACCGCCTGAATGGAAAACAGCAGCACCGACTCATCGGTCTGTTCAGGCGTCTGCGACTTTCTCAGTTCAAAAAACTGCGTCAGATGACTGTCGGGATAGATCATAACGCTCCAGTCCGCCATGGTTGTTTCATCGTATTTCAGCTTGAAAGCGTCATAGCAGTTATTGATGAAGCTGCTGACCGTCCGGAACTGCCCGTTTTCATATTGCTTCCAATGGACGACATAGACATTTTCCTCCTGAACGGGGACATCGCTTTCCGAAGGTGTTTTCCTGACGACTCTGCTGTCCGGAATCAGAGCCGTTGACGGAATCTCGGGGATGCCGTCCTCATTGATATCGGTGCAGCCCAGCGCGAGCGACCGGCTCGTCGGACATGAGGCGATCGAAAGCATATCCACCTGAAGCGGCGCGACCAGCGTATTCTGCTCCGGATCCCAGTAGAGGATCTCTGTCAGATACGTGTCGCCGGCAGCCTCGTCGATATAGACATAATTTTTCCGATTCTGCTCGCAGGAGGTAATCGCCGTGATCGCCGTGGTTTCGGAATACAAGCTGACCTGCCCGACCGGGTTCATCTGAAAATCCGACGGCGCATGATCCGTCATTTTCAGCAGCCTCGCTTCCGTCGTATAAATATCGGAGGTAGAGCTGATGAGCGCCAGGAGGATCTCCTTTTCGCCGTCGTTATCGAGATCCACGGTGTACATACTTGTGTACGATTCGATCGCCAACACGCGATAATTGAGATTCTGGGAATTTTTATAGGAACAATAGACCGCCAGTTTTTTGTTACTTTTGGCGTCAAGCGAGCTCCAGCCGACCAGCACCTCGGCGATGCCGTCATTGTTCAGGTCGCAGAACTCGATGGAATAGATGTCGCTTCCCTCTCCCGGTACCTCTCCCACGGCGTTCCATTCCCCGTTCGCATAGTCGAGCATGACCATATAAACAGACATCGCTTCGGTCTTCAGCGAATAAAAGACGAACGCTTCATCGGTGCCGTCCGCATCGCAGTCGTAACGGACATACG
Organism: uncultured Clostridia bacterium; assembly: GCA_945912145.1. Taxonomy (GTDB): domain Bacteria; phylum Bacillota; class Clostridia; order Oscillospirales; family Acutalibacteraceae; genus UBA1081. Next base: position 5,836 of record CAMEBF010000018.1, on the reverse strand, counting down.
CGGAACGGTATTCGCCGGCGGAAGGATATTTCAGGATGTATTCGCCCTTATCGCTCACGGCATATTCAAAAGCCGCCTGCAGGGCGCCGTCGTCGCCGGAGAGCTTCGGCGGACGGACAAGGTTCTCCGCAGAGTTAAAGGAAAACGCGCCGCAGCCGCTGAACAGCACCGTGACCGTCAGCAGAAGCGATATGACCGCAAGAAGCTTTTTGCGCATAGTCCTTTCCTCCGTTTATTTTTATTCCTCTTCGGTGTTCTTGATCGTGATTTCAAAAGTAATCGAATCGTCAATCAGCGTGACGCCGTCCGGCAGCTTCAGGTCAGATGCCTTGACGGAATAACGGTCGACGCCCGATTGCAGCGCCGCCGCGTCAAGCGTCAGCACCGGCAGCGTATCCTTGTCATAGCCGATCTCCGTATCGATCCGCACCGCAACCTCTTCCGGGTCAACAATGAACTGCGCATTGCCGGTTTGTACGCCGGGCAGCGCCACTACGGTTTTAAGATTGGTCAGACGATCAATATTGATCTTGACATGGCATTCCTGCCCATCCACGATCCCGACATATTTATTGACAGAAACCGTATCGGCGGCAGACGCACCCTCAAAATTCAACGTAACGGGAACGGTAGAGGTCTCATAGAGCAGCTCCTCCGGAAACTGCGGATCCGCAATGACGTTCTCGACCTTATTGACCTCTGTCTCGGGGCCTTTGAGCGTCACGTTCATCACCGTCAGCGCCGCGCCGGACGCTTCATAGCCATCGGCAATATGATCGGGGATAATATCCGTATCGAGTTGAATCTCAAATTCCTTTACAAGCTCCGTGTCAAAATAAACCTCTACAGCTGTTTTTGACATGGCGGTGATCGAAATATCCTGGTTGCTATTCTTAAGAGACACTCTGAGAGGCAGTTCGGTAATGCCGGCGGAATCCACCATATTCAAATTTGCCGAAACTAGAACGTCATCCGGCGTCAGCGATGTGATGAGATACCGGGGACCCGTGACGGTCAGATCGATCGTTTCATCGCTCTGCCAGAAATTGACATAGCCTTTCTGCGCTACGATGCTGTTCTCCGTATCGATCGCAATCGGCACATTATAAATAGTATAGGACTCCTGCGGACTCTTGTACATCGCCACGGCGACCCATATGAAGAAGGCGATCACCAGGGATAGGAGAAACACAAATGTATTGTTATCCAGCAAATGACGCCCATTCTTTTTTTTATTGCCTGTTTCGGGAGATGGTTTCATTCTTTCTTCTCCCCCTTTTGTTTTTTCTCAACAAGCTGCTTGTTTTTTTTGCCCTTACCGCCATTTTTTCCGTCGGCAGGGGATTCGATCAGCAGATCGATCAGCGTTTGGCGAAGCTGTGCGTCGGACAATCCCCTTTTCAGATTCCCGTCGCAGGCAACGGAAATGATGCCCGTCTCTTCACTTGTGACAACGGCCACGGCGTCGGAACGCAGACTGACTTCAAGCGCGGCGCGGTGGCGGGTACCCACGTGCTCCGTGACTTCCTTTTCATTTTTCAGCGGAACCACACAGCGTGCGGCGACGATCCGTCCGTCCTTGATGACAATCGCGCCGTCATGCAGCGCTGCCTTGGGAAAGAAGACGCTGCACAGCATCTCCGTTGTGATGCACGAATCGATGGGAACGCTCTGCCGTGTAATATCGCCGAGCAGCGATTTTCTCTGGAAGATAATAAGCGAACCGATTTTATCCTCACTCATTTCCGCGCAGGCACGGCAAACGCTGTTGATCACATCGTAGGTCTCACTGTTGTCGCTCTTCGAGCTGAACAGAGAAAGAAACGCAAAATTCTTCCGCTGACCGGCACGCTCAAGTGCCTGCCGGATCTCTCCGCTGAAAATAATGACCAGAATGACCAGCAAATCGCCGAAAACGCTGTTGAAAATATATTTACTGGCGTTCATCTCCAACAGGTTGACCACCAGATACAGCACCACAACCAGCGCGATTCCTTTCAGAATCTGAATGGACTGAGATTTCCGGAACTGAATAATCAGCGCGTACACAATCAGCGCCACGAATAAAATATCCAGTATATCCTTGAATGAGTTCAGGCTCATAACCGCACCGGCGAATTTATCCCATGTGGACGAAATCGTATCGGCTACGGACAACAACCCAAAAGATTTCAATTCAATCACCGCCTAACTCTTACTCTCCGTTCTTGTTTCCTATTTTATATGGTTTCGATCAGGCACACGGCATGGGCGGAAATGCCCTCCAGTCTGCCGGTAAAACCGAGTTTTTCCTCCGTTGTCGCTTTGACATTGACGCGATCTGTTCCGATGCCGCAGTCTTCGGCGATATGCAGAACCATCTGCGCCGTCAGCGCACCGATCTTCGGCTGCTGCGCGATCACCGTCGCATCGATATTGACAATGCCGTAGCCGTGCTCATGCAGAAGCGAGACGACGTGCCGCAGAAGCAGACGGCTGTCGATGCCCCGGTAGCGTTCGTCGCTGTCCGGAAAATGCTTTCCGATGTCGCCGAGAGCCGCCGCGCCGAGCAGCGCGTCACAAACGGCGTGCAGCAGGACGTCGGCGTCCGAATGCCCGAGAAGTCCTTTTTCATACGCAATCTTTACGCCGCCAAGCACGAGCTCCCGATTCTCGGCAAAGCGGTGCACATCATATCCGTGACCGACGCGGATCATGACAGCTCTTTCACGGCCGCCAGTTTCACCGCAATACAAAGCAGCTCTGCCGACGCCTTGAGATCCTCAACCGACGGGTATGACGGCGCAATACGAATATTGCGGTCGTCGGGATCATTCTTGTACGGGAATGTCGCGCCGACGCCTGTGAGCGTCAGTCCGGCATCCTTGCAGAGCTGACCGGCGTATTTCGCGCTGCCCGTATTGACGTTCAGACTGATGAAATAACCGCCGTTCGGCTTGTGCCACGAAGCGATGCCGAGTCCGCCGAGCTCCTCGTCCAGAACGGACAGAACTGCCTCGAACTTCGGACGCAGAATGGCGGCGTGCTTTTTCATCTCCGCTTTCAGCGCCGCGACATCCGGGAACACTTTCGCATGGCGGAGCTGATTCATTTTATCATAGCTGATGATCTGGATCGTCAGACGCTCCAGGATTTCTTTGATATTGGCGTCGGACGCCGCGATGGCGGAAATGCCCGCGCCCGGGAACGTGATTTTAGAAGTGGAACAGAACTCAACAAAATGATCCTGCGTACCGTATTTTTCTGCTGCGTCAAAAATATTGACCAGTTCGTCGCTCGTATCGTACAGATCGTGAATGATGTATGCGTTATCCCAGATCACGCGGAAATCCTTTGCCGCCGGCTGCATCTTTGCGAGCCGTTCCACCGTTTCGGCGGAATAGGTATAGCCGTCGGGGTTGGAGTATTTGGGCACGCAGAACATACCTTTGACCGCCGGGTCTTTGACAAGCTCTTCAACCATATCCATATCGGGACCGTTTTCATTGATCGGCACGTTGACCATCTCGATGCCGAAGTACTCCGCAATGCCGAAATGACGGTCATAGCCCGGCACAACGGCGATGAATTTCACCTTATCGAGCTTGCACCACGGCGTGCAGCCGCCGATGCCGTGCGTATAGCACTGGGCGATAAAGCTGAACATCAGCTCGAGACTGGCATTGCCGCCGACGATGATATTCTTCGGCTCGACGCCCAGAAGCTCCGCAAAAAGCTCCTTCGCTTCGTCGATACCCGCAAGCAGTCCGTAATTGCGGCAGTCAAAACCGCTCTTGCTCTTATAATCCGTCACGGCGAACGCCGGCGCAAAATCTGCCTGCGCCATATCGAGCTGCTCGGGACCGGGCTTGCCGCGCGACATATCAATCGTTAATCCGCGGCTTTTGAACTCGTCGTAACGCGCCTGCGTTTCAGCTGCAAACGCCGCCAATTCTTCTCTCGTCATTTCGTTAAGCTGTTTCATTGTTATACCATTTCCTTATTAAAATAATCTTAAATATTTCCTTACTTTTTTCGGGTGAAGACCGCCGGCAGAATCGCCGGTTCGGCTTCGCCTGCGCGGCGCATTTCCCGTTTTAAGAGCAGACGCATCTGCGCCCTTGTCTTCGCATACCGTTCGTCACGCACGAGATTCGTCGTTTCATACGGGTCGTTTTGCAGATCATAAAGATAATCCTCAAAATAGACCTTGGCGTCGTGACAGATCTCGCCGTTTTTCGGCGCACGGACGGCATATTTGAACCGATCGGTGCGAACGGCTCGTCCGACCTGCGACTCGCTGATCTGCATAAAGACGCAGTCCCGGGCAAACGGCGAATCAAGCTGCTGACACAGATCGTAGCCCATATAACTCTCGGGAACCGGAATCCCGGCGATCGACAGAAGCGTCGGCGGCAGGTCGATCAGGCTGACCAGCCTCTCTTCGATCTTTCCTCCGCGGAAGCCGCCGCCTGCGATAATCAGCGGCGTATGCGTCGCGGAATCGTGACAGGTGCGTTTATATTCGGCGTTGCGCGTCTTGAAATGACAGCCGTGATCACTCGTGTAAATAATCACGGTGTTATCGTAAATGCCTTTCTCCTTGAGCTTATCGACCAATTTGCCGACATTTTCGTCCAGACGCTGAATTGCCGCGACGTAATCGGGATAGCATTCGCGGTAATCGCCGTCGAGGAACGACAGATCGGGCGGAATCGGATAATCCCGGAACTGCTCCACCGTCTCACGCGGTCCCTCAAAGCGGTGATGATCGTTCTGATGATGCGGCTCAAGCTGTGATACGAAGAGGAAAAACGGATTGTCGCCTTCGTGCTTATCAATGTACTCCAACGCCATATCGTTAATGCAGTCGGCTCGGTAGCCCGTAAAATCAACGCGGTTGCCGTCGCCGTCGAAAACATAGCCGTCATAACCGTGCGATGTAAATTCCAATACATCCGCACCGCGCCAATAGCGGTATCCGCCCTGCCTGTCCTTCGGAACAGCCGTCGTCTCGCAATGAAAGCCGACGCCGGGATAACGGTCGGACGCCAGATGCCATTTGCCGACATAAGCGGTGTCGTATCCGGCCTCATTGAAGTATTCCGCAAGGGGCTTGATCGTCGGGTCAAGCGGAATGCCGTTCCAGTACGCGCCGCACTGCGTGGCGTAAACGCCGGATTGCAGACAGGCTCTCGCCGGACCGCAGACGGGCTGACAGGTATAGGAATTGGCATAGAGGACTCCCTCGGACGCAAGCACCGTCAGATGCGGCGTCAGCGTCTCGTTGACGGTGTCCCAACGCTGCTGATCGGAAAAATAAAAAATAATGTTAAGCGACATATGTATACACCTATTCGATTTTATCATAAATCACTTTATTATAGCACAAGACAAAAAGATGTACAAGGGTTTTATAAAATATTTTGACGACCGATTCCGACTGTCCGGGACAGAAAAAAATAAAAATTCAAAAAAAGTCTTGACAATTCGCCGGAACTGTGATATAGTATGTCTCGCGTTAAGAATTGCTGGTGTAGCTCAGTTGGTAGAGCAGCTGATTTGTAATCAGCAGGTCGGGGGTTCAAGTCCGTCCACCAGCTCCACCATCAATGATCAATTGAATACGGAAGAGTTCCCGAGTGGCCAAAGGGGGCAGACTGTAAATCTGTTGCAAGTTGCTTCGGTGGTTCGAATCCACCCTCTTCCACCAAAAAAGAACGAACTTTTGTCTACCAAAAGTTCGTTCTTTTTTTGGTGCTTTTAAGCGTGGAAATAAACCCCCGCTTGAAGCGGGGGAAGAAAAAAGCTTTAGCAAAAGAAAAAAACCTCCTATGGTATAATGGTAAAGGTTTGG
>CAMEBF010000017.1 GCA_945912145.1 uncultured Clostridia bacterium | reverse complement strand
CTGCTGCTGATAGCCATAAGGATTTGCCTGCTGATCCTGCTGCTGATAGCCATAAGGATTTGCTTGTTGATCCTGCTGCTGATAGCCATAAGGATTTGCCTGCTGATCCTGCTGCTGATAGCCATAAGGATTTGCCTGCTGATCCTGTTGCTGATAGCCATAAGGGTTCGCCTGTTGATCCTGCTGCGGCGTATAGGCGTAGTCCCGGCTGTTTGTCTGCACGGGAGTGCCGCAATAGGTGCAGAAGCGTTCATTGTCTCCGATTTCTCTGTGACAGTTTTGACAGTACATCAAGATTCCTCCTTCTTCATAAAGACATTGTGGTTCTTTATGAACTTTCAAAAAAATCATAACATTAAACCGTAAAATTGTCAAGAATAAAACAGCAAACGACAAAAGAAAAATGGATATATGACAAAATGAAAGATCTGTTTTTCCTTTTGGGAAAGAAAGGGGCTGTCGCATAGCACGAAAAAATTGTGAACAGGCTGTGTAAGAGCTACAAAAAAACAGTCTCATTCATGGTGTTTGAGACTGATTTTTATTATAGGGTAATCGCAAAAAATGTAATTTGAGATAGCCCCATGTTATATGATTTCAAATTCTGTCCGCTGTGTCGTTTCGTCCGGCTGTGAGCCGCCGATGAAAACGGTGTAGGTTCCTTTCAGAATGCGGCTCGCGCCGTCGTTTCCGACAGTTTTCAGCTCTTCCGGCGGCACGGTGAACATCAGCTCGCAGCTTTCTCCGGCTTTCAGGAAAACGCGCCGAAAGCCCTTGAGCTGCCACCGCGGCGCACCGTCACGGTCTGTATTTTCTTTCAGATAGAGCTGCGCGACTTCTTCGCCGTCGCAATGTCCCGTATTGGTGAGCGTCACGCGGCAGACGAACGGTTCGCCTGCCTGAATGGTTGATTGTTCGGGCTGAATCTCACCATAGGAAAAATTCGTATAGCTCAGACCGAAGCCGAACGGATAGAGCACCTCGCCATCAAAAAAGCGGTATGTTCTGCCCTGCATCGAATAATCGCAGAAGTCGGGCAGGTCAGCGGCGGAACGGTAAAACGTCACGGGCAGACGGCCGGACGGGGAGAACTCGCCGAACAGCATTCGCGCAATCGCTATGCCGCCCATCGCACCGGGGTACCAGCACTGTACAACGGCGTCGGCTTGCTCCTGCGCCATACGCAGATCGACCGCGCTTCCGCTGACATTCAGGATAACGGTGGGCTTTCCGACGGTCAGAACTTTTTGCATCAGGATGTTCTGCCGTCCCGGTAGGGAAAGATCGGGCTTGTCGCCGCTGTCGTCGCCGTTGAAGGCGTCGCCCTGTTCGCCCTCAATGGTCGCATCCAGTCCTGTACACAGGAGTACGACATCCGCAAGGGACGCAATGCCGACGGCTTCCGCCATGCGATCGTCCGCGCCGGCGCATGGCTCCGTTCTGTCTCCATATAAATGACAGCCCGAAGCGTAGAGAATCCGGATGTTCGAGCCTTGCAGATAGGTTCGCAGACCGTCCGGAATCGTGTAGAATTCCGACGGCGTACCGTGATAATTGCCGAGCAGTGCCGTCACGCTGTCGGCGTTCGGACCGATTACGGCGATTGTTTTGATTTTGTCTTTGTTAAGCGGCAGGATGCCGTTGTTTTTTAAGAGCGTCAGGCTCTTTTCCGCCGCTGTCAGATTGAGCTGACGGTGCGCCGAAGAATCGTTTTCGGTATAGGGGATCGCGTCATATTCGCTCTTTTCGCCCAGAATGCCGAGACAAAAACGGGTGGTGAAAAGACGCTCGAGCGCGACATCAATTTCAGTTTCCGTGATGAGCTGCTGTTTGACGGCCTCGCGCAGTGCGTCGGCTTCCCCCGCGCTGTTCAGATCGCAGCCGCTTTTCAGCGACAACGCCGCCGCTTCGGCTTTGGTCGGGACCGCTTTGTGATACGCCTCAATGGCTGCCACCGCGCCGCAGTCGGATACGACATGACCGCGGAAACCGAGCTTGTCGCGTAAAAGCTCCGTCAAGAGTTTCCGGCTGCCGCAGCAGATTTCTCCGTTGACGGCGTTGTACGCGCCCATGACCGCTTCGACCTGACCCTCCCTGATACATTTCGCGAACGCCGGGAGATACGTCTCGTAAAAATCCTTATCGGAAACCTCGGCGTTATAGCCCTGACGGCAGCTTTCGGGGCCGCTGTGCGCGACGAAGTGCTTGACGCAGGCGGCGGCTTTGCGGTGTTTGCCGTTGTCGGTCTGCACGCCCCGGATATACGCGCAGCCCATTTCACCTGTCAGATAGGGGTCTTCGCCGTAGGTTTCATGTCCTCTGCCCCATCGGGGATCGCGGAAAATATTGATATTCGGCGACCAGAACGTCAGTCCTTTGTAGGTGTCGCAGTCGCCGAGTGACTGACTTAAATTGTATTTGGCGCGTCCTTCCGTGGCGATGACGTCGCCGATTTGCCGCATCAGGTCGGTATCGAAGGTCGCCGCCAGTCCGATGGCCTGCGGAAAGACCGTTGCCGTACCGGCGCGCGCCACGCCGTGGAGTGCTTCGTTCCACCAGTTATACGCCGGAATGCCGAGCCGCTCGATGGCAGGCGATGCGCTGACCGTCTGGCTGATTTTTTCGTCAAGCGTCATCTGCGCAATCAGTTCTCTCGCCTGTGAACGGTATTGTTCAATCGTTTCGTTGGGGATCATGGCGTTGCCTCCCATGGCGTCCTACAGACCCGCCGTAAGAATTTATAAAATCAAGCGCGAAGCGCTTCCGATTCTCTTCACTTTTCACTTTTCACTTTTCACTGCGGCGCACCGCACCGCGCCGCTTCACAGCGCATACTTCTGTCGGTAGCGTTCGTAATATTCGGCGTAACGTCCCGTGTTTTCCTTTTTGACCTGATGCAGATATTCGTGCGCGTCGAATTTGTCCTGCTGCGCTTCGATTACGGCGACGGCGATATTCGAGCAATGGTCGGCGATTCGCTCATAGTTTGTCAGCAGATCGGTCAGAATGAAGCCGAGCTCAATGGTACATTCGCCCTGCGTGAGCCGTTCTATGTGGCGTGCCTTGACTTCGGCAACCAGCACGTCGATCACCTCTTCAAGCGGTTCGACGGTCTCAGCCAACTGCGTATCGTCGTTTTTGAATGACCGTACCGTGACGGACAGAATCTCGAAAATCGCGTCGGTCAGGTTGTCGAGCTCCTCTTTGGCGTCCTTGGAAAAGGTGATTTTTTTGTCGTGCATTTCTTTCGCCGTTTCCAGAATGTTGCTGGCGTGGTCGCCGATGCGCTCAAAATCGCTGATCGTATGCAGCATTTTGGCGATTTTTTTGGATTCCGCTTCGCCGAGTTCTTTTTTGGAGAGCTTGACGAGATAGGTGCCCAGCTCGTCCTCATAGCGGTCGATGCTGCCTTCCTGCGCGGAAACGGCTTCGGCGGCTTTTTCATCGTAATGCTCAAGCAGCGCGACGGCAGCTTTGACCGTCTTTTTGGCGAGAGACGCCATGTCCCCTGTCACATCGGCAGCTTTGGCAACAGCGAAGGACGGAACCGTCATCAAACGGTCGTCGAGCAGGACGACGGGTGCCTCTGCGGTCTCTTTCTCATCGCGGATGATGAGCTTGACGAGCTTTTCGAGCAGTCCCGCGAACGGGAAGAGCAGGACGGTCGTGACGACATTGAAAATCGAATGCAGAACAGCGATCTCAAACGGCGAGACCGCTTCATCCACAAACGCAAAACCGACGATGGCGTCTGCAATCAGCCATGCGGACAGGCAGATCACCGTACCGATGGTGTTGAACAGCACATGAACCGTCGCAACGCGCTTGGCGTTTTTTGAGGTGCCGAACGACGCGAGCAGCGCGGAAACGCAAGTGCCGATATTTTGTCCCATTATAATTGGTATGGCGGCGCCGAATGTGAGCGATCCCGTCATGGAGATCGCCTGCAGAACGCCGACGGATGCGGAGGACGACTGAATGATCGCCGTAAAAACAATGCCGACGAGCACGCCCATGATCGGGTTCTTGAAGAAGGTCAGCATACCTGTGAACTGCGGCACTTCTGCCAGCGCTTCCACCGACGAAGACATCATCGTCATGCCGTACATTAAAACCGCGAAGCCGACGCAGATCGAGCCGATGTCCTTGTGCTTGGGTTTGCGTCCCGCCATAATCAGCAGGATGCCGATAAACGCGACAACCGGCGAGAAATTCGCGGGCTTCGCCATATTGATCCAGAAATTGTCGCTGCTGATGCCCGTCAGACTCAGCACCCATGCCGTGATGGTCGTGCCGATGTTCGAGCCCATTGTGACGCTGATGGCCTGCGAAAGCTGCATGATGCCTGAATTGACAAGGCCGACGAGCATGACCGTCATAGCCGATGAGGACTGAATGACCGCCGTGACGCCTGCGCCGAGCAGCAGTCCTTTCAGACGGTTCGAGGTCATTTTCCGCAGGACGGATTCCATTCTGCCGCCTGCCATTTTTTCAAGCCCTGCCGACAGCGCGTGCATTCCGTACAGGAAAAGCGCGAGCCCTCCAAGCATGGAGATGATCGAATAAACATCCATTTCTTTCTCTCCCTTATCCGCCGTCAGTCGGCGATTTCGTCTTTCATTTTCTTCTTTTTGTCGTATACGAATTTTTTCAGCAGATAGACAACGATGCCGATCGGGATGCAACAGATGACGAGGAAGATCAGCTTATCCATCGGGATCCATTTGAAAAGATTGTCGCCGATGATCGTAAACAGGATGACGCGCGGTGCAATGCCGCCGACTGAAAGCAGAAAATACATCGGGAAACTGCTTTTTGACGCACCGAAAAACAGACTCAGAAAGTCAATCGGGAAAACCGGCAGCAGTCTTGCGATGAAAATGACGGATTTTTTATCCTGAATATTCATGGCGAGAATTTTTTGTCCGCCTTTCTTCTTTTCGAGCAGACGCCGCACGGTGTCTCCGCCCAGAAAACGGCCGAGGAAGTAGGTTACTGTCACTTCAAGCGCAATGCCGATGAGGTTGACGAGAACCGCCGGAACGGTATCGAGCAGCACGCCGACCGCCATGTACACGACGGACGCCGGCAGCACGAAGATCAGCCCTTTTGCAATGTAAACGCCCAGAATGGAAGCGATCAGCAACGCGGTATTGTCGATGCCCGAAAGGAGCTGTTCAATATCGAGCTGAGAAAGCGTATCGTACTTGACGACGGCGATGATGAACAGCACGGCGGCCACCGTCACGCGCAGCAGAATGCCCGCCGTTTCTTTTTGCTTTTCGGTCATAGGTTCTCCTTTCCGCCGTTACGGCGAAACGAAAGTTTCATATCAGATTTATGTTGGCTTAACAATCATAGCATATACTATTCTTAAATACAAGGATAATTTTCCGCGTTTGCCGGCGTGCTATGTGGAAAAATGAAAGAATCCGCTTTATACTGCGATTTTCACAAAAACAATGACAACTTTGTAAGGAATCCGTGACAAAATTGTCATGATATTTATATTTACATCATCGGTTTTTTGTGATATACTATCAGGGAATATGCAAAGGGAGAGGAAAAACGATGTCAGTAAAGGATACTGTTTCCAAGGCCGCGTTAAGCGTTGTCCTTGATCGTGCAATCAAATACGTTCAAAAAGATCCCGATAAAAATCTGCCCAAAGCAGCCGGACGGATTCTGGGACTCTTTAACGGCCTGTTCCCCAGTAAAAATCTGGAGGGCATCAAAAAAGGTGCCGCCGACCCCAACAACACCTACACGAAGCTTGTCAAAAATGTTTTCCGTGACGTGGATCCCCATATCATCAAGACCATGGCGATGTCGCTCGGTTACGAGGCCGGTCTGAAAGGCACCAAGGCCGTGCGCTCCAACCGCGAAAAATACGACTGCAACATTCCGTGGATCATTCTGCTTGACCCGACAAGTGCCTGCAACCTGCACTGCAAGGGCTGCTGGGCTGCCGAATACGGTCATCAGCTCAATTTGTCTCTTGAGGATATGCAGAGCATCGTCAGCCAGGGCAAGGAACTCGGCACGCACGTCTATATGTACACCGGCGGCGAGCCGCTGATTCGTAAAAAGGATATTATCAGAGTCTGCGAAGAAAATCAGGACTGCACGTTCCTCGCTTATACCAACGCGACGCTTGTCGATCAGCAGTTCTGTGACGACATGAAACGCGTGGGCAATCTGTCGCTGGCGCTGAGCATTGAGGGGACACAGGAAAGCAACGACTGGCGGCGCGGCGACGGCGCGTATCAGAAGACGCTCGATGCGATGGATCTCCTGAAACAGAACAAGTGTATCTTCGGCATCTCCGTCTGCTATACCCGCACCAACGTCGATTACGTCACAAGCGACGAGTTCCTCGATCTGATGGTTGAAAAAGGCGTGAAGTTCGGATTTTATTTCAACTATATGCCCATCGGCCACGACGCGGACAAGGACCTGATCCCGTCGCCTGCGCAGCGCAAATATATGTATTACTGGATCCGCCGTGTCCGCAACGGCAAGACCGGCAAGCCCATGTTTATTTTCGATTTCCAGGATGACGGCGAATTCGTCGGCGGCTGCATCGCGGGCGGACGCAACTATTTCCACATCAATTCCCGCGGCGATATGGAGCCTTGCGTCTTCATTCACTTCGCCGATTCCAACATTCACACGCATACGTTGCTTGAGGGCTTAAAGAATCCGCTCTTTACGGAATACCGCAAGGGACAGCCCTTTAACGATAACCATCTGCGGCCGTGCCCGATGCTCGAAAATCCCGATAAGCTGCGTGAGATCGTCAAGAAGTCCGGCGCAAAATCCACCGACCTGATCGTCGAGGAGGACGTCGATACCCTCTGCCGCAAGTGCGACGAGTTCGCTTACGCATGGAAGCCGGTCGCCGATGAGATCTGGGAAAACAATCCGCATCCCAAGACCCATACGCAGTATTACCGCGACGGCGGCAAAGCCAAAATGCAATAAATCAAAAGAGCCGGTGGGAATCGGCTCTTTTTTGTCCTTTGTCGATTGACGGAGATTCAGAATAAAAAGTTCAAAGTGCAGTGTTCAAAGTTCAATGTCGGAAAAGGCTCCGCCTTTTGATTCATTTTATGAAAGCGCGCCGCAGGCGTATCATTCAAGCCCGCAGGGCTTCCGAATCTGAACTTTGCACTTTGAACTTTGCACATTGGATTTGAATTTCTGATTATAAAAAAACGACGAGAAATTCGTCGTTTTTTGTCGTTCCTCGTCATTCATTTATGTGTTGACATTTATTCCCATGTGTGCTATAATCATTCCATATCGTATCGAATAGATGGGAGAACTGACAGTACGGCATCTATCCTGCCTGCGGCTGATTCTTTTCCAGCATAATATAACGGATGTCGAGTTCGCCGAGTACGTCGATCCAGATGCTTGGTTCAAAGCCGTTTTCAAACAGCAGCGTGATGATGTCCTTTGCCCTTTTATAAGGCGTGTCGGGCAGCAGGCAGCTTTCTGTCTCAACCGCATTGCAGGTTGTACTGGTAACGGCCAGAAGTGAACCGTTGCCTTTGGCTGTTGCGGAGTAGGTCAGCATCCGGGCTTTCTGCAAACCGTCGATTTCCGAATAGTGACGCGATACTTGATACGTATTGAGTTCCAATATGAAGACCCCTTTGATGAAGATTGAGTATTGGCAAGTCAAATAACAGGCGGTCGTTTTTCTGCAGACGGCAACACCTCGTTATATCGTCGCCGTTCTTTTGGCTTGCGGATATAAGAGATACGATTTCGGTATCTATTTCTGCAATCTTTGGAACAGATTTTATTTTAGTTAAAAATAGATGGTTTGTCAGGGTATCACAGTCACATTTTTTTCAAAAAATCGGTGTAATATATTTTTCGCTTTTCGATACAATTATAGCGAAATAATTTTCTTCATAAGCAAGAGCTGATTCTCTGCTCTTATTTTTATTCAAAAATCGGGAAATAATTTCCCCTGTTTTTCTCTGAAAATGCGAAAAAAATTTCTCCTGTAAACAAATCCTACAGAAAAGAGGTTTTGCATATGCATGACGACACCGAAACCAGAGTAGAAAGAGCGACGCGCTTTTCCAAAATCTGGTGGCAGTCCCGCGCGGATTCAGGCAAATCGCAGGAATATATGGCGCTCGGGCTCGGCGTATCCAAAAAGACCATACAGAACTGGGAACGCGGAATTACGTCGCCGAGTCTGTTCCAGAGCTCCGAGTGGTTCCGGCTGCTGGGACTGAACCCGATGCATTACTATCTTGAGTTTTTATATCCGTGGGCGTTTGAAGAGAATCAGATGAAAGAAATGAACGAAGCGGAGATTGATAAACTGCTGATCCCGCTGGTTCAGCAGACGACGGTCGCCGAAAAACAGCAGCTTTTGTATCTGATGTCCGGCTCGCACGGCAGCTCGTGGTATGCGCTGCTGCAAATGTTTACCGCGCATTGTCATACGACGATGCAGTCGCGTGCTGCGGCTGCACAGCTGATTCTGGACAATTACGAGATTGAACGCGAAAATGACAAGCTGATCTGTCCGGAGACGGCCGAACCCGATCTGCGCGCTCTTCAGCTGGCGATCTCACAGGGAAAGAACGCCGCCAAGAAAAACGAGAAGGGCTATACCACACAGACCATGTTAGATGTCGAAGAATAAAAGGTGTAATAAAAAACGGCGGTGTTGAACCGTCGTTTTTTGATCGGATAATTACCGACTGCGTCTTTGCTTTCTTTCGGTGCGTTTGCGCTCTTTCATTTCCTTTTTCTCGCAATAGACGAGTGATTTGCGTTTTCTCTGATGATGGGCTCGCAATTGCCGTGCTGCTCGCATTGCGTTCGCTTGCAGGGACAGGCTATTGTATCCATTTTTTTACTCCTTTACTGATATATAAATATAATGAAAAATAGGATTCATAAGCTGTGAAAAAAAGTTCGCGTTTTTTTCAGAAAAATGCGAACTTTTTTAGTCCTCTCGACAAGCTTTTCGGGACTTCGACAAGACAGGTATGGTATAACCTTGTATGGAGAAATTTCTCCGAAAATTGACAGCAGGAGACGATTATCATGAAGGACATTTTTGAAAAAGTCGCAGAAAACAACGGCGTATCGGCGAAGGAAGTCGAACGGGAGATCCGGAAAGCGCTGAAGAAAGCGCAGGCAAATCCCGACCCGCAGGTGCAGGCTTTCTGGCAAAAAGTCTCACCGGACGGCAATGAGCCCGATCTCGAAAAGCTGATTGCGCTGCTGGCTCAGGAGGTTATGATGAGCGAGAAACCGCAGGAGCAGTTTCGGAGCGTCTGTTAAGGCTCTGTGCGCCGGTTATCCCGGTACCATTGCTGTTTGCTCCGGTACATACGATCGTCGGCGAGCTTTAACAGGTTTTTTTTGTCAGCCCGGGCTGCTCTGAGGAGATTGCATATCCGGCGGCAAAGGAAAGAGCCGGGTTGGCTCCGTCGGCGTTGTAGACATCCGTATTTTCACAAACGGACAGGTAAAAAAGAAGGCGAAAAACAGCGTTGCCACGACGGCGTAAACAACGATGGCGGCCGTTTGCAGCTGCGCTTTCTTTTTCACGGTGATTCCCCCTTTTTGCTTCAGTATGCCGAAAATGAGCCGGGTTGTCAATGGGTCGGAACTTGCAGAAAGTATGCAATATATATGATATATATTTAGAATCATAGGTGTTGACAAACGGGAAAACTGTCGCTATACTGATACTACAAGTGAATCGTTGGCAAATCAATCGAAAGGTTGAGACGCAAAGCTACGGTGTCTAAACGCATTGACGCATGATCGACCGGCTGCAAAAATATACGGACTTAGGTTCGTATGTCTTTGCAGCTTTTTTTTGTTGCCCAAAAAGCGGTTCGCTTTTTACAATCTACTTTCTACTTTTTATTTCTTTCTTTTGTTGTCCTTCTGCTGCGGGGTTTCTCCGCGGCCGAAGTGGCTTTTTCGGGGAAAATGCGGGAAGACGCTTCATACGGCTTGCAAAACGGAAAAAGCTGTGATACAATAAATTCGATATCATGTGTTCGGGAGGTTTTCTTGATGATCGACGCGGCAGTACTGGCAGGCGGCAGCGGACTGCGCATGGGAGGGGAACTCCCGAAACAATTTTTATGTTTGGCGGGTCGTCCCGTGATTGTCCGCAGCGTGGACGCGTTTTTGCAGAGCGGTCTTGTCGACCGCCTTTATGTCGCCGTGTCGGCGGATTATGTGTCCTATACGAAGTCGCTCTTTGACGAATACCTGCCGGATGTCGCCGTGACGGTCGTTCCCGGCGGCAAAAACCGCAACGATACGCTTTTGCGCGTCCTGCGGCAGATTCAGAAAGACGGCATGACGAAAGACGATATTATCCTGACGCATGACGCCGTCCGTCCGTTTATCAACACGCGGATCATCAGGGAAAATATTGAAGCCGTGAGGCAGTACGGTGCGTGCGATACGGTTGTTCCCGCCGTGGATACGATTCTGTATTCGTCCGACGGACAATTTATGGAGAATGTGCCGCCGCGGCGCTGTGTTTTTCACGGACAGACGCCTCAGAGCTTCCGGACGCAGAAGCTTCTGTCGTTCTATGAAAGCATGCGTGAAGAGGACGCCGAACGCTACACCGACGCGTGTTCCGTTTATCTGGAAAACGGCGAAAAGGTCTTTCTGGTCGAAGGCAGCCGCGACAACATCAAACTGACCTATCCCGAGGATTTGAAAAAAGCCGAAATGATTCTGAAAAGCAGAGGAGAGACGAAATGAATCGCTTGTCCGTCATTATCCCCGTTTATAATGGAGAAAAATATCTGGAAAAAACGCTGGAAAGTATGGTCACGCAGACCGTGGAAAATTTTGAAGTCATCATCGTGGACGACGGCTCGACCGACGGCTCCGCCGCCATCGCGCAAAAATACTGTGACGAATACAACGATTTTTTCTGTCTGCATCAGGAGCATAAAGGCGTTTACGCGGCGAGAAATGCCGGCATCGAAAAGGCGAAATGCGAATATCTGCTCTTTCTCGACTGCGGCGATGTGCTGACGGACGGCTCCGTCGAAGCGATTTTTAAGTGCAGCGACGAGCACGATGCCGATATGATCACCGGACGCTGCTGGAAAAACGGCGATATCGAGTACGAATACGAAAAGAGTCTGGATATTCTCGCGACGCAGCCCGAGGTGGAGATGCTCGAGAGCAGTCTCTTGCAGAACGGCATCCTCGGCGCCAAGGCGATCCGCAAAAAGCTGTTTGATCTCTATCATCTGCGCTTTCTCGACCTGACCGCGCACGGTGAGCTGCTGCTCATCATGCAGGCGGTGTTTCATCATATCAAAATCAGCGGCTGTCCCGAACTGATTTTAGAAAAGACGGTCAACCCGATCACAGACGGCTATTCGCAGTTTGAAATGCCGACGAAAGAGAATTTGCAGTCCGCTGCCTATGTCATCGGCGAGATTTTCGATATGGGACGCGAGATCATCGAGCAGGAGACCGGCGCGTGTGACGGCGACGAGGCGTACTGTCAGGAGATCGTCTATATGGCGTATCGGTTCTATCTGGAGAATTTCTATCGCCGTTACTGGTACATGGATGAGGAGACGCTCTCTCTGATGAAGGACGAATTTGAAAAGTATGCAAAATTTGTGCGCCCCGAGCGGTTCCGCAAGTTGCAGGAGAACAACCCGGAGCTGCGTCTGCCCTATATTTATATAGATAAGAAAGAGGCGGCGGACGAGCCGGAATTCACGCTGTTCTTTGACCTGACGAATGAGGAGGAGTTTCTGCCGTTTCTGCGTTCGCTCTACGCGCAGACCTATCCGTTTTTTGAGCTGATCGTGCCGCAGAGCCGTTTTGAGAGCGAGGCTTTTCCGGAGGAGTTCCGCAAGATGGAGAATCTCCGCATTTTGCCCGACCGCAATTTTCATACGGAAGCCAGACGGCAGGCGAAATCAAATAAATGCCTCGAGATCCGCAGCGGCAAACCGCTGGATATCCGCGTTCTGCGGGAGACGGCCGTTTCCAAAACGCCCGCATTCCTGACGCAGTATGTCTTTTCGCAGAAACGCAGTACCCTGAGCGCGAGAAAAACGCTGAAAGATAAGGGATTGAATCTGAATTAAAGAAGAATCAGCATGGAACCGCCGATTTTTGTCGGCGGTATTTTTTATAAATTTTACAGGAAATCTATTGCAAATTTTAGGTAGGTGTGATAGAATGTCATTGTTAATAATATGTTCATTTTTGTCTCTTTTTTCTGTGGGGGAATCAAGAGGAGGAATGAGCAATTGGCAAATATAGAAAAAAGGAGATCTTTCACATGAAAATCGCAAAGAAAACCCTAAGCGTATTTCTATCCCTGCTTATGATTTTCGGTACGTGTTCGGTTTGCCTGACCGGATTTTCTTTCTCCGCGTCCGCGGCGTCAAGCTATACGACCACCCAGGTCAAGAACCTTGTCAGCGCGGCAGCGGCTAAAGCGGCTTCTGTGGGAAGCGGCTCAAACGCATGGAACTATACCGGTGACGACGGCACGGTTCTCGCCGCGGTTGAGGCCATTTTTGATTATGCTGTCAACGGCGTACGGGCAAGCGGCTCCACGGCGAACCCGAACTCATCGGACACCATTACCGCAAAGGTTCTTTCAAACCTCGGAATTGGTGCCAGTACAAACGAAGGTAAGTTCATTACTGCGGTTCTGAATCCTGCCGGCACGACGGTTTACGGTCAGTCAAGCCGTAAGTCGAACAGCGGTTCGTGGGAGGACCAGAGCAGTATGAGCAACGGTACCAACCTGACGAGCAACGGAAACGTTTCTTATAACGGCTCCGTCAGCGACAGCGTCACCAAAACGGCGACGGTAACGGTTGACCTGACGTCTTATCTGCTCACGTTTGATAGTATCAGTGATATTCCGTCGTCGTTCCCGACGAAGATTACTTATAAGTTTGTGCATACAAACGGTAAATCAGCTTCACAGACGAATCAGACCTCCCGGACTACGGGTAAGTGGTGGTGGAAAAAGACTTACTACACGCATTACTGGACTTCGTACAAGTGGAACTACATGAGCGCGACGCCTTCCAGAACGGTCGATTCGACAAATACGACCGCGAAGTCCACGCTGCAGTCCTATGCAAACTACTTCACGGCTGAGCGTCTTGCGACAACGGCTGCCAATCTGCTCGGTCAGACCGGATCGGAGCTGGAGGCTCTGTATAATGAGGGCGTTTCCAAGTATAATGGACTGAAAGGCGCGTTCTCAAGCGCGGTTGTTTCTCACTTCTTCGATACGGCTGCGATTGAGACGTATCTCGACGAAGTGCAGTTCGCGATGCAGGTCGTATTGGCGCAGCCCAATATGAATACCATGATGGAATACATCGCAAACGGCTACGATGCAAACAACTACGATGAGATGTCCACGCTTTATACCAACGCGTCGGCGGTTTACAACACGATCAAGGATTACGACCCCACCGTATTCGCTTTCGTGATTGCGAACTACGAAGGCTTTGACGGCTTCTCGCTTGAGTCCTCCAAGGCTTTCCTTGACACGCTGTATTATGATATGGAGCTCTATCAGCTCCGTCAGATTAAGGCGGCTGTCGATGCGGACATCGCAGCGAATGAAGATAAGTTCGCCGAGGGTAACGATCCTCTCGATCATGCGATCATTTCCAACGAAGAGCTGGCGGCTCTCAAGGATAAATTCAACGGCTATGTTGCCTCCATCGCGCAGTTCTCGACTGCGGCGCAGAACGCTGTCTTTACGGACGGTCTGGGCTATATTGCCGATTTCCGTACGGCGGTTCAGGACGTCATCGACGTCAGAAATGAAGAGATCGTTTACGAGCCTTATTACGAGACCCTGCTCCCGCTGATCTTTGCCAACATTGAGCGGTATACCAATGAAGAAATCAAGGTTCGCTATGATACCGACAGCGTGACCTATAACAATCTGAAAACAGCCTATAACAAAGCCGTAACCAATATCGGTTCGGAGCTGACGGACAGAATCTATACCTTCGAGTATGAAGGTCAGTCCTATCTGCTGACGACCGCTACGGCGGATTATATCGCCAGACTCAAACAGAATATCATCGACCGCAATAATGCGCAGCTTGATGCGATTAAAGATTATGCGGGTATGTCATCGACCGTGAACTTCTCCAACTTCATCGGTCTGAAGACGGCGATCGACCGTTTCGATCAGTCT
The DNA here is from genome assembly GCA_945912145.1 of uncultured Clostridia bacterium. Classification (GTDB taxonomy): domain Bacteria; phylum Bacillota; class Clostridia; order Oscillospirales; family Acutalibacteraceae; genus UBA1081. The sequence goes on along the minus strand of CAMEBF010000017.1, from coordinate 27,833 downwards.
CTCTATGATTACACCAACGGTAAGGGTTGGGTCGATTCCGCGCATAAGGCGACTTACAACAGCATCAACTCTTTGCTGACGGCGTACAATAACTTTGTTGCGTCCGGCGGTCTGCCCTATACCCAGACGCATTATCACGACGGCAGCGGTCTGTATACCACCCGTTACGCCGGTGATCAGGTCGATGCCGACGGCAATCAGATCGGCTATCCCAGTGATGCGGCGAGAGACGGCGCGGACGACAACTACGATGTTACCATCGCAAAAGTCAACCAGACCATCACGAAATTAGATGACTTTATCACATCCGAAGACTTCTGTAATCTTGTAGGTCTCGAAAATAAAGAGACCGGCGAAGCCTATCCGGATCTCTCCACAGCGATTGAAGCCATTTTGACGGAGAATATCTTCACCAATGAGATGGTGAATACGCTCGTTGCGCTGCTTTTCCCGATGGTTTGTAACGAGCTCGGCGGAATGCTTGCCGATCTCGGTTCGCTCGGCGTTAACGGCATTACAAAATCCAACGATCCGCAATCTGCCGGTAAGATCGACCTTGGCGTTTTGTCCGGCGGTTCCGCAGAAGGTAAGCTTGATGTTTATCTGAACGGAAATAAGGGGACGGCGTCTTTGGCTTCCGACTTTGAATCGATCGGCGTTTATGCGTATCCCAGCTCGCTGGCAAAGGTTCTGCCCTCCAAGTACTCTGCCATCAAATCTGCCCTGAACGCAGCCGGTACCGATTGGTCGAGGCTTGTCGGCGCAGACGGCAAAACGGAGCTGACGTTCGACTGGGGCGTAACCGATTATAATACATTTGTCGAAGCGGTCGGCGCGGTATTCAATTCCATTTTGCCCTTGCTGCAGACGGTTCTGGCAGGTGCCAATTTCGGCAAGTCCCTGCCTGACAAGGCGGTGTTTGCCACAAGTGACGGCAATCTGAAAATCGATTCCGGTACATTTGTCGGCAAGATTACCCTTTACGATGTGGAAGCCTATGCAACGGCCGATCTGAACATCTCGGGTCTGACTATTTACAAAGATTTGTGGATTCCGCTCATGGAGGCTCTCGGTGTTACCGACGGCGGCTATGATTTGACCGATTTGGGGATCAGCGGAAGCTATGCATTTAAGTCGCTTTCAACATCCTCCAGCGCACAGACGATGGTTAACGCGCTGTTTGAACCGGTTCTGGTTGTCATAGAGCAGCTCAAACAGGCGCCGATCAATAAGGTTCTTGAGATTCTGCCGCAGCTTGTTTATGCGCTCTCTATGGATAAAATGCAGGATCTGATTGATGCCATCTCCATTCCTTTGGATGTCAAACTCAGAATTACAAATGTTGAGAATGTTTCCCTGGTGAAGATCTTTGGTTGGAAGCCCGATATGTCCTGGATTGCCAATCTGCTTCTCGGCACCATAAACGGGCTTCTTCCTCAAATCAATCAGACATTATCGTTGGCTGATTTGGTCAACCTGAAAGATATGCTCGGCTTCGAGTATACCAATATCAACACGCTTCTTGCGTATCTCATGGAAACTCTCGGCGTCGATCTTCAGCTTCCCGCCATCAATGCCGGTGAGATCATCCTCTGCTCCTCTTATAATAAGAATGCGTCCTCGTACAGATCAAGCGGCAAACGCCTGAAGCTGACGGCGGACAAAGCGGATGTCTTCTACTTCCTGCTGACTTACCTTGTCAATGCGGTCGGCGACAGACAGTTCGTTGAAAATATCATTCAGTTCATTCAGAACAGCAACGCGGAAGAAGGCGAAGAATCCGAACCGGTTGAGTTGCCCGAGGCGGTCTACACCATCATCGGCAACGTCAACAGCAATCCGAAAGCGGCTCTGGCGGCTCTGGTTGAGCTGTTTGTTCCGAAGCGTTACGATACGAAGGATTTCGAGTGGTTCGAGTCCGATTTTAACTACGGTGATGTTCAGGGTCTGAACGATGAATCCATCGTTTACCTTGCATACCGCAACGACTGGACAAAAGATAAGGCAAATTACCTTGTCGATAATGTAGATGCCATTCTTGAGTCCGTCATGGCCATGACCGGCTCTGAGGAAACCAGCATCAACGCGATGCTCCAGAAGGTCATTACAGGCCTGTTCAACAATAAGAATTTCACAGGTCTTGTCAAAGGTCTTGTTTCTCTCGGCGTTTCGCTGAAAAACGACTTCCTCTACGATCTGATCGCAAGAGAGATGGGCGTTGACCTGAGAATATGGTACAATGCGTTCGGCTATCTCTTCCCCGAGGTTGACGAAAAATACGGCACGACGGCGCCTCAGCCCGGTGAAGCAGGCTATCAGGCGATTGCCGGCGTAACGGCGACGGCGGCTGACGTCACCAACGAAGAGACCGGCGAAGTCGAAACCGTCATCACATGGACGGTCAACGGTACGGAGTTCACCGACGGCGACAGAGTGGTCTTCCTTGACCTCTTCACCACGGTATGCGATGCGTTTGCACCCATCATCTCCATGTTCCTGAAGGGCGAAGACCTCAGCCTCTTCAACAACGCGATTACGGTTCTCGGCTATGAGAACTACGCGAACTCCATCGGCATGATCTTTGAAATGCTCAGCATCGAAGGCGTCATGACGCAGGCGGAATACAACGCTTACTGCGAGACGAACGGCGATGCAGCGGCATTCAACCTGCTGACGAATCAGCTCTTCGACTGGGTTGACTACATGCTTGAGGGCAACACCGTCAAGAAAACGCTCGACCTGATCCCCGAGTTCATCTATTTCATTCAGTCCAACGGTGTTTCCACGGTGCTTCACAACCTGCTGATGCCCGTCCTGATCCTGCTGGATGATGTAAGACCCATTGTCAATGTGGATATCAACGCGATCCTGTCGGTTATTGTTTCCGACCTGATCAGCTACGGCAGCGTAGACTTCAACAAGGTTCTTGACCTGATCTCCGGCACCTATGCGGGTGAGACCGATCCCGATTACAAGTACTTTGCGCTTGATCTCGGTCATATCACGCTCGACGAAGTCTTTAAGATTGCCGATACCTTCTTCGGCACCGATCTTTTCGGCAGCCAGCTTGTCACGCACGGTTTGAACGGTCTGTGCGCCGGCAGAGTGGCTTATGATTCCGTCATCGGCAAGGCCTATACGACGACGGTCGATACCGCCGATACCGTGACGATCTTTGTCACCTCTCTTCTCGAAGCGCTTCAGTATGAAGTGAGAAATGAGGACGGCACTGTCATCGGCACCAACGGCGAAATCATCTGCAGCTTTATTGATTCCAAGCTCGATGAGCCTGTTGCGCTTGATGTTTACAACGCGGTTGTGGAGATCATAGGCGGTCTTGAAATCAGCTACGACGTACCCAACTGGGGCTATATGTTCAGCGGTGCGTTTACCGTCGGCGAAAGCGGTAAGGTAACGCTTCCTCCGCACTCCATCGTATACCTCGGTTACAACAACGACTGGAACAAGGAGACGGCGGAAACGCTCGATCAGTCCCTTGATACTCTCGTTGATACGCTTGTGGCTTCGCTTTCCGACGAAGACCTCAAGACGCTGATCGACGGCGTCATGAATGACAATGTCTATACGGACGCGAACCTGAATACGGTCGTCGAGATGCTTGTCAACGCACTTGCAGGCCTTGACGAAACACTCCGTGACCTGGTTGACTGCATCGTCACCACGGACATCGGCGCATGGTTCGATATGTGCGAACTGACAACGGACGAAGAAGGCAACGAGACCTACGTCTGCACCAAGGATTGGGGCATTGACGCGGCTGCCGAGGCTGATAAGAAGGATCTCTTCATCAGCGGCATTCAGGAGGTTCTTGAGCCTGCCGAATCGCTTCTGTCCTGGATCTTCTTCGGCACCGATTATGCGTTCTTTACCGGAACTCAAAAAGATGCGGACGGCAATTACACCTATAATGACGTCATCACGCTTAACGGCGGCGAAGGCTACAAGTGGGCGATCATTCCGCTGTTCGAGGCACTCGGCTGCGAAATGAAACCGGCCGAAACCTACGACAACGGCGACGGCACGTATGACGTCGGTGCTGCTGTGGCTGACACATTTAATTCGCTTCTTGATAAGGTTGATTCCATCGCCGGTAAACCGGCGGCAGAAGTCATGGAGCTTCTTCCCAACCTGATTTACTTCATCAATGCGGACGGCCTGAAAGTTTCCGTCAACAATCTGCTGGCTCCTGTCAATGCAGTTGTTGAGGCACTTGCACCCATCGTCAGTGACGGTGAGAGCGACGTCTCCATCGGCGGTCTGCTTGAAGAGCCGCTCGGTTTCAACATTTCCGACCTCACCATGGATACTCTTCTGACGCTTCTCTCCGAACAGCTCGGACTGGTCTTGAATCCTGAGATGGTCGCAATCCTTGAAACCTTCTATATCGGCGAACTGACGCAGTTTACTTCGGCGAACGGCGAGTACGCCTACAAGATGACTTACACGGACGAAGAATCCAGACGCGATATGATCACGATCGTTCTGAGCTTTGCGCTGGATATCGTCAATCTGAACGATGAGATGCTCACAGAGCTTCTCGGCGAAGAAACCTATAACGCAATCGTTACACTGTTGGCAGGACACGAAGGTTCGTTCGACTACGACGACAACAACTGGGCGTATATGTACGATGGCGATATCGAAAAGCTTCGCGCGGATAATCTTCCCGCGGCTTCCGACCTGTACAACAAGTACGCGAACGACTGGTCTGAGGTCACGGCGGATACGCTCAATGAAAACCTTGCCGATCTGATCGATTACATCTTTGAGGCATCGGGCAAATCCGATTCGACGATCGGTACAATGATCAACGAAGCCGTTGCCGGCAATCTCTACTCGGATAAGGTTCTGAACAGCCTGGTCGAATCCGTTGTCGGACTGCTGACGGGTCTTGACAGATCACTTGTCGATTCTGTCGGCGCTCTTCTCGGCGCGGACGTGAACGCATGGTTCGATTGCTGCGACATCACCACGGACGATGATGGCAACACAGTTGTCACCTGCACAAAGGATTGGGGTATCGATTCCGCAGAAGATAAGGAAGCGGCTTTCGTCGCGGCCTTTACGGAAGCGATTGCTCCCGCAAACCGCGTCATCGCATGGCTCTTCTTCGGTCAGAATTACACGTTCCTGACCGGCACGACAAAGAGCGACCTCATCACCATCAGCGGCGGCGAGGGCTATGCATACGGTCTGGTTCCCATTCTGGAAGCGCTCGGCTGCGAAATGAAGCCTGCCGACGACTATAAGAATGCGGACGGCACGTATGATGTCAACGCGGCGGTTGCCGACGTTCTGACGGCGCTTCTTGCCCGTGTGGACGACATCTGCTCCGGCAAGTCCGGCGAAACGGTTGACAAGATCATCGCCCTGCTTCCGAATATCATTTACTTCGTGAATGCAGACGGCGTCAAGACCTCTGTCAACAACCTGCTTGCTCCTGTTTACTACCTGCTTGACACGCTTGAGCCCGTAACCGGCGAAGTTGATTTCAACGAACTGATCGGTTTCGATCTCAACAATCTGAACTGGGATACCATCTTCGGTATTCTCAAAGAGAATCTCGGTATCACGCTGCTTCCCGAATGTCAGGAATTCATCAAGACGTTCTACATCGGCTCCGTAGAGGAAAAGACTTCCGCAAACGGCAGACAGTATTTCGTGATGAATCTCGGCGATGCGAGACGCGACATGATTACCATCGTTCTGAGCGTTGCTCTGGAAACGCTCGAAAATCCGGAGAACAGTACGGCGTTTGCCGATCTCTTCGGTGAAGAGACCTACAATGCGATCGTTGCTCTCCTGGCCGGCGCGGAAAGCCTGACCTATCAGGACATCAACTGGGCCTATATGTATGAAGGCGAAGACGCTCTCGAGCAGCTCATCGCGAACGGCCTGCCCGCTCGTACCGGTACAAATTCCATCGTTTACACGCAGTATACGAATTACTGGACGAAAGCTTCGGCTGACTACCTCAACGATAATCTGACGACCATCGTAGAGGGTATCGTCGCCGCAGCAAAGAATGACGGCTCGACGCTCGGCGCGATGCTTGACGCGGCGATCACCGACGGCCTGTACAAGGACGAAATCCTTGATAAGCTGCTCGTTGCGGTCGTAAAGGCTCTTGCCGGTCTTGACAAAGCACTCGTGGAATCCGTCGGCGCGGTTCTCGGCGCGGACATCGACACCTGGTTCGACTGGTGCGATATCACGTATGATGAGGACGGCAACGTTGTTGACGTCGTCTGCACCAAGGATTGGGGCATCGATGCGAAAGCTACAAATGAAGAGAAGAGAGATCAGTTCGTCGCTTCCTTCGTCGAAGCACTGGCTCCCGCCAACAGAATCCTTGCATGGATCTGCTTCGGTGAAGAATACACGTTCCTAAACGGCGCGACACAGGAAGATCTCATCACGATCGAAGGCGGAGAGGGTTATGCGTACGGTATTGTACCGATTCTCGAAGCACTCGGTTGTGAAGATGTAAAACCGGCTTCTGCGTATTATGACGACGGTGCGTATGATGTTTCCGCAGCACTCGGCGATGTTCTGACGGCAATCTGCGGCAGACTGACCGACATGTGCGACGGCATCAAGGGCGGTACGCTTGACGTGATGCTCGATATGCTTCCCAACGTGGTTTACTTCATCAATGCAGGCGGCGTAAAGGCTTCCGTCAACAACATTCTGGCTCCTGTCTACTATCTGCTTGAGACGCTGTCTCCGCTTGTCGGCGACGTCAATATTGACGAGCTGATCGGCTTCCCGCTCTCCGACCTGACGTTCGATACGATCTTTGATATCGTCGGCGACAAAGTCGGCCTGTACTTCAAGCCCGAATGCGAAGAGTTCGTTTCCACGTTCTATATGGGCAAGGTGGTTCCGTTTACCTCCGCAAACGGTCAGGACGCTTACTCCATGACATACTCCGATACCGAAACCAGAAGAGATATGATTACCATTCTCCTCTCGCTCGTCATCGACACGATGAAGTATGAGGATAATGAGGCGATCCTCTCCAAGTGGTTCGGCGCGGATGTTTACAAAGCGATCGCCAACGTTCTTGGTTTGAATGACGCGAAGGCGATGCAGGAATTCTCCTGGTACTACACCGAGGCTGCGAATACGGATCAGACCTTCACGGCGATCCAGACTTCCGGACGTTACACCAATACGTACAACGAGTACTGGACGAAAGACAAGGCGCAGTATCTCGTCGATAACCTTCCCGCTTTCATCGGCAATATGCTTTGCCTGCTCGGTCTTGAGGTTGACGGTGTGAAGCTCAACAACCTTGAGGCACTCATCAGCCAGCTCGTTGATTCTGCGATCTACACGCAGGCTAACGCTGACGCTCTGCTGAATGCGGTGCGTGACGGTGTCGGTCAGCTCACCTCGATTGAACCTTACGGCGAATATGTTGCCGAAGTTCTGAGAACCTCGATCGGTCTTGATCTCCATGCATGGGATACGATGACCGTGACGGTAACGGACGGCGACAGAGTTTCGTTCACCAATGCTCTCGCGCAGATCCTTGAGCCTGCGGCTCCGCTGCTCAAGCTCCTGCTTGCTAATGAAGACATTTCACTCTTCTTCGACATCAACGGCGGCAATGCTGTCACGATCCCCGGTTCTGAGGGCTATGCGTACGGTATTATCCCGCTCCTTGAGGCACTCCAGTGCGAAAATGTCCGTACGCCTGACGAGTTCAAGGCACTGTTGGCTACAGACTTCAACGCAGCCTTCAAGGCGGTCGTTGATCCGCTGTTCGATAAGATTGACGCGATTGAAGCCAATCCGATCGACGAGATCATGGCTCTTCTTCCCGGCGTGATCTACTTCATCAACTCTAACGGTCTGGACACCTGCTTTAAGAACATTGTCAACTCTGTTGATACGGTTCTGGCGGCTCTTGAGCCCGTACTCGGTACGAGTGATCTGGAATCGCTTATGGGTATTGACCTGAGCACATACGACTTTGAGTGGATTCTCAACTACGCGCTGACAGCCGTTAAGGATTCCACCGGCTATGACCTCACACCGTTCGCAGCGGATGCGATTGCTGAGCTGACAGTCGGTAAGGTCGTGACCTACCAGTCCAAGAACGGCGAGACGTACTACACCATGAAGTACGCTTCCAAGCTCGACAAAGCGGATATGCTCACGATTCTCCTTCGTATCGTCATCGACTTCGCGACGATGGACGAGAACATTGCGAAGATCGAAGCGATCCTGAAAGAGTACATCCCGAACGAGGAGAATTATAACTCCGTCTGCTCGCTGCTTGAATCGCTTGCAAAATCCGCAAGTGAAGATCCCGGAATGGGTCAGGCGCTCTACGTCCTGTACTACATTTTCGTCGGTCTGAGCGAATCGGCAGAAGCGACCGATGACCTCTATCACGATGTCAACAACTCCTGGCAGTTCATCCTGAAGATGCTTGACACGAGTGAAGAGCCGATCCTCAACAACTTCTCCAAGACGCTCAAGGGTGTTCTGAATAAGTACTTCGACGGTATCTTTACCGATGAAGGCGTTGCACCGAACGGCTTTATCCGCTTCTTCCAGAAGCTGGCCGAACTCTTCAGAAAGATCGGTGAATTCTTCAGAAGCCTCTTTAACAGAGGATAAGAAAAAACAGGTAAAACAGTTTCCCCGGGGCTTTCGCCCCGGGGTTTTTGCTATCATAAAACTCTACTGAAGCGGAGAAAGTCGTTGAATGAAAATATCAATCGCAACAAAATACTACAGTGTTGCATTCGTCCGGATTCAAGCCCGCAGGGCTTTCGAATCTTTTGCCGGCAGGCAAAACTTCATGTCGGCAAAGCCGATGCTTCATAGCCCGCAGGGCTGCTTCACTTGTCCTTTAGGGACAAACATCACAGCGGCGCACCGCACCGCGCACTTTTGCCCCGGGGTTTTTGTCATAAAAAAACTCTGCCGAAAGGCAGAGTCAGAAAATTTTTATATATAAAATTCCTGTATTGCTATAATTTTGAACTTGTACACTTTGAAACGTCCTTTGGGAAACGCGTCTACGAAAGCCGCCGTGATCGCGAGTTTTTTCGTTGAAAGAATGACGGTCATCTCTACCTCGCTGAAATGCAGCTCCGGCAGTTCTTCGAGCGCGGTCAGCTCAATATAACGTTCGCTGTCCTCTTTTGCGGTGAACAGATAGAAGTTCAGGACGGGAAGTGCTTTTCCGCCGACCTCGAGCCGTTCAAATTTTCCGCGGTTCGTTTTTCTCTTTTTACCCTTATGTTTGAACAATCCCATCGGAAACACCTCACCAATTATTTTACAAAGAAATGCGCAGGAAGTCAATATGAAATTTCAGACTGACATGGATATTTTGATTTTTAAGAAAAATAGGGAGCGCCGATTTCTTTATAGAAACGATGTCCGATTTTTATTGTAATTTCTTGTAAGTTTTTGTCGGAATTATGCTTGATATTGCATTTTTAGTATGTTAGAATTATTTATATATTTTACGTTTGGGGTGTTGTTATGAAAAACAAAGGAAAGTTTCTTGTCTCTGTTTGTATGGTTTTGCTCTGCCTGTTATTGCTTCCCGGCATATCGCCGTCAGCGACTTCTTCCGGCGCGAAAAGTACGGAAGAACTTCAGACCGGAGAAACGGAAGATGGAACGGAATCGCAGCTTTTTACGCCGGATCTTGAAAAGGGTCAAATTTTCACTCAGAATGGGGAACAGTTTACTGTATTTCCGGCGTCAATTTCCGTTGATCTGAACGGGGACGGTAAGTGCACGGCGGCGGATGCCCGTGAAATGCTTCGCATCAGCGCGCATCTGAGTGCTTATGACGGCGATGTTGCGGCTGTTGATGTTTCGCGGGACGGCAAACTGACGGTGGCGGACGCCAGACTCCTGCTGCGGTATACAGCAAGGCTGGATGTTTATTATTCGGACGGTGCCGGTCAGATCGTTCTGACGGGCTTTGCCGACGATACGGACGGTCGTACGTTCTATTTTACCGATTACGGCTGCATGACTTCCGGGTATCAGATCATTGACGGAACGGCGTATTATATCCGGCGTGACACCGGCCTGTATAAGGGCACAATGCGCATCGGCAACGTGCTGTATTTCTTCGATGAAGAGGGAAAGGGCGTCAACGGCGCGCAGACGGTTGAAGAAAAAAACTATTTCTTTGAAAACGGTAAAGCGTATACCGGTTGGCGTCAGGACGGCGAGGATTTCTATTATTATCAGGAAGACGGTTCGATGGCTGTCGGTAAAGTTGTCATCGACGGTCTGACCTGTATGTTTGATGAAGAGGGCAAAGGCGTCAACGGCGCGCAGACGGTTGACGGAAAAACCTATTTCTTTGAAAACGGCAAAGCGTATACCGGTTGGCGTCAGGTCGGGAACGACTATTATTACTATAATCAGGACGGCTCTATGGCGATCGGTGAGATGATCATTGACGGGCTGCTGTATACGTTCGGCGCAGACGGTAAATCCGCGACGGGCAACAAAGGCACCGTGCCTCGTGATCCATCCACCTATAAAATTGCGATGATCGGCGATTCGCTTGTCGCTTCGATCGGCGCTTACAACGTCACGGACAGAATCGATTTTTACGGAAAGGTCAGTCTGCACGCGAACACCATCTTCACCAAGAAGATTTCCGGCAGCTCGCGCTATCTTATCGACGAGGTCAAAGACCGCGGTTATGACGTCGTGATTATTCTGGTCGGTATCAACGATCTCGGTTATGCCGACGGCGCATGGGGAGAGCAATACCGGGCGATCATCCAGGGCGTCAAGGCGAGAGCGCCGCAAGCGACGGTCTATGCCCACGCGATTCTTCCCGTGAATGAAAGCGTCGCACAGAAAAACGGCTACAGCTGTACCAACGCGCAGGTGAACGCGAAAAATGCCGTCATCAAACGCATCGCATCGGAAGAAGGCGTCCGCTATATCGACGCCGGCACGATTTTCCGGACGTCTGCGGGAGATCTTCCGGCAGGAGCCGCATCGGACGGCATTCATCTGACGCGTTCCTATTGCGTCAAATGGAGCAACTGGCTCATTGATACCGTATGTAAACCATAAAAGGACAGGAGAGTAAAAAAAATGAAAAACAAATCCATTCTCAGCGTATTCGTTTGCCTGCTTGTCATCCTCGGTGTGTTTGCCGGATGCAGCAAAGAGGAAACGTCCGACGAACCCTCTACGGAGGAGAGCACGACTGCCGTCATGACGGAAAAGGAATCGGAGTCGGAAGATGTTTCGCAGCAGGAGACATCTGTTCCGACCACCGCTGCCGGAACCACGACGGCCGATTCGACCACTACAGCCGTGACGACGACCAAAGCACCGGAAACACAGGTGACAACGACCAAGACCCCGACAACAGCAAAACCGGACAACGCCGTCAGCGTTGACAATATCGCGTCCTCGATTGTTTCCCATTCGGGCTGGTTTGAAGAGTCGCTTTCCAAGGGCTCCTCTGCGAGAGCGCTTTCGATGTTCGGTATCTCTTCTTCTGACGTAGCGGAGGCCTCCTATTATACGGCGTCTGCCGCCGTTGCGGAAGAAGTACTGGTCGTCAAAGCATCGAGCAGCTCTGCGGTTTCTTCCATCGTCAGCGGCATGGAGAGCCGTAAGGCGACGCAGATCGAGGACTATGCCGATTATGTGCCCAAGGAGGTTCCCAAGCTGGAATCCGCCGTCATTTATACAAACGGAAACTATGTGGTCTTCTGCGTATCCAATAATAATTCCGCAGCGAAAACCGCCATTGCCGGTCTCTTCTGAGACGGAGCTTCTATGGTTTTCAGCAGCCTTGAATTTTTAACCGTCTTTTTGCCGGTCGTCCTGCTGCTCTATTATCTGATGCCGGATAAGGGCCGCAACGTCCTGCTTCTGCTTGCCAGTCTTGTGTTTTACGCATGGGGCGAGCCGGTCTATATTGTCATTATGCTCGGTTCCATCGCGCTGAATTATCTTTTCGGGCTGGGAATCGACCGTTTTGAGCAAAAGAAAAATGCGCAGAAAGCGATTCTGATCGTCAGCGTGATTGTCAATCTCCTGATGCTCGGCGTGTTCAAGTACGGCAATTTCGTCATTGAAAACATCAATGCCGTCGCCCATACCGCGCTTCCTGAGACGAAGCTTTCTCTGCCCATCGGCATCTCGTTTTTTACGTTTCAGGCGATGTCCTACGTCTTTGACGTCTACCGCAAGGACGCCGAAGCGCAGAAAAATATCCTGAATTTCGGACTGTATATCTCGCTGTTCCCGCAGCTGATTGCCGGCCCGATCGTCCGCTATAAGACCGTCGCCGAAGAGATCAATCACCGGAAGGTCAGCTTTGATCTGGCCGCACAGGGCATCAAGCGGTTCCTCGTCGGCCTTGCCAAAAAAGTGCTGCTGGCCAACAATATCGGCTATCTCTGGTCATGTCTGACGGAAAACACCGACGGGCATCTGACGGCCGCCGCCGCATGGCTCGGCGCGATCGCTTATACGTTCCAGATTTATTTTGATTTCTCGGGCTATTCGGATATGGCCATCGGTCTGGGCAATCTTTTCGGATTCCATTTTCTGGAGAACTTCAATTATCCGTATATTTCGACGAGCATTACCGAGTTCTGGCGCAGATGGCACATCTCGCTGGGAACGTGGTTCAAGGAATATGTCTATATCCCGCTTGGCGGCAACCGCAAAGGGAAGCTCCGGCAGGTGCGCAATATTCTTATCGTCTGGCTCCTGACGGGGCTCTGGCACGGCGCGTCCTGGAATTTCGTTTTCTGGGGCCTGTATTACGGGCTTTTCCTGCTGCTCGAAAAATTCGTGCTGAACCGGTTCTTGCCGAAGCTTCCGTCTGTTGTGCGGCATCTGTACACGCTCCTGGTCGTCGTTTTCGGCTGGGTGATCTTCGCGTTTGACGATACGGCGCAGCTTTTCGCATTCCTCGGCAGTATGTTCGGCGCGAATGGCTTTGCGGAGGGTGATTTTGTCTACAGCCTTGCCTCGAACGCCGTTCTGCTGCTGATTCTTCTGCTCGCTTCGACACCGCTTTGCGCATCTCTCGGCAAAAAGCTTGAGCGGGAATGCGAAAAGAAGCCGGCTGCTTTCACCGTTCTGGAAACGGTATGGTACCTGCTGCTGTTCGTCCTCTCCGTCGGGTATCTCGTGGACAGCACCTATAATCCGTTTATCTATTTCCGGTTCTGAGGAGGGGAAGCATGAGAAATAAAATTTTTGTATCCTTGTTTGCCGTCCTTCTGCTGGCCTTGGCAATTGCCAATATTGCCGCGCCGAAAAAGGAATTTTCCGATAATGAAAACCGTTCGCTGGCTTCTTTCCCCAAGCTGACGGTAGAGTCGCTGAAAGACGGCTCGTTTACTTCTGATTTCGCAACCTATCTTGCCGACCATTTTGTGCTGCGGGATTGGTGGGTCAGCGTGAAAGCCGTCGCGGAGGAGGCGACGGGCAAGACCTCGAACAACGGCGTTTTCAAAGGCAAGGACGGCTATCTCCTCGATTCTTTCGACGAAGAGAGCGCCGCCGGTTTCCTTGCGAATTGTCAGTCCGTCAAGGAATTTATTGCCTTTACGAAAGAGACTTACGGAATCGACACGAAAACGATCATCGCGCCGACAGCGACGCAGATTCTTTCGCAGAAGCTGCCGCCGTTTGCCGTCACAGCGGACGGAAACGCGCTGCTTGATGAAGCCGCAAAAGAGCTTGACGGTTTTATCAATCTGACGCCGGTGATGGAGTCGCACAAGGACGAGTATATCTATTACCGCACCGACCATCATTGGACGAATCTGGGTGCTTATTATGCTTATACGGAATATAAAAAAGCGTGCGGCGAGCAGGCCGAACCGTTTGCATACTGGGAATGTGAAACCGTCAGCGATTCCTTTTTCGGCACGACCTATTCGCGTTACGGCTTGTTTGACGGCCGGAACGCCGATACCGTCAGCGCGCCGTCCGGAAAGGTTCTCGGCAACATGACGGTGACAAACAGCAAAGGTGAGGTTTCGTCTTCTATTTACTTTCCCGAAAAGGCGACCGGGAAAGACAAATATCTGTACTTCCTCGGCGGCAACGACAGCCTTGTGACGGTCGACACGCAGGCGCAGAACGGGAAAACGCTGCTGCTCATCAAGGATTCCTATGCCAATTCCTTTTTGCCGTATCTTATCGGCGACTATCAGAAAATCCTTCTGGTCGATATGCGGTATTATATGGGAGTCATCCCCGATCTGATCGCCGAAAACGGCGTGACGGATATTCTGATTCTCTATAATCTCAAATCCTTTGCGGAGGATACCTATATTCAGTATATCAACTTTACGGAATAACAAAAGCGGTGGTTTCCGGCAGCGGAAATCGCCGCAAAAATTTCATAAAACTATTTATTTTCCCGACGGGGTATGTTATACTAATTTTGATTGGAAGTGAGTACATGAAAAAACTATCGTTGATCGTTCCCTGTTATAATGAGGCCGAGGTCTTGCCGGCTTTTTACCGTGAGATCACGCGGGTCGCGGAGACTTGCCGCGAAAAATACGAGTTCGAGCTGTTGTTCGTCAACGACGGAAGTAAGGATGATACGCTGCATATTCTCGAGGGCTTTGCCGAAAAAGACGACCGTGTGAAATATATTTCATTTTCCCGGAATTTCGGAAAAGAGGGTGCGATGCTCGCCGGACTGGAGCACAGTACGGGTGATTTTGCCGGATTTATCGACGCGGACCTGCAGCATTCTCCCGATCTCATTCCTGAAATGCTCAAAGCCGTTGACGAAGAGGGCTACGACGTTGCGGCGTGCAAACGCGTTGACCGCGCCGGAGAAAAGAAGTTCAAGAGCTTTCTGTCTGCATCGTTTTATAAGCTGATCAATAAAATTTCCGAAACGTATATTGACGAGGGTGCGCAGGATTACCGCATCATGACGCGCAGCGTGGTGGATTCCATTCTCGCCATGCGGGAGAATATCCGCTTCACCAAGGGGATTTTCAGCTGGGTCGGCTTCTCGACCAAGTGGTTCCCGCATGAGAACCGCGAACGCGCAGCCGGCGAGACCAAGTGGTCGGTTCGCAAGCTGTTCAAGTACGCGATGGACGGCATCATCGGCTATACATCGTCGCCGCTTCGCATTCCGCTCTATCTCGGCATCGGTCTGCTGATTCTTAGTGTGGTCTATGCGATCGGCGTGATCATCAGACTCATCAGCATCGGCTATGTCTTCTCGCTGACGCTTCGGGGGATTCTGTTCGGCGTGCTGTTCGTCGGCGGCCTGATCCTTGTGAGCATCGGCATAGCGGGTGAGTATCTGGCAAGAATATATACCGAGGTCAAGGACAGACCGAAGTATCTCATCGCAAAAACCAATATTCAATAATTTTTCGGAGGAATACAAAATGGAAATTACCAAAAATTCAACCATCGGCGACGTTCTGGACGCAGACCGCTCCTTAGCGCCTTATTTTCTGGAAATGGGCATGCACTGCCTCGGTTGTCCGTCGGCAAGAGCCGAGACGATCGAGCAGGCCTGCATGGTTCACGGCGTTGACGTTGACGAATTGGTGGAAAAGCTGAACGCAGGCAAGGCGGAATGACGCCGCGTTTGCCAAACAGATTACAGACGGCGGCCGATCTGGTTCGGGCAGACCGTCTGACAGCGGATGTCGGCACTGACCACGGTTATCTGCCGGCATTTCTTGTTATGTCCGGAAAAACGCAGCGGGCCATCGCGTCGGACATCGGCAAAGGCCCTTTGAAAAACGCCGAAAAGACTGTGAAAGAATACGGACTCGAAAAGAATATATCTCTCATTTTGTCCGACGGCCTGCAAAATATTCCTCATGAGACGCAGGAGATCGTCATCGCCGGTATGGGCGGCACGCTGATTGCGGAGATTTTAGCCGCTGCGCCGTGGATCCGGAACGAGGCGGTGCATCTTGTTTTGCAGCCGATGACGCATTCGTATGATGTTCGCAAATTCTTAAGCGAAAACGGATTTACCATCGACACGGAGAAGACCTGTTCGGACGCAGGTCGTACATATCTTGTCATCAGCGCGTACTTTAGCGGCAAAAACGAAGAAAAAGACGAGTTCTATTATTATTTCGGCGATACGGTCGGCACGGAAACCGAAACGGAACGGGCGTATTTGAAAAAACAGCTCCGGTATTTGTCGTCCCGGTATGAGGGACTGCAAAAAATGGGGAATACTCGGGAAGCCGCCGTTTTCGGCGATGTGCTGACACAGGCAAAGAAACGGGAGGACTGGAAAGACTTATGGTAACAGTTCGCGATATTTATGATGCGATCGACGTGTTCGCGCCGTACGGGACGCAGCTTCCGTGGGACAACAGCGGTCTGATGACCGGATCGTTTGACCGTGAGACGGACAGCGTTCTGCTTGCGCTTGACTGCACGGCGGACGTCGTAAAACAGGCGAAGGTGCAGACAATCCCCCTGATTGTGTGCCATCATCCCTTGATTTTTCATGCGGTCAAGCATATCGATGCCGGTTCGGCATTGTATGAGGCGGTCAGAAACGACATCACCGTGCTTTCGGCGCATACGAATCTCGATATGGCAGATGGTGGCGTAAACGATGTTCTCTGCGGCATTCTGGGTCTGACCGATACACAGCCGCTTTACGCGGAGGGCGCGCCGATCATGCGTATGGGGAATGCCGATTTTTCTTCTGCTAAGGAATTTTCTTTGTTCGTATCGCAGAAGCTCGGCTCGGCGGTACGGCTGTTTGACATCGGAAAGAGACCGCGTAAAATTGCCGTTTGCGGCGGCGCCGGCGGCGAATATATCCCCGAAGCGGCGAAAGCCGGGTGCGATACGTTCGTGACAGGGGAAGCCAAGCATCACGAATTTCTATTGGCGGCGGAGTGGAACATCAATCTCTTGGTCGCCGGGCATTTTGCAACGGAAAATCCCGTGATGGCGGAGCTCCAAAAACAATTACAGCAAAAATTCCCGGAGCTTTCTTTCACGCTTGCGCGGCAGAATGCTCCGTATGAAACGGTGAGATAAATGGCGCTTGACGGAATCTTTTTACATCTGCTGTCCGAAGAGCTGAAACCGGTTCTGCTCGGCGCAAAGGTCGATAAAATCTATCAGACGCAAAAAGTCGAGCTGATCCTGACCCTGCGAACGCGAAGCGGTGCATACCGTCTTCTGCTTTCGGCTTCGGGCAGCGCGCCGAGACTGCATCTGACGACGCATTCGATCGAGAATCCGGCGAATCCGCCGATGCTCTGTATGCTCCTGCGCAAGCACTTGGTCGGCGCGACGCTGATCGGATGGGAGCAGGTCGGCTTTGACCGCATTGTGAAATTGATTTTCAGCGCGGTGAACGAGCTCGGCGACCGTGTCACAAGAACGCTGGTCGTGGAGATCATGGCGCAGTACAGCAATATCATTCTGCTCGATGAGAACGACGTCATTCTGGACAGCGTCAAGCGGGTGGACTTGTCGAAATCGTCCGTCCGTCAGATTCTGCCTGGACTGACGTATGAGCTGCCGCCGGCGCAGCATAAACTGAATCTTTTGCAGACGGATACGGACGAGATCATCGCGCATCTCAGCAAAAAAGAAACAAAGCTCAGCGGCGCGCTGTTGTCTGTGATGGAGGGTATGTCGCCTGTTTTGTGCCGGGAAATCGCGTACCGTTCGGGCGGCGGCGACACGGCGGCGAACGAGCTGACCGCACAGCAGACCGAGAAGCTGCGTTTTGAACTGGACGTGCTGAAAAATACGGTGCAGAGCGCAACCGTTTCCCCGACGGCCGTTGCGGATGCGGACGGAAAACTGCTGGATTTTTCGTTTATCCCGATCACGCAGTACGGTTCGGCGGCGCAGTATACGTCGTATGAATCGCTTTCCGAGCTGCTCGAGAGCTTTTACTATGAGCGCGAACGGCTTGTACGAACAAAGTCCAAAGCGGAGGATCTTTTTAAGAATATCAACAATCTGATTGAGCGACTCGCCAAAAAGATCAGCAATCAGATGCTTGAATTGGAGGCGTGCAAGGACCGGGAGGAAAAGAAAATTTTCGCCGAGCTCATCAACGCCAATCTCTATCGGCTCACAAAGGGCGCGTCTGTTTATGAAGTCGAAAATTATTATGACGGCTGTAAGGTGATTGCCATTCCCGTCAAACCCGAGCTGACGCCGAGTGAAAACGCGCAGCGGTATTATAAAGAATATCGCAAGCTGCGCACGGCGGAAGAAAAGCTGACAACGCTGATTGAAGAGGGTCGGGAAGATCTCGCGTATCTTCGCACCGTTGCGGACGAACTGAACCGCGCCGAAACGGAAAAGGAGATCGCGGAGATCCGCCGCGAGCTCGCGGACAGCGGTTTTCTGAAACATAAATCAGGCGCGAAACAGAAAAAAGCGCAGCCCATGCCGCCTCTTTCGTTCCCGGCTCCCGACGGTTTTACGGTTTTTGTCGGACGGAACAATATCCAGAACGATACGCTTTCGCTGAAAACAGCGGCGAAGAGCGATCTGTGGTTCCATATTCAGAAAGCACCCGGTTCCCATGTTATTCTCGCGCTTGACGGCAGAGAGCCGACGGAAAAGGCGATGGAGTTCGCCGCCGAGACAGCCGCCTATTACAGCTCGGGACGCGAAGCCGGCGCGGTCGAGGTGGATTATACCGAGGCGCGCAACCTCAAAAAGCCCGTCGGCGCAAAGCCCGGGTATGTGATTTATCATGTATACCGTTCGGTGTTGGTCAAACCGAAAGCACCGGAAAATGCAAAATAAGAAAAAGGTGAAAAATATGTATTTTGTCATATTTTTCAGAATCCTGTTGTCGTTGCTTCTCGCGGTGATGCCGCTGTTGCCGACTGAATTGGGATTGCCTTTGTTTGAAAATTTCGGAAAACTATAAAAATTGCCGGCAGTCGGAGAAGCTGCCGGCAATACAGGGATGAATGCTGTGAAAAGTGTGAATAAAACTTGTTTTGTAAACGGAATGCGGGACGGCATTCCGATTTGTTTGGGTTATTTTGCCGTGGCGTTTACGCTCGGCATCGCCGCAAAGAACGCCGGATTTACGGCGTTTCAGGCGATGATTACGAGTCTGACGATCAACGCGTCGGCGGGAGAATTTGCCGGCTTTACGCTGATCGCTTCCGGTGCGGGCTATCTCGAGGTTGCCGTGATGGAGATCATTGCGAACGCCCGGTATCTGCTGATGTCGTGTTCGCTCAGCCAGAAGCTGCCTGCTGAGACGTCCGTTCTGCACCGTCTGCTGATCAGCACCGATGTGACGGACGAAATCTTCGGCGTCTCCATGGCAGTCAAGGGAATGCTCAATCCGTATTATACCTACGGCGTGATCGTCGTCGCTGCGCCGGGTTGGGCGCTCGGCACGTTTTTAGGTGTGCTGATGGGCAATCTCCTGCCTGTCCGCATCGTTCGCGCTCTGAGCGTCGGTCTGTACGGCATGTTCATCGCGATCATCGTGCCGCCTGCGCGGAAAAGTAAAGTGATTCTTGGCGTCGTAATCGTCTCCATGCTGCTCAGCTTCGCATTTTCTGAGCTGCCGGTACTATCGTCCATGGCTTCGGGAACCAGAACGATTCTGCTGACGGTCGTCATCGCCGCCGCAGCCGCCTTGCTGTTCCCCGTGAAAGAGGAGGCGCAGCATGAAGGGTAATGTCTGGATCTATATTCTGCTGATGGCAGGCGTTACATATCTCATCCGTATGCTGCCTCTGGTGCTTATCCGGCGGGAAATCAAAAATAAATTTATCCGCTCGTTTTTATACTATGTGCCGTATGTCACACTTGCCGTGATGACCTTCCCCGCGATTCTGTCGGAAACGGGGAGCATCTGGTCGGCGATCGCGGCGTTCGCCGTTGCGGTGCTTCTCGCGTGGTTCGGCAAAAGCCTGCTCACGGTTTCCGTCTGCGCCTGCCTGACGGTCTTTCTGCTTGAACTGATTATCGTGTAAAGGGAATCGCGATTTCCTTGCCCAGCTCCAACGAGTAGATCAGCGTTTCGGCAATCGGCATTTCAAGGAGCTGCGCCATCGCGCGACGGTACATGGTGAGCTGTCCCCGATAGGCTTCGATGAACTCGTCTTCGGTTTTTGTCCGGTCTGTTTTGTAATCGACGACGGTCGCCTGACCGTCCTTTATGAAAACAAGATCGGTCTTACCGAGGACGAGTATTTTTTCGTGCCGGACATTCTCCGCCGCAGTCGGTTCGATGTCGCCAAGCTCAATTTCGACGGTAAATTCCTTTTCGCGCAGCACGTTTTCCGCCTGCCGAATGCGTTCACACAGGGGAGAGCGCAGGAACTTTTCGACTTTCTCTCGGTGAATGACAGCCGCCTGCTGCGGCGTCAGGATTTTTTCACGCGTCATGCGTTCGCATTCTGCTTTGGCGGAAGATGCTCCAAAATCGAGATGCTGTAAAAACAGATGGTTCGCCGTGCCGATCTGCGCCGGCGTCAGTTCTCCCGAGCACAGGAATGACGGCTTGGAAACGGCGAAATATTCGGGTGTGAACTTCTGCTGTTCAAAATCCGAGGCGGCGCGTTTCGGACGTGCATCGGCAGGAAGAATATAGGGATATTCGTATTCTGCGCGGTCGCGGATCGCTTCGATGATCACGGGATCAGCTGCGGATACGGTTTCTTCGGTGATTTCCGATTGCTCTTCGGTCAGTTTGTCGAGAATCAGGCGAATGCGTCCCGGGGCGTCATAGCGGTGTTCGACTGTCAATCCGCATTCCCTTGTCAGGGGCTCCAAATCCGGGTGGGACAGATACCCCATCAGGAACCATTGCGTATAGCTTGTCGCGTTCAGCACGGCGCAGGGGAAAATTCTGCGACCGCCGAGCGTATTGGTGACGGCGTTTGAAACCGCTTTTTCGGGTTTTGCGACGGTGGAAACGGCGATGAGCTTTTCTTTGGCTCGCGTCATGCCGACGTAAAGGACGCGCAGCTCTTCGGAGATCGATGCCCGTTTGACGGCGAGCCGCGCCGCCGTGTGACCGATCGTCGGGTATTTCTG
This sequence comes from uncultured Clostridia bacterium, assembly GCA_945912145.1. Classification (GTDB taxonomy): domain Bacteria; phylum Bacillota; class Clostridia; order Oscillospirales; family Acutalibacteraceae; genus UBA1081. The sequence goes on along the minus strand of CAMEBF010000017.1, from coordinate 6,764 downwards.
TTTGCGTTCGTTGTTGATGATGACCATGCCGACGCCCGCCGACGGACTGATGATCATATCGTCGGTCATGTCGCTCTTGTTGAAGGGCTTGGCGCAGTCTGCCAGAATCACAAACGGAAATTCAAGTCCTTTGGATTTGTGAATGCTGTAAATCTTGACAACGTCCGCATTTTCACTCGTTTCGGACGCCGCCGGAATATCCGCGCCGTTTTCCGCCGCGCGTGCGATGTAGCGCAGGAAACCGCTGATGCCGCTGCCGCCGTTTTCGGCGTAGGACGCGGCAAATTCGCACAATAAAATCAGATTGCGCCGGCGCACTTCGCCGTGTTTCATCGCGCTGACAACGGCAAGATAACCTGTTCTGTCGAGCAGCGTGCGGATATAGGCGTCAAAGGGCATGACGGCGGCTTGTTTCCGATACGAATCGAGGTCAAAAAGAAGTCTCGCGCATTTTTCGTCATGATCGGCGGCTTCGCGCAGACAGGCGATCAGCTTCCGTTTTTTATCGGGAAGTTTTAGATCGGTGAGCTCGTCGGCGGTGAAGCCGTAAAGAGGAGAGAGCATCAGCGAGAGAAAAGCGACGTCGTCCGTGGGATTGTTGATGACTTTTAAGAGGGAGAGGAAGACGCCGACCTCCGGCGCGTCGAATACGCTGCTTTTTTTGTCGCCGCTTGATGCGATGCCGCGCTGTTTGAGCGCGTTTTCGTAGATTTCCAGCTTGCCGGACGGACTGCGCAGCAGAATGCAGAAGTCCGATTTTTTTGCTTTTCGCTTCACGCCGCGTTCGGTGACTTCGGCGCCGTTTTGCAGCATATCGTCAATCAGCTTCGCGATGTACGCCGCTTCTTCCTCCGTTTTGGACGCTTCGAGAAAGCGCAGCTCGGTGGCCGGCTCTTCATCCGGGGGATAGGTGTCGCCGTAATGCAGTGCCTCTTTTTCGGTGTATTCCATTTCACCGGCGTAATCGGACATTAAATTCTGGAAAAGAAAATTGATGCCGTCCAGAATGCCCTTGCGGCTTCGGAAATTTTTGCCGAGAATGATTTTCGCCGGGTAGGTTTTGTTGTCGAAATCCGCGTATTCGCGGCTTTTTTTGACGAAAATTTCGGGCATGGCGAGACGGAAACGGTAAATGCTCTGCTTGACGTCGCCGACCATGAAGAGGTTTTCTCCGTTTCTCGAGAGTGTGGCGAAAAGCATATCCTGCGCTTCGTTCGTGTCCTGATATTCGTCGATGAGAATCTCGCGGTATTGCGCTTCGAGAGAGGACGCAAGCGGCGTCTTGCGGATTTCGCCGTTCTCTTCCCGGATGAGCAGCCGCAACGCACGGTGCATGATGTCCGTAAAGGTGTAGCGATTTTGCTCCTCTTTGAGTGACTCATAGTTCTTGCCGAACTCACGGACGGTGTTCAGCAGCTCTTTGATGACGGGTGCGAGCTTTTCGAGGTCTTCCCGGTTTTCCGCGGTATCGGCGCAGAACATTTTGCCGCAGTCCTCAAAAAGTGACGCGACGGCTTTGTATTTCGCTTCGGCGGCGAGTTTGTACGGATCGTCTCCGTAGCCTTTGGGTGCGGTGGGCAGCCTTGACCATGTGAAATTCCGGAAAAAGTCGTGCAGCGCGTCCCAGTCCTTGTTCTGCATCATGATGTCAAGCCTGTCGAGAAGCAGCAGCACATTTTGCAGCGACGCTTCGTATTTTTCGGCGATGACCTCCGACGGAAGGATGTCGTTCAGCGCTTCTTCGAGCAGTTCGCGGCTGTAGGCAAAGGTGTTTTCGGCGTATTCCAGAATGATTTTTCCCCAGACGGAATCTGCGACGGGAACGTCGTCCCGATACATATCCTCAACTTCACACAGCCATTTTTCGGGAAACGGATGCGCCAGGGAAAAGCGGTACAAACGCAGAATTTTTTCGGAAAGCGCGCTGTCGTCGCGGTTGTAGGCCGTCATGGAGTTGAGCAGGTCGTATATGTCGGGCGACTCCTGACAGAGCGTGTCGAGCGTCGCGCTCATGGCCTCGGCGATGAGGATTTTTTCGTCGCTATTATCAAGAATCGCGAAATCGGGCGCAATGCCGGCTTTGTGAAAGTTTTCGCGAACCAGCTTGATGCAGAATGAGTCAATCGTGCTCACGGCGGCGCTCGGCAGCTTCATTTTGACGCTGCGGTATAAATTGTTGGTCGGCTCTTTGCGGATGAGCGCGTCGATGCCACCCGCGATTCTTGTTTTCATCTCGGCGGCGGCGGCGTTCGTGAAGGTCACCACGAGCAGCTCGGACGGATCAACGGGGTTGCTGCCTTCGGTCATCAGACGGATAATGCGTTCGACGAGCACGGCGGTCTTGCCGGAACCGGCAGCCGCCGAAAGCAGCAGCGTGCCGTTCCGAGCGTCAATGGCATTTTGCTGTTCTTTTGTCCAGTTTCTTTCAGCCATTGTCCGTTCCCTCCCTTTCCTCGAGCGTTTCCCAGACGTCGCCTTTGAAGAGCGTCGCGCTCGGGTCGTCTTTTTCGCGTCCGCACACGGTCTGATAATCGCAGTATTGACAGGTGTTTTTATAATTGCCGTCGAGCATCGGCACCGCGCTGACTTCGCCTTTCCGCAGCGCTTCGCCCATATCTTTGATCACGGCGTCAATCGCGCTGTGCAGCAGGTCGAACTGATGCAGCGTGAATTTTTTATTTTTGGTTCGTTTATCGTCTTTGACGGTCGCTTCGATGCGCCGTCCGCCGCCGGAGCTGTCCATACCCTTGATAACTTCGGCGTCGTCGAGCACGATGCCCTTCATGCGGCTGCTTGCAATCGTTGCTTTTTCAATATCGTCGTCGGAAGCGTACCGTCCCAGCTCGTTTTTGCCTGATTTTGCGGGAACATACAGCACGCCGGCCGGAACCGTTTCGCCGTAGCGGACTTTGCCGTTTTCGATGAGACACAGCAGATAGACGAGCATCTGGATATTCAGCCCCGAAAGCACGTCCTCGAGATGAAAATCCTTGCCGCCTGTTTTGTAGTCAATGACGCGCAGGTAGAGCGTCTGCCCGTCTTCGGCTTCCATCGTATCGACGCGGTCAACCACGCCGTTCAGAATGGCTTTGCCGCCGCCGGGAAGCGGAACGGTATAGGGCGGCACCTCTCCGTCATCGCCGATGCGAAGCTCGACGTCGCGCGTCTCGAATTTGCAGTCTGAAAATTCGCTGACGAGCTTCTCGAGAATGTCACAGATCGTCAGCACGCTGCGCGAGAGCGAATAGAGAAAGCGTTTGTCCATATTTTTTTTGCCGCCCATGCTCTCCTCGATGTAGGCTTCGGCTTCGCGTTCGATGGCGTCCCGGCGTTCCTTTTTTGTAAGCGCGGTCAGACCGCGGCTGCCGTATTCGGCGAAGAGCTTTTCGAGAACGGCGTGAACGAGCAGACCGTTCTGACGCGGGTCAAACGTGGCGCGTTCAAGCGGCGAAGCCTTAAGCCCGTAGCGGCAGAAATAGCGGAACGGACATTTATAATAATCCTCAATGCGTGAGGGGGTCATGTATAGATTCTTGCCGAAGAGCGCGGCGGCCTTTTCGGGATTCCGGAAGCGTACCGGTTCGCGTCTGACGGCGCGTTCCACGGCGCGCAGACGGTCGCCGAAGCAGTCCGCGTTAGTGACATATTGCCTGACGGATGACGCATAAGCTGAATTGTCGGCAAAATGCAGCGCGGCGCTCTCAAATGCGGATTGACGGCTCTCGACCGTGTCAAGCGGATCAAGCAGCGCGTATTCGACGGCGTGATGACGCGGCACGATCTGACGGATCATGGTGACGATCTCCGAGGGGGACAACGGCGAGCCTTTGAAATCGCTCAGCGCGTATGAAACGAACAGCCGGTCGCGCGGAATGCTCAGCGTGCTGTAGACGCGCAGACGCTCCTTGCGCATTTTGTCGATGCTGTCGCCGCCGAGCTCGACGCCGTTATTCTTCAAAAGACGGCGGTCGTTCTCTGTTAAGATGAACGAGCCGGACGATGCCGCCGGGAAAATGCCGTCGTTCGCGCCGACGATGAACAGCACTTTTTTATCGGAAACGCGGATTCTGTCGGCGTCGCCGACCGTGATCTGATCGAGGCCTCCCGGCAGGGTGCCGACGTCGGAAGAAGAAATCATGATTCGGAACAGCTCCAGATAGCGTTCCGGCGTGATCGGACGGGTTCCGATGGTGTCGGCTAAAAGGGACAGCACGTCCATCAGCTCGTCCCAGGAGCGTTCGCATTCGTAGGCGTCAGCGCCGTCAAGCCCCATGGCGAACGAGAGCAGATGCTCATTCGCTTTGTTCTGCATCAGAAATTCATAAAGTGCTTTCGTGCAGCCGAAGCCGTCTTTGTCCCGAAGCGCCTCCTTGAGACGCAGAATCGGTTGGGCAATGGCTTTTCGGATCGCGTTGAGCGACGCCAGTTTTTCTTCGGCTTCTTCGTCGAATTTTTTACCCAGTCCCTCCGGATGACCCGTCCAGTCGGTCAGCCAGCCGCCGTAGTCGATCTGCCACAGGAAAACATAGTTTTCCAGGTCGGCAATGTCGTCCTCCGGAATGCCGGCGATGTAGGTCTTGAGATAGCGGAAAATACGGTCGGTCGTGATGCCCTCGACGGCAAGCGAGAGAGCCGACAGCGCAAAAATGACGATCAGCGCGTTTTCCAGCGCGACGCGCTTGTCCTCAAAGACGGGAATGTCGTACTTTTTGAACGCGAACGGCAGGTATTTCTGATAATCTGCGCTGCGGCTGACGACAACGATATCGCGGTAGCGGATCCCCGTTTCCCGCGCTAACTTTTTGGCGGTCATCGCCGTAAATTCGCACTCGTCATAGAGATTTTCGGCGGCGGTCACGGTGATTTCGGGCGCGTCGCCGTCATAAATTTCGGGGTCGGGCTCGTACAGTCCTTTTTCTAAAAACGCGATGGCGTCGGTGTGATAGTGCCCGTCATGCTGCGACAGAACCGGTTCGGCGATGGGAACACCTTTTTTGTTCGCCAAGGCGATGAGGGAATGCAGATTATCCACCGCATAGGAGAGCGCACCGGTGCCGCCGGACGTATCGCGCAGACTTTCGGCGCATTGCGTGACGTAGACTTCGTCCGCCTGCTGTAACAGCTCGCCGACGATCAGATTTTCCTGCGCAGTAAAGCCGGAAAACTCGTCGAAAACGACGGTTTGTCCGCGGAAGAGCTGCTTTTCTGCGATATGCTTCGCCGCCTCGTTGATGAGATAGCGGTCGTCGGAAAACCGCTCGGTGAGCAGCGTCTTGTAAAGCTCCGCGATGATCTCGATCTCCTCTGATTTCTGAATCAGGACACGGTTTTCGGTGCGCTGCGCCGCATCTTCCAATTCCTGCGGCGTGACGCCGCATTGAATCAGCTCGTCGGCGGTGTGCAGCAGCTCGGCGATCGTCTTCTGATTCTTCCGGCAACCTCCGAAAAGTTCCAGATGCTCGGCGGCGGCTTCGAGCGTCATACTCATGAGCACGGCTTTGGCGGCCTGCGTCACCGGCGGTTTTCGGTCCGGCTCGTATTCGTCGAGAATTTTTTTGGAGAGCGACGAAAAGCTGACGATCCGTACCGATGCCGCGTCTTTCGCACCGAGCAGGGAGACAATGGCGCGTTCGCTCTCAAACGAGAATTGCTCGGGCACAATCAGCGTCGCCTGCTTTCCCTCACGGACACGTTCGGCGATGATATTTCGCACATAGGTTGTCTTGCCGGAAGAGGCCCGGCCTAAAATGAGATTTAACATGGAGATCACTTCGTTTTTATGTATAATGATTTAATTTTTTTTGAAAGTTCAAAGTGCAAAGTTCAAAGTGCAATGTCGGAAAAGGCTTCGCCTTTTGATTCCTTATAATTGACAAAACCGTTTTTTTATGAAAAGCGCGCCGCAGGCGTATAATGCAAGCCCGCAGGGCTTCCGGAACTGCACTTTGCACTTTGAACTTTGCACATTTTGAAAAATAATTTTTTTTGCATGAAGAAAAAAGTCACCTCATACTTGCCGCATAAGGTGACGGGAAAACGAGTGAGTCTATAAGCCGGGTTTTGTCATTGAAGGCAATCATCTGTCTTGACCGCAGGTTGCCCTGCGGTTCGCGCCACCCGTCGGAGTTATGGCCGAGCAGACCACTCCATATCGGTGTTGCTTCGGATAGGGTTTACAGGGCCGCACAGTCTCCTGTGCGCCGGTGAGCTCTTACCTCGCCTTTCCATCCTTACCCAAGATCTGGGCGGTTTCTTTCTGTTGCACTTTCCCTAAGGTCACCCTCGGCGGCCGTTAGCCGTTATCCTGCTCTGTGAAGCCCGGACTTTCCTCACACCGAAGTGCGTAATTGCCCAACTCACTTGTTAAAAGTAGTGTACCATAAAAAAAACTCTTTGTCAACGATTGAAAAACGTTGGAGTATATGATATTATATAATAGTTATTATATGGAGATAAACGATTTTTACAATTTAGAATTAAGAATTCAGAATTAAGAATGTCGGAAGCCCTGCGGGCTTGATTTTATAATATAATTCTGCATTCTGCATTCTGAATTATGAATTAGCAATTAAGAATTTCGGAAACCCTGCGGGCTTGATTTTACAATATAATTCTGCATTCTGCATTCTGAATTATGAATTAGCAATTAAGAATTTCGGAAACCCTGCGGGCTTGATTTTACAATATAATTCTGCATTCTGCATTCTGAATTATGAATTAGCAATTAAGAATTTCGGAAACCCTGCGGGCTTGATTTTATAATA
>CAMEBF010000016.1 GCA_945912145.1 uncultured Clostridia bacterium | reverse complement strand
ATAATTCTGCATTCTGCATTCTGAATTATGAATTAGCAATTAAGAATGTCGGAAGTCCTGCGGGCTTGATTTTATAATATAATTCTGCATTCTGCATTCTGCATTATGAATTAGCAATTAAGAATTTCGGAAACCCTGCGGGCTTGATTTTATAATATAATTCTGCATTCTGCATTCTGCATTATGAATTAGCAATTAAGAATTTCGGAAACCCTGCGGGCTTGATTTTACAATATAATTCTGCATTCTGCATTCATCATTCTGCATTGATTTGAAAGGGAAGAGTAAAATGGGAAAACGTTATGAAACGTATGTGAAATCCTATGTCATCAATGAGACGAACGAGCCGGAATATTTTTCGGTGGTCGGCGATATTTACGCGACGCCGGAGTTTCAGAGCACGGAGAAAAATATTCAGCACGCAGACATCACCTGCCGGCAGCATATGCTGAGCGTGTCGTATATGAGCTATACCGCTTCAAAGCGCAAGCATCTGCAGGCTCGTTCGGCTGCCAGAGCCGCTCTGATGCACGATCTGGTGTACTATGACTGGCACAAAAAAGGCGACGGCTCGCACCGTCTGCACGGCTACCGTCATCCGGGCTTCGCGCTGAAAAACGCAAAGGCACTGTTTCCGCTTTCCGCGCTGGAAGAGAATATCATTCTGCGGCATATGTGGCCCCTGACGCCGGTTCCGCCGAAGTATCGCGAGAGCTTTCTGGTCAGCATGGCGGACAAATACTGCGCGATGCACGAAATTCTTATCAAAAAATTCCCGTCGTATCAGAAAAAATTCCGCCGCGACGTTGCAAGAGCAGGAGCAATCTATGAATGCCGTGATTGATACGATTCTCTATTTTTTTCTGTACAGCATCGTCGGCTGGGTAGTCGAGACCATTTACTGCTCCGTCGGCGAGAAAAAGTTTGTCAACCGCGGTTTTCTGACCGGACCGATGTGCCCGATCTACGGAACGGGTGCCACCGTTTTCAGCGTCTGCCTGAGCCCGTTCTATGAAAAATTCGGCTATTCCAAATGGTACATTATCGTGCTTGTCATTTTTTTGGGGATGCTTCTGGCGGACATCGTGGAATTTCTGACAAGTGTCATTATGGAAAAGCTGTTCAATGCCCGCTGGTGGGATTATTCCAAGAAAAAATTCAATATTCAGGGACGCATCTGCCTCGGTCATACGATTTACTGGGGTATCGCTACGGGACTGTTCGTCTATCTTGTTCACCCGTTTGTCGTCGGTCAGGTGGAGAGCCTGGTCAACCCGACGCAGCGGCGGCAGATCGTCGTCATGCTGCTGATCGTGTTTGTGTTCGACCTGTTCTTCGCCGTCAAGGGTGCGTTCGATGTCCGTAAGCTGATGACAAAGCTCAATAAGCTCTATGATTCGGCGCACGAAACCGTCACCGCTTTTCGTTCCAACGTCTCGCAGAAATATGAAGACATTCACGACACGATGGAAAAGGGCGTTTATAAATTAGCGGTGTGGGTTGCCGATGTGTCGCGGCAGATTTCCGAGCTTGAAAAACTGCCGGCGCCGAAAAAACGCAAAAACGGCAAAAACCGTCGTGTGCGTTCAAGCGCCGAACGACAGATGCAGAGCGCGAAAACGCTGCGTCAGACGATGGATGCAAAAATTCAGTCTCTGAAAGATATGCTTGAGGAGGTCTCCCGTCAGAGCGCAGACGAAGAGGAGAAAAAATGAGCGTCAGAACGAACTACCGGCATACGCTTGCGGCCGGGTATATCAGTTTTATCACGCAGGCGATCGTCAATAATTTTGCGCCGCTTCTGTATGTGACGTTTCAGAAGGACTGGGAGATTTCGCTCAGTCAGTTGGCGGTGCTTTCCACCTATAATTTTCTGGTGCAGCTTCTTGTTGACCTGCTTTCGGCGAAATATGTTGATCAAATCGGCGTGCGTAAGTGCATCGTTTTTGCCCATATCAGTGCGGCGGCCGGGCTCGCCGGGCTTGGCATTTTTCCGTATATTTTAGGCAATCCGTATGCCGGACTGCTGATTTCGATTACGCTGTACGCCGTCGGCGGCGGTCTGATCGAGGTGCTCGCGAGCCCGATTATCGAGGCGTGTCCGACCACGAATAAAGAGGCGAATATGAGCCTGCTCCACTCTTTCTATTGCTGGGGACAGGTCATCGCCGTGCTCGGTTCGACTCTTTTCTTTGCGGTTTTCGGCATTGCGCATTGGCGCATGATGGCATTCATCTGGGCTGCGATCCCTGCGCTCAACAGCCTTTATTTCGCGCGCGTTCCGATCGCCTTCGCGCGGGAGAAAGACAAGACGATTCAGAAAACATCGGAGCTTTTCAAAAATAAGCTGTTCTATATTTTATTCGTCATGATGCTGTGCGCAGGCGCGTCGGAGATCGCGGTCGCGCAATGGGCGTCGGCCTTTGCCGAAGAGAGTTTGGGCATCACCAAAGCGGCAGGCGATATTGCGGGTCCTTGCTTCTTCGCACTGCTGATGGGTGTCGCGCGGTTTTCGTATTCGAAATTCAGCACGAAGATTTCACTTGAGAAGTACATTCTGTTCTGTTCGTTCCTGTGTCTGGGCGGTTACTTCATGATCGCGCTGTCTCCGTGGCCGGCTCTCTCACTTCTTGGCTGCGGCGTATGCGGCTTTGCCGTCGGCATCATGTGGCCCGGCACCTATTCCATCGCTGCAAAAAGCTGGTACAATCCGACGACTGCGCTGTTCGCTCTGTTCGCGCTTGCCGGAGACTGCGGCTGTTCGACGGGGCCGTTCCTTGTGGGTACGGTTTCCGAACGCTTTGGGGATAACCTGAAAGCCGGATTCCTGTCCGGTGCTGTTTTTCCGCTCATCATGATTGTTGCGACATCGGTTCTGATCGCGTATCAGAAGAAAAATAAAGCTGCGGAGGGAAAATAAATGGATATTCTGCTGACGATTGCGCTGTTTGTTCCGGCGGTGCTCATGATTCTGGCAGGTGTTCTGCTGAGCCTTGCCAAAAGGGATTCCACCATGAGCCGCCACCATTTCGCCGGGAATTTCAACATCAAGGGCTACAGCCGCCGCATTATCACGCTTTTTACCGTAACGGGACTGCTGTTCACAACAGGCGGTCTGCTGATGGTCAATGCGCATTTGATTGCGGGTCTGGTTGTGCTCTTTGTTTCGCTGATTGTGTTCCTGATCTGTTTTATCCGCCTGCAAAAGAGATCATAAATTCTGAAACCTACGAAAGACGGTGATCCTGTGAAAAAACTTTTCTCTGTTGTTCTGGCGTTTCTTCTTCTCTTTTCCTCGTCGGTGATCGCGTTCTCCGCACAGGAGAATGACAGCACCACATTTGCCGTGGCAAGCGACCTGCATTACAATCTTCCCCGGGAAGAACTGTCCGGCGAGATCGACGATCCGGTCTACTGGTACGCCAACCGGCGCGCGGCGATGGATGACGAAAGCGGCTTTATCATCGACGAATTTTTAAAGCAATGCGCCGAAAACGAGGACTGCGAATTTGTGCTGATCGCAGGAGATCTTGCCGATCACGGCAAAACGATTCCTCTTGAGCATGAGGTCATGGCCGAAAAGCTCCGTCAGTTTGAAGCGCAGACCGGCAAACAGGTCTACGTCATCAACGGCAATCATGACTGCGGATTGGACACCGCGACCGAGCCGGAGGATTTTGTGTCGATCTATTATGAATTCGGCTATGCGGAAGCGATTGCGCGTGACGACGATTCGCTTTCGTATGCCGCCGATCTGAACGAGCAATACCGTCTGATCGCGCTTGACAGCAACGATCCGACCAAATCAACGGAGGACGGCATGGACGCCGGACGGGTCAATTGGGTCGTCGAGCAGGCGAAACAGGCGCAGCGGGACGGCAAATATCCCATCCTGATGATGCACCATAATCTGCTCGACCATATGCCGATGCAGCGGATTCTGAGCCGGAATTTTATCATAAAAAATCACTTTACGACTGCGGCGACGTTCGCCGACTGCGGCATTCAGCTCGTCTTTTCCGGACATGAGCATTGCAGCGACGCTGCCGTATTTACGAGCGCGCTCGGCAACCGCATTTACGATCTGGCGACGACTTCGCTGACGATGTATCCGCTGCAATACCGCCTGGTGACGCTGAGCGACAGCGCGATCACCTATGATGCTGCGACGGTCGATGCCATCGACACGGACGCACTGACGGCTGCGGTGAACGGCTACAGCGCGGAACAGCTTGCGCTTATGCAGAACGGTCTGAACGATTACGCCAAAGGCTTTCTGAAAAAAGGCGTTGAGTACCGTCTGGCGCTTTCGATGACGCCCGAAAAAATGGGGCTTGACGAAAACGCGTTTTACTATGAGCCCATCATGAAACTGATAAACGGTCTGACAGATCTTCTGAAAATGCCGCTCTACGGCGAAAACAGCATTCAGAGCCTTGCTAAAAAATATCAGCTTGAAATTCCCGAAAGCGACTATCAGAACGGTTGGGATCTGGCGACGGAACTGGTGGCGGCGCATTATGCCGGTGAAGAATCCTGCGAACTCGACAGCCCGGAGGTCACGATTCTGCTTCGCATGGCCGCCGTGATCCTGCGTGAGGATCTGGGAGCGTTCGGCGACGAATATTTTACCGACGCCGCTCAGACGATTTTAGCATCACAGGGGTTGGATGATTCGTCTGCTGAGCTTCAGGAACTTTGCCGCAGCGTTTTCGGCGAGGTTACGCCTGCCGAATATTTTCTGGTAGCTCTCGCGTCGCCGATTCTGTATACGTTCGCTTATGACGCGGACGGCGTGAACGACAACAACGGAACCCTTGAGCCCTACGGCGAAAAAGATTTGATTGATCATACGACGAATCTTCTGGAGTCGATTGAAAAACTGCTGATGAAGATCAGCAAATTCTATTCGCTGATTATGGGATTTCTTTCTAAGATTTTTCGGTAAAACGAATAAAAATTGTTTTTTGACTTGACATTATGCCTGCCGAGCTATATACTGGTAATAACAATTCTTCATCCGTTTAAAGCAATGATTGAATAAATTAGCAAAGCGGTGAAGGAAGGAGAGTTTGGTATGGCTGTAAAAATTATTCTTCTGGTGGCTTTCTTTGCGCTGATGATCGGCATCGGCGTGTATTGCCGTAAGCACGCGACGAACGTCAACGGCTTTGTGCTCGGCGGACGGAACGTCGGCCCGTGGCTGACGGCTTTTGCTTTCGGTACTTCGTATTTTTCCGCCGTTATCTTCATCGGCTACGCCGGTCAGTTCGGCTGGAATTTCGGCGTGGCTTCGACCTGGATCGGTCTGGGCAACGCGTTTATCGGCTCGCTGCTCGCATGGGTCGTGCTCGGACGGCGCACAAGAATCATGACGCAGCATCTCGATTCCAAAACCATGCCCGATTATTTCGGCAAACGGTATGATTCGGGTGCGCTCAAGATCGCCGCTTCCGTGATCGTGTTCGTGTTCCTGATCCCGTATACCGCATCGCTGTATAACGGTCTTTCGAGCCTTTTCAATATGGCGTTTTCGATCCCGTACTATGTCTGCATCATCGTCATGGCGGTGCTGACCTGCGTTTATGTGCTGTTCGGCGGCTACATGGCGACGGCGATCAACGATTTTGTACAGGGCATTATCATGCTCGGCGGCATCGTGGCGGTCATCGCGGCGATCTTACATACAAACGGCGGCTTTGTGGAATCGCTGACGAAGCTGTCGCAGATTCAGACGGATACCACCGAAATGCAGGGTGCGTTTGCATCGTTCTTCGGACCTGATCCGCTTGCGCTGCTCTTTGTCGTCATTCTGACTTCGCTCGGCACGTGGGGTCTGCCGCAGATGGTCGGTAAATTCTACGCGATTAAGAGTGAGGATGCGATCAAAAAAGGCACAATCATTTCCACTGTTTTTGCGATCATCGTTGCCGGCGGCTGCTATTTCCTTGGCGGATTCGGCAGACTGTACGGCGATCTGGAAGGTATCGTTTCGCCTGAGGGTAAGGTGGCGTTCGATAAGATCGTCCCCTCTATACTCGGTACGCTTGCCAATTATTCATGGGGCGATATCATCATCGCCGTCGTCATTATTCTGGTGCTCGCGGCCTCCATGTCAACGCTTTCGTCGCTCGTGCTGACCTCCAGCTCGACGCTGACACTCGATGTCATCGACCGCAAGGGCAAAATGGAAGAAAAGAAAAAAATGCTTGTGATGCGGCTGTTCGTGGCGTTCTTCGTCATCGTGTCCGCCGTGATCGCGATCATTAAGGATAAATACGGCTTTACGTTTATTGCACAGATGATGGGCGTATCGTGGGGTGCTCTGGCAGGTGCATTCTTAGCACCGTTCCTCTACGGCCTGTACTCCAAGAGAACGACGAAAGCGTCCGTATGGGTCTGCTTTGCGTTCGGCGTTGCCGTCACGATCGTACAGCTTCTTTGCTCGTTCGGCGTCATCTCGTTCAGCGGCAAGGTGCTTTCGTACCTCTTCGCGTCATCGATCCGCAGCGGCGTTGTCTCCATGGTCGGCGGACTGATCCTCGTTCCCCTTGTCAGCCTGATTACGCCGAAGATGAAAAAAGAAACGGTGGAGCCCATGTTCACCTGCTATGATAAAAAAGTAACGGTTTCAATCAAGGAGACTCTGGAAGAATAATAAAAGGAGAAAAATGAAAAAATGCCTATTACGGAATTTTTGGAGCGTAATGCGAGACTGTATCCGAACGATGTCAGTCTCGTGGAGATCAATCCGGCGAATCAGCCGGAGCGGCATGTTACCTGGCGCGAGTATAATCTGATCGAGACGTCGGAGTCCGACTGCTACCGCCGTGAGATGACGTGGCGCGAATTCGACATCAAGGCGAACCGCTTTGCGAATCTGTTGTTCACCCGCGGCATCAAAAAGGGCGATAAGGTTGCGATTCTGCTGATGAACTGTCTGGAATGGCTGCCCATTTACTTCGGCATTCTGAAAACCGGCGCGCTGGCGGTTCCGATGAACTACCGCTATGCGGCGGAGGAGATCAAATACTGCGCCGATCTGGCGGATGTGCGGATGCTCGTATTCGGTCCTGAATTTACCGAGCGCGTGACGGCAGTCAAGGACGATATGAATCTCGACGATTACTTCTTCGTCGGCAAAAAAAATGAGACGCCGGATTATGCCGATAATTACGCGGAAATGACCTATTTCTGCTCAACCATCGTGCCGCCTGTGGAGATCACGGACGACGACGATGCCGCGATCTATTTTTCATCGGGCACAACGGGCTTTCCGAAAGCGATCCTGCACCGCCATGCGGCGTTGGTGGCGTCCTGCAAGGCCGAGCAGAATCACCATTCGCAGACAAGGGACGACGTGTTCCTCTGCATTCCGCCGCTGTATCACACCGGCGCGAAAATGCACTGGTTCGGCAGTCTGATTTCCGGCAGTCGCGCGGTGCTGCTCCGCGGTGTGAAGCCCGAATGGGTCTTGCAGGCGGTCTCCGAAGAAAAAGCGACGATCGTCTGGCTGCTTGTGCCGTGGGCGCAGGATATTCTGGACGCGATCGACCGCGGCGAGCTGAATCTTGATGATTACCGGCTGTCGCAATGGCGGCTGATGCACATCGGCGCGCAGCCCGTTCCGCCCAGTCTGATTAAACGCTGGAAAAAGGTCTTCCCGCATCATCAGTATGATACGAATTACGGTCTGTCCGAGTCCATCGGTCCCGGCTGTGTGCATCTCGGCGTGGAAAATATCGAGAAGGTCGGCGCGATCGGTAAGGCCGGTTACGGCTGGCAGACGAAAATCGTTGATGAAAAACGGCAGGAAGTCAAGCCGGGCGATGTCGGCGAGCTGGCGGTCAAGGGCGACGGCGTCATGAAATGCTATTATAAGAATCCCGAAGCGACGGCAGAGGTTCTGACGGACGACGGCTGGCTGCTGACCGGCGATATGGCAAAAGAGGACGAGGACGGCTTTATCTACCTTGTTGACCGCAAGAAAGACGTCATCATCAGCGGCGGCGAGAATCTCTATCCCGTTCAGATCGAGGATTTCCTGCGCGCGCATGATAGAATCAAGGACGTGGCGGTTATCGGTCTGCCCGATAAACGGCTCGGCGAGATTGCGGCGGCGATCATTGAGATCAAGCCCGGCATGACCTGCACGGAGGACGAGATTGTCGAATTTTGCGAGGGCTTGCCGCGTTACAAACGCCCGAAGAAAATCATTTTCGCCGATGTGCCGAGAAATCCCACCGGTAAGATTGAAAAGCCGAAGCTGCGTGAAATCTACTGCGGCGAACGCCTCGTCGAAGCGCTGACGACACATTAACATACAAATATTGAGAATCGGACAGCTTTGCGGCCGTCCGATTTTTTCATCGTTGCAAAACAGAAAGAACTGTGGTATAATCATCGTCAAGGAGGAGGATTGTCCATGAAAAAAGCAAAAGCCTTATTTGCCGGCGTGATGATTGTGCTGGTCGCCGGGACGTCGGCGGTTTTCTGGTATCTGAACGATCAGGGGATCATCGGCAGCAGAACAGAAACATCGTCGGATGAGGGCATCGTTTCCGACGCGTATGACGATGAAGATCCATATTATTATAATGAAAAAGGAGAAAACAACCTTGATTCTGATGGTGAGGACGCAGAGCAGGGCAAAACGCAAAACGGCGAAACAACAACGACAGCTCCGGAACAGAACGGTGAGGCGGATGATGTTTCATATGAATCCGTCAACCGTTTTCTGAGTGATTTTGCGCTGGTTTATTTTGCGGAGTCTGCGCCGTATGCGGCGGACAGCCGCAGCAATTACGAGCTGATCCGCTTTGCCTATTCTCTGACAAGGCAGACCGATCCCGATGCGATTATCACAAAGCAGGAGTCGGATTCGATCGGCTATTATTACGGCGTTTCGTATGATACGGTCAACGAGGTGCTGAAAAACTATCTGGACGTGACGGTCGGAAAAGAGAGCGTCTATACGGAGAGCGATTATGCCTTTTTCCGTTATGAGGACGGGTATTTCTATACGCCGGCTGCGGACGGCGTCGGTTTCTGCAACCGCATTGTCGCCGATTCCGTGGCAGAGAATGGCGATACCCTGACGGTAGCTTTTACGGTCTATTCGGATGGCGTCAGTTATGATATGACGGCGGCGCAGGCGCATGAGAGCGGCGAAAAATACGCCTCCGGAAGCGCAAAAATCAGGAAAAACGCCGATGGCTATACTTTGCTTGCTTACAGGCTCAACGGGTGACCGGATGGGGAATTTTTGTTGCATCTCAAGCATTCAGTAACAAACAAGTCGTTTTTTCTTGTCGCTATTTTTGGTGATTTTAACGGATAAAAAATTGAAAAAAGACTTGATTTATAATGTTTAATATGGTATGATACGAGTGTTCTTGTATAGATGTACGCAAGACAAGAAAAAGGCATTCGGGAAATGCCGAAAAATTCAAGGAGGAAATTGAAATGAGTAAAAATCTTAAGACTCTCATTTGTTGTGTTCTTGCGCTTGTATTCGTTGCCGGTACGATCGTTGCCGTTTTTGCCGACAGTAGTGCAACATATACAAAGGAAGCAGAGTCTGTCTCGCATGAAGAAGTAGAGGAAAGCACGGGTCTGGAAGAGGATACCTCTGTTCCTACAACCGAAGCTCCGAGTGAAGAGCCCACCACGGAGTACACCGGAAGACTCGGTGACGTTGATAAGAACGGTAAAATCGAGGCTGCCGACGCTCGTCTTGCCCTTCGTTTTGCTGCAAAGCTTCAGGCATTTGATGAGTATGAAGGCTGGGCTGCCGATGTTATCGCCGATGGTAAGCTCGTAGCTGCTGACGCCAGAATCATCCTCAGAGTTGCTGCTAAGCTTGAGGTTGAGTCCTATTTCGGTACACAGGAAGCTATTGATGATTATCACAACAGCATCATCGTTTCCGGTGAGACCACGACTGTTGCTGAAGAGGAATCTTCCGTAGCGTAATCATTCCATGAAAAACAAACGGAGCGGGATTTGTCCTGCTCCGTTTTTTCTTTTGTAAAAAAAATCTGCCGGAATCGGCAGATTTTTTTTGATGCTTCAGATTTGCGCGTATTGCCGCGTCCAGTCGTTGACGGTTTCTTCGTCGTATTCTTCCGGCATTTCGGAAAGCACACGCTTGACCGTATTCGCTTTTACAAAGGTTTTTGTCACATTGGCCAGCATTGTGACGCGGGGAATGCTTTTCAGAATCTTCTGGATCAGCAGAGAAGCAGAAAGCTCAACAGAACCGCTGCCGGAGGCAAGCTCATTGGCGGAAAGAATGTTTTTCTCCAGCAGATAATCCACGTCGTCGGCGTCGAGCTTGGTGCAAAGGCTGCGGAGTTTATCGATCATCACCAGTTTATTGCCGATCTTGGTAAAATAGTTGTATTGATATTGCCAGAGGGCGGCTTTGGTGAAGGTCTGGTTCGGGTCTTGCTCTATGGCATCGGCGAGGTATTTGCCGGCTCGGATGCTGTTGGCGATGCCGGAGCCGATAATCGGGATCGTCATACCGGCGCAGTCTCCGACGGCGGCGTAACCGTCGGAGATCATCAGGGGAATGGTACGGCGGATGGGAATGCGGGCAACTTGTCCGCCGCGTACAACCGTTTCGCCGATGGCGGGATAGGTTCCGCGCAGGTCGGCGACGGCTTCGTCGATCTGCTCTTGTGTCAGCGTTGTGCCGAAATGTCCAATGAGAATATCCATACAGTTTTTCTCCGTGATTACCCAAGAGATGCCCGGCTCGCGCATATGGAAAAAGTGTACCATATATTGATTTTCCGGCTCTTCGGCCTGCGTTTTCTCATAGCAGGCGCGGTAACAGGTGAAAATCTGATCTTCTTCAAATTCGTTCTGAATGCCGAAGCAGGCGGGTAGCAGACGTCTGGCCGGGGAATCCATGCCGGCGGCGTCGATGATAAGATCGGCAAAAACGCACGAAATCCGATTATTTTTCCGCAGCGTCAGCCCCAGTACGCGCTTGCCGTCGGTGATCGGGGAGACAACTTCGGTGGCAAAACGGATTCGGACGCCTTTTTTCTCCGCATAGCGAAGTAAGTATTGAATCAGATATTTTCTGTCCAGAACGGAATTGGTCGATTTTTTATTGGTATTTTCCGGCATTCTGATCTGCACCGTTTTGTTCGGGTTGGTGTAGCAGATGGGACGGGAGGGAATATACTTGTTCTGCGGCGGTCGGGGGATTCCGGCTTCGTCAAAGCTCGCAAGCGGGAAGACGTCCGTCCAGTCGTGGCCGATATCGCGCCGTTTTTTTGCTTCGTAGACCGTCACATCGTACCCCTTTTCCGCCAGAAGCGCGCCGCAGACCAGTCCACCGTGTCCGGCGCCGGCGATGATGATTTTTGTTTTCATCGGAACTCCTCCTTTTTTCCATATGTAATCATACAATAGTGTAAAAAAAATAGCAACCGTGATTTCGCATAAAAGCACCAAAATTTTTTTTAACATTTCAGAATTATTGTTGCAATTTGTTTGGATCTGTGGTAATATATCCATATTGAAAATTCAATCAGAGGGGTGTTAGCTTGTCGGACGCCAATAAAGAAACACAGACGCAGACCGAAGAGGGCTTAAATACCGGTTATGTTTATGAA
Source organism: uncultured Clostridia bacterium (assembly GCA_945912145.1). GTDB lineage: Bacteria > Bacillota > Clostridia > Oscillospirales > Acutalibacteraceae > UBA1081. The sequence goes on along the minus strand of CAMEBF010000016.1, from coordinate 35,573 downwards.
AACCGGCGTTATGTCGGCCGTAAGGAAACGGTCGGATTTGTTCTCTGGGACGCTGCGCAGAGCTTTAATATCAACAAGTATTCCGACCGTTTTATTACCAACATTCTGCAGGTTGATCTGTCGCTGCAGATGATCGAGCAGGCGATTAACGGCGTGTGGGATGTCGTTAACGATATCTTCATGGGCGCGATCGTCGATAAAACGCGTACCCGTTGGGGTAAATTCAGACCGTATCTGCTGTTCCTGGCGATTCCCGGCCTGATCGGTGCCTGCCTGTACTGGCTGATGCCGCTGATTTTCCCCGGCAGAACGTCGATGGATATGACGAAGTTTATCTTCTATGTCGCGCTGGCGTTTATTCGCGAAGGTATCGGGACGTTCCAGTCGATTTCCCGAACGGGGTTGCTCGCGACGATTACGCCGCACCCTGTCGACCGAACGCGACTCATAACCATTGCGAACTTCGCTTCCGGTACGTTCGGCGAAAAGCTGCCGGAACAGATCACAACGGTTATTCTTGATCTGATCGACAACAGCGTATTCAAAGCAGTTTCGAAAAATAAGCTGTATCTCGGTACATTTGTCGGCATGGGCGTCTTTACGACGATCGTTTCCAGCGGTATGTCGATGTGGTTCTTTATGAACTCCAAGGAACGCGTCATGCAGTCGGTGGAGTCGCCGAGCATTAAGCAGGGGATCAAGTCGATTGTCAACAACAAACCCATCCTGCTCCTGACGCTGTCCGATTTCCTGTCGGGCTTCAGCATCAGCGGCAGTAAGTCGGATTACTACATAGACGTGCTGCATTTCGCGTCGATGACGATGCTCGCCGGTATTCCGGCGGCACCGCTGAGCCCCATCAGCTATTCGTACGTGCCGTGGATGCGCCGTCATTTCTCGAGCCGCTTCCTGTACATCATGAGTAACTACATTAGTAATATCCTCTATGTCGGCGTTTTCCTGGCCGGTTGTGTCGGCATGAACTGGAAGACGAAGGCCGGCGGCGTGTATCAGAATAAATGGGCAATGCTGGTTGTTATGGCATTGTGGGAAATTATCTGGACGCTGTTCTACGGCTGCAAATCCGTTATCGGCACGGAGATGTACAACGAGTCCATGGACTACTGCGAATGGAAGAACGGCTACCGTACCGAGGCGATGACGTCCGTCGCGAAGGGTCTTGCGCAGAAAGTTGCGCAGAAGATCAGCTCGCTTGTCAGAACGCTTCTGAAAAAGCTCATTCAGTACGATCAGAGTGCCTATATGCAGGGACGCGAACAGACCAACGGTGTCAAGTTCAATCTTTTCGCGATGTTCACGATTATCCCCGCGATCACGGGTTCGTTCGGTATCATTCCGATGCTCTTCTATGACCTCGACGGTAAAAAGAAAGAGCGTATGTACGCCGAATTGCTCGCCAGACGCGCCGAATTGCAAAAGGCCGCCGATTCCGGCGACAGCGAAGCCCTTGCGCAGAAACATAAAGAACAAATGGGTAAGATGGATACCTAAATCTCATCAAAAAGACCTGCCGGCAAATCGACAGGTCTTTGTTTTTATAATACCGCAAAGCGTCCGGCGATGATTGTCAGTCGAGCACGTACTCCATATAGATTCTCTGTCGCTTCATGCCGCAGCTCTCATAGAATCTGACGGCGTTTTCATTGAATGCCCAGACGTTCAGGTCGGCAATATGGCAGCCCTCACGGACGGCTTCCTGTTTTGTCGCCTCCATGAGTGCGCGTCCGATGCCGTGCTTGCGGTAATGCTCGTCCACGCATACGTCATCGATGTACATTTTTTTATAGGGAAGAAGAATGCCGTCGCTTTTGACTTCCGACACCTTCGACATGGTATACCCGAGAACGAAATCGTTTTCGTCGACGGCGACCAGAATCCGTTCCTCTTTATTTTTAATCTTTTTTTCAATATCGCGGATTTCGTATTTCGCACCGGAAGCGTAAATGTCCGGCCGTCCTTCGTGATGCAGCTGCGCAATCGTTTCAAGCAGCTCACGTAGTCTCGGCGCATCTTTCTTTTCGGCTTTTCTGATGGCAAAATTCATTTTTTTTGCTCTCCGTTCAAAAATTCTGTTCTTATTGTATCGCGGATCGTGTTTTCTGTCAATCATTTTTCCGGAATGCTGAAAAAATGCTTGTATTTGTCAGCGTTTTATTGTATAATATTTTTTACTATATGTAGGAGATGAGAAAATGAGTGATCCTATTCAAGTAGATTTTTCCGATAAGGGAAAAAAGAGAAACGGCTCTTCGACCAAAGAAGTGCTGATCCCACCCGAGAAAGCCGGACTGAAGATCGTCCTGAGCCTTGTCTTCACGGCGATTATCGGCGCAGTCATCTATTATTTTATGCTGCCTCCCATGAACTTCCGCGTGGTGGAATTCTATATGTTCTGGGCGATCATCGCGGCTGTCTTTATTGCTTTGAACTTTTTGCTCTCCAAGGCGTTCATTCGTCCGGAGTATGTGCCGTATGTGCGCAAGGTCGCGATCGCGCCGATTGTGCTGGTGGTGATTCTCGGTGTTGTGCTGCTTGTCGGCTATCTGACGTCAAGCGTCTTTTTCCGCGCCAAATCGTTCAGTCAGCTGCTTTCGTTCAGCGACAACGTGGAGCTCGACTCCAGCGTGACCAAGATCGACAGCACGAAGGATTTCACCAATGTGGCGATGATCGACAAGGACGCCGCTGAAAAATTGGCGGACAAGGTGCTCGGCGATCTGGCGACGATCGGTCTGGAATCGCAGTTTGAGCTGGCGACGGAGTACTCCACGCAGATCAACTATAACGGTGAGCCTTGCCGCGTTTATCCGCTGCGTTACGGCAACATCTTCAAATGGCTGAACAATACCTCCAAGGGCTTCCCCGGTTATGTTCTTGTGAACATGAACACGCAGGCGACTCAGTTCGTCCTGTTAGGGGAGGACGGCTCTTCCTCGGGCTATATCAAGTATTCGCCGACGGAGCATTTCCAGAAGAATCTGAAGCGTATCCTGCGGTTTGATTACCCGACCGCGATCTTCGGCAGCATTTCGTTTGAAGTGAACGACGCCGGCACGCCTTACTGGATCTGCGAAGTCATCGAGAAAAAAGTCGGACTCATCGGCGGTGACGACGTCAAGGGCATTGTCATGGTTGACGCGGTGACAGGTGAATCGCATTACTATTCAATCGACGAAGTCAAGGTCGGCTCCGCTACGGCGGAGGACGGAAGTCAGATCGATCTGATGTGGATCGACCAGGTCTACAATGCCGACCTGCTTGTTCAGCAGTATAATTACTACGGCACTTACGCCAACGGCTTCTGGAACTCCGTTTTCGGCCAGACCGGCGTGAAGAAGACCACAACGGGTTCGAGCTATATCGCGATGAACGATGACGTGTATATCTACACCGGCGTCACCAGCGTCACGGCGGACGAATCCATTCTCGGTTTCATCCTGATCAATCAGCGTACCAAGGATGCGATGTTCTATACAACAACCGGCGCAACCGAAGCGGCGGCGCAGCGTTCGGCGCAGGGCGCACTGTCCGATAAGGGATGGAGCGCGACGTTCCCGCTGCTGATCAACCTCGACGGTGAAGCAACCTATTTCATGTCTATGAAGGACAGCAGCAACGTTGTCAAGGGCTACGCGATGGTCAACGTCGGTAACTACAACATCGTGGCAACGGATAACGCCGACGGCAATCCCGATCTCGTGAAGTGCATCCAGAACTATGCAAAGGTGCTCAAAGAGAATAAGAATGTTGCCATCGACGTGGATACGTCTGTTGTCCCCGAACTTGTGCCGGACGGCGAAGGCGGCTCCGCAGCGGAAAAGCCGGAGGATCAGACCGTGACGGCGACCGGCGCGGTGACGGAGATCCGCAGCCAGATCGAAAACGGTTCGACGTGCTATTATATCCGCCTTGCGGGTGTGGACAAGTTTGTCAAGGTATCGGCTGACAAGGAACCGTCCGCAATCTTCTATAGCGTGGGCGATGTTCTGACCGTGACCTATAAGGCGACGGACAACTCCGGTCTCTGGATCGATGCCGACAAGCTCGTTTATGCCGAAGAGGTCAGCGATGCGGCTTGACGCAATCTGAAAAAATCCAATCGGAGCGGAATGACCCCGTTCCGATTGTTTTTTCGCGAATCCGATTGACTTATGAAAGAATCGGATTATAATAAGAATAAATCATGCAAAGATAGGAGATCATTATGAGCGATTGTAATCATGATTGCAGCTCCTGCGGAGAAAGCTGTTCGGAACGCAAAGGCGGAATCGAACGCGAAAAACCGCATGAGCTCAGCAGTATTAAAAAAGTCATCGGCGTCGTCAGCGGCAAAGGCGGCGTCGGCAAATCCCTTGTCACCTCTATGATGGCGGTCACGATGCGGCGCAGAGGCTTCCGCACCGGCATTCTGGACGCCGATGTCACCGGGCCGTCAATCCCGCAGGCGTTCGGCATTCATGAAAAGGCTACCGGCATGGAAAACGCGCTGTTCCCCGTTACCACGAAATCGGGCATCGAGATCATGTCGCTGAACCTGCTTTTAGAGCACGAGACCGACCCCGTCGTATGGCGCGGTCCCGTGATTGCAGGCGTCGTCAAGCAGTTCTGGACGGACGTCATCTGGAAAGACATCGACTATCTGTTCGTCGATATGCCTCCCGGAACGGGCGACGTACCGCTGACGGTTTTCCAGAGTATTCCCGTTGACGGCATTCTGATCGTCACTTCGCCGCAGGATCTCGTTTCCATGATCGTCACCAAGGCGGTCAATATGGCGAAGCTGATGAACATTCCCGTGCTCGGCATTATCGAGAATATGTCATACTTTGAGTGCCCCGACTGCGGCAAGAAGCATTTCATTTTCGGCGAGAGCCGTCTTGAAACAATTGCCGGGGAAAACGGCATTCCCGAAACGGCGCGGATTCCCATCAATCCCGATTTTGCGCATCAGGTTGACAGTGGTCTGATTGAGCTGTTTGAAGGCGACTGGCTCGAAAAGATGGCGGATTCTCTGGAGGAAGCGTAAATGTCGAAACGGGAAGAAGCGATGGCGCTGTTTGAGCAGGGCTATAATTGTTCGCAGGCGGTAGCCGGCGCGTTTGCCGAAGAGGCAGGGGCTAATTTCGATACGATTGTCCGTATGGCGGGCTCGTTCGGCGGCGGCATGGGGCGACTTCGCGAAGTCTGCGGTGCGGTCAGCGGTATGTTTATGATTACCGGACTGCTCTACGGCTTTGACAGCCCGACGGACAGGGAAGCCAAAAAGACCCTGTACGAGGACGTACAGTCTCTGGCGTTCGCGTTCAAAGAGAAGAACGGCAGCTATGTCTGCCGTGAGCTGTTGGGGCTCTCTCAGAAAACGGCTGATTCTCCGACGCCCGAACCGAGAACACAGGCGTATTATCAGAAACGCCCCTGTAAGGAGCTCGTCGGCGACGCGGCGGAAATCTTAGAGCATTTTATTGCTGAACATTCATAAAAAACGGCCGCGGATTTCCGCGGCTGTTGCTTTCCCGTATTACAGCATTTCCAGAATCGACGCTTTGGGGATCGCGCCGACGGACTGCCGGACGGGCTTTCCGTTTTCCATGACGATCAGCGTCGGAATGCTGCTGATGCCGAACGCGGCAGCCAGCTCCGGTTCTTCGTCCACGTTGATCTTGCCGACCTTGATGTCGTCGCGTTCGTCTGCGATCTCGTCTACAATCGGCGATACCATGCGGCACGGTCCGCACCACGACGCCCAGAAGTCGAGCAGCACCTTTTTATCCGCTTTGAGCACTTCCTGGTCAAAATTATCGTGTGTGACTGTTAAAACTGACATTTTTATCTCTCCCTTTATTTTATCGGTATTGAATATTATACCCCATATGCGCACAAAATGCAACGACAGAATTTCTCTCTTCTCTTGACATTTGACGCGCAGACAGGTATAATATAAACTGTAAAAATTCGGATCTATCCGTTAACAGGAGTGAAAAATTATGCCACTTGTAACAACGAAAGAAATGTTTCAAAAAGCGTATGAAGGCGGTTACGCCATCGGCGCGTTCAATGTCAACAACATGGAGATCATTCAGGGCATCACGGAAGCCGCTCAGGAGCTCAATGCGCCCCTGATCCTTCAGGTTTCCGCCGGCGCCAGAAAATACGCCAAACATATTTATCTGACGAAGCTTGTTGAGGCGGCAGTCGCCGATACCGGTCTGCCCATCGCGCTGCATCTTGACCACGGCGCCGATTTCGAGATCTGCAAGAGCTGCATCGACGGCGGCTTTACCTCCGTTATGATCGACGGCTCCAAATATTCCTTTGAAGAGAACATCGAACTGACCAAAAAGGTCGTTGACTATGCGCATGCGCACGGCGTTGTTGTTGAAGGCGAGCTGGGCAAGCTGGCCGGCATCGAGGACGACGTCAATGTTTCCGCCGAGGATTCCTGCTACACCAATCCCGCAGAGGTTGAGGAGTTCGTCACGAGAACCGGCGTTGACTCCCTTGCGATCGCTATCGGCACGAGCCACGGCGCTTACAAGTTCAAACCCGGTCAGGATCCCAAGATCCGCATCGACATTCTCGAGGAAGTCGAGAAGAGACTGCCCGGATTCCCCATCGTTCTCCACGGCGCGTCCTCCGTTCCGCAGGAGTTCGTCAAACTCATCAACCAGTACGGCGGCAATATGCCCGACGCGATCGGCATCCCCGAGTCCGAGCTTCGCAAAGCTGCGCAGAAAGCGGTCTGCAAGATCAACATCGACTCCGACCTTCGTCTCGCCATGACGGCTTCCGTTCGTCAGTATTTCGCCGAGCATCCCGATCACTTCGATCCCAGACAGTATCTGACTCCGGCCAGAGCGGCGATCAAAGCCATGGTCGAGCACAAGATCAAAGACGTTCTCGGCTGCGACGGCAAAGCCTGAACCGTTTGAATTGAATATCATTACGCGACGCGGTCACTTCGGTGACTGCGCCGTTTTTTTATGCCCTCAAGAGGTTTGGATAGATCTTTTGATTCATGAAAAACCGACTTGAAATTTATATAATGATAGTGAAAATAGATTATTGTCACCATTTTTGGAAAATAGAAAGGAGCATGTGTCTATGTCGTTATTTACCGTACCGCAGTCCGGAGCGGGCAGCCGGACGCTGAATGTGGTTTTTCCCGCCTTGCCCGCAACGCTTGAGGACTTTCGGTCACTTCCGCAGGCCGCGCTTTCATCGCCCTTTGACACCGCGGCTTTGACCGTTCTGGCGCTCTATTTTTACCCGCAGGACAAGGAAACGTCCCTGCAGATGTTGGAATTTCTGCGCGGACCGCGTCCTATGACCGGCATCGACAAACAGTTTATCGCCGACCGTTTCCGGGGCAAGGAGTATCTTCCCCGTTCCTATTTCAAAGGAGCCGTCCCGGAAAACGATTATACCCCTCAGCCGCCTTACACCGTGACGGTGAGCGAGAATCCCTATTCGTATCAGAATCAGGGTTACGCCAAGCTCTTCGTCGCGTGCGGCGGCGCAGACAGTCCCCGACCGATACAGCTTCGCATGGCGAAGGACGGCAAGTGGTACTTGTGGGAGCAGGCGCTTCTGACGGGAATCCGTGAACCCGAAAGCGCAAATCCCTGGGCGTGACAAAAATAAGAGGGAACGCACATGAAAAAGAAATTTTTTACCGTATTGCTGCTGATTGTCTTGCTTGTGTCGGCGGGCTGCGGGGCGAATCCGACGGAAAAGCCGCAGGAGCCGAGCACCGAGGATATGTCCGGTTCTGCAGCCGCGGCGGTTGGCGAAACTCAGCCGAAAACGGGTCTTGCGCTCATCGGCGGCGGCATGGAGTATGTCCGCGAACAGAACCGTCTGACAAAGCTCCTGAAAAACGCAGACAGCATCACCGTGAGATGGCGGACGCCTGACGGCGAGTATGGCAGCTACAGTACATACTTTCTTGTTGATAATGAAGTTGCCGTGCTCAGTTGCGACGCTGAGGAAAGTGCCGAGCCCATTCTTGCGGGACGCTATAAGCAGTATTCGTTGTATGTAAGCGGCGATCATGTGGTAGCGCAGCTGTATATCCCGGATTATCTGGCGGGCATCACGCCGTCCTGCGACGATGAGCTGGCAGATTATATTGCATCGTCCGGCGAAGTGCAGAGCGTCACGGATAACGGCGATACCGTCGAAGTCACGGTCTGCGGCGAAGAAACGCAGGACGGAGAAGCCTATCGCAACACGTATTTACTGGAAAAAGAAACGCTGCGGCTGATGAAAGCTACGCTGCGGCAGGGCGATGGAAACGTTTCCTACGAGATCACGGTTGAGCAGGGCGCGGCAATTGATCCGTCTCCCTATGTAAAAGCATGGGAGACGACGCGGAAGGTGACGTTCTGTTATCTGTCGGAGGGCGGCGAGGATCAGGTCGTGACCGTCGAAGTTCCGGCGACGTGGGAGGTTCAGCCGCAGTATAACAGCACACCGAATTTTTATCTGGATAGGGATCTGACGATTCCCTATCAGTATCCCGGCGACGGCGAGAGCTATACGATCTACGCCTCCGATGCTGAGGGATAAAACGAACACAGAAATTCTTTACAAATATAATCAATCATAAAGGAGAGGTTTTTATGGGTCTTATCAAAGCAGGCATCGGCGCTTTAGGCGGTACCTTAGCCGATCAGTGGAAAGAATTTTTCTACTGTGAAGCATTACCGAACGATGTGCTGATGAGAAAGGGAGAGAAGCGTGTCAGCGGACGCTCCTCCAACACCAAGGGAAGTGAGAATGTCATTTCCAACGGCTCGGGCATCGCTGTCGCAGACGGTCAGTGCATGATCATCGTCGAGCAGGGCAAAATCGTGGAGGTGTGCGCCGAACCCGGCGAATTTACATACGACACCTCGACGGAGCCGAGCATCTTTTCCGGCAAGCTCGGCGACAGCATTAAGGAGTCATTCCGCACCCTCGGCAAACGTTTTACCTACGGCGGCGACACGGCTAAGGATCAGCGTGTTTATTACTTCAACACCAAGGAGATTCTCGGAAATAAATTCGGCACCGCCAATCCCATTTTGTTTGAGGTCGTCAATAAGCGCATCAACATAAGCCGCAGCGTGAGTATCCGCTGTAACGGCGTTTATTCGTATATGATTACGGATCCGCTTCGGTTCTACACAAGGCTGTGCGGTAACGTGGAATATGAATATCTGCGCGAAGAAATTGACGAACAGCTCAAGAGTGAATTTATTGATGCATTACAGCCCGCTTTTGGCTCTCTTGCCGAACAGGAGCTTCGTCCCGCGCAGATTCCCGCAAAAGTCAGCGAGCTGAAAAAAGCCATGAACGAGGCGCTCAGGGAGGAGTGGATTGAAACCAGAGGAATTACCATCGGAAAAATTGCGCTCAATCCCATTACGCTTACCGAAGCGGATATGAAGAAGATCAACGAACTTGAGGACGCTGCCAATTTCGGCTCCAATCCGTTCATGATGGCAGGTCGCATGACAGATGCGACGGCAGATTCCATGGTCGAAGCCGCTGGAAACTCCGCGGGTGCTATGACAGGCTTTATGGGCATGGGAATGGTAGGTATGGGTCAGGCCGGCGGATTCGGCGCGGCTCAAAATCTTTACGCCATGGGACTGCAACAGCAACAACAGCAGCAACAACAGCAACAACAACAGACGGAGCCTCCTCGGGACATCGACGGCATGGAACGCTGGAAATGCTCCTGCGGAGCTGTGGCTTGTGGCAAATTCTGTCCGGAATGCGGCGCGAAAAAGCCCGAACCGCAGCAGACCGGCGCGTGGAAATGCTCCTGCGGCGCGACGGCGACAGGAAAATTCTGTCCGGAATGCGGTGCGCCGAAGCCGGCTGACGCCGACGGCTGGACCTGTTCCTGCGGCACGGTCAACAAAGGAAAATTCTGTCAGAACTGCGGAGCCAAGAAGCCGGAAGGCGCGCCACTCTACCGCTGCGATAAATGCGGCTGGGAGCCCGCCGATCCGAAGAATCCGCCTAAATTCTGCCCGGAATGCGGCGATCCGTTCGATGACAGCGATAAAAAATAAAAAAAAGGAGAAATTACCGTGAAAAAAATTCTTGCACTTACGGCGGCTGCCCTGATGCTTCTGAGCACGGCGGCGTGCGCCAAAAACGAAAAAACACCCGACGATAACGGCACCTCTGCACCCGCCGTTGTCACCACAACCAAAGCACCGGTAAAGTATGTTACCAGCGGTCGTCTGAGCGTGATGGAAGCACCCGCCGGTTGGACGCAGGAGCATTCTCCGGCAGAGGAACAGATCATTTACAGCTTCGGCGGAGAAGAGTTTACCGGTGAATACAAGCCGGAGATCTGCATCAATTATGATGAATTCAAATCTCCCGAAGATCTCGTTGAGATACAGAAACAGAACGAGACTGAAATGGGTCTGACCTACAAGGTTGAGACGAAGACCATCGGCGGCGTGGCGTATCAGTACTACATCCCCGAATTCGGACTCACCATGCTGTTCGGCACGAAGGACGGCGTGACCGTCTGTGTTTCGATGGACGAAGGCATCAGCGTTGACGATCCCGACGTAATTGACATTGTCAGCAGCATTTCTGTTGCACCCGAAGCATAAAAGGAGGAAACAATTATGGGATTATTCGATAAAAAATTCTGTGACATCTGCGGTGAAAAGATCGGTCTGCTCGGCAACCGCAAATTGGACGACGGCAATCTCTGCAAGGACTGTGCGAAAAAGCTCTCTCCCTGGTTCGAGGAGCGTCGTCACAGCACCGTTGAGGACATCAAAAAACAGCTCGCGTACCGCGAAGAAAACAAGCAGAAAGTCGCCGCGTTTCAGGTGACGGACGATTTCGCGTCCGACTCGTACCATGTGTATGTGGACCGCTCCAAAGGTCAGTTTGCTGTCGCGACCGGCATGAGTACGGCACTCAACCCCGATATCGTCGATCTCTCGCAGATCGTCAGCTGCCGTCTTGACGTCAAGCAGGAGCAGCATGAAGAGGAGTACCGCGATAACGACGGCAATATGCGCAGCTACAATCCGCCTCGTTATACTTATTCCTATGAATACTGGATTCGCATTCAGGTCAATTCGCCGTGGTTCGACGATATGGATTTCAAACTCAATACCTTCGATGTCAAGGATCAGGATCGCGGCAAGATGATGCAGATGGAAGCACTCGGCAGTCAGATTGTTTCCGCGCTGACCGGGACTGCCTATGTACATCAGCAGACGATGGGCGGTATGTATAATCAGCCCATGGGCGGCAATATGTATGGTCAGCCCATGAACGGCGGTATGTACAATCAGCCGATGAATGGCGGTATGTACAATCAGCCCATGAACGGCAATATGTATAACCAGCAGCCGATGAACGGCGCGGCTTTCGGCGCTGCGATGGGAACCGCTTTCGGTCAGGCGATGAATAACGGTATGGCGCAGAACGGAAATATGGGCGGCTATCAGCAGCAGACCGCAACCTGCCGCTGTGATAAGTGCGGTTGGACGCTTCCTGCCGGAGAGTCCGTGCCGAAATTCTGTCCGTCCTGCGGTGATCCTATCGACATGAACGATATGCGCTGAAGCGCGTCCCCAACGATCCGATGAGAGGGTGACAGAAAATTATGACTGATATTATGGAATATAAATGTCCGTCCTGTGGCGGCGCGATGGAATTTGACAGCAAAACGCAGAACCTCAAATGTCCGTTCTGCGATTCGCAGATGACGATTGAAGAGTTCCGGAAGCTCAATCCGCAGGAGGAAACGACGCAGCAGGCCGATGGCGCGTGGGAAGCAAAGGGCGGCGAAACCTGGAGCGAAGGCGAAGCCGACGGTATGCGGGTTTACGCCTGTCAATCCTGCGGCGGTGAGATCGTTGCCGACGAGACCACCGGCGCAACGACCTGTCCGTTCTGCGGCAACAGGGTCGTCATGAAAGGCCAGTTCTCCGGCGATCTGCGACCGAATTTTATCATTCCGTTCAAGCTCGATAAAAAAGACGCCAAAGCGGCATACCACAGGCATATTTCGGGAAAGTCGTTTTTACCGGCCGCATTCAAAAAAGAAAATCACATCGACGAAATCAAGGGCGTCTATGTGCCGTTCTGGCTGTTTGACGCCGATGTCAATGCCTCGATCGTCTATAACGCCGAGAATATGCGCGTCTGGGAGAACGGCGATACGGAATATACGGAGCATTCGCTCTATAAGGTCTTCCGTTCGGGCAGCATCCGCTTTCAGGGTATTCCTGCCGACGGCTCCAAAAAAATGGACGACGCGTTGATGGAATCCATTGAACCGTATTATTCTGCGGATGCCGTGCCGTTCCAGACGGCGTATCTGGCGGGCTATGCGGCGGATCGTTACGATGTGGATATGGACGCATGCTTCAGTCGTGCGCGCTACCGCATCCGGAACAGCGCGGAAACGGAGTTTGCCGGAACGGTGCAGGGGTATCAGTCGGTACGACCGTCGGAAGGCGAAAACAATATTCATATTGCGAGAGCAACCTACAGCTACGCGCTCTATCCCGTGTGGCTTCTCAATACCACATGGAAAGGCAAAAAATACACCTTTGCCATGAACGGGCAGACAGGCAAGATGGTCGGCGATCTGCCGGTCGATAAGGGCGCGTTCTGGCGCTTTGCCGCGATCGCCGGCGTGGTTATCGGCGCGGTGCTGTACGGCCTGAATTGGCTGCTTCTGCTCTTATAAGGGGGGCGCGATGATGAAAAAACAAATTTGCGCTGTTGCAGCCGCTTTTCTGCTGCTGTTTGCGCTGCTTGTTCCCGTTTCTGCCGAAGAAGGCAAAACCTATGTTTTTGATGAAGGAAATTTTGTCGGCGATGCCTTTTCCGGGCTGAACCGGCAGGCGTCGGAGCTGTCCGATGCGTACGGCGTTCAGGTCACGGTTCTGATCGCGAACGGAACGGACGGTATGCGCGCCGTGGATTATGCCGGTCAGATCTACCGCGATGAATTCGGCGCGGATGACGGACTGATGCTGATATACGATGTCGGCGAAAATGTCTGGGACACCTATCTGTCCGGCGAAACGGAAGATACGCTGACCGAAGATGATGTCGATGCGCTCTGGAATGCGTTTGCCGCGCCGGAGTATTACGATGCCAGCGTTGAGGCGTATCTGAACGCGGTGCAGACGATTCTTGCGCAGTATTATGATGCGTCATCGTCGGAGCCGGTTTCGGCCGGTGTGATTCCGAGCGAGAGACTGAAACCCCGTCTGGTGGACGAAGCGGATCTTCTGACTGACAGCGAAGAAACGGCGCTTCTCGCCAAGCTCGATGAAATCAGCGAACGTCAGCAGTTTGACGTCGCCGTTGTCACGGTCAATTCGCTCGGCGGCAAAACCCCCGAAGCATTTGCCGACGATTATTACGATTACAACGGCTACGGCTACGGCGAAAACGCCGACGGCGCGCTGCTGCTCATCAGCATGGAGGACCGCGACTGGCATATTTCCACCTGCGGCTACGGCATCACCGCCATTACGGATGCGGGACGCGGCTATATGCAGGAGCAATTCAAGCCCGCCTTGAGTGACGGTGATTACAGCGGCGCGTTTACCACCTTTGCCGAGCTGTGCGACGAGTTTGTCACGCAGGCGAAGACAGGGGAGCCTTACGATGTCGGCAATCTGCCGAAGGGCACGGTCTCTCCGATTATGATTGTGATTGATCTTGTTCTCGGTCTTGTGATCGGTTACGCCATTGCGAGCGTCAGAAAATCGAAACTCAAGTCAGTTAGAAATAAGGTTGAGGCTTTGGATTATACCGTTCCCGGCAGTATGATGCTGACGGATAGCCGCGATATTTTCCTGAATAAAACCGTTACCACCAGAACCATACACCATGAGTCTTCGTCCTCCGGCGGCGGCAGCAGTACGCATACCAGCTCCTCCGGCAGAACGCATACCAGCTCCTCCGGCAGAACGCATGGCGGCGGCGGAGGAAAGTTCTGATAACGACACAAACATACAGTATCTTTTGAATTTGAAATCCTATAAGGAGGTTATGAAATGAAAAAACGAATTTTATCTGTTCTGATGACAGTCCTTCTCGTTTTTTCCTCTTTCGGTTTTGCGCTGACGGCAGTCGCGGACTATTCCGCTTATGATCTGCGCGTCAATGATACGCATTACACCGAAGCGAACATTTCAGAATTGCCCAAAGGCGTTTCCTTTAACGGCGATGCGGCGAATCCGGTTATTACGCTGGAGAATTTCAGCGGTTCCTGCATTTCATTCAATGCGGCAGGCACCAAGATGCTGAAAGTCGTATTGAAGGGTGAGAATACGCTCACCGGCGGTCTGATTACATCGGCCCTCTATTCGGCTCTCGCGAATTTATCGCGAAGCATGATGACGATTTCCGGCGAAGAGGGTTCTTCCCTGAACCTGACAGTAAAAAGTGATGTCGTCGATAACGGGAACACCGCTGTCTGGCTCATTCACAGTCCGTTAAACATTTTTATTTTAGACAATGTCACCCTGAAAGGCGACATCCGGATCAATTGTAAGAATCCCGAAACATTCATCACAAGACAGATGTACTTTTTCAGTGCAATGGTCGCCGTTGCCGGCGATAACGATAAGGTTGACCTGCGCTATGAATGCGCCTATACGGCAAGCAATTTTGCCGTTGCGAACGGCGATATTTATCTGGGCGGCAACGCCTATTGCAATCTGGAGGTCGTGACGGCCAGTAAAGCCGGAACGAACCCGATCAAGAATAAGATTGCGTTTATGGATCCGTTCACCGGCAACTTCTACGCGTCCGTACCGGGAGTTGCACCCGGTTACTGGCAGGGCAAGTCGTTTTATTACAACTATAAGACGCAGGCGACGTCCTTCGATCTCGGCGAGCATTATGCTTATATCGCGTCCGAGAAAGACGCCGATCCGGCTGTCAAGACAATCACCAGAGGCCTTATCTCTGTGCCGCAGCCGTATCTGGATTCCGACGATCCGGCGAAACAGGTCTTTGCCGATTCATATGAAAATAATTGGTTCTACGCAAAGATCGACTGGACGAAAATCGGTTCCGGGGAATCGGTGAACGGGCAGAAGCCCGAGGTCGGTTCGGCGTATCAGGCGGTGCTGACGATCTGCCCGAAGCCCGGTTACCGCATTTCGGCAAAGGAAATCGACCTGTTTGATTTCCACTTTGATTCTGCTGTCGACTATACGACCGAAAACGGCGTGATCACCGTCACATATCCCATGGTCGGCGCGAATCCGCCTGCAATCACGAAGCAGCCGCAAACGGCCGAAATGATTAACGGCAAGCCCGTTACGCTGACAGTCGAGGCGCAGAATGCCGACGGATTTGAGTGGTTTGAAGGCTGGGACGGCGGCACGATAACGTGTGGTGACGGCGACGATTATACCGGCACGAGAACAAGCAAGCTGACAATTCAGTCGCTGATCAACGCCGATGAACCCGCTTATGATTTCCTCGGCTGGTACTGCGTTGTTCATGCGTTCGGCTATAAATCGCTGACAACCAATAAAGTCCGGATCAGCTACCGTTATACACAGCCCACGATTGTTAGTCAGCCGGAGAGCGTGATCTGCGGCCGCGGCGACGAAGTTGACTTTACGGTCGAAGCCAAAGAAGTTGCATCCTATCAGTGGCAGGTTTCTTACAATGGCGGCGAAACATGGAAAAACTGCTCGGATTGGCATCATGCGAATCCCACCACCAAAACGCTGACGGTCTTCATGGAAAACGACGATCTTGAACGAACCTTGTTCCGCTGTGTCCTGACGGATAAAGACGGCGGTACCGTTACGACGGATTCCGTGTTCGGCTGCCGTGCGCCTGTGATCAGAACGCAGCCTTCCAATGCAATGGGCGGCATCGGCAATACGGTTGAGTTTAAAACCTCTGTCAGCGTCGGCGCGAATAACGAGTCCATCTATAAAGGTCTTACCTATCAGTGGCAGATGACCGTGAACGGCGGTAAAGAATGGTTCGATCTGAAGGATGTCAAGAACCAGATTTCCGGCTCACAAACCGATACAATCCGGTTTGTGCTCACCAAGAACGAAGTCCCCATAATTTATTACGAAAACGTCATGTTCCGCTGCGTCGCTACGAACCGCGGTTTCGCGCAGGTGATCACCAATCCCGTGCGTGTTTACCGTTCAACGGCTCCCGTCATCAAAACCCAGCCGACTGATTCGACAACCATTGTCACCAAGGATATGGCAATATGGGGCTATTATTCGGTCGGCGCTTCGGTGGAAGCCGATTTTGCCGAAAGCTATCAGTGGTATACCGTCGATCAGAACGGCAACGAAACAAAGCTCACCAATGTGTTTGAGGGAGAAGGTCTCTGGGTCGTCGGCGCGACAAGCCCGAACATGGGATTTGTCCTGAACGACGTCAATATCGGCCTTTTGAAAAACGGCATGAAGGTCTTCTGTGTGGTGACGAATATGAAAGGCGATACCCGCACCGAAACCGTCACGCTCAGCATTCAGAAACCGAAAGCTCCTGTGATTACCGAACAGCCGGTCGATGCTGCCGGAGGTGTCGGCGACTCCATCGAGTTTTCCGTCAAGGCAGACGGCGACGGTCTGACCTATCAGTGGCAGATGAGTGAAGACAACGGCGCAACCTGGAAAGATATGGCCGACGGCGAAAAGATTCAGGGCGCGAAAACCGACAAGCTCAAACTGACAGTTGACAAAGTTGCGTCGGTTCTGCTCCGCGTTGTTGTCAGCAACGGCGGCGGCGAAGCAATTTCTGACGTCGTGGTATGCAAAGGCGTTTCGGAGCACGTCCATAACTATACGATGCAGTCCGATAAGGACGGCCACCGCAAGGTCTGCTCCTGCGGCGATGTGATCGAAGAGGCGGCGCATACCGCGTCCGACTGGATTGTGGATACGCCTGCCGAGGTCGGCAAAGCCGGCTCGCAGCATAAGGAATGCACCGTCTGCGGCTACGTGATGGAAACCGCGGAGATCCCGGCGCTCGAAAAACCGACCGATCCTACACCGACTTTCATCAAAGGTGACATCAACGGCGACGGCAAGGTCTCGGCGGTCGATGCGCGTCTGGCGCTTCGTTACTCCGCCAAGTTGCAGACATTGACGGAGGATCAGCTGAAAGCCGCCGATGTCAACGGCGACGGTAAGGTTACGGCGGTTGATGCCCGACTGATCCTTCGCGTTTCGGCAAAGCTTCAGGAATTTGACTGAGTCAACAGTATAAAAACACTCTCCCGGCGTTTTCAGCCGGGAGAGTCAAATGGGATAAGCGTAAAGAACGTAAGGAGTAATGACATACAAAGAAATCTTCCGCGTTGCGACAGGTGAAATATGCTTCGTATGTGAAATATTTGCCTGCCGCAAATGTGTCGGAAGCACTCCGCGCTTGGATCTATACGCCTGCGGCGCGCTTTATAATCAAAAGGCGCAGCCTTTTCCGACATTGCACTTTGAACTTTGCACTTTGAACTTTGCTGCCGCCGCGGCTGAGGAAGAAATTTATTTTTCCACTTGACATTTTTCTCATTTTGCTTATAATAAGATGTAAGTTCATATCCCAAAGTGTTGACGGAGAAGGCACGGCACGGCTGTTTTTCAGAGAGTTCCGCAAACGCTGCAAGCGGAATAAAACGGCGGCTGATGTTACCGCTCCCGAGTGTTGCCGAAAAGCATTTTGCGTGAAGGCGTACCGTGTGACTGCGTTAAAGTCTCTGAGTGACGGGAAGATTCTGCGTCTTTCCGTAATTTGGGTGGAACCGTGGAGTTGAATGCTTCATCCCATAGCGGGATGGAGCTTTTTTATTTTCAGGAAAAAACGGAGGTATGTAAGATGATAAAGATTTCCCTGAAGGACGGCGTTGTCAAGGAGTTTGACAGCGGCGTCACCGCAATGGAGGTTGCGAAAAATTTAGGCATGGGGCTCTACAAGGCCGCGTGTGTCTGCAAGATCGACGGCGTTGTCGCAGACCTGAGAACACCGCTGACGAAGGACTGCGCGCTTGAGATTCTCACCTTTGACGACGACGATGGCAAAAAGGCGTTCCGCCACACCGCGTCGCATATTCTGGCGCAGGCGGTCAAGCGTCTGTTCCCCGATGCGAAGCTCGCCATCGGCCCCGCTATTGATAACGGTTTTTATTATGATTTTGATATCGATACACCCTTTACCCCGGAAATGCTCGAAGAGATCGAGGCCGAGATGAAGAAAATCGTCAAGGAGGCTTTGCCGCTTGAACGCTTTGAGCTTGAGCCTGACGAAGCACTTGCGATGATGCGCGAGAAAGACGAGCCGTATAAGGTCGAACTGATTGAAGAGCACGCCGGCAAGGGCGAAAAGATTTCGTTCTTCAAGCAGGGCGATTTTGTGGAGCTTTGCGCGGGCCCGCATATTCCCGACACCGGCCGCGTCAAGGCCTTTAAGCTCACATCCTGCACCGGCGCCTACTGGCGCGGCGACTCCGGCAAGAAAATGCTGCAGAGAATTTACGGTACGGCGTTCACCAAAGCGTCTGACCTTGAAGCGCATCTGCAAATGATGGAGGAAGCCAAAAAGAGAGATCACAATAAGCTCGGCAGAGAACTTGAATTCTTTACGACCTGCGATATGATCGGTCAGGGACTGCCCATCCTGCTGCCCAAGGGCGCAAGAGTCATTCAGCTTTTGCAGCGTTTCGTTGAGGACGAGGAACAGAGACGCGGCTGGCTGCTCACCAAAACGCCGCTGATGGCGAAGAGCGATCTGTATAAGGTTTCCGGTCACTGGGATCACTATCAGGACGGTATGTTTGTGCTCGGCGACGAGGAAAAGGACGACGAGGTTTTCGCGCTGCGTCCGATGACCTGTCCGTTCCAGTATCAGGCGTATCTGAACCGTGCCCGTTCCTATAAAGATCTGCCGCTGCGCTATAATGAGACGTCCACGCTGTTCCGCAACGAGGCGTCCGGCGAGATGCACGGTCTGATCCGCGTCCGTCAGTTCACGATTTCCGAAGGCCATCTGATGTGCCTGCCCGAACAGCTTGAAGATGAGTTCCGCGGCTGTCTCGATCTCGTGATTTATTGCCTGAAAACGCTCGGACTCTACGACGATGTTTCCTACCGCTTCTCGCAGTGGGATCCGAACGACAGAGCCAAATATATCGGCACGCCCGAACAATGGGACGAAGCGCAGAGCACGATGAAGACGATCCTCGACGATCTCGGCATCAACTATAAAATCGGCATCGGTGAAGCGGCGTTCTACGGTCCGAAGCTCGATATTCAGATCAAGAACGTCTACGGCAAAGAGGATACGCTCATCACGATTCAGATCGACCAGATGCTCGCCGAAAAATTCGGCATGGAATATGTGGACCGCGACGGCTCGAAGAAGCATCCCTATATCATTCACCGCACATCCATCGGTTGCTACGAGAGAACGCTTGCGCTCCTGATTGAAAAATACGCCGGCGCGTTCCCGCTCTGGCTCGCTCCCGAGCAGGTGCGTCTGCTTCCGATTGCCGACCGTCATCTGGACTACGCCAACGAAGTTAAGGCGAAGCTCGAAAAACTCGGCATGAGAGTGACCGTGGACGACCGCAGCGAGAAGACGGGCTACAAGATCCGTGCCGCGCAAATGGAAAAAATCCCGTATATGATCGTCGTTGGCGATAAGGAGGCCGAAGAGAAAACGCTCTCTGTCCGCAAACGCGGTTTCGGCGATCTGGGCGCGATCTCCGTTGACGATTTCATCGCCTCCGCGCTCAAAGACATTGCAGAAAGAACCATCTGGTAATAGATAAAAGGAGATATGACTATGGCTGAAAAACTTCGGTACGGTATTATCGGTATCGGTAATATGGGTTCGTCTCATATTAAAATGTATACGGACGGCAAGATCAAAGAGATGGAGCTTGTCGCCGTCTGCGACATCAAGCAGGATCGCCTTGACTACGCCAAAGAGCAGGTGCCCGGCGTTGCGACATTCCTGAGCACGGATGATTTGTTCGCAAGCGGGCTGCTCGACGCCGTCATTATCGCGACGCCGCACTATCTGCATCCGCCTCTTGCCACGCAAGCTCTTAAACTCGGCATTCACGTGCTGTCCGAAAAGCCTGCAGGCGTTTACACCAAGGATGTGCGCGAGCTGATTGAATTTGTCAAAACGCAGGATAAGACCTACGCGATCATGTTCAATCAGCGCACGAACTGCGTATACCGCAAGGCGAAAGAGCTGGTTTCGAGCGGCGTTTACGGTGAGATCCGCCGCGTGAACTGGATCATCACCGACTGGTTCCGTACACAGGAATACTATAATTCCGGCGGATGGCGCGCGACCTGGGACGGCGAAGGCGGCGGCGTACTGATGAATCAGGCGCCTCACAACCTTGACCTGTGGCAGTGGATCTGCGGTATGCCCTCCCGTATCCGTGCTTTCTGTCATAACGGCCTGTGGCACGATATCGAGGTCGAGGACGACGTCACGATCTATGCCGAATATCCCAACGGCGCGACCGGCGTGTTCATCACGACCACCGGTGACTGTCCCGGTGATAACCGTTTGGAGATCACGCTTGACAAAGCGAAGATTGTCTGCTCCGCGAGTGAGATCACCGTGGAGGAGCTGACGGATAACATTTCCCATTATACCTATCATTCGAACGGCGCATTCAAGCGCATGGAGAGCCATATGGTCGATGTGGAGACAGACGGCATGAACGAGCAGCACGCAGGCGTGACGAACGCGTTTGCATCGCATATTCTGCACGGCACACCGCTGGTCGCCGACGGCGCAGAGGGCATCAACGGTCTGACGATCGCCAACGCGGCTTACCTGTCCTCCTGGCTCGGCGAAACGGTCGAGCTGCCGCTGGACGAGGATCTCTATCTCGCCGAGCTGAACAAACGGCGCGCGACCTCCAAGGCGAAAAAGAACGTCACGGAGTCCGTCGAAGCGGATATGTCAAGCACATTCGGAAGCTAAATCAAACAGTAATCAAAAGGCGCAGTTTCCGCACGGAGCTGCGTCTTTTTCTATCGTTATGCGGATGCCGCAATCAGGAAAAATTGCCGTTTGTAAAAAAAGTCGTTTGAAAAAGTTGTCGGTTTCTTAAAAAAGTCCCTTGAAAAAGTTGCAGTTTTCTCAAAAAGTCCCTTGAAAAAGTTGAAATTCTCATAGGCAGAACTATAATCCAAGCGCGAAGCGCTTCCGAAATTGTACATTGTAAATTGTATATTGTAAATTATTTTATCTTTTTCCTAATTTCCTATTGACAAAGTAGGCTTTCTATGTTATAATCCCATTAAACAAATAGGAAAGGTATGTGATTTCTGTGATCACCCGTTACAAACGATGTTGCGTTTTGCCTTGATTCCTCATCCCATACTGAATTTATATTGAAAAAGGAGTTTGTTTCTGATGAAAGTTTATAAAACCATGACCGATTTAGTGGGCGGCACGCCTCTTCTTGAAATTGCCAATTACAGCAAGGAATATGCGCCCGACGCGACGATTCTTGCAAAGCTCGAATACTTCAATCCCGCCGGTTCCGTCAAGGACAGAATCGCGAAAGCCATGATCGAGGACGCCGAAAAGAGCGGCAAGCTCAAACCCGGCTCCACGTTGATCGAGCCGACGAGCGGTAACACCGGCATCGGTCTTGCCGCCATTGCTGCCGCAAAGGGCTATAAAATCATTATCACAATGCCCGAAACCATGTCCGTTGAAAGACGCAATCTGATGAAAGCCTATGGAGCGGAGTTGGTTCTGACCGAGGGGGCCAAGGGCATGAAGGGCGCGATTGCCAAAGCCAACGAGCTCGCGGAAAGCATCCCCGATTCCTTTATTCCCGGTCAGTTCAACAATCCCGCGAACCCTGAAGCGCACAAGGCGACGACGGGACCCGAAATCTGGAACGATACGGACGGAAAGGTTGACATCTTTGTTGCAGGCGTCGGCACAGGCGGCACGATTACCGGCGTCGGCGAATACCTGAAATTGCAGAATCCCGATGTCAAGGTCGTCGCGGTCGAGCCTGCCGGTTCTCCCGTTCTCTCCAAGGGGACTCCCGGCGCGCATAAGATTCAGGGCATCGGCGCAGGATTTGTACCCGATACACTGGATACGGGTATCTATGATGAGATCATCACCGTCGAGAATGAGGACGCGTTTGAAACCGGCCGTGCAATCGCCAGAAGTGAGGGCGTGCTCGTGGGTATTTCCTCCGGCGCGGCTGTCTGGGCGGCAACTGAACTTGCAAAGCGTCCCGAAAACAAGGGCAAGACGATTGTCGTTCTGCTCCCCGATACTGGCGACCGGTATCTTTCTACACCGCTCTTTTCTTAATCTCCATTTCATAAAGAGCCGTATTCGGCAAATACTAACAACGCAGACCGCAGAGCTTTCCGGCTTTGTGGGATTGCGTCGTTTTTGCGAAGATTTTTTTTGATAGGAGAATTTTATGACGATTTTAGAAATGCAGGACGCGATCCGTTCGCTCAAAAAAGAAAAGGATATCTGTATTCTGGCGCATTCCTACCAGCGTCGGGAGATCACAGAGATCGCCGACTTTATCGGGGATTCCTACGCGCTGGCGAAACAGGCGCAGCGCGTCCCCAATAAAACCGTGATCATGTGCGGCGTGCGGTTCATGGCGGAGACGGTCAAAATCCTGTCTCCCGAAAAAACGGTGCTGCTCGCGAACACGGACGCCGGCTGCCCCATGGCGGAGCAGATGGATAAGGAGCTGATCGAACAGCTCACAGAAATGAATCCGGGCTACAAGGTTGTGGCGTACATCAACACGACGGCGGCGCTCAAAACGGTCTGCGACGTCTGCGTCACGTCCTCGTCGGCGGAAAAAATCATTTCTGCTATGCCCGAAAAGGACATCATTTTTATCCCCGATATCAATCTCGGCTCGTATATCAAAAAGAGACTGCCGGAGAAAAACATCATGCTCGTGCACGGCGGTTGTCCGACGCACGTCCGCGCAACGCTGAAAGATGTGAAACGCGAAAAAGAGCGTCATCCGGACGCTCTGTTCCTGGCGCATCCCGAATGCCTGCCGGTCGTTGTTGAGGACGCGGATTATGTCGGTTCGACAAGCGGCATCATGCAGTATGCGAAAAAGAGCGACGCCGAAGAATTTATCATCGGCACGGAAAACAGCATCGTCGAGCATCTGCAATACGAATGTCCCGAAAAAAAATTCTATCCGCTCTGCAAAGACCTTGTCTGTCACAATATGAAAATCACGACGCTGCGCGACGTGCTGGATAGCTGTGAGGGAACAGGCGGCGAAGAAATTACGCTGCCCGAAGACATTCGCCTGAAAGCCAAAAAGTGCATCGACAAAATGATCGAATATGGCGGATGAACGGAAAACAGCGCTTGTGGCAATGAGCGGCGGTGTTGATTCCTCCGTCGCCGCGGCGCTGATGAAAGAAAAAGGCTATGACGCCATCGGCGTGACGATGAAGCTGTACGATAACGGCGATATCGGCGTCCCGCGTGAGCATTCCTGCTGTTCGCTGTCGGACGTGGAGGACGCCCGGAGCGTGGCGCACCGGCTCGGCATGAAGTATTACGTTTTCAATTTTGCCGATGAATTTGCCGAAAAGGTGATGGATAAATTCGTGTCGGTCTATGAAAACGGCGGCACGCCGAATCCCTGTATCGACTGTAACCGCTATCTGAAATTCGACAAGCTCTACCGGCGTGCAAAGCTGCTTGGCTGCGATACGCTGGTCACGGGGCATTACGCAAGGATTGCTTATGATGAAAACAGCGGTCGGTACCGCCTCCAAAAAGCGGTCAACGCCAAAAAAGACCAGAGCTATGTTCTCTATTTTTTAACACAGGAGCAGTTGGCGGCGACGCAGTTTCCGCTGGGTGAATTTGCGGATAAAGAGGAAGTCCGTGCGATCGCCGAACGGTACGGCTTTTATAACGCCGAAAAGCCCGACAGTCAGGACATCTGTTTTGTGCAGAACGGCGACTATGCGGATTTTATCCGCATGAGGACGGGAAAGGACTATCCCGCCGGTGATTTCGTCGATCCCGACGGAAACGTGCTCGGACATCATAAGGGATTGATTCATTATACGGTCGGTCAGCGCAAAGGATTGGGACTTGCGCTCCCTGCGCCGATGTATGTCTGTGAAAAAGATACCGCCCGAAACCGCGTCGTTCTGACAACCGGGAAAGAGCTTTACCGAAGCGGGCTGATCGTAACGGATTTCAACTGGATTGAGGAAAAGCCCGAAAAACCGATTGCTGTCAGCGTCCGCACCCGGTATCACGCGAAAGAAGCGGCAGCCGAAGCGACCGTGTTGCCGGACGGCAGCGTCCGGATTCATTTTGAAGAGCCGCAGCGCGCCCCCACCGTCGGACAGGCCGCCGTTCTCTACGACGGCGAAAATGTTATCGGCGGAGGAACGATAGTAAGCGTCTTATAAACAACATAGCGCAACCGTCGGAGATGCCCGGCGGTTTTTTTTCAAAGTGCAAAGTTCAAAGTGCAAAGTGCAATGGCGGAAAAGGCTTCGCCTTTTGATTATAAAATCAAGCGCGAAGCGCTTCCGAATCTTTTGCCGCAAGGCAAAAACATCACTTCGGCGTAGCCGAAACTTCATAGCCCGCAGGGCTGCTTCACTTGTCCCGCAGGGACAAACTTCACAGCGTCGCAACGCGGTGCTATATTTTTTTCCCTGTCCTCTTGCTTCTGACATTTTTTGCGTCCTTCCCGTCCTATAATGAAAGCAGGACGAAACGGGGAGGGCGTGTCATGAAGCCGGTTATTTATCTTGATGTGTTGATTTTTCTGAATATGATGATCACCTTTCTGTTGCTGTCGGCGGCGTCCCGCATGATGAAGCTCTCGCCGTCTCCCGGCAGGTTCGTGCTCGGTGCTGTTCTCGGCGGCGCGTCATCGCTGATGATTTTAGCACCGGAGCTGGGGCTTTTGCTCTCGCTCCTGACAAAACTGCTGTTTTCGCTCATTATTGTGGTTGCCGTGTACAACCCGAAGAGTCTGCGCGCCATTCTGCGGGAAACCGGGTATTTCTTCGCGGTCAGCTTTCTGTTCGCCGGCATCATGCTCGGTTTCAGCGCATTGCCGGGTGTTTCCGCCGTTCAGGTGCGAAACGGCGCGGTTTATGTGAATTTTTCATTCTTCTCTCTGATCGCGGCGTCCGTTCTTTGCTACGCTGTCACGGCGATTCTCGGAAAGTTCACCGGTCATAAGACCGCTGAAAATACACTTCTCGAAATCTCGGTCACGCGAAACGGCAAAACCGTCCGCGGTCAGGCGCTTCTGGACACCGGACACTCCCTGACCGATCCGTTTACCGGCGAGAGTGTCATTGTCGCCGACCGCTCTTTTGTCAGAAGTCTGCTGCCCGAAAATACCGCGCTCTGGCTCGAAGGAAAGACGGAACAATGCGAAAAGGTGCGGTTGATCCCGTATACCGCCGTCGGGTCGTCGGGGTTGTTGCCGTGCTTCCGTGCTGACGAAGTAGAGCTCTCCGACGGAAAAAAACGTTATCGTCTGAAAAATGCCGAAATCGCGGTGAGCGACGGCGCCATGCCGCAGGCGGTGATCCCTCCGGAAATGCTTGCCGATCCCGAAAGGAGAAAAGAACATGAGCGTATCGTTCCGTAATGGTGTTTTGCGTCTGAAAGACGCTGTCCTGCGGCTTCGCATCAGATGGAGCCGTTCCGAAATTTTCTACATAAACGGGCCGCAGACGCTTCCGCCGCCGCTGAAAAAAAAGGAGGAGGAAGAGTGCTTGCAGCGGATTCTTGCCGGCGACGACTCAGCCCGCGAGCTGCTCATAACGCACAACCTGCGTCTGGTCGTCTATATCGCCAAGAAATTTGAGAATACCGGCGTCGGGATCGAGGATCTCATTTCCATCGGCACAATCGGTCTGATCAAGGCCGTCAATACGTTCTGCCCGGAACGCAATATCAAACTGGCGACGTATGCGAGCCGCTGCATCGAAAACGAAATTCTGATGTATCTGCGCAAGACCGGCAACCGCAAGACGGAAGTTTCGTTTGACGAGCCGCTGAATATCGATCACGACGGCAACGAGCTGCTGCTGTCCGACGTGCTGGCCGGCGACGGGAACAGCGTGGGCGACGATATTGAATGTGAGGACGAAAAGCGGCTGCTGCGGGCTGTGATCGACAAGCTGAGCGACCGCGAAAAGCTCATCATCAATATGCGTTTCGGCATCGACGGACAAGAGGAGCACACGCAGAAGGAGGTCGCCGATATGCTTGGCATCTCGCAAAGCTATATTTCCCGTCTGGAAAAACGGATCATCTCCCGGTTGAAAAAGGAAATGGAAATGCTGATATAATGTAAATTAATTTAAAAATATTCAATCAATCTTAATATATTTCCGAAAAATCATTATAACGCAATGAAACGGTTTGAATTTTAATAATTTACTTGACATATAAAGGAAAAAGTATTACAATTATTAAAATATCTGAAAAACCGGAGGTCCATATATGGTTAAAAAATTACTTGGCGGACTGTTATTTGCAGAATCAGCATTGATTTTGATTGGCTCTGTTGCCAACGGTTCTTTTGCGAGGGATCGTGGTTCAGCAGCTGCAACATTCGGATATTTTTTGGGGATATTGCTGCCGATTATCGTCAATGTTTTTGCAGGCATCTTCCTCATGATATTCGACAGCGTTTCTAAGAAGACCTATATTGAAGGTTTTAAGGCAAGAAAAAAGCAGTGTTCCGGAATTGTTTTGTTCATTGTTATTTATGCTGTATTCATGTTCTTCACAGGCCTTGGCATAGGTGTCTCCGGGACCGATCATTATTTCTTAACATTTATTGTAGCGACTCTTCCTTACTTCATTCCGGTGGTGATTTTCGCGATGATGCTGGGCATTTATGCAACGCCTTATTGGGCTTGCCGGAAGAAATTGAAGTTTGATGATGTCATGTTGAATGAGTTCCTCTCTGTTAACGAGACGTTCTATACATACTCTGATGACAATTCTCTTCTCGCAAGCAATAAGATATTTTTCTTCCCTAAGATATTTTGCGCAATACCGTTTGATCAGATTGCCTCAACGAAATTCAAGAATATCGGTGTCGAACAGGACGTAATATTCAATCTGACAAACGGAAAGAAAATTGAGATCGTTGCCGGCAAGAAGCAGTATGACAGCATTGTTTCTATCCTTGCAGCATATGCGCAGGCAAGTCATTTTTAATTTGAATCATGATAAACTGAGAACCCTCGGGCAACCGGGGGTTCTTATTGTTTATGCGCGTTTTTCGATTTCGGTGCCGGGATAATAATGCTCGATGATCTCGCGGTAGGTCATGCCCTGACTTGCATAGTAGTCCGCGCCGTACTGGCTCATGCCGACGCCGTGGCCGTAGCCGTGTACGGTGAAGCAGAACGAGCCGTCCTCATAGTCTACCGTAAAGGACGGACTTCTGAGACCTAACAGGTTCCGCACTTCCATGCCCGTCATGTCCCGTCCGCAGACCGTAACGTCCGTGACCGTTCCTGCGTCCGTCGTCTTGTTGACGGTGATCCAGCTTTCTTCGTCGTCGTCAAAGCTGACGCCGTCCGTGTTTTTCAGCGCGTCTTTGAGTTCCTGCGCTGTGAAATTCTCTTCGGACTGATACCGCGACGAATACGGATCGCCTTCGCTTTCGACGCTGACAAGATACGGAATGTCCTTTCCCCACATATTCTTTGCCGATTCCGTTTGCCCCGTGCTGATGGCGTGATACGCCGCCATGATCGGTTCGCCGTCGTAGGTGATGACTTCATCGAGCACGGCATCTACGGCGGACGCGAGCTTTTCATAGCAGCTGTCAAAAGCGTCGCCCCATTTTTCTTTCATCTCGTCCGTCGTCATATAGCCCTGATGACGGCTGCTGTCGCTGGAGATGTCCGCGCCGCCGAGGTTCTCGTCGCCGCCGTTTTTTTTGGAATATTCGGCGAATGTCACCGCCGCAAGAGCCTGCGCCTTGAGCGCTTCCGTCTCGTAGGACGCCGGCATCTCCGCGCCGACCGCGCCGATGATATAGTCCCGCATCGACAGCGTTTCGGTTTTTTCGCTGTCCGTCATGAATACGCTGATGGTGTCCCCGTCCGTTTTTGCGGCTGCGTCTTTGCTCTTGCCGGAATCCGTCTGCGACACGCTTTCACTCTCTGACACGCTTTCTTCCTCCGGCGCGCCGATCTCAATCGCCGCTAAGGGCGCAAGCAGCATGATGATTGCGATAATCAGGCATAAAATTCCGTACGGCTTCATTGTTATTCATCCTTTATAAAAAAATTGCTCCGTCCGCGTGAAAATTGCAGTCTTTGGTTCTTGACTTTATTCCGAAAACATTATACAATATTGTGTAATGCAACTATAGGAGATGATTGAGTTGAGCAAGACGATCATTGCGGATGAAGCTATTTCATTATTATGCAAGGAGCTTCAGGATAATAACTACATCAATATCGCGGATTATGCCAAGTACGGCGTCAAGCGCGGTCTGCGCAATGCCGACGGCACCGGCGTCATGGCGGGACTGACCAAGATCTGTTCTGTTGAGGGGTATTATGTGGACGACGGCGAAAAAGTGCCGAAGGACGGTCATCTCTATTACCGCGGAATCGACGTGAACGACATCGTCTCCGCCTGCGAAAGCGAAAACCGATTCGGGTTTGAGGAGGTCATCTGGCTGCTGCTGTTCGGCTCGCTGCCAACGGCGAATCAGCTCGAGCGTTTCAATACGAAGCTGTCCTCCATGCGCGAGCTGCCTGACAGCTTTATTGAAGATATGATCATGAAAGCACCGTCCAACAATATTATGAACAAGTTGGCGCGCTCCGTGCTGGCTTTGTATTCGTATGACGACAACCCGGACGATACTTCGATTGAGAATGTGCTCAATCAGTCCCTGCGACTCATTGCGCAGCTTCCCTCCATTATGTCCTATGCGTATCAGGTCAAGCGTCGCCATTATTATCATAAGAGTATGTATATTCACCCGCCCAAGCCCGATCAGCATACGGCGGAGGTCATTCTCAATTCCATTCGTTCCGATAAAAAATTCACGGACGCCGAGGCAAAGCTCTTAGATACCTGCCTGATTCTGCACGCCGAGCATGGCGGCGGTAACAATTCGACGTTCGCCACCCGTGTGCTGTCCTCCTCCGGAACGGACACCTATGCCGCGATCGCAGCCGGAATCGGTTCACTCAAAGGACCGAAGCACGGCGGCGCGAATATCAAGGTCGCTGAGATGATCAGCTATTTTAAAGAGAATTGCAGCGACATCACGGATGAGGGAGAAGTTGCCGACTACCTGACGAAGATCATGAAAAAAGAGGGCGGCGACGGCTCGGGACTCGTCTACGGTATGGGACACGCCGTCTACACGCTGTCCGACCCCAGGGCGGTGATTCTGCGTACGAAAGCCGCGGACTTCGTCATGGGAACGGAGCTTGAGTCGGAATACCGGCTTCTGACGCTGATTGAACGCCTGACGCCGGAGCTGTTCACGAAGGTGACCGGCAAGCACAAACCGATGTGCGCGAATTTCGATCTGTATTCGGGGCTGATCTACAGAATCCTCAACATTCCCGCGGATCTTTACACGCCGCTTTTCGCCACGGCGAGAATGGCAGGCTGGTGCGCGCACCGGATCGAAGAGCTGTACACGGGGGGACGGATTATTCGTCCC
Organism: uncultured Clostridia bacterium; assembly: GCA_945912145.1. Classification (GTDB taxonomy): domain Bacteria; phylum Bacillota; class Clostridia; order Oscillospirales; family Acutalibacteraceae; genus UBA1081. The sequence continues at coordinate 5,806 of CAMEBF010000016.1, read as the reverse complement.
GCTTACAAGAGCCTGTCGGCGCATATTTCCTATGTGCCGATTGCCGAGAGATAAATCAAAAATATTCGATACGGGGAAAGGATGTTTTTTCATTGAAGATCAAAAATTCCGCTCAGTCTGTCAGCCCGGACGCAGCCGTACTGCTGATGTGCTTTGCAATGCTTGTCGCCTGTCCACTGCGCATTTTCCAGATGCTGCGCAACATGGACTCCATTACCGGATTTTATAACGATTCCGGCAGTATCACAATTATCATTCTGTATGCCGTTTTGGGCGTCGCGTCGCTTCTGATCCTGCTGTTTTCCTATCTGAGCGCGCGCATTCCCGCCGCCATTGCGCCGCAGGGACGCCGCATTCTGTTGGGAATCGCGTCGTTTGTTTTTGCCGCGACACTGTTCTATGACGCGATCTCCAATTATTTCTCATTGGGTGCCGAATCGACGGCGACGATTGTTCAGAATGTCAGAGCCGTTTCTCTGATGCAGCATCTGCACGCAATTTTCGCATTTTTGTCCTGCTGTTATTTTGTGGTTTTCTGCATATCCTATTTTTCGGGAAAATCGTTTCATAAAAAACTGAAAATTTTATCTCTGATGCCTCTTGCGTGGGCGGTTGTCCGCGTGCTCGAGCGCATCACGGTTATTATCAGCATCGTGCGGGTCTCCGAGCTGCTGCTTGAATTGTGCGCGCTGGTATTCCTGATGATTTTCCTGCTTTCCTTTGCGCGAGTCGTGTCCGAAGTCAACTGCAGGGGCTCGATGTGGAGCGTGATTGGCTGCGGCTGCGTGTCCGCCATGCTGATGCTCTCCTATACCATTCCGCGCATCATGCTGATGCTCACAGGCAATTCTGACAGCCTTGTGGACGGCTATCCGCTGAATTTCAGCGATATCGGCTGCGCGCTGTTTATCATCATTTTTGTTGTAACGGTACTTCGCAGCGGTTATGCGGTTGAAGATGTCGAAGCGATGCAGGCGGAAATGGAAGAGGCCTCTGCCGAAGAAGAGGAGTCGGAAGAGGAAAAGACTGTCGGTCCGGAAACCGTTACGGACGGGGACGGCAACGTTATGTTTACCAAAAAGAACGAGACGGCACAGGAACCGACGGAAGAGAAATAAGAAAGGAGTCGTTCCATGGAGCTTTTTTTGCAGAATATGCAAACGGCGGCACAGCAGGTTTTTATCTTATATATCATCGTTGCCGTCGGCTTTCTTGCAGATAAGCTTCACGTTTTCACCGAACCGACGGCGAGAGCATCCAACGATCTGCTGTTCTACGTCATTACGCCCTGCGTGATTATCAATTCATTTCTCGGAACACAGTTTTCACACGACACGGCAAAAGGACTTGCCGTCGCGCTGGGCTGTTCTTTTCTGGCGCATTTTCTCGGCATTCTCGTCGCGACTCCGTTTTTCAATAACAAAAACGACCCGAACGGGCCGATCTATAAATTTGCATCGATTTACGGAAACGTCGGCTATATGGCGCTTCCGCTTGCCAACGCCGTGCTCGGCGCTGAGGGCGTGTTTTACTGTTCCGGCGGCGTTATCGCGCTGAACACCATCGCCTTTACGCACGGCATCTGGCTGATGAATAAAAGCAAAAATGTCAAATTTCAGCCGAAGTCTCTGTTGCTCAATCCCGGTGTGCTTTCCGTTCTGATCGGGTTGCCGCTGTTTCTGTTTTCCGTGCAGCTGCCCGACGTCATCCGTGAGCCGATCGCTTATATTTCCGATCTGAACACGCCGCTGGCGATGCTCATTTTCGGCACATACATTTCGCGTACCGATTTAAAAACGATTTTTAAGATCCGGCAGCAATATCTGATCATTCTGATCCGGCTGATCACCGTGCCGCTGCTGATGCTGCTCGTGTGCCGTTTTCTGCATCTGCCTGCCGTGCTGACAGCGGCGTGTATCATCTCCGCCGCCGCGCCGAGTGCCAATAATACCGTCATGTTCTCCGCCAAATACGACAAGGATACCGGGACGGCATCCAAGATCGTCGCGCTCAACAGTTTTGTTTCGATTCTCACTCTCCCGATTATGATCGCGATCGCGCAGATCGCCGTATAACAGTTGCTTATGAACTTCGGAAAATTACAACTCAATGAAGAAGTGAAAAAAAAACTTGCCGCTTCTGTCGATTCGGGCACGCTTTCTCACGCCGTTCTGCTGACCGGCGGTACGGAGAAAGAGCGCAAAGACCTTGCCGTACTCCTTGCGCAGGCACTGCTGTGCGAAGCGGATGAAAAACCCTGTTTGAAGTGTGTTTCCTGTAAAAAGATCAAGGCCGGTATTCATCCCGACGTCAGCATCACGCAGGGAGAAGCGGGAAAGCCGCTGAGCATTAAGATTGAAACGATCCGCGAGATTCGTTCGCGCGCTTATATCATGCCGAACGAAGCACCGTTTCAGATTTTTATCATTTTAGAAGCGTCCGGCATGGGCGAAGTGCAGCAGGACGCGCTGCTGAAAATTTTAGAGGAACCGCCTCAGACGGCGCGTTTTATCCTGACGACACGTTCGCGCGACGATCTGCGGCAGACGATTCTGTCCCGCGTGACGGCATTCGCCGTTAGTGAAGACAGCGGACAGGCCGCCGGTGAAAAAGAAAATCCGAAAGCGGCGCAGGCGGCGATTTCGATTCTGACTTCGCTTCTCAGCCGCAAAGAGTATCAGATTATCCTGAGCGCAGGTGCGCTCGAAAAAGACCGGAAACGCTTTAAGTCCGCGCTTGAAAAAATGATCCTGCTGCTGCGGGATGCGGCCGTGTTTCCGTACAAGCCGTATGTGGGCGACAATGAAAAGCTCGTTGCCGGTCTTGCCGGAACGTTCACGCAGGCGCAGTTGCTCGCCATGCAGGATGAGCTGAAGACGCTCATCGCCGACGCGGACAAAAATGCAAATGAAAATCTTCTGCTGACAAGGCTCGCGATGGGTCTGACCGCATGTTTTCAATAGGAGGTAACAATGGAAGAAGTTATCGGAGTAAAATTCAAAGAAACCGGAAAGTGCTATTATTTTGATCCCGGCGAAGAAAAACTCAAGCGCGGTGACGCCGTCATCGTGGAAACGGCTCGCGGCATCGAATGCGGCGAGGTCGCCATGGAAAACCGTATGGTCGAGAGCGACTCCATCGTCAAGCCCCTGAAAAAACTGATCCGCAAAGCGACGAAGGAAGACCTGGAGGTCGTGCGCAGAAATAAAGAAAAAGAAAAGCGGGCCGCCGTGATCTTTGAGGAAAAGGTCGCTTACCGTAAGCTCGATATGAAGCTCGTCGATGTGGAATACACCTTCGACGGCAGTAAAATACTGTTCTATTATACGGCACCGGCGCGCGTCGATTTCCGCGAGCTGGTCAAGGATCTGGCAAGCGTGTTCCGCGCCAGAATTGAGCTGCGTCAGATCGGAGTTCGCGACGAGTCGAAAATGCTCGGCGGTCTCGGCATCTGCGGCCGTCCGTTCTGCTGTAAGGAATTTCTGAATGAGTTTCAGCCCGTTTCTATTAAAATGGCGAAGGAACAGGGACTGTCCCTGAATACCGTCAAAATCAGTGGCGCGTGCGGACGACTCATGTGTTGCCTGAAATATGAGCAGGATGCCTATGAGCATCTGCTGCGTGTCACACCGAAGATCGGCGCGATTGTTGAAACCAAGCAGGGACGTGGTCAGGTCGTCGATATGAACCTCCTGACCGGGAAACTGACGATTAAACTCGAAAAACACCCCGAAGCGGCACCTTTGATCTGCCAGCGGAAAGATGTGAAGCTCATCAAGGATGCCAAGATCACCGTAGCGAAAGAAGAACTCGACGCACTCAAGGGGATTGAGGGCGATTAAACTTCATCTTTTTGATGAAAAATCCGCATAAAAAAGTAAGATGTACCGTCAAAAAAATGCGATTTTCCTATTGCATTTTTTGAAAAGTATGTTACAATGAAGTAAATTTACGAGAGGGAGGTTTAACGATGGCTTACAAAATTACCGATGAATGCATCGCTTGCGGCGCTTGTGCTGCTGATTGTCCCGTAAGCGCAATCTCGGAAGGCGAAGACAAGTACGTGATCGATCCCGATACTTGCATTGACTGCGGTTCCTGCGCAAGCACTTGCCCCGTAGGCGCTCCTGTTGCTGACTGATTGAGCATACAATTTGATTCAGAATAAAGAAGAGCTGCTTTTTACGGCAGCTCTTTTTTTATGTTCGGTTATTTCAGTAGGCGTTTACAACGCCGGCCAAAGTGAAATAGAAATCCTCAAAGCTCGTCGGGTAATCTCTTGTTCCGGCAAAGTCGAAGTGGTCGAAGCCCTCCATCGTCGGCATATAATACCAGCGTCCCGGCTCAATCGTTTCTCCGTTTCTGACCGCTTCCTCGTAGGAACGCGCCGTCGCGGCGTCCGTCATGGGATAGAGCGCGCTTGCAAGCGGAACGATGCCGTCGTTGATCTCCCAGTTCTTGTCGAGTGTGAAGCCGTCTACCGTTTTGCCCTCCATTTTGCCGAGAATCCGTGAAGACGGCTTGAACATGGTGAACATGGTGTCGATCGGGACTTCGTTGTCGTTTTCATCGGTCGTGGTGGCGCGTGATGTATAGGAATAGTAGTAGACGCCGGGGACGGTCTTGATTTTTTCATTCAGTTCCGCCGCACCGCGAAGCGTCAGGTCATAGCCGCAGTTGTCCTCGGCTTCATAGAAATTTTTGATGTTCGTCAGACTGAAAGGAACGGTGGATTGTCCCTGTTTCGGTGTCAGACCGAAATGGCTCGTCTGTAAGCTCCACATGGCGAGCGTGTTGCCGAACGTCGCGCCGATCAGGTTAAGGCCTGCCGAAATCAGCATCATCGGCACTTTCGCATCGTAGACGAGATTCGCTATAGGCGAACCGTTGTGCGGTCCTGCGAGTGATACGACGGCGTGTACGCAGTCATGACCACCGGTGAAAAGGGGAGAAGTATCCTCACCCGTCGCCGCCATTTCCGCTTCGTCGCCGTACGCCATTAACGATGCGAACAGGCGCACCGCAGGAACGCCGAAGCTGTGACCGACGAGGTTAAGCTTCTCTTCGCCGTCCCAGCATTCGTCCATGAGCTGATTGTCCTCGTAGGAGAAGCCGTAGCGGTCATGGTTGTGCGCCGCGGAATGCGCCGCGCCGTAGTCCACGACGGTTCCCGTCAGCTGCGCATACAGCTCGCAGGCTCTGTCCCACGCGCTGTTGAACGGTCCGACGGAGGCAGCGTAAGCTTCGATGCCGTTCTCGTTGAAAATGCGGATGATGTCGGCCTCCTTGTTGAAGCCCCAGCCACCCCAGTAGGGCATGATGTCATAGAAGTCTTCATACGAACCCCATGCTCCCATGCCGTGAACAAAGATAAAAGGCGCGGATTCTCCCGTTGTTATCAGCGTTTCCGCGTCCTGCGGCTCTTCGGCGAAAGCAGCGACGCTCACGCTCGAGAACAGCAGGAGCACGCTCAGGAAAATACATGCTATCTTTTTCATACACTTACCTCCCGGTTGTTGATTACATCTTAACGGAATATACAAAATATGTCAACAAAAACTTAATAAAATTTAAAAAAAGCCCTTTCCGAAGCGCTTTTTTTTGAAAGTTCAAAGTGCAAAGTTCAAAGTTCAATGTCGGAAAAGGCTTCGCCTTTTGATTCATTATAATAAGCGCGCCGCAGGCGTAAAATTCAAGCGCGAAGCGCTTCCGAAATTGCACTTTGCACTTTGAACTTTGCACATTGTTTATAATGTCGGAAAAGGCTTCGCCTTTTGATTCATTATAATAAGCGCGCCGCAGGCGT
>CAMEBF010000015.1 GCA_945912145.1 uncultured Clostridia bacterium | reverse complement strand
TTTTGGTGCGAGAGACGGGACTTGAACCCGTACGGGATTACCACACGCCCCTCAAACGTGCGCGTCTGCCGATTCCGCCACTCTCGCATTCCGTGTTGGAACGCTTCACATTATAACAGAAGCACCGTTGTTTGTCAAGTGGTTTTCTGAAAAAATTCTAAATTTATCAAAATTGCAGCGCGTCCTGCCGTCTTGATTTTGCCACTTGTAATATTCGGAAAAGTATTGTATAATCAAGAGGAAGAGAAATGCAAAAAGGAGAGCTGTTTATGAAAAAGCTAACTGCATTGTTTTTGGTAATTCTGATGCTCTTGTCTGCTTCGGCGGCTGTCTTTGCCTCGACGGACGTACCCGACGGTGCGCTTTTGCGCGGTGATGCCAACGGTGACGGGAAAGTTACGGCCTCGGATGCGCGTATCATTCTGCGGATTGCCGCGAAGCTGGATTCTGCGGAGAAGCTGGTATTCGCGGTGATCGATGTGAACGAAAGCGGCGATATTACGGCGCAGGACGCCCGTCTGACCCTTCGTGTTGCCGCGCAGCTCGGCACATTTGAAAACGGTGCCTACATTACGCTTCCTGATGAATCCACAACAAAGGAAGATGTCGAACCGACCACGCAGGAGCCGACAACACAGGAGCCGACAACGGCTGAACCGGAACCGCCCGTCGCCGACGAACCGGTCGATGTGAAAACTATTCACAGCGGAACGTATGAAATGGTGCTCAACTGCACCATGGATGGCTCCCCCATGAGGATGATGATGGCGACGGATAACGGCAATTTGTGCCTGAAGCTTCTCGGTGACGAATCGCTGGATGGGGTAGAGGTGCTGGTGGTCAACGGTTCTCTGTATGCCGCGTTCACCCTGAACCCGAACAGCGACAAAAAAGCACTAATGTCCGAAGAGGATATGCGTCTGTTTTTGAAAGACGGCGCAGAAGATCTGGACGAAATGAAAGAAATGCTGGAGATCATTTCTCATCTGATTCCGGCGGAGCTCGGGGAACCGGCAAAAACCACGATCGACGGCGAGCCGTACCTGCTGTATTCTTATACATTATACGGCGCTCAGATGCAGCTCTATGTGACGGAAGAGGGAAAGATCAGCAGGATCCTGATGGTGGGAGAGTATCGCGATAACGAATTTATTGTGGAGTCCGTTTCCGGCTCTCTCTCGGAAGACTATTTCGATCTCGCAAACAATTATGTGCCGCTTTCCAAGATAAACTGATTGCTAAGCGAAGGGGCTTCGACCGAAAAAGTCGAAGCCCCTGTTTTTTTTGTTAAATTGTGATGGTGTACGGTTTTTTGCTTTTGCCGTCGCTGTCCGTGAACTGCACCTCGATGTGGTCGGGATAAAAGGTAAAACCGGCGCCCTCAAAATAGCCGTCCTTCGGTTTGGCACCGACGACGACCGGACAGGGTTGCCCCAAATCGTCATGCTTGCTGCCGATCTCGCTGACGAATGTCTCGTGCAGATGTCCGCAGATCATAATGTCCGGCTTGATATAGTTTTTCAGAAGCGTCGCCCAGTAGGAATAGAGATTCCGCTCGATGTCAAAGGGTTTGCGTAATACTTTGGTAAAAGGATTGTGGACGATCACGACCCGATGCTGCACGCCGTCGGCAAGATATTCCGATTCGGCATGGTCGATCACATCTTTGATGAAGTCCGTCTGCCTCTGACGGAACGCATGACAGCAGACCGTGCCTCCGTATTCGACGTTGGTATCGTCCTTGTCTTCGCCGCAGTCCAGTACCAGTCCCCACATCTCGCCCAAGCGGAACGTAAAATAAGACTTGCCGTCCTGATTGGGCGTATAGTCAGCAATCTGCTCGGCGAAAAGACCGCGCATATCGTGATTGCCGCGGGAAAAAATGACGGGAATCCGACCGTTTGTGAGCTTTGCCGCGATCTCGTAGATCGCGTCGAAATACTGAATATCGCCGCTGTGGTTGGGGATGTCGCCGTTGAGGATCAGCAGATCGATGCTGCCGAAAGCCAGCGCGGCTCGAACCGGTTCTTCCACCCGATTGTGGGCGTCGGCGATGTGGTACGCTCTGACACAGGTTGAGGGAAGCGGTGAAAACAGGTATTCCGTTTCGATTGCGTCGTCGATTTCCGGACGGTACGGCTTGCGGTCGCGGATTCTGCGTTCGCAGACGGTGTAGCGACCGAAACGGTTCAGCTCTTCCATCGGGACTTTCATGCGGTGAATCGGCGACAGGGAACGCATCACGCCGTTGGATTCGTCATAGTAACAGGTTTCGCCGACTCTGACCCACATCAGGGACGGCTCCGTGACGGGCACCATGATCTGATACTCTCTGCCGACCGCAAAAACAGCCGGTGCCGTTTTCAGCATAAGCATTCCTCCAAAACTGCGTTACTCATTCTGCATTCTGAATGATTATACGTTGATCTCCGCTTTGATGCCCATTTCGCTTTGATAGGGCTTTAAGGCGGGCTCGATTTCGTTTTTCAGGAAATCCTCCACCTGAACGGGCGCAAGGCCGACGAAGTTTTCGGGCTTGAGCAGCGCGAGAATCTCCTCTTTCGTCATGCCGAACGCCGGGTCTGATGCGATGCGGTCAACGAGGTCGTTCTGTCCGCCGCTCTTGACCTGCTTGCCGGCCTCCATTGAGTGAACGCGGATTCTTTCATGAAGCGCCTGACGGTCGCCGCCGCGGTACTTGACGGCGTCCATCATGATGTTTTCCGTCGCCATGAAGGGCAGCTCGTTCATCAGCCGCTGTTCGATCATCTTTTCATAGACGACCAGACCGTCCGCGACATTGAGATAGAGATTGAGAATGCCGTCGATCGCGAGGAAGCCCTCGGAAATGCTGATGCGGCGGTTCGCGGAGTCGTCGAGCGTACGCTCAAACCATTGGGTCGCTGCCGTGATGGCCGGGTTCTGCGCGTCGCAGATGACATAGCGCGCCAGTCCCGCGATGCGTTCGCTGCGCATCGGATTGCGCTTGTACGCCATGGCGGAGGAGCCGATCTGCTGTTTTTCAAACGGCTCTTCGATCTCTTTCATGTGCTGCAGCAGGCGGATGTCGTTCGAGAATTTTGTCGCCGACTGCGCGATGCCGGAGAGGATCGCAAGCACCTGGAAGTCAATTTTTCTCGTGTAGGTCTGACCCGAAACGGGCAGGACGCCTTTGAAGCCCATCTTCTCGGCAATTTTTTTGTCGAGCGTGCGGATCTTATCGGCGTCGCCGTCGAACAGCTCGACGAAGCTCGCTTGCGTGCCGGTCGTGCCTTTCGAGCCGAGCAGGAGCATATTGTCGATCTGATGCTCCACTTCTTTCAGGTCGAGCAGGAGATCCATCATCCAGAGCGTGGCGCGCTTGCCGACCGTCGTAGGCTGCGCGGGCTGATAATGCGTGAACGCCAGACACGGCAGGGATTTATATTTTTCCGCAAAATCCGAAAGAACCGCCAGAATATTCGCAATTTTTTTCGCGACGAGACGCAGCGCTTCGGTCATGGTGATGATGTCGGTGTTGTCGCCGACGTAGCAGGAGGTCGCGCCGAGGTGAATGATGCCCTTGGCTTTGGGGCATTGCACGCCGTAAGCGTATACGTGCGACATGACGTCGTGGCGGCACTCCTTTTCTCTCTTTTCGGCGACGTCATAATTGATGTCGTCCTGATGCGCTTTGAGCTCCTCGATCTGTTCGTCCGTGATGGGCAGACCGAGCTCTTTTTCGCTCTCAGCTAAGCAGATCCAGAGCTTGCGCCAGGTTTTGAATTTGAAATCGGGAGAAAACAGATACTGCATCTCCTTGCTCGCGTAACGCGAATTAAACGGGGTCTCGTAGGTGTCTTTCATGTTTTTTCTCCTTATTTTAATGTTGCGATTCTTTCGACGGCTTCTTTTGTTCTGTCGGCGGAGCCGAACGCGGTCAGACGGAAATAGCCTTCACCGGCGGGACCGAAGCCCGAACCGGGTGTGCCGACGACCTGCACCTTGTGCAGCAGCAGGTCGAAGAAGTCCCACGACTTCATGTCGTCCGGCGTTTTCAGCCAGATGTACGGTGAATTGACCGCGCCGAAAACCTCGTAGCCGAGGTCTTTCAGACCGTTGAAAATCACTTTTGCATTGTTCTGATAATAGCCGATGATCTCGCGCACCTGCTTTTTGCCCTCTTCGGAGTAGACCGCTTCCGCGCCGCGCTGGGTGATGTAGGAAACGCCGTTGAACTTGGTCGCCTGACGTCTTGCCCAGAGCGCGTTCAGCTCCACGCCGTCAACCTTGAGCGCGTGCGGCACCACGGTGTAGGCGCAGCGCGTTCCCGTGAAGCCCGCCGTTTTTGAGAAGCTGCGGAATTCGATGGCGCAGTTTTCGGCACCGTCGATCTCAAAAATGCTGTGCGGTACGTCGTCTTCCGTGATGAAAGCTTCGTAGGCGGCGTCGTACAGAATGACGCTGCCGTTTTCATTGGCGTAATCGACCCATTTTTTCAGCTCGGGCTTGCTGATGGTCATGCCGGTCGGATTGTTCGGGAAGCAAAGGTAGATAATATCCACATGGCGTTCCGGCAGCGCGGGAATGAAATTGTTCTCTTTCGTGCAGGGCATATAGTAGAAGTTGCTCCAGCGGCCGCCGTCGAGCAGCGTGCCCGAACGTCCCGCCATGACGTTGGTATCGACGTAAACGGGATAGATCGGATCGCATACCGCGACGATGTTATCGACGCCGAAGATGTCGCCGATGTTGCCGCAGTCGCTCTTTGCGCCGTCGCTGACGAAAATTTCGTCGTCCTGAAGCTTGACACCGCGCGCCGCGAAATCGTTCTGATTGATGGCGCTGCGCAGGAAGTCGTAGCCCCACTCAGGCGGATAACCGCGGAACGTTTTTTCGCTTTCCATCTCTTCGACCGCCTTTTTCATCGCCGCCGTGACCGCCGCGGGAAGAGGTCTTGTCACGTCGCCGATGCCCAGACGGATAATATCGGCAGTCGGGTTCTCAGCGGAATAGGCTTTGACTTTTTTCGCGATGTCGGAAAAAAGGTAATTGTTTTGGATTTTGAGAAAGTTTTCGTTGATTTTCAATGGTATCAGTCCTTTGCTTGGGGTTGTTATTCATCGACTTCGCCTGTGCAGACGGTGGCTGCGGGACCGGTCATATAAATCTTATTGTCTTCCGAAGACCATCTGATCTTCAGCTCGCCGCCGAGAAGCTTGACGGTGATCAGCGTGTCTTTCTGGCAGTAGCCGTTCAGCACGGAGGCGACGACCGAAGCGCACGCGCCGGTGCCGCAGGCAAGCGTTTCGCCGGAACCGCGCTCCCAGACGCGCATCTCGAGCTTTTCGGGGCTGACGACGTGAATGAACTCCGTATTCACACGCTCGGGAAAAGCCTCATGATGCTCGAAGAGCGGCCCGATTTTTTCAATTTCGATGGTGTACACATTGTCCACATAGGTAATGCAATGGGGATTGCCCATGGAAACCGGCGTGACGCCGTAGGTCTTGCCGCCGACCGTCAACGGGACGTTCACCGCCTCTTCGCCGTCAAATTTTGCGGGAATGTCGGCGGGTTTCAGAATCGGTTCGCCCATATTGACCGTCGCTTCGTAGACCTTTCCGTCCCTGACCGCGACCTTGATATACTTGATGCCGCTGAGCGTCTCGACGGCGATCTCGTCTTTTTTTGCGATGCCGTTGTCATACGCGAACTTCGCCACGCACCGGACGCCGTTGCCGCACATTTTGCCCTGCGAGCCGTCGGCGTTGTACATATCCATTTTGCAGTCTGCGACGTCGGACGGATCGATGCAGATAAGCCCGTCCGAGCCGATGCCGAAATGACGGTCGCTGACCTTGATGGCGGTCTTGCTTCTGTCCCTGATGGTTTCCTCGAAGCAGTTGACGTAAATGTAGTCGTTGCCTGCTCCGTGCATTTTTGTGAATTTCATGGTTAACCCACCCTTACTTAAATTGCCAAAAGATTGTTGATTTCGCTGCGTTTCGCGAGCAGCCATTCTTCGGAATGCGGATAGCTCCGCACCGTCAGCGGCTTGTCGAGCCCGTCGTTCAGCACAGCCAATGTTTTATCTCTGCCGATTTTCGCTTCGAGAAGCCGCAGCGCTTCAAAGTCCTGAATCGCTTCGTAGAAGACTTTCAGTCGCAGCGAAGCATACGGCGTACCGTCCTTTGCGGGATAGACGACGAACGCGTCGCCCGATGAGAATGCGCCGCCGGCGTCCGTTTCGGTGAACGGATCGACCTTGCGCTTGGAATACTGCGTGTAGTAGAAATTATAGCCCCAGTGCAGGAAGCCTTTGACGTCGTACTGATACATCAGGAAGCCTAAAATGCGGCTGCGCAGGGACGGCATGGCGACGAAGCGGTTCGGCATACTCTCTTTGTACGGGCCGCAGCAGTAGTACGTCCACAGCTCCGGTACCTTGCCGGCGAATTTTTCGATGCTCGCGATGCCGGTTACGGGGTAGTCGATCAGACCGTTGCGATAGAATGAAAATTCGGAGAGCGCGTCGATGCGCTTGAAATCGCCGAAGAGCTCCTGCATGAGCTTCGCCGATTTTTTATAAGAAAAGTAATCTTTCAGGTTCGGTTCGTCCGAAGCGTGGAAACAGCAGCGGTCGCGCAGACCGTTTTCGTTGAGGAACGCCGTGAGTTCCGGCGCAAGCTGACGCAGGAAATTTTCGTAGCCCTGCGAATGCGCATTCGTCTCCCAACCGAAAATGCGGCGGTAGCCTGTGGACGTCTGAGCCATGACCTTCGGCGCGTGCTTGGCGCCCCATTGCGTGAAGAGATGCGACAGCTCAAAATATTTCACGCCGCATTTGTTCGCCAGCTCGACCCATTTTTTCAGCTTCTCAAAGCCGAACGTATAGGTGTAGCCGTGCTTTTTGACGTCGATGAGCTGCACCGTCGGACGCTCGCCGCCGACCTCCGTATCGAGAGGCGGCGTAAACAGCGGCGTTAAGATCATGTTGATGCCGTGTCTGACCGCATCGCGCATGAAGTTCTCGACGATGCGCCAGTAGTCGTCGGAGAAGATTTCAATATCATAATAGGATGCCAGACAGTCCGTATGGAACCAATGCGTGCACATCAGGCTCTGTTCGCCGAAAGAAGCGTCCGCGATCTGAATGGCAACGGGGATTTTTTCGTCTCCGACGGTGATTGTGATTGTATGGGATCCGGGAGCCATTTCTCCGTTCGGCGCGAACTCGCACCAGAGGGACTGCCATTCGCCTTTTTTGAGCGTGAGCGTGCCGTCCGATGGAATCAGCACGTCGGGGTAGTCGCCCGGTTCGGCGTTCCGGATGAAATAATCGTCGCGGTCGTCCGGCGCCGTCAGACCGGCGGGAACAAAGCGAACCTGATACAGCGTAAGGAATTTGCAGTCGGTTCCGACGGCAAGACGCATATCGGCGTCGCTTCTCATCACAATCTGGAACGAAGCGCGCTCGTTTTTCAGGCAATTGACAGAGCTTATCTCTGTCGCGTTACAGATTTCATCGGGAAAGACCTTGGCAAGACTGCTGACGAGTTTTGTTTCCATGGGCGATTCTCCTTTGTATTTTGAATCAGTCTCAGTCGGCGGCAGGATGTGACGCTGACTGACTTGAAAAAAATCTTTTTCATCTTATAATAACACAAGTGCGGTTTTCATGTAAAGTGAAATCGGGAAATTTCTGCGGCGGAAAGCAAAAAAAGTGAAAATTTTTCCGGCAAAAAAAACAGAGGCACCGCCGATTCGATGCCTCTGAGGAATAATGCATGATTCTTTTAAACTGAGCCCGGCGAGCCAATCTGCGATCTCGTGTTCCGATTCGGCAGTCTCTTTTTCCGTTGCCTTGCTTGCTTACAGATTCGTCTTAAAAAACTGCGCCATTTTATCAAAGGGAATTGCGTTTTTCTCACCGCCGTCATACAGGTCGGTATGCACGGCGTCGGGAATGAGCAGGAGCTCCTTGTTGTTTGTATAAGCGTTGTCCCGCATCATATCGGAAAAGGCGTCCTTGCTGAAGTAACAGGAATGTGCTTTTTCGCCGTGAATCATCAGCACGGCGCTGCGGATTTCGTTGCTGTACCGTAAAATCGGCATATTCAGGAAGGACATACAGCCGGTAATATTCCAACCCTCATTGGAATTGAGTGAACGCTTGTGATAGCCGCGTTCGGTTTTATAGTAATCGTAATAGTCCTTGACGAAGAACGGGGCGTCTTCGGGCAACGGATCCACAACACCGCCGCCGCGCACATAAGTCCCGGACCGATATTCCGCGGTTCTTTGGGCGTTCCATGCTTTGCGTTTTGCATAACGAGCTGCTTCGCTGTCCTCGGCGTCAAAGTAACCTTTCGCGGTGACGCGGCACATATCATACATAGTCGAAGTGACGGTCGCTTTGATTCGGGTGTCAAGCGCCGCCGCATTCAGCGCAAGACCGCCCCAACCGCAGATTCCGATAATGCCGATTCTTTCACAGTCCACATTGTCCTGCACGGACAGGAAATCCACCGCCGCCTGAAAGTCCTCGGTGTTGATGTCGGGAGACGCCATATATCGCGGTTCGCCGCCGCTTTCTCCCGTGAATGACGGGTCAAACGCAATCGTCAGAAATCCTCTCTCCGCCATCGTTTGCGCATACAAGCCGGAAGCCTGTTCTTTTACTGCGCCGAAAGGCCCGCTTACCGCAATCGCCGGAAGCTTGCCCGGTGCGTTTTTCGGCGTGTACATATCCGCCGCAAGGGTAATGCCGTAACGATTGTGAAATGTCACTTTTTGGTGTTCCACATTGTCGCTTTTCGGGAAGATTTTATCCCATTCTTGTGATAAATTGAGCTCTGTCATTGCTGTTTCCTCCGTTTCTTCAATGTCTTACCAACTCTTTTTCTCTTTTGCACAATCGTGCTGCTTTTTGCGTTCCTCAACCATGCGGACAAACCATTCGACCATCGCGGGATCCTGATGCGAGAAGAACGCGCTCTTCTGCCGGTCGAGAGAGGCGACGGCGGTCATGTCGTCGTCCGTCAGCGCGAAGTCGAAGACGTTGAAATTTTCTTCCATGCGCTCTTTGTGCGTGGATTTTGGAATCACGATCACGCCGCGTTCGCATTCTTCTTTTGTGATCTGATAGACGCCGTAGCCTAAAAGCGGCATTTCGACGCCGTTTGATAAAGTGATGGATTCCATTTTATATCTTCTTTCCCATCTGATAGGCTTCTTCGTAGGCTGATGTTGTTTTGATTTCACCGACCTGCCATGCGCCGACGCCGTAGACGATGCCTGCTTCTCTGGCTCCCGGCAGGCAATCCTGGGTAAAACCGCGGAACGCTTCCATGGCGCGGTTGAGACTTGCCTTGTCGGTGTCGGCAGCCGTTAGGATAAAATAGAAATCCTTGTCGGCAATCTCCGTATAACGAGGAACGGTGCGGTCGATCAGTGTTTTCATCTGGCCGTCCATCGTGTAAAAATAGACCGGCGTCGCCAGCACGATCACATCGGCGTTCACCATTTTGTCAAGGATTTCGGCCATATCGTCCTTTTGTACGCACTTGTGCGTCGTGTTGCAGACGCCGCAGCCGCGGCAGTAGCCGATTGTTTTGTCGGCTAAAAAGATTTTTTCCACATCGTGTCCGCTCGTCATTGCGCCTTCGGCGAAGCGGTCGCACAGCAGATCGGAATTGCCGTGCCGTCGCGGACTTGCCGAAAGAATCAATACCTTTTTCATGCTTCTTCCTCCCAGATTTCTTTTGCCATGCGGAACGCCGCCCACGCTTTCGGCCAGCCGGCATAAAACGCCGCATGAGTCAGAATTTCGGCGATCTCTTCTTTGGTTACGCCGTTGTTTTTCGCGTTGGTTAAATGATGCTGCAAGGAGCTGTCGAGAATGCCGCTTGCCATCAGCGCGGTCACGGTGACGATGCTCCTGTCCCTTGCGGAGAGCTTTTCGTCTCTCGACCAGACCTCACCGAAGAGGATGTCGTCATTCAGATGCGCGAATTCCGGCGCAAATTCGCCGAGCGCGTCTCTTCCTGCTGTTATCTTTTCCATTGGCTTCTCCTCACTTTCCGAGTTTTTCGTATTCATCGTCGCTCATCGGTTCACACCATTCGGTTTGTGTGCTCTCGCCGGGGACTTCGATCGCCAAATGCTGAAACCATGAATCTGCCGCTGCGCCGTGCCAATGCTTGACGCCCGCCGGAATGTGTACGACGTCGCCGGGCTTCAATTCTCTTGCCGGTTTGCCCCATGCCTGATACCAGCCCTTGCCTGCCGTCACAAGCAGCATCTGACCGCCGCCCTTTTCGGCGTGATGAATGTGCCAGTTGTTGCGGGATTTTGGCTCAAAGGTCACGTTGCCGATGACGACCTGCTCGGTCGAAAGCATATTGAGATAGCTCTGCCCGATGAAATACTGCGCAAAGGCTTCGTTTTTGTCGCCTGCGGAAAATACGCTGAGCTCATTTATATCTGTCATGGTTATTCCTCCGCAATCCATTTTGTGATTTCGCTCTGCGATTGCCCGGCGCGGCTGCCGCGAATCGCAAGACCCTCTTTTACCATTGCTGACGGACAAAGCTTTTTGATGTCCGCTATGCTTCTTCCCAGACCGCTTCCCTCATGTGTGCAGAACGGCCTGATGATTTTGCCGCTTATGTCGAAATGCTCCAGAAACGTGAAGACCGCCATCGGCATGGTGCTCCAGTAATTCGGGTAGCCGAGATAAATTACGTCATAGCTGTCGAGCGTTTCGGGAATGCGTTTCAGGGCGGGACGAGCGTTTCGTTTCGCGTCGGTCTGCGCCTGCGCGATACATTCGTTATAGGACGTGTCGTAAGGCTCGGCCTGTTCGATTTTGAATATGTCTGCATCTGTTAACTTCTGAATAATACCGGCGGCGATCTCCGTATTGCCTACGGGCAGCATTCGCAGTTCGCCGTTTACATAGTTTTCCTCCGCTCTTGAATAAAAAGCGACCAATATTCTGCTCATTTTTTTTGCGCCTCCGTTCCTGTTGCTTTTATCATACCACGTTTCTGCTTGACACGGAATCACCGATATGTTACAATAGTATCAACTAAAAGTTTATACAAAACGGGAGGAATTTTATGCTTAATCCGATGCTACGAACGTTTTTGGCGGTGGCGGACTGTGGCAGCTTTACCAAGGCGGCAGAACGGCTGTTTCTTTCGCCGACGGCTGTGATGAAGCAGATCAACACGCTGGAAAGCCATTTGAATCTGACGCTGACGCAGCGCACGCCGACGGGGATCCGACTGACAGCAGCCGGAAATGTGATTGCCCGCAATGCGAAGTTTATGGCCGATTATGCGGAAAAATCCATCGCGGAAGCCAGAGCAGCTACGCATACCTATGACACGACGTTCTGCGTCGGCACGTCGCTCCTGAATCCGGCAAAGCCGTTTATGGATTTGTGGTACCATGTCAATCATCTGTTCCCCGATTATAAGCTGCATCTTGTTCCGTTTGAAGACAACCACGAGGGCATTCTGGGGGAGATCGAAAAGCTTGGTGAAAAGTTCGATTTCCTCATCGGCGTCTGCGATTCCAAGGCGTGGTTGTCGCTGTGTCGGTTTCTGCCGTTAGGACGCTATCAAAAAATGATTGCGGTTTCGCGGGATCACCGCTTGGCGGAAAAGAAAAAACTGAATATTGAAGATCTTTACGGAGAAACGCTGATGATGGTGCGGCGCGGCGACTCCGGCGTCAATGATTTTCTGCGGCACGATCTGGAAACCAATCACCCGCAGATTCATATTGAAGATACGCCGCCGTTCTATGACCTTTCGGTTTTCAACCGATGCGCGGAAACGGGCAATGTCTTGCTGACGATCGAGTGCTGGCAGGAAGTTCATCCCGGTCTGGTTACCATTCCTGTTAATTGGGACTACAGCATACCGTACGGACTGCTTTTCAGTCACAACGCGCCGGAGGATGTTTTACAATTCGTCGAGGCGGCAAAAGAGGCAGCCGGAACGCAGGCATAAAAATACAGCGTGAAAAGCAGTTGCCTTTCACGCTGTTTGATGATGTTTATCTTATTTGGTGAAGTAAACGAAGTTGGAGTATTTGACCGTATCCGTTCTCGTCGCCGTTGCGGGCTTATTCTTGTCGCCGGAGATCTTGATGCCGAGGATCTCACCCGTGATAGAGAAGTTATAGTTCATGGTCAGCGTCACGGAGTTGAGCTTCATCGTATCGGCGTTGACGCTCATTTCCAGCGTGCAGCCGTGATAGGTCATATCGTAGTCGAACTTGTCGGCATTGTACCAATACTTGTTCTGGATGGCGTTCGTGTAGTGCGCGACCGTCTCAACGGGGAACATCTTCTGCGTGTAGGAAACCGCATCGACATCCTTGCCGTTGATCGTTTCATCTTTCAGGACGATCTTGATGTTGTAAACGCCGTCGTTCAGCGAGCAGATATAGGATTCGATCTTACTTGCGTCAAGCAGCGTGATGTCAAACAGATTGTTGTAGGCTTCGTCCGTATCCTGATTGTAGGTGATCGTTTCCGCCTTCTTTTCGCTTGTCAGCTCATTCTGGAAGCGGTTGAGATAGGTCTTGGTGTTCGCGTTCATGTTGAGCGCAGAGATCTCCTGATAGGCAATCTTGGAGTATGCGCATCTGTAAGCCTTGGCGATGGACATGGCATTGGCAGCCGTCAGAAGAACTTCATAGTCGGTTCTGGGCATCATGAGCAGCGCGTTGACGTCATATTTTTCAAGGTTTGCGGCAATGCGGAGGATCATTCTGGCATCGTCTGCACCGATTTTGCCGTCCGCCGTGATGTCGGCCGCCTCTTTGACTTCTGCAGCGATCTGGGGATTCTCAAGCTTTGCGGCCAGACGGAGCACGTAACGGGCGTCTACTGCCGTTACTTTGCCGTTGAGATCCGCGTCGCCGGGCAGGGGAGCATATTGATAATGAAGCCCTTCAACTTTGCAGTATTCCTCGGCGGCAGAACCTTCGTAAACGAGAACTTCGGGATAGACCTTGCTGGCAGAATCGTACAGGTAGAAGCACTCTTCCCCGAACTCCTTAACGGAGATGGGAACTCTGACCTTGAAAGCAATGCCTTCGTTCGCTTCACCGACATAGAAAGCTTCGTCGGCGATTGCAGTCACGACATTGGGGATCAGAACGGAGCTGTCCGCGCCCTTGTATTTGACAAGAGTCGTGCCGATGATGACAAATGTGCTCGGATAATTCGCGAGCCAGGGCGTACCGGTAAAGGCATCCTTGCCGATCTTGACCGTGCCGACGCCGTCGCCTACGATGACATTCTCAAGAGAGGTGCAGCCGGCGAAAGCGTTTTTGCCGATGGTCTTGATGTCTTTTTCAATATATACGGTTTTGATCTTCTTGTTGTTTTTGAAAGCACCGTCGGCGATCATGGTGCAGTTGTACGGAACGGTTACGATCTCGTCGTTGCCCTTGTAGCTGACAAGCGTCGTGCCGCTGATGACGTAATCCTGCTTATGCTCCTCATACCATTCGGTGGAATCGAAAACGTCGTCGCCGACGTCAATTTCGTCGGGATTCTTCACCTGCACGTCAACGATGCCGTTGCAGTTATAGAACGCATCCTCGTCGATGTCCGTAACGGTGGCGGGAATGATGACAACCCGCAGATCCTGAAGATTATCAAAGGTATGTTCCGCGATACCGACAACGGTGTAGCCGTCGATCTCATCGGGGATCTCGACGATTCCGTCCGCGGGAACGCTGCCTTTAAAGCCGGTAACGTAGATCTCGGTTTTATCCTTATCCGCGAAATAATAAGCAAACTCCGCGTCGGCGGCGAACCCCGTAACGGATATGCTCATCAGCATCAGGACTGCCAGGATAAGAGATAAAACTCTCGTGTGCTTCTTTGTGGTAATCATAAGAAGTTCCTCCCATATAAGTGTTTTTTCAATCCTTAATAGTATCATCAAAAGAGCATAATGATAGTATTTTCTATTGAATTATACCCCATAAAAGCGATGTTGTCAATAAACTTCAAAAAATAAAAATTAAATATTTGAAAATTTTTTCGTTTCCGCATTATATTTCGGGCATCGCGGCGCTCTTCGACGGCTTTTTTATCTTGTATGTCTCTTTCGCGGCGCAAAACGCAATCGCGCTTGACTTGACGGCGTGAGTTACGATATAATAAACAGGTAAGAAAGAATAAGGAGCGATTCGATGAAAAAGGTTATTGTGGTTTCCAAAACGCATCTGGATCTGGGCTTTACGGATTTTGCCGCTGTCATCCGGCGAAAATATATTGATTCTTTTATTCCCGGTGCGGTTCGGCTTGCCGAGCAGGTCAACACGCCGGAGAAAAAACGCTTCGTCTGGACGACGGGTTCATGGATTCTGAAGGAAGCGCTGCGCGACGGAACGCCGGAGCAAAAGCAGAAGCTGCTGTTTGCCGTTAAGCGTGGTGATATCGCGCCGCACGCCATGCCGTTCACGACGCATACGGAGCTGCTCGACGAGGACACGCTGGACTACGGCCTTTCCATCGTTGATACGCTCGATGAGGTGCGCGGCCGCAAGACGGTCGCCGCCAAGGTCACGGACGTTCCCGGACATACGAAAGGGCTGGTGAAGCAGCTCGCGAAGCACGGCATTAAGCTTCTGCATATCGGCGTCAACGGTTCGTCCCGTCTGCCGGAGGTGCCGGAATGTTTTTTGTGGCGGGTTGAAGATGCGGAGATTGTCGTGATTTACTCGGCGGATTACGGCGGAGCTTTCCGGAGCGACGTCGTCGAAGAGGTGCTCTATTTCGATCACACGCTTGACAACCACGGTGCGCCGGCTCCCTCCAAAATTCTTGAAAAATTCAACGCGATCGAGCAGCAGTTCCCGGGGTATACGGTCGAGGCAGGCACGATGGACGATTTCGCCGACGTGATCTGGGAAGCGCGTGAAAAGCTTCCCGTCTTTACCGGCGAGCTCGGCGACACCTGGATTCACGGCGCAGCGACCGATCCGTATAAGGCGGCTTCCCTGCGGACGCTGCAAAAGTTGAAACGCCGCTGGCTTGCGGACGGCTCGATGACGAAAGATTCCCGCGAATATGCGGATTTTACGGACGCGGCAATGTGCATCGCGGAGCATACCTGCGGTCTGGACTCCAAAAAATATCTCTCCGATTATGAAAATTACCTGAAAAAGGATTTCCAAAAAGCGCGCAAAAGAGACATTGTCAAAATGCGTCATCCGTTCCGCGATTTCCCCGAAAATCCGCAGAATATCTATGTACTCGGTGCGAGGATCGGCGGCGGCTACGCGCAAGGCTCCTACCGCCGGATGGAAGAGAGCTGGGCGGAGCAGCGCGGCTACATTGCCAAGGCGATTTGCGCTCTTTCCGAAGAGCACCGGCATGAGGCCATCGCAGAGCTTGACGCGCTTGTGCCGAAAACACCGGCGACACCGGACGGCCACGGCGACCCGTTCCGCGTGATCAAAAAAGGCGACTGGGCGTTTCAGCTCAACCGCGCCGGCGGCATCGGACTGCTGCGGTATCGGAACAATGATGTCGTTCGGCCGAACGACAAGCCGGTTCTGACCTACCGTTCGTTCAGCAGCGACGATTATGATTTCTGGCTGACGCATTACAGCCGCAACGTCGAAGGCAACAAAACGTGGGTCTACGGCGATTTTGCGCGGCCGTATCTCTCGTATGTGAAAGACCGCTATCCGACCGGTCGTTTTCCGTACCGACTGAAAAAGGCTGCGGTCGATCCCGAAAACGCGCGGATTCTTGTCGAGCTGGTCTGCGATAAAACCCTGAATGAAGAGCTCGGTGCGCCACGTCTGGTACAGATTCTATACACGGTAACGGAACAGGGCTTGCAGGCGGAGCTTTCCTGGTTCGGCAAGGACGCGAACCGTCTGCCCGAAGCATTGTATTTCCATCTTTTCCCGTCGGACGGCTCGCTCCGGCTGAATAAGCTCGGCTGTCTCGTCGCGCCTGATGAAGTCGTGCTGAACGGCGGACGCAATCTGCACGCGGTTCTCGATACGGAACTGACCACGCCGAATGGCACCTATCGTTTCGTCAATGAGGACGCGCCGCTGATCTCCGTCGGCAAGGGCAAGATTCTGGAATTTGACAATCAATTTGAGGATTTCCGGACGGACGGCGTGACCTATGTGCTGCATAATAATGTATGGGGCACGAACTTCCCGCTGTGGTACGGCGAAAATGCCTGTTTCCGCTTTGATATTACAACAAAATAACAAAAAGTCCGGCATCCCGTCAAACGGAAGCCGGATTTTTCATATGATATGTCTATTTTTCAAGCGCATCGGAGATCGCCCGGTTCCAGAAATCGAGCAGCTTCTGTTCGCTCCATGCGGCGTTGGCCGGACTTGTGGATGGCAGCGCGACGGCAGGTCGTCCCGTCGCCGGCTCCAGATATTTGCGGTACAGGCTTTCCGCTTTTTTGCCGTTGACGAAAACGGCGCGGATCGGCGCAGCGTTCAGAATCAGACGGATATCGTTCGGTTCGGCGTTTTTGATGCTGCTGTCGGAGGAGCCGACGATCTCGCAGGAACGGATCACGTCCCAGACCGCGATGTGATGCGTCAGGAGCATCCGCTTTTTTTCTTCGATGCTCTGCGGAACGGCGCAGCCGCAGACGCCGGCTATGACGCGCCAGAAGCGGTTCTGCGGATGTCCGTAGAAAAAGCCGGTTTCCCTGGATTTGACCGATGGGAACGACCCTAAAATCAGAATTTCCGATTCCGGATTATAGACCGGCGGAATGGGGTGGACGATCATGCGTCTTCCTCGTTTCTTTTTTATTTACAGAATCGAAACGCCTTCCCACTCTTTGGCAGGCGGCACGTCCAGCAGCTTCGCGATCGTGACGGCGACATCTTTGATGGAAAGCCCGTGAACCTCTTTTCCCTTTTCAAACAACGGACCGCAGAAGCAGATCGGTATTGTCATATCTTCGGGCATTTCGGTGCCGTGGGAGCGGTCGTGACCGCCGTGATCCGCCAGCAGAATGATTGTGTAATCCTCGGGGATCGCATTCTGCAGCGTCTCGACGCAGGAAAGCGCCTTGCTGACGCTCTTCATGTACTGTTCACTCATCCAACCGCAGTCGTGGCCGCCGACTTCGTCCGTCTCGCCGAGATACAGGAACAGAAAATCGGGCGATTCCTCGTTGATATAGCGGACGGCGGCGTCGGTGATTTTGATGTCCGTGTCCGGCTGTTTGTGCTGATTGAGGCAAAGTGACGTGTGCAGATGGTCGGGACGGCCGAGATCGCGCAGCTCCTCCCAGGTGTAGAAGAACGCGCACTTTTTCTCGAAGCGGTCGAGGCGGTCGAAAAGCCCCTCAACGGGACGCACCTGCGGCACATAGGTGTTGGACAGAATGCCGTGCCGGTCGGGATCAACGCTGTGGAACAGCGACATATGACAGGGAAGCGTGACCGACGGAGACACCGTCTGCGCGTCGAGCGACCAGGTCGAGTTTGCAAGCAGCTTTTCGGCAAAGGGATTGCCGCATTGCATCATACCGTCGGGACGCATCCCGTCCACTAAGATCAGAATTACTTTTTCAGTCATTTCAGTTTTTCTCCTTTGCCCGAAGACAATTTCCATTATGATATTTTATCATAGAATAAAAACAGGAAAAAGTCAAGTCCGAACCAAATTTTTCAGTTCGGGCTTTCCATATGGAATAAAACCATTTACGGCGATAACGGTTCGTCAGATCTTTTATAAAATCAAGCCCGTAGGGCTTCCGAACCTCTTCACTCTTCACTTTTCCCTCTTCACTGCGGCGCAAAGCGCCGCCATGCCGCCTATTCCACTTTCATCATCCGGTATCCGATCCCGATATGCGTCTGGATATACTGCGGCGAGTTTGGCTCGGATTCGAGCTTTTTGCGCAGAGACGCCATAAAGACGCGCAGAGACGCAACGTCGCTGTCCCAGCTACTGCCCCAGATTTTCTGCGTGATGTAGGTGTGCGTCAGCACCTTGCCGACGTTCTTCGCCATCAGGCAGAGGAGCTTATATTCGATCGGCGTCAGATGCAGTTCTTTGTCGCCGAGATAGGCGCAGCCGGCGGCGAAATCCACTTTCAGGCTGCCGTTCGTGAAGACCGAATCCGCCGTGTCCGCCTGCATGACGGCGAGCCGTCTCTGCGTGACCCGCAGACGCGCGAGCAGCTCTTCAATCGAAAACGGTTTTGTTAAGTAGTCGTCCGCGCCGGCGTCAAGTGCTTCGATCTTGTCGCTGTCCTCGCTTCTCGCGCTGATGACGATAATCGGCATATTCGACCAACTGCGAATCCGCCGGATGACCTCGACGCCGTCGATGTCCGGCAGTCCGAGATCGAGCAGAACGATGTCGGGATTGTGCGACGATGCCTCCATGATGGCGCTTTCGCCGTTCTCCGCCGTGTGGTATTTATATTCATGCGTTTTCAGCGTGGTGGTGATGAGGTTGCGCACCGGCGCGTCGTCCTCAACGACCAGAATCTGCGTTTTCTGCATTGATAGTCACCTCATCCGAAGGTAATGTGAATGTAAACCGGCAGCCGTGCGGCGCGTTGTCCGTCAGCGTGATCTCTCCGCCGTGCGCGTTGACGATCGTTTTGCACAGCGCGAGCCCGAGCCCGAGACTGCGGCGTCCGTCGGCAATTTTATGTTCCCCCGTAAAGAACATATCAAACACCATTGTCTTGTCTTTTTCGGGAATACCGGGGCCGTCGTCCGTGACGCTTATTTCGATCGTGCCGCTGTTCTTTTTGGCGGATACCGTGATCGCCGAGCCGGCAGGCGTATATTTGACGGCGTTATCGACTAAATTGATGAGCACCTGCATGATGAGCTTCGCGTCCATTTTTGCGAGCATCAGCTCGCCCGACAGCTCAACATGGATCTGATGCTCGACGCTTTTGCGGTTGATATGGCGCATGGCTTCTTCGATGACTTCGTCCACAAGCTGCGTCGAAAGATTCAGGTTCATCTGCCCTTCCTCAAGCCGCGTGACGGACAGGAGATTTTCCACCAGAGAGATCAGCCACATCGAATCATCATAAATATCCGTAAAAATCTGCGTGCGTGTTTCGCCGTCGAGCTTGTCGTCGTTGGTCAGCAGATTGGCGGCGTTGCCGGAGATCGCCGTCAGCGGCGTGCGCAGGTCGTGAGAGATCGAACGCAGGAGATTGGCGCGCAGCTGCTCATTTTTGGCGAGCACGGCTGCCTTTTCTTTTTCGGCGGCATTGCGGTTGTTTTCCATTGCCAGCGCGCATTCGCCGAGAATCGAGAGCAGGACGCTGTTCTCAAAAGAATCGAGCGGCTTCGCGCCGATATGAATGCCCACCACGCCGAACACCTTGTTGTTGATGCGGATCGCGAGGTACAGACAGGCGGCGTCGTTCATCGTGTCGGTCGTCGCGCCGGCGCGTTTTTTGTTGGCGAAGACCCATTCGGCGACGCTTTTTTCCCGAAAAGAGGAAAACGCCGCGTTGTCCATTTCGGGCTTGACGCTGAAGAGATAGCCTTTGCTCAGCCTGCCGTCCGATTCCGGGTAGACGATGATGTCGCGGTTGAGCAGTTTCATGAGCTGCGACGCGGTGATGCTGATAATGTCGCCGTCGTCCCCGGCTTTTTGCAGGAGCTGATTGGTGTCGAACAGAACCTTTGTCCGGAATGCCGCCTGCGCCGATTGCTTGGCGTGATCTTTCAGCTTGTTCGCCAGCGTTCCCGTAATCAAGGACGCGATGAGCATGATGGCGAACGTGACGGGATAGCCCGGCTCATAGGCGTGCAATGTCAATCGCGGTTCTGTGAAAAGGAAGTTGAAAAGCAGCACGCTTGCCAGCGAGCCGAACACGCTGCAAAAATAGCTTTTCGTGAACAGAGCCGTCAGCAGCACGCCGAGAATGTAGATCGTGATGATATTGGCTTCGGTAAAATGAAACTCGAAAAAGATCAGGCCGATGACGGTCGCCGCCGCTAATATAAAGCCCATCATCAGCACGTCGCGCAGGGACGGCAGAATCTGCTGCGAAAACGCTTTTTTTTCGGCGCGGTATGTCTTTTCGGCGGAGGAGTCGGGAATGATGTAAATATCGAGATTCGGCGCGATCTCCGTCAGCTTTTCGTTGAGCGCGGGCTTGCTCCAGAAGTGACGCCGCCTGACGCTCGAACGCCCGACGACGATTTTCGTGACGCCGGACTGCCGCGCAAATTCCGCGATCTGATAGGAGACGTCCTCTCCGTAAACGGTGGCGATGGCGGCACCGGCGTGTTCGGCCATCCGGATATGCGTTTGCAGACGTTGTTTATCCGCATCCGCCATTTTTGCACAAGACGGTGTCTGCACGTAAAGTGCCGTGAGCGTGCCGCCGAATGCGTCCGCCATTTTCGCGGCTGTTTCGACGATTCTGGCGTTCGACGGAGCAGGCGAAAGACATACCAAAATATGCTCGCCTGCTTCTTGGCTGCCGAGCGCCGTCTGCTTCGCGTTATCTGTCATGGAAAGCACCACCCGATTTTGTTCCTGTGTCCCAGTATAGCACAAACCGGCGTGAGAATCTACTGTTTTTCTTCAGATTCCTGCTCGCCGTCGTACAGATAAACCGTCGTATGCTTGTGCGTCTGACGGAAACGACGGACTTCCTCGGCAATCTCGTCCTCCGTCAGTGCCGGGTCGAGCATAACGCAGGAGGGGGCTTTGGCTTCGCTTTCTTTCTCAATCGCCTTGCGGTTGCCTGAGAGAAAGCGGTCGAGCTTCTTCATCAGGAAATAGCCGCAGACCGCCGCCGCAATCAGCGCGAGAACGAACAGTGCGTCCTTCATTATGCTCACCTCCGTCAATTTTTATTTATACATTTATATATGGAAACATTTGTGCATCGCTTTGTAGTCGCCTAAGACCAGAAGCGTCTTGTCCTTTGTCAGCACGGTGTCGGGCTTGACCGCGATATCGATCACGCCGTTCTGCTTGACCGCCATGATGTTGACGTTGTATTTGCGGCGGACGTCGAGCTGTGCGATGCTCCTGCCGAGCCACTCCTTCGGGACGTCAACCTCATAGATGGCGTGATGGCCGTCAATCTCGATGTAGTCGAGAATATGGTTCGCGCTGTAGCGGATCGCCGTCCATTTGGCGAGCTGCTTTTCGGGATAGACCACTTCGTCCGCGCCGTTGCGCAGCAGGAATTTCGCGTGTACATCCCGCGCGGCTCTTGATACGACAAACTGTGCGCCCAGCTCCTTGAGCAGAGAGGTTGTCTCAAGCGAACTCTGGAAATCGTTGCCGATCGCGACGATGCAGACGTCGAAGTTCTTCACGCCCAGCGAGCCGAGAAAATCCGCGTTTGTGCTGTCGCCGATCTGACCGTTTGTCACATAGGGCAAAATGTCGTTCACCCTGTCCTCCCTGTGATCGACCGCCATCACCTGATGTCCGAGCTGATTGAGTTGCAGCGCGACGTGCTTGCCGAAGCGTCCGAGCCCGATCAATAAAATGGATTTCATAGCCTTTTCTCCTTATCCCACCGTAATTTTTTCTTTCGGCAGCTTTGCCGCGTTCGGATGGTTGCCCGAGATTGCCGCGTAGATCAGCGTCAGACCGCCGACGCGTCCTAAGAACATCAGAAGAATCAGCACGATCTGCGAAAAGATGCCGAGTGTCGGCGTAATGCCGAGTGAAAGTCCGACCGTACCGACCGCCGACGCCGCTTCAAACAGGCAGACGCCCATCGGCAGACCTTCCGCGAGGCTGATAAGCAACGCGCCTGTAAGGAAGAGCGAAATATACATCATAAAGATTGTCGCGGCACTCCGGATGGTGCTCATATCCAGTCTTCTGCCGAAGAAATGCGCGTCCTCCTTGCGTCGGAAAACAGCGATGGCGTTCGCAATCAGCACGGCGACCGTTGTCGTCTTCATGCCGCCTGCCGTCGAACCGGGAGAACCGCCGATGAGCATCAAAAGAATCAGAACGGTCTGTCCCGCTTCCGAAAGTTCTGTCAAATTCGTCGTGTTGAAGCCCGCCGTTCGCGGCGTGATGGATTGAAAGAGTGACGTGAGAAGCCGCTCGCCGAGCGGTAAATCGGAAAATTCAAAGAAGAAGAGAAACAACGCCGGAACGGCGATGAGAATCGCCGTCGCGGACAGAATGACCTTGCTCTGCATCCGGTAACGCTTGAAATGGCGTTTGTTCGTGCGGACATCGTCCCATGTCAGGAATCCGATGCCGCCGATGACGATCAGCAGCATGACCGTGATGTTGATGAGCGGATTGCCCGCGTAAGAGGTGAGTGACGCATACGGCGCGTCCTCGGTGCCCATGACGTCGAATCCGGCGTTGCAGAACGCGGAAATGGAATGAAAAATCGCTTTCCAGATTCCCTGTCGTCCGTAGTCGCGGCAGAATACCGGCATCATCAAGATCGCGCCGAGAAGCTCTATGACAATCGTCGTGCGGACGATGAAGCCCGTCAGCCGGACGATACCGCCAACCTTCGGCGCGGCGATGGCCTCCTGCATGGTGCTGCGCTGCATCAGGGAGATTTTTTTGCCCGATACCAACGCCACGGCCGCCGCCACGGTGATGACGCCCATGCCGCCGACCTGAATCATCATCAGAATGACGAGCTGGCCGAAGCCCGACCAGTACGAAGCGGTGTCCTGCACGACAAGCCCCGTGACGCAGACGGCCGAAGCGGAGGTGAACAGCGCGTCGTGAAACGGCGTGACCTCACGGCTCTGCGTCGAAACCGGCAGCATCAGCAGCAGCGCGCCGATCAGGATCGCGCCGGCAAAACCGAATATGATAACCTGAAAAGAAGTCAGATGGCGTTTTCTGTGGTAGGTTTCTTCCATACCCCTTCTCCTTATATCTTCTGATATTACAGTCATTATAAACCGCTTCGGTTTAAGACGGTATAAAACTGACGGCCGTCGGTATTAAGACGGTATAAAGATTTTTTGCGGCTGATCGGTTTTCGGGCTTGTATGAGGCAAAGATTGCAACACTCGTCCCCGAATTGTCGGTTGTTTACGCTAAATTTATGAATTTGACAAATTTTCTCAACATTTTTGTGCTTTAATGAATAGCGGTAAGAAACCCTTATCAAATTTATCGAAAGGATTGTGCATCATGGATCTTATTAAGAACCTTATTCTTTATGTCAAAGCGATCATCGCTTTCGTTAAGAGCATCCTTGCGACTCTCGGCGTAGAGCTCGGCAGCGTAGAGCTTCCTTTCTAATTTAAGGGAAACAGCATAAAAGCAGGCGTCAATCGACCGCCTGCTTTTTTATTCCCGGGACTGTGTCATTTTATCGAATCAAATCGGAGGTTTGTATGCAATATAAGGCATTGGATCATATCGTTCACGGCGGAGATTATAATCCGGATCAATGGATTCGTAATAAAGAGATCTGGCAGGAAGATGTCAGGCTGATGAAGCTGGCTCATGTGAACAGTGTAACACTCGGAATTTTTTCCTGGTCGCTTCTCGAACCGAGAGAGAATGAATATCATTTTGAATGGCTTGACGAGGTCATGGATCTGATGCGCGAAAACGGGATCGGCGTGATTCTGGCGACGCCGTCCGGCGCAAGACCTGCCTGGCTGGCGCAGAAATATCCCGAAGTGCTGCGCGTTGAGGAAAACGGAATCCGCAATGAGTACGGCGTCCGTCATAACCATTGTCTGACGTCGCCGGTTTATCGGGAAAAAGTGCGGAAGATCAACCGTCTGCTCGCGGAACGATACAAGGATCATCCGGCACTGACAATGTGGCATATTTCCAATGAATACTGCGGCGAGTGTCATTGCGAGCTTTGCCAGAATGCGTTCCGGGAGTGGTTAAAGGAACGGTATCATAACGATCTGGAGGAGCTGAACGCGCAATGGTGGTCAGGCTTCTGGTCACATCAGGTCAGCGACTGGAATCAGATCAGCTCGCCGAAAAGTCGCGGTGAAAATCATGTCACGGCACTGACGCTAAGCTGGAGACGGTTTGTTTCGGACAGTCATATTTCTTTTTATGAAAATGAGATCGCGCCGCTGCGGGAGCTGACGCCGAATATCCCGATCACGACCAATTTTATGCGGCTTTACGACGGCATCGATTATCAGAAATTCGCGTCAAAGCTGGATCTCATTTCCTGGGATAATTATCCGACGTGGGAAACCGGAAATAATCCGGCGACGGCAGCCGAAACCGCTTTTGTGCATGATGTTTTCCGTTCCATGAAAAACGGGCAGCCATTTTTTATGATGGAGAGCACGCCGTCTCAGGTAAACTGGTTTGATGTCAATAAGCTGCCGAGACCGTCTCTTCAGGAGCTGACGGCGGTTCAGGCGGTGGCGCACGGAGCCGACAGCGTGCAGTATTTTCAGTGGCGAAAAAGCAGAGGCAGCCATGAAAAATATCACGGCGCGGTTGTCGGTCATGCCGGACATGAGCATACGCGGGTATTCCGTGAGGTGACGCATACCGGCGAAGTGCTCGAAAAATTATCGTCCGCGGTCGGAACGCGTTGCGCAAAAAGCCGTGTCGCCGTGCTCTGCGATTGGGAAAACAGTTGGGCGGTTAAGTATTTCTGCGGATTCCATAATCAGCATCGGGATTATTTTGCCGAATGTCTCAAATGGTATAAGCCGTTCTGGAAAAAGGGCGTCAGCGTGGATATCGTGTCGATGGACGACGATTTTGAACCGTACGATCTGATCATCGCGCCGTTTTTGTATATGCTCAAGGAGGGAACCGAAGAGAAGATCGGACGCTATGTGAAAAACGGCGGTCATTTCGTCGGTACCTATCTGACGGGGATGGTCGATTCGGACGATCTGTGTTATCTCGGCGGTTTTCCTGCGGGCTCGCTGAAAGAGGTTTTCGGCGTCTGGCATGAGGAAACGGACGCGCTGCCGGAGACGCTTGACAGCAAAGCGACGTTCCTCGGCAGGGAATATAAAATTGATTATGTCTGCGACATCATTCATGCGAACGGCGCGTCGGTGCTCGGCGAATACCGGGACGATTTTTATCAGGGAATGCCGTCCGTTACGGAAAACGCTTACGGCAAGGGAAAAGCCTATTATGTGGCGTTCCGGAACGACGCGGGTCTTGCCGACGATGTATGCGCCTACCTGTGCGCAGAATTGCAGATTGAAGCCGCTGCGCCGATCGAACCGGTTGACGGCGTGTCCGTCCGGAAACGCGGCGATCTGATCTTTGTGATGAATTTCGGCGATGATGAAAAAAACGTTTGTTTGACGGATTCTTATGTCAATGTGCTCGTCGGCGAAACGGTTTCCGGTGATGTGTCGGTCGCGGGCTGCTCGTATCTGGTTCTGCGTAAGCCTTGACGGCAAACAGAATGTAAAAACGGAACGCTTATTTTTGAGAGCGTTCCGTCTTTGTTGTGTCAGCGATTGTTGTTCTGGGCATCCCGCACGCCTTCGGCGATTCGTTCGTTCGCGTCGGCAGCGCCTTCGGCGGCGTCTTCTACCGCGTCGCCCAGAGCGGAATCACGGTTCGTCGATTCCGGCGCACCGGCCGATGTGCCCGCCATGTCGTTCGTGAGGTCGCGGTCCGTTGTGGCGGCGGCGGTCGTCGCGGCGGCCGTTGTGGTGACGGGAGCCTTGGTCGTGGTCATGTCCTTGTCCGTATTGCGGCTGCAGCCCGTGAAGAGCATCACGGCGGCGGCAATGACGGCCAACAGAGTAATGGCTGTTTTTTTCATGTTGCCTTTCATCCTTTCGATGGTTTCAAAAAAATCGGATAGCGTTCATCATCTTGTCAGCGTGCCGCCGTCTGCGTATAAAAGCAGCTTGATGTCCGCTTCTTTTCCGGTTTCGGCGTCGATATAGACCAGCACGTCGTTTCCGCTTCTGTCGCTGCAAAGAAATTCATAGGTATAAACCTCTTTGCCGGCGTCTGTCGGGATTACGGCCGTTTTGCAGCTCTTGGGTGTGAGCACGCTGCTGAGCGTGGCTTCGGCTTCGTTCGCTGTCATGACGGCAGTGGGAATCGTTCTTGTCTTGTGATTCATCAGATAGCCGGAGGCATCGACGGAGACGATCCGTCCGGTGTCCATAGCGACGCCTACTTTGATGAGATCGGGATAACAAATCACATCATCTTGAGTATATGCAAAATTTGCGGTGCATATTCCGTCGTTTACGGAGTAATAACTGTCTTTCATGGCGGTAAATCCGTATTTTTCCAGATATTGCCGCGCTTTTTCGACGGCCTGCTCGGCTTCGAGCTTGCTCTCACCCGCGAAATCGGATGACAGCAGATATAAAAGATAACCGCCGTTTTTGGTCACCGCCACGCTGGTGCCGTCATAATAGAAAACATATGCCTTGATCGTGCCGTTTTCATCCTCCTGCGCGATCAGCTTCTTTTCTTCGATGGACGAATAGGCGGCGGCACGCTTTTTCGCTTCGTTCTGCGAAATTTCTTTTTCGGTTTTCAGCATATCGGATTCCTTTTCGGTCATGTTGTCCGAAAACGGGCCGTCGTATATGAGCGTCGGATAGTCGGAAAACGTGTCTTCGGCGTCGGAGATCGTGTCGGTATACGAGATCGACAGATCGCCCATGTCGCGCAGATTGGAGAGCGTCGAAGCGGCGTTCTCGAAATCGACGTCCCCGACGTACATGACCTCTTCCAGATAACTGATCTGGTCGGCGAGCTTCCCGGCGTATTCGTATAATTTCGTGATCTGCGTATGATCCTCGTCGGTCAGGGTGCCGCCGGACGACAGTTTTTTGTTCAGCGACTGCACATAATCGCTTGCCTGCGTGAGGAATTTATTGACGGTAGAGAGGTTTGTGCTGCCGGCATCAAGCTCGGACAGGCACGATTTCGCACCGGCCGTGGATTTGCATAGCGACATCGACAGTCCGGACGCCATGGCCTGCGTATTGACATACTGCATTTTCTGCAAATCGGTTTCTACGGTATCCAAATAAGAGGACAGCGACGCGACGGCTCGCTGGTTGGAGACACGGATCTGCCGTTCGTAGGCGACTTTCTGCGCTGTCGCGGTGATGCCCCATGCGGCGAGCACGGCGATCAGCGTAAGAACATACGATATCTTACGGATTTTGTTTCGCCGGCTGCAACGGTTTGTATTCACAAAAATCAGCTCCTTTGAAAATATTCTTTGAAAGTCAGGCTTTGCTTATGCTTTTGAAATGTTTCCAAAAATTTTGAATATATTGTCATTGCGGCATAAAACGGGAAATTTGGGCATTTTGCCGACAAAATACAATTGACAACGCGCCGAAAAAACGCTATAATCTATTTTGTATAAGACTACAGAAAAGGAATGATAGCGATGACTTTTATTGAAAAATTCAATGAACTCAAAGAAAAGTTCGGAACGATCGACGAGTCCAAGCTGACGGATCCGTTTGCCGTTCAGATCGAAATGACGGACGAGGACTGCGGCGGCATTTTCTATGTGGCCTATATGAACGCGCCGTTTGCCGTTGAGCCCTATGATTATCACGATCATACGGCTGCCATCACGGTTTCGAGCAAACTGCTTGAGGATATCCTCTCCTGCAAAGCCGATCCGATGGAGGCGTTCTTCGCCGGCAACCTGAAAGTCGACGGCGACGTCGGTCACGCGCTGATGCTCGTGGAGCTGATGAAGAAAGAGCCGAAGGCGGAAGTCAAGAAGGAAACCAAAAAAGAAGCCAAGAAAGAGCCGAAGGCCAAAGCGGCTGCTGAAAAAGAAAAGGCTCCCAAGACAAAAAAGAAAGAAGCCGAACCGGCTGCGAAAACCGCTGCTCCGAAGAAGACTTCCAAAAAAACAACAAAATAAAAAAACGATTTCCTGCAAGAGAGCTTGCAGGAAGTTTTTTCTGTAAACGATTGAACAACGAAAAATTCTATGGTACAATATTCTCATAAATCAGACTGACGGAGATGAATACATGAAAAACTGTGCGATCATTTTTGCGCCGGAGAGCGGCGAGAGCTTTTGTTCCAAAAAGCCGAAAGCGATGCAGAGGGTGCTGTTCAAGCCCATGCTCGACTGGGTGCTGTCCGCCGTCCGGGAAACCGGCATTGATGATATATGCGTGATCACGAAAAACGGCGATACCGCCATCGGGGAGCACGTCGGCGACAGCGCCGTCACCGTGACGCTCGGCGATACCGACGCGACAGGGAATTTTGCGGCGGCGCATGACGGCTGTGTTCTGATACTCAGCGGCAGCAAGCCGTTTTTAGACGCAGAAACGCTCACGCAGGCGATGCGCTTTCACGAAAAAGAAGACTGCGACGTGACGGTGATCGCGTCGGAGGTGGCGGAAGCCGGATACTGTTGCAAGGCGTCTGCGCTGTCGCAGCTTCTCGAGGAAGACAAAAACGGAAAGGGCTGTCCGATTGGCCGGATGAAAGAGAGCGGCAAAGTCTCCGTTTTCCGTTCGGAGAACGACCGTATCGCGCTGACCGCCGACACAAGGGAAGAACTGAACCGCCTGACGGAAATCGCAAGAACGGCGGTGCTCGACCGGCTGACGGCAGAAGGCGTTGATATTCCGTGCCGTGACGGCGTGATGATCGGTCCGGATTGCGTGATCGGACGCGACACCGAGATTCTGCCCGGCACGATTCTGCGCGGAAAAGTTGTCATCGGCGAGGACTGCGTCATCGGTCCGAATTCCTTTGCGGAAAATGCCGAGATCGGCGACGGCGTTTCGTTCAACAACGGTCAGATCCGTAGCGCGAAGATTCTGAATCATGCCGATATCGGGCCGTTTGTTCAGGTTCGCCCGAATTCCGTGATCGGCGAAAGCGTCCATCTGGGCAATTTTGTTGAAGTCAAAAATTCCGTGATCGATACGGGCACCAAGGTTTCGCATCTGACGTATGTCGGCGATTCCGACGTCGGTAAGGGCGTCAATTTCGGCTGCGGTGTTGTTACGGTCAATTATACGGGCAAGTCGAAGCACCGCACTACGATCAAGGACGGCGCGTTCATCGGCTGCAATACGAATCTTGTCGCGCCGGTCACGGTCGGCGAATACGCCTACACCGCCGCCGGTTCGACCATTACGCAGGACGTTCCCGATAAATCCCTTGCCATCGCGCGGGAACGACAGACAAACAAGGAAGATTGGGTCGAACGTAAACAGCCGTATAAGAAAAAAGTTTAAGGCAATGAGCAAAGTGCAAAGTGCAGTTTCGGAAGCGCTGCGCGCTTGATTGATACGCCTGCGGCGCGTGGCTTCGCAGTGAAGTTTGTCCCTGTGGGACAAGTGAAGCAGCCCTGCGGGCTATGAAGTTTCGGCTGCGCCGAAGTGAAGTTTTTGCCTTACAGCAAAAGAATCGGAAGCCCTGCGGGCTTGATTGATACGCCTGCGGCGCGCATTATATAATGAATCAAAAGGCGAAGCCTTTTCCGACATTGAACTTTGAACACTGCACTTTGAACTTTTCATAATAAATTCTGAATTTTTAATAAGGTTTTGCTTATGTCATTTTTCAAAAGTTTTTCCTCCCGGCCCACGGGACCGGTGGAGTTTATTATTGCGGGGCTCGGAAACCCCGGAAAAGAATACGAGCTGACACGCCACAATGCGGGCTTTCTGTGCCTCGACATTCTCGCGAACCGTGTGGGCTTTTCCACCGACCGCATCAAGTTTAAATCCCTGACCGCCGATGTCATGATCGCCGGTCATCGCTGCCTTGTGATGCGTCCGCAGACCTATATGAACAACAGCGGAGAAGCCGTTCGCGAAGCGGCGTCGTTCTATAAGATCAAGCCGGAAAACTGCATCATCATTTTTGATGATATCGACATCCCGTTCGGCGCGCTGCGCGTCAAGCGCAAGGGTTCTGCCGGCAGCCACAACGGCATAAAAAGTATTGTATACCACCTGAACAGCGATGCGTTTCCGCGTGTCAAGATCGGTGTCGGCGGCAAGCCGCACCCGGATTACGATCTGAAAGATTACGTCCTGAGCACGTTCTCCAAACAGGAGCAGGAGGCGCTGAAAAAGACAATGGAAAAGGCGTGCGACGCCGTGGAGCTGATCGTCTCGGGGGATATTGATAAGGCGATGCAGACCTGCCAGATCAGCGGAAAGTGAAGATTCTCTTCCCTTTCCGCAATGAATAGTGAATGATGAATAATGAATAATGTATAATTTCGGAAGCGCTGTGCGCTTGATTTGATAATGGTTCAAAAGGCGCAGCCTTTTCCGATCATTGTACATTATACATTGTACATTGTACATTAGTGAGGTACTTATGAGCTCATTTTCCGGCTTACTGAAAAACAACGCGGAATACGCTTCCGTCGAATATAACGTCAAAAAGAACCGGCTGCCGATGGGCGTGCTGGGGCTTTCGCTTACGCCTAAATCGCACCTGATCGCGACGCTCGGTGAGGAGACAGGCAAAAAGGCGCTTGTGCTGACCGACGACGAAGCCTCCGCCGTGAAAATGACCGCAGATCTCGAGACGATGGGACGCAAGGCCTTTCTCTATCCGGCGGCAGACCGCAATTTCCGTTCCGATGAGAGCCATTCTCGTGAGTATGAGCGCAAACGGCTCGGTGTGCTCGGTCATGCGGCGCAGGGCGATTTCGATGTGATCGTCTGCTCCGTTGAGGCGGCGATGCAGCTGACGATCCCGAAAAAAACGCTGCTCGAAAAATCCGTCACGCTGCAAAACGGCTGTGACGCCGAACAGGACAAGGTCTTAGCGGCTCTGGTCGCCGCCGGCTATGTGCGCACGGAGCTGGTCGAGGGGGAGGGACAGTTCGCGCTGCGCGGCTCGATCCTCGATTTCTTCCCGCCTGACGCGCCGTTTCCCGTCCGTGTGGAGTTCTGGGGCGACACCGTCGACTCGATGGCGTATTTTGATATCCTGTCGCAGCGGCGCGGCGATCCCGTCGAGGAAATCCGCATTACGCCGGCTTCCGAAATTGTTTTTGACGACGATCTGCTCTTCGCCGAAAAGATTGAGACGCTTGCATCCTCCCTGCGCGGCAAAAAAACGGAAAAAGCCAGAGAGGGTTTATACCGCGACGCGCAGAGCCTTCGGGACGGCCTCCGGCTCGCGTCGGCGGATAAATACCTGAATTTAGCGTATGAACACAGCGAGAGTATTTTCGATTACTGCGAAGACTGTCTGCTGTTCGCCTGCGAGACGCACAACATCAAGGAACGCGCCGCCAACGTGCATGAGCTGCTTCGCGAAGACCTGACAATGCTGTTTGAGGACGGCGTGCTGTGCCGCGGACTCGATACGTTTTCGCTGACATGGAGCGAAACGGTTTCTTTTTATGAAAAAATGGGCGCGCTGTATCTCGATAACTTTGCGCGCGGCTCGTTCGATACGCCGGTCAAAGAGTTAGTGACAATGAACGTCCGCCAGACCTCTCCGTGGGAGGGCTCGCTGACCGTTCTGACGGATGACTTAAAGCCCGATCTCGTCCGGGGCTATACCGTCGTGCTCTTTGCCGGGACGGACAAGGCGGCGAAAAGTCTTTGTCAGGATCTGAACGACGACGGCTTTTTATGCAATTATTTCCCCGTTCCGCCGACTGTTTTCCCAAAAGGCGCGGTCAATATCATTCCGGGTGCCTTAAGCTTCGGCATGGAATATCCCGGCGAAAAGCTGCGCATCGTCACCGCCGGACGGTATAAGAGTGGCGGCGTGCGGCGCGCTTCGGGCAAAAAGAAATTTCACGACATCAGTCAGGGGCTGCATTCCATCGAGGAGCTGCACAAGGGCGATTACGTCGTGCATTCCATTCACGGCATTGGCATTTTCGATGGCATCGTCGATATGAACGTCTCCGGTGTGGTCAAGGATTATATCAAGATTAAATACGTCGGCGCGGACGTGCTGTATGTCCCCGTGACGCAGCTCGACTTAGTTTCCAAATATATCGGCCCCCGCGATGAGGGCGGCAGAGGCGTAAAGATCAACAAGCTCGGCTCGAACGATTGGAAAAAGACGAAAGCCCGCGTCAAGGGTGCCGTCAAGGATATGGCGAAGGAGCTGCTTGCGCTTTACGCCAAACGCCATAACACCAAGGGCTACGCCTTTTCGCCCGATATTGATATGCAGAGCGATTTTGAACGCCGTTTTGAGTTCGACGAAACGGACGATCAGCTTCGCTGTATTGATGAAATCAAGCAGGATATGGAAAAACCGTATCCGATGGATCGGCTGCTGTGCGGCGACGTGGGCTTCGGCAAGACCGAGGTCGCGCTGCGGGCGGCCTTTAAGTGCATTGCCGACGGCAAGCAATGCGCTGTTTTGGTGCCGACTACAATTCTCGCGCTGCAGCATTACCGCACGATGATGCGCCGCTTTGAGGGCTTCCCCGTGCGCATTGAGATGCTCTCCCGATTCCGCAACGCCAAGCAGCAGGCGGAAATTATCAAGGGCGTGCGTCAGGGGTCGGTCGATATTGTCGTCGGCACGCATCGCCTGATTTCCAAGGATGTAAAATTTAAGGATTTAGGTCTGGTCATCATCGATGAAGAACAGCGGTTCGGCGTGGCGCAGAAAGAAAAATTCAAAACGGTGTTTCCGTCCGTCGATGTGCTGACGCTCTCCGCGACGCCGATTCCCCGGACACTCAATATGGCGATGACGGGTATCCGCGATATGTCCGTGATCGAGGAAGCGCCGCAGGATCGTTCTCCCGTGCAGACCTACGTCATGGAGCACGACATGGGCATTCTCGCCGAGGCGATGGAGAAGGAGCTGCGCCGCGGCGGTCAGATTTATTATTTGTATAACCGCGTGGAGGACATCGAGGAAAAAGCCGCCGAAATCCACACCTATCTGCCCGAAGCGTCCATCGCCGTCGCGCACGGCAAAATGGCGGAGGCGGAGCTCAGCGAGGTATGGCGGCAGCTTTTAGAGGGCGAAATTGAAATTCTTGTCTGCACGACGATCATTGAAACCGGCGTGGACGTGCCGAACGTCAACACGCTGATCATTGAAAACGCCGACTGCATGGGGCTTGCGCAGCTCCATCAGATCCGCGGACGGGTCGGTCGTTCGTCGCGCCGGGCGTTTGCCTATTTTACGTTCCGCCGGGGAAAGGAATTGTCCGAGATCGCGCAGCGGCGGCTGTCCGCGATCCGGGAGTATACGGAGTTCGGCTCGGGCTTTAAGATCGCAATGAAGGATCTGGAGATCCGCGGTGCGGGCAATATTCTGGGGGCGAAGCAGCACGGGCATCTCGAGGCGGTCGGCTACGATATGTACCTGCAAATGCTGTCCGAAGCCGTGAACGAAGAAAAGAACGGCGAGACGGAAAGTGAATCGGCGCGCGAATGTCTGATTGATATCCGAATCGACGCGCATATTCCGGAACGCTATATTGACAATGTACCGCAGCGGCTTTCCATGTACCGCAAGATTGCCGCGATCCGCAGCGAGGAGGAAGCGTCGGATGTGCTCGACGAGCTGATCGACCGCTTCGGCGAACCGCCGGAGAGCGTCAAGGGTCTGCTGACCGTGTCGCTTATTCGTAACGCGGCGATGAAGCATGGCATTTATGAGATCGGCCAGCGGGAGAGCAATCTGCTGCTGTACTGCGATACGATTTCCCCCGAGATGGTCTCGGTTCTGGCGAAAGCGATGAAAGGCCGCATTCTCGTCAGCGCAGCGGCAAAGCCCTATATCTCCGTCAAGATTGCGAAAGGCGAGAATCCGCTTGACACGCTGCGGCTCGTGATGAAGCTGCTCGATAAAATGAAAGAGGCGGAACAGGAAGCATGACGGCGATGGAAAGAGAGAATACGGAAAATTTTTGTTCCGTCTGTCCGCGGCATTGCGGCGTTGACCGCAGCCGTCGGCGCGGCGTTTGCGGCGTACCCGGAACGCTTACCGTAGCGAGAGCTGCCGCCCATTTCTGGGAGGAGCCCTGTATCAGCGGTTACGGCGGATCGGGTGCTGTCTTTTTCAGCGGCTGCAATCTCAAATGCGTTTTTTGCCAGAATGATGAAATCAGCTCCGGCGGCTTCGGAAAGGAAATCACGGTTGACCGTTTGCGGGAAATTTATCATGAACTGATTGATGACGGCGTCCATAATATCAATCTCGTCACACCGACACACTATGCCGAGCCGATTCTCGAATCGCTGAATGAGCCGCTGCCCGTTCCCGTCGTTTATAACAGCAGCGGCTATGACAGCGTGGAGACGCTGCGCCGCTTTGCGGGCAAAATTCAGATTTATCTGCCGGATATGAAGTACCGGGATGCATCGCTTGCGAAAAAATATTCTTCGGCGGCAGATTATCCGTCCGTAGCGGCGGCGGCTGTTCGGGAGATGTTCCGTCAGGTCGGCGAATTTCGTATGGATCATGAGGGTATCCTGGAAAAAGGCGTGCTGATCCGTCATCTGATGCTGCCGGGACGGCTCGAAAATACGCTCGATGTGATCGACTGGGTGTCTTCGGAGTTTCAGGATAAGGTGTTATTCAGCCTGATGAGCCAGTACACGCCGAACGCGAACTGCTCTTGTCCGGAGCTTTGCCGGACGGTCTCGGAAGAGGAATATAACAAGGCGGTCGATTATCTGTATCTTGTCGGGCTCGAGAATGTGTATGTGCAGGATTTTTCGTCCGCAAAGCAGGAGTATACGCCGCCGTTTGATCTGCAAGGCGTGTAGCGTCGCGTCACTTTTCAATGAATAATGAATAATGAATAATGAATAATTTCGGAAGCGCTGCGCGCTTGGATTATATAGAAGCAAAAACAAAGTTTTGTAAAGAATTGTCGAATGGCTTGCAAATTTACCCGTGATACACTATGATAAGATTATCAGCAGCAAAAGGGGCGGAGAAAAATGGAAGAAGAGAGATATAAACAGATCGCGCCGGCGGTGGTGCTCGCGCAGCACGGCAACAAGAACGCCTGCCGGGAGATTTATCTGCAGTATTACAAGAGTATTTATTTTATCGCGAATACCATGACGGGCGATGCGTCGCTTGCGATGAAGCTGACGGCGGAAATCTTTAAAAGGATGTTTGCGTCGGTCGGCAAGCTCGGCGATCATATGGCGTTTGAGCCGTGGTTTTACGCGCTGGCTGTTGCGCTGTGCCGTCCGCATATCCCGGAGGAAAAGCGCGAACTCGTTGACGACAGAATACGGGAGCTTGCGGAAAAGGCTTCCCGGTGCGTGCAGGAACGGGACAAGTTCGGCTTTGAGCATACGATGATGAAGCTCATTGAAGAGATGATTTTCTGCCTGCCGGGTGACGCCAAGGTCTTTTTCTTTTATTCATATTTTGCCGGGCTTGAAATGTCCCGCATTGCGGCACTCGAAAAAATTACGGAGCAGGAAGCGCAGGAGAGGGTGGATGCCGTCGCGCTGCTTCTCACGAAACAGACGGAAAAAATCAGGGGCTTCGGCGTGGACATGTCCGCGTTTGTTCGCGATATGTACCGTTCGCTTGCCTATATCACATCGAAAACCTTTGTCCCGGATGCGGTGCATGACGCCGTTTCCGAAGCGATCGGGACGGACGTGCATCCGTTCGCCGGAGAGAAACCGCAGAAGTCCGCCGAAAAAGCCGTCGGCGAAAGCAAGCCCTTGCCGGAACCGGACAAGCCCGTCAGGAAATCGCTTCTGACAAAGAGTGATCTGATCCTGTTCTTTGCCGTTCTGCTGATCGCGCTGGTTGTGTTTTCCGGCGTCAAGCTTTATCGGAATATGAAAAACAAAATTGAGACCACCTCGGCGAGACCTGCGTCCTCGCAGACCGGACAGGCTCCTGCTCTGCTTTGGAATGGTGCGGCGGCTTCGTCGTTTGCTTCGGGCAGCGGCACAAAAGAGGATCCGTATATGATTGAAAACGGCGCGCAGCTCGCGTATCTGGCCAATCTTGTCAACGACGGCAATTCGTATTATGCCGCCTGCTGTTATCGGCTCAGCCGTGACATCGCGCTGAACGATACGTCGGATTTTGATTCATGGGCGCAGGAAGCGCCGGAGCACAAGTGGCTGCCCATCGGTCACAGCGATTCTGCGGACGATCACGCCTATTTTACCGGGACGTTCGACGGGGACGATCATACGATCAGCGGCCTGTACGTCGAGACTCAGGAGGATTATGCCGGACTGTTCGGCGTTGTCCGTAACGGAACGGTCAAAAATCTGGTTTTGAAAGATGCCTATGTCTCCGGCGGCAGCTATGTCGGCGGCATCGCCGGGTATTTTGCGTCGGATGCGACGGCGTCTTCCGGCTTTTCCTATTGCGGATTTTCGGGCGTCGTCAGGGCGTCGGGCAATAATGCCGGCGGCATTGCGGGCTATTTCCGCGCGGAGGGCAACGAAAATATGCCGTCTGTTTCCTCCTGCTATGCCGACGGAATGATTCACAGCGCAAAAGGGTATGCCGG
Organism: uncultured Clostridia bacterium; assembly: GCA_945912145.1. Lineage (GTDB taxonomy): Bacteria > Bacillota > Clostridia > Oscillospirales > Acutalibacteraceae > UBA1081. Next base: position 13,170 of record CAMEBF010000015.1, on the reverse strand, counting down.
CGGCATTGTCGGCGTCGGCGAAGCGGCAAGCGGTTCTGTCAAAATCATGGACTGCCTGAATGCGGCGGACGTTTTTGCCGAAACAAAAAACAGCGGCGGCATTGCCGGCGAGCTGCGGGCTGCGGACGGCGACGTGCTGACGTTGAGCTGTATCAATGTCGGAGCTGTTACCGGCGGTGCCTCCTGTGATACACGCGGCGGCCTTTCCGGCTCCGTGAGCTGCGCGTCGGGTGAGGGTCTCGTCAATCTCTCGTATTGTGTGACGCTTGATTCCGCTGCGCCGACAGAGACCGTGACCGGAAACGGCGGCGATCGGCTCGTATTGACGAATCTTACGAAGCTGAGTGCCGAAAAAATGACGGATGTATCGCAGTATGAGACGTTCAATTTCGACGAGATCTGGACGGTCGATACACAAAGCGGTCTGTCTCACCCTGTTTTGCAGGGAATCGAATTTGTCGCGTTCACACACGAATGGACGGAAACGACGTCGGAGGACGTTTCCTCTTGACGAAAAAGGGAAAATTGTACAGTTTCCTTAAAAAATCAGTTGCCTGTTTGTAAAAATTAGGGAAACCTATTGACAGAATCGAAAAATTACAATATAATTTATAAGAATAAAAATCCGGAGTGATACCATGAAATCATTATCTGTTAAAAAGGTTTTCCTTGCCTTGGCGGTGCTGGCGGCGTTGTTTGCGTTCGTCACGGTTACTGCCTGCGCCGAAGATTACGGCAATTTCTCCTATACAACCGTAGAGCCGGGGGACGGAGAAGATTTTGAACCGTATATTGAGATCGTCAGCTACAAAGTCAGCGACGAGTCGACGGACACCGTCGTTGTGATCCCGTCTGAGATCGAGGACGTCCCCGTTACCAAGATCTGCGCGTCCGCATTCAGCTGGAAAGATACGCTGACAGAAATCATCATTCCGGATACCGTCACCGTGATTGAAAATGCGGCGTTTTATAACTGCCCTGATTTAAAGGTTGTCGTGATTCCCGATTCCGTGACGTATATCGGCGAATCCGCGTTCCAGAACTGCTCGTCGCTTGAATATGTGCTGCTCGGAAACGGTCTTACCGAGATCGGCGACATTGCGTTCAAGGACTGCTCATCGCTTGCGTATCTGGATCTGGGCGACTCCGTGAAGATCGTCGGAGACGGCGCATTCTTCGGCTGCGAATCGCTCAAGAACGTCTATATTCCGGCTTCCGTCGAGGAGATTGGATCGTTTGCATTCGGCTTTATTCAGAATGGAAATGTCGAAAGAGTGGTAGACGGCTTCGCGTTCTTTACCGACGCAAACGACGCGCTGTATGCGTATAATAACCGCTATTCCGCGGTGGATCCCGAAGTAAGCGGCGCTACGAGTTTTACGGTGTTCCCGATTACAAGCGGCGTAAAGGTCTGCGGCGACGACAGCCATTCCGTTTCGTTCGCGACGATCCGTCCCGCGACCGATACCTATGAAGGTCTGGACGCGGCGGCGTGCTCCGTCTGCCATAAAATCGTGACCCGTCCGAATACAGATATCGCGAACACGAATAGCGGCGCGTCGGAATGGACGACGCTGATTCTCAGCGTGATTGCAATCATCGTTCTTGTGATTCTCGCTGTCCTTTATATCAAGAAATCCAAGAAGAGAAGAGCGGAAGCCATTGCCGCCTATCAGGCAGGCAAGCCCGTTCCCGGTCAGGAGGAACGCGACCAGCTTGAGGCAAAGGCCGCCGCAAAATATGAGAAAAAGAGAGAAAAACAGCTTGCCAAGCTCAAGAGCTACGGTGTCATCGGCGATGATCTGACGCCCACAAAAGATGACGCAGACAAAGCGAAGGACAACAAGAAAACGGCAAAGAAGAAATAAACGCAAAGAGCGGAGCCTTTCGGGACTCCGCTCTTTTTATGTGTTTGATTTATTGAATACTGTACAACGAAATCGTGCCGTCCGTTCCGACCGTGTAGGTATAAATGTACCGGGAAGCCGTCACCTTTTCCAGTCCAATGATTTTGACATAGCGGAACGTGATATGAACGGTGCCGCTGCCGACTGCCCGGAACGTAAACGAACGTTTTCCGCCGCCGCCGTTCGTCAGCAGGGAGAACGGATCGGAATCATAATGCGTTTCGATCAGCGTCATCACGCCGGTTCTGTCCATCTCGTACTCCCAGACATAGCCGGAGGAGGGGTTGGAATAGAGCTCGACCGTCACGGTGTCATTGGTCAGGCCGAGTATATTGACGATTGCAAGCATAAGCGCAATAATTTTCTGTAAACAGGAAAATAATGCGGTCATATGAACCCTCCTTTTCCTTAATAAACACAATTATAACAATATTTTTTTTGTTTGTCAATTTTTCAGACAAAAAAAGTTCAAAATTTATTCATGTTTTCTTTGAAAAATTTTCCGGTAAAAATAATTCGGAAAAAATTCCGTACATATCTTTACTTTTGTGGCGGTTATAAGGTATAATACATTATGTATAGTTATCGAACAGAACGGGAGGAAAAATATATGAAAAAGCGAAAATCATGTTTCCCTGCAAGCCGGATGCTGTCGGTGCTTTTGTGCCTGACGCTTCTGCTGGCGTCTTTTGTTATGCCGACTTCGGCCGGGGACAGCGAGCAGACCGGGGAAGTGCGTTTTGCCGTCGTGAACGGAATCTATTATGTTTCGGAGACGAATCGAGGCGGATACAATGAAGCGTTCCTGCTCGACGCGGCTGCGAACGGCTATCAGTATGCTCAGATCGACGGTCTTTTAGATTCGGCCTTTGCCGCGCTGAAAGAGAAGGTCGAAAAGGAAAATCTGCAATACATTCTGGTAAACGGCGGCCTGACCTACAGCGGCGAATATGAAAATCACGTCGCGCTGGCGGAGAAACTGAAACAGCTCGAGGCGGAGACCGGCGTGCAGGTGATTGTTGCGGCCGGTTCGCAGGACGTCAACAATGCGAACGCCTCTTCCTTTGCAAGCGGAGAAAGAAAATATGTAATCCCGGCGACGGCGCGTCAGTTCTCCACGATCTATGCCGATCTCGGCTACGATCTGGCCGTCAGCCGTTATTCCGGCAGCACGCAGACGACGGCGGGGCTTTCGTATTCCGTTGAGCTTGACGGCGGCTATCGTCTGATCGTGATTGACGCATCGAATTATGTGTATCAGAACGGTTATACCAATGTGTCCGGCATGATGAACGAGAATCTGCTGAACTGGATCAAAAAAGAGTGCGCTGCGGCTGAGGAAAAGGGTCAGACGGTTATCGGCATGTGCCCGTGGACGCTCTCCGGCGGACTTCTGACGGACAGCGATGCCATGCTGACCAATGCGGACGAAGTGATTGACGCGCTGGCGGACGCCGGTATGAATTATGTTCTCACATCGGGCAGCGCGAAAAATGATATTGCCGCGCTGGTTTCGGATAACGGCAATGTCCTGTATGAGGTGCAGTCGGCGGATCTCGTCAGCTTTCCGAATACGTTCCGCGTTGCGTCGTTCGGCAAAAACGGCGGTACGTTCGATATTGCGGACGTCGATTGTGTCAAGCCCGTTGTCTCGCATGACGGTGAGACCTATGCGCAGCCGTACCGTGAAACGGCGTCTTTGAAAATTCAGTATGCCGATTACGATCTGGCAAAATACTGCGCAAATATCATCAAGAATTACGTCGGCAGCATTCTGATCCCCGGCGTTAAGAACAGCGGCACGCTTGAAAGCTTTGTCAAATCAAAATACGGCGTTTCGTTGACGGACGTCATCAATTCTTACATAGGCGGCGGCCTGAACATTCTCGATACAATCATTATTTTTGACGCGTCCAACATTGTGAATATGCTCGAGGATATGTTCCAGCAGGCGCAGTCCGGCTTTTTAGAGGACGACGACACGCTGGCGGATCTGTGCTATGTCCGTTTGCAGGCCGTTTTTGATGCGGAGATTTCGTCCGTACCGTGCACGGCGTTTCTTGCTACGTATGGCTTCGGCAATGCGGAACAGGGCGGCACGCTCGGCGATCTGCTCCTCTCTGTGATCGCGTATTCCCGCTACGGAAATGAAGACAGCTCGCAGGACGCCTTCATCAACGACGTCCTGAAAAACCTGAACTCCGGCGAGCTTGTACCGTTCCTTGCGACGGTGCTCGGGCAGACGCTGATCAAAGATCTGCTCTTCGGTGATATTTTGTCGCAGATTGAGATGCGTCCGCAGTATCTCTTGTTTCTCGATGATTCCGAGGGTTCGCTCGGTTCGTATCTGCAAATCGCGTTCCGGTTTTATCTCGCGGTTCACGGTGAAAGTGCCAACGTGACCGGCGCGGTCAACAGCATTCTCAAGGACGGTTTCTTTAAGGAATACGGCAGATCGTTGGAAGAAGTCATCGACTATTTTATTGATTTATATTATTCTGGCGACGATAAGGTTGTCACAGGCAAGCAGCTCGCGACGATCCTTTCGTCCTATGTCAGCGACAGCGACCCCCAAGAACACGGCGACTGGAACGTGACCTATGACGGTAGCAAGGGCGCGGCGGCGTACGCGACGAAAGCGAATTACCGTCTTCCTACGATGTTGAATATCACGCCGGGCAACGATACCACGACCGAAGCGTATGTGACATGGTACACCAAATCGACTGTCACGGGCTCGGATATTGAAATTTATTCCGATAAGAACAGCACGTTCTACGGCAAGCACTTCATCGGCGTGGATGGCGTTTCCACCGTCAGCGAGACCGAACAGATCGACCGGACGTATTATCAGCTCGATCTCGGATTCGCGTCCTTCTTCGAGACGGACGTCAGCCTCGTCAAGCATACGCTCAAGATCAAGGGACTGGAGCCGGGCTGTACCTATTTCTTCCGTGTCGGCGACAGCGCAAAGGGCTGGTGGAGTGAGACCGCAACGGTGACGACGGCGGAAGACAGCGAAAACCTGACCTTTATCCATGTATCGGATACGCAGGGCAGAACGCAGGAGGATTTCAGCGTCTTTGCCAACATCTTAGACTGCGCGGACGAGCTGTATCCGGATTCCGATTTCATTCTGCATACGGGCAACTATGTGGACGAGCCGTCGGATCTCAATCAATGGCAGATGCTGCTCGATGGCAATTCGGAGACGTTCCTCTCCGAATACATCGTGCCGGTGGCCGGCAGCAGCGACTCTCTCGAGTCCGTCAAGCAGAATTTCGCTATCGGTTCCCTGCTCGGCGCGTCCGAAAAAACAGGCGTTTACTATTCGTTTGATTATAACATCGCGCATTTCGTCATTCTGGATTCCGGCGACGTGAAAGAGGACGGCACGCTCTCGGACGAACAGCTCGTATGGTTCCGTAATGATATGAGTGAGACTGACGCAAAATGGAAGATTGTGGCGATCGCCGAACCGATTTATACGAACGGCGCAAGTGCGACGGACGACAATCATGCGGCGTACCGCAATCAGCTCGTTTCCCTGATGGACGAGTTTGATGTTGACGTCGTATTCTCCGGGAATGACGGCGTGTATTACCGCACCGATGCCATGCGCGACGGCAAGGTGACGGATTCCCCCAAGCGTTCCATGTATCATCAGATCAATTCCGACGTGCTTTATAACACCATCACCGATCCGTCCGGCACGATGTATTCGGCATTGGCGTCCTCCGGCGTTCATGCCTTCGACGATCACGAGATCAACAACGTCTCCAAGGAATTTGAGCAGTCCGGCGTCAATCAGAATCCGGAGGTGCCCATGTTTACGGCGGTTGAGATCTACGGCGATACGCTGTATCTCACGACCTGCACGCTCGACGGCAACCGCGTCAAACGCATCGACCGCATTTCCATTATGAAGGGCGCAACGCTGCTCGGCGATATGGATTTTGACGGCAAGATTTCAGCTTCGGACGCCAGAACAATTCTGCGTGCGGCCGCAGGACTCGAACTGCTGACGAAAGCGCAGCATGAAATCGCCGACCTGAACGGCGATTCCAGGATCACGCCGGCCGATGCCCGTATCGCGCTTCGCATTGCCGCAGGACTTGAATGATCGTTCGATCGGATCAGGATTTTTTTGCAGACCGCTCCGTTTCGGGGCGGTCTTTTTGCGTCGGAATAAATTTTCCCTATTGACAAATTGTGTATAAAAAGCTATAATAAATTGTATTATTTTAGTGGAAGGTGCTCAATCATGAAAACACGCGGTAAAAAACTGATAGCGGTTCTGCTTTGCTTCCTGCTTCTGGGCAGCATCGCCGTTCCCGTTGCTTCCGCCGCCTATGTCCCCGGAACGTCGGTCAGCGAAGAAGTCAGCCCGATCAAGAAAATACTGTATGATGTCGTTGACGTCGTGATCGACAAGCTCGTCGGCACGATCAATAAATTCATTCCCACGCCGGAGAGCTGGGTAAACAAAGAGGATTACGAGGCCGAGGGCTTTATGCCCGGCATGGAGGAATTTCTGACGGATCCGGCAGACGGCGCGGTCTGGTCGATGGGCTATGCGAACGCTTCCATTCTGACGGGTAAGGAGCTTGATGGCAAGCATTTTGTCGGCGGTTCCCTCTCCGTAAAAGATAAGACTGCGACGGAAATTATGGACGATCTGAAGGTCAGAACCGTCGCCATGAGCGATAACAGCGGACGCGGTACGGTCGTGTTTGTCGTCGTGGATTCCTATGCCCTTGCCAACGGCGAAGTCAACGCGATTCGTGAGGAGCTTGCGGATTTCTGCGCGCAGAATAACATCGTGAGCCTCAATATCGCGGTTCTCCATCAGCACAGTGCCGTCGACACGTTCGGCATGAACGGCAGCATTCTCAAAGCGCTCATCAATCCGTTCCGCGATGAACCCGTCAACGGTCTGAACGCGGACTACATGGCGAATCTTCACAGCAAGGTGCAGCAGACCGTCAAAGAGGCTGTTGCGTCCATGAAGACCGGTACACTCTATTACGGTTCGGCGGATTTCTCCGAATTCGTCACCGATAAGCGCGACCCGCAGGTGCTTGACGCCGAATTTGACCGTTTCCGTTTCGTTCCCGCGGATGGCAGCCGTGAGACATGGTTCACGACGAGCTGCATCCATTGTGTCGGCAACGGCGCAGGCGGCACGGCCATCACAGGCGACTATCCGTACTATATGGAACAGGTCATCAATGAGAAATACGACGCAAACTTCCTGATGTTGCTCGGCGCGGAGCAGGGCACGTCGCAGGACGCGTCCACCGTCACAACGGACGGCATGACCAAGCCCGAATACTTTGAGGCGTACGCCGGCGCGATGGCCGATCGTTTCGCTTCCATCAGCAATGAAAAGGAAGTAGCTCCCGTTCTGAATATCAAAATGCAGCAGGTCAGCTATAAGATCACCAACCAGATTCTGATCTTCGCCGGCAAGATGGGACTTCTGACCAACACCGTTGTCAAGAACGGTGAGGATTTTGAAGTCGCGACCGAAATCGGCTATATGGAGCTCGGCACGGATATCGCCGTGATGCTTGTTCCCGGTGAAGCGGCGGCAGAGCTGTTCTACGGAGGCTGCTTCGGCGCGGATCGTTCCTGGACCGGCACGGAGTGGGAGAAAGCCCCTCTGACCGAAGCCGTTGACGGCAAGGAGCTGATCGTGTTCGGCATCATCAACGACCAGATCGGCTACATCATTCCCGATAACGACTACATGGCGCTGCTTGAGCCGTCGAATAAGAGCCTTGAGCTCGTCGCGACGGGCAACCATACGGCGTCCGCAATGGTCGAAGATTTCGAGGAACTGATCGCGTCCGTCAAATAAAACAAACCGAATCATAAATCAAGCCGGCGTCACGCGATGCCGGCTTAATTTATTGGTAGGATTTTGTTTTAACTGATGGATTTGATTAAACCAAAGGCTGTACTGATGAAAGCAAGCGGTATCAACATCACAATTCCTCCTGCAAAGATCAGACATACTATAAAGATCGGTAATGCAAGCGCCATCAGAATTGTTGCAATGATTTTCGCTGTACTCCACGTGATTTTTAGGGCTAATCCGATTGCTTTTATAAACAACCAGATGCTCAGCGCGGAGATCATGAGTTCAATCAATTCCTGTTCCTCCTATAAAAATTTAACTTCATATTCATCAAAGCAACTCAAGAAATTGATGATCAATTCTTTTATATAATCTTCTCCGTTTTCATAAACACCTTTCTCTTCTGCATCAGCAAGGCCGAGAGCTTCCATTTCTGTTGCAAGCTGCTTGTACTGACTGAATTCAATCGGATTGAGAATGTTGTTGTCTTCAGCGCATTCTATGGTATCCCAGAGAATATAATTGTCGTGAACCTTGATTTCAGGGAGAGCAATATAGATGATGTTGCTTTTGGGGTTAACCTCAGTTTTAATCTCAGAAAAATCATAGCCAACTTTAAGTATGCCTTTGGCCTTCAGCGTTATAGAGTTCTTTGTGAACGGTACGCGAATGTCATCAAGAAAGTATCTTGAGTAATCGGCACTCATTGTTGCCTCATATTCAGATGAGTATATAGAAAACTCGCTGAGTTCAACCAACTTGCTGTTGATTTCTTCCACCGTCACGATTCTCTTTTCGACTTCGCCGGGAAGATGAAGATCGTTTTCATCCGTTGAATTCTCAACAACCTCTGCTTCGGGTAGGTTATTGCTGCCAACATAGTATCCGGAGACAAATGCCACGCCTGCTATGATCAGAATTGAAAGAAAGATCGCGATAAATTTACTGAAAGAATTCATAATCGTACCTCATTAAAGCCATGCGGTGATGAGTAAAATCAGAAAAACGATTGCGACGAGCACTAATATGCCGCCGATAATTCCGAAGATGATCTTGCCGATGTTGTTCATGATAAAACCTCCGTTGTCTCTTTTGTGTCTTTTGAATTGTTTTTTTTGTTTTGTATTTCAATCCCGATGCTTTTCGCATACGCAGGATTTTTTTCGATTTTTTCTGACAGCCTGATGGCTAACAGTTTTTGTCGCGGTGTCATTTTTAACACTCCTTTGTGTCTCTGTGTCTGTATCATACCGCTTTTGTCGAAAAAACGGAATAACAATCAGTGCGGTAAAACGAAGCGGAAATTTGCACTTTGTGCAGTTTTGACCGATATAATGCAATGACGGCGCCGGAACCGAAGTCCCGACGCCGTCAGTTTTTATTCACCTTTGATCTGATTGTATTTTTCTATGTTGATTTTTTCGTCAGCCAACATCTGTTCCACCCATAATTGCAGGGTTTCAACCGTAATGGAAATGCGTTCAAGTTCTTTTTGTATATAAACAAAATCTTTGATTTCATCGTCGTCAATGACTCCGTCCGCCGTGATTTCGATCAGGCGTTCCTGGCTTTTCTTCATGGAATTGAGAGAAGAAAGCATTTCAAGGATTATCTGGGTTAAGTCTTTCACTTTGATTTCGGGAACATATTTTTCACCGATGGGACATTCCTTTGAACAGTAATGATTGCATAATGTCGGTTCGCCGTAGATTTCCGCAAGCAACATAACTTCGTACGGCGTGATGGGAAATTTCCCGTTTTCGATCCTTTCAAGGCGTTCGGGCTGAATGGGTTTGTTCAGCAACGAAGCCTTGTCACATACGTCGTCTCTTGTGAGATTGTGATTTTTCCGTATTTCTTTGTAGATTGCATCGGCCATGTCGATTCTCCTTAAGTCTATACTTGTTTTAGCGTTTGTAAAATTTGCAAATTATTATTTTTTAAATGAATGATATTTAATAGTTATATTTATATCGAATTTGTATGCTTTATTTTTCCTAAAAGTATTTTCTTCTTTTCCTTCAAGAAAAACTTTGTAGACATTGTATTCTTTTCTTATCCACCCTGTCACTAAATCTTTCATCGGATTAAGTGTGATGTTTGAAAATCCTAAAGCATGAAGTTGATTTTCAACATCGTAACAATTTTGATTTTTAAAAATTTTGCCTGAAAAATGAGCTGTTATTTCTTGTTTTTCGTGGTAGTAAATAACGACTTCGACATCATTCTGAAATCTTGTTCCGGCCTGAAACTGATTTGTACCATCAATAGTGACATAGGCAACCTGCTGTATGTAATTATTACTTTTAGAATTTATATCTTTTATGGGAACAGATTTGATGTTTACAAAACCATTACTTTTAAGTATTGATAAAATAATGTAGATATGTTCATTTTTCAAAGAATCCGAGCCTATAAAAACATTTGCATACCGCTTTTTCATGAAAACCTCACGAAACGGTTTAGGCTTATAAGATGTTCCTAATGACAGCATAGCAGTTTCATTCAAATTTGAATAAATAAGATTTGAAAAACTGCCGCTGATAGCATTACGAGATAACAACAATTCTGTGATTTGAGTTGAAACGATATTTTCAAAACACTTTGGTATATTCGAGTCGAGATTATCGGATTTCCGCCAAGCTTCCCCTGTAATATGTCCCCAGTCGTTAAAATCGACATAAAAATCCCATGTGGAATACCCTGTTTGAGATTCGACAGTACATAAAACGGTGGCACCTTCTATATGAATATTTTTGATCCTACGGATACGTTTCTTTGTCTTGTATATTATTTGACAGAATTCATCAAAAGAAATTTCCTCATTAAAATTACAGGGGATACTTTTTCGCGATTCTTCTAAATGAAGACGCATATTCTTTGCCTCTGTTCTTTTGAACTCTGCTAAATATTCTTTGTGTTCTGCATATTGACTTTTGTTTTCCTCATCAAAGGTGGATTTCAAAGTCCAAATCGCTTCATTTAACAAAGACCGAGCTGATGATAACATCGTCGACCACACCTTTTAAATTGTTATATTTAATTATAACACATCAGAAAAAATAAATAAACCCCTAATAATCATCACTGACTTTCGCATCATAAAAGCTTCTTTTGTTACATAAAATCTAATTTTAATCATTCGCGAAATTTACAAGCTCTTTTCTGAACAGAATTTGTTGTTCAGAAAGGAGCAATTTTAATGCTACATATCAGTATCGGAAAAACAGTTTATCAAAAAGCAACTGACAAAAATAATGACAATGTCATTTGTTATGCCTTTTTGGAGGTGGTATTATGTCGATAAACAGTGATATGTTTGACGTTTGGGGGTTGGAGCTTTTGAATCATGACCTTAGCGGGCTTAATGATGTGTACAAGGATATTGCCGATGAAATCGGTCTTGAAAACACGTTGATCATATTCAGATTGTTTCACGGCACACAGATTTCATTTCCTAACCGGCTTTTTTCAAAGGAGTACACTCATAAAGCTATCATAAACGAATACAACGGCAATAACATATCTCAACTGGCGCAAAAATACAATTACTCCGAACGGAGTATATGGCGTATTATCAAAACAAATAACATCAGGAGGACAGACAAATGAAAAACAAAACACAAATAGGGGTTAAAAAGATGGAAAGAAAGTCAACGAAAAAGCTATTGGCATTATTGCTCGGAATCGTTATGATTTTGACTTTCGCGGCTTGCAGTAAGAATCATTCTGACGGGAGCGCTGAAAATCAATCTTCTGACGATATTGTGAATGATACAGCCGTTGCAATTAACACTTCACCGGATAAATACACATGGTACATAAAAAACTATGTAGGCAAAAACTGCGCATCAATCGGATATACGGCAATGAGCGGAAAACGAATGGATAGATACGGTGAAGGACTTGTTGAGTTGGTTTTTGTAAGTCCCGACGGTAGCTATGTTGATGTTGAGTCTGAGGATGTTCTGAAAGAATATTCTGTTGTAAAGCAAAATATTGCGCCTAACACCGTTCTTAAGCTTGTTTTTGACAAAGATAGCGAGGGAAATGAATATGACAGTCTTGTCGCATCACAAAGCTATGAGGAAATTGTTCTGTGTGTAAAGAAAAACGGAGCAAAAGAACAGAAACCGATTGACCTTACCGAAATAAAGCCATCCCTCGATAAATATACATGGTTTATTGCTGACTATGTCGGGAGAAACCTCGCGAGTTGCGGGTATACTTCTTTGAGCGGAGATTTGATGCATCAATATGGCGCGGGTCTTGTGAAACTCATCATCGTTGCCGATGACGGCTCTTATGTCGATCCTGAAGATGCAGAAGCGTTGAAAAACTATGTTGTTACAGGACAAAACATTTCTCCGAACACAGAACTGAAACTGACTTTTGATAAAGACAGTGACGGTATTGAGTATGATAACCTTGTAGAATCGCAAAATATTGAAGAAATTGAGTTGACTGTAAAACAGTTGGCGCCAAATACAACAACTGCTGCAAAGCCTGAAGCAACAACAAAACCTGTTGCGACTGAAAAATCGGACGCTTTGGTTGACGGTATGCGTCCTGCGTTCAAAACCGCAATGGATAGCTATGAAAGTTTCATGAATGAATATGTGGATTTTATGAAAAAGTATATGGCAGATCCCACCAATAAGAGTCTTCTTAAGGATTATGCGGATTACATGAGAAAGTACTCGGATTTCGTTGAAGACTTTGAAGAATGGGAAGACGACGATGATATGAATACGGCAGAAACAGCTTACTATATTGAGGTGCAGGCAAGAGTAAACAAAAAACTTCTTGAAATTGCCGGATAATTGAAAATACAAAAAACCTCCTTGTATACGCAGAAATGTGTTCAAGGAGTTTTTGTATTATAGTCTGTTTATGTCAAAATTGAAGGCGCTGCCCAAAAAAATATGATATAATATCTGTTCCACATAGACCGCAGGTCTATATCATCTGCGAAGCAGATATCATACCGGATGGTATATCATCCGTTCCGGCAGGAACGGATATCATTGCAAAAAGCACGCTTTCGCGTGCTTTTTGTTTGGTGGAGATGGCGGTAACCGAACGGCGAGCCGTTCGGCAGAATTCAACTATATGTCCCTTTTTGCTGACGCAAAAAGATGGACGATGCGGTTTCGATTCCCGCGGAAAGTATATGAAAAAAATACAGTAACTCGAGTGGGTGACTGTATTCTTCAATTCTGGTGGAGATGGCGGTAATTGAAACCGCGTCCGAAAAGTGGATAAATCTCAAAATAAATCGTTATAACACTCTATAAAAATTAAAATTTATATTGACCATACGTTAAAAAACCTGTATTATATTTAAAAAGGGGGATATACATGAATTTTGTTTATAAAATACTTTCTTTTCTAAATATA
>CAMEBF010000014.1 GCA_945912145.1 uncultured Clostridia bacterium | reverse complement strand
CGTGGAGGATGGCGTCCTCCTCAGCGGGCGTGACCTGCCGAGCCGTCAGGCGCAGATTGACGCCGCCCATGTCCCCAACGCAGCGCAGCAGCGCCAACTCGTCGGTGACAGGCGGGTAGCTTTTCAGGGACAGCGCCGCATGATACCGCCCACCCAGAATGAAATGGTCCGTATTGAATTTCGCCGCGGCAGGCGCGCTCAATAAGCACGTCGGCGACTTTGAAATGGAGTGTCACGGCACGGGCATTCCCGCCATCGAAACGAAAGACGATATGCAGCGCGTCAATGAGTTCTGTAAAGAGAATAACTGTCTGCTGATCCTCAAACCGCACCCGGTACAGGATATGTCCGTCGTGTCGGAGATCGGGCTGTCAAACTTCTTCCTCATCAGCGATGATCTGCTGCGCGAAAAGGGCGTACAGCTCTATCAGCTTCTCGGTCGCTGCGACGCGATGATCACGGACTATTCCTCCGTCTATTACGACTACCTGCTGACGGATAAGCCCATCGGTCTTACCATCGGCGACATTGCCGAATACACCGCCAAGCGCGGCTTTGTCTACCGCGATCCGACCGAGATTCTCAAGGGAGAAGTGATCCGCGATACGGATGACTTATTAACATTCCTGCAACATGTCAAGGACGGCAAAGACGAAACGAAAGCCGACCGCATGGTCGTCAAAAATAAAATTCACACCATCACCGACGGCTCTTCCGCAAAACGCGTCGGCGACTGGCTGATCGAACAACTGCAAAAAACAAAATAATTCTGCATTCTACATTCTAAATTCTGCATTCTACATTCTAAATTCTGCATTCAATAAAAGGATTCTTATGCTCAAACAATTTCTCGAAACAGGTCAAATCGTCTCCACCCACGGCATCCGGGGAGAAGTGCGCTTCAATCCGTGGTGTGACTCTCCCGACTTTATGAAGCGTTTTAAGACGCTCTATTTCGGCAAAAACGGTGAGAATCCCGTCAGGGTGCTCTCCTGCCGTCCGCACGGTGCGATCGTCATTCTTAAATTAGAGGGCATCGATACCGTCGAGGATGCGCAGAAGCTCCGCGGCAAAACGCTCTATATGAACCGTGCCGACGCCAAACTCCCGAAGGGAGACTGGTTTGTACAGGATCTGATCGACTGTACCGTCTATGACGCCGACAACCGTGAAAAAGTCTACGGCGTACTGACGGACGTCGCCCAGACAGGCGCGAACGACATCTGGTACATCGAAAAGGACGGCAAAGAATACATCATTCCCGCGATCAAGGACGTCGTGATCGACGTGGACGTCGAAAAGGGAGAAGTTTTCATTCGTCCTCTGCGCGGGATTTTCGATGAGGAAGTGAACGGTGACGCCGATGCGGATTGATATTCTGACGCTGTTCCCCGATATGTGCAGAAGCGTTTACTCCGAGAGCATCATCGGTCGCTCCGTCGCGAAAGGGTTGCTCGAAATCGAAGCGCATAACATTCGGGACTACACCGCCGACCGCCATAAAAATGTGGACGATACACCTTACGGCGGCGGCATGGGCATGATCCTACAGGCACAGCCGATCTATGACTGCTTTCAGTCGCTGTGTCAAACACTCGGCACCAGGCCGCATCTGATCTATCTTTCACCGCAGGGCAAAGTGCTCACGCAGGAGAAAGTCAAGGAACTGGCACAGATGCCGAATCTCGCACTGCTGTGCGGTCATTACGAAGGCGTTGACGAACGGGTGCTCGAAGCGATTGTCGATGAAGAAATCTCCATCGGCGATTATGTGCTGACCGGCGGCGAGCTGCCGGCTCTCGTATTGACCGACGCCGTCGCGCGCATGATTCCCGGTGTGCTCGCGAATGAAGAAGCGATGGAAAATGAGAGCCACTATAACGGACTACTTGAATACCCGCAGTACACCAAGCCCGCCGTCTGGAACGGCATGGCGGTACCGGAGGTCCTGCTCTCGGGGCATCACGCCAACATCGAAAAATGGCGCAAAGAACAATCGTTAAATCGCACAAAAAAAAGACGTCCCGATCTTCTCGAAAAGAGCCAAAAAGAGCAATAATTGGTTTTTCTTAGGTGAATGTGTAAAATTTTCCCTCTTTTTTTAGTTTCTTTATCCGAAATCGCCCCTATAATTATTGTCAATTTGCACAAAGATTGTTTTCTGAAATTTCAAACCTTTAGCAACCCAACCGAATATTGCATTTTTCGCGAAATCGTGCAGTTTTAGTCATTGACGAAAAAAACTTTTGTGGTATAATATGTAACGTGATTGAAAATTTATAGACGGGGAGTAATCGCCTTATGTGTGTAAAAGATGTCGTTGTTGAGAATCAGGTAGGACTGCACGCGCGTCCCGCTACATTCTTTATTCAGAAAGCAAACGAGTTCAAATCTTCGATCTGGGTTGAAAAAGAAGAACGCAGAGCCAACGCAAAGAGCCTTTTAGGTGTTCTTTCCCTCGGCATCATGGGCGGCACGCAGATCAGAATCATCGCAGGCGGCACAGACGAACAGGAAGCTGTTGACGCGCTGGCTAAACTCGTTGAATCCGGCTTCGCCGAATAATTCCCGACAAACACATACCAACGGCGCGCCGCTTGATTCGGTGCGTCGTTTTTTCAGTATGAGCGGAGGAGTTTTATGGATGAACGATTAAAACGGCTGCGCGCCAAAGCGATGCGCCTGCCGCTGACGCCCGGCGTCTACATCATGAAGGACAAAGCGGGCAAAATCATTTATATCGGCAAAGCCAAAGCGCTCAAAAACCGCGTCAGTCAGTATTTCGGCTCGCAGAACACTCATACCGTCAAGGTGCGGAAAATGGTCGAGCACGTTGAGGATTTTGATTATATCCTCGTCAGCAGCGAATTTGAAGCGCTTGTGCTCGAATGCAGCCTCATCAAGCAGCACACGCCGAAATACAACATTCTGCTCAAGGACGACAAGGGCTATCATTATATCAAAATCGCCGGGACAGACTGGAAGAACCTGTCCGCCGAGAAGCAGAAGCTTGAGGACGGCGCAAAGTATTTAGGCCCCTACACTAGCTCGGACTGCGTGTCCCGTTCCGTTGCCGAAGCGCAGAAGATTTTCAAGCTTCCCTGCTGCGGCAAGGTTTTTCCTCGCGACATCAAGCGCAGCGCAAGACCCTGCTTAAACTATTATATCAAGCAATGCGCCGCTCCCTGCTGCGGCAAAATCAGCCGGGAAGACCACAACGCCGCCGTCGATAACGCCGTGAAATTCATCACCGGAGGCAACGAAAGCATGATTCGCGACCTGAAAAAACAGATGGAAGCTGCGGCGGACGCGTTGGATTTTGAAAAAGCTGCCGTCCTGCGTGATGCGATACAGGCGATCGAGAAAACAAGCAAGAAGCAAAACGTCGTTTCCCAGAAGACAAAGGAACAGGACGTTTTCGCCGTCTGTGAAGCGTCGGGCAAGGTCTGCCTGTCCGTCCTGCGGTTTTCCGACGGCAGACTCTACGACAGCGAATATTTTATTGCGGACGCCGTGGACGAGCTGCCGGTCATCCGCGAAAAGCTGATCGCCGATTATTATTCCATCCGCGATTCCATTCCGCCGAATATCGCCGTGGACGGCGAGATCGATTCGCTTGACGCGCTGACGCGCTGGCTGACGGAAAAACGCGGCAAAGCCGTCCGCATTTACGTTCCCGAAAAGGGAGAAAACGCCGCGCTGATCCAGATGTGTTCGGACAACGCCGCCGAAAAGCTTGCGCAGTACGTCGGACGGACGGGAAAAACCGTCGCCGCTCTCGACGAGCTCGCTTCCCTTTTGGGACTGCACGATCCGCCCGAATACATCGAATCCTACGATATTTCTCATACCGACGGCGCGGACAACGTAGCGGGCATGATCGTCTTCCGCGGCGGCAAGCCGCTCAAATCCGCCTACCGCCGGTTTGAGATCAAGGGCTTTGCCGGTCAGGATGATTACCGTTCGATGAACGAGGTGCTGACGCGGCGCTTCAACGAATATGAAAAAGCCAAATACGACGAGCCGGACGAAGGCTTCGGCAAAAAGCCCGATCTGATCTTGCTCGACGGCGGCATCGGTCAGGTCAACGCCGTCAAACCCGTGCTCGAATCGTTCGGGCTTTCTGACATTCCGCTTTTCGGCATGGTCAAGGACAACAAGCACCGCACCAGAGCCATCGCGTCGGACGGCGGCGAAATCGCCATCAACGACAAACGCCGCGCCTTTACGCTGGTTTCGGATATTCAGGAGGAAGTGCATCGTTTTTCGGTCGAATATCACCGCAAAAAGCAGGCAAAAACGATGACCGCCATGACGCTGACGGAGATTGACGGCGTCGGCAAGACCCGTGCGCACGCGCTTCTGAAGCATTTCAAAACGACCGCTGCGATCCGCAAGGCGACCGTCGAAGAGCTGACCGAAGTCGAAGGCATCAATCAAAAAACCGCCGAAAACATCTACAGCTTCTATCATAAAAATACTGACAATCCGTAATCAATGTGCAAAGTTCAAAGTGCAAAGTGCAGTTTCGGAAGCCCTCCGGGCTTGATTTTATGCCTGCTGCGCATTATAAATGAATCAAAAGGCGAAGCCTTTTCCACCATTGAACTTTGAACTCTGCACTTTGAACATTAAAAAATCAGGTGACATCATGATTCAAACCATTCTATTCGACTTAGACGGCACGCTGTTAAATACGCTCGAAGATTTAACGGACAGCGTCAACCACGTGCTGCGTTCACATGAAATGCCGGAACGCACGATCGAAGAGATCCGCCGCTTTATCGGCAACGGCATTCCGACGCTGATCCGACGGGCTGTTCCGGCCGGCACGCCGGAGGAGACGTCCGTTCTGCTGACCGCCGAAATGAAAGACTACTATAAAGCGCACGCGCAGATCAAAACAAAGCCCTACGACGGCATTCGGGAACTGCTCAGTGAATTAAAAAACAGAAATATCAAAACGGCCGTTGTGACCAATAAGGCCGAGCCCGCGGCGAAAATTCTCTGCGACGCCGTTTTCGGGGACGTCTTCACCGTTGTCATCGGCGATGACGGCCAGCATCCGCTCAAGCCCGCACCCGACAATGTTTTCAGAGCTTTGGAACTGTTAAACAGTGAAAAATCACATACACTATATGTAGGCGATTCCGACGTCGATATGAATACCGCCGCGGGTGCCGGACTCGAAAGCGTCGGCGTGCTGTGGGGATTCCGCGATGAAAAAACATTGCGTGACAGCGGCGCAAAACACATCATTTCATCGCCGTCGGAGCTGCTCGGGCTTCTGTAACACTGTTTTTTAGACTTTTTTTTGATTTTCTATTGACAAAAACCTATAGAAAATGCGATAATATGATAAGATATGTGCGTTCATTTTCGGAGAGTATTATGAGAGTGATTACCGGCTCAGCCAAAGGAAGACGCCTGACGACGCTCGAGGGAGACGATATCCGCCCTACAGCCGATAAAGTCAAAGGCGCGATTTTCAATTCCATTCAATTTGATATTGAGGGACGGCGCGTCCTGGATCTGTTCGCAGGTTCCGGGCAGCTCGGCATCGAGGCGCTCAGCCGCGGCGCGGCCAAAGCCGTTTTCGTGGACTTAAGCCGCAGCGCGGTCAAGGTCATCAATGAGAATCTGGCGCATTGCCTTCTCACGGAAAACGCCGTCGTCTTTAACGGTGACGGACTTTCCTACCTCAAGACGACAAGAGAGAAATTCGACATCATTCTGATCGATCCGCCCTACAAAAAACAGCTCGCGAGCAAGGCGCTGCCGCTTCTTCCCGCCGTGCTGAACGACGGCGGCATCATCGTATGTGAAACGGCACTTGACGAAGAACTGCCGGAAAAGGTCGGCTCGTTCACTGTCGCGAAACAGGATACGTATTCCAAAACGAAACTCACCATCTACCGCTATTGTGAAGAGGACAGCGAATAAGGCTTCTCTTCAATTCCAATGAAAGGAACGAACCCGGGTCAGCCGGTTCGCATGGCGACTCATATGAGCAAAATTGCCGTTTATCCCGGAAGCTTCGATCCCGTCACGAACGGACATCTCGATATTATGAAACGCGCGGCGCATATGTTTGATAAGGTCATCGTGCTCGTTTCGTATAATGCGCGCAAGCACGGCGGTACCTTTACGCCACCCGAACGGGTCGATTTTATCCGCCGCTGCATCGCAGGCATCCCGAATATCACGGTCGATTCCTATCAGGGACTCTTGGCGGATTATGTCCGGATCGCCGGTGCGTCCGCCATCGTCAAGGGACTGCGCGCCGTTTCGGATTTTGAGGTCGAATTTCAGCAGGCGTTAATCAATAAACAGCTCGCGCCCGAAGTTGATACGATCTTCCTCGTTTCGAGCCTCGAAAACATGTATTTAAGCTCCAGCGCGGTCAAAGAAATCTGTATGCTCGGCGGCGAAATCACAGATTTCGTTCCGGCTGAAATCGCAGACGATATTATCAAAAAAGTAACAGCCCACAAAAAATAGAGTCAGGGAGGACAAAATCCATGAATTACGAAGAAATTATTGAGAAAATCGAAGACATACTCGAAGAAGGCAAACCCTCTTTCGGCGGCGGCGGAAAAATCAAGATTGACGGCGACGCGATTCACGAGTGTCTGAAAGAACTCAGCTCTTCCATTCCGACGGAAATTATCCAGGCCAGAAAGATCGTCGCAGAAAGACGTGAGATCCTTCAGGCTGCGCAGGAAACCGCCAGCAAGATCGTCAGCGATGCGCAGGCGAAGGCAGAGGAAATGACGCAGGAGCATGAGATCACGAAAGCCGCCAAGGACACGGCGTTCAAGCTTCTTTCGGAAGCAAAGGAAGAAGCTGACGGCATCGTAGCCGACGCGAACACGCAGGCGCAGGAACGCGAAAACAGCGCAAAGAGATGGGCATACGAGATGCGTACGACCGCCAGCGAATTTGCCAAGAACATACTCGGAGAATGCAATAATTATCTGACCGCCGACATTGAGCATTACACCAAGAGTCAGGAAAACGTCCGGCTCGCTCTCTCGCGGCTCCAGAACGTTTCCATCAAGAACCCCTCCGATGAAGAATAAGGAATGAATGAACAGCGCCTTGCATATTTATTGTATGAGTATTTATGCGAGGTGCTGTTATGTTTTTAGTCTCTCTGAAATCGTTAAAAGGAAAACTGGTTTTACTTGTGGCGGTCATCACGGCGGCGGTTGTACTGTGCGTAGTCTTTGCAAACGGCAGACAGGAGAACTCCGGCGACATCCCCCAACAGGCCGGGACCGCACTCAAATATTCGGCGTCCACGCAGGAGGAACGTCTGAATTTCATCGCGCAGCTCGGTTTCACATCGCAGGAAGACCCCGAAAGCGTCACCGAAGTGCTCATTCCCGAAGAGTTTGATGAGGTCTATACCGCTTATAATGAGCTGCAAACCGAATGCGGCTTCGATTTAACGCCATACAAAGGCTGCACTGTCAAAAAATGGACATATATTCTCACCGATTATCCCGGTTATGAAGAAAAAGACTGTATCCGAATGAATCTGCTTGTTTATAAGGGCAAGGTCATCGGCGGCGATATTTGCAGCGTCGAGCTTGACGGCTTTATGACGGGACTTCAGGAAAACAAATAAATTAAGAATGAAGAATGCAGCGTTCTGAAATCCTCGCCGCAGGCATATCATGCAAGCGCGAAACGCTTCCGGAATTCTGCATTCTGCATTCATCATTCTGCATTCCATCTTGCCTATCAGGAGCGAAAAACCTATGAAAAAAGAACGACTGGACAAGCTCTTGTCCTCGCAAAGCATGATGTCGCGATCGGACGCGGCCAAGCGGATTCAACGCGGCGGTGTGACGGTCAACGGCGTAGTCGTGACCGATCCGTCACGCAAAATCGATCCCGGTTCCGACGCCGTCTTGCTCGACGGTGAGCCGTTTCTTTATAAAAAGTATATTTATCTGATGATGAACAAACCCGCCGGGATCGTCAGCGCGAGCCGTGACCCGAAAGAGAAAACAGTCGTGGACTTAGTGCCCGATTCTCTGCGCCGACCCGGTCTGTTCCCCGCAGGTCGGCTCGACAAGGATACCACGGGCTTTGTGCTGATTACCGACGACGGGCATTTTGCGCACGATATTCTCTCTCCCCGTCGTCACATCGACAAAACGTATCTCGCCGAAACGGACACGCCCATCAAGGACGAATTTATCATGCAGATGCGAACCGGCATGACACTCGGGGACGAACAGCTTCTGCCGGCTGATATCGAACAAGTTGAAAGTAAAGAGAAAATTATCTATAAAATCGTGCTTCGTGAGGGCAAATATCACCAGATCAAGCGCATGATCGCCTGCACCGGCGCAACGCTTCTCTCCCTGCGCCGGATCCGGATGGGCT
This sequence comes from uncultured Clostridia bacterium, assembly GCA_945912145.1. GTDB lineage: Bacteria > Bacillota > Clostridia > Oscillospirales > Acutalibacteraceae > UBA1081. The sequence continues at coordinate 49,041 of CAMEBF010000014.1, read as the reverse complement.
CGCTTCCGATTGACGAACACCTCTCTCCCGGAGAATGCCGCGAGCTGACGCCGGACGAGCTCACAAAAATCGCGTGCCGTCCGGACGAATAATCCGCCTTTTTCCCGCTTTTTGATTGGTGAAAATATACAACTGTCACTTTGACAAAAAGAACGGGGAAATTATTGGTAATTATGAATAGTTTATTTTCCTATTTTGGAATATAAAGTCATTTTTTCTTGTTTTTTTCTGATTTTTTTTGGGATAGCTCTTGCAATATCTGAAAAAATGTGTAAAATGTAAAGTAAGATAATAGTCATATTGCATAAATGTTTGTTATCGGAAATTGGGTTTATCGTTTGTAAGAAAGAAAAATTAGGAGGATATCTTTATGTCAAACAGATTATTTCAGAGCATCATTCACCAGCTGAAAGACGCCGTTGACCGCGTGATCGGCGTGATCGACGAAACCGGTACGATTATCGCGTGCAGCGAGCTCGGCCGAATCGGCGAAGTGCTTGATTCTTCCGTCGGCGAGCAGGTTTTTTCCGGCTCTGATATTGTAGCTGTTAACGACATGGTTTTCAAAAGCTTCGGATCCCCTATCCGGCCGGAATATGCGATTTTTGTGGACGGATCCGACGATCTCGCCTACAAATACGTCAATATCCTGACCATCACCATCAGCAACACGAAGCAGTACTATGACGAAAAATATGACAAGGGCAACTTTATCAAGAACGTCATGTTAGACAACATTCTCCCCGGCGACATCTGCATCAAAGCCCGTGAGCTGCATTTCAACAACGATACGACACGGGCTGTATTGCTCGTCCGTATTACGGAACCGGGTGAAATCTCCATTTTTGACGCGATCCAGAATCTCTTCCCCGATAAGACGAAGGATTTTGTCGTCAACATCAATGAAACGGACATTGCGCTTGTCAAAGAAGTGCGTCCGAACATCGAATCAAGAGATCTCGAAAAGCTTGCGCGCTCCATTGCGGATTCCCTCGGCGCGGAATATTATACGCACACGCTGGTCGGTATCGGCACGGCGGTAACGGGCATCAAGGAACTGGCGCGTTCGTTCAAAGAGGCGCAGGTCGCGCTCGAAGTCGGCAAGGTCTTCGACACCGAAAAGACGATCGTCAGCTACGAGAATCTCGGCATTGCGCGTCTAATCTATCAGCTTCCCACGACGCTGTGCGATATGTTCTTAAAAGAAGTATTCAAGAGAGGCTCCATCGACAGCCTTGATCACGAAACCCTTTTCACCATTCAGAAATTCTTCGAAAACAATCTGAACGTATCCGAAACCTCAAGAAAACTCTTCGTTCACAGAAATACCCTCGTTTACAGACTGGAAAAAATCAGAAAGCTGACCGGTCTTGACCTGCGCGAATTTGACGACGCCATCGTTTTCAAAGTCGCCCTGATGGTCAAAAAATATCTTGACGCAAACCCGGTGAAGTACTGATTCACGCTTTCCCGGTCTTTCCGTCATCAAACGTAAGAAGGCAAACTCTATGGTAGAATTCAGCGGAGTTTCAAAAACCTACAACAAAGACTTTGAAGCTCTTAAAAATGTTAACCTCTCGATCAATGACGGAGAATTCGTATTTGTTGTCGGCGCGTCCGGCGCCGGCAAAAGTACGTTTTTGAAGCTCATCATGCGAGAAGAAGTTCCGACTTCAGGCACCGTTACCATTAACGGCTACAACTTAAATAAAATGAGAAAGCGCGACATTCCCTATTTTCGCCGCACCATGGGTATTGTATTTCAGGACTTCCGCCTGATCCCCAATATGCGCGTTTATGACAATGTCGCGTTCGCTTTGCGCGTCACCGGCACAAAAGAGCGCGAAGTTCGCAAACGCGTCACCCATGCGCTGGGCATGGTCGGTCTGCTCTCGAAAACGCAGTCCATGCCCAAAGAGCTGTCCGGCGGCGAGCAGCAGCGTGTCGCCATTGCGCGAGCTCTTGTCAACAACGCCGACCTGATCATCGCGGACGAGCCTACCGGCAACATCGACCCCGCCATGTCCATTGAAATTATGGATCTGCTGAACCACATCAACAAGGCAAACGGGACGACTGTCGTCATGGTCACACACGCACACGAGCTTGTCCGGCATTACGATCACCGCATCGTTGTGCTCAAAGAGGGCGAAATCATTGCCGACGGGTACGATAAGAACAACATCCTGGCGCTCATCAACCCTGAGAATCAGCAGACGGACGCCGGATTCTACAATGCGCCGAACGAATATGACGACGTTGAAAAGTTCATTTTCTCCTATGGCAAGGATACCGTACCACTGGAGGAGACGCTTCCGAACATAAATCCGATCTCTGAAGAAAAACCGCCGGTTCCGGAAGAAAAACCGGTCGACAAGGAAATACCGGCAGATCCGTCCGCCGAAGAAAATCCGACGGAAGAAAAAACTGACAACGCGGATTCAGCCGGCGCTTTTACGGCGACAAACAACGACGATATTAACTCTATTTTAGCGGCGTTTGCCGCCTCCAACGCGTCCCGCATCAAACGCGCAACGGAAAAACCGAATTCATCCGAATCGGCCCCTGAACCGTCGGAAACAACACCGGACAATACGACCTCCGAAGAAACGACGGATAACGAAGGAGGCACCGTATGAGCCGCAGAAATAAATTCAACAAAGGGCGCTTCAATCTGCGCTATCTGACAAAAGAGGGTTTCCGCAATATTCACGTTCACAAGCTGATGACGGTCGCGTCCGTCACGGTCATGTTGTCGTGTCTGCTCCTCATCGGCGGTGCCTATCTGATTTATGTCAATATCCAATCGGTTATCAACCGCGTCGGTGAACAGAACGTCATCATGGTCTTTATCGAAGACGACGCGACAGGCAACGAGGAAGCCGCTCTCGGCAACAGCATCAAGAATCTGCCGAACGTCAAGGAATGCACGTTCGTTTCGCGGGATGCATCCTATTCGGAGATTCTGTACGATATGGGAGAATCTGCCTCGGCGCTCAGCGGCATCAGCTCCGATTTCCTGCCGAACGCCTATAAAGTCACAATATCGGACATGGAACAGTTCGACGGCACCGTGTCGCAGATCAAATCGTTTGAGAATGTCCTATCCGTCCGTGAAAACGGCGAGCTGGCGGCAAAGCTCGCGAGTATCCAGCGTGCAGTCGGTCTGATCAGCATCGCGATTGTTGTGATCCTGCTGATTGTTTCTCTGTTTATTATCGCCAACACCGTCCGTATCACGATGTTCTCCAGAAGTCTTGAAATCAGCATCATGAAAGCCGTCGGCGCGACGAACTGGTTCATTCGCTGGCCGTTCCTTGTCGAGGGTATCATCATCGGCGTCATCTCGGCGGCGTTCGCTTACGGCATCATATTCGGGCTGTACGCTATCGCCGAAAAAGTCTTTGCCGAAATGTTCGCCATTCTCGGCAACACCATGGTACCGTTCCAAGACGGTGCAGTCACACTGCTGATCGCGTTCCTTGCCACAGGCGTTCTGACCGGCGCGTTCGGCAGCCTGATTTCACTCGGAAAATATCTCAAAGAACACGGGAAGGTGGTAGACAATGAGTAAGATTTCCCTCAAAAAACGCGTTCTTTCAGTTGCGCTGTCCTTTCTTCTGCTGTTCACAGCCGTCACCTGCTATCAATCCACAGCCTTTGCAGAAGACAGCAAAATTGATGAGTTAAAGGATAAAATCTCCGAATACGAAGACAAAATCGACGAAGCTCAGCAGAAAATCGATTCCCTGAAGGGCGACATCAACGAAGTCCAGGCCTATATCGAGGAACTGGACAAGCAGGTTGCCATGTATCAGGAGCAGATCGACGCTTGCAACGAGCAGATTGACGAATATCAGAATCAGATCGACGAATATAACGCCCAGAATCAGGAGCTCCAGAAGCAGATCGACGCGCTCAACGCCCAGATCGACGAATATAACGCCCAGATCGACGAATTGAACGAACAGATTGACGGCAAATACGACGAGCTGAAAGATCTGATCCGTTCGAGCTACATCAACGGCGAAACATCGGCGATCGAAGTGCTGCTGTGCTCCGACGATTTTTCCGACTACCTGACAAAGGTTCAATTCGTCAGCAGTCTTGCCGACTACGAGCAGGGACTGATTGACGACATCAACGGCGACATTCAGGTGATCGATGAAACCGTTGCCAAGATCGACGCAGAAAAAGCCTCCATTGTAGAAATTCAGAATCAGATCGACGAAAAGATCGCCGCCATCGAAGAACTTCAGACCGCCGTGGAGGCTAACAAGGTCAAGGTCGAAGCGAATCAAAACGCGATTCAGGAAAAGGTCAACGAGAGCAGCAACTATCTGGCAAGCCTGAACGATCAGAGCGACGCCTACAAGAATAAGATTGCCGAATATGAAGCCGCCATTGCGGAATTTGACAAGCAGATCGAGAATTTGATTCGCGCTAACGCATCGTCCGGCTCCGGCACGCTTCCCAATTCTTCGGGACTGATCTGTCCGCTTCAGTATTCCGGCGTATACGTCAGCTCCGGATACTACCGTTCCGACGGCTCCTCTCACGGCGCGCTTGACCTTTGCGTATACGGCGGCACCTACGGACTAAACATCTCTGCTGCCGAAAGCGGCACCGTCGTCACGGCGTCTTACCATTGGAGCTACGGTAACTATGTTGTCATCGACCACGGCAACGGTCTTTCCACCCTTTACGCGCATTGCAGTTCGCTCGCCGTCGGCGCCGGACAATCCGTTTCCAAAGGGCAGACCATTGCCTATGTTGGCAGCACCGGCAATTCCTCCGGCCCGCACCTGCATTTTGAAGTGCGTGTCAACGGCGTCAGAACCAACCCATCAGCCTATATTTCCGTATAAGTTTCAGGAACGGAGCGTGTTATGCACAAAAAGATTTCAGTCGGTCTTGCGCTGACGATCGCCGTCGCGACGCTGATCGTAACGGCTGTCATCACCACCGCCGTCACCATGAATATTTACAGCGGACTGATTGCCGATCTTCCGGCTCGCGAGGAAATGTTCGATTCCCTTGCCGAAGTGGATAATCTGATCCGCACCCATTATTACGGCACAGTCGAAGAGGAATCCCTCAACGCGGGACTCACCGAAGGCTATCTGGGGAGCCTGACCGTCGGCAGGAATGCCGGCATGACCTCCGAAGAATACAGCGACTATAAGCTCCGGCAGACAGGCACCGACAAGGACGGTAATGCTGTCAAAACCGTCACATGGGAGAAATTCGGCTCCGCCGGTTATATCCGGATCAGCGACTTTACCGACACGACGCCGGATGAGTTTAAAAACGCCTGTGATGCGCTGCAAAACGACGCCGTTACGGGCATCGTAATCGACGTCCGTGATACCGACAGCATCAATATCCAATCGGCTGCGGAAGTCATCGACCAAATTGTGCCGCTTGCCACGGAAGGCACACAGGCCATCGCCACCGCTGTGGATAAAAATGGAAAAAACGCGAAGGTTTTTTCCGCCGATGCGAACAGCATTGACCTACCGTTTTCGGTACTTGTAAACGAAAGCACCGCCGGAGCCGGCGAACTGCTTGCCTGTGATCTCCGCGATTTCGGCAAAGCCACCGTCGTTGGCAAAACAACGGCCGGCAACGGCACCTACCAGCAGATTTTTGAATTGACGGACGGCGGCGCGCTTGTGCTGACGACCGCGAAGCTGCTCCCCTATACAAGTGACAGCTTCGATACCATAGGCGTTATCCCGGATTACGAAGTGGATCCGGCCTCCCAGACGCCGGAAGACCTGAACGGCGATCCGCAGTTTATGCAGGCCTACGCGTCGGTTTCGACAATGCAATCATAAAAAAAAACAAGACTGCTCCTGACAAAGTGAGCAGTCTTTCATTTTATCAAAAATCCTACATCTGATTTTCAAACTGGCTGTTATAAAGCGTGGCGTAAAAGCCGCCGCGGCGCAGCAGTTCTTCATGGTTGCCCTGCTCGACGATATGGCCGTCTCGCATGACGAGAATCACATCCGCTTCCTTGATCGTGGACAGACGGTGCGCGACGATGAATGAGGTTCTTCCCTGCATCAGGCGCGCAAACGCCTTTTGAATGCGAATTTCCGTTCGGGTATCGATGGAAGAAGTGGCTTCATCAAGGATCAGCATCGGCGGCTGACAGAGCATGATGCGCGTGATACACAACAGCTGTTTCTGACCCTGCGAGAGCGAACCGCCATCTTCTCCGATAACGGTATCATACCCGTTCGGCAAACGCTTGATAAAGCTGTGCGAGTGCGACGCTTTCGCGGCGGCGATCATCTCGTCCTCTGTCGCGTCGGGCTTGCCCATCAGGATATTCTCCCGCACCGTGCCCTGACGCAGCCATGTCTCCTGCAGCACCATTCCGTAGCTCGCACGCAGGCTCTCCCGCGTCACATCGCGGATATCCTGTCCGTCAACGCAGATGCGTCCGCCGTCCACGTCGTAAAATCGCATCAGGAGGTTAATCAGCGTCGTTTTGCCGCAGCCCGTCGGACCGACGATCGCGATCCGCTGACCGGGCTTAACCGAAAGATTCAGATTTTCGATCAGCGGTTTCTCCGGCGTATACGAGAAGCTGACATTTTCGAGCTGCACGCTGCCCGTGACATTCTGAAGCACGGCGGCGTCTTTTTTCTCGGGAACTTGTGGCTCTTCCTCGATCAGTTCAAAGATGCGGGAAGCGCACGCAAGCGCGTTCTGCAATTCCGTAATCACGCCGGATATCTCGTTAAACGGCTTGGTGTACTGGTTGGCGTAGCTCAGAAAACAGCTCAGCGTGCCGACGGTAAAGGCGGCGTTCACGGCAAAGAGCGTTCCCAGCACCGCCAGCGCGCCGGTCAACGCGACAATGGCGTACACGACATTATTGACAAAGCGCGTGCAGGGATTCGTCAGCGACGAGAAGAACGTCGCGCGCAAAGCACTTTTTTCGAGCCGCGCGTTGATCTCATCGAATTTTTCCGTGTTCGCCTGTTCGCGGGAAAACGCCTTGACCGTTTTCTGGTTGCCGATCATTTCATCGATAAACGCCGTCTGCTCACCTCTTGTCACGGACTGCAGCCGGAACATATTGAATGTTTTCCGGGCGATGAACCGCGCCACAAAGAGCGAGAGCGGCGTCAGCACCACGACGACAAGCGCGATCTTCCAGTTCATGCTCAGCATAAAGCCTAACGTGCCGAGAATCGTGATCACGCCGGTGAAAAGCTGCGTAAAGCCCATGAGCAGGCCGTCCGCGAACTGATCGGTATCGGCGATGATGCGGCTGACGGTCTCGCCGTACGGGTGGGAATCGATATAGCTCAACGGCAGAATCTGAATCTTGCGGAACGCCTCGTCCCGCACATCGCGGACAACATGGAACGTAAGCCGATTGTTAACGGTGTTCATGAGCCATTGTGCCAACGCGACAACGGCAGCCACAACGGCAATCTGCACAAGCAACCCGAGGAGTGACGTAAAATTCACGTTCTCCTCACCGACGATCAGATCAATGGCATCGCCGACGAGAATCGGCGCATAGAGCGTTCCCGCGACGGACACCGCCGCCAGGAGCAGCGAGAGCAGGAGAAGAATTTTATATCTTTTGATATGCTTCCAGACTTTTGAGAGAGCACCGGAGGAAGTTTTTTTCTGTTTCATGGTTTTTCCTCCTTTATTGCTGCGACTCGTAAATCTCGCGATAAACTTCGCAGGATTTCATCAGTTCATCATGGGTGCCGATGCCGACGGCGATACCGTCGTCCAAAACAATAATCTTATCGGCAAAGCGGACGGAGGAAGCGCGCTGCGAGACGATAAAGACCGTCATGCCGCGGCTGTATTCACGAAGAGATCTGCGAAGCGCGGCATCCGTCGCGTAATCAAGCGCGGAAGCCGAATCGTCAAGGATCAGAATTTCCGGCTGTTTGACGAGAGCGCGGGCAATCGTCAGACGCTGTTTTTGTCCGCCGGACAAATTCTTACCGCCCTGCTCAATCTTCGCGTCGAGGCCTCCTTCTTTGCCGTCGATAATCTCCTTCGCCTGCGCGGTCTCGGCGGCACGCATCAGCTCTTCGTCCGTCGCGTCGCTTTTGCCCCAGTGCAGGTTATCCCGGATGCTCCCCTGGAACAGCACCGCTTTCTGCGGCACCACGCCGATGAGCTGCCCGATGTCGTGCTCGGACCAGTCGTTCACGTTGACGCCGTAAAGCGACACGCTGCCGTCGGTCGCGTCGTAAAACCCGGGAATCAGGTTGACAAGCGAAGTCTTACCGGAGCCCGTACCACCGATGACGCCGACCGTTTCGCCGCGTTTTGCCCGGAAAGTGATATGCTCGAGCGACGGCTCTGCGGCATTCTGATAGCGCAGCGACACATCTTGAAATTCCACAGCGATATCGCCGCCCGGTGTGCCTTTTGTCTCGTCGGGCTTTTCATCGGGTGACGTGATCTCAAAAACGGACTGAATGCGATTGCCGCACGCCACAGCTTTGGTGATGCTGATGATCAGGTTTGCCATTTTGACCAGTTCAACTAAGATCTGCGACATATAGTTATACAGCGCGACGATTGCGCCCTGTGTGAGAAGTCCCGCATTGACGCGGATCGCACCCGAATGCAGCAGCCAGACGATGGCAAGGTTGACGATGACATAGGTCAAGGGATTCATCAGCGCCGAAATGCGGCCTGTGAATTTCTGCATGGCGGTCAGCGCGTTGTTGCGCCCGACAAATTCATCGATTTCACAGCTCTCCTTACGGAAAGCCCGCAGAACGCGCACACCGACGAGATTCTCTTTCGTCAGGCTCAACACGCCGTCGAGTTTTTCCTGCACCTTTTTGTAGAGCGGAATACAGCAGAGCATGATGCCAAATACCACAATGGATAAAACAAGAATGGAAACGCCGAAAATGCCCGCCGATTTTTTATCAATCGTGAACGCCATCACCATTGCGCCGAAGACGACAAACGGAGAACGCAGGAGCAGACGCAGCGTCAGGTTCGTGCCGTTCTGCACCTGGTTGACGTCGCTGGTCATGCGCGTGATCAGCGTCGACGTGCCGAGCGTGTCGATCTCGCGGTAACGCAGCGTCTGAATATGCGCAAAGAGCGCGTGACGCAGCTTTGTGGAGAATCCGACAGCGGCTCTGGCGGCAAAATACTGCGCCGTGACGGAAAAACCAAGCCCGATAAAGCCGAGTCCGACAAGAAGTACGCATAGCTTCGCGATCACTCCCATATCGTTCATCGCGATGCCGGTATCGATCACACGCGCAATCACGATGGGTACGATCAGATCGAGCGTCGCCTCAAGCAGCTTAAACAGCGGCGCAAGAATGCTCTCTTTTCGATAGGATTTCAGGTACACAAGCAATTTTCTCATGGTTTGTCTCCGATTTCATTTTCGATCCACGCCATCAAAAGATTGACGATTTTTTCCTGCCTTTCGGCGGTCAGTTCCGTATTTTTCTCCACCTTATACCATTTATACAGGCAGCCCCGGCAGCAGCAGGCGCAGGCGTGCTGGGCGATGAATACGGGGTGTCCGCGCATCGGCGTCTGTTTGCCGTCGTTCGGAATGTCAGCCGGCGCGAGCCGCTCACGAACAAAATCCGCAGCGTGGCGACGAACGGTATCCATGCCCTTTTCGGCAATATAGGCTTTGTCTGTTTCGCTCAGATGAAAACGGCTGCGAAATCCGGAACGGCGCAGCTTGTTAAGTGCTTCCTCCACCGTCTGCAATGCGGTCATCTCCCGGTTATTATTCTTTACTATAGCATATTTTTCCATTCATATCAAGGGCAACACGCAAAAACAAACCGCTGCCGGAAACCGACCGCGGTCTTTGTTGTCAATTATTGTTATCCGAGCATTTTTCCGCGTCAATCGCCAGCGTGATCATCAGCGCCGACAACGCGTCGTTCGGATTGCACACATCGATCACATAGGTATCGGTGAAGCGGAACAGCTCCTTGCTGACACGGGCTATCTGCCGACCGCTATTGTCGAGAATGGCATAATCCCAGCCGAGAAAATTTCCCTCTACGCGCCAGCCGTTGCAATTCAGGTCATAGACCTGCGTGAGCAGACGGAACTGCTTACGCAGTGTGCCCACAAGGCGTCCGCCGACCGTGAACTCAAACGTCGGCAGAAAGCGCAGAACCTTTTCCTGCACCGTCGCGATATGACGGCCTGCAGGGTCGAGAATATGCAGCTTATGACCCCAGCCGAGCTTTCCCTCAACCGTGAACGCCGTATTGCCGTTCTCATCATAAATATCGTAGCTGTCAAACCAGGAAAAAAAACGCTGCTTAAAAAGAAGCTTCATGGCATTTTTCTCCCCATTACCCTGCCATGCTGAGGAAAAAGCTCATCAGATCGGACTTCTTAAGCCCCGAAAGAGAAAGCATATTGCCGGGAATCGTTGGTGAAAACTCCTGAATTGTAATGGTAGACATAGTACTGCCGTCGGTGTCACCGATTTCAATCTGTTTCATTTCGTCGCCGATGAAATAGAAGTAGACCGATATATCGTCCGTATAATAGCGATAGCAGTCTGCCGTATAGCCATTAAGCTCCGTCTGCGTCTGCTCCACACCCTTAAACTCATAACCGGACAGATTCATTTCGCCCATCTCATCTTCTATTTCCGTCAGATCCATGCCGACGCTCTGCATCAGCTCTTTTGAAAACTCCACATACGTTTTCGAATCTACATCGACAAAATAGATGCAGCCTCCCAGATAAAGGATGGAAGCGCGCATACTTTCGTCCTCTGTCATAGCCATATCCATCGTGGTCTGAAAATCCTGACCGTTCATCGCTATGTCCATTGTCGTGATTTCTCCGCCCTCTTCCATCGTGGCTGACATATAATAATGCCCCGAGATGAAAGCCTCGATCTGCGAAACCTGACTGAGCGTCTGGCTGTTATTCATGGCCGGCGACGTGGTCGGCATGACATGGGAAGACGCTTCGGTCGTCGCTACCGCCGTCGTGGAAACCGGCGCCGGCTCCGTTGTTTCGTCTTTATCTGTACGATTGCTAACAATCAGCAACACGCCGATGATGGCGGCAACAACAAGGATAAACGCCAGGATAGAAATCAAAATCTTTTTATTACTGTTCAAAATGCAATTCCCCCTTGCTCTTTAGTATATTTTATTTCGGCAGAATTGTCAATATTTTATCGAAAAGTCTTGTTTTACAAAAAGCAGTACAGTATAATAATTAAAAGAAAAAGTTGCGTTCACGGCAAAACTGTGGTATACTATTAGAATTAACGGAGGATTTCTTCGGGGAAAGGAGCTGAACCGGATGCAGGACAAAAAAAACGCCGTCAGGCTGACTGCTCTGTTACTCGCGCTCTGTCTGCTTTTTTCCGCCTGTACCGGCAAAAAAGCCTCCTATCCCGCAAATGAAGTCGAGGTTTCCCATGCGGGCTCCGGCGTTCATACGAGCTCCGGAAAAACGGAAATGATAGCCGAAGAGGATTTTATCGCGCTGCTGCTCGACACGCAAAACCTTGCCGTCAGCGTGCGGGATACCTCCTGCGACTACACATGGTCTACTCTCCCCGACGGAAAGAACGATACCGCCTATGCTTTCGGCGTGACGCTCTGCACGAAAAACGGCATCTGTAGTCTGAACACGCAGGATCATTCCGTCGCGTTCGGCGCAGCCTCTTACGAAACGAACGACGGCGCGCTCACCATTCGCTATGTACTCTCCGACAATGCCGAAACGGCAAAAAAAACGACGGAGGAGATCACAGGGGACGACGTTTATGTTTCGTTTGCCGTCGAGTATCGTCTGTCGGCGCAGTCTATGCGTCTCTCGATTGACTGCGATTCCATCATCTGCGCCCCCGATACGGTTCTCTCGGAGATTTCCGTTCTGCCGTACTTTGGCTCCTATACGGGAACCGACGCAAAAGACTATCTTTTCGTCCCAGACGGTCCCGGCGCCGTTCTGCACACAAACCAAACGGACGCTGAAACCGACACGGTTTCCGTGAGCGTTTACGGTTCGGACGCTTATACGAATCAACAAGATACGGCAAACGCGATACTGCCCGTTTTCGGGATCGGTCATAAAAATGCCGCTATGACTGCGGTGCTAACCGAAGCGGACGCGCTTGCAACGATCACCGCACACCGGCAAAGCGACGAGGAACCGTCCCGCATCGGCGCGGACTTCACCCTGACGCCGACGCTTCTCTCCGAAGACGGACAGACCGTTACCGCCGGGGAGTCCTATCGCGGCAAAATCGAAATCTGTTATCGGTTTTTATCGGGCAGCGACGTCAATATTATGGAGTTGGCGTCCGCCGTCAGAGAAGAACTGATTTATCAGGGCTCTCTTTCCTCTGCGCGATATGAGGAATGCAGCACGATCCCCTTCTTCCTGACCTTTACGGGAACAGACGGCGATAAAGATCTGACGACCATTCAACAGGCCATCGACATTCTCAGCCTGCTGAAAGGAAAACGGATCAACTCCATTTCGCTGCGCTATAAAGGTCTTTTCGACGGCGGCGTCGGACAAAAAGACCTGTACCGTTCCGGTATCCGCCAGAAGCTCGGCGGCAAGGACGCGCTCTCGTCGCTCTACGCTTACACCTCCTCGCAGAATTACGAGCTGCTGCTCGATATCAACATTTTCTCTTCGTCAAAAGCCTATTCTTCGCGATTCTCGTCCCGTTCGCTCGGCGGCTCGAACGCCGTTTACTCCTTGCCGAATCTTCTCGCTTTTCACGAGAACACAAGCGACAGCCTATCGTCCCGCATCGGACTTACGACAGTCAAAGAGGGGAAAAGCAAGAGCAATGCTTCACTCTATACCGCCGAAAAATCCTATCCGATGTATCTGATGAATCTCGCGAAATTGCCGGATCGCTTTTCATCGTTTTTGAACGGTTCGGCTCTCGATTCGGCGGATGGATTTTCCGTCAGTGACGCCGGAACCTGCCTGTATTCTTCCGACAATCTGAACCGGCAGGACGCATCGGAACTGATTTCGGAACAGCTGCGCGCCGTTCCGACTTACGGCAAACTCACGGTACAGGGCGGCAATCTCTATACCGTTTACAATGCGGATCACATTACGGATATGGCGTTCGACACCGTCTATCGTGAGAGCGACGCCTATGAGCCGGTACCGTTCGCCGAAGCCGTCTATCACGGCTATACCACCTATACCGGTACTGCCATTGACGCCGCCGACCCGCTTTACCGCTACCGAATGCTACAGGCGATCGAGTTCGGCGCGTTCCCCGCGTTCTCATGGGTCTATGACAGCTCTGACATCTACTGTTACAGCGGCTACGTCCTTTCCGAACGCATGGAGGAGATCACGCAGTATTATGAGGACGCCGTCGTCATGCTCTCTGACCTTACGGACGACACCATCGTCAGCCATCAAAAAATCACGAAGAATTCCGACGGAGACACGATATCGGGCGTGTACTGCACCGTCTATTCGGACGGCACGGAAATCTACGTGAACTATTCAGGCAGCGTTGTGACCACACCGGGCAACATCATTATCGGCGCGCATAATTATGCGCGGGTCAAACGCTGAATACGGAGGAAATAAAATGCCAATCAGAATCGCAAACGAGCTGCCGGCAAAAACCTTTCTCGAGCGCGAAAACGTCTTCGTCATGCCTGAAGACCGCGCCGATTCGCAGGACATCCGGCCGCTGAAAATTCTCATATTGAATCTGATGCCCACTAAGATCGAAACAGAGACGCAGATTCTGCGTCTGCTGAGCAATTCGCCGCTTCAGGTGGACGTCGAGCTGATGCAGACCGCGACGCACATCTCTAAAAACACCTCGCAGGATCATCTGACAAAATTCTATAAGACGTTCCGCGACGTACAGAACTGCCGCTTCGACGGCATGATTGTGACCGGCGCGCCGGTCGAGCAGATGCCGTTTGAAGAGGTGGATTACTGGGACGAGCTGTGTGACATTTTCGAGTGGGCAAAGACGAATGTCTATTCCACATTCTATATCTGCTGGGGCGCGCAGGCAGGTCTGTATTATCATTACGGGCTGCAGAAGCATCCGCTGCCCGAGAAGATGTTCGGCATCTTCGAGCATCAGCCGCTCGATCTGCTCCACCCTCTGATGCGCGGACTCGACGAGACCTATTACGTTCCGCATTCTCGTCATACAGAGATCCGCATGGACGAAATCGTCAAGATCAAGGATTTACAGGTACTCTCCTACTCTCCCATAGCGGGTGTGCACCTGCTCTCGGATATGGAGTGCCGCAACTTCTATTCCACCGGACATTCCGAATATGATGTCGACACGCTCGCCAAGGAGTATTTCCGCGATAAAGAAAAGGGACTGCCGATCAAGCTTCCCTATAACTATTTCCCCGACGACGATGTGACGAAGACGCCCATCCTGAAATGGCGCAGTACCGGCGTATTGCTCTTCACCAACTGGCTGAACTATTTCGTCTATCAGCGCACGCCGTACGATCTGGCGAACCTGTAAACGCTTTTCCAAAACACAGAAAGGATTTTTCGCAGCGATATGGATTTCAAATTAGACGCGTTCCCGGTTGACGATACCGTCGGCGGTCTGCGCAGCACGGAAAAAATCAAAATCATGATCTGCTATCTTCTGCGGGACGTCGGAGAGGCGTTCCCACGGGACGCGCTGCGCTCCGCGCTCTATGATAACGGCATCGCCAATTATTTTGAGATCAGCCAGGCGATCGACGATCTGCTCGAAGTCGGCGCGATCAGTCTTTCGGACGGCGACGAACCCACATTGACGTTGGATCCGAAAGGCGAAGCCATCGCCAAGGAGCTTGAGGATGAGCTTTCCGTTTACATCAGGAACAAAGCCGTCCGCGCCGTCCGGCTGACAGAAATCTATGAAAAAAGAAAAAAGGAAAATGAGGTAACGATCACCAAAATTCACGACAAACGCTACCGTCTGACCGTCACGATGCATTCGGGACTGGCGCGCGACGGCGAAACGGACGAGCTGATGCAGCTCTCCCTTTACGTCACCGACGCCTTGCAGGCAGAAACGATGAAGCAGTCGTTTCTCAACAATCCCGTCAGGCTCTACGAAAAAGTGGTCGAAGGACTGACGGACGATCCCACTTTTCAAGAATAAAAAAAGCGAAGGCACATTCCGATGAAAGAAACAAGATATGCCGTATTTCTCGACATTGACAACACGCTCTTAGCCGACGGCAAAATTCCGCCGGTCAACATTGAAACGATCCGGCAAGTCCGCGAACAGGGCAGCTTCGTGTTTCTCAACACGGCGCGCTCCCACGCCTGCATTCCCGATTCCCTGCTTAGGGACGTCCCGCTTGACGGCGTTGTCGCCGGCATCGGCACCGATCTGCGGTTCGGCGAAAAACGGCTCATGAGCGAGATCATAAGCCGCGACGAGCTGAAACAGATTGCCGCGCATTTTATGGGCGATCCGCGTGAAGTCGGATTTGAGGGTGAGGACGTGATGCTCTGGATCAATCCCGATAAGAGCCGTCACGCCGAGCATCTCGTGCATAGTCCAAAGGATTTTGACACGGTCTACCGCGATGTGAGAATTTCCAAAATGTATGTCAGAGGACAGCTCACGCCGGAGGAATTCGAGGAATTCGGCAAAACAAATATCATGTATCAGCATGAATCCTACGCCGAATTCGTGCAGAAGGGCTTCGGCAAGGCAGAGGGCATGAGGACGATGATCCGCTACCTCGGCATTCCGCTTTCGCGCTGTATTGCGATGGGTGACAGCTCCAACGACGAGGATATGCTCCGCGCCGCCGGAGTCTCCGTCGCAATGGGCAACGCCATTCCGGAAATCAAAGCAATCTGCACCTACATATCCTGCGACGCCAAAGACGGCGGCGTCGCACAGGCACTCCGGGAACTGATTTTAGAGCGACCCGAGCAATCATAACATACAATGCCGACTTTCTCATAAGGCAAATGATCGGTATCTATCTAATATAATCAAAATATTTTTTCAAAAATAGGTTGCATTTATCCTACTTTTTGCATATAATAATAAGCAGAGGTGATATAAATGATGGTGAACACCGATTATTTAGTTCCTATGACTGAGGCAAATCAGAATTTTTCAAGAGTAGTGCGAACGGTTGACGAAAACGGGTTGGCTGTTATTTTGAAAAATAATAAGCCGAGATATGTTGTTGTTGATTTTGATGAATACGACACGATTTCTGCCGCGCTGCAAATGCGCAAAGCAAAAATTGATGGTGTTGCCGATACGTTGATCGACGAAAATATGGATGCGTTATTGGAGTTAGCGAAATAATGATACTTTTAACAGTAGAAGAAGTCATTGCACTCCACGAAAAACTGATTGAACGAACCGGTGGCAGTCACGGACTTCGTGACCGGAATCTTTTGGAGTCAGCGATTTTCAGCGCGATGTCCGGTTTTGCTGACAGTGAAGCGTATCCGACAGTTGAGGAAAAAGCCGCACGCCTTATGTTTTCTCTTACAAACAATCACGCATTTGTGGATGGCAATAAACGCATTGGCGTACTTACCATGTTAATGACCTTGCAACTGAACAACGTAAAAATCAACTATACCCAAGCTGAACTAAGTTCTCTTGGACTTTCAGTCGCAGACGGCAAAACAGAATATGCCCAGATACTTGATTGGATTATGGAACACAAAATCTAAAAATTGATCTTGAAGGTAAAACTTCAAGACCTTTTTTGTTTTTAATGAGAGTTTTATGGGCAAATCCCGAAGCAGTTCTACACCGCTTCGGGATTTTTGAAAATAAAAAACCTCACAAACGATGAATACCGTTTGCAAGGTCTGTTCATGGTGGAGATAAGCGGGATCGAACCGCTGACCTCTTGACTGCCAGTCAAGCGCTCTCCCAGCTGAGCTATACCCCCTTGGGAACATGACTATTATACCAGAACTTTTGGAATTGTCAAGATGTCACTTTGACCGAATTTCAGCCCCGATTTCTGTATATTTTTTACGATTGTGTAAATTGACAGCGTCCGGCGCGCATGATACAATCAAGTTACAAGTCAACAAGGGAAATCAATGAGGATTTCGGGTGCAGTTCCCATCTGCGGCGAAATCCTCTTTTTTATTTTTCGAGAAAACGGTCTACGGCGTTTCCGAGTTTATCCTGAAAGCACTTGACGACGAAGCCCGTCAAAACGGCATACCGTTTCACGAGCTCTTTCCGGCTTTGTTTTTCTTCCATAGACATCTCTCCTTTTTTACCATCATAACAAACCTAAAATATTTTTTCAACATTTTTGCAACATTTGCCGTTTTATTCTAATTAGATATTGTAATCTTTTGCATTTCATGTTAAACTTATGTTAAATCTGTTCGTCTTTTGCAGCAAAATGCTGTTTGGATAAAAATGAGAAATGAGGAATTTCATGAAATTTTCAAGCTTCAACAAAAAAATTATTACCGACAACGTGGGCTACACCGTCGATAAAATCACCGAGATCATCAAAACGATCGGGCCGAGAGAGTCGGGCAGCGCCGAAACCTACGCCGCGCAGGAGCTTTTGCGCAAGGATTTAGAGCAGTTCGCCGACGAGACGCATTACGAGACCTACAAAATGGCGCCGAAAGCGTTCCTGCATTTCACCAAATCCGTCAGCGATGTCGTGATCGGCTCCACTGTTTTAGGCGGCGTTCTGAAATATGTCAAGCCCGAAAAGCTCGGCAAACTCGGCAAGCTCGCGAAGAACAAGACCGTGCCGCACGCGCTTGTCTGCGCTTCGACCGTCGGCGGTCTGTTTGTCACCGTCATGGAATTCCTTCTCTATAAACAGTTCTGCGATGTTCTTTACAAGAAGACCGAAGGCCGCAACTTAGTCGCGACGAGAAAAGCGACCGAAGTGACCAAAAAGAGAATCGTCATCAGCGGTCACATTGACTCCGCATACGAATGGCGTCACATTTATTACGGCAAGGACAAGCTGATGGGACCGCTTATGGGCGGCACCATCGCAACAGCCGTCATCTCCGCCGCCACAAGCGCTGTTTCCACGGTACTGTCGCTGACGAAATCGGATTCCAAATTCGCGTCCTTTATGACGGACAAATGGTATGCGTTCCATTTCTTTACGCTGCTGAATATGCTGACGCTCCACGCGTTCGTTGATTTCAAGACCTTATCGCCCGGCGCGAACGACAACCTGACCGGCACGATGGCAGCCGTGACGGCGCTGAAGATGCTCGACGAAGCCGGCATCCGCTTCAAGAACACGGAAGTCGTCGCTATGATTACGGACGGCGAAGAGGCAGGTCTGCGCGGAGCAAAGCAGTTCGCGAAAGACCACTATCAGGAATTTGTGGAGTCCGGCGTGGAGACCTCCGTGCTGTGCGTTGATACGCTGACAGATCTCGAATATCTCAATGTCTACAACCGCGACATGACCGGCACGGTCAAGCACGACCCGAAATTCAGCAATCTGATTATGGAAGCCGCCAAGGAAGCGGGACACGATGATCTGAAATTCGCCAGCGTCTTCTTCGGCTCGTCCGACGCCGCCGCTTTCTCGCAGGCCGGCATCTCCGCCACCTGCCTTGCGGCGATGGATCCATCCCCTGCCGATTACTACCACAACCGCTGCGACAGCTACGACAGACTGGTTCCCGAAGCCATTCAGACGGGCTACGATGTCATCATGTCCTCGATCCTGAAATTCGCGGACGAAGACGACGCGGAATAAAACCAAAAATTATAATTTTACCGGGGTATCCTGCACGATACTCCGGTAAATTTTATCTGTTTGCGACTACGATAACGATTCCAGAATCTGCTTGTATTCCTCGGTATCTCTTATGCCGTCGAAATCTTCGGACACGAGCCATTTGTCACGCATAATTTCGCAGAGCGTTCTGGTGTCGGTCGTTTCAAAGTCCGATTTTTTCCGTTCCGTCCTGCCGAACAGCAAGCTGGTATACGGTTGTTTTTCAGGACGATGATCAAAAGCCTTAGCCGCAGCCGCGCCACGCTGCAAATACGCCATGGCTTTCGCATGGTCGCCGAGTCTTGCATATCGCTGCGCCATTTCCACAGGCACTCTCGCAGCTCCCCACATATCCGGCGTATTTCCGTCGTCATAGGCCAGTCTTTCCAGTTCCAGCACTTTATCAAATATCTTGACGGATTCTTCATCCGACAGCTGCCCGGAGCTTGCCAAGAGCCAGACGGAAGAGCGGAAAAAGTGATAATCCTGCTGTACTTTTTTTCTCAGGAACGGCAGTTCTTCGTCCTCCGTCAGTCCCCACCACATCTGATTTTCTTTGCAGTATTCCTGTGACGGCAAGGTCTCATAAAGCGCTCTTCCGACCTCACGGCGACCCATTTCACAATGCTGAAACGCCAGACGCGCCGTCGCTTCCAGACGGATATTCTGATCGGGGCAATATTTCATGATCCGTTCCCCGATCGCCGTGATTTCGGCATCGTACTGCTGCATATTTTCCTGCCATTCCGGGATATTGCCGTCGCTGTCTCCCGCAATAAACAGCGCATACATCAGTTTATTCAGCAAAGTATAGTTGTTCGGATAAACCGACACACCGCGACGCGCAATCTCGATGCAGCCGTATACATCACCGCGGCTGATCGCTTCCTGAAATTCGTCCAGATACTTCTGTACCTGTTCTTTCTCGATGACGTCGTCTACGCAAAGAAGCTGATCGACCGTGATCCCGAAAAAATTTGCCATAACCGGCAGCAGCTCCATATCCGGGTAGCATACATTGTTTTCCCAACGGGACACAGACTGATACGACACGCCTAACATATTGGCAAAATCCTCCTGCGTGATGTCTCTTTCCCGCCTGAGGGCTTTGATTTTGTTACCGATTTGCAGTTTCATAGGCTTTCAATCCTCTCAATAAAAATGGGAAAGCGCCGGCTCTTTCTGATTCAAAGTATAACAGCAACGGCTTCCCGATGCAATAACGCATTGAGAGAGATTTTTTCTATCGTAGCGTGAGAATCAATCAATGTCATTGATGACGACGCCGGTGTCGGTGTCGGTATTGTTTATCGGCATTGAGGAATCTTCCCCATTCGGGGTTATAGTAGCGGCTGTTGATATAGTACAATCCCGATTCGTTATCGTAATAGTACCCGCGGTAGCGGAACGGGTTGACTCCGGCTATGGTTGTCAGCGAGCTGAGATTGATAATTTTACCCCATGCGTCATACTCATATGTGCCTACAATAGAGCCGTCCGACTTCATGATATGCGTAACATCGCCCTGGAGATTGTAGACGTAATAGTACATCGTGCCGTTATACTTGAACGCGATTCGCGTACCGTTTGCGTCATAGTAAAACGGGATTAAGGTATCTCCTTTTTTCTTCGCAAGAATGGTGCTGCCGTTCAGGAAAAACTCGGTTTTCGTTCCGCCTACGGTCTTTGTAGTTCTGATGCCGTCCGCGTTGTAGGTATAGTTCGTGACCGTCGAACCGCTGTTATACGTCATCAGCCGTCTGCCGAGCCATGAAAAGGTCTTGCCGTCGTAGGTCAGCGGATTGCCGATTTACATCATTCGATGATAAATTTTGACAATTGATTCTCGGGGATTTTTTTTGCACATTTTAAACATACGTCATGAGCTTCTATTTTCTTAGCAGTGTAAAATAAATTCATCAACAAGCCCTCATCATCACAATCAGCAACATCATGTTGCTGCAATAGATCAAACGCAGTTTTGTATTCCTTTGACAGAACCAAACAACGTGTGTAGTTATATAAAGTATCGGGACAATCAAACAGTTGGAATGCCGTTCGCGATTCCGATAGTGCCTGTTGTTGGTTGTGCATTCGATCGTAACAGTTGGCCAACCCCATATGTGGCTCAAATTCATCCGGTGCAATAGCTATCGCCTTTTGATAACAGCTAACGGCACGATGAAAATCTTCCATTCTTTCATAATAGACGCCAAGATAGTAATATGCGTCCGCATCATGAGAATTGATCTGCACAGCTTTCTGAAAAAATGCAAAAGCTCTTCGACAATCACCTTGTTTCAAATAAACTCTACCCAAATTATATACGGGTCTGCCCCATTCGGGATATTGGCTGATAAGCTTCTTGAATATGGAAATTGCCTCTGAATACCGCTCTAAATTGAGCAAACAACACCCGATATAATTTTGAATATCTGCGTTCGTTTGAAAATCCTCTAAATTCTCGAACATATGCAACGCCTGCAAAAAATCTTCTTGCTCATATAGGATTTCAGCATTTTCATATGAATTGTTCATAGACATCAGACAAGAACCTCCTTGATAATAGGAATAAATGCAGACAAAAGAACATCATCAGCTACTCCAATTCCTGTCGAATCATTCACAATTATCCAAACAACTGCTATACCACACCCTGTTAGGACAGCAATATCCCAAACATCGCCATTTTTTAGTTTTCCAAACGGAACATTATTATCATTGCGTTTACCTTTTTTTGAATCATGCAAATCTCTTGATTTTTGCTCTCGTTGGCTTCGGTCGTTTCCAAATGCATCACTTATTTGCTTTTTTTCTCTTCGTTTTGCATCTCTTCCTCTTAATTGCGAGTTATTTTCGTATAAAGAATCATCATCATAATCATTAGGATTGATTTTATTAAAAACTAATAGATTGTTTGAAGAACAGATACAATCCAACGACGGAAGTCCTTGCTCCATTCTATGAAAATCTGCTGCCGTGCCGTTATAAGGACAATAGCCATCTGAATCTGTTAGTAAAACAGGGTTATCAAAACAATACGCATATAAATTATAGGAATGAATATTTCCTGTTTCCCCAATAATACCGTCCGCATTGATAAATCTTCCCCATTCGGGGTTATAATAGCGGCTGTTGAGGTAGTACAATCCTGATTCGTTATCGTAATAGTAGCCGCGGTAGCGGAACGGGTTGACTCCGGCTATGGTTGTCAGAGAGCTGAGATTGGTAATTTTGCCCCATGCGTCATACTCATATGTGCCTACAATAGAGCCGTCCGACTTCATAATATGCGTGACATCGCCCTGGAGATTGTAGACATAATAGTACATCGTGCCGTTATACTTGAACGCAATTCGCGTACCGTTGGCATCGTAATAGAAAGGCATGACAGTACTACCGGTTTTCTGTGCCAAAACGGTGCTGCCGTTCAGGAAAAACTCGGTTTTCGTTCCACCTACGGTCTTTGTAGTTCTGATGCCGTCCGCATTGTAGGTATAGTTCGTAACTGTCGAACCGCTGTTATACGTCATCAGCCGTCTGCCGAGCCATGAAAAGGTCTTGCCGTCGTAGGTCAGCGGATTACCAATCGCATCATACGTAGATGTTTTGCATTCGGTCGCATGACATACGGCAATAAAGCGGCAGAAGAAGCATTTTTTTATTCAACCTTTAAGAATCGTCATTTTGAAACAGAATCTGTAATTCCGGATCGTTTTGCTTTTTCAGCTTTTGATAGATAAAAATTCGGATGAAGTATCCGATCCCTATGGTAAAAATCATGGATATAAGCAAAAAAATAGCAGAAATAATCGGAAGCATTATACTTTGCGAAATGCTTTTCAGAAAAACCCTTGAGAATATAATACCGACTAACGCAACAAAAACAGATATTGCAGTTACGGGGCTTTTCAAAATCTTTTTTTTGGAATAGGTTCCGTTTCTGATTTGGTAAAAAATGAGCAAAGAAGAACCGAATATGCCGATTAGGAAAAGAATAGGGAAAACCACAGCGAGCGATTGCTTTTTCGGATCACAAAAGATCAATAGTGAGTATGAAAATATATTAAACAGCACCGACTGATATAGCGACGAAACACCGTCAAACAAAAAAACGGCGACTACGGATTTCCTGAAACCCAACATCAAAATCAGAGAAAACACAGTTATCACGACATCGGCGATAAATACCCCATACAGAATCGTTTTCGCCTCATTAAAGATACATAAGAAAACGCTCAAAAACCATACAATCAATACCGATTCTATACAGTTTTTCTTGCTCAATGGTTGAAAATTATGCATCAAAAATGCCTTTAATTGGTTCTCATTCACCATAAATCACCAACCTTCTTTTTTAACCAAAAACGAGCAGAATGTCCATTTATTGATACAATATCTGTTACATATCCCAATCCAATACCAAATGCGAATCCCGCACAATATCCAACTACTGTTCCTGCAACAGGGCAAAAAGAGCCAACAAGCGCACCGATTTTCCCTCCAATAGAACCAGCAACCCACATACTCCCACCAGAAATCAAAGTATCCACTAAAGCATCTGAAACTGTTTTTTTCAATGACGAACCATTTTCAATATTATCACAAATCCCCATTCCGACATCTATTACAATAGCACCATACGAAAGTACTTTTAAAATATTAGAACTTATTTTATTAAATTTAGATACTAATTTTAGTTCATATTTACATTGCTTTGCAAAGGTTCCAGCGCCAATATTAGATGGTTTTTGTGCGGTCTTTATAGTTAACTCTAGAGTTTTAGATAGCGATTCCATTGCTGCAGTAATACCAGTAACAGTTGAATCATACACAACACTTGGAGTCCAAATTGGTTGAAGAGAATGATTTACTTTCTTGATAAAACTACGCAACTCTGTGAAGAAAAGTCCTGTCGAATCTTCTCTATTTATAGGATTATTTCCACAGTAAGCAAAGAGATTGAGATTGCAAATAGAATCATATGTTATAACTATCCCATCCGCATTGATAAATCTTCCCCATTCGGGGTTATAATAGCGGCTGTTGAGATAGTACAATCCCGATTCGTTATCGTAATAGTAACCGCGGTAGCGGAACGGATTGACTCCGGCTATGGTTGTCAGCGAGCTGAGATTGGTAATTTTGCCCCATGCGTCATACTCATATGTGCCGACAATAGAACCGTCCGACTTCATGATATGCGTGACGTCGCCCTGGAGATTGTAGACATAATAGTACATCGTGCCGTTATACTTGAACGCGATTCGCGTACCGTTGGCATCGTAATAGAAAGGCATGACAGTACTACCGGTTTTCTGCGCCAAAACGGTGCTGCCGTTCAGGAAAAACTCGGTTTTTGTTCCGCCTACGTTCTTCGAGGTTCTGATGCCGTCCGCATTATAGGTATAGTTCGTGACCGCCGAAGCGCTGTTATACATCATCAGCCGTCTGCCGAGCCAGGAAAAGCTCTTGCCGTCGTAGGTCAGCGGATTCCCAATCGCATCATACGTAATCGTCTTGCCGTTATACGCCGTCAGCTTGTCTTTCCAGTTTGTATCTCCGTAGGTATAGGTGATCGTCTGAAGCGGCGTTTGTGTATTGACTACACCGGGAACACAGTAAGCATCGCCTTTATGATTCCATGGCATTTGTCAGGAATATTCCTGAAACCTTTATTCGGTTGGGAGTATCCCAACCAACTGTCTTTTGTACCCAAAATGCGATGCTTGCTGGAATAGTGCTTTTTTATTTCACGTCATGGTCAGTTAGGAATTTTAATTGTATTCCCATTCACAGTTAAGGCATATTGATTATCAAAATTGTTTATGTAAGCGTAGTAATTGTAAAATGTCTTGTCAAGTGTACTATTGATTTTCTCTAAATATTTAAATTCAGAATTATGATTATCCGTTATATCTATTGCCCCACCATTGGTGTCCAATACCGTAATATAATAATCATTAGTATTTTTGTATTGGTACACATAAATTATAATGCCATTAGATATTGTTTGAAAAACCCTCTTTGTGTTTAACCCCATGCCCAATTTCCATCCATCGCCTGATTTCGGAATAATCAAATAAACATCTGCATCACCCTTTGCACCTACCACAAAATCTGTCTTTTCTCCATCTACAATCAACTTCACGTTTCCGGAATTATTGTAATGATACGCGGATTCTGGTGACGCAAACGTTATTAAAGCATTTTCTATTGGTATCAACGCAGAAATTGTTGTCAGTATAATTGCAAAAACAAAGGCAATAATTGACCATCGACGTTTATGAATTAATCGCGATTTTCTTATCAAAAGAAAGCTGATAATGAAAGCTATGCCCCAAAAAACAATTCTAATTATTACAAAAAACATTTTCTACTCCTTTTCTAAGTTCCGTATGCATACGATGGTGACGGCATTGGTTGACCTGCAGTAGCAAAAATATATGCCGCAGCAATTGACCATCCACTAATGCTTACATTGTTATAAGTTGTTTCGGTTGTATTATCCCACTTAATCGCTGTAGAATGTTCAAATCCAATCTTAAGTTCTGATAAATTAGCTTTTATACCAAAACTATTTGTTGTATCACCGTTTGCCATTGAACCGTAAATGCCTGTGTTATCAAGTCCTAAGCTGATATCTAATGTAAATTTTGCTATGTTTATTTTAATACCAACCGAAGATGATTTTATTAAATGCTCTGCATCTATTTTCGCATACGCAAATACTGGTTTTGAGAAATTTCCATGCTTAAATATGGTTTGTGTGGTCTTAGTACCTGTTTTTGCAGTAATAGGAAACGGATCAGGTAGGTATTCCACTTCGAATTTTGAAATAGTTACCGATGTTGAACGACCTGAACCAAACGTATTGCTTGCAAAAGTCGTTACACGATCCCATGCATTTTTTATACAGTTTCCAATTTCTTTCCAGAACATACCGCTTGGATCAGAACGATTAACAGGATTATTTCCACAGTAGACAAACATGTTATTTCCGTTGATATCTTGATCGGTAGAAACATATCCGTCCGCATTGATAAATCTGCCCCATTCGGGGTTATAGTAGCGGCTGTTGAGGTAGTATAAGCCTGATTCGTTATCGTAATAGTAGCCGCGGTAGCGGAACGGGTTGACTCTGGCTATGGTTGTCAGCGAGCTGAGATTGATAATCTTACCCCATGCGTCATACTCATATGTGCCTACAATTGAGCCGTCCGACTTCATGATATGCGTGACGTCGCCCTGGAGATTCTTCCGATACAGATAAATCCCGACTACGCCGTTCATACCATCCATATCAGAAATCAAATGGAAACCGAGTGCTTCGCCGTCCGTATCATACAGGATGCGAGCCGTCATGACTTCGGTATACGGTTCGTAGTAAACGATGCTGCGGGAAACAAGGCGATTTCCGTCCCAAGCAAAGACATAGCCGCCGGGATAGCTGTCGGTATCTTCATCATACATATCAATACGCGACAAATAACCGTTTTCATTGTAATGATATCGATAACGGTCATTCCCGTTCTGACTGCTTTCCAGCTGTCTTCCTGCGTTCCATGTAAATGTTGCACCGTTGAACGATGGGGCATTCCCGATTTCGTTATAGGAGAGCGTTTTGTTATTATTATCGCGTTTGTCTAACAGTTTTATATAATTTTAATATATATTATTATAAAAATACTATGCAAAAATTGTCAATATAATATAAATCGCAGGAATACAAATCAGTATTGATGTCGCGACAAATAAAATAATTTTAAATATTTTATATTTAAATGATTTCCCCCAATAAATCATTGACAAAGCAGTTAATATACAAACGGTTATATGACTAAAAATAGAATTTGCCAAGTCGCCATTATAGTATATCTTTCTTATAAAACAACAAGAATAGTAACACAAACTAATTAATAATAGAATATAAAAAATTGTTTTAAATATTTTTAAGGATTTGGAGTCCATTTTCCGCAATCCCCCCCCCGCGCATCATAATCAAACAGCACTTCCATATCGCCGCTCGACATGGAATCTAAAAATCCTGCTTCATCATATACATAATACACAATATTCCCCGATGTGTCAATAGATGACGCCGGGTGATTGCCGTCCGAAGTATAAGTATTTTGCGTCCGCATGGTCTTCTCGCCGTCAAAGGATTCCTCTGCAAGCACATTGCCGCTTTCGTCCTCAACGGTGCGGTAGGATCGCTTACACTGAATGCAGGTGCAGACTTCCTCATTTTCACATTCACATGAACATTCCCACTCCGGACAATCGGCGCACGGACACAGTGAAACAAACGGTACTTCCGTCGTCTCCTCTTCGGGAATCATACCCGTTGTATCTTCTTCGGCTGTTCCCGTACAAAATGCTCCCATATTACTTGCGGTATTTTCTCGCATTATTCTATTTCATATTCAACCGAGTTGATTACCAAGCAATTATCGTCTTTCCAGTGAATCTGCATATTGTTGAATTCGCCCCATTCACCCCAATAGACTCTTTGAGGTTTCTTTTCGATTTTGAAAAGAATTAAGTTGATTCTGCTTTTCTTATAAACATCAACTAGGGTATCTCCGCCAAGAGCACCTTGGTCGCTGTCAATAACTTGAGCGTAGTATTTTCCACTCGGAGATTCAACAGTTTGTACAACTGTGTTTTGACCAATGTTGCCGGAAATTAAGGCAATAAAACTGAAAAAACAAATAGGCAAAATCATTAGTGCAGACAAAACCAATGCGACAACTTTGAGTACCATGGGTTTGCCGTATTTAACCGTTAAGTGGCAGCAACATCCAGCAGAAAGCAAGACACTTGCAATCACCCATATTTGGGGACACTCAAAAATATAGAAAACAGCATTGATTAAAGATAATGGCGTTATAATAGCCGATAGAATCTGTACCATTTTGCTTTCAAGTTGGTTTTTGAAAACAAGGTCGAGTATAACTATACAAACGGATAATACAGCAATAGCGATCGCAAAAGCCGAAATACTGATAAGTTCAAAGCTATATCCGAAACACGCTGTTATGACTACGCCTGCAGGATACAGTATTGTCAGTGATAATAGTACGCACATCAAAATTGATATTGCTTTTTTCATATAATCACCTTACTCTTTCCCCAACATCTTTGCGTATTGGTTTGAGAGTATTTTGGATAAAGTGCAGAATACAACCGTCAACAATATGCCGATTCCATTTAGAAGTAATAATGCGTGCAGAATTTCTAAAACATTAGCAAAATCATTTCCTGTAAATAGGTCAAAAAGATTAATTTCGTAATGGAAACCCGACCATATATAAGCACTTAATGTAATGCCAAGTGTTGCAATTAAAGAATAATTGGAAAAACATTTTCTGTTTTTATAAACTCTTATAAAATACCAGTTTGCCAAAGAAAGCATAAATCCGGTTGCCGGAATAACGAGATTCAACGCCCAAAAACCATTTCCAATAACCGATGATGTTCTTGCCTCTAGGGCAACGCCAACGGTAATCAAAGCAAATGAAAGAAACAACAAAACCGACTGTAAAACAGAAGCCTTCCAATCGTTAAGCTTGCTGAAAGTTTTTGGTGACTCTGAAACCGTGATAATATCGGAGGACGATTTCATATCTTCAAGAAGTCTCTTGCAATCGTCGCAATCTCTAATATGTTCTTCAACAACCTTTTCGCTTTCCTCACTGCAACATCCGTCAATGTACAGTGGGATCAAATCCTTAACAATGTTACAATTCATATCGTTACCTCATTCTTTCTAATAGTTTTTGCTTGGCACGGTAAAATGTAACTCGTGCCCAGCTTTCACTTTTTCCGAAGATCGAGCTAATGTCTTTTAACGAGAAACCGCTAAAGACAGAAAGCATAAATACTTCTTTGTACGGCTCTTCTAATTCGTGCAAGCAATGTAATGCTTTTTGGGAAAGTTCTTTTTGAACAAAGGCATCTTCTATGCTTACATCGCTGCTTGCCACTTCAGGATCGTCGAGAGAATCTTTTTTCTTTTGTTCGTTATACCACGCAAAATATGTATTCTTTGCAATTTGGCAGAGCCACACGGATGCTTTATCCTTGTCTCGCAGAGAAGCATAGTTCATATATGCACGAAAAAAGGTTTCTTGTGTCAACTCTTCGGATAGCGTAATATCCCGTGTCATTTTTATCAGATATTTGAAAATGAATTCTCGGTTTTCATTGAAAAGCTTTTCAAAATCAGTCACATTTTCACCGTCCTTTCAACTATTAGATTAGGGAACTTACAAAACGTTACAATGATTATAACATATTTTCTACAAAAATTCAAAAAGCCTGTGGATGTAACATACGCCTGTGCAAATTAGCAGATTTTTGATAGGGGGCAAAACACGAAATTAGCTGGAGGCCTGTTTTCATTGGTTGAGTGGGTGTTTTCCAGCTAATATTTATTAGCTGGGTTTTTCTTGCGGTACTTTTGAGCATCTCCCAAAATATGGGCGGATTTTATTAGCTGAGAGGCCTCCAGCTAATAAAAAAAGTGCGATTTCCTAAATTTGTGGAGTGCTCCGGAAAAATGAAAAAACCGCGAAACCTTATGGCATAAGGCTTCACGGCACTTTCTTTTGGCACCCCCTGCGGGAATCGAACCCACAACTAACCCTTAGGAGGGGTTTATTATATCCATTTAACTAAGGAGGCATTTGGTACTGTATTAACATGATAACAATCGCTTTTCTTGAAAAAGCGGTAGTTGCAACGAATTCTTAGGAGGGGTTTATTATATCCATTTAACTAAGGAGGCCGATATTTTGTTATCGTAATGAATTTTAGCAGATTCCGCATCTGATGTCAACCTTCAAATCCGATTTTTCTTTTCCCCGGCAGCAATCAGAAAAATTAAATGCAAAAAAAGGTTGACAGAAGCCCCGTTTATGTTATATAATGATAAATCGCAGGGACAGAAAGTCCTGTCATCGAATATTTTGAAACAATACTCGTAGAGCATTGTGATGCGAATGGAGGTTCGACAACATGAAGAGAACGTATCAGCCCAAGAAGAGACATATGCAGAAGGTTCACGGTTTCCGCGCCAGAATGTCAGACAGAAACGGCCGCAAGGTTCTGGCTCGCCGCAGAGCGAAAGGCAGAAAAACGCTGGCTCTGTAACAGCGGAACGAAAGATTCGGGTGAGTGTTTTTTGCCGAAAATCGAAACGTTAAAAGCGAACACCGACTTTCGCCGCGCCTATATGCGGGGCAAGTCCTACACAAATCCTGCGTTGGTCGTTTATGTGATAAAGAACCGCGCGGGTATTTGTCGTATGGGCATTACCACCAGCAAAAAAATCGGGAACGCCGTTCAGCGCAACCGGGCAAGACGCGTGATCCGTGAGGCGTTTTATCAGATCGATCAGCCGCTTCACGGCTCTTACGATATCGTCTTTGTCGCGCGCACCAAAACCGTTCGCAAAAAAAGTACGGAAATCTATCAGGCGATGGTTCCCATGCTGCGGAAAGCAGGCGTTCTGCAAGATGAAAAAACTGCTTCTTAACCTCATCCGATTCTATCAGAAAAAAATATCGCCGCTGTTTCCGCCGCGCTGCCGCTATTACCCGACCTGTTCGCAGTATATGTTCGAGGCCATCGAACGCTACGGCGCGCTCAGAGGCGGATTTTTGGGGATTCGGCGCCTGTCGCGCTGTAATATTCTGTTTCCGGGAGGCGTGGATCCCGTCCCGGATCTGAAAGAAAAGTACAAAAGAAATAAATGAAAACGGGATTTTCCCTACTTTAAGGATTTGAAAATTTATGACAGCGTTATATAATGCACTGGCCGTACCGTTCGGCTACATTCTGCATTTTTTCTATAACTTCTCGGGCAACTATCTGCTTTCGCTTTTTATTCTCGTTCTGCTCGTCAAGCTCGTTCTGCTCCCCTCTTCCATCAGTCAGCAGAAGAACTCCGCCAAGCAACTGAGATTGCAGCCGAAGGTCAACCGTATCCGTCAGAAGTATTCCAACGGCGGTCAGCCCACCAGAGAAATGCAGATGAAGATTCAGGAGGAGACGCAGGCTCTTTACCAGAAAGAGGGCTTCAACGCCATGTCCGGCGGCTGTCTGCCTCTCCTGATCCAATTCCCCGTTATGATCGGTCTGTACGGCGTTGTTTATACGCCGCTTTCCCGTGTTCTTGCGATTTCGAGTGACCTTGTGACAAAAGCCGCAGAGGCGATGAAAATTGTAACAAACGCGAACGGGAATGCCGGTCGTCAGTATGAAATTGAAATACTCAAGAATATCGATAGCAGCGGTTCGAATATACCGGAGTGTCTTTCCGATTATAGTGAGAATATTCTCAAACTGAAAGATCAGTTCATGCTCTTCGGCAAAATCGACCTGACGCTGACGCCACAGTTTAAGGATCCCAGCATCTTATGGCTAATTCCGCTTACCGTTTTTATTCTGGGTATGCTGACGAGCCTTATCATGTTCCAGAAGCAGAAACAGACCAATCCCGAAATGGCAAAAAATCCGTCGATGGGCTGCATGACGTTTATGTCGCCTGTCATGTCGGTTGTCTTTACCTTTATGTTCCCCGCCGGCGTCGGTATTTACTGGATCATGTCCAGCCTGTTCACGCTTTTGCAGACAATCGCGCTCAATCAGTTCTATAACCCACAGCGCGTCATAGCCAACGCCATGATTGACGAGACGGTCGAGCGCCGTTCCCGCGAAGCCAATATCAAGAAGTTAAAAGAGTTCTCGGGCAGTAATCCCGATGACTGATAAATAGAAGAAGGTGTAAAAAAATGATCAAAGAAGCCATTGCAACGGCAGCAACACGCGACGAAGCCATCCAGAAGGCAAAAGCTGCCCTGAACGCGCCCCTTGACGCCGATGTCAAATTTGAGATTCTTCAGGACGCCAAGAAAGGTTTTCTCGGAATCGGCGGCAAAGACGCCAAAGTCAGAGCGTACTACGAAGCGCCGGACGAAAAAAAGCCCGAAGTGAAAGCCGCTCCGGAAAAGACCGCGCCTGTTAAGAAAGCGCCCGTGAAAGCAGAATCCGATAAGAAAGCCACCGCGCCGCAGCCGGCAAAAGCGGAAGCAAAATCGGAGATCAGCCCCGAAGACGATGCCGCCATCAAAAAATATCTGACGACGATCATCAAGGGCATGGGCATCGAGGACGTCACCGTCACATCGCACGAAGAGGATGAAGAGACCGTTTACGAGCTCGTAACCAACGAGAATTACGGCGCAATCATCGGCCGTCACGGCGAAACGCTGGACGCTGTTCAGTATTTGGTCCGTCTTTTCGCCAACAAGAATACGGACGGTCACAAGAAAGTTTCCATCAACATCGGCGATTACCGCGAAAAGAGAGCCGAGAGCCTGCGTGAATTTGCAGCGCGTTCGGCGGCGCAGGTACTCAAATACGGCCGTAACGTCAAGCTCGACCCCATGAATCCGTATGAGAGACGCATCATTCACACGGCGATTCAGGGTATCGAAGGCGTTACCTCCCATTCCGTCGGTTACGACGCCGAAAGACGCGTCATCATCACGCTTGAGGAAGGCGTGCAGCCGACCCATCCCGACAGACGCAGAGGCGGCTATAACCGCGGCGGCAACAGAGGCGGTTACAACAATCGCGGCGGAAACCGCGGCGGCAGAAGAGACGGCGGCTACAAGCCCAATGTTCCGGCAGACAGAGCCCCCAAGAGCGACGCAGCCGGATCCCGTTACGGCAAGATCGAAGTCAAAAAGACGACGACCGAAGAAGAATAATTCTGATTTTTATTCCGACGCTTTGTCAAAAGGCAGAGCGTCGGATTCTTTTTATGGAAGCGAGTAAATTTTCCTCTTGACATTGCCGGAAAAATGACATATAATAAATTCAATATTGCAAAAGCAATGACGGGTTTATGTCGGTCGGAAGCGTTCAGAGAGCGGCTGTTTGGTGCGAAGCCGCGGTGAAACATCGGCAAGCCGGCCCCGAGCAAGGCTGCGAGGAGCAGTCCGTACGCCGTGCGTTAAACGGATTCGAGCGGTGCGTTATGCACAATTCAGGTGGTACCACGGGTTCTTCCCGCCCTGATTTGGCATAGGGCATTTTTTATTTGTAAATTATAGGAGGTTGATTCCGATGGAATGGACAGGTCTTAACGAATTACGCGAAAAATATTTAAGCTTTTTTGAATCAAAAGGGCATCTGCGTCTGCCCAGTTTTTCCCTTGTTCCGCAGGGAGACAAAAGCATTCTGCTCATCAATGCCGGCATGACGCCGATGAAAAAATACTTCACGGGTGAGGTCACGCCGCCGAGAAAGCGCGTCACCACCTGCCAGAAGTGCATCCGCACGCCCGACATCGAAAACGTCGGTAAGACGGCGCGCCACGGCACCTATTTTGAGATGCTCGGCAACTTCTCGTTCGGCGATTATTTCAAGCATGAAGCCACGGCGTGGGCATGGGAGTTCTTCACCGAAGTGCTCGAGATGCCGGCAGAAAAGCTCTATGTCAGCGTCTATCAGGACGACGACGAGGCGTTTGACATCTGGACGAAAGAAGTGGGTGTCGATCCCTCGCACATGGTGCGTTTCGGCAAGGAGGACAACTTCTGGGAGCATGGCGCAGGTCCGTGCGGTCCCTGTTCCGAGATTTATTTTGACAGAGGTCCCGAAAAGGGATGCGGCAAACCCGACTGCAAGGTCGGCTGCGACTGCGACCGCTACGTCGAGGTCTGGAACCTTGTTTTCACCCAGTTTGAAAACGACGGTCACAACAATTACACCCGTCTTGCTCACCCCAATATTGACACGGGCATGGGACTTGAGCGTCTTGCCTGCGTCATGCAGGGCGTTGACAATCTCTTTGAGGTCGATACCGTCCGCAACATCATGAAGCACATCATGACGATCGCCGGCATTCAGTATCACGACGATCCGAAAAAGGATATTTCCCTGCGCGTCATTACCGACCATATCCGCTCCACGACCTTTATGGTCGGCGACGGCGTTCTGCCCTCCAACAGCGGCAGAGGCTACGTGCTGCGCCGTCTGCTGCGTCGCGCCGCGCGTCACGGCCGTCTCATCGGCATTGACAGACCGTTCCTCTCCGAGGTCTGCGACACCGTCATCTCGGAGAACGCGACGGCTTACCCCAATCTCGTGGAGAAAAAAGACTATATCAAGAAAGTCATCGCGATGGAGGAAGAGAGCTTCTACAAGACGATCGACTCCGGATTGGGACTTCTGAACGACATGATGGCGAATGCGAAAGACGGCGTTCTGCCGGCAGAAGACGCGTTCAAACTCGCCGATACGTTCGGCTTCCCCATCGACCTGACGAAAGAAATCCTCGAAGAGAACAACATGACGGTGGACGAGGAAAAGTTCAGGGCGCTTGTGGAAGAAGCACGCATGAAAGCCAAGAGCGCGAAACGCAACACGGCGGACTCCGACTGGCGCAATTCCGGTGTATCGCTGAAAGATATTGCCAAAACGGAATTTACAGGCTATACCGAGAACCGCACCGAGGGCACGATCGTTGCGCTCATTGCGGACGGTGAAAGAAAAGATTATATCGAATCCGGTGACGACGCGATCCTGATTCTCGACAAGACCTCGTTCTATGCGGAAAGCGGCGGACAGGTCGGCGACGTCGGCGTCATCCGGATCGGCGAAAGCGCGTTTGAAGTGACGAATACGACGAAAGATCCCGACGGCGTGGTGCTTCACCACGGCACGCTGAACGGCGATTCCGTCAAGGTCGGCGACAAGGCAGTCACCGAATACTGCGAAGAGACGAGAAAAGCGACCATGCGCAACCACACGGCGGCGCATCTGCTCCAGGCGGCGCTGCGGAAAGTGCTCGGCACGCATGTCGAGCAGGCCGGTCAGCTCGTTGACGCGAAAGAAGTCCGTTTCGACTTTACGCATTTTGCCGCGCTCACGTCCGACGAGCTCAAGCAGGTCGAAGCCCTTGTCAATGAAGAGATTCTGACGGCGGAAGAAGTTATGACGCGTGAGATGCCGATCGCCGAAGCCAAAGCGATGGGCGCGATGGCACTGTTCGGCGAAAAATACGGCGATGTCGTCCGCGTTGTCAAGGCCGGCGACTTCTCCACGGAGCTTTGCGGCGGCACACATGCGGACAACACCGGCAAGCTCGGTCTGTTTAAGATTGTATCCGAATCCTCCGTCGCGGCAGGCGTCAGAAGAATTCAGGCCGTCACCGGCAAAAACGTGCTGAAATACATCGACGAAAAGAACGAGCTGCTCTACGGCGCGGCAGCGGCGCTCAAGCTCGGCAATGCCAACGAGCTGAAAGCCAAGGCGGCTTCCGTTGCGGCAGAGTTGAAACAGAAAGAAAAAGAGATCGAGCAGCTCAAGGCGCAGATTGCGGCTTCCCAGTCCGCTTCCCTGCTTGATAAAGCGGTGACCGTTAACGGAATCCGCATCATCGCCGCCGAAATCGGCGAAGGCGGCGCGGAAAAGGTACGCGCCATGCTCGACTCCGCAAAGGAATTCGGCGAGGACATCATCATGATCGCCGCATCGACCGTCCAAGAAAAAGGCACCGTCTCGTTCGGCTGCATGTGCGGCAAGGCCGCAATCGCAAAGGGCGCGCACGCGGGTAACATCGTTCGCGAGGTTGCGAAGATCGCCGGAGGCTCCGGCGGCGGCAAACCCGACAGCGCGATGGCAGGCGGCAAGGATATGACGAAAGCCGGCGACGCGATCGCCAAGGCGGCCGAAATCGCAGGCAGCTTTCTTCACGAATAAAAAGGAGGATTTTCATGGACGATTGTCTCTTCTGTAAAATCATCAAGGGCGAGATTCCCTCTTCCAAGGTCTATGAGGACGAGCAGGTCTACGCGTTCAACGACATCGACCCGCAGGCACCCATTCACATTCTCATCATACCGAAGGAGCATATCGCTTCGGCGGCAGACATCACTCCCGAAAACAGCCATCTTGTCGCGCATATTTTTGAAGTCGCGGCAAAGATTGCAAAAGAGCAGAATTTTGAGGACGGCTTCCGCATCGTCTCCAACTGCGGCGACAGCGCAGGACAGTCCGTCAAGCATCTGCACTTCCATCTGCTTTCGGGACGCGATTTCACGTGGCCTCCCGGCTAATCGAATCATTCGGACAGACGCTTTCGGGCGTCTGTTTTCTTTTAGAAATCCCTTGAGGTTTTCTCTTTTATATGATATAATAAAGAGAATCACGGCAGGACAAACCGCGCATATACTATAACAGCGCAGCGTTACGGCGTAGAGAGAAATTCACTTCGCCGTCCGCTGTCATCACACATACGGAGTTGATACCTTTTGGAAATTTATCTTGATAACAGCGCAACGACAAAAGTCTGCCGGGAAGCCGCCGAAGCGATGATGACCACGCTCACGACGAACTACGGCAACCCGTCGTCGCTCCACAAAAAAGGGACGGAAGCTTCGCGAATGCTCGAAAAAGCGCGGGAATGCGTGGCAAACGCGCTCTCTGCCGGGAAAGACGAAATCTTTTTTGCCACAAGCGGCACCGCCGCCAACAATACGGCGATTTTCGGCGCGGCGGCAGCCGGCAAACGGCGCGGCAACCGCATTGTGACCACATCGCTTGAGCACCCGAGCGTCAACGAAGCGATGAAGCGTCTGGAAAAACAGGGCTTTGAAATCGTGCGGCTGAAACCAAATGCGAACGGTGCATTTTCACCGCAGGAGCTGATGAACGCCGTCAACAGTCAGACCGTTCTTGTCAGCATCATGGCGGTCAACAACGAGATCGGCACGATCAATCCCATCGCGAATCTCAAAGCTGCCGTCAGACGCGCCAATTCCTCTGCCTTGATCCATGTGGACGCCGTCCAGGCGTTCGGCAAAATCCCGCTCAATCCCGGAAAATGCGGCATTGATCTGCTGACCGTGAGCTCCCATAAAATCCACGGACCGAAAGGTGCCGGCGCGCTCTATGTCCGTAAAGGCGTTACCATTCCGCCGTATCTTGTCGGCGGCGGTCAGGAAAAGGGAATGTTCTCCGGCACAGAGGCCATGCCCGCGATCGTCGGCTTCGGCGCAGCTGTGGCGGCTCTGCCGAATCTCACATCCGAGCTCATCGAAGTGCGGAACGTCCGCGACCATTTTGTCCGCGAAGTGACGAAGATCGGCGGCGTTCATATCAATTCATCCGCCGACGCCCTGCCGTACATCATCAATCTGTCCGTGTTGGGCATTCCGTCGCAGACGATGGTCAACGCGCTGTCCGAAATGGGCATCTACGTTTCCGCCGGTTCTGCCTGCAAAAAGGGACACCGCAGCGAAGTGCTCACGGCAATCGGGCTTGACCCGAAACGGATTGACTCGGCGATCCGCATCAGCCTGTCGCGCTGGACGACGAAAGAGGACATGGACTGCGTCGCGGAAGCCATTGACAGCATCGTCAGACGAATCCGCCGATAAATAAAAAAAACAGAAGTTCAAAAAACGGAGAAATGATATGAAAGAAATTATTCTGCTCAAAGACGGCGAGCTCGCACTCAAAGGTCTGAACCGCCGTACTTTTGAAGATATTCTCATCAAAAATATCAAACAGCGGCTCAAAGCTTCGGTCGGTGAGTTCCGCTTTGTGCGTGCGCAATCCACGACGGTCATCGAGCCGATGAACGAGGACGTCGATTTCGACAAAGCCGTCGATATCATTCAGCACGTTTTCGGCGTTGTGGGCATCTCCCGCGCCGCGCAGTGCGAAAAAGACATCGACATCATCAAGGAAACGGCAGCCGCCTACCTGGGAGACGAGCTGAGCTTTGCGCGCACTTTTAAGGTTGAAGCCAAACGCTCCGACAAAAAATTCCCCTATAATTCGCCGCAGATCTGCAACGAAGTGGGCGGCTATCTGCTCTCGAAATTCCATCACCTGAAAGTGGACGTTCACCACCCCGATGTGACGGTGAACGTGGAGGTTCGCGATCACCACGCCTTTATTCACGGCAATCAGCTGCGCGGCGCAGGCGGTATGCCGACCGGCACAGGCGGCAAGGCTGCCGTGCTCATTTCCGGCGGTATCGACAGTCCCGTCGCCGCATGGATGATGGCGAAACGCGGCATTCAATTGACTGCCGTTCACTTCGCTTCTCCGCCGTTCACCTCCGAACGCGCCGAAATGAAAGTGCATGAGCTGTTAAAAAAAGTGGCGCGCTACAGCGGCCGCATTGATTTATACACCGTTCATTTCACCGAAATTCAGGAGAAAATCCGCGACTGCGCGCCGGAGGAGATGTTCACGATCACCATGCGCCGCTTAATGATGCGCATTGCGTCGGAAATCGCAAAACGGCAGGACTGCGCCGCGCTGATCACCGGAGAAAGCGTCGGTCAGGTCGCGTCGCAGACCATCTGGGCGCTCGGCTGTACGGACGACGCCGCCACTCTCCCCGTTTTCCGTCCCTGCATCGGCATGGACAAAAACGAAATCATTGAGATTTCCCGAAAAATTGACACATTTGACATTTCCATCGAACCGTATGAGGACTGCTGCACCGTCTTTACGCCGAAGCATCCGCGGACAAAACCGACGCTGGCGATGGCGAAAGACGCCGAAAACGCCATGTGGGATGACGAGCTGTTCCATAAGGCGATCGAAACAGCGCAGCATACAGTCATTTACAGCGCCGACTGAGGTTATCTATGATCCGTCCGTTTATTCCGGCTGGCTGCGCCTTTTTCCTCTCGCTTTTTCTCTTCAGCTACTGCGGCATGAATGCCGCGGCGGCTGTTTTCGGCGTGGCGGCCGTACTGACGGTACTCTTCTTTTTTCTTCGTAAGAAACAAAAGATCATTCCCTGGCTGTTCGTTATCTGCGTAGCGCTGATGGGGTCTTCCCTTTCGTACGCCGTCAAAACCGTTTCGGACTATATGCCGGCGATTTCCCTATGCAGCGAAACGCCCCGTTCGATTTCAGGCACGCTGTCGGAAGCCGAAGCCTCTTACGGAAAATACTATTACACGCTCGAGCACATCACGGTGGACGGCGTCAGCGTCAGAGCAAAAATCCGTATCAGTTACCGCTATCAGGTCTCTGCTGAGATCGGCGACACGATGACCTTTCCCGATGCGACGATCTGCGAGCTGGGTTCGACGCCACAGACCGCTATGAATTATAAGGCGAACGGTATCTACATCGGCGCCTACACGAATGCAGACTGTTCGGTGACGCCGGCAACAGTCCGGCCGCCGGCCTACTATCTCGATTTGCTGCGGCGGACGATCACAAATACGCTGCACCTTTTCATGTCCGACGACTATGCCGCCGTTTCCGACGCCATTCTGACAGGCAATCAGTCCGACCTCTCTGCGGACACGCTGCTCAATTTCCGCTACGCAGGCGTTTCCCATCTTTTTGCGGTTTCGGGCTTTCATCTGTCGCTCTGGACGGGACTGCTGCAATACGCGCTCTTACGCCTTTTCCGCAAAAATCAAAAATTTGCGCCGATCCTCTCCATGCTGTTTGTGCTTTTCTTCATGGCGCTGACCGGCTTTACCAAATCGGTCACGCGAGCCGGCATCATGCTGATCATCGCGCTTTTCGGGCAATTAATCGCGCACAAATCCGACACGCTCAACTCTCTTTTTATCGCGCTGACCGTTATTCTTTTCTGCAATCCGTTTGCCGTCATGAGCGTCGCGCTGCAGATGTCCTTTCTGGCGACGCTGGGACTTGTCACCATTGCGCTGCCGCTGTCGGAATCGATCAAAGTGCTTCAAAAGAAATGCCGCAGTCAGGCAATCGGCAAAATCCTGACATTTCTGCTTACCACCGTCGTTTTTTCTCTCGTCGCCTCCATCTTTACCATGCCGGTTTCGGTCTGCCGGTTCGGTTACTATTCCGTCATCTCTCCGCTCTCCAACGTGCTGTGTCTGATTCCGGGCCAGCTCCTGATGGTGCTCTCGGGATTCGGCGTTATTTTCGCATGGCTGACGCCGCTCTCCAAACCCCTGTTCCTGTTTTCCTCTCTCCTTGACCGCTATCTTATCGTCATCACGGACAAGCTATCGCATCTTCCGTATGCGGTCATGGACGCGTCGGATACTGTCTCCGCCGTTTTCTCTCTGCTCTTCTTGGCGGTGATCCTGATTCTGATTTTTCTTTTCCGTAAAAATAACAAACAGCTTCGCCGCGTTACAGCGGCTTCCGTCGCCGTATTCTTTGCGTTTTCCGCCGTCAGCGCGGTGACGGACACCTATACGGTGAAAGTCTCGGTGGCGGATGTCGGCAACGGCACCTCGGTGGTGTTCTCCTGCGGCAACACCGACATTCTCATCGGTTGCGGCGGCAAGAGAGGCAAGGACTACCGTTTGACTGCCGTCGGCGACAAAATCGCGTCGCGCACCTTTGACCTCTGGCTGCTGCCGCGCGAGACGGACACCGAATCCGCCTACGCTTATGAGCTGCTCGGCCGTTATGACTATGAGAATATGATGATGACTACGGCCAATTTTCCGCGCTACCTGACGGACAGGTTGCCCGAAAACACACTGCGGACCGATCGCTGTACGGTAAAGCTCGACGATACGATCACTCTGACTTACGAAAACAACGACGCATTCTCCGGAGCGA
Source organism: uncultured Clostridia bacterium (assembly GCA_945912145.1). Taxonomy (GTDB): domain Bacteria; phylum Bacillota; class Clostridia; order Oscillospirales; family Acutalibacteraceae; genus UBA1081. Next base: position 8,659 of record CAMEBF010000014.1, on the reverse strand, counting down.
GACTGCTCTGCCGTGATTTTTCGTGCGTGATTCTCTTCCGCTCGACGTCCGACTTTGCCGCCGTTTCCGAAGAGTGGCAGAGTGCCGATCTGCTCATCACGCGGCAGACGCTTCCCCAGACCGATCTCTCGCATTTCGACACCATTCTGATTTCCGGCGACGATCCCGTTATTTACGACAATTCCAATATTCATTCCACGTTTGCAGGCGGACAGCTCACATACCGTAATTCACCGCTTATCCACGCAAGCGTACAGGAGGAAAAGCATGATTATTCGTGATGAATCTTCGATCCGTTCCCATATCAAAGCCGGCAAGCTCGCCCGGCTCTACTTCATCTACGGTGATGAGGGCTACCTCGCGGCGCATTACGCATCAAATCTTGCATCATCCGTCACCGACACGTCCGGCGCGGGCTTCAATTATCATTATTTCGATTCGGAGACCGTTACCTTCGACGCCGTTTACGAGGCCTGTGAGACGCTTCCCGTCATGAGCGACAAGGTCTGCATTTTCATCAAGGACTTTCCGTTTCTGAAAACCGGCGCGGACGAGCTTAAAAATTATACCGATTATTTTCCGAAACTGCCCGATACCGCGGTCGTCATTTTCTTAATGGAAACGACCGAGATCGACCCGAAACAGAACGCCAAATGGCAAGGTATTCTCGACGAATTTAACAAGAACGGCGTGATCTTCCGGCTCTCCAAGCGTTCGGAAAACGACATCACCGCGCTGTTGGTCCGTTCAGCCGGCAAGCGAAACGCCTCCATCACCAATGAAACGGCGGCGTATTTCCTCTCCGTCGTCGGCAGCGACATGAACGTGCTGCTCAATGAATTTGACAAGCTCTGCGCCTATGCGGATGGGAAAGAAATCACAAAAGACATGGTAGACGCTGTATCGGTCAAATCGGTAGAGGCTTCCGTATTCGACCTGACCGACGCCGTCAACCGCGGCAAAAACGACCGCGCATTCGCCATTCTTTCCGCGCTCATTAAAGAGAAAACCGATCCGACGCTCATTATCGGCACCATTGCATTCAGCTACGTCGATATGTACCGCATGAAAGCGGCTGGCAGCGAACGCGGCAGCGTGCGCGCCTATCTCGACGCCTATGCCGGTTACAAAAACAAGCCCTACCGTCTGGAAAAAGCCGCCACAGCCGCGAAATCCGTCTCTATGACGAAGCTCAAACGCATTCTCGACGCCGTTTCCGAAGCGGACATCAAGATCAAATCGTTCAGCATGGATAACAATGTTATTTTAGAAGAACTGCTCGCGAAGCTCCTTTACATTATGGAGAGTGCCGCATGATCGCGCTGGATATGCCCGTGATCGTCGAGGGCAAATACGATAAGATCAAGCTTTCGAGCTTCTTAGACGCTGTGATCATCGAGACGGACGGTTTCCGGATTTTTTCGGACAACGAAAAGAAGGCGCTGATCCGCTATCTTGCGCAGACAAAGGGGATCATCGTCCTGACGGACAGCGACGCCGCCGGATTCCGGATCCGCAATTACATTCGAAATATTGCGGCAGACGGACGCGTCGTCAATGTCTATATCCCCGATATTTTCGGCAAGGAAAAACGCAAGACCGAGCCGTCGAAAGAAGGAAAGCTCGGTGTGGAGGGACTTTCTCCCGCCGTTCTGACGCAAGCTCTCGAAAAAGCCGGCGTGACGCCGCATACGGAAAAACCGACGAATGCCCGACCCGTCACGACCGCCGATCTGTTCGCCGACGGCTTTACCGGCAGCGACAACGCGAAAGAACGGAAATATAAGCTGCTTTCGTCGTTGGGGCTCCCCTCACGGCTTTCCAATGCCCAGCTTTTGCAGCTGCTCAACACCTTTATGTCCTATGACGACTACAAAAAAGCCGCCGAGGCAATTTCCGGCGGTTGACAAACGAGGCGTTTGCGGTTACAATAAAAAGGGAGGATGAACAAAATGAAACGGAAAAAATTGCTGACTGCGGCTCTTTGCCTGTGTCTTCTGGGCGCGCTGCTCATCACCGGCGCCGCCGTCACGAAATATAAATTCACATCGTCTTCGGACAAAGCGGTTTCAGAGATCAAGAACCGCGTCAACATTACGGTCTCTGCCACATCGTTCACGTTCAAAAATGTCGGCAAAGACGGGATGCTCACCTGCACGGCGATACTGTCCATTGAAAAAACGGAAGCGGATTTTTACGGCGTACTCAACAGCATCACCCTGAGCGGTCAGGAATTGGGCAATACGATCTACACCGCCGGCAAAAACAACGGAAATGCTGTTTTGCCCGAAAACGTTCCGTTGCCGTCAAACGAAAACGGCGTATATCCCCTCGAATGGGAGCTGACGTTTTCCGTTCCTTACAAAGAGGGACAGAACTTTTACGAAGTGATGCTGAATTTTGACTACACGACAGGCCTGAAGCCCAATGTCACCCAGCGGTATCAGACGCAGATCCCGATAACGATCACAATCGAATAAAAAAACAGAGATCGGACGACTGAATCCGATCTCTTTCTTTCTCTGTTATTGGCAAAGCGCGTCGGCGAGAGATTCGAGCTGCTGTACATTATCTTCGTTGACAGCGGATTTGATGCTGACAACCGGCTCCAAGACGGTAATACCTTTCATCTCTTCGATTTTTTTACGCATGACCTTTGCCGCCGTCGGTGCCCACGAGCCGTTTTCGATCAGTCCGACCGTGCGGTTCTTATAGCCGCGTTCGATGAGTTCGTCAAGGAATGTCCGCATAAACGGGAAAATCTCTGCGTTGTAGGTCGTTGTTGCCAGGACGAGCTTTCCGAAGCGGAACGCGTTACCGATCGCTTCCGCCATATCGCTGCGCGCGAGATCCGCCGTCACGACCGTTTGACAGCCCTTTTCAGAGAGCTTCTCCGCCAACAAAGACGCCGCCTGTCTCGTATTGCCGTACACGGAGGTATAAGCGATCAGGACGCCGTCCTCCTCTGCCTCATACGAAGACCACGTCTGATACAAGGCGAGATAATGCGCGAGATTCTCAGACAGAACGGGACCGTGCAGCGGACAAATCATCCGAATATCGAGCTTCGCCGCCTTTTTCAGCAGATTCTGCACCTGCATTCCGTATTTGCCGACGATGCCGAAATAATACCGGCGTGCTTCCGGCTCCCACGGCTCGTCGGCGTCCAGCGCACCGAATTTGCCGAAGCCGTCCGCCGAAAAGAGAACGCCGTCCGCATCGTCATAGGTCACCATGACCTCCGGCCAATGCACCATCGGTGCTGTCAGGAATGTCAGCGTACGCTTGCCGAGAGAGAGCGTGGTTCCCTCACCGGCCACGACAGCACGATCCGAAAAATCCGTATGGAAAAACTGCTGCATCATGGAGATCGCTTTCGCCGTCGCCACGACCGTTGCCTGCGGGTATTCCTCCATAAAAACAGCGATGTTCGCCGAATGATCCGGCTCCATATGCTGCACAATCAGGTAATCAGGCGTACGATCGCCGAGCACTTCCCGGATATTGGCGAGCCACTCATCCTTAAATGCCGCGTCTACCGTGTCCATGACGGCTGTCTTTTCGTCCAGAATGACGTAAGAGTTATACGCCATTCCGCTCGAGACTTTATACTGACTTTCAAATAAATCGATTTTATGATCGTTCACGCCGATATAGCGGATCGAATCTGTGAGCTTCATTTTTTCATTCCTCCTCAAAAAACCAAGAGGTATTGTACCGCAAAAAACGGCATTTGTAAATAGTATTTCTCAAAAAGAACGGCGCACGCAGAAAATTTTCCGCGCCGCCGCTGTTTATATCACCATACCGCCGTTGACGCCAATGATCTGTCCTGTGATATAGGACGCCGCATCCGACGCAAGAAACGAGACGACCGACGCGATCTCCTCCGGCTTCGCGAGCCGCTCAAGTGGGATTTCTTCACAAAGAGCCGCAATGTCCTCCGCCGAAAACGACGCCATCATGCGCGTATCGACCGCGCCCGGCGAAACAGCGTTCACCAGAATGCCGGACGGTGCCACCTCTTTGGCCAGTGCTTTTGTCAGACCGATCAGCCCCGCTTTCGCCGCCGAATAATGCACTTCGCACGACGCGCCGACTTCTCCCCACATAGAGGCGATATTGATAATTCGTCCTTTTTTTTCGTGGATCATATAGGGCAGCACGGCGCGGCACAAATAAAACGGCGCAGAGAGATTGACGCCGATCATACGGTTCCAGTCTTCATCCGTAATGTCCGTAAAGAGCTTCTGCTGCGCGATACCGGCATTATTGACCAGCACATACGGCGCGCCGAACGTCCGGACGACCGTCTCTATCATATTCCTGACTGCTTCGGGATCGGAAAGCTCAGCCTTAATCGTCATGACGCGACCGCCGGACAGCAAAAGCTCCGAAGCGAAAGCCTTTGCTTCCGCTTCAGAGCGATGGTACTGAATCACAACCGAAAAGCCGTCCCGGCAAAGCTTTTTTGCGATGGCTTTTCCGATTCCGGAAGCGCCGCCGGTTACGACGGCAACTCTTCCCGTTTCCGCCATTACGATGTTCCCGCGAAAGCAGAAAGGAACGAGGTAACAGAAGCCTTTGTTAATCCTTTGAGCGTCAGCTGATCCGAAGGAATCTGGCTCGTGATCGTAGTGACATCGATTTGCATGGTAAGCGTGTCGTCCGGATCATAGCAATCGACCTGAATCAGCTCATCGCCTACGGAATACAGCTTAACATAAGTATCGGTATAGGAATACTTCGTGCAAAGTCCCGGCTCTCCATTGATCGTAACGGCAGACTGATTGAGCTTTGCCGTCTCATCGTCTTCCTCATCGCGGATACTCTGGAGCTCGGCAACATTAAAGGTGTCTTCAAGACCAAGCGCGCCGATCAGAGCATCGGAAAGCTCCGTATAGATCTTGTTGCTGGGCTGAATGACATACGTAGCGTCATCAAGGACAAGCATACCAAAGCTGATCCCGCTGACGGTAGCCGTAAGCTGAACGTTGGTGCCGTCCGTTGCCATCTTGACAGGCATCGCTTCGCCGGAGCTGTAGATCGTACCCTCCAGATAATAAACACCGCTCTGGAACAGCTCAACTTCTGCGCCGATCGGTGTTTCGGCAACCGTTTCGCCTTCTTTGATCTCAATATCGCTGAAGACCGGCGCGTCGGACCCGGCGTTGTCTACGACTTGACCCGACGGATCGTCCGTGGAGTTACAACCCGTAAAGACAAAAACGACACATAACATGACAGACAGAATAGCAATCAAAGATTTTTTCATACTGTTTTCACCTTTCCCTGATTGATTTTGTAACTGAATACATTCTTATCATACACCATACCATGGAAAAAATCAAGTCCTGATTTTCTTCCGACGGTATTTTCTCATTTTTTTCGGAAAGAAATGCTGCAAGTAAAGGACAACTCCTTATACTTCGGCAGCGTATACTGCGGCTTGAGCGTCGCGATCGCGGGCACGTCGCCACCGACACCGTACTGACCGCCGTCAAGATTGACCGTCAGCGTATCACGTCTGCCGAGATCGCAGGAATGGGTCGCATCGTCCAGCTCTTTCATCGTATAGGGATGTACGCTCGCTTCAAAGGGCTTGCCGACCGCGTCCACACGCATCACGATATCGTTTCCAACCTCAAGCCAGCGGACATCACAGCGATTCGCGTTCTCCTGCGGATAAAGATAATCGTGAATGAAATCTTCGCAGGAATCGAAAGCATACTTGCCGAGATACGCGCCGGTCTTGCGGTCGCAGTAATTCTCGTGCGGTCCCTTACCGTAATAACGGATGGAATCCATATCGTGCGTCAGCTCAAACGTCAGACCGTAGCGCGGCATATTGACCGGAACGGTATTGCGGCAGGTCAGCGTGGCGACGATACGTCCCGCAGGAGTGATGACATATTCCGTCTTGATCCGATCCACATATTTTGTGCGCCAGCAGACCGTCACCTTGATGCCGCCGTTGTATCTGGCAGCCTTGACATCCGTCGCTTTCAGCTGTTCGGAAGCGTGCTTGAACGCGTTCAGACCGATCAGATTACGCACCCAGTCAAACGGAACCTGCGCCATACGCTCGTTATCGGTGTTGGCTCTGCCGAAATTCGGACGGAAGCCGCTCGCAAGACATTCCTTCTCGCCAAGCTTATAGGAATACAGCTCGCCTGTCGCCTTTTCGACCTTGACGGTGAAGCCGTCGCCGCTGATGACATAATCACTGCCGGCGTCCTCAAGACGCACCGTACCCTCTTCGGGACGCGCATTGGCATACGCATAGGAGCCGAGCACAAACTGCTCTCTCGCCATGATATGACCCTTTTTCAGGCTCATGCTGTTTTTCTTTAAGATGAGATAGACATCAAGCATCGTTTCGCCGCTTGTCGTCAGATCGAACGGAACGGGAACCTTTGCCGTTTCGAGATACTTTGTATCGGGAAGCTCGACCTGAGCTTCCGCGATCACGCCGTCCTGATTGGAATAAACGAATTGAAGCGTAAAGTCCTTGAGCGACGTGAACATAAAGCGATTCAGCAGCGTCACGGTATTCGCGCTGAGGGTGAAATCGACCTGCTGATAGCATTTGACGACTTCATAATAATGCGGATTCGGGGAACGGTCGCCGCGGAACACGCCGTTAAAGGCAAAATTTCCGTCATTCGGCTTGTCGCCGAAGTCGCCGCCGTAGTTCCATTTATCGCGGCCGTCCGGCGTTTTGGTGCGGATCGCCTGATCGGCAAAATCCCAGATATAGCCGCCTGCCAAACGGTCATATTTTTTGAAATCCTCCCAGTAATCCGAGAAATTGCCCATGCTGTTACCCATCGCGTGAGAGTATTCGCACTCAATGAAGGGCTTGTCGCGGTACATCTCCGGCGTCAGGCGGTAGCCCATACCGGCGTTCCACATGGCGCGGGAATGCACATGGGGCTTATTCTCACCGATCTCTTTCATCTGCGTCTGCACCGTGTACATCTCGCTCATCAGGTCGGAAACCTCAATATGCGCATCCGGCTCGTAGTGAATGGGTCTTGTCGCGTCGATTTTAAGCGCCGCTTCCTTCATATCGGCAAAGGTCTTGCCGTTACCGCTCTCATTGCCGAGCGACCAGAAGAGAATGCAGGCGTGATTCTTGAACGAAGAGACCATGTTGGTCATGCGGTAGCAGCACTGCGCGCTCCACAGCGGATTGCTGCGCGGAATCAGATGCGCAAGGCCGTGCGTTTCGAGGTTATTCTCACTCATGACGAGAATGCCGATTTCATCGCAGAGTTCATAGAAACGGCGGGAATTCGGGTAATGACACGTTCTGACGTTCGTGATGTTGCTTCTCTTGAGCAGCTCCAGATCGGAACGGATGATGCTCTCGGGAACGGCGTGACCGTAATCGGGGTGGAAATCATGACGGTTGACGCCGCAGATTTTCAGCGGTACGCCGTTGAGCAGAATGAACGGACCGCGCTTTGTTTCGGGGTTGTATTTTTCGATTTTCACTTCACGGAAGCCGTGGCGGTGCTCGCGTACATCGACCGTTCTGCCGTCCTCAATCAGCGAAACGCGGACGGTGTAGAGATACGGATTCTCATGGCTCCAGAGCTTGAAGCCCGTCACATCGGCCGAAAGGCTCACCGTCTTGACCGCCGTATTGCCCATTGCGGACAGCGGCATTTCCATTTCGGCAATCGGCTTCTTTTTATCGAGCAGCTCAACTTTCAGCAGTCCGCCGTCGTATGCCTTGCCGCGTGCTTCCAGCTCCACGTCGATCAGAAATTTCGCCTTTTTGTACTGATCGCTGAATTCGCTGCGCATATAGTAATCACGGATATAGGTCTTGGGCTTAAATACAAGGTTGACGTCGCGGAAGATACCCGACAAACGCCACATATCCTGATCCTCCAGATAGCTGCCGTCGCAGAACTGATGCACCGTGACCGCCAGACGGTTCTTACCGGGATGCACGTATTTCGTGATGTCGTACTCCGTCTCGTCAAAGGTATCCTGCGAGTAGCCGATGAACTTGCCGTTGATGTATACTTCTCCGCAGGAGTTGATGCCGCCGAAATGAACGAAGACGTTGTCCTGCGTCTCCTCGAGTTCAAAATCCTTCACATACAGACCGCAGGGGTTGCGGGTGTCATCGATATGCGGAATATCAATTTTCGAGATCGGGTACGGATAATTGGTATTGGTGTAGATCGGTGTGCCGTAGCCCTTGATCTGCCATTCACTCGGCACCTCCAGATCGTCAAAAAGCCCCGTGTCGAAATCGGGGTTTTGATAGCCCTTGACGATCGTATCGCTGCCCGGCTGAAAACGGAATTTCCAGATGCCGTTCAGGCTGACCGTCTTGCGCTTGCCGCTTTCGGGAGCAAGCGGAAAGCCCGCCGCCGAGCGTTTTTCCGTATTGACACTGAATACGTTGATATCCTGCCAAATAGGTAAAGTTTTCATTGCAATCTCCCATTATCATAATTTTGATTGTAGTAATTATAACAAAAATTCGGTCGGAAAAGCAAGGGGTTTTATAAAAATAATGCAGAATGAAGAATGCAGAATGCAGAATGCATAATGTAGAATGCATAATGCAGAATTGATATTCATTTTGAGACTGTTTGCAGAAATCCCAACAAATCCCGATTCAATATTTAATTCT
>CAMEBF010000013.1 GCA_945912145.1 uncultured Clostridia bacterium | reverse complement strand
ATACTGGGGTTTTCTTACTTGTCGTTCGGTAAGGACTTCATTGTCGGGAAGAGGAGGACGTCGCGGATGGCGGCGGAGTCCGTCAGGAGCATGGTCATGCGGTCGATGCCGAAGCCGATGCCGCCTGTAGGCGCCATGCCGTATTCGAGCGCGGTCAGGAAGTCTTCGTCCGTGTGGTTCGCTTCCTCATCGCCTGCGGCAAACTGCTCTTCCTGCGCGCGGAAACGCTCACGCTGGTCGATCGGGTCGTTCAGCTCGGAGTAGGCGTTCGCCATCTCCCAGCCGTTCATGAAGAACTCGAAACGCTCCACGTAATCGGGATTTTCGGGCTTTCTCTTTGTGAGCGGGGAGATTTCGACCGGGTGATCCATTAAGAACGTCGGCTGAATCAGGTGCTCTTCGACGTATTCCTCGAAGAAGAGGTTCAGAATATCACCCTTCTTGTGGCGATCCTCAAATTCGATGCCTTTTTCTTTGGCGAGAGCTTTCGCTTCTTCGTCCGTTTTGATTTCATTGAAGTCAACGCCGGCGTATTTTTTGACGGCGTCTACCATCGTGATGCGCTCAAAGGGCTTGCCGAGATCCATCTCTACGCCGTTATAGGTGATTTTCGTCGTGCCGAGCACGTCCTGCGCGACATGGCGGTACAGATTTTCGGTCAGATCCATCATGCCGTGATAATCGGTATACGCCTGATACAGCTCCATGAGCGTGAACTCCGGATTGTGGCGCGTATCGAGACCTTCGTTGCGGAAAACGCGGCCGATTTCATAGACGCGTTCCATGCCGCCGACGATCAGTCTTTTCAGATATAATTCAAGGGAAATGCGAAGCTTCAGGTCTTCGTTGAGCGCGTTGAAATGCGTCTCAAAGGGTCTGGCTGCCGCGCCGCCTGCATTGGAGACGAGCATCGGCGTTTCGACCTCGATGAAGCCCTGAGAATCAAGATAATTCCGGATCGAACGGATGATGAGCGAACGCTTGATGAAGGTGTCGCGCACGTCGGGATTGACGATTAAGTCCAGATAACGCTGACGGTATCTCGTTTCCGTATTGGTCAGCCCGTGATATTTTTCGGGTAGGGGGAGCAGGGATTTGGTCAGGAGACGAACCGATTTGGCGTGAATGGAGATTTCGCCTGTTTTCGTTTTGAAAACAAAGCCCTTGACCTCGACGATGTCGCCGATGTCGTATTTTTTGAAATCCGCGTAGGATTCCTCTCCGACGTCGTCGCGTCTGACATAGACCTGAATCTTGCCGTTGCGATCGTTGAGGTTGAGAAAGCTCGCTTTGCCCATGGGGCGCTTCGTCATGATGCGTCCGCAGACGGAAACGTCCTTGCCCTCGAGCGTATCAAAGTTTTCGATTACATCGGCGGTGTGATATTCCTGATCGGCGGTCGTGATCTGAAACGGATCCTTACCCGCTTCCTGAAACGCCGTCAGCTTATCGACGCGGATCTGTCTGAGTTCGTTGATGTTCTGTTCAGGCGCGGCGTTTTCCGCGGCCTGTTCCTTGATTTCGTCAGCCATTCTTTTATCTCCTGTCCTGTTTGTCTTACTTTGAGATCTCTCGGATTTCGAGCTTCAGCATGCCGCCGGGCGTCTCGACGTCCACCGTGTCGCCGACCTTGTGACCGAGCAGGCTTTTGCCGATGGGGGATTCGTCGGAGATCTTGTTATCAAGCGGATCGGCCTGCGGGAAGCCTACGATCTGATACTTGACCTCTTCTTTGAATTCCGGATCATATACTTTTACGAAAGAGCCGATGTGGACGGTGTCAGTACCAAGGGATGATTCGTCGATGATCGTCACGTGCTGAAGCGTGTATTCGATCTCGGTGATCTGCGCTTCGAGCTTGCCCTGTTCGGATTTCGCCTCGTCGTATTCGCTGTTTTCGGAAAGGTCGCCGAAGGATTTTGCTTCTTTAATCTTTTCCGCCACTTCGTTTCTGCGCGTCGTACGCAGGTATTTCAGCTCAGCTTTTAATTCGTCAACTGCCGCTTGGGTTAAAAGAAATTCGTCTGCCATTTACTTTCCTTCCTTTCAGGTTTACGCCTCTATACAATTACACATTATTATAGCGAATTTTTGCGCTTATGTCAAGTTATACGTAAAAAATAATGCTCCTTGCGCGTCCGGTGTTCTCATTCCGATGGCGCAGAATCTGCTCGGTCAGCTCCGGAACGGTGATTTCCTGATCGCCCAGTCGGAATGTCCGGCACAGTGCGCTTTCGGGACGGCGGTCATGATTTTTTTCATAAACGGCGCCGAGGAAATCAAGCGGATCAATATACGGCGGACAGAGAGATTTGAGTTCCTGTAATCCGTCCGTTTTCGACGGCGTGAAACCGTTTTCGGCGACGGAAAAGAGACATCCCCGGTCGGTACGGCGAAGTGAGCCGACCGTATCGAGTATGATTGCGGCATCATCTTCGGTTGGCTTCTCTCGCGTGATGCGGACACTTGCGCCGTAGTCGCAGTAGAGAGAATCGGCCTCGGCAAAATAGCGGTAGTCCTTGTTCGTGACGACTGTCGTCTCGCAGGCAAAACGGACGAGCTTCGGCAGATGGGCGGCGTACAGCCCTTCGGGATCGTACAGACGACATCTGATTCGTTCGCCGTGGAGATACAGCTGCTTGAGTATGCTGTTCAGCGTGTTGAATAAGAGTACGTTTTTGAAGTGGAGAGGCTCAAAGCGGCCGATCGGCGAAAATTCGGGCAGCGCGTACCGCCTGTCCAGCAGAACCGCTTTGCCGTGCTTGCCTGTGAAATACGCCACATCATCCCAGTTGACGCCCTTTGCGGAATCGAGTACATCTATTATGTAAAATCTTTCGCCGTTTCCCGTGGAATATTCATAGACCTGATCGACGGTTTTGCCGCGTCTGACTTTTCGTTTTCCCGATCCTATGACATTGAGTATGACAAACAATTTGAAGGCTCCTTACTTTTGATTCTGCTTTATGTATACGGCAAACGCCGCCGATTCATGCAGACAGGTCAGGCGAAAAAAACGTCGGCGAGATAATCGAAACCTGTCGATTTATTGAAAAAATATTGAAATTCGGGATAAAAATTCGGATTTCTTATTGCAATATCGAAGAATCGGATGTATAATCAAACTGAATTAACCAAGAAATTTTAATTGTATCATTTTTCTTGTTTTTTCTTCTGAAAAAAAACAGAAAACCTCCGGAACAAAAATCTGCCGGAGACGGTTTCTGTAAAAAATAGTAAAAGGAGCAAACTATCATGTTAATTTGTCCCAAATGTAAAAATCAGGTTGCCGACAATAGTCGATTCTGTCCGTACTGCGGAGCTACGGTTGAAACGTCGGCTCCTCAAGCCGATGCCGATAAAACGGTTGGCGTTGGATCTCAGTGGCAGAATGCGTATGCCGGTCAGCAGCAGAACCAGTATCAGCAGCAGAACCAGTATCAGCAACCCGGTCAGTATCAGCAGGCCGGCCAGTATCAGCAGCCCGGTCAGTATCAGCAGCCCGGTCAGTATCAGCAGCCGACAATGCCCGTTGCACAACTGGAAACCAACAGAAGCTTTATTAAAACTCTATTGCTTTCTTTGATAACTTTCGGAATTTACGGATTGATTGTCTATGCGCATATTACGGATGACGTCAATCTTGTCTGCACCCGTTACGACAACAAAAAAAGCATGAATTACTACTTGCTGTTTTTCCTGGTAGGACCTCTCACATGCGGCATCGGCATGATTGTCTGGATGCACAATATCTGCAACCGCATCGGCAATGAGCTGAAAAGAAGAGGCATTGCAATGGATTTCTCCGCTTCAACGTTCTGGCTTTGGAATGTGCTCGGCTCGCTGATCATTGTAGGTCCGTTTATCTTTGCCTATAAGTTTTTCAAGGCCGTCAACACGCTGAACGACAGCTTCAACAGAATCGGTTGATTTCCTTCTTCAGAAAGAAAAAAAGAAACGACGGATGTCCGCCGTTTCTTTTTTTGGTCAGTCAAAATGCGGGAAGATATTGTCTGCGTTACCGGTGGGGTTTCCGACATTGTTTTGCAGAATAACTTCGCCCTGATGCTCGCCTTTGTCAAGGAAGACGTTATTCGCAGAACCGCTGCTGACAGCGTTCGCACTGAACACGCAGTCCTTCAGGTGCCGAATCACAAAGACGCTTTCGGGGCCTCTCGTGCCGCCGCCTCCGTCGTTTTCACCCATGCGGAACGCGTTCGCGGACACCGTACAGTTGATACAGCCCTCCATGCGGATATGCGCACTGTTGAGCATATCCTCCGGCGGATCCGAGCAGTCGCCTGCGCCGCTGCGGTAAAAAATGTTGCCCGTGACACAAATCGTGTCGAGCTGCTGATCGTCCTTCGCGCAGAGCCTGAGCCCGGGGCCGCCGCTGCGGTCAAAATAGTTGCCGGTGATATTCATCGAGTTGCCGTTTTGCAGGCAGAAGCCGCCCGCCGTGTTCCATTCGACGCGGTTGCCCGTCGCCGTGATCGAGTTGACGGTAGGTCCGCCCAGAAAACCGGCGCCTTTGTTCCCCGAAAACCAGTTGTCAAGAACGAAGCCGTCCCAGCCGTCTACAAAAAGACCGCTGCCGCCGCAGTGCGAGAGCATACAATGCCGCAGGGAGAAGCACCAGACGTGCTCTAAATGCACGGCGTCGCCGCTGAAATTGTTGACCTTGCAGTCCTCGATTGTCGGCGTGTCTTCGGTGCCACCGCCGTTGTAGTCGTCGTGGTAAAGCAGAATGCCGTGCATATGCTGCCCCATATGGTTGCCCTCAAGAGACAGACCGCTGATTGTGCAGCCGATGCCGCCGGAAATATCGAGCAGACAAGGCTGATTTTCGTCCGCCGGCTCTAAAATGCTCGTACCGGGACGGCGGAACGCCCACGCGTGATCGCCTTTGATGTGTACGCCTGCCGGGACGGTCAGTGTGCCCACGCGATACCGTCCGGGAGGAACGAGAACCGCGCCTTTGACTTCTCCCGCCGCGTCAAGTGCCTGTTGAATGGCGTCGGTGCAGTCTGTTTCGCCGTCACCGATCGCGCCGAATGCGGTAATATCAAAAATCGTTTCCATAGAATCCCTCTCTTTATAGAAAAAAGAATCCGCTTGTCGTCCCTTGGACAAAAAGGAGACTCATAACGGATCCTTTTATGCATTTTTATTCGGCTGAAAAATCGTCCTTGCCGACGCCGCAAAGCGGGCAGACAAAATCATCGGGAAGATCTTCAAACTTGGTTCCGGGCTCAATGCCGTTATCGGGATCGCCGAGCTCCTCGTCATATTCCCAACCGCATACATTGCATACATATTTCATGAGAAACAACCTCCTTTCCCCTTATGCAAGAACCATCATAGCACAGTCCGGAACAGATAGCAACAGGAAATTTTGTTTTTTTCTTAAAACAGAGACAAAAAAGGCATATTGCTCCGTCCGGTTTTCATATATATGGATTATCTTATTTGTTTGGGTGATCATATGAAGAAAGCTGTCGGCGTTTTTTTGGTGCTCGTACTGGTGTTTACCTTTTCAGCCTGTTCGGAAGAGACGCGGATCGGGTATAATACGCTTTCCGACAGGCTCGGAAAAATCAACGAGAATTACAAATTCCAATATTTCGACCTGTTTCTGTACGACGACACCTATCACGTGACGTTCAGCCTGTGTTCGGAGGACGACGTGATGCTCTCGCTGCATACGGACGACAACGGTGCCATCGAAGACCTGACGGTCACCGCGAAAGCAGACAAAATGAAAACGGACGGCGAAAGAAATGCGTTTGCATCGTTCGCCGCCGCCGTGGTTTCGTGTTATGCCGATTTGTCGGAAAAAGAGCGGAAAGAGCTGACGGAGAAGCTGAGCTTCGCGAACCCAAAACGGTATTTTTCCGATCTGTATGAGACGTATACCGCGCAGCGTTATCGGTTTATTTTTTCCTCCAATGAAAAATTCATCTCGCTTTACTGCGAATACTATGAGATCATGGAAGACCCGACACTGCATGAAAATGCGCGGTAAAGTAATTTTTATAAATCCAAGCGCGAAGCGCCTTTTTAAAAGTTCAAAGTGCAAAGTTCAAAGTGCAATGTCGGAAAAGGCTTCGCCTTTTGATTCATTATAATAAGCGCGAAGCGCTTCCGACATTCTTCACTATTCATTCTTCACTCTTCACTGCATCGCTGAGCGCAGCTTAACGATGCCAGGTTGCGCCGTTCGGCGTATCGACAACCGTGATGCCTCTTGCATTCAGCTCGTCGCGGATGCGGTCGGCTTCCGCCCAGTTTTTCTCTTTTCTCGCTTGTGTGCGCTGCGCGACAAGCGCGTCGATCTCTTTGTCCTCTTCGCTTTCCGCTGCCGGCGCGGTGTTCTGTTTCTCGCGGTATGCCTTGGCTTCTTCAAGCAGATTCAGCGACAGTACGCGGTCGAAATCAGCGAGCAGGTACAGCTTCGTTTTGTCGTTGGTGTCGGCTTTGAGGACATCATACAGGCAGGTCACACCGAGGGACGTATTCAGGTCATTGCCAAGCGCGTCGGTGAACTGCTGTTTGTATTTTGCGATGACGGCTTCGTCGAGGTCGCCGTCGTTTTCATTGAGCGAGGCGATGCGCGCAATCAGCTTCGTAAAGACCGCCGACGCGTTGTCAAGCGCCTCATAGGAGAACTCCTGCGCCTTGCGGTAATGGGATTGCAGACAGAAAAGACGGTACGCGAGCGGGTCATAGCCCTTTTCTTCGAGCAGAGAGACCGTCAGAAATTCGCCTTTCGATTTGCTCATCTTTCCGTTCGAGGTGTTCAGATGCAGGACATGGAACCAGAATTTGCACCAGGGGTGGCCGAGATAAGCTTCGCTCTGCGCAATCTCGTTGGTGTGGTGCGGGAACGCGTTGTCGATGCCGCCGCAGTGAATGTCGAGATATTCGCCGTTGTGCTTGATGCTGATGGCGGAGCACTCGATATGCCAGCCGGGATAGCCGACACCCCAGGGGCTGTCCCATTTGAGCTCCTGATCTTCAAATTTCGACTTGGTGAACCAGAGCACGAAATCCGTTTTGTTGCGCTTGTTCTCGTCCTCGGAAACGCTGTCGCGCACGCCGATGGCAAGATCCTCCGCGTCGAAATTATTGAAAACATAGTAATGGTCGAGCTTTGAGGTGTCAAAATAGACGTTGCCGCCTGCGATGTAAGCGTAGCCCTTATCCAAAAGTCCCTGCACCATCGTGATGAATTCGTCGATGCAGTTCGTTGCCGGTTCGATCACGTCGGGACGCTTGATGGCGAGCTTGTCGCAGTCGGAAAAGAACGCGTCGGTGTAGAACTTCGCGATCTCCATCACGGTTTTGTGCTCGCGCTTGGCGCCCTTGAGCATTTTGTCCTCGCCTGTGTCGGCGTCACTCGAAAGATGACCGACGTCGGTGATGTTCATGACGCGCTTGACGTCATAGCCGACATAGCGCAGATATTTCTCGAGCACGTCCTCCATGATGTAGGTTCTCAGATTGCCGATGTGGGCAAAGTGATAGACCGTCGGGCCGCAGGTATACATCGCGACCTTGCCCGGCGTGTGGGGGACGAATTCTTCTTTTTTTCTGGTGGCGGAATTATATAAGTACATTTTGCTTTCTCCTTTATTTGTTGATGGTGTCCGCTAAGGCCTGAATCATGCCTTCGAGCCGTTCGAGCTCCTGCGCGACGGGGTCGGGAATGTGGATCTGATCGAGGCTGTCCACCCGGACGCCGTCGAGCTTGACGACGCGGGCAGGTGTGCCGACCGCCGTACAATTGGGCGGAATCTCATGCAGCACCACAGAACCTGCCGCGATCTTGGTATTGTCGCCGATTTTGACGGGACCGAGCACCTTCGCGCCGGCACCGATCATGACATTGTTGCCGACCGTCGGGTGACGCTTGCCGACATCCTTTCCCGTACCGCCGAGCGTGACGCCCTGGTAAATGGTCACGTCGTCGCCGATCTCGGTCGTTTCGCCGATGACGACGCCGGTTCCGTGGTCAATGAAAAATCGCCTGCCGATGGTGGCGCCGGGGTGAATCTCGATGCCCGTTTTACGAACTGTTCTCTGAGAAATCCATCGGGCTAAAAAATGCAGGTTGTGACAGTGACACCAATGAGCTCTACGGTGAGACCTGACAGCCCGAAGTCCGGGATACAGAAAGAGTATCTCCGGAATCGACGTAGCCGCAGGGTCGCGATCTTTCACGCATTGAATGTCTTCTTTGAGTTGTTTGAACATAAACACCGTGCGACTGTGAATTTCATAAGAAATTCAACGCCGTTTCTCCTTTCTTTCGTCATACGCTTTCATTATACTATAGATGAAAGAAAAATGCACCATAAATTTTTATTTTTTTTGAAATTTATAAAAAATATGAAAAAAGGGCTTGATTTTTTCGGATCGTTCGTGTATAATAAGCAAGTCAACAGACATGGATGCTTAGCTCAGCTGGTAGAGCTTTCGCTTGACGTGCGAAGGGTCAGCGG
This sequence comes from uncultured Clostridia bacterium, assembly GCA_945912145.1. Taxonomy (GTDB): domain Bacteria; phylum Bacillota; class Clostridia; order Oscillospirales; family Acutalibacteraceae; genus UBA1081. The sequence continues at coordinate 49,431 of CAMEBF010000013.1, read as the reverse complement.
TTCGAGTCCGTTAGCATCCACCAAAAAGAAAAGTCGCACGCAAGTGTGGCTTTTCTTTTTGGTTCTCTTCACTTTTCACTTTTCGTTCTTCTCTTTTCTCTTCATCCGCGACTTTTCCAGAGAAAAACGAAGAGAGAAGAGAGAAAAGAATCGGTGGCTTTGCTCCGCAAAGCGATTATAAAGGAGTGGCTTTTTTGCGGATAAAAAATTGGACAGGAAACTGCAACAGCTATATAACGAATGCGGAACAATCCGCAGGATTCTGATTGATTCCATTAACATATCAAATATTTTCGATTGAATGAAAAAGTCCGTACACAAATGTGTGCGGATTTTTTTGCTATGCGGCTTGTTTGCGTTTCATCAGACTGCGTTTTGCAACGAAGTACATGACGAGCTGCGCGATGAATGTGACGGTCCATGAAATCGGGTAGGCCCAATAAAGGTTGATGAGCGTCGGATTATGCGGCAGCGCGACGAAAATCCACAGCAGGCGCACACCACATGCGCCGAAAATCGAAAGAATCATCGGCGCTACAGAATAGCCCATGCCGCGCACCTGACCGGTGGTCATATCCTGAAGCGAGCAGAATGCGTAAAACGGCATAATCAGCGCGAGTCTCTGGGCGCCGATGGCGATGACGTCCGGCTCCTTGGAGAAGATCCAGACGATCTGCTCCCGCAGGAAGAAGCCCGCGCAGGACATCACGGCACCGATGGCGATGGTGATGATCAGACAACGGCGGTAAATTTTCCCGATGTTTTCATAAGTACCCGCGCCGACGTTCTGCGATGAGAAATTCATCGCCGTCTGTGCGATGGCGTTCGTGCAGGTGAAAATGTAGCCATCGTAATTCGAGCCTGCGGCGATTCCTGCCATTGCGACGGAGCCAAACGCATTGACCGAGGTCTGAATGATGACGTTGGAAATGGAAAACAGAGAGTTTTGCAGTCCCGCCGGCAGCCCGATTTTGACGATGCCGAGCAGCTCCCGTTTATAAATCCGTAGTGATCTGAGGTTCAATCGGCAGGGATTCTGCAGCTTCATCAGGCACAGCACGATGCAGACGGCGGAGATATATTGCGCGGTGATGGTCGCGATGGCGACGCCTTTGACGCTCATGCCGAACGGAATGACTAAAATCAGGTTCAGCGCGACGTTGACAAGCCCTGTCGCGAACAATATGTACAGCGGCCGCTTTGTGTCTCCCATGGCTCGCAAAAGAGATGCCCCGAAGTTATAGACAAGCGAGCCCGGCGCGCCTAAAAAATAAATCTGCAAATAAATCGTGGACAGCGGAAGAACGTCGTCGGGCGCGTCCATCCATTTCAAAAAGGTTCCCGAGAAAAAATAGCCGATTACGGCGACAACAATACCGCATAACACGCTCAGCGTCATTGCCGTATGCGTGCAGCGGCTCATTCCTTTTTCGTCGCCTGCGCCGATATGGCGCGCTTCCATCACGCCGGAACCCATCGAAAGGCCGATGAAGACGTTCAGAATCAGATTGACAAGCGATCCTGTCGCGCCGACTGCAGCCAGCGCTTCCTTTCCGGCAAAACGTCCGACGACGATGGTATCGGCGGAATTGTACAGAAGCTGCAGCAGTCCCGTAAAAATCAGCGGCAGCGCAAAGAATATAATCTTTTTGAAAAACGGACCCTGCGTCATATCCAATATTTCACGTTTTTTCTGTTTTTTCATGATTCCACCACTTGAACAAAAATTTCAGCGGATTCAGTATACACCCGCATACAGAATTTGTCACTATCTGTAGGGCATATTCACAAAAATTTTTCAAACAATCAAAAGACGATGAAAAAACTAAGGCGCGTCCCGTTGCCGAAACGCGCCCGCTGTGGGTCAGAATTATTTCATGCCGTTTTCGTAGGCTTCGATCATTTTCTTAACCATCTGACCGCCGACAGAACCTGCCTGTTTGGAGGTAAGATCGCCGTTGTAGCCCTGCTTGAGGTTAACACCTACTTCGCTGGCTGCTTCCATCTTGAACTTATCAAGAGCTTCGCGCGCGCCGGGAACAAGGCTGGACTTGTTGCTACCTGCCATGACTTTCGCACTCCTTTCGGGAATGTTTTTGCGTTTGCAGTAGTATTTTGAGCCTTGAACACGCAAATATGATTGAGAAATTTTACATGAATTCATGCTTGATTTTTTGCCATTCTGTTTTGAGACCTTGCTCTTTGGCAAATTTTTGGATTTCTTTTTTGCCGTTGTGATTGAAAGTCCGATAGGTTTCGTTTTCGGCGTCAATCAGCACATAGGTATCGACGTAGACGTTGGAAAATCCGGATACCATGCCGTCGTATTTCCGGGATAGAACGGTGTCGGTCGAGTATTCGATCAGGGGATTGACGAAGCCGCGGTCAAGATATTCGTCGGCGATTTGCAGATGGAACGCCAGATAGTGTCCGAAGACGGCGAATCGGTCAATATCTCCCATGATGATTTCTTTCTGTCCGTATTTCACGACGCTGTAGCCCTGTGGGGTTGTCCAGAGCGAATAGACGCCGCAGGACGCGGCCTGTTATAGGCGATAAATCCGTTTTTGTCAAAAGCGTGGCGCACATAGTAGCCCTGTTCGGTTAATAAGGAAGCTCGATAGTCGGGTATTGTACTGTCCGTGTCATAACATAAGGCGTCCATAAAGACTTCGTCGCCGTTATCAATGTAATAGCCGTCAAAAAGCCGATGCACAAAGGTCGGCCCGCCGGTCGGAATGACGGTTGAGCCGTCCTCAAAAACGGTGGGATCGTTATCCTGAAAATGCTCTTCGATCATTATGCCGAGCAGCGCAAACGGCGTCGAGAGCAGGATAAGAATCGATGCGAGCACCGAAAACAGCGTTCTGCATCTTAGCATACGCATTCCTCCTTCAAGTCTATCGTAGCAAATTTTACCGGCGAATGCAATGACAAAGCGGTTACAAATAATGACAATTCTGTTATCATAAAAAACCGGCCTCTGAACGAAGCCGGTCTTTTTATCAAGAAGGATTATTTTTTAATCGTGAAGAGCTCTTTCAGTTTTGCGAAGAAGTTCTGGAAGAATGCTTTGATCTTTGCGAAGAAGTTGTTGGTCTCTTCCTTAACGACTTCCTTGGTAGCTTCCGTAACGGTTTCCCAAGTAACTTCTTTGCCTTCGGGCTGTACGAACTCGTCGTTGAGGTCAACTTCAAGGTTCGTGTTGTCGCGGGATACGATGTATTTCTTACCGGTGACCGTGATCTTGGTGTTGGGCGTAACCGCGACTTCCGTGAAGGAGTAATCGTTCAAAACGCCGTCTTCCATAACGTCTTTGACGAATGTGACATAGCCGTCATCCGTACCGATCATGACGATCTTGTAATCAGCGTCTTTCAGGAATGCAACCTTGATGTACTCTTTGTTGTATTCGCAGTAGGAAGCTTTCGCCATGCCGTAAGAAGAAGTGTAAACGGATTCTTCACCGTCTTTGACTCTGAAGAGAAGGGTGCTGTCGTCATAAACGAGAACGTTTACGGGGCAGTAGATGTAAGCAACTGCTTCAACGGGAGCCATATCGGCAACAGCCGTATTGAAGAGCGCTTCTTCCGTCAGCGTAAGAGCTGCCATGTTAGCGGTGTACTCTGTGCAGGACGTGTTGTAAACCTTGGATTTGATCTTATTGATGATGCCGCCGGCCTGTGCTTCAAGCAGGTTGTAGAGGGACTGCTCGCCGAACATTCTGACGGAGATCAGAGCGTAGGTAGCGAACATCGTGCGGGAAGCATCGAAAGAATCGACATAGTGGCTGTAGGAAAGAGCCGTGTAATCTGTGATCGCGTTTTCAGCGTATACGGAAGCGACAAGCGCGTCAAACAGAGCATACTGGTCGCTGGTGTTCCAGAGAACGTCGGCTACGCTGGCAGCACCGTTGAAGATCTTCTTCGCGGTGGCCGTGTAGACGTTGGAGTTGACAGCCAGATTGACGAGAGCGTTGATGCCCTGGTTCTGGAGGTCTTCGGTAGCTTCCTGAAGGAAGAAAGCGATCTGCTCTTCAACAGCCGTGGTAGCCTCTTCGATCAGCGCAAGAGCAGCGGTCTTCATGGGCTCGTAAGGCGTGTTGTTCGCAACATACTGGAGCATTTCAATATAATAACCGTTAGCAAGCTGTACGGACATGATCTGCGAATACGCTTCGATCAAACCGTCTCTGATGTCTGCCCAGGCGTTACCGATCTTGATGAGAGCGTCAACAACGCTGAAGATCGTGCTCCACTCTGCGGACTCAACAAAGCTGAGAACGTCGGAGTACTCGTTAAGATAACCGTTGAGTTTTTCAACGAATTCGGCGGCGTCCTTCGCGGTCTCAAGACCGTCAACGATGGCGTCAACATAGCTGTTGCCCATTTCGACGGAATACTCTTCGATCATCGCCATGAGGATCTGCTTGCAGGTGTCGATGTTTGCTTCTTTGGTAAAGTAATTCTTCCAGGCGTTGTCGTACAGACCGAAAGCGGTGTATACGTCCATCAACTGCTGAATTTCTTTATCGTTGTCCAATACGTACTTATAATGGGCATAATTCGTGCCGTTCATAAGTGTTTTCAGGAGAATGCCGTAGTTAGCTTCCCACGCAGCGACGGTTTCTTCGGCGGAGGCTTCGATTTCGGAATCGACGTCAACGTCTGCGTCTTCTGCAAAGGCTGCAAACGGGAAAATTGTGCAGCACATGAGGAGAGCCAACAAGATGGATACTGCTTTTTTCATGATAGAGTGCCCCTTTCATAAATTTTGGTCAAAACTCTATTGGGTAATTTTAATTTTACAAATTTTACCGCAAAATGTCAATTGAAAAAATGACCAAACTTTGAACAAATTCTTAATGCAGAATGACGAAAAGGAAACTTATTTTACTCAAAACGGACAACTGTCGCCGAGTTTTTCGCCACAACCGCAGCATAATCGACATTTGACGAATTTTCGATTTTTCCCGTCCATAAATCCGTGATTGTTTTTCCGTTTGCGTCGAACAAACCCGAAGGCAGGGGAATCATTCTGTCGCTGTCCTTCAGATTGAAAAAGGCGAAAACACGGCGTCTGTGTCCGTCGAGACACGTCCAGATGACGGTGTCGTCTTCGCACAGGACCGGACGATTGTCGGTCGAATGCTGATTCAGCGCGAGAATATCGCGGTTTGTCAGCAGGGACAGCGTGAAATCATCGAGATCGGGCAGATTCGCGCCGATCATCAGCGGCGAACGGAAGAGCGACCACAGCGACATGACGGTGATCATATCCTCTTTTGTGAACCTTGTGAGACGTTCATCGGGCGCGCCGACGTTCAGACGGCCGAACGGCAGCATATCGCAGTCCGGCCAGCAGCCTTCGCCGACGAATCGGTACCACATTTCACAGCGGCGGAACATACGGCGCAGCGCGTTCCGATCGTCCCAGAAATCGCCGGTCAGCCGCCACATATTCGCGTTCTGTGATAAGTGATGCGCGTTCTCGATGGTCGCCGGACCGGGAGAAAGGCTCAGCACCATTTCGCGTCCGCAGCGGTCAATCGCCTTCCGGATCATCTCGATCTCGCGTTTTGCCGAATACGGCGCGTTCGGACGAAATTCCGTGTTGCAGATGTCGTCCACCTTGACAAAATCCACTCCCCACGATGCATATAATTGAAAAAGGGAGTCGTAGTATTCCTGCGCGCCCTTTGCGTTTGGATCGACGCCGTACATATCGGTGTTCCAGGAGCAGATCGAATAGGGCGCCGCGATGTCGCGAGCTGTGACGCCGTCGCACAGGATTTTTGTATTCCGGTGAACCGCCTGACGCGGAATGCCGCGCATGATGTGAATGCCGAATTTCAGTCCCATGCCGTGAATCTGCTGCGCGATGACGGAAAATCCTTTGCCTCCCTTTGCCGACGGAAAACGGTTTTCGGCGGGAAGTAGTCGGGAATATTCGTCCATGCACAGGTCGGCGAATTTGTGATACTGCGTTGTATGCGCCGTCGGCTCGTACCATTGAATGTCACAGACAACATATTTCCAGCCGTAGTCTTTCAGATGATCGCGCATATAGGAAGCGTTTGTGAGCAAGTCCTCTTCCGTTACGCCTGCGCCGTAGCAGTCCCAGCTGTTCCAGCCCATCGGCGGCGTCAGAGCGGCATGATTTTTATGTTCCATTTTCTTTTTTCTCCTTACATCATAATGTACAATGTATTATGTACAATGTCGGAAGCGCTTTGCGCTTGGATTTTATGCCTGGGGCGCGCTTCTGTTTCGCTTTTTGCTTCTGCTATTCCATTATAGTACAGTTTTCATCGGAATGTCTACATTTTTTTCCTTGGTTGGCATTTATTTTATCTTTTGCCCTTGTGAATCCGGCAGAAATATGATATTATAATGAAAAATCCATCTCAGGGGGAAAAGAATGTTCAGATTAAAAAAAATGACAGCGGCGTTTTTGGCGGTGCTTTTCCTTTGCGGCTGTTTCGCCGTAACCGTTTTCGGTGCGGAGAATGAGCCGACGCTTCGCGAGGTATATGAAGATCCATATGGGCGGACGCTGTGCGCTGCGCGGAAAGGCTATTGGCGGGGTACAGCGGAGAATTCTCTGGAAGCGGTTCGCGCTGCGGTGGATGCCGGCGCGGATATCGTAGAGCTGGACGTCAAAAAAACAAAGGATGGCGTGCTGGTTCTGATGGCGGACGACACGGTGACGCGTACCTGCGTCGGCTATGGGGATACGACGGCCGTTTCGGAGCTGACCTATGACGAAATTGCGCAGTTCCGTCTGAGAAGCGGAGAAGGCGGTGTCAAAGCGGCGGAAACGACGTATCATGTTCCGTCTCTGGAAAGCGTTTTTCGGGAGAAGCAGGACTGCCTGTATCTGCTTGACGCCGACTGGTCGCTGTGTGAGGAAATTTACAGTCTTGCGGAACAGTACGATATGCTCGATTCCGTGATTTTTGCGGTTGGCAATGTAAAAAAGAGCACGCTGACCGAGTGGATCGATTCCTGCGGCGTGAAGCCGATGACGATGACCTATTTTAAGGGAAATGTTATTTTCAGTGCGATTTCATATGTGAACGATTCTGTTGAGGCCGGCGCACAGGGGATTACTCTCGCGACAAAAGTCCCGTCGGGTGTTGTTTTCGGCAGCAAAGTGATGGGCAAGGCCGACGGCCGGATCCGGACGATGGCGAATACGGCGCAGCCGGAGCTGTGCGGTACGATCCGTGAGGATACCGAGGTCTGGTGGGATGAGCTGATTGCCTGCGGTTGCAGCATCATTCTGACGGATTCCGTGCCGGAGCTTACGGACTATATCCGCGACTGCGAAGTGAAGAAAGAGGCTCTTCGTGAAAAATACGGCGAACTGGTGGAAAACTGGAGCCTGCCGGATCTGAAATCGGATAAATACCTGGATTATAAACTGGCGTACAACAACGCCGTTTCGAGTGCCGAAAAGCTTCTGCGTGACGGCAGCAGCGCGAGAAGCGATATTGTTACGGCGACGTACGAGCTGCAGAAGGCCTATGACGATATTCAGAACAATTACGCCGAGCTGGAAAAAGGCACGGCCGGTATGACGGTCACACCGGTGCGCGTCGCGCTTTGCATTGCCGCCGTTGCCGCCGTTGTCGCGGTGGAAATCTTCTTTTATAAGAGAAAGAAAAAAGTCTGATCAGCTTAGGCTGATGACAGAAAGTTATCTATAAAAAAAATGAGCAAAGTGCAAAGTGCAAAGTTCAGATTCGGAAGCCCTGCGGGCTTGAATGATACGCCTGCGGCGCGCTTTCATAAAATGAATCAAAAGACGAAGCCTTTTCCGACATTGCACTTTGAACATTGCACTTTGAACTTTCAAATTGAGAAAATCGGTGCTTTTTATAAGATGAGGTGTTTTCATGAGCCCGCAACAGATTCTTTTGATCGTCCTGACAGCGGTCGCAATCGTGGTCGAGATCATCTTTACGCCGCTGTTTCTCAAAGCGCAGCGACCCGGCATCAGCACAAAATCACGGTTTTATAAAATGATCTGCGCGACGATGTTCGTCTGCGTCGGCGTGTTGGCGATCCTGTATTCGGGCAACCGTTCCGACTTCGCGCAATTCATGATGATCGGTCTTGTCTTCTCGTGGTTCGGCGATTTGTTTTTACATATCAAAGGAAAAAAGCCCTTTATTGTAGGGTTCATCTGCTTCACAACGGCGCACGTCTTTTACCTGATCGCGTATGCTCACGCGACAAAGCAGTATTTCCCCGAACGGCGATTCATCACATGGGGCGAAGTCCTGATTTTTGTTGTGCTCGAGGTTTCCCTGCTGCTGTTCTATACAAAAGTCAAGAAGATGAGCATCAGGAGCGTTGGCATCAAGCTGGGGATTGTCTACGGATTCGTTCTTCTGCCGATGATGATCAAGGCGGCAGCGTTTTCGCTGGACTTCATCCGAAGCGGCGCACCGAACGCATTTCTTGCCGGTTTCCTGCTGACCTTCGGTGCATTCTGCTTTGTGCTGTCCGATACGTCGCTGCTGCTGACCATGTTCAATCCTCCGGACAGAAAAAATATAAAACTCAAAAATCACAACATCGCTACCTATTTCGCCGCGCAGACGCTTCTGGCGCTGACGATTCACTTTATCGGCGTATAACGCTTGACAAACGCCCGACGGCGTATTATCATACTCATAAAAACATTTTGCCGGCGAATCGCCGGTACGGAGGGATTCCTATGAGAGCTGTTATTTCCGTAATCGGAAAGGACACGGTCGGCATTTTAGCCGCGGTTTCGGCGAAATGCGCCGAGTATAATATCAATGTAATGGACGTGACGCAGTCCGTTCTGCAGGATATGTTCGTGATGGTCATGATGACGGACATCTCCAAAATGAACATCGACTTTGCCCGCTTTGTAGACGAGCTGTCCGCACTCGGCAAGGAGAAAAATCTTTCGATCCGCGCCATGCATGAAGACATCTTCAACGCCATGCACACGATATGAGGTGACACGCTTGATCAATCAAAAGGATATTCTCGAAACCATCACCATGATCCAGGACGAAAACCTCGATATCCGTACGATCACGATGGGTATTTCACTTTTAGACTGCTGTCACAGCGATATCAATATCGTCTGCGATAAAATTTACAACAAAATTACGACCTATGCGAAAGACCTTGTCAGAACAGGCGAACAGATCGAAAAGGAATTCGGCATTCCTATCATCAATAAAAGAATTTCCGTAACGCCTATCGCCATGATTCTGGCGGCGTGTGAGGATAAGGACGCCGTGAAGATCGCGCTGACGCTTGAAAAGGCGGCGCAGACCTGCGGCGTGAACTTCATTGGCGGTTTTTCCGCATTGGTGCAGAAGGGCTTTGCGCACGGCGACCGTGAACTGATCGAGGCGATCCCCGAAGCGTTGGCGGTCACGGAGCACGTCTGCTCGAGCGTCAATGTCGGTTCGACAAAGACCGGCATCAATATGGACGCCGTCAAGCTCATGGGCGAGACAGTTGTCAGAGCCGCCGAACGGACGAAAGATCAGAACTGTATCGGTCCCGCGAAGCTCGTCGTTTTCTGTAACGCGCCCGAAGACAACCCCTTTATGGCCGGCGCATTCCACGGAGCAGGTGAGCCCGACTGTGTTATCAATGTCGGCGTTTCCGGTCCCGGTGTCGTTCGCGCTGCGCTTGCGAAATCAAAAGATCTTGATCTGACCGGCGTTGCCGATCTGATTAAACGGACGGCGTTTAAGATCACCAGAATGGGTCAGCTCGTCGGCACCGAGGCCTCTAAACGGCTCGGCGTGCCGTTCGGCATTGTCGATCTGTCGCTGGCTCCCACGCCTGCGGTCGGCGATTCCGTCGCGCATATCCTCGAAGAAATCGGTCTGGACTGCTGCGGTGCGCCCGGCACGACGGCGGCTCTCGCCATGCTCAACGATGCGGTGAAAAAGGGCGGCGTGATGGCGTCCTCCCATGTCGGCGGACTGTCCGGCGCGTTCATTCCCGTTTCCGAAGACGCCGGTATGATCGACGCGGCAAGAAACGGCTGCCTGAAAATCGAAAAATTAGAAGCCATGACGGCGGTCTGCTCGGTGGGACTCGATATGATCGTGATCCCCGGCGATACCACCGCCGCGACAATCTCCGCAATTATAGCGGACGAAGCGGCCATCGGCATGGTCAATTCCAAAACGACGGCGGTGCGCGTGATTCCCGCCATCGGCAAAAAAGTCGGCGACGAGCTGTCGTTCGGCGGACTGCTCGGCAGCGGCCCCGTCATGGAGGTCAACCCCGTATCCCCGGCGAAATTCATAGACCGCGGCGGACGCATTCCCGCACCGATGCAGAGCCTGAAAAACTAAAATTACTGTTTGCCGTTCCGTTTGGAGCGGCAATTATGTTTCCGGTCGGCGTTGATGTTGCTCTTTTGAAGAAATATTGACGGGAGCTTTTGACTTGATTCTTTTATACAATTATAATTATAGGACGGTGCATTCAGTCGATTTTGCCGATTTGTGAATTTTTCTTGACAAAACGCGCACAATCGTATATAATACAATAGTTCAAGTAAATCCCAAAAGACGATGACGGGACGAGTAGCAGGAGCCGTATGGCAAAGAGAGCCGCGGCAGGTGAGAGCGCGGTACAAAAGCTCTTGTGAAAAACTTCCCCGAGTTGCTGTCCGAAAGCGGTTTGCCGTGAGTAGATGCAGACGCGTCGGCGCGTTACAGCCGTGCGGTATTGGATAACAGTGCCGATGAGTGAGCCGCAAGGCTCGATTTGGGTGGTACCACGGAAGCATCGCTTTCGTCCCATAGCGGGACGGGAGCGTTTTTTTTACTTTATATAATCCGATTTGACTATAAAGGAGATTGATGAGTTGCGTAGAACAATTTACTGCGGAGAAGTCCGCGAAGCAAACATCGGCCAGAGGGCGACCTGCTGCGGCTGGATGCTGACAAAGCGCGATATGGGCGGCGTAATCTTTGTGGATTTGCGCGACCGTGAGGGCGTGCTTCAGGTCGTTTTCAACGCGCAGAATCTGAAAGAAGAGGAATTTGCCATTGCGGAGGGACTGCGCAATCAGTCCGTCATTCTGGTTGAGGGACTGATCCGTCTTCGCGACGAGGAAACCGTCAACCCCAAGATCGCGACCGGCACGGTCGAGCTGATGGCGGATCATATCGAACTGATTTCCACATCGGCGACGCTGCCGTTTTCGCTTGATGATGACGAGGTCGTCCGTGAAGACCTGCGTCTGAAATACCGGTATCTCGATCTGCGCCGTCAGCCGATGATACAGAATCTTCGGTTCCGTCATAAAGTGCAGAAAGTCACGCAGGACTATCTCGATAGCGACGGCTTCATCTCGGTCGAAACGCCGATGCTCATGAAATCCACGCCGGAGGGCGCGCGTGATTATCTCGTGCCGTCCCGTGTTCACCCCGGCACATTCTACGCGCTGCCGCAGTCGCCGCAGATCTTTAAGCAGATGCTCATGGTCGGCGGCATCGACAAATATTATCAGGTGGCGCGCTGCTTCCGTGACGAGGATCTGCGCGCCGACCGTCAGCCCGAATTTACGCAGGTGGATATGGAGATGTCCTTCGTCGATCAGGAGGACGTGCTCGTTCACCTTGAAAAGCTTTTCAAATATATCTTCAAAGAGACGATGGGTCGGGAGATCGACTATGTGTTCCCGCGTCTGACCTGGACGTATTGCATGGACGTCTACGGCAGCGACAAGCCCGATCTCCGTTTTGACCTGCCGATCGTCGACATCAGCGACATCGCGAAGGTGTGCAGCTTCTCTGTTTTCCGCAAGGCGGTGGACGACGGCGGCGTCGTGCGCGCCATCAACGTCAAAGGCGGCGCGGAGTTTACGAGAACCGTCATCGAAAATCTGACCGAAAAAGCGCTGTCCTACGGCGCAAAGGGCATGGCGTGGATCATGCTCCGTCCCGACGGCGAGGTCTACTCCCTGCTGAATAAATTCTTCTCCAAAGAGGATATTGACGCGATCATCAAAGCCGTCAAGGCCGAACCCGGCGACTTCATTCTCTTCTGTGCGGATAAGCTCAAAACGGTGCGCCGCGTGCTCGGCTCTCTGCGTCTTGACGTCGCCGATATTCAGGGGCTTCGCAAAGAGGACGACTATCAGTTCCTGATCGTGACGGATTTCCCGCAGTTCGAGTGGAGCGACGAAGAGGGACGCTTTATGGCGACCCATCACCCGTTCACGATGCCGTATGAAGAGGACGTCCAGTATCTGCTGAGCGATCCCGGCCGCGTCCGCGCACAGGCGTATGATGTGGTGCTCAACGGGATTGAGCTCGGTTCGGGCTCCGTCCGAATCCACAGACCCGACGTGCAGACAAAGATGTTCGAGGCGTTGGGCTTTGACGATGAACAGATCGAGAGCCGTTTCGGCTTTATGGTCAACGCGTTCAAATACGGCACACCGCCGCACGCCGGTTTTGCGTTCGGTCTTGACCGTCTGGTCATGCTGCTTGTCGGCGCGGATTCCCTGCGCGACGTAATCGCGTTCCCGAAGATCAAGGACGCCTCCTGCCCGATGACCGGCGCGCCCGACTTCGTCGATAAGGAACAGCTCGAGGTGCTCAAGCTCGGCGTTTTCGGCGAGGAACAGGAGAGTGGCTCTGCCGCCGGCAAAAAGGCGAAAAAGGTGGATATCGACGTCGATAACGTCGCCAATCTCGCGAAGCTGAAGCTCTCTCCCGAAGAGAAAAAATCCATGAAATCCGAACTCGCGGCGATCATCGGTTTCGCCGACAAGCTTGCGGGCATCAATACGGACGGCGTTCCCGTCACGGCGCACATCGTGCCGATCGACAATGTCTTCCGCGAGGACGAAGTCACCAATCAGCCGAACCGCGACGAGCTGCTTGCCAACGCGCCGACAAAGGCGGACGGCTATATGACCGTGCCGAAAACATTTGAATGAGGGAGGAAACGAAAATGAATATCACCGAATTATCCGTCAGAGAGCTTTCGGAAAAACTGCAGAAAAAAGAAGTTTCCTCCGTGGAAGCGACCAAGGCTTATTTTGAAAAAATAGAAAAAACAGACGGCGAGATCGGCGCATATGTCCGGCTGACGCAGGACGTCGCGCTGAAACAGGCCGAACAGGCGGACAAAGCCATCGCAGAGGGCAAGGCGACCGCACTGACCGGCATTCCCTACGGCATGAAGGACAACATCTGCACCAAGGGCAGCGTGACGTCCTGCGCGTCGAAGATGCTCGAGAATTTCAATCCGCCCTATGACGCGTTCGTCACGAAAAAGATGAACGGCGAAAACGCCGTCATGCTCGGCAAAATGAATATGGATGAATTCGCGATGGGCTCCACAACGGAGAACTCCGCGTTCAAGGTCACGAAAAATCCCGTCAGGACCGACCGTGTTCCCGGCGGCTCTTCCGGCGGCTCGGCGGCGGCTGTCGCTGCCAAGGAAGCGGCGTTCACGCTCGGTTCCGATACCGGCGGATCGATCCGTCAGCCTGCGGCGTTCTGCGGTGTTGTCGGTCTGAAGCCCACCTACGGCACGGTTTCGCGAAACGGACTTGTCGCGTTCGCGTCGTCGCTCGACCAGATCGGTCCTCTGACCCGCACGGTGGAGGATGCCGCCGTCGTGCTGAATGCGATCGCGGGACATGATCCGCTCGATTCGACCTCCGTTGACAGAACGTATGACGATTTTACCGTCGGACTGAAAGACGGCGTCAAGGGAATGCGCGCCGCGCTGCCGAAAGAATATTTCGGCGAGGGCATTCACCCGGATGTCAAGGCGGCGGTGCTGAAAGCCGCCGAAGAATTCCAAAAAATGGGCGTCGCGATTGATGAGGTCTCCATTCCCGCGATGGAATACGCCCTGCCTGCTTATTACGTCATTTCTTCGTCTGAGGCGTCCTCGAATTTAGCGCGCTTCGACGGCGTCCGCTACGGCTACCGTGCGGATTCCTATGAGGAGATGGATGATCTGTATAAAAATACGCGCAGCGAGGGCTTCGGCAAAGAGGTCAAACGCCGCATTATGCTCGGCTCGTTCGCGCTGTCGTCGGGTTATTATGACGCCTATTATAAAAAGGCGCTTCAGGTCAGAACGCTGATTATCCGCGATTTTAACAAGATTTTTGAAAATCACGATTTCATCATTTCTCCCGTCGCGCCGACCACGGCGTACAAGATCGGCGAAAAGACCGCCGACCCGATTGAAATGTATCTCGGCGATATTTACACCGTGCCGGTCAATATCGCCGGACTGCCTGCGATCTCGATGCCCTGCGGCTTCGACGGCGACGGAATGCCTGTCGGTCTGCAGCTTATCGGCAAGGTGTTCTCGGAAAAAACGCTGCTGCGCGCCGGTTGGGCGTTCGAGCAGAACGGACGGTAAGGAGGAGTCGCCATGAACATGATAAAAGATTACGAAATGGTCATCGGTCTTGAGGTTCACTGCGAACTGGGAACGAAGACGAAAATTTTCTGCGGCTGTCCGACGACGTTCGGCGCAGAACCGAATACGCAGTGCTGCCCGGTCTGCATGGGTATGCCCGGCACGCTGCCGGTGCTCAATAAGCAGGTCGTCGAGTACGCCATTAAGGCCGGTATGGCGACGAACTGCACGATCGCGAAATTCTCCAAGCAGGACAGAAAGAATTATTTCTATCCCGATCTGCCGAAAGCCTATCAGATTTCCCAGTACGATCTGCCGCTGTGCGAGCACGGCTGGCTCGAGATTGAGGGGGAGAACGGCACGAAGAAAATCGGCATCACGAGAATCCATATCGAGGAGGACGCCGGCAAGCTCGTCCATAACGACGAATACGGCACGATGGTGGACTGCAACCGCTGCGGCGTTCCGCTGATCGAAATCGTTTCCGAGCCGGATATCCGCAGTGCCGAAGAAGCCGTCGCCTATTTCAAAAAGCTGCGCGCCATCATTCTCTACACCGGCATTTCCGACTGCAAAATGCAGGAAGGCTCCATGCGCTGCGACGTGAACCTGTCCGTCCGCAAAAAGGGCACGGGGAAATTCGGCACGAGAACCGAAATGAAAAACCTGAACTCGTTCACCTTTATTCAGAAAGCGATTGAATATGAATACAAGAGACAGGTCGAGGAGCTCGAAAAGGGCGGCACGATCATTCAGGAGACAAGACGCTACGATCAGGCCAGCGGCAAGACGTACTCCATGCGCAAAAAAGAGGACGCTAACGATTACCGCTATTTCCCCGACCCCGATTTGGCACCGATCGTGATGTCCGACGAAAAGCTGAAAGAGCTCCGAGATTCCATTCCGACGCTTCCCGACGAGCGCAAAAAGACTTATGTCGATTCCTACGGCTTAACGCCCTACGATGCGGAACTGATCACCAACGATATGGCGACGGCGGACTATTTTGAGGCGGCTGCCGAAAAAACGGCGAACCCCAAAATTCTCGCGAATCTCATGATTGCGGAAGTGATGAAGCTCTACGACGCCGAAAACGGAGCCATCGCGATTGCGCCCGAACATCTGGCGCAGGTCGCGGAGATGCTCCGCAGCGGCGAGATCAACAGCTCCGTCGCCAAAAAAGTGGTCAAGGCGCTCTGGGAGCATGATGAGGATGCTTGCGAATATGTCCGCGCGAACGACCTCGGTCAGATCAACGACGAAGAACTGCTCATGTCCTATATCCGTGAGGCGATTGAAAAGAATCCCAAGTCCGTCGAGGACTATAAAAAAGGCAAGGTCGCCGCGGCCAAGGCGATCATGGGACAGGTCATGTCCAAAACGAAGGGCAGAGGCAACCCGATTCTGATCGATACGCTTCTGACCAAAGCGCTTGACGCGCTCAAGTGATGAAAACCGCGAAAAAAACGCTTCTGACGTTGCTTTGCGTTCTGCTGCTGACGGGACTGTTCCCGTCGGCGGCTTCGGCGGCATCGTCGGGTTATACGATTGATAAAGTCAACTATATCGCCGACCTGCGCAGCGACGGCAGCGCGCTGATTACCGAAGAGTGGACGGTCACTTTTTCGGAGACCGGCGCGGATGGTTTCGTCAGTGAGATTGCCGTTGTGGACGATAATTTTGAGCGCATCGGCGCGCTGACGGATCTGTCCGTTTCCGCGGATGGCAGCAGCTGCAGCCCGGAAAATACGGATACGCCGCGGAAGGGAACCTATTCGTTTACGGAATCGGACGACGGTTACACGGTGACATGGCATCTGCCGTCGCAGAGCGTGACCCATGTCTTTTCCATGCGCTATGTTGTGACCGACGCCGTGAAAGCGTATCATGAACAGGCTTATTTCTATTTTCGTCTGTTTGATGAGAAAAGCAAGCAGCTTTGCCGGAATGTGACGGCGGAAATCAACGCGCCATCGGCCTGTTTCCCCGAGGAGATCACGATTTTAGAATCCGGTTCGCTTGCCGGTGAAAAATCGGACGGAAAGGTGTTGTTTTCCGCCGTAAATTCCGCCGGCTTGATTCGCGCCGGAATCACGCTGCCGCTCGCACTCTTTGATGCAAGCCGTCTGACGCTGATTGAGGACGATACGACGGCGGCAACGGCAGGCGGGATTTCGGGCGGCGTCATTTTGCTGATTCTTCTTGTGGTTGGCATTTATCTGACGCTGCGGTATCAAAGGCTTTTTTGCCGTTTCTGGGAACGCAAATGCCGCAAAAAGGCGTATGCGGAATCCTCTTACCGTTCGCAGGAGAAAATTTTCCTCACGGTCAGCCCTGCGCAATGGCTGCGTACTGTGACGGAAAAACGGACAAGTGAGGCGGATTTCTTCCTTGTGACGCTGCTCGATCTTGTGCGGCGCGGCTACATAACGGCTTCCCCGACAGGCTTTTCCGTCTGTGAAGAGCCGGAAAGCGACCCGTATCGCCGTCCGCTTTCGCCGAATGAAAAACGGATTCTCGAGATTTTTTCATCGGACGAATGGGAGAAGCTCCTGTCTGATCCCGAACACTTTTATGCGGAAATTACGGCTTTTAACAAAAAAGTCAGATTTTATCCGTTCTTTTGGAATTTCACGTCGGACGGACGCAAACTGATTCACCGCAGTTTTGAGCTTGCGCTCTCCGCCGGACGGTATGAATATATCAGTCCCGATGAGATTTCGGACGACTTTTTCCGGCTACAGAAATATTCCGTCCCCGATTTACTCATCGCACTGCTCAACGAAAGCTCCGGCGAGTTTGAGACAACCGATCCGGATCGTTTTGAACGCAATATGTTCCGTCTGCGTCATGTTTACGAAGACGGCGCGCGTCTGCAGCAAAAGAAAAAAGAAGATGCGGCGGCGCGGAAAAAAGAAAAAAGGTGATTCATTTGATAACATTGCTCAGCTCTCTGTTTATCAGAAATAAGGACGCGATGTCCGAGCGCAAGCTGCGGGAGGCTTACGGTACGCTTTGCAGCGCTTTTGGTATTTTCCTGAATATCCTGCTGTTTGCGCTGAAATATTTTGCCGGTACGATCAGCGGCTCGATCGCGATTACCGCCGACGCGTTCAACAACCTGTCGGACGCCGGCTCGTCCGTGATTACATTGGTCGGTCTGAAGCTTGCCGGTAAGGAGCCCGATCCCGAGCATCCGTTCGGGCACGGGAGAATTGAATACCTTTCGGGACTGGCTGTCTCCGTTATCATCGTCGTGGTCGGCGTGGAGCTGTTCCGTTCCTCCGTGGATAAGATTCTTCACCCTGAAGCCATCGAGACCGGCGCGGCCGCGATCATCGTGCTCGTGTTATCTATTTTCGTCAAAGGCTATATGTTCTTTTATAACCGCCGGATCGGTACCAAGATCAATTCCGCCGGCATGAAAGCCACGGCGATGGACAGCATCGGCGATGCCGTTGCGACGTTCGTTGTTCTGATTGCGACGGTTGCCGCCTATTTCACCGATCTTCCGATTGACGGCTGGTGCGGTCTGCTCGTTTCCGCGTTTATCATTTACGCCGGACTCAAATCGGTCAAAGAGACCGTCAGTCCGTTACTCGGTGGTCCACCTGACAAGGAGTTTGTGGACGAGATCGAAAAACTCGTCATGTCGTATGAGAAGATCATCGGCATTCACGATCTCGTCGTGCATGATTACGGCCCCGGTCGCGTTATGGTGTCGCTGCACGCCGAAGTCAGCGGCAATGAGAATATTTTCGTCCTGCACGATATCATTGACAACGCGGAACATGCGCTTTCCCGTGAGTTCGGCTGCATCGCCGTCATTCATATGGATCCGATCGAAACGGACGATAATGTGACGGCGCAGAAGCGGTTCCTTGTTTCCGACGCCGTGAAGACGATCGATTCAGGGATTACCATTCACGATTTCCGCATGGTGCCCGGTGTGAGTCATACAAACCTGATTTTCGACGCGGTCGTACCGTATTCGCT
Source organism: uncultured Clostridia bacterium (assembly GCA_945912145.1). Classification (GTDB taxonomy): domain Bacteria; phylum Bacillota; class Clostridia; order Oscillospirales; family Acutalibacteraceae; genus UBA1081. The sequence continues at coordinate 31,018 of CAMEBF010000013.1, read as the reverse complement.
GAAAATGTCCGACAGCGAAATCAAGCAGGAAATCAGTCGAGTCGTCGGGGAAAAGTGCGAAAACTGTAATGTCGTTGTGAATATTGACAGGCCTTTTGTTTGATTTGGATATTGACATTTCGGCTGTAATCCTGTATTTTAATAAGAGAAATAGAATCAGGAGGAATTGAAAATGAAAAAGAATATACTTTCAGTTTTGTTGGCTGTTCTGATGCTTTTCTGCGTTTCGCTGACGGCGTTTGCCTCGTCGCCTGCCATACAGTATACTTCGTCATATAACGCGGATACGGGGCTTGTGTCCGTGACGCTCTTTCTGTCCGATCCGGTCGGACTGGAAGCAGCCGATCTGAACCTGGCCTATAACACAAGTGAGTATTCCTTTGTGGATTGTACGGGTAATGATAGTATTTTTGTTGCTGCCGGTAAGGCTGTAACAGAGGATGGATTGTGTACCTGTTCGGTTGCCTTTACGGGATCCTGTGAAGCGGAGGATCTCGACGAAAACGGCAATCTTGTTCTTGCAACCTATCAGTTCAAGCCTCTGACCGATCAGTATGACATTGATAATTTCTGCGTATGGGCAACATCTTACGATACCTCCGGCGGCAATATTCTGGGAAGCATAAAGTCGTACGGAAATGAAAACCTGAAAGTCGGGCACGACAAGGAGGTTACGGTGAAAAAGGATACGTCTTCTTCGGCGTCATCCGGCTCCGGTTCCAAATGGTATATTTATGTGATCGCTGCGGTGCTGGCGGTCTGCGCTGTTGTCGGCATTGCCGTAATCGCCGTGAAAAACGGTCAGCAGGACGCCTCCGGCAATTCCGAGGTCGGAAAATCCCGCAACAAGAAGTCTGACAAAGCCGGTTCCGATCCGAAAGAGACGGATCCGTCCGATCAAGACGAGCCTGAAGAATAACAACAAACGGTTGCGATCGGTTTTTGGACAGCTTTGCAGGTCAGAGATGTCCGGAAACTGCTGATCGCGGCCGTTTTTTCCGATATTTTTCTTGTTTTCCGGAATTTATTTGCAAACTCTGAAGAAAAATGTATTCTATATTCTAAATCAGAATAAAGAATTTTAATTTATGTAGTATAATTTATTTTGTTATAGTTTACATTGCTGACGGTTCTCGTCGCGACTATTTTTTGGAAGAGTGAGAAGAAAATGAAAAGGATCCCAACAATTGTTTTGACCGTTTTGTTTTGCTTGCTGTTCGCGGTCATGTCCTTTGCGGAGAATATCTATATCATTGACGATGATGACGATTTCGTGCCGCAGACGACAACGGTGCCGCAGGAAAAGCCGGCTGAAACAACAACGGCTCCGTCGGGCATCGGCTCCATCATCGGAAACGGGGAATCGCTCGACGGGTATCTGGGTGATTTGTCCGATAAGATCGGCAGCGGACTTGATTCCGTTTTGTCCGGACTCGGCGATACGCTCAATCAATGGGGCTCGTATAATCCCGGGGGAGAATCGACGACTGCGGACCTGACGTCCGCCTCCGGAGGCTCGTCATCACGTCCGTCGTATTCCGTTTCGATTACGACGGCGGCGCAGACGACAGTGTCCTCTCAGCCGGAAACAACGACGGCTCCGACCGACAACACGACAAAGCAGGAGGAGGTTGCCTCCGTACTGGTCGTGAATCAGGCGTCCGATAGCTCGCAGGGACTTTCGGGCAGTACGCTGACGCTGATTGTTTTTATTGCCGCGATCGTGCTTCTGGTACTGGTTGCGCTCATCGTGCTGGTATTGATGACAAGACGCACGGAGTACAATTCCGCCGTGATGCACAAATCGACGCTGCCGTCCGTTGATCAGCCAAAAACGCTCAGTCAGTTTATGGACGATGACATCGGTGACGACGGCGTGGATTACGGTAATATTGCCTATTGGAACGACAACTGAAAGGACGGGACGGGTATGAAAAAGACGAATCGCAGGATTTTTCTCATATCGGTTCTGATTCTCGCGATCGCCTGCACCGTCGGCGCTTCCGGCGTTTCGGCTCTTTCTGCAGAAGGGGAAAGCCTTCTGAGCGGGCTGGTCTCCGCCGGCTCAACGGTCGGCGTCGATCTGAGCAGTCTGATCGGTTCGTTTGTGCCGTCGGGTGAATCCACCGCACCGTCTTCTGCGGGAAACGTCGATGCCTCACCCGATCTTGATCGTCTGTTTTCCAAAGTTAATATGAGCATGATGGATGTGCTGGATCTGGTGAACTATCTGCAGAGAGGCGGTTCTTTTGAAACCTGGATGACGGACAAGTTCGGCAGCGATCTGGAGATCCCGGCGTCCGTGAAGGAAATGTCGCCGGATGCGCTGGTTCAGTATCTGCTCGGGACGGTTCTGTATCCGGACGAAACGCATACAACGACGAAAAAATATGTTTTCACAACATCCGGAACGGAAACGACAAATGACCGCCTGACGACGGAACGTCCCGCGACAACGGCTTCGCAAGGCGGAAATGAAACGGTGACGACATCGCCTGCTTCCGGAAAACCGGAGAAATATCAGCCCGGCGACGTCGATTTTGACGGACGCATCACGGCGAAGGATGCGCGACTGGCCTTACGCGCCGGTGCATCGATTGAGATTCTCAGCGATGCGGCGGCCGAAGCGGCCGATGTCAACGGGGACGGACGCGTTACAGCAAAGGATGCACGCAGCATCCTGCGTTATGTCGCGGGTCTTGCCACCGGCTTTTGATTTGCTTTTATTTTTGCGAATGCGGGAACAATCCGGACTATGAGGAGAATGTTCATGAAAAAATATCTGAAAAAGATCGTGATAATCGCGTTGGCTGTTGTGTGCGCTTTCAGCGTGCAGATTTCGGTCAGCGCCGAAACGGGCAGTTGGCTGCCCGATGATATGTATCAATGGATTCAGGATTTTTTGAACGGTATGACGACGACCGCGCCCAATCAGGATCCGGCTACCACGACGCAGCCGCAGCCTAATACGACGACCGATCCGAATGTCGGTACTACCGTGAATAATCCGATCAATAATTCCGGCACGGGTTCGATCACGACGACCGAGCCGATAATCGATCCGACAACCTATCCGACGATGGCTTATAATCCGTCGCAGAGCGGCAATTCCGGTTCGATGGAGATTTCCACGACGGCTCCCGAGGAACTGCCGGAGGAAAATTCATCCCTGTCGTTTGAGGCGTCTCTGTCCAACTTGTTTGAGCAGGATTCGGCTGCTGTGATCGTGCAGACGCCGACGGAACCGTATACGATCGGCGGGCTTGTTGTCCCGAACGATCAGAATAAGGATTCCTTTACCTGGCAGACAGCCGCGCTGATTGCAGCAGCTGTTCTGTTCGTTGTGCTGGCGGCGCTTGTTGTGGCTCTTCTGATTCAGAGAAGCCGTCACGCAAAGGAAGAGGAAAAGCGTAAGCCTGAATCCGAAAAAACGCCGTCCGAAGAATCGGCACCGGTATCGGTTGAGGTCATGACGCCCGAACGGATTGCCGAACTGTTGGGCACGGCGGCGACCAAAGTGAGAAACGGCGGCAACGAACCGATGTCAAGCGAGGAGTCCGCAGCTGCGATCCGCGCGGCGGCCGTCTTAGGTCAGCTTTCCGGCACTTATTCCGATCCGCTGATCCGCAAGTATACGGACGAGCCGGTCCGCTTCTCTCCGGAACCCGGATTCAATCTGGATGCCGATACCGCGACCGGCGCACAGGTGCTCGAAGCCACGGCCTCCATGTTTCGCGATCTTTCGGAGGATGAGATTTCTCCCTCTGTCAAAGAACCGGAGATTACCGATGAGGAAATCAATCGGATTCTTGATAACAGCGAAGCGAAACCGAAGATTTGTCCTGAATGCGGGAAATCAGTCGGTTCGGGAGATATTTTCTGCCATTCCTGCGGCGCATATGTCGGATAACTATTATTCGTTTTTTTAGGGGAGCGTTTTGCGCTCCTCTTTTTTTATGGCTGATATATTGATATTTTGTTATTCATAAATTGTTCATAAAAATAATAGTCCAGTTTCACAATGCAGAACCTTTCTTTGTCGCAGTTGTACAAAATATGAACGGAATCTTATTGTAAAATGATATGTTTTTTTAGGATATATTGACATTTTGTGAATGGATTGGTATACTGTATTTATCTGTATTATGAAAAACAGATACCAATACAAAAGAAAGGAACGGAATGTGTATGAAAAAACTCAGCAAGTCTTCCCTTGCTGTGCTCCTGGCGCTCGTTATGATATTCTCGGTGATGTCCCCCATCTCCGCGTTTGCCGTAACGGTCGACAAGAGTAAGCTCGGAAGCGACACGTATCTGACTTCCAAAACCGATTACACGGTAGCTCCCGGTATCACGGAGTCGCACGTTACCACCAATAACGGCGCCGGCTCCAACCAGGTACAGGGGTATGCGCTGGAAGTCGATCTGAGCAATCCCACCACCTCGATCATTGCCTCTTATAAGGACTATGATCCCACAAAGGGTTGGGGTATGCAGAAAGTCCGTGACCAGGCCTACGCCGCCGAAGCAAAACTCGGCGTGAATGTTGTAGCCGGTGTCAACGGCGACTTCTTCAACATGGGTACCGGTCAGCCCACCGGTACGTTCGTGATGAACGGAACGGTTTACAACACGAACAACAACTGGAATTACTTCGCGATCCTGAAGGACGGCACCCCTGTCATCGGCAGCGGCAAGCTCGATACTTCCAATGTCAAGGAATGTGTCGGCGGTCCCTGCATCATCGTGAAGGACGGCAAAATCACCAATGAAAGCGAAGGTTACAGCCGCGATCAGATGCCCAGAACGGCAGTCGGTATCACGGCGGAAGGCAAAGTGATTCTCTGGGTTGCCGACGGTCGTCAGGCGCCTATGTCCTGCGGTCAGAACGGCTCTCAGCTGGCGCAGTCCATGCTGGCACTCGGCTGCGTGGACGCGCTCTGTCTTGACGGCGGCGGTTCCACAACATTTGTTTCGCAGCATGAAGGCAGCGACGAGCTCGTCTGCCGCAACAGCCCGTCGGACGGCTCCGAAAGAACCGTTTCCTCGGCTCTGCTTGTCTGCTCTTCGGCGAAGCCCACCGGAGAGTTCGATCATGCTTCTCTTTCTCCCAAGAGTGAAATCTATACGCCCAGTTCTTCCGTGACGCTTTCGGCAATCGGCGTTGACTCGGCAGGTGCCGGCGCGCCCTTACCCGAGGACGGTCAGTTTGCTCTGGCTGATTCTTCTTTCGGTACGATTGCAGACGGCGTTTTCACCTCCAACGGTAAGCTTGGCGAGGTCGTCATCAATTATGTAACAAGCGGTGCGGTCGCCGGTTCCACCACGATCGAGATCCGCGAACCCGACACGCTTGCATTTGAAAAAGAAGAAATCAACCTGGCGTTCGACCAGGAATCCGATCTGGGTCTTCTGGCAACCTATCAGGGACGTCCTGTCAACACCAAGGCAGGCGACTTCACCTGGGTTCTCGACGATGCCAAGATGGGTACGTTCAACGGCAATACATTCGTTGCTTCCCCCACGGAATCCATCAACGGCAACATTACGGTCACATCTGTTTACGATAGTTCGGTAACGGCTTCGATCTATGCGATCATCGGCCGTCAGCCCTATGTCGTATGGGATTTTGAAGATGTTGATTATTACACCTTTGCAACAGGCTATCTGAACGCAAACGGCGGTATCGCCACCTATCTGACCGGCGATTCCTCCTGCAATATGCTGCTCGGTACTTATGTCAACGGCGACGGTACGCCCCGCGGAGCACGCGGTACGGCGGAGGTCGTGGACTTCAATAACGGCGAAGTCCGTCTCGGCAGCCATTCTTTGAAAATCAATTACGATTTCACCAATCAGGGTGAAGATAAGATCGACGGTGTGTGTATCGGCGCTTACAGTCCGACGTCTTCGATGGAAGGCACACCCACGGCGATCGGTCTGTGGCTCTATGCTCCCGAGGGAACGCCGAACTTCTGGTTCCGTATCCGCGTCTGGGATGCCGGTGCCAACAACGGTAAAGGTGCGGTTCAGACGCTGAACTTCACGGTCCGCGGCGACAGCAAGCCCGCTGACGGCGTCGGCGGTATCAACTGGCAGGGCTGGAAATATTGTGAAGCGCAGCTCAGCGGCGTCGGTCCGTTCTCTCTGCTCGGCGGCGAATGCGTCCGTCTGATGAACTGCGTCAACTATTCGCAGAACGGTAACAAGACCGTCACCGGCGGCACCAATGCAGACGGCACGCTGGCTTATAAGACGGTTGCCCGCGCTGACCGCAAGGGCTACGTTTATATTGATAACGTCCAGTTCGTTTACGGCTCCAATACGCAGGATACCGACAACCCCGTCATCGACTCTATGACCGTCGGTAACGCTACGACCGGCGAAACCAAGGAGATCGGTACGGATACGACCATCACGACGAACGACATCGTTCTTCAGGCGAATTTCCACGATGTACAGAATAAATTCGCGACCGGTATCGATTATGAAAACAAGGCGTACGGCGTCTATGTTGACGGTAAGAATGTAACGGCTGATCCCAACTGTATCGTTCTTCCCGGCGACGACATCATCAAGTATTACGCAACGCTTGCGGACGGTACCCATTCCGTCAAGATCCTTCTCCGCGACGGTTTCGGCAACGAAACGGTTGAAACGAGATACTTTACCGTAAACGGCGGCGTCTCTTATCCCACCGTAAAAGTGGAAGCGGCCGACGCATCCTGCGTTCTGAACAAGACCTATACGGTTGATCTGAAGACCAACGCGCCTGACAGCCTTACCGGCCTGACGGCAAACGTAAAGGTTGATAACGACATCGTTGCTTCTGCGGATGCGATCACGGTTTCGTATGCAGACGGCTTCACCGGCACATATACGTATGACGCGGAAAAAGGCGTCATTGCGCTGAATGTGTCCGGCACAGCGGCAAGCGACGCCGAATGGGCGACGGTTGCGTCTATCACATTCTCGATTCCCAGCGATGTTGCTGAGGGCAAGAGCTTTACCTATCGCGTGCTTGAGGGCTCCATTGCTTACAGCGACGCTTCTATCGTGACCGATACCTTTGCTTCCGCAGAGATCGCGACACCGGTAGAAGAGACTTACTCCATCGTTTATGATACGATTCTGGTCGGCTCGGCCGGCGCGAACATCAGCGTCAAGAATGCGGATGGCAGCGCGGCGGCAGGCGTCGGACTTTACAAGACGGATGGCTCGCTTCTCGGCACGACGGATGCAGACGGCCATTACTTCAGCAACGAGTTTACTTCCTCGGCGCAGTCCATCACGCTTTATGCGAACCTTGACGGCGATTATTCGTTCCGCACGACCTCGCAGAGCTTTGTGGCCGGCGGTACGGAAGACGGCAAGCCCATGAGCATCATCTCCGTTGCGACGGATAACGCTTCGACCTCCAAGGAGCTCAGCTGGTTCGCCAGCCCCGTTGCTTCCGCGGAAAAGGCAGTTGTTCAGTATGCGGAAAAATCGGCTTATGATGCCAACGGCGAGGCCGCTTTCAAGACGGCCGAAGGCACCAGCACGATCTATAACTATACCGGCAGTACGGTTGAAAATAACCGCTCTGCGAGAATCAACAACGTTACGATCACAGGTCTGAAAGAGGGTACGGAATACGTTTATCGCTGCGGCGACGGCGCAATCTGGTCCGATGTCAAATCCTTCAAGACAAGCGTTGCCAAGACGAATACGAGCTTCTTCCTGATCGGTGATATTCAGGCGGAGGATATGACGTATTCGATGAATGTCGCGAAGAAGATCGCTTCCGACGGAACGGACTATACGTTCGGCATCCAGACCGGCGATGCGATTGAAACCTCCAGCATCTACAGTCTCTGGACGGATGTCCTCGGCGTCTTTACGCTTGACGGCATTCAGGATACCGATATGATTCACGTTTACGGTAACCATGAACTGATCGGCGATTCGACCGGTCTGTCCTCCAAACTGCTGTACGGTCTTGATGATACGCAGCACAAGTATTACTCCGTCACCTACGGCAATGTCTATGCCGCTGTCATCAACTTCCAGGAGACCAATACGGAAGAGGAGTTCCTTGAGGCTCTCGAGTGGCTCAAGGCTGACGCGAAGGCGTCCGACGCACAGTGGAAGATTCTGTCGATCCACAGCCCCGTTTACAACACCAATCTGGACGCCTATATTGAGTGGGAATACAACTATCTTCCCGCAGCCGTTCAGGAAGCCGGCATCTGCGCAGTCTTCTCCGGTCATGACCATTCCTACTCCAGAACGAAGCCCATGACGGACGGTCAGGTCGATGAAGAGAACGGCGTCGTTTACTTCATCTGTGGCAACACGGGTGAGAAATCCTACTCCACCGTCATCACGCCCGATTATAACTTCGACGCGTTCACGCCTCGTTCGGAATACACGGGTATCTACCTGTCGGTTACGACGACCGATACCGAAATGACGATCACCACATATGATGTTGTCGGCGATACGTCAAATATTATTGATTCGACTGTTATCAAGAGAACGGTTGACTGCACGGAAAACGGTCATGACTATCTGTACGCTGACGGTCAGTTCACCTGCTCTGTCTGCGGCTACAAGATCGCAGCGGCCGAATCCGATTATGTTGGCCTTGTGACAGACGAGGCAACAGGTCTTCCGATGTACTTCATCAACGGCACGCCGAAGACCGGCTGGCTCTCTCTCGGTGAAGACAACTACTGCTTCGACGATAACGGTATTGCCAGAACCGGCAAGGTCAAGATCGACGGTCATACCTATACGTTCGGTGAAGACGGCAAGATGACGCTCGGTTCATTCGAGAAAAACTCAGACGGCACCTATTCGTACTACATCAACGGTCAGAAGCAGCGTGGTTGGTTCATGATCGACGGCGATTGGTATTACTTCAGCAGAACGAACGGCTTCAAGACGCTGTCCGGTACCAAATCTGTCAACGGTCTGACCTATACATTCGCCTCCGACGGTAAACTGATCGGCGGTGCATGGAACACAACGGAGCAGGGTACCTGTTATTATTGGGGGCCCTACCCCGTAACCGGACTTCAGACGATTGACGGTTACCGCTATTATTTCAATCCGGAAGATACCTATATGGTCGTGAACGATACGGTTGAAATTGACGGTAAGATCTACGCGTTTGACGAGGAAGGTAAGTTCATGCATTATGACGAGCATGTCGACAGAAACAACGACGGCAAGTGCGATGAATGTACAGTAAAATCTCCGCTCTGGTCATTCCTTCAGATGCTGATCAGCTTCTTCCAGAAGATCAAAGCGTTCTTCATGAGTCTTTTTGCATAACCGTTTTTTCAGGTCTCCGCACAGAAATGTGCGGAGATTTTTGTTGTTCATAAACTGTTCATAAGAACAATAAACCGGTTTCACAATACAGAACCTTTCTTTGTCGCAGTTGTACAAAATATGAACGGAATCTTATTGTAAAATGATATGTTTTTTTAGGATATATTGACATTTTGTGAATGGATTGGTATACTGTATTTATCTGTATTATGAAAAACAGATACCAATACAAAAGAAAGGAACGGAATGTGTATGAAAAAACTCAGCAAGTCTTCCCTTGCTGTGCTCCTGGCGCTCGTTATGATATTCTCGGTGATGTCCCCCATCTCCGCGTTTGCCGTAACGGTCGACAAGAGTAAGCTCGGAAGCGACACGTATCTGACTTCCAAAACCGATTACACGGTAGCTCCCGGTATCACGGAGGCGCACGTTACTACCAATAATGGCGCGGGCTCCAATCAGGTGCAGGGTTATGCTTTGGAAGTGGATCTGAGCAATCCCACGACGTCGATCATTTCATCGTACAAAAACTACGATGCGACCTCATGGGGTATGCAGAAAGTCCGCGATCAGGCATACGCGGCTGAGAAAAAGCTCGGTGTGAATGTTGTAGCCGGTGTCAACGGCGACTTCTACAACATGCAGACCGGCGCCCCCACCGGTACGTTTATTATGAACGGAACCGTGTATCATGTTAATAACAACTGGAATTATTTCGCGATTTTGAATGACGGCACCGCCGTCATCGGCAGCGGCGCGCTGGATACCTCCAATGTAAAAGAGTGTATCGGCGGTCCCGCCGTACTCCTGAAAGACGGCGTCTATACGAGTGACGTGCTTAACAGCGGTTACGGTGTAGATCAGCTGCCCAGAACGGCGGTCGGCATCAAAGCGGACGGCTCCGTCGTCCTCTATGTCGCGGACGGACGTCAGGCACCCAAGTCCTGCGGCCAGACGTTCAAACAGCTTGCGGACGCGATGCTTGCCATGGGCTGCGTTGACGCGCTTTCGCTTGACGGCGGCGGTTCAGCGACCTTTATTTCCCAGCATGAGGGCAGCGACGAACTCGTTTGCCGTAACAGTCCTTCCGACGGTACGGAAAGAACCGTTTCCTCTGCTCTTCTCGTTTGCTCTTCGGCAAAGCCCACCGGCGTTTTTGATCACGCGACCCTGACGCCCAACAACGAAGTGTATACACCCGGCTCAAGCATTCAGTTTGAGGCGAAAGGTGTCGATTCTTCCGGCGCAGCGGTTGATCTTCCCGAAGACGGTACATTTGCTCTTGCCGATTCCTCTTTCGGTACGATTGACGAAACCGGCCTGTTTGTTTCCTCCGGAAAAACCGGCACGGTAACGGTCAACTACGTTTCCGGCGGCGAAGTCTGCGGTAACGTTTCGATTGAAGTGCAGATTCCCGATACGCTGTATGTCCCCAGCGCGGAAGTTTCTCTCGGCTTTGAAGAGACCACGGATTTCAGCATCGTTGCCAAATATCAGGAAAGAACGGTCAACATGAAAGCCGGCGATCTTACATGGACGATCACCGACGAAGCAGGCAACGATATCTCCGGTCAGGCGGGTACGTTTGACGGACTTACCTTTACAACTTTTGACGGTGTGACCATCAATGCGCTGATTACGGCGACGCTGACGCACGACACCTCTGTTACAGGTAAAGTCAAGGCCATCATCGGCGCAATGCCCGTTGTCCTTTACGATTTTGAGTATACGACAGACAAGGCGGAGGCGGAAGCCAATCCCGATCTGGAATGGATCCCCTCTTATGAGATGCCTACATACGATCGGTCTCTCGGCACTACGAGCGGATATCAGGCGTCCCAGTTCTATGAGCAGGGCTATCCGCTTTACAACTGGCCGAATGCTGCATTGACTGACCAGAATTCTATGAAGTCGAGAATCGTTTCCAAAGCAGACGGTGAGCCTGTCCGTTTCGGCGAGCATTCCTATCGAATCGACTACAGTTATGAAACTTACAACAAAGCTTCCAACGCGAACAACTATGTCCGCGTGACGACGCCTGACCATGCGTTTGACGGGTCTCCCACGGCGATCGGTTGTTGGGTGTACATTCCCGAGGGCACGGCAAACTTTGCGCTGTACCTGAACTGTGCCAACCAGTGTGACGATCCGGAGAACGGATATAACCTTGCCTATGCAGCCGTTACTGGCTCCAACGGTATTGATTGGACCGGCTGGAAATATGTTGAGTTTGATCTGACAAACGCGTCCAATGCCGGTGCCGGTCCCGCGAATGCTCCGTTCGGCTTCTATCAGGGCTGCGGTGTATTCTGGATCTCCTATCAGCCGGGCGGTCCCAAAGGCGATAAGACGGCTTCCACAATCTATCTGGATAACATTCAGCTCGTCTACGGTGCCAATACGGACGATACCACCAATCCGCTGATTAATTCCATCAGAACCGACAAAGAAGAGATTGAAGACGGCAAGACCGTTCTGACCTCTAATGTCAATACATTCCGCGCTTCTTATGCTGATGCGGAAGATAAATATGCAACGGGCATCGACTTCTCTGAAGTTAAAATGTACCTCGACGGTGTTGACGTAACCGATAAGTGCTACATCAACGAAGGCGACGAGGAGATTTATCTCTATGATGCCTCTCTTGCCAACGGTACGCATAATATTCAGATTGTCGTCGCCGATATATTCGGCAACTCAGCGACCGAGACAAGATACTTCACCGTTCAGGGCGACGCAGTAGGTACAGAAGCTAACCTGGTTGCCGTTGACGAAGCTCCCGTTCTCGGCACGGATTATACGCTTGCCATCACGACGAATCAGCCGCAGGACGTTATCGGTGCTGAAATCGGCGTAAAGATCCTTTCGTACTTCACGAAGTATTGGGATCAGTTTACAGTCGTTCCCTCCGCGAATTATGAACTCGTCGGTGAAGCGACTTATGACGCGACAAATACAACCATCAACTTCACCTTGAACAGAAAAGCTGACGCTGATCCCGCAGCGGACGACGGTACGATGGCGAAGATCGTCTTCGCGATTCCCACGAACGTTCCCGAGGGACTGGAAGTCACATATCGAGTTGACAAAGGTGATCTGACTTATGCAACGGAGAAGGACGGCAACTTTGTCGGTGTGTTCTCCGGCAAGATTACCACAACTTGTACGTCGCCTTTCATCATTACGCCTGATACCATGGTTGTCGGCTCAGCAGGCGGTGCCATCACGGTAACAGACGCGGCCGGAAAACCGGTTGAAGGTGTCAATATCTACACCGTAGCGAACGAGCTCTTGGGCGTTACGGACGCCGACGGTAAGATCATTACCGACAAGTTTGTTTCTGCTGTTGCGGAATACCAGATCTACGCCGAAAAAGACGGTTTGCTTTCTTTCGTTTATAAGGGACAGAGCTATCCTGCCGGCGGCGATGAAACCGGTGCTCCCTCTTTTGTAAAGCTGAACGCTTCCAAGGATACTGAAACCTCGCAGAGCATCTCCTGGATGTCCTCGCCTCTTGCAAGTGCGGACAAAGCGGTTGTTCTCTATGCGGAAAAATCCGCTTACGAGGCGGACGGCGACGCGGCATTCAAGACCTTTGAGGGCACGAGCATTGTTTCCGAAATGGCAAGCTCCGCAACTGCTGAGACCAACTACGCGGTTCGCATCAACAACGCGACCGTTACGGGTCTGACGCCCGATACCGAATATGTTTACAAGGTCGGCGACGGCGAGAATATGAGCTCAGTCAAGACCTTCAGAACCTCCAAGAACGGTGCTGCGGTCAACTTCTTCGTCATCGGCGATACGCAGGCGACCGACACGACCAATACCGATGAGATCACCAAGAATCTGGCGGCTTCCGGCGTTCAGTTCGATTTCGGTATCCAGACCGGCGACGCAGTCGATAACGGCGGCAACTACACCATGTGGGCGAACATCGCCAAGGTCTTCAGCGGCGACTTCCTCGGTACGCAGGATCTGATTCAGGTTCTCGGCAACCATGAGTATTACGGCGATGACAACGCGCATAACGCGGCGGCATATTTCAATCTTCCCGATACGGCAGAGGACGGTTCTGCGCCTCTTTGCTACTCGGTTCAGTACGGCAACGTTTATGTTGCGGTCATCAACTATGCGGGAACCGGCAGTTACAAAGAAGCTGCCGAATGGATCATCAATGATGCAGCTGATTCCACGGCTATGTGGAAAGTTCTGACGATGCATCAGCCTGCCTATTTCACGAATCCTTCGGGTAACAGCACAGAGATGCAGAAGATTATTACCGATCTTGTTGACGAAGCCGGTATTGATTTCGTCTTCTCCGGCCACGATCATTCTTACGCCAGAACCAAGCCGGTTACGGCAGGTGAAGTGGACGAAGCAAACGGCGCCGTATACTATATCTGCGGCTCGACCGGTGAAAAATCCTACGAGATCGTAGACAACGCGGCGCATCATTTCGACATTCTCGTTGATGATTACAACGCAACCTATCTGACGGTTACCGTTACCGATACGGAATTTACCGTCGTGACGCACGATTATTTGGAAGACGGAACCGATGCAATCATCGATTCCTACACCATGACGAAGGAAGTCAACTGTACCGACGGCGGCCATGCGTTTGAATATGAAAACGGCTGGCTGACCTGCTCCGTATGCGGTTACGCCATGTCAGCAACGAAATCCGGCTACACAGGCTTTACAACCGATAAGGCGACCGGCAGACAGATGTATCTGATCGGCGGCAACGTCCAGACCGGTTGGCTGGCACTCGGCAATGATAACTACTGCTTCGATGAAAACGGCCTGATGATGACGGGCAAGATTACGCTTGACGGTCATACCTATACGTTCGGTGAGGACGGAAAGATGACCAGAGGCTCGCTTGAGAAACAGTCCAACGGTAAATACTGCTACTACATCAACGGCGCAAAACAGCGCGGCTGGCATGAGATCGACGGTTACTGGTACTATTTCGACAGAACGGACGGTAAATTCAATTCCGTAACGGGCACCAAGACCCTTGAGGGATTGACCTATACGTTCGACAATGCCAGCCGCCTGATCAAGGGCGCATGGAACAAGACCGATCAGGGCACCAGCTTTTATTGGGGGCCGGATCCCGTGACCGGCCTGCAGACGATCGACGGCGTTCAGTATTACTTTGATCCCGCCGATACTTATATGCTGGTCAATGAGAGCGTCGAGATCGACGGCAAGGTGTATTCGTTCAATGAGGACGGCGTGTTTACGCATTACGGCGAGCACGTTGACAAGAACGGCGACGGCAAGTGCGAAGAATGCACCGTAAAATCCCCGTTCTGGTCCTTCTTCCAGATGCTGATCAGCTTCTTCCAGAAGATCAAAGCGTTCTTCCAGAGCTTCTTCGCATAAGCGAATGCTGACGGCATAACAACAAAATAAAAGCGGCGTCCGGATTCGATCCGGACGCCGTTTGCGTCGCTTTGTGCCGCTGTGATGTTTGTCCCTGCGGGGCAAGTGATGCAGTCCTGCGGACTGTGATGTTCCGGCTACGCAGGAGTGATGTTTTTGCCTGCGGCAAATGATTCGGAAGCCCTGCGGGCTTGATTTTTAATTATCTTACGGTGTTCCTGCTTCGTTATTGCAAATATTTTCTATACGTATTGATGTGCAAAACAGCCGGCCTGATTTGTTTCAGACCGGCACTGTTTATTGGTACTTATTTATTTGTCTCTTTCAGCCTGTTTTTATAGTATCTGGACGTCATCAGGATCGGCACAAGTGAAAGCAGAATGATAACCGCGCCGACATAGAAAATATTGCCGTTCGGGATATAGTTCATTTGTCCGCTGGCCGCATCGAGGAAGGTTTCGCCGCTTGTCTTGACGACCGCTTCACCGATGAGCGAGCCGCCGATCATCGGAATCAGCACGAAGAACAGGATCCAGATGCCCTCAAACTGGCCCTTGCTGTCCTTGGGGTAAAGCTGCTTCGTCCAGACCTTCGTCGTTTGCAGAATTGCGACATAGCCGACGCCCACGAGGAAAATTCCCAGCCAGATGCGCCAGTTGAAGATCTGCGTGTTATCTACGTTCGCCGCTTTGATCGGTGCGATAATCAGCAGTCCCGCGATGTTGACGAATACCGCCGCGATGGACAGCGGAATGTGTTTGTTCTTGTTGATCAGGGAAGACATCGGAATCGCCGTCAGCATGGCAAGCAGCAGCGGAACGGCTTCGATGATGCCCATCATATCGGCGGTGTAACCGAGATAATAGATGATGTAATTGCCCATGTAGGCGAAGTAGACGTTGAAGCCGATGAAAAAGACGGACACCGCGATATTGACCCAGACCAGCTCCTTGAGCGCAAAGAATTTTTTGAAGTTGAACACGCTGAAAAACTGCTTGGCGAACGAGCCACGGACGGATGGCTCCACGTCGTCTCCCTTGCTCATGATGAAAAGTGAGAGCACGCCGAAGAGTATGACGAAAATACCCATGACGAGGAACAGCCGCATATAGTTGTCGTCGTCGCCGACGAGCAGACCGCCTAAAAGCGTGCCGAGGATCGTGCCGATGACGGGCTGTGTCGCGAGAGCCGCGCCGATCTGTCCCCGGTTTTTGTCGGTCATCATGTCATTTGTCCATGTGTTGAAGCCTGCGTCGTTACCCATCGAACCGAAAAAGCTCATGACGGTATCCGCCAGTACGACCAGTACGCCGGCCAGAACGTAAAAGCTCTGGCTGATAAACTGCGTCAGACCGAAACAGATGGTAAAGATACCCCAGAGTATGTAGCCGATGGCGATGAAGAGACGGCGTTTGCCGGTTCTGTCCGCCCATGTGCCGAAGAAAAAGGTGGAAAACGTGGTCGCAAGCGCGCTGCAGATCAGCATTCCCGTGATGATGGAGGGATCTTTGCCGATCTTTGCGTAAACAAACGTGTTGAACCATTGATTTTCCATGTTCCAGCAGATTTGTCCGGCGATGCCCAGACCCCAGATGAGGAGCCACATACGAAAGCCGGAGGTCTTCTGTGTTGACGCCAGGGGAGAAGTTTTTTTCATGTCAGATCGCTCCTGTCTTTATAATTTACAATGTATAATTGATTCAGATCGGTGTGAAGCCGATGGATTGATACCAGTCTCTTGTTTTTTGATCGTTTGTCATCAGGTAAACGGTTTTCGGCAGGGAAGATGCCAGCGAACGGACGACCTTTGAAGCGAAGCCCCGTCCCCGGTATGCTTCCCGCGTCGCGACCGATGAAATGACAGCGATTTTTTCCGTTTCGCCGCTTGTGAGAGCCGCTGAAACACAGCGTCCGTCCGCATAAAGACTTCTGCCGTGAATCAGTCCGTGACGCAGCTTGTGTGACGCGTCTGTGTACCAGTCTGCGAAAAATGCGTCCCGATCGGGATCGTTTTCAAAAATGACGGGAAAAATATCTCGGAGATTTTCTCCGGTGACGATCGTCGTTTGTTCGTCCGACTGTCCGCCGTGATAGCAGAGAAGAAAGGCGGCTTCTCCGTAGGTGATTTCACGCGCGCCGACGACTGTTGAAAAGGCTGTCAGCTCTGATCGGTTCGTCTGTTCGTTCGCGCAGACCAATAAAATGCCGTCCATCATGCCGCAGGCCGCCGTCAGATTGTGGTTTTCGTCCTCCGCATACCAGAACATAGTGTGGTTGTCGGTCAGTCCGTATGCCGCAAGACGGGTCGTGAGTACCGCGCCTGTCGGTTCGCTTTCGCAGAACCGCAGGAAGTCAGCTTCCCTGTCCGGTGTCAGCAGTCGGATCATCGGGCAAATTCACACAGAAGCGCTTCCGCTAACTGACGGACACTGCCGATATCCCGTGTGTCGCAGACGCAGGACGGAGAGTGCAGATAGCGGCATGGCGTATTGATCGTGACGGTTTTGATGCCGGCTCTCGTTTTGTGAATCGAACCGGCGTTGTTGCCGCCTGCAATGACCGTTTTCGGCTGAATGCGGATACCCCTTTCTCCGGCGACACGGAACGCCGCGTCGAAAAGCTCCTTGCTGTAGAGCGTCGCGCCGTCCATAAAGGAAACAGCCGCGCCGTTCCCGAGACGGCAGACCTTTTTGTGGTCGGGCACGTCGATGATGTCCGCCGCGGTCGTCGTTTCCAGAACAATCGCGTAATCAGGATCGATGCCGTAAGCGGACGCCGCCGCACCGCGCAGTCCGATCTCCTCCTGAACGGAGAACGAAAAATACGCATCGTAGGACAGCTCCGAACGGATCAGATCGACAAGAATCGCGCAGCCGACGCGGTCGTCGAGGGCTTTTCCCTTGATTTTATGATCGCCGAACGCGACGAAATCCGAACAGAATACGCCTGTCTCGCCGATTCTGACGAGCCCCGCGGCTTCGTCTTTCGTTGACGCACCGATGTCGATATAGAGGCTGTCGCCGTCCGGAATCTGCGTTTTTTCATCGCCTTTGAGCAGATGCACGGGCTTGACGCCGACAACGCCGACGGCGCCTTGCTCAAATTGAATCTGCCGACCGAGCAGCACTTTGGTGTCGATGCCGCCGACCTTGCCGAATCGTAACAGACCGTCGTCCTCGATGTAGGTGACGATCACGCCGACCTCATCCATATGCGCGTCAAACATAATAGTATGCTTCGGCGTTTGCCTGCCTTTTTTGAACGCGATCAGATTGCCGAGAGCGTCGATATGCCAGATGCAATGGCCGTCGATTTCGGTAAGAATCGCGTCGCGGATTGGTTGTTCACGGCCGGACGTGCCGCAGAGAAGACTCAGTTTTTTGATCAGATCAAGCATTGTTTTCGACCTCCCTGCTGAGAATATAGGCGGCAATGAGCTGTGCGACGGCTTCGGCATCGTTTAGATCGGCGAGCTCCGCCTGTGTGTGCATATTGCGGATCGGAATCGAAACGAGCCCCGTTCTGACGCCCACTCTCGATACGGCGATCACATCGGCATTCGTTCCCGTCGAGGCGGGACAGACCTCCGTCTGATAGGGAATGCCCTGCTTTTCGGCGACGCGCATCAGCTCCTGCGACATCTCATAGGAGAGTGACGGCGAAATACAGATCATTCCGCCCTTGCCGAGCTCTCCGCTTTCGGTTGCGGAGACAGAGGGTGCTCGTGCAAAGCTGACGTCTACGGCGATGGCTTCGTCCGGCGCAATGCCGAATGCTCCCGTTTTGCCGCCGGCTTCCGTCGTCTCCTCCTGCACGGAAAAGAGAACAGAGACCTTGCTGTTGATTTTTTTCTCTTTCAGAATATCCAATACGCGCAGAAGCGTTGCCACGCCGATGCGGTCGTCAATCGCGGCACCCGTGACGCGGCTGCCCGCAAGAGAACGGATCGGCGCGTCGATCGTGATTCTGTCACCCGGAGAGACGATTTTTTTCGCTTCGTCGCAGGACAGACCGATGTCCACATACAATTTGTCAAAAGACGGCGCAACGGAACCGTCCTCTTTTTTCGCCAGATGAGGAGGTGTGCTTGTCACGACGCCGTAGAGCGGTTTTTTTCCCCATACCGTCACCTCGGCGGCGGAGAGGACTCTTGCATCGCAGCCGCCGCATTTGTCGACGCGCAAAAAACCCGATTCGTCAACCGCCGTGACGATCAGCCCGATGCGGTCGAGATGTGCGTCGAGCAGAATATGCGGTTTGCCTGCGCCGACCGAGCCGATGACGCTGCCAAGCGC
This sequence comes from uncultured Clostridia bacterium, assembly GCA_945912145.1. Classification (GTDB taxonomy): domain Bacteria; phylum Bacillota; class Clostridia; order Oscillospirales; family Acutalibacteraceae; genus UBA1081. Next base: position 12,005 of record CAMEBF010000013.1, on the reverse strand, counting down.
GTCTGTTTTGACGTCGGCATATTTCGTCAGAAGTTGCCGCGCGGCCGTGAGCGTCTGCTCTGCGCCGGAAACACCGGCGCCCGCTGTCAGCTTCCCGAGTATCTGTTTCAAATCCATGATGATGCTCCCTTTCTTTCTTCTATACCATTATAATACATAGGGAGAAAAATGCAAGAGCCGTTTTGCTTTCGAAAATGAATTGTTACAGATCGTCCGCGTCCTGGACAGGCTCTTCTTCGTCTTCATCGGTGCCCGAATAGCTGCCGAGTACGTCGCTTGTGATGTTCCTACCGTCCGTGCAGTTCCAGAGCTTGCGCTGTTCCTCGGGAAAATGGCCGCCTTGCTTTTTGCCGTTTTTGCTGTACCGTTCCATGCTTGCGCCTCCTTTCTTCTCTTAGTATGACGAAAACAGAACAAAAATAACGCGGCGAAAATTTATTTTTCCGGTTGACATCGCAACAAAAAAGCAGTATACTATAAATGAACCGAAAGATAAGCTTGCTGATCGGGTTCGCTGTGAATTTATTGGAGAAAACTGGGCAAAATTAATAAAACAGATACCTCGTTTTTTGTGATTTTGCTGAAAATTCTTAAATTTTATTTTAACGATTGACAAAATTACGAATTCGGAGTATTATTAGCACAGTAATGAATGTTTTTACTTCATTTCTCAGAATCTTTATTCTTTATATGTTGAAAGGATTGTTTCGTTATGAAAAAAGTTTTAGCTGTTTTGATAGCGCTTGTACTTGCTTTCTCATTCTCAGTCGTTTCTTTCGCTGCAGAAACTGAGTCCGGTGAGATTTCCGCTGCCTTTGCGGATTTTGATCCGAGCACGATTACCGATATGTTTGCAGGTCTCGATCTCAGCTCCATTACGGGCGCATTGGAAGGTCTTGATTTGAGCATGATTACAGGCTTGTTTGAAGGACTTGACGTCAATGCCATCACCGGACTTCTCGGAGATATGGATCTCAGCGGTCTGACGGATATTCTCGGCGGTCTTGACATTGGTTCCCTGATCGGCGGAATCGGCGGCGGTGGAGATGATCCGACAACGGCTGCTCCCGATTCGACGAATTCTGCTTCCGATCCGACGACGGCTGCCCCCACGACTGCTGTTGCGGGCAATAATAACACCACGACGATTCCTCAGACGGGTACTGATAACGGCATGGTTTCCGCTTTCGCAATCTGCGCGATCGCAGCCGGTGCGTTCATCGTCCTGAGCAAGAAAAAAGAAGCGTAATATTTCCTGAAACTGAAAATATGCGGTAGTTGTGAAACTGCCGCATTTTATGTTTTTTTGCGTTCTTTTGTATATCTTTTTCCTTTTTGTTCAAACTAATGACAGTACTCAACGGGAGGAAAGAGACATTATGATGAATGATGAAAACGAGAAAACCGAGCAGATTCATTCCCGGATAAAGAGAAGCGCCGTTTCGCTTGGCGTGTGCGCTGTTTTGATGGCCGTACTTGCGCTGGCTGTCGTCGGCAACCGTGAAACAGAAAAAGAGACGACTGCGCCGCAGACGACGGCGGAACAGAATGTGGACTCTGAAAAAGACGACGTACCCGATCCCCGGAAGGACACGACGATGATTGTTCCCGCAACGGAGATCACGACGGCGGGCATGATCGAAATCCGTGATGAGACAACGCAGACAACGGTCGAGGCGACGACGCGCAGCGCGCCGACCTCCTATCTGCTGCCGATGGGCACGGACATCGGAAAGGATTACAGTCGTGGCATTCCTGTCTACAGTGCTGTGATGGGAGACTGGCGGACGCATGACGGCGTGGATTTCAACGGCGCGGACGGCGACTGTGTAAAAGCGATTGCCGACGGCATCGTGAAAGAAATCAAAGACGATCCCCTGATGGGTTCGACGATTGTGATCGATCACGGCGGCGGTGTAGCGGCAACCTACTGCGGTGTGGAACCGTCGGAAGAAATCAAAAAGGGCGTCATTATCTCACAGGGACAGATGCTCGGCTCGCTCAGCGCGATCCCCTCGGAGTCGGACGCGGACTTTCCGCATCTGCATCTGGAGATCCGCGTGGACGGAGAGATTGTCGATCCGCTCGAAGTGATGGGATATTACGAATGATTATAAGGCGGGAAAGACAAAAACTTTCCCGTTTTTTTGTTATTATCCTGAATTTTCTTTGGGATAGGATTTGACATTATCACGCGAATATATTATAATATTTTTAATTATAGCGTGATACCGCAAAGGAGATGGGATTATGAAAAAAAGACTCGGTTCGTTTATCCTTGCCGTTTGTCTGTTATTGTCTTCTTTCCCGTTTCTCCTGACGGCAAACGCGAAGGATTCCTATGAACCCGGTTCCTATCTGGTAACGGCTGACGGCGGTACGCGTTTGTATGCGACGTTTGAGACTTCGATTGATTTCAAGACGACAGCCGTTAAGGGCGCGTATCTGAATGTCATCAAGGTGGCCGGTCATTACGGCTATACGGTTTTCGATTCCGTTTACGGCTGGATCGATCTGCGCAACGACGTTGCTTATGTCGATTCCATGCCGACCATTACCGGCGGCAGGATCGAGGGTGCAAAAGGGCTTACCGTGACGCGACTCCCGGATAAGACCGTCTATATTGAGGGGGAGGAGAGTGCCGAGATCGACGGTCTGACCGTCGCGCTGATTTTCGATGACGAACAGGAGTCACAGATGGAAGTCACCGGCTACACTGTCGCATTCCCGAACCTCGATACATACGGAGAGAAAACGGTCACGGTCTATTACGGCGGATTTTCTACACAGTTCCCGATCACGGTAGCCAAGGTTCCCGTCACGGGCATTGTGCTGACATTGCCGAATAAGACGGCGTATGTCGAGGGCGAGCCGGTTTCGTTCGACGGCATGACGGTTACGGCGTATTTCAGCGACGGACGCGACGACGGAAAGGGCATTGTGCTCGATCGGTCTCAGTACGTCATATCCGGCGTGCAGGAAGGCGATACGACGCTGACGCCCGGCACGCACACCGTCATTGTCACATATCTTTATCCCGAGATCCGCGCGTCGTTTTCGGTTTATGTTTCCGAGAAAAATGTGGTCGATCTCAAGCTCAACAAGCTCCCTGCGAATCTGACGCTCTATCAAGGGCAGACGTTTCGCAATGAGGATTTCGAGCTGATCGCGACCTATGACAATGGACTGACGGAGACGATCACGGATTTCAATATCGAATACAACAATCAGCAGGTCGGCACGTTTACGGCCCGGATTTACTATATGGATCGCTATGTCGCATTCGACTATACCGTTCTGCCGCTTGAGGAGGTGGGGATTGCGGTCGGCGATGTGACGTATGTCGGCAATTATGTCGGCGGCGCGGTCGATTTCAGCAATCTCAAGGTTTATCTCGTGTATAACAGCGGCGAAAAGAAGCTGTTGACCGACGGATATCAGCTTGAACACAGCATCAATCCCGCAGTCGAGGGACAATATCCCGTAAAGGTGATATACGGTGATTTTTCCGCCGTTTTTATGTATACTGTCAGCAGACGAAAGGAAATCATCGCAGGAGACGTGAATTTTAACGGCAAGGTAGAAGCGGTGGACGCCAGACTTGCGCTTCGTTTTTCGGCGCAGCTTGAAGATTTGAGTGAGGATGCGCAGATTGCCGCCGATGTGGATTTTAACGATAAGGTGACCGCTTCGGACGCCCGGAAAATTTTACGTGTTGCTGCCGGAATTGATAGGTTTGGCTATGAATAAAAAAGAAATTGCTCTTTGCGCGGTGGACGCGCTGAAAAAAGAATACCCGGAGGCGATCTGTTCGCTGAATGCCGGAAATCCTCTGGAACTCCTGATTGCGACGCGTCTCTCGGCACAGTGCACAGATGCTCGTGTCAATTTAGTCACGCCGACACTTTTTGCAAAATACCCGACGACCGAGGACTATGCGGTTGCCGATCCGGAGGACATCGCGCAGATCATCCATTCCTGCGGCTTCTTCCGTCAGAAGTCGAAAGACATTGTCGGCATCGCGCAGATGATTCTATCGGATTATGACGGCAAGGTACCCGATACAATCGAGGAGCTGACCCGTCTGCCCGGCGTCGGACGCAAAACCGCCAATCTCATTTGCGGCGACGTCTACGGCAAGCCCGCCGTCGTGGCGGATACACATCTCATCCGCATTTCCAACCGCCTGGGACTGGTGAAAACGAAGGATCCGCTTCAGGTGGAAAAAGAGCTGAAAAAGCTCCTGCCGCCCGAAGAGAGCAACGATTTCTGCCACCGAGCGGTGCTGCACGGACGCGCCGTTTGCGACGCGAGAAAGCCGAATTGCGACGGCTGCGTGATGAACGGTTTCTGCCGTAAAATCTTAAAAAAATAAATGGTATTTTAAGGAGTACCCGTTATACTATATTCCACATTCTGGGAAAGGGAAAGGAAGTTATCAACTTGTCGTTACTGACGAAAATCTTCGGAGATTATTCCAAAAAAGAAATCAAAAGAATTATGCCGCTTCAGCAGAAGGTTCTCTCGCTCGAGGAGGAGTATGGAAAGCTGACCGACGCTGAGCTTCAGGCGAAGACGCCGGAGTTCAAAGAGCGGCTGGCAAAGGGCGAGACGCTCGACGACATTCTGCCGGAGGCGTTCGCCGCCTGCCGGGAAGCGTCCTGGCGTGTACTGAATATGAAGCATTTCCCGGTTCAGATTCTCGGCGGCATCGTGCTGCATCAGGGCAGAATCGCCGAAATGAAAACCGGTGAAGGAAAAACGCTGGTGGCGACGTTGCCGGCTTACCTGAATGCGCTGACCGGCAAGGGCGTGCATATCGTCACGGTCAACGATTACCTGGCGCGCCGCGACTCGGAGTGGATGGGCAAGGTCTATCGCTTCATGGGACTGACGGTTGGTCTGGTCGTACAGGGTGACGATCACGACGCCAAGCGCGCCGCTTATGCCGCAGACATCACTTACGGTACAAACAATGAGATGGGCTTCGATTATCTGCGTGATAACATGGTGCCTTATAAGCAGATGCGTGTGCAGAGAGGCCATAGCTTCGCCATCGTGGATGAGGTGGACTCCATCCTGATCGACGAGGCGAGAACGCCGCTGATTATTTCCGGTCGGGGAGACAAGTCTTCCGACCTGTACCGACGCGCGAACGATTTCGTTAAAACGCTGAAAGAAAAACGCATCAAGGAGCTGGATTCCAAGCAGGAGATCGATGACGTCGCCGAAGACGATTGCGATTACATCGTCGATGAAAAGGCCAAGACGGCAACCTTCACCAAAAACGGTATCGCCAAGGCCGAGGCGTATTTTGATCTCGACAACCTGATGGATGCCGAAAATCTGACGCTGCAGCATCACCTGAATCAGGCACTTAAGGCCAGAGGTGTCATGAAGCGCGACGTCGATTACGTGGTCAAGGACGGTCAGGTGCTGATCGTCGACGAGTTTACGGGTCGTATCATGATCGGCAGACGCTACAACGAAGGTCTGCATCAGGCAATCGAAGCAAAAGAGGGCGTCAACATCCGTTCGGAGTCCAAGACGCTTGCGACGATCACGTTCCAGAACTATTTCCGTCTGTATGATAAGCTGTCCGGTATGACCGGTACCGCCATGACGGAGAGTGACGAATTCCAGGAGATTTACGGACTCGACGTCATCGCCATCCCGACGAACAAACCCATGATCCGCGAAGATCTGCCGGATGTCCTGTATAAAACCGAAAACGCGAAATTTGCCGCGATTATCGACCTCATCAAGGAGCTGCACGAAAAAGGACAGCCCGTTCTGGTCGGTACCATCAACATCGAAAAATCCGAACAGCTCAGCAAGGTGCTGCATCGCAACGGCATCAAACATAATGTGCTGAACGCCAAATATCACGAGAAAGAAGCCGAAATCATCGCACAGGCCGGTAAGTTCGGCGCGGTCACCATCGCCACGAACATGGCGGGACGCGGTACCGATATTCTTTTGGGTGGTAACGCCGAATACATGGCAAAATCCGATATGCGAAAAATGGAAGGCATGACGGAGGAGCTGATCGCGGAAGCAACGGGCTTCGCCGAGACCGATAACGAGGAAATCCTCGAGGCAAGACGCATTTATGCGGAACTGGAAGCCAAGCACAAAGAAGAAATTTCCGGTGAGGCCGATCGTGTCCGCAGCGTCGGCGGTCTGTATATCATCGGCACGTCGCGTCATGAATCGCGTCGAATCGACAACCAGCTGCGCGGTCGTTCCGGCCGTCAGGGCGATCCCGGTACGAGCCGTTTCTTCCTCTCGGCGGAAGACGAACTGATCCGCCTGTTTGCCGGTGACCGTTTCTTCAACATTCTTGATTCGTTCAAGAGCGTCGGCGATCTGCCGCTCGACGCGAAGATGTTCTCCAAGACCATCGAGAACGCGCAGAAGAAAGTGGAAGGCAACAACTTCGCCATTCGTAAAAACGTCCTGAAATACGACGATGTGATGAACAAACAGCGTGAGCTTATTTACGATCAGCGCAATAAAGTGCTCGACGGCGTGGATCTCGATTCCACCATCCGCAAGATGATCAATGACAGCATTACCGACGCCGTGAATTTCTACTGCCCGAAGTCCAACCGCTCGGAAGACTGGAATATTGCCGGTCTCAAGAGCAAATACAGCTGGCTGCTCGGCGAGAATGATCTCGTCAGCGAGGATGACCATGACGCGATTCTCGACCAAATGCTGACGCTTGCGACGGATAAGCTCGAGTCGCAGAAGGAGAAATACGGCGAGGAGTTGCTCAAGGCGCTTGAGCACAAGGCGCTGATCGAAAATGTCGATATGCGCTGGATGGATCACATCGACGCGATGGAAGAGCTCAAACGCAGCGTCGGTCTTAAGGCGTACGGACAGAAGGATCCCGTTATCGCATTCCGCGAAGAGGGCTCGGATATGTTCGATGAGATGATTATGAATATCCGTGAGGGAACGGTTCAGTTCGTTCTCTGCGCGGTTCTGAAATCGGAAGAGGACGTCAAGCGCGAGCAGAAAATGAAGCCGACCGAGACCAATTCCGGCGACGGCAGCGAGAAAAAACAACCCGTGAAAAAGGGCGCGAAGATCGGCAGAAACGATCCCTGTCCCTGCGGAAGCGGATTAAAATATAAAAAATGCTGCGGCAGAAATGCCGAGTAATCTGAATATTATCAACAGGATAGGAAGTGCAGACGGCAGATGAATCAAAAAATTCTTGTGCTTGATTTCGGCGGTCAGTATAATCAGCTTATCGCAAGACGCGTCCGTGACGACAGCGTTTATGCGGAGATACTGCCTTATACGACGCCTCTGGAGGAGATCAAAGCGAACAACTACAGCGGTATTATCTTTACCGGCGGTCCGAACTCGGTTTTCGACAGCGAGTCGCCCCATTATACGAAAGATATTCTCTCTCTCGGCATTCCCGTGCTCGGCATCTGCTACGGCTGCCAGCTCATCGCCTGGATGGAGGACGGCAAAGTCGAGACCGCGCAGCAATCGGAATACGGCAAAATCGAGCTGACGGTTAAGAAGAAAGATTCTCTGCTGTTCCGCGATATTGACGAAAAAAGCATCGTCTGGATGAGCCATACGGACAGGATTTTTGAAGTCCCGGCAGGTTTTGAAGCTACGGCTTCGAGCGATGCCTGCCCGATCGCCGCGATGGAATGCGCTGAACGCAGAATTTATGCCGTTCAGTTCCACCCGGAGGTCACGCATACGCAGTTCGGCAAGCAGCTGCTGCATAATTTCCTGTATGAAATCTGCGGCTGTACCGGCGATTGGCAGATGGACAGCTTCATCGACGATACCGTCGCCGCACTGAAAGAAAAAATCGGCGATAAAAACGTCATCCTGGGCTTGTCCGGCGGCGTCGATTCCTCGGTCGCGGCAGCGCTTCTGAGCCGTGCGGTCGGCAAACAGCTCACCTGCGTTTTCGTCGATCAGGGTCTGATGCGCAAAGATGAAGGCGATTTCGTCGAGAGCACGTTTACTCGTCTGTTCGATATGAAATTCGTCCGCGTCAACTGTCAGGAGCATTTTCTGAAAGCACTCAAGGGCGTGACCGATCCCGAGCAGAAGCGTACGATCATCGGGGAAGAATTTTATAAAGTGTTCTGGGGAGAAATCCGCAAGCAGGCCGATAAGGGCTATTTCGCGCAGGGCACGATCTACCCGGACTGCATTGAATCAGGCAAGGGTGATGCAGACAAGATCAAGACACATCATAATAAAGTCAAAATGCCCGACGACGTTGATTTCCTCGGCGTTATTGAGCCTCTTGCCAGTCTGTTCAAGGACGAAGTCCGCAAGGTCGGCGAAAAGCTCGGCATTCCGAAAGAACTCGTATGGCGTCAGCCGTTCCCGGGACCCGGTCTTGGCGTACGGATCATCGGCGAAGTCACGAAAGAAAAGATTGAGATTTTGCAAAACGCCGACTGGGTGCTGCGCGACGAAATGGCAAAGAACGGCTACGAAAAGAATCTGGCACAGTTCTTCTGCGTTCTGCCCGGCGTCAGTACGGTCGGTGTCATGGGTGATCACAGAACCTATGATCACCTCGTCGCGATCCGCGCCGTCACGACGGACGACTTCATGACCGCCGACTGGGCAAAGATCCCCTATGACATTCTCGCAAAAGTCAGCAACCGCATCACGAACGAAGTCCGCCACGTCAACCGCGTCGTCTATGACATCACCACCAAACCTCCGGCAACGGTGGAGTGGGAATAAATTGAGAATCCGAAAAAGCCTAGTGTTTATGCGGGTTTGCGGCATTTCAAGAGGCCTTTTGATAACAAATTGATAACAGTCATATAAATGCGATTATTCTCACTATCAAGTGGTTTGCAGGTAGCGGAATGATTTTCAAGCGGCTTGTATGACTGGTGTTCAGAGCCATACTCTGAATAAATCCATATTATTTATAACGCCCTTAGCTGTGGGTAGTAACTCATAGCTAAGGGCGTTTTGTTGTCTTTATCTTTATTTGTCGGATTGGAGGTGGTCTTTGAAAGCGTCAACAAGAGCGTCGCTAAGTTCCTGCGAGGGAACTTTCGCCCAAAGCTGCGTAGTGTCATATTTCGGGTAGTAATAACGCCATCGGTCATATTCTTCTCTGCTGATTTCCTCGGAAGATAACTTGTCCGCCTGTTCTTTCCAAGCACAGAGCATTTTCAGTAGCTCGGCGGCGTCCTTGCCTTTGTCCTTGTTGACTTTTAAGCAGACCTCTCCGTCTGCTTCGCTGACGGTCAGACCGTAAATATCTTCAAGGGTAAATAAGGTGTGCATAAGTCCGATGTAGCTGTCAATGTCGGGAACAGAGAGAGCCTGTGGGGAAACATCAAGCACCTGCGCCAATGCCGCCGTTAAGTCTGCTTTCGGTGTGCGTGTGCCTGTTTCGTACTGAGCCAAACGCACATCAGCGGACTTTTCGGGAAAACCGACAGCCGTACCGAGATATTTCTGCGTCATACCACGCAGAAGCCTAAAAAAATGTATTCTTTCGCCAATAGCCATAGTGTTTCACTCCTTGCCTTATGTATCTGCAAGTAGTATAGCATATAAGTTTAGGAATTGTCAAGAGAAAATGAAACAAAAAAGTTTAATATTTTCTTGAAAGCCACTTGACAAAAGCAAATATGCTTAGTATAATTAAAGGGCATTAAGCAAATGCGCTTAATAAATGCAACTGAATGACCGTCTGAATGGGATATGTCTTTGCAAGGACTTTCCGAAAAGGAAACGAGCGAAGCAACGCCGCTGAAATGGGGCAGGCACAGAAAAACGACATTCGGGTAAAACGGCAACTTGAAAATTTAATGAAAGGACTGATGATATGGAAAACAAATTCATTCGTGCCGATGATGTGGCACAGGAACTAAGCGTATCAAAGCCCTATGCCTATAAGCTCATCAGAAAGCTGAACGAGGAACTGAAAGCACAGGGATTTATTACGATTGCAGGGCGTGTAAACCGCCAGTATTTTTATGAAAGGCTCTACGGAGCAGGAAAGGAGAGTAAATAATGCCAGTATTCAAAAATGAGGACAACGGCACTTGGTATGTAATGGCGAGATATGTGAACTGGAAAGGCGAACGCAAGCAGAAATGCAAGCGGGGTTTCGCCACAAAGAAAGAAGCGCAGGAATGGGAGCGAATGTTTCAGTTACAAAACTCGTCTGACCTTGATATGAGTTTTGAAGCCTTTACGGAACTGTATATTAACGATGTGAAAAACCGTCTGAAGGAAAATACTTGGCTGACAAAGGAGCATATCATTCGCACGAAGATACTGCCCTACTTTGGCAAACTGAAAATCAGCGAGATTTCCACAAAAGAGATTATCACTTGGCAGAATGAAATGCTTGCTTACCGTGACGAGAAGAAAAAACCGTATTCACAAACCTATCTGAAAACGCTGCACAATCAGTTGTCAGCCATATTCAATCACGCTGTACGCTATTATGAATTGCGGTCAAATCCTGCGGCAAAGGTGGGAAATATGGGAAGCGAGGAACACAAGGAAATGCTGTTCTGGACGAGAGAAGAATATAAGAAATTTGCCGATGAGATGATGGATAAGCCAGTTTCCTTTTACGCCTTTGAAATGCTGTATTGGTGCGGTATCCGTGAAGGCGAATTATTAGCCTTGACCGCCTCCGATTTTGATTTTGACAAGGGAACGGTAACGATTAGTAAATCCTATCAGCGTTTACACGGAGAAGATGTGATTACTACACCGAAAACAAAAAAGAGCAACCGAATAATCAAAATGCCGCAGTTTCTCTGTGAGGAAATGCAGGAATATATCGGTATGCTTTACGGTCTGAAAAAGAAAGACCGCATTTTCACGGTAACAAAAAGCTATCTTCATCACGAGATGGACAGAGGGGCGAAAGCCGCAGGCGTGAAGCGTATCCGCATTCACGACTTGAGACACAGCCATATCAGTTTACTGATTGATATGGGATTTTCGGCGGTGGCGATTGCAGACCGTGTAGGACATGAAAGTATTGAAATCACTTATCAGTACGCCCACCTGTTCCCGTCCAAACAGACGGAAATGGCAGAGCGATTAGACGATTTAGGGAAAGGAGATTTTTAATATGTCAGCGAAAAACAGGGACAACAAAAACCGTTGGAGAAATATCACGGTAGGGTTTCGGGTATCGCCCGAAGAAAGCGAGCAGATAGACAGGGCAGTACGACTTTCGGGGCTTACCAAGCAGGACTATATCACAAGACGGCTCTTATGCCAAGATGTGGTTGTGCAGGGCAATCCGAGAGTGTATAAGGCACTCCGTAATGAGCTTGCTGCCGTCCTTGCGGAATTACAGAGGATTGAAGCAGGAAACGGTATTGATGATGAATTGCTTGACACAATCGAATTGATTGCCGTTATTCTCGGCGGGCTGAAAGGAGAAGATGGGAATGGAGAATAAAAAAGAAATGACTGCCCTTGATGTATCTGCGGCAACAGATACGGAGCAGCCAATTTCAAAATGTACTGACAATAGTATATCCGAAAAAGCAGGAAAAATCAACGACCTTGAAACAATTTCTATGACAGAGCTTTACGACACCGTATATCCAAGCAAGCCGCCGCTGATTGACGGCTTGCTCTATACTGGCACTTATCTCTTTGTCGGTGCGCCGAAGCTCGGCAAAAGTTACCTGATGGCGCAGCTTGCCTATCATATCAGCACAGGCACACCGCTATGGGATTATACCGTCCGAAAAGGAACGGTGCTGTATCTTGCTCTTGAAGATGATTACCGACGCTTGCAGGAACGGCTATACCGAATGTTCGGAACAGACAGCACAGACAATCTTTTCTTCTCTGTTTCAGCCGACAGTCTCGGTAATGGATTGGACGCTCAGTTACAGCGGTTTATGCAGGAACACACCGATACAAGCCTGATTATCATTGACACGCTCCAAAAGGTCAGAGAAGTCGGCGGGGATAATTACAGCTACGCAAACGATTAT
>CAMEBF010000012.1 GCA_945912145.1 uncultured Clostridia bacterium | reverse complement strand
CGATGGCTAAACTGTCAGTGCCCCTTTTAGGGGCCAAGCCAGCAATAACCCCTTCTAGGGGTTGCACAAACCACCGGTTTAACCGGTGGTTGTGATTATCCAAGCCGCAGGCTTGGTATATCATCACCGCGCGAAGTGCGGTGTATATCATCAAGGGCGGCAAGCCGCCCTTGTATCTCATCACGCGTCAGCGTGTATTTTTCCTGCGGCTTGATGAGATGCAACACTTCGTGTTGATGATATACCGCAACAAGTTGCGGATGATATACAAGGCTTCGCCTTGATTTGTTTACACAAAGGTGGTATAATCTCCTTGAAAGGAGTGTTTGTATGTCGAAAAATTATTTGCTGGTTTATTCCGAAGAGCTTGCAACAGAAACAGAATTGCTTTGCCAGAACATCAAAGCACCGTCAAACACTCTTTTCCAAATCCGCAAAAGTTAAAGCAGTGTTTACGCAAATATTCGTGAAGCAAATTATGGTCAAAGTAAGGCAGATATGCTTTCTAAATTCGAAATAGCACTAAAAGAATGTAGCGAAACGGAAGGTTGGCTACAATTATTATTTAATACCAACGCTATTGATGAAGATACATATAAAAAACATAGAAATCTTTGTGGCAGAATCAGACGAATGCTGATTTCAAGTTGTAAAACGTTAAAAGAAAAGATTTAATTTTTAACTAAAGGTGGTGAGGCTTTGTTTAGTTTTTTTAGAAAAACAAGAGAAAAAATAACGCCCATAGATTTAAATAATCCTGATGCAGTAGTAACTGTTATCAACTGTCGACACTCTAAAAATCCTTTTGGTAAAAACTATCGTGGCTGTTGTGAAATTCAAGAAAAAAATTTTACTTCAGTTTGTTTTCAGACGATTGATGGGAATGATATGATTTACGAACAACCTCACCGATGCTTTGTGAATTTTTTAACTCCGGAAGCATATCCATATTCGTTATGGGTTGGTCGAAAAATAGAACTCTACGAGGGCAAGTATCATGTCGGCACAATGGTTATAGAGGAAATTATGAATAAAAACCTTGACCGAAACACTGAATTTGAAAACGACAAAGATGTATTGCTGAATCCTGATATTATAAATATTGCTTTGAAGCTCTCTCTTGAATGGGGTAAAGGTTTTGTAAAACCACTAGATATTAAGCTGATGAAAGCATTGCCCTATCTGTCAGGAACAGATATTGAAAAAATATCTGAATATGTTATTCAGGTACGAGATGATGTTCTTTGGGAAATATATTATCCGAATTGGGATGTAGAAGAAGGAGCCTTGAAAACTGATGCTCAAAAAGCAACAATTAAAAAATATCCTTGGATTAATAAAGATAATTTAGCTTCATTAGATTCTCAAGGGAAGTATTATGCTTGGCACGGTTAAATAATTCTCTGGACTTATAACAGTTTCTGTGCATAATTGTTGTTACCAAAAAAAAGGCGGCAATAATATGAGCACAGAAGAATTGCAGAAAGAAATTTGGTTTTTATATGGACTTTGGTATAGATACTATCTTCTCTATACTTTTCTTCGCGAGAACAAACGAGAATTAGAGTTAGTATCAAAACTGCAGGAAAAACAAAATGAGCTTTTACGGCTTATTGATTTTGCAAAAGACCAACTTTAAGTTGGCATCTAAATGGTTCGTAACACTCAGAAAAAGACGATTGCTTTTGCAATCGTCTTTTTCAACGAAGTGTTCCTTACGGCACACTTCGCTTCACTTTGTGCGACAGCACAAAACTTCACTATGCCGCAGGCATAACATCATTTGCCGCAATGCGGCAAACTTCACAAAATGCTTCAAAATTGCCGAAAGACACTACAAAAAAACGCTATTCAACCACTACTGATGATTCAGATTTATTTCCGAAAACTGCATACGGAAAAATCTCACAACAACAACGAATTACGACATACTTTCTTTATAAATCCATAGCTTTTCTTGCAATAGCCCTGCGATTCATAAAAGGCGTGAGCCTCTTCTCTCGGCAATCCGCTGTTCAGAAGAATCACATCAATGCTGTTTTTGTCCGCCCATTTTTCCGCAGTTTTTAATAACATCGTTCCAATGCCTTTTCTTCTGTATTCCTTTGCGACGGCAAGCGCGATGATTTTCATTCCTTCGTTTTCGAGTTCAAACGCAAGATAGCGAACGCAACCGATAAAGCCCACAACGCTGTCGCCGTCACAGGCGACAAAAATCTGATAATTGCCCCGTCTCATCATTTCTTCCACGCGGCATGAAAGCTTTGGAAGCTCACAGGGATAGCCCAAATCAAATTCGAGAATATCCCGGATTGCGCCGATATCCTGTTTTTCAAACGGTCTGTATATCATACTCGGTCACGGAGTCTCCCGTTTCTTGGAAAACGCCTTTTTTACGGTATTTTTCAGCTCGACATAGACCGCCGACACGGCAAGGGTCAGCAAAAATACCACGATCGGCCAGACCGGTTCCAACACATTTATTCCTTTTCCGATAACGGGAATGACATCACCGAGGCCTCTGAGTACGTTTTTCACGAGAATGTGAAAGATATAGATATACAAGGAATAATCGGCGCCCAGAGACGCAAGATGCGGGACATGGACCTTATCCTCCTTTTTCACAATCAGCACGAACAAGGCAAACACCGCAAGGATCGTGCCGAGATAAACGCTCTTTTGCGTATGGAGAGCATCAACAATGATCGCTTCGCCGAAGCCGAACAGAATCATAAGGATCAACACCGCATCCGAAAGCTTTTCTGTCAGCTTCTCCTGATGAACCCGGATAAAATACCCCATCAGAAGGAACGGCAGACCGACAAAGAGAAAATTGCGGTACAGATATGCACGATCCAGAATTTCGGGTGCGTTCGGAAGAATTTCTTTCAGTTCCCGGAACAGCACACCGCTTACGGATAACAGCGGAACAAGAAAAGCGGTTTTCTTCGTTATCCCGAGCTTTTCAAAGCCGAAAAAGATCCCATACGCATACAACAACGCCGGTAGGAACCACAGAAATTCAGCTGCGTAAGTCTGATTCAGGCCAATGAACGCAAGAATCGAACGCGGTGAAACAAGTCCCGACACATAACTGCCGAAAGTTCCGCCGTGAATCGCCTGCGCCGAGTAAAATAAAATGTATAGCAGCATAGCGCCGAGCATCAGAAACAGAATATGTTTCATTTTCCGTTTCATCTTGGACGGAACGACCGCAGGATTCTCATAACAGCAGAAAAAGCCGGACACCATAAAGAAAAACGGCACGGCAAATCGCGCCACGGCGATCACGCCCTGACCGAAACTCCCGGGAAAATGCACATGGATCGTCACAACAAAAAATGCAGCGATCAGCTTCATGGCGTTCATCAGATCATATTGCTTTTTACCGGTTATCTTCTCAGACACCGTCATCACCTCTTACCAGTTTTTTCAATGCACGTTCAAACGCTTCGTCCTGTTCGTGCGTCCGCTTTTTCGGTCCCTTTGTCCGTCCTCCCGCCATACGGATTTTTTTGGAGACGAAACGGGTATATAATAATTTTTCAATATTGCCGTCCGTGAAGATCAGACCATTCTGATTCAGAGGCACTCCCTTTTTCGCCAGGCACATCGCCGCAAGTCCGTAGTCCTGCGTCACGACAATATCGCCCGGCTCAATCATATTAACGAGCTTGAAATCCACGCTGTCCGCCCCTTTTTCAACGGTCACGGTGACGGCGTGTTCCCGCTCGAGAAAATGCGCAGTATCGCACAGCAGGACGCATTCGATCCCATGCTCCTGCGCGAGCCGCACCGCGATATCCACCACGGGACAGGCGTCGGCGTCGATTAAAATTTTTCTCATGCTGTGACCTTCTCTGATTGCGGTGCTACGCGCTACTCATTATTCTGCATTCTTCATTCTAAATTCTGCATTTTCTTCATAATATCATAATTTTCATAAAAGGTCAATTGACACAGCGGGCTTTTTTCGCTACAATAGAAGCAGCTATTATTTTTGAAAAGAGGCATTTTTTATGGGCACTATTGTTTCCATCGGCGGAGGACGGTACGACGACGGCGAAATCTTCTCCCTGCTCAAGCATATCGTCACACTTTCGGGAAAAACCGAGCCGAATATTCTGTATGTTCCGACGGCGGGCTTCGATTACATCATCGGCGACGAAGTCATCTTCGATATCTTCCATCAGCTCGGCGGCAAAATCTCCAATTTATTCCTGACCAATCCCAACTTTACGCCGGCAGAGGTGGAACGCAAGGTACTTTCTGCCGATATCGTCTACGTCGGCGGCGGCAATCTGAAATTCCTGATGAACACCTGGAAAGCGACCGGCGCGGTGGAGGCGTTCCAAAAAGCCTATGACAAGGGTATTATCCTTTCAGGCTACAGCTCCGGCGCGATGTGCTGGTGCACGGAGGGATGGGATGACTGCGGCGAAAACCGGAGCTTCGAGTTCATCGACTGCGTCGGACTGCTCCCCTACTGCTGCTGTCCGCATTTCGACGGCGACAACTGGTGCAATTTTGAGAATGAAGTCAAATCTCGTCCTTACGAGGGACTGGCCATCGACAACGGCTGCGCGGTCATCTTCCGCGACGGCGAAGAGCCCTACGCCATGCACGGCAATGACGGCGGTAGTGCGTACATTTTCGGCAGGGACGGCTCCAAAACCCAAATTCCGGAAAAATAATACAGAAATCGGAGGGCTTTGCCTTTATAATCCAAGCGCGAAGCGCTTCCGAAATTGTACATTGTACATTGTAAATTGTAAATTGTTACGGCGGCGCATCGCGCCGCTTTTCTTTTTCCTGTTTTTTTCATAATTTATTTGACAAACCCTCTGTTTCCTGTTATACTATATGATGTATGTTTATATGATTTTTTCAATATAGGAGCACGTTTATGTTACAGTACGAAGAACTCAGATTAAAGCTCAAGGAATGTGAAAAGCCGATTGCGGATTTAGCGGAAGCGCTGGGTCTCAGCAGAATGGCAAAAGAAATCGAAGAGCTTGAGCAGCAGGCGGCGCAGGAGGATTTCTGGAACAATATCGACAACAGCCAGAAGGTCTTACAGCGCACCGCGATGCTCAAAGGCAAGGTCGAAGAATACACAAAGCTCAGGAACGATTATGAAGACACAATGACGCTCATCGAGCTTGCCAACGACGAAGAGGACGAATCGATGGTGGAGGAATGCACCGAAGCCGTTGACCGCGTCGCAAAGGAGCTCGACCGGCAGACGCTCGCTACGCTTCTGACCGGCGAATACGACAACAAAAACGCCATCCTGACCTTCCACGCCGGAGCCGGCGGAACGGAAGCGCAGGACTGGGCGCTGATGCTGTACCGCATGTACAACCGTTGGGGTGAGCGTCATGGCTTCAAGGTCACGACGGTCGATTATCTCGACGGCGAAGAAGCGGGTCTCAAATCCGCTACCGTCATCATTGAGGGTGAGAATGCTTACGGCTATCTCAAAGGCGAAATGGGCGTTCACCGTCTTGTTCGCATCTCCCCGTTTGACGCGTCGGGACGCCGCCATACGTCGTTCGCGTCGCTTGAAGTCATGCCGGAGATCGACGACGACGTCGATGTGGAGATCAATCCCGCCGACATCAAAATGGACGTCTACCGTGCCAGCGGCGCCGGCGGCCAGAAGGTCAACAAGACCTCTTCCGCTGTCCGTCTGACGCATATTCCCACAGGAATCGTCGTCGCCAGCCAGGTGGAACGCAGCCAGTACCAGAACCGCGACGTCGCCATGCGTATGCTCAAATCCAAGCTCATTGAAATCAAAGAGCGCGAGCATCTCGACAAGATCGAGGACATCAAGGGCGAACAGCGCGAGATCGCATGGGGCAGCCAGATCCGTTCCTATGTCTTCATGCCCTACACGCTGGCGAAGGACAACCGGACGGGCTTTGAGAACGGAAACATCAACAACGTCATGGACGGCGATATCGACGGCTTTATCAACGCCTACCTGAAAATGCAGGCAAACGAAAAGCTCAACCATACCACCTGATTGTTTCCCGAACGGGATCGGAGGTATATTTTGAAAAAAATAAAACAGATTTTATTGCTTCTCACGGCGCTTCTGCTTACGCTCTCCTGTCTGACCGCCTGCAACGCAGACGGCGCACAGAAAGAGCCGGCGACGGATAACGCCGACAGCGGCAGTCTGAAAATCGTCACAACTATTTTTCCTATCTATGACTGGGTAAAAAATATTACCGGCAGCGACACGGTCGTCTATCTCGACGAGAACGGCATTGACCTGCACTCGTTTGAGCCGACGGCGCAGGACATTCTGTCTCTCGCCGACGCCGACGTTTTCATCTATATCGGCGGCGAATCCGATAAATGGGTCGAGAATGCCGTCAAAACGGCGAACAATCCCTCGCTGACAACGATCGCTCTGCTTGATTCCGCCGTCACGCTCGAAGAAGAGACGGTCGAGGGCATGGAAGCTCACGAAGAAGACGAGGATGAAGCGGTCGCCGACGAGCACATCTGGCTCTCCCTGAAACAGGCGCAGCATTGCGTCACAGCGATCGCCGACACGCTCATGCAGAAAGACCCTGCGAACGCATCGCTTTACGAAGCCAACGCTGCAGCCTACAACGAAAAACTGGCGTCTCTCGACAGTCAGTACGCCGAAGCGGTGCAGAACGCCAAACGGCAGACGCTTCTGTTTGCCGACCGTTTCCCGTTCCGCTATCTGACGGAGGATTACAGCCTGACCTATTATGCGGCGTTCCCCGGCTGTTCGGCGGAATCCGAAGCAAGCTTTGAGACGCTGGCATTCCTGATTGATAAGACAAAAGAGCTGTCTCTCCCCTATATTCTCGTGCTCGAAGGCTCCGACGGCAAGATCGCAAAAACCGTTGCCGCCGATACGGGAGCCGATATTCTGACGCTCAATTCCTGTCAGTCCGTCACGGCCGACGACGTCAAAAACGGCATGACCTATTTTTCTGTTATGGAAAATAATTTACAACTGTTCACGGAGGCGCTGAACTGATGGCGTTGATCACCTGCGAAAACGCAGCCCTTGCTTATGAGGGCAATACGATCGTAAAAGGCTTGAATTTCTCAGTAAATTCGGGCGACTATTTATGCATCGTAGGCGAAAACGGCTCCGGCAAAAGCACGCTGATGAAAGTCCTCTTAGGCTTAAAAAGTCCCGCCGAGGGCAAAATTCTCTTCGGCGACGGTCTGACCAAAAGCAAGATCGGCTATCTGCCGCAGCAGACGGCCATCCAGCGGGATTTCCCCGCGTTCGTCAGGGAGATCGTGCTGTCGGGATTTACGGGAAAATCGGTGTTCAAGCCGTTTTTCAGCAAAGCGGAAAAGCAAAAGGCTGCAGACATCATGCAGGTGCTCGGCATCGACACCCTTGCCAAACGCTGTTACCGTGAGCTTTCGGGCGGACAGCAGCAGCGCGTATTGCTCGCCAGAGCGGTATGCGCCGCCGAACAGCTTCTGATTCTCGACGAGCCGGCGGCAGGACTTGATCCCGTTGTCACACAGGAGCTGTATATGCTTGTCAGCGATCTGAACAAAAAAGAAAACATGACCGTCATCATGGTCTCGCACGACATCGAACAAGCGGTGATGTACGCGACACACGTGCTGCACATCGGCGAAACGCCGCTGTTCTTCGGCACGACGCAGGACTATCTGCAGAGCGATATTTGCCGTCTGTTTTCGGGAAAAGGAGGACAGTCCTCATGAATTTTCTCGAAAGTCTTCAGTATTACTGGTCGTTTGATTTTGTGAAATACGCGCTGATCGCCGGGATTCTCGTCTCGCTTTGCGCGGCTCTGTTAGGCGTGACGCTGGTGCTCAAGCGGTATTCCATGATCGGCGACGGTCTTTCTCATGTAGCGTTCGGCGCGACAGCCATCGCGGCGGTGCTTAAAATCGCGCCCATGGCAATCACACTTCCCGTCACGATCATCACAGCGGTCTTTCTGCTGCGCATGGGGCAGAACGCCAAAATCAAAGGCGACGCTGCCATCGCGATGCTCTCGGCCGGTGCTCTGGCACTCGGTTACATGCTGATGAACCTGTTCTCGACCGGCGCGAACGTCAGCGGCGACGTCTGCACGTCACTCTTCGGCTCGACCTCGATTCTCACGCTGTCGAAATCGGACGTTTACTTATGCTTACTGCTCGCGCTTGTCGTCATTGTCGTTTTCAGTATATTTTATCATAAACTTTTCACCGTCACGTTTGACGAAGATTTCAGCTCGGCAACGGGCACGAACGCTGCGTTCTATAACTTCGCGTTAGCGGTCATCACTGCCGTCGTCATCGTACTGGCGATGAACCTTGTCGGCGCGCTTCTGATCGCCGCGTTGATTATCTTCCCTGCGCTTTCGGCGATGCGGCTCTTCAAGAGCTTCCGCTCGGTCACGATCTGTTCCGCCGTTTTCGCGATTGTCTGTTCGGCGGTCGGCATTTTCGTCTCCATGCTCTTCGATACGCCTGTCGGCGCAACCATCGTCATGGCGGACGTCGCCGCGTTTATCCTTTCGGCAATCGTCGGCGCGGTGCGCCGCAAATGAATCAAATGAATAATGAATAGTGAATAATGAATTATTTCGGAAGCGCTTCGCGCTTGATTTTATGCCTGCGGCGCGCTGTTTTCATTCTACATTCTGCATTCTTCATTCTTAATTCTGCATTCTGAGTATATTTTTCATTCTCCCTCAAACAATAACCATATATTGTTTGCAAGGAGACAAAGCTATGGATCGTTTGAATAACGCCCTGTACGGCTTTACCATGCCGTCGCCGTTTTCGTCGGAGGAAGCGCAGGGCTCGCCGGATAATGAGCAGGACGCAGAAAAAGACGCGTCGGCGGACGGCAGCGTCACCATTAACAAGGACGGACATTATATTCATTGTCTCACGGTCATCGGTCAGGTTGAGGGTCATTATCTGCTCCCTTCGGGCACGAAAGCGACGAAGTATGAGCACGTCATTCCGCAGCTCGTCGCGATCGAAGAAAGCCGTGACGTCGAGGGACTGCTCGTCATTCTCAACACCGTCGGCGGCGACATCGAAGCGGGGCTCGCTCTCGCGGAGCTGATCGCCGGCATGAAAAAGCCCGTCGTATCGCTGGTGCTCGGCGGCGGTCATTCCATCGGCGTGCCGCTTGCCGTTTCGGCGGATCATTCTTTCATCGTACCGTCCGCGACGATGACCATCCACCCTGTCCGCATGACGGGACTGGTCCTGGGCGTACCGCAGACACTCAACTATTTTCAGAATATGCAGGAGCGTATCGTTCGCTTCGTATGCGAAAATTCCCATATCAAACCCGACCGTTTCCGTCAGCTCATGCACGCGACAGGCGAGCTGGTCACGGACGTCGGCACCGTACTCAACGGCGACAGCGCCGTTCAGGAGGGACTCATCGATTCCATCGGGCATCTGAGCGACGCGCTCGAATGCCTCTACGGGCTCATTGCCCAACACAGCAAAGGAGATTCTCATGGCTGAAGAGAGAACCAAAAAGTCATCTTCCCATAAAAACGCCGGAACGAAACCGCAATCCGGCAAAAACACGCAGCGGAAAAAGCCCACCAAGGCGCAGCTCGATCAGCTTCGCATGGAGGAGGAAATCCGCCGCGCCGAATACATAAAAAAACGCAGCCAGACCGTCGCGCTGATCCTGTTTGCCGCCGCGCTGATGCTGTTCAGCATCGTCCTGATTCCGGCGTCCGCCGGCACCGTCTGGCATGGCATTCGCGGATTTCTGTTCGGGCTGTTCGGCTATTCCGGCTTCCTGCTGCCGTGCGTGCTGATCTATATTGCGATCATGATGACGCTCGAAAAAATGGAGCACGCCGTCGGCAAAAAGCTGATCGAGGGGCTGTGTCTCGTCTTGTTCGTCAGCGCGCTGATGTATGTCATCGGGC
This sequence comes from uncultured Clostridia bacterium, assembly GCA_945912145.1. Lineage (GTDB taxonomy): Bacteria > Bacillota > Clostridia > Oscillospirales > Acutalibacteraceae > UBA1081. The sequence goes on along the minus strand of CAMEBF010000012.1, from coordinate 64,357 downwards.
ATGAGGGTGCCATATCGTTCAAGGACGATGTGCCCGCCGCCTACCTTTCCTATTTCCATGACAGCAAAATCGGCTGGGGCTTCTTCGGTGCGCTCATCGGCGAAGTGCTGATGCTCATCGGCTCGTCCAAAGCACCGGCCATTGCGATTCTGATCATTCTGATTTTCCTGACCTTTATGTTTCTGACCGGCTTTACGCTGCTGAAAATCTTCGGTTTTTTAAAAGAGCCGAAAGAGAAGAAAGAAAAGGTGCTGCCGCTCACAGCAAAAGAACCGGAGTATTCCGTGGAAGCAGAAAAAGAATCCGGAAAACCGACCAGGCGCAAAGGGCATCTCTATGTATATACCGAAGACGACTTGCTCTCCGAAGATGGCGTAGACAAAACAGAAACGAAACCGGAAGAATCCGCACCGCCGCAACCGGAGCCGGAGGTCATTGCACCTGCCGAGCCGGAGCAGCCGCCGAAGCCCGAACCCGAAAATCCCGAAATCAAGGATATTTTCGCCTTAGCCGCCGAAAAACAGGCAGCTGAGGAAGCGAAAAAGCTGTCCAAAGAAGAATTAGCGTCCGCGCAGGAATCCGTCGCATCCGAAATTGAGGACGCCGAGGACGAACCGAACGAGGACACCTATATGCTGCCGCCGCTTGACTGTCTGCGTCCACCCGTGCGCAATCCGCGCACCGCGTCGCAGGCCGATCTGAAAGCCACGGCGGACAAGCTCATCGAAGCCCTCCACAGCTTCAATGTCGAAGCCAAGGTTGTGGAGGTCGTGCCCGGTCCGTCTGTCACGCGCTATGAATTAGCCCCGGCTCCCGGCGTCAAAATCAGCAAATTCACGGGGCTTGCGGACGATCTGGCGCTGCATCTGGCGGCTCCCGCCGGCGTTCGTATCGAAGCGCCGATCCCGAACAAATCCGCTATCGGCATCGAGGTGCCCAACAGAGGGCGCACCACCGTCACGATGCGTGAAATCGTGGACAGCGACATCTATCGGAACGCCACCGCGAAGAGCAAGCTTAACGTCGCGCTCGGCAAGGACATCGCCGGCAACGTCGTCTGCGCCGATCTCGCCAAGATGCCGCATCTGCTCATCGCCGGCACGACGGGCTCGGGTAAATCCGTCTGTCTGAACGCAATGATCGTCAGCCTTTTATATAACGCGAAACCGAGTGAAGTCAAGCTCGTGCTCATCGACCCCAAACAGGTTGAATTCTCCGTCTATAACGGCATTCCGCACCTGCTCGTCCCCGTTGTTTCCGACGCCAGAAAGGCCGCCGGCGCGTTGGGTTGGGCAGTCACCGAAATGCTCAACCGCTATAAAACGCTCAACGACAACGGCGTGCGTGACATTGGCGCATACAATCACCTGTGCGAATCCAATCCCGAATTGCAGAAGATGTCACAGATCGTCATTGTCATCGACGAGCTGTCCGACCTGATGTCGGTTGCGCCGTCCGAGGTCGAAGGCTCCATCACCCGTCTTGCTCAGATGGCGCGTGCTGCCGGAATGCACTTGGTCGTCGCAACGCAGCGTCCGTCCGTTGACGTCATCACGGGTCTGATCAAGGCAAATATTCCCAGCCGTATTGCGCTTTCCGTCTCTTCGCAGGTGGACTCGAGAACCATTCTCGACGCCTCCGGCGCGGAAAAGCTGTTGGGATTGGGCGACATGCTCTTCTGCCCTGTCGGCTCGTCGAAGCCGCACCGCGTACAGGGCTGTTACCTCTCCGACGCGGAGATCGAAAAGGTCGTCGCATTTGTCAAGACGCAGGAGACGACCGCTTATAACGACGATATTCAGCAGGAGATCGAAAAGCAGGCGCTCTCTGCCGCGCCGAAAAAAGGCAACAAAGACTCGGACGGCGCCGCCGTTTCCGACGCGGACAACGAGATCATCATGAAAGCCGCGGAACTGGTCATCAGCAACCCGGAAAAGGCCTCGATTTCCTCTTTACAAAGACATTTGAGTTTAGGCTTCGCCAAAGCCGGACGCATTATGGACGCGCTCGAAGATAAGGGCGTGGTCGGTCCGCACGCCGGCAGCAAGCCGAGAAAAGTATTGATGACCAAAGCGCAGTGGTACGAAATGAACGCGATGGCACCCGACGCGCCGGCGTCCGAAGTACCCGATGACGGAGACGATTTCTGATGACAGATTTTCTGCCGATTAACAAAGCCGATATGCAAAAACGGGGATGGGACGAAGTGGATTTCGTCTACGTCAGCGGCGACGCCTACGTCGATCACCCGAGCTTCGGACCGGCAATCATCACGCGTGTGCTCGAAAACGCAGGTTATAAGGTCGCGTTTCTTGCGCAGCCCGACTGGAAGTCCGACCGCGATTTTACGCAGTTCGGCAAGCCCCGTCTCGGATTCTTCGTCTCTGCCGGCAATATCGATTCCATGGTCGCGCACTACACCGTCGCCAAAAAGAGACGGACGTCCGACGCCTACACACCCGGCGGCAAGATGGGCAAAAGACCCGACCGCGCCGTCACGGTCTACTGTCAAAAAATCCGTGAGCTTTACGGCGATATTCCGATTATCATAGGCGGTCTGGAAGCGTCTTTGCGCCGTTTTGCGCACTACGATTACTGGGACGACGCGATTCACCCCTCGATTCTGATTTCTTCTGGAGCCGACCTCATCTCCTACGGTATGGGCGAAAAGCAGACCGTTGAAATTGCCGACCGTCTCGCGAAAGGCGAAAGCATTCACGATATGCACGACATCAAGGGTACCTGTTATCTCGTGGACGTCCGTGAAACGCCCTACGGCGGCGCAGAATGTCCGTCCTTTGAAAACGTGTGCCAAAGCAAGCGCGAATACGCGATTTCCGTCCGCATTCAGCAGGACGAACAGGATTTCTTCCGCGGCAAAAAAGTCAAGCAGAAGCACGGCAAGCTGATGCTCGTGCAGAACGAGCCGATGGATCCGCTTACGACGCCGGAGCTTGACGCCGTTTACGAGCTGCCTTTTATGCGTACGTATCACCCGTCGTATGAAAAAGACGGCGGCGTCCCCGGCATTCAGGAGGTCGAATTCTCCATCACACACGTCAGAGGCTGCTTCGGCGCATGCAATTTCTGCTCGCTGGCATTCCATCAGGGACGCTACATCACATCACGCAGCAAGGAATCCATCGTCAAAGAGGCGAAAAAACTCACCACGCTGCCCAATTTCAAGGGCTATATTCACGACATCGGCGGACCGACCGCCAACTTCCGTTTTCCGTCGTGTCAGGGACAGGAAAAACGAGGGCTTTGCAAGGGCAAAAAGTGCCTTGCGCCGAAGCCCTGTCCGAATCTCGTTGCCGACGAAAGCGAATACCTCGATATATTAAGAACCGTGCGGAATCTCCCCGGCGTCAAAAAGGTCTTTGTGCGCTCGGGCATCCGCTTCGACTATATGCTCGAAGACAAAAGCGAAGAATTTTTCAAGGAACTGGTTCAATACCATGTCAGCGGTCAGCTCAAGGTCGCGCCGGAGCACTGTTCGGCGGCGGTTCTCGACAAAATGGGCAAGCCGCACATTGAAGCCTATATCAAATTCGCTAAGCGGTATTTTGAGCTGAGCAAATCCGTCGGCAAGGAACAGTACGTCGTGCCGTATCTGATGTCCTCACATCCCGGCAGCACGCTGAGCGACGCTGTTGATCTGGCGCTGTTCATCAAACAACAGGGACTCCACCCCGAACAGGTGCAGGATTTCTACCCGACACCGGGAACGATCTCCACCGCGATGTTCTATACGGAGCTCGATCCCTATACGCTTGAACCCGTATATGTCGCAAAAGATCCGCACGACAAGGCGATGCAGCGCGCTCTGATGCGCTATTTCGATCCGAAGAACCGCGCCATTGTCGAAGAGGCGCTGAAAAAGGCACATCGGACAGATCTGATCGGTTCGTCGCCTGACTGTCTCATCAAAGGCACGGCAAACTATCAGGCGGAAAACCGCCGCCGGCAAAACGAGAAAAACCGAAAAACACAGGGAGGCATGCGCTATGGCAAAACGCAAAAAAAGCGCCACTAAGACCATCGTCGCGATCGCGGTTGTTCTGCTGTTTCTGATCGTCTCCACCGTTCTCGACAAAACCGGCGTCTGGGACAATTTATCGCAGCAGGTCGCACCGGGCGACGTCCAAAGCGTTTCCATACCCGAGGGAGTCGAAACGCTGCTCACCGCGCATTTTATCGACGTCGGACAAGGCGACTGCACGCTGTTTCTCTCGGGAGACGAAGCGATGCTGATCGACTGCGGCGAAAAGGAAAACGCGCAGACTGTGCTTGACACGATGACCGAACTCGGTGTAGAGAAGCTCGATTATCTCGTTGTCACGCACGCGCACACCGACCATATGGGCGGCATGGCGGACATTCTCGCCGTGATGCCGACCGAGCACATTCTGCTTTCCGAGCCATCCGACCAGAGTGGTTCAGCCTCCGTCTATGAAGCGTTTCTCGACGTGGCAGATGCTTCCGGTGCAGAAATTATATTGGCAAAACCGGACATGACCTTCTCCGTGGGCTATGCCTCCTGCAAGGTTTTAGCGCCGTTTGAAGTTTCACAATCCGAAGAAAATAATAATTCCGTCGTTCTTCACATCACCGCCGGACCCACTTCGTTCCTGATGACCGGCGACGCGGAAAAAGCAGTCGAAAAGCAGATCGCTTCCCATTATCCCGACCTGCGCGCCACAATTCTCAAGGTCGGGCATCACGGCAGCAAAACGTCCACAAGCCGCGATTTTCTGACACTCCTGCAGCCCGAGACTGCCGTCATTTCCGTCGGCGCAGGCAACAGCTACGGGCATCCCGCCGACGATATTCTGACGAGACTCGAGGATTCCGGCGTAAAATATTACCGGACGGATATCAGCGGCACCGTGACGGTGACCTGTACGACGGAAACGTATTATATCAGTACACAGAGGTGACAGACCATGTTTTTTTCGCTTGACAGAATCGAAGACGGCGGTGTCTGCGTCCTGATCGCTGACGACGGACAAAAATACGATGTACCGCTCAATGCCCTGCCGCCTCACGACGGAATCGGAAGCATTTTTCGATACGAAAACGAAACCTATCTTTTCGACCGAACCGAAACGACAACACGAAGGAAAAGAATCGCCGAAAAGCGCAGACGCCTTTTCGATAAAGCAAAATAAGAAAAAGGGAGAGGAAGTACCATTATGAAATGCACGATTTGTTCACATGAAATTCCGGACGGCAAAAAATGCTGTCCGAACTGCGGACGTGTTGTTACGTCCGCCGACCGCCAACGCGCCGAAAGCAAAGCGCAGACGCCGACAACGCCGGTAACGCAAAAAACCTCCGTTTACCGTCCGGCCGCGACGAAACCAACAGAACCGACACAGAAAACCATACATATTCCCGATATTTTCAGCAGCGATCCCAACGCGCCGGAATACCGCGATCCGCATGCGTACGACCGCGCCACGGCCGATATTCTGCAATACGACCGGCAGTTTGTCAGCCGCGACCGCCGCGACGATCCGGACGAGCCAACCTACAGAAAGCCGACATATAATTCCTATGATGAGCCGTCAAAAGACACGGTCTATGAAAGCAATTACGATGCCTATGAAGACGAAATGCCGGAAGACGATTCCTATGATGAGCCCTATCCGGAGGAAGCAACGAAGCGTTCTGCTCCGTCACGTAATCAGAAAAAGGCCAAGCCTCATCTGAATATCAACGTTAAAATGATCGTTATCGGTATCGCCGTGCTCATCGGACTTGCCATCATTGTCGTCGGCATTCATCAGATCGGCGCGCAATTCGGTCTTTGGGGCGAAAAAGAGACAACCCCCTCACAAAGCGACGTCAAGGAACCCGGCAGCAGTCCGGCAGTGAACGAGCCGGCCTCCGCCGTGCCTTCAGCCTTGCCGACCGGCAGATACACCGTAAACTCCGACCAGAAAAACATCTTTATGTATAAATCATCTTCCGCAGACCGCCTGTTCGCGACGATCCCGAACAACACCGTCATCGAGATCACCGAAATCAGCGGCGAGATGGGCCAGACGACCTACAATTCCTATACGGGCTGGGTCAGCATGAAAGATCTGAAATACTCTCCCGATGCGACGCTCGACGAAAAAGCAGACTCCTCTTCGACCGAAACGACCACCGGCGATACCGCCGTCCAGACTTTCTCCACCGGCGTCTATACCGTTGATCTCGGCGGTGAAGGCGAAACGCTGAACCTGCGCAGCACCAACTCATCGAGCGGCGACCTGCTCACGACCATTCCCGAAGGCACCGAGCTGACTATCGATGAGGTCAAGGGAAGCTGGGGTCATGTTTCCTTTGGCGGCTTTGACGGTTGGGTCTTTATGGAATATCTAAAATAAATCGCCCCGAAAAATCTATCTTTATTGAAATTTCCTATTGCAAACAGCCAATACTTATGTTATAATCTATTCGCTTAAAACTCACGCAGCCGATTTGTATGTCCCTGCATCGCGAGATGTCGCATACGGATTTGACAGCTGCGGCGGTTAAAATAAGGAGGCAAAAACTATGTCAGTTGTATCAATGAAACAGCTTCTCGAAGCCGGCGTCCATTTCGGTCACCAGACGAGAAGATGGAACCCGAAGATGGCAGAGTACATCTTCACAGAGCGTAACGGAATCTACATCATCGACCTGCAGAAGACGGTCAAAAAGCTCGAAGAAGCTTATATGTTCGTTCGTCAGGTTGCCGAGAACGGCGACGAGATCCTCTTCGTCGGCACCAAGAAGCAGGCTATGGATTCCATCAAGGAAGAGGCTGAACGCTGCGGTATGCCCTACGTCAACGCCAGATGGCTCGGCGGTATGCTCACCAACTTCAGCACCATCAAGCTCAGAATCAAGAGACTCGCTCAGCTCAAAGCGATGGAAGAGAACGGCACGTTCGATCTTCTTCCCAAAAAGGAAGTTGCCAAGCTGAAGCTCCAGATCGAAAAGCTCGAGAAATTCCTGGGCGGCATCACCGAAATGAGAAAGATGCCTGCTGCGATGTTCATCGTTGACCCCAGAAAAGAGCGCATTGCCGTATCCGAAGCGAAGAAACTCGGTATCCCCATCGTTGCAATCGTCGATACGAACTGCGATCCCGATGAGATCGACTACGTCATCCCCGGCAACGACGACGCTATCCGCGCCGTAAAGCTCATCGCCGGTGCTATGGCCGATGCCGTTCTTGAGGGCAAACAGGGCGAGCAGAACGCTCCCGAAGCAGCCGAAGCTCCCGCTGAGGAAGCCGCTGCCGAATAAGCTTACCGAAAATTTTTTCAGCCCGTGCAAAAAGTGCGGGCTTCTTTAAAAATCAAATTAACTGGAGGAATTTATAATGGCATTTACAGCCGCTGATGTTAAGGCACTTCGTGAAAAAACAGGCGTCGGCATGATGGAGTGCAAAAAAGCACTCGCAGAGACCGACGGCGATATGGATAAAGCAATCGACGTTCTGCGTGAAAGAGGTCTGGCAGCATCTCAGAAAAAGGCGTCCAGAATCGCTGCGGAAGGCGTCGTAACCGTTTACACCGAGGGCAACACGACTGTCGCGCTCGAAGTCAACGCCGAATCCGACTTCGTTGCGAAGAACGAAGTTTTCAACGCTTTCGTTCTCGACGTTGCCAAGACGATCGCTGCTAACAAGCCCGCTGACGTTGATACGCTTCTTGCCGACAAGCTCATCGGCACGGACAGAACCGTTCAGGAAAATCTTCAGGACAAGGTTCTGCAGATCGGCGAAAACATCAAGATCCGTCGTTTTGAGATCATCGAAGGCGTTACCGCTTCCTACATCCATGGCGGTGGCAGCGTAGCCGTAGTCGTTACGTTTGACACGACTGCCGAAATCGCAGCCAAGGAAGAGTTCAAGGTCATGGGTAAAGACGTCGCGATGCAGGTTGCCGCGATGAGCCCCGCTTATCTTGACCAGGCTGCCGTTCCCGCAGACGTCATCGAGCACGAAAAAGGCATTCTGCTTGCCCAGATGAACGAAGACCCCAAAATGGCTTCCAAGCCCGAGCAGGTCAAAGAGAAAATCATCTCCGGCAAAATTTCCAAATACTATGATGAAAACTGCCTTGTCTGCCAGGCGTTCGTTAAGGACGGCGACCTGACCGTTCAGCAGTACATCGACAACACCGCAAAGGCGCTCGGCGGCGCGATCAAAGCAACCGGCTTTATCCGTTACGCCAAGGGTGAAGGTCTCGAGAAGAAGAGCGAAAACTTTGCCGACGAAGTCGCCAGCATGATGTAAGAATCAGAAAAAAATGCTCCCGAATTTTTCGGGAGTTTTTTTATTATCAAGTTATGACAATAAAAAAATAAAAAATAGTATTGACATTTAAATAATTAATTGATAATATATTTTTAGAATACATTTCGGGAGGCGTAATCATAATGTATCAATATAGCATATAAATCAATATTTTATTAACAGCCATATTTAACGGATGTGAAATCAATAAGGAACAAAGAAAAAAATAATGATATAATTTTTATGTTTTATGATTCCCATATTTATGAGGAGGTTTGTTCTTGTGAGAAAAATGCTATCTGTTTTGCTGATTTCTCTGCTTCTCATCGGTTCCGTTTTTCCTGCGTTCGCGCAGGAGGAAGAGCGCATGATCGACCCGGTCGGCGGTCAGTTCTCCTTTATGCCCGATGTCGACGGAGAGCCGGTCAATATGATTGAAAATGATTATTACAAGCTCTACGCCAACGATATTTTTGCGCACGAATACGCAACTCTTTCCGGTATCAACCCGGAATATTTCCAATCCGAATTGCTCGGCGCGCTGACCGAAGGCACCTACGCCTATGTTTCTCTGATCTTTACGGAAGCGGACGCGGACGCCGATTACGCCGCCTATAATGCGGAGATTCTGCACCGCCATTTCAGCGACGATGAGATTTTATATGTCGCGGACAGCGTTCCCATGGCGGTCGTCAGGCTGAGCGCCGACAAGGTCTCAGACGTCTATACCGACAAATCGGTCGCATGGATTCTAAACGCCTTTTTCGGGACAAATCCTATCGTTGATGCGATAACGGGGAGCATTCAGATGGGTGATGTTCTGGCGGACGACGGCAAGGTTACAGCAAGCGATGCCCGGGAGCTGCTTCGCATGACCGCCGGTCTGGAAGAAATTCCGCGCAGCAAAACCATCTGGTTCGGCTGCGATATGAACTTCGACGGGCACCTCACGCCTGCCGACGCAAGAATCATTCTGCGAACGGCGGCGGGGCTGGAAAAAGAAGTATCCATCTCCTTCAACTATGCGGCGACTTGGGATGATTTTCGATAATTTTGCAGCGGAAGGCATATTCACTTGCTTTCCGCTGATTTTTTGCGTATAATAAAAGAAAACGACCAAAAAGGAAATGGAAAGAATGAGAATCACAGGCGCAATTTTTGATTTTGACGGCACGCTGTTCGACTCCATGTTTATCTGGCGCAACGCCGGAGCCGGCTATCTCGAGCATATCGGGCTGAAAGATAAGGACGATCCCTCTCCGCTGTTCGTCGATCTGACGCTGCGCGAGGCGGCGAAGCTCATGCGGGAGAAATACGGACTCTCCACAACGAACGAAGAGATCGTCCGCGACGTGTACCGCTATATCAAGATGCGCTATCTTGCCGAGGCGAAGCCGAAAAACGATATTCTCCCCTTTCTCGACAGGCTGAAAGCCGCCGGTATTCCCCTATGCATCGCGACGGCGACGGACAAGGACCCCGTCAGCGCAGCGTTGGAAAAGTACGGTATGCTCGGCTATTTCGGCGAAATCTTCACCGCCGATTCGGTCGGTTCGGGCAAAACAAAGCCAAAAATTTTCCGCGACGCCTTAGCTTTTTTAGGAACGGAAAAAGAGACGACATGGGTTTTTGAGGACGCTCTCTACGCCGCAAGAACCGCCAAAGCCGACGGCTTCCCTGTTGTCGGCATCTACGACGAAAGCGAACCGGGCAAGGACGAGCTTGCGTCTCTCGCCGATGTCTATATTCACGAATACCGGGAATTGGATTCTTATTTTGATTCTCTTTAAAAAACAGCGTGCGCTTTAGAAAGCTGCACGCTGTTTTCGTTCGGGCTGTTAATTATTGGATGTGACGATATACGGCTGAATGCTGCCGGCGACCGTGCTGATGGGCATGGTTTGCAGGAAAACGCGTCCCGGTCCGGTCACGACCGTATTGAACAGTCCCTCACCGCCGAACAGGACATTTTTCACGCCCGGCACGGTGACGATATCCATGCTGCACGTCGCGTCCATCGCGGCCAGATACCCGGTATCGACGATGATCGACTGTCCCGCCGCTAAGTTATACTCACAGCAATGCCCGTCAATCTCGATAAACGCTGTGCCGTAGCCGGACAGCTTCTGCATGATAAACCCTTCGCCGCCGAAAATGCCGGCTCCGAGCTGTTTCCGGAAGAATACGGACATCTCCACGCCCTGTTCTCCGGCAAGAAAACCGCGCTTCTGCACAATCATCGGACGATCCGGCGTGATATTCAGCACCCGGATCGAACCGGGAAAGCTCGCCGCGAACGCGATCTGACCGGGACCTCCCTGCGCCGTATAGCGGTTGAGGAACAGCCTCTCGCCGGCAAACATTCTGCCAAGCGCCTTGCCGACGCCGCCGCGGCTCGTCGTCTCCATTTTCATATTCGGGCTCATCCAGCTCATGCTGCCGCTCTCCGTAAAGAGCACCTCTCCTGCCTCTACGTCGCAGATCACGACGGACAACGGTTCTCCCACAATGTTGTACTTCATAATCAAAACTCCTTTGCGTTTTTCTTCATTATATACCAATTTGTCGCGCAATGCAAGAGATTTGCACTTGCGTTCTGCCTTTTTCTATGATAAGATAGGCATAGCAAAAAGAAAGGAAACCGAATCTCCCGATTCAGGTATAAAGGTATATCCATGAGCATAAAAATAATAGGAAATAACCTCCCCAATATCCCGTTTCAAGAGCGCACGGAAAATAACGGTCTGCCGCTCTGGCGGTATACCGAAAACCCCATCATCGGGCGCAATGCGATCCCCTGCGCTTCACGGATTTTCAACAGCGCGGTTGTGCCGTTCGGCGGCCAATTCGCCGGCGTGTTCCGCGCGGACACCAAGCGCGTCAATCCGCAGCTCCACCGTGGTTTCAGCGAGGACGGCATCCATTGGCAGATCGACGAAGACCCCATCGAGTGGCTCGACGCCAACGGCAATCCGATTCATGACGGCGATTTCGCCTATGATCCGCGTGTGATCCCCATCGACGGGCTGTATTACATTGTCTGGTGCTGCGATTTCGCGTCCTGCCCGGCGCTCGGTCTCGGCGTGACAAGCGACTTCAAAACCTTTACCCGTCTCGAAAACGTCACGATTCCCTTTAACCGTAACGGCGTGCTCTTTCCGCGCAAGATCGACGGCGTTTATAAAATCCTGACGCGGCCGAGCGACAGCGGTCACACCCCGTTCGGCGATATTTTCATCAGCGATAGCCCCGACCTCACGTATTGGGGACGCCATCGTCTGGTCATGAAAAGCGGCGGCAATCAGTGGGAGGGCACCAAAATCGGCGCCGGTCCTGCTCCGATCGAGACCGACAAGGGCTGGCTGCTGCTCTATCACGGCGTCACGACGACCTGTAACGGCTATGTCTACAGCATGGGTGCCGCGCTTCTTGACCGCGACAAACCCGAAAAGGTTCTGGCGCGCTGCCGTGCTTATGTCATGACACCCGAAGCCGATTATGAAACGGTCGGTTTCGTTCCGAATGTCACATTCCCCTGCGCAACGCTCTGCGACGCGGCGACGGGACGCATCGCCGTCTATTACGGCGCTGCCGACACCTGCACGGCGTTGGCTTTCACGACGATTGACGAACTGTACGACTATATGATGAAAAACAACAGAGAGGTGAACGGATAACGGCGACAACCGTTTTCAAAAACCATGAGAATTTGCATTTACGGCTCAGCGAGTGACGACATCGCGCGACATTATATCGAAGAAACAGAAAAACTGGCGGTCATGCTGGCAGATCGGGGACATTCCCTCGTTTTCGGCGGCGGCGCGGCAGGACTGATGGGCGCGGCGGCGCGCGGATTCCATCAAAAAGGAGCCGAAATCATCGGCGTCGTCCCGACATTTTTCAACGTGGACGGCATTCTCTTTGAACATTGCACCGAGATGATCCGCACCGATACCATGCGCACCCGCAAGCAGAAAATGGACGATCTCGCCGAAGCGTTCATCACGACGCCCGGCGGCATCGGCACGTATGAGGAATTTTTTGAGATCATCACGCTCAAGCAATTAGGGCAGAGCCGCAAACCTTTGGTGCTTTTCAATATCGACGGCTATTTCGACCCGCTGCGTGCGCTGCTGCAAAACTGCGTGGACGGCAAATTCATGCCGCAGCATACGATTGAACTGGTGCATTTCAGCGACACGGCGGACGATGTTCTGCATTATCTCGACACCTATCAGCCCGAGGAATTCAACATTCTGAAATACAGGACGCTGAAAGAAGAATGAAATATCTGATTCTCGGTGCCGGCGCAGTTGGCTGCTGTCTCGGCGCGTATCTGACACAGGCCAAAAAAAATGTGACACTGATCGCAAGAGGCAATCGGTACGAAACGCTTCGGAACGATGGGCTGATATTGAACAAGCCGTCCGAAACCATACATATTCACCCGAATGTGCAGACGACGGAGGATTATAGCGATACGCCCGACGTGATTTTCGTATGCGTCAAGGGTTATTCGCTCGATTCCGTTCTGCCGTTTCTCAAAAAAACCGTCGGGAATGACACCGTCGTCATTCCGCTGCTCAATCTCTACGACACAGGCGAACGTCTGCGCAAGGAGCTGCCCGACTCTCTCGTCACGGACGGCTGCGTCTACATTGCTGCCGGTATGGAAGGCTTGAACCGCGTCAAAATGCACGGCGATATTTTCCGCGTCGTCTTCGGCGTCGGCGGAGACAACGAACCGCCGCAAAAGCTCCTTGCCGTCAAAAGGGACTTAGACGAAAGCGGCATCACCGGCATACTTTCCGACAATATCCGGCGCGACGCGCTGTTAAAATTCTCTTATGTTTCGCCGCAGGCGACGTGCGGTCTGTATTATCATGTCACGGCCGGCGCGATGCAGCAAGAAGGCGAAATCCGCGATTGCTTCGCCTCGCTGGTGCATGAAGTCGGTCTGCTCGCAAACGCCATGGGCATCGACTTCGGCGAAGATATTGTCGAACGAAACCTGAAAATTCTCGACGCGCTTCTCCCCTCTTCTTCCACCTCCTTGCAGCGGGATATGGAAGCCGGACGTCCGTCGGAAATTGACGGTCTTCTCTACGACGTGCCGAAAAAGGCAAGGGAATACGACCTGCGACTGCCGACATACGAAAGAATTGCGGCGCATCTCGTAAAACATTTCTGACAAATAAATCTGAACAATTTGTTTTTAAATCAATCGAGTAACACCGTTGCAGGCTGTCAGTTTTTTATAAATTCAAGCCCGCAGGGCTTCCGAATCTTTTGCCGCAGGCAAAAACATCACTTCGGCGAAGCCGGGACATCACAGCCCGCAGGGCTTCATCACGGCATCGCAACGCGACGCCAAGCTAAACCATCCCGGCCATTTTGCCGGGTTATTTTATTTGAAAAATATCCGAAAAACCTATTGAAGACTGCGTTTTAATATTGTATAATGAGTTGTTAGAAAATTAGCAAAGAAGGCATGATTATGCAGTTACTGGTTCTGATTCTCACCAAAACCGAATGTATGCCGCGCATCGTGTCCGGCATGGTCGGCGCGGGACTCGGCGATCCGACGGTCATCAACTGTGAGGGCGCGCTGAACGTCATCGACAGCTCCAATGTCGAGCCGCCACCGATCTTCGGCAGCCTGCGTTATATTCTGGGGCAGTCAAAAAAGGAATCGAAAATGATGTTTGCCGTGCTGAAGGACGAACAGATCGATACCGCGAAAAAGCTGATCGACAAAGAAGTCGGCGGCATCAAGAACCCCAATACGGGCATTATTTTTACGCTGCCCATCTCAAGTGTGGAAGGATTAAGAAGCTGACAGCATGGAAGTTTTATTGTACTTAGGAATCGCCATGACGGCCGGTCTGATCTTCAACCGGATTGTCAAGAAATTCAATCTTCCGAATGTAACGGGCTATCTGCTCGCGGGACTGCTCATCGGTCCCTATGTGCTCGATCTGTTTCCGTCGGAAGCGGTAGCGGAAATGAACCTTGTCACCAACACCGCGCTCGGCTTTATCGCATTTTCCATCGGCGGTTCGTTCAACATCGCCAACATCAAAGCCATCGGCGGCAAGGTGCTGGTCATCACCCTTTTAGAAGCCTGTACGGCATCTCTTTTTGTCATACTCGCCGTACTCCTGTTCCGTTTCCCGGTTCCCGTTGCGCTCGCGCTCGGCGCGATTGCCGCCGCGACGGCTCCCGCAACAACACTTCTTGTGGCGCGGCAGTATCACGCGGATGGCCCCGTTACGAGGATGCTGCTGCCTGTTGTGGCACTTGACGATGCCGTTTGTATCATTCTCTTCTCGATTCTGACCTCCATTGCCGCGGTCATTGAAAACGGTACGGAGCTTTCCATAGCGGAAATGATTCTCGATCCTCTCCGGGAGATCGGACTGTCACTCGTTCTCGGCGCAGGCCTCGGCCTTGTCGTTGCGCTCTGCTCGAGAGCTTTCAAATCGCGGGCAAACCGCATCGCCGTCATTGTCTGCTCCGTCTTTTTGTGCGTTTCATTGGCTGACAAATGGGGGCTCTCCGCACTTCTCGTCTGCATGATGAACAGCGCCGTCATGGTCAACGTCTCCAAAGAGAGCGACAAAATGCTCGACGTCTGCGATCGTTGGACGCCGCCGCTGTTCCTGTTGTTCTTTGTCATTTCAGGCGCACAGCTCAATCTCTCCGTTCTTCCGCAGATCGGGCTGGTCGGGATCATCTATTTACTGGCTCGTTCCCTCGGCAAATATGTCGGCGCAACGACAGGTTCAACCATCGTGAAAACCGATAAAAATATCCGCAAATACTTAGGACTGACGCTGCTGCCGCAGGAAGGTGTCGCCATCGCAATGAGCCAGATGGTTACAGGCGTTTTACCTGCCTACGGCGAACAGATCCGCGCCGTTATCTTGAGCGCGACGCTTGTCTACGAGCTGACCGGTCCGCTGATCTCGAAGCTTGCCCTGACCAAGGCCGGCGAAATTCAGAAGCCGGAGAGAAAACACAAAAAAGCCGTCAACGGTTAATTCAAAAAATATTTTCATTGCTATAAAGGAGAATTTTTATGTTACCTATCGCTCTGCAATTCTATTCCGTTCGCGACGAAGCGGAAAAGGATTTCTTCGGCACGCTCAAAAAAGTCAAAGACATGGGCTATGCCGGTGTGGAATTCGCCGGACTGTTCGGACATTCGCCCGAAGAAGTCAAAAAGATGTGCGAGGAGATCGCACTCATTCCCGTTTCGGCGCATGTGCCGCTTGACGAAATGATCGCCGATCCCGAAGGCGTGGTCAAAGCCTACAAAACCATCGGCTGCCGCTATATCGCCGTTCCGTACGCGACGGAGGAACGCCGTCCCGGCGCGGAGAAATTCGACGAGACAATCGATGCCATCAAGACGATCGGCAAGGTCTGCCGCGACAATGGATTAACGCTGCTCTACCACAACCATGATTTCGAGTTCGTCAAGCTTGACGGCGAATACGGCCTTGATATTCTCTACAAATCCGTTCCCGCTGACCTGCTCCAGACGGAGCTTGACACCTGCTGGGTCAACGTCGGCGGCGAGAATCCGTCCGAATATATTCTCAAATACGCCGGACGCGCGCCTGTGGTGCATCTCAAGGACTTTGTGATGCAGGGCAAGGAAAAGCCCAAAAAGCTCTATGACCTGATCGGCATCGACGACGAAACCGAAGCCGCTTCCGAAGAGGCGTTCAGCTTCAAGCCCGTCGGCTACGGCGTACAGGATTGGGAAACGATTCTCGCGGCAAGCGAAAAAGCCGGCGCGGCGTGGGTCGTCGTGGAACAGGATCAGCCGGACAAGGGCAATACACCCCTGAACGCAGCGAAAATGAGCCTTGACTTTTTACGGAAAAATTTCGGTTGAACATAACACGGAGAGGCTTTGTTATGAAAAAGGAAGTTTGTAAAATCGGCTGTATCGGTCTGAGCGGCAGAGGTTCGAGCATGATGAGCCTGCTGCTCGATCTCCCCGGCGTCACGGTTCCCGCCGTGTGCGACAAGGTGCCCGAACGCATGGAAAAGGGCATTGAAATCGTCAAGGGCAAGGAAAATTGCGACTATGAAGTCCGCGGCTATCTCGATTACCGCGAGATGCTCGAAAAAGAAGACCTCGACGCCGTGTTTATCGCGACAACGTGGATTACGCATATTCCGATCGCCATCGACGCCATGCGCGCCGGCTGTCATGTCGGCATGGAGGTCGGCGGCGCAAACAACATTCAGGAATGCTTTGACCTTGTGCGCACCAGCGAGGAAACCGGCCGTTTCTGTATGCTCATGGAAAACTGCTGCTACGACCGCAAGGAAATGGCGGTGTTCAACATGGTAAAACAAGGCCTGTTCGGCGAAGTTGTCCACATGGAAGGCGGCTACCGTCACGACTTGCGTGACGAGATCGTCTTAGGTCGCGAGAATATCCACGGAAGACTGCGCAACTTCATGAACCGCGACGGCGAGCTTTACCCGACGCATGAGATCGGCCCGCTTGCCAAGCTCGTCGGCATCAACCGCGGCAACCGCTTCGTTTCCCTTGTCTCCATGTCGAGCAAGTCCAGAGGACTCAACGAATGGATCAAGAATAACAAAGGCGAGGACTACGACCTCTACGGCTACGACTGGGCGTGCGGCGACGTGACAACGACGATTCTGCGCTGCGCGAACGGCGAGACGATCAGCATTCACCACGACTGCTGTCTGCCGCGTCCATATTCCCGCGAATATACAGTACAGGGCACGAAAGGCGTTTTCCGGGAGGCACCGGACGATACCAATGGTGTCATTTACCTTGAAGGCATTTCGGAAACGCCCCATAAATGGGAGGATTTCAACGAGAAATACCGCGCCAGATACGATCATCCTCTCTGGAAAGACGACGGCACCGTCAACTTTACGGCAGGTCACGGCGGCATGGATTACCTGATCTTGGCGGCGTTTGCCGACAGCGTGCTGTCCGACGCCGAACCGCCGATTGACGTATACGACACCGCGACATGGATGGCGATTACAGCACTCTCTGAGCAGTCCGTCGCCATGGGCGGAAGCGTTGTCCCGTTCCCCGATTTCACAAACGGCAGATGGATCGATCGTGAACCGTCACGGCGCAGTCCGTATTGTCTCGACGAAATCTGCGACGAATTTTTCCAATAATCCCCACCATCAACCTATTGAAGGAGACTCCCCATGAGCTATTATATCGGCATTGACGGCGGCGGCACCAAGACCGCCTACGCGCTTTTTGATGAGAATAAGAATCTGCTGTCCATGGTCAAGACACCGGGCAGCAATCACGAAAATTTAGAAGGCTCGTTCGACGAGGCGACGGACATCATCATGTCCGGCGTGCGGCAGCTTTTAGATGAAAATCATCTGACGATTGACGACATCGACGGCATTCTGATGGGGCTCGCCGGCATCGACCACCCCTATCAGCACGACGCGACGGCAAAGCTGCTGACTGAAAAAGGGCTTAAAAACTTCCGCATATATAACGACGGCTTTATCGTCACGAAAGCGGGCTCGCCGGACGGCTCGGGCATCGGCTATAACTGCGGTACGGGCACCTGCTGCAACTCGATTGATTCCGACGGACATATGCTTCAGGTCGGCGGCTTCGGCGTGCTCTCGCACGACACCGGCAACGGCTACTGGATCGCCGAAAAAACCTTTGCTGCGATCTACCGCGACATCTGCCTGCAGGCAAAAAAGACGCTGATGACGGAAATCTTCTGCGAAAAAGTCGGCATCGAGCCCACGGCGGAGGACTATCTCCCCTGCGTCACCAAATTCGAGGAGACCGAGCGCGAGCAATACTGTATCTACCTGACCGACACATTCTTCGAGGCCGCCAACAAGGGCGACGAAACGGCACTGGCGATCACCGAAGAGATGGCGGAAGCCGGCGCGGACTGCATCTGTGCGAACCTGAAACAGCAGCATTTCGCAGAGGGTACTGTCAACGTCGTGCTCTCGGGCTCGATGAACGTCAAGATGCCGAACGACATCTATCTGAATTTGTTGAAAGAAAAATGCGCACGGCGTTCCGGTCGGACGCTGAATTTTATCAAGCTGACGGCGGCTCCCGTAACGGGCTGCATCAACTGGCTTTTAGAAGATCAATAACGAAAGGATTGCTATACCATGAAAGAAATCAATGTTACAGTCATCGGCTCCGGTTCGACGTATTGCCCCGAACTCGTAGACGGTTTTTTGAAAAGACAGGATTCTCTCAAACTCAAACGCCTTGTCCTGATGGACATTGACGAGAGAAAGCGCACAATTGTGGGCAATCTCTGCGTCCGCATGATTAAAAATGCCGGCATCGACTGTGAAGTCGTGATGACGGACGATCTCGATTCGGCGCTTCAGGGCGCGGACTTCGTCGTGACACAGATCCGCGTCGGCAAGCTCCATTGCCGTTATCTCGACGAGCAGATCCCCGTCAAATACGGTCTGATCGGTCAGGAAACGACGGGCATCGGCGGCTTCTTCAAGGCACTTCGCACCATTCCCGTCATCCGGCACATCTGTGAGCGCATTGAAGCCATCTGCCCCGACGCATGGCTCATTAACTTCACGAATCCCTCCGGCATCGTCACCGATTTCGTACTCAACAATACCAATGTCAAGTGCATCGGTCTGTGCAATGTGCCGATCGATATGATCGACGACGTCAAAGAGGCTGTCGGCGAGGACGCTGAGATCACCTATCTGGGGCTGAACCACTTAAGCTGGATCACCTCCGTCAAAAAGGACGGCAAGGAGATGCTCTACGACCTGTTCGATGAGGGCTATGCACCCAAGGTCATGGCGAACATTCACGACGACGGCTTTGATGTGGACTGTCTGAAAGCGGTCGGCGGCATTCCGTCCTCCTATCTGCAGTATTATTACTGCCGCGACGCGAAGCTCGAGCACCTGAAGAGCGACGAAAAATGCCGCGCGCAGGTCTGCATGGAGATCGAGGAACAGCTTCTGGAGATGTACAAGGACGAAAATCTCGTCACAAAGCCCGCGCTGCTCGACAAACGCGGAGGCCACAAATATTCTCTCGCTGCCTGCTCGCTGATTGATTCCATCGCCAACGACAAAAATGACGTCCATGTCGTCAACATTCTCAACGGCGGCACGCTGCCCTTTATGGACGATGACGATGTCGTAGAGATCGCCGCGAGAATCGGCGCGGACGGCGCAAAGCCCGTTCCCGTCAGCCACACATGGAACCGCCACATGGAGGGTCTGATGAAGGTCGTCAAGGAGTACGAGAAATACACCGTCGAGGCAGCCATGAACGGCGACGACAACGCCGCCATGAACGCCCTAATGATCCATCCGCTTGTCGGCGACTACCAGAGAGCGCATAAATGCTACTACGAAATGAAGCAGGCGCATATGGAATTCCTGCCGCAGTTCTTTAAGAAAGCATAAAATGCTTTCAATGAGCAAAGTTCAAAGTGCAAAGTGCAATTTCGGAACGCTTCGCGTTATTTTATATGACACTACCAAAGTTCGGCTAAGGAGTGGACTTTATTGAATGACAAAAACGTAGCCAGAGTGAAGAGTAAACAATTCGCTATACGCATTGTTAAACTCTACCAGTACTTATGCAACGAAAAGAATGAATTTGTTTTATCGAAACAAGTTCTGCGAAGCGGTACCAGTATCGGAGCAAATTTATCAGAAGCAGAATGTGCCATCAGCAAAAACGACTTCAAAACAAAACTTTACATTGCGCTGAAAGAGTGTGTGGAAACCGAATACTGGTTGGAGCTGTTGTTTGAAACCGAGTATATAACAAAACAGCAATATGACGATATTATCAAAGACTGCAAGGAACTTTGCAAAATACTTACGGCATCCAGCAAAACATTAGCAGAAAGGGAGCAAAATAGTTCAAATGAAAATGATCCAATATAATCAAGCCCGCAGGGCTTCCGACATTGCACTTTGAACTTTGCACTTTGAACTTTCTGCAACCCATTTCATTCTCGCAAAAAAGGAGATTATATATGTCTCTTCTGACCTATGAAAATGATAAATTCTATCTCGACGGCGAAGAATACACCATTCTTTCCGGCGCGATGCACTATTTCCGCATTCCGCGCGAATACTGGCGCGACCGTCTGCTGAAGCTCAAGGAGTGCGGCTTCAACACCGTGGAAACCTACACCTGCTGGAATCTTCACGAGCCGCAGGAAGGCGTTTTCGATTTTTCCGGCATGCTCGATCTCGAAACCTATATCGACATCGCCAAGGAGCTCGGACTCAATGTGATTCTGCGTCCGGGTCCGTACATCTGCGCGGAGTGGGAGTTCGGCGGACTGCCGGTATGGCTGCTCAACTACAAGGATATGCACATTCGCTGCAACGACCCGGTTTTCCTCTCGAAAGTGGAGCGGTATTATAAAGAGCTGCTCCGGCGTGTCGTGCCGCGTCTCTCCACAAACGGCGGCAACATCATCATGATGCAGATCGAAAACGAATACGGCAGCTACGGCAACGACCATGACTATATGCAGAAAATCGCCGATATTTACATCGAAAACGGTGTAGACTGCCTGCTCTACACATCGGACGGCGCGACCTATTTCATGCTCGGCGGCGGCACACTGCCTCAGTATCCCTGCGTCGCGAACTTCGGCTCGAAGCCGGAAGCGAATTTCAAGGTGTTAGACGATTTCCGTCCGAATCAGCCGAGAATGTGCGGCGAATACTGGTGCGGTTGGTTCGACCACTGGTACGAAAAGCATCACGTCCGCAACGCCAAAGAGCTGGCGGGTCTGTTCAAGGATATGATCGACAGCGGCGCGTCGCTGAATTTCTATATGTTCCACGGCGGCACGAATTTCGGATTTATGAACGGTGCGAACTATTACGACAAATACGAGCCGACCGTCACGAGCTATGACTACAACGCGCTGCTCTCCGAAGCCGGAGACCTGACGCCGGCGTACTACGAAGTGCGCAAAATGATTGAAAAATGGAACGGCAAGCCCCTGCCGCCTCTGACGGTCAAGAACTCGGAAAAGAAAGCCTACGGCAAGATCGAGCTGACCGAACGCTGCGATATTTTCAAGGCACTGCCGTCTCTCTCCTCTCCCGTTCATGTCTCCGCACCGCTCTTTATGGAGGACATCGGTCAGCATTACGGTTTCACGATGTATTCTACGGAGCTGGAGGGTCCGCGTGAGAACTGGGAGCTGAACTTCGACGCCGTGCACGACCGCGCCGTTGTGTTCGTCAACGGGGAATACAAGGGCTATGTGGAGCGCACCCGTCATAAAGACACGATCCGCGTTCCGCTGAAAAAGGGCGAAAAAGCGCGCCTCGACATTCTCTGCGAGAATATGGGACGCGTCAACTACGGCAACAAGATTATGGATCGCAAGGGACTGACGGGCATCCGCTTCGGGCTGCAATACCATTTCGGTTGGGATATGTATCCGCTGCCCATGACGGATCTGACCGCGATTCCGTTTGAAACAGGAAAAGGCCGCGTCTCGGTCGCGTCGTTCCTGCGCGGACATCTGATCATCGGCGACGAACCGTGCGACACCTTTATCAAGCTTGACGGCTTCCATAAGGGCATCGTGTTTGTCAACGGCTTCAATCTCGGCCGCTATTACAACGACGCCGGCCCGCAGAAGACGCTCTATGTGCCCGCGCCGATGCTCAAAAAAGGTGATAACGAGGTCATTATTTTCGAGACCGACCGCAGCAGCCGCTCCTGCGTCACCTTTACCGACAAACCGAAATTAGGATAAACTTACGGCAGGAGCCAACGCTCCTGCCGTCTTCTTATTTCAGCGCGCTCCACGCTTCCTCGCGAAATCCGACCAGCACCGTATCGCCGTCCACTGCGATGGGACGCTTGACGAGCATACCGTCCGAAGCCAAAAGATGCAGCATCTCGTCCTCGGTCATCGACGGTAGCTTGTCTTTCAGTTCCATGGATTTATAGAGCAGTCCGCTTGTGTTGAAGAATTTTTTCAGCGGCAGCCCGCTTTTTCGGTACCATTCCGCGAGCTCCTCATAGGTCGGATTTTCCTCCTTGATATTTCTGTCCTCAAATGCGATACCGTTCTCCGTCAGCCATTTTTTCGCTTTCTGACAAGTCGTGCATTTCGGATATTCAACAAATAACATCATGTTCACCTCGTAAAAAATTAAGCGTTTATCGCGGATAAAAAACTGTTCAACAGCTTTTGTCCATACAAAAAAACAGATTAAATATACTCGATAGGCAATGCGACAAGATTCTCTCTCAGATATATTTTTTTATCATACAAACAAATAATCGCGCCCATTCCTCTTTTCTTGTCGGGAACCCCGTCGAGCACATCAAATTCAGAGGCCATATCTGCCTTAGGCGATGCCGACATTTTAATCTCGATCGGATACAAAACGCCGTTCTCCTGAAGAATCAGATCGATTTCTCCGTCAACTTCAACTTCTTTACCGTTTTCCCTCTTCTTTTTTCTGTCTTTTCCGTTGTAGTAGAAAACATTGAAGTCATACTCCAGCCCCTCATTGGAATAGGATTTGAGAATCTCGTTGATCACGAAGGTCTCAAACATCGCTCCCGCCATAGCGCCGTTTTTGAGCGTATCGGGCGTTAACCATCTCGTCAGATAACAGCACAGTCCCGTATCGCGGAAATACAGCTTGGGGGTTCTGATGGCGCGGTTGAGCGCGCTTGAAGTATAAGGCTTCAGAATATAGATGATCCCACTCTTTTCCAGAATGGATATCCATTCCTTTACCGTGATTTCCGACACGCCGATTTCCGAGGAAATGCCGGCGTAGTTGATCACTTGTCCGGTACGC
This sequence comes from uncultured Clostridia bacterium, assembly GCA_945912145.1. GTDB lineage: Bacteria > Bacillota > Clostridia > Oscillospirales > Acutalibacteraceae > UBA1081. The sequence continues at coordinate 41,211 of CAMEBF010000012.1, read as the reverse complement.
GCTGCGACGCAGGTCAGAAATTTGACGAAGGTCAGATGATTCTTTGCCTTGATCAGCTGATTGACATCCCGTTCCAGATAAGTCTTGACATAGGACTGGTAAAAATCAACCCACTCTCTCCCGGGATTCGCATACAGTTCGGGATAACTGCCGTGGTGTATCGTCTCCCATAAGTTGCTGCGATAATTCCTGATTGCGCCGTCACGCTCATTGATATATTCCTGTGTCGGCACAAAATGTTTTGTAAAGGGAACATCATAAATTTCGCGCAGGGAAAGACCTTCGAGCTCCACAACGGAAACTCTTCCGGCAAGAGACTCACTTATACCTTCCATCAATTGCAGCTTCTGCGAACCCGTCAGATAAAAATTGCCGTAGCTATCGGTGTTGTCGAGCACCATCTTGAGTTTACCGAAAACAGAAGGACACTTCTGCACTTCATCAATCATTAAAGGACAGGGATTGTTCAATAAGAACAGGTTCATATCCTCCTCTGCTTGCGCTAACAGGAGATCATCATCAAATGTTACCTGATTCACCTGACGGAACAGATGCCTGAACAGGGTGGATTTCCCAACCTGTCTGGGACCGGTCAACAGAATCGCCTTGCTGTTTTTCGCTCTGCGTTCAACAACGTCTGCAATGTGTCTTTTAATGGAATACATGATACCCTCCTTTTTTCGGCTAATCCAAAGTACTACTTTATTATAGCCATAATTTACGCTGTTGTCAAGATCATTTCGTAAACTGATTCCGACACTTTATATTTACTGTTCCCCATGACAGCAAATAATATAATGGGGCTATGGAAAAACTATGCGCGCTGTATTCCATTCTATTTTAAGAATCGCCTTGTAAAATCCACAATGAAAAATCATAATTACCGGTTGCAATCAAAGCGCAAAATGTGTATACTGATATTATAACAATTTGGAAGTGAAAAGAATGAATTATACCGGAATGGAATGTCCCGTTTGCAAGACTGTGTTTCAAGACGGAGACGATGTTGTTGTCTGCCCTGTCTGCGGTACGCCGCACCACCGTCATTGCTGGCAGGAAAACGGCGGCTGTAAAAACGAAGCAAAACACAAGGATGGCTTTATCTGGCAGATGCCGCAAAACGCACAACCACTCAATCAGCCCATGCCGAACGCGGCGAACGGCTTAAAAATCTGTCCGCGCTGCGGTGAAAAGAACGCGCCCTACGAGCCCGTCTGCACCCGATGCGGCGAACGCCTCAAGGCGAACCGTCAGACTGTTTCTGATCAAATGCCGGATTATAACCGGCAGCCGTTCCCGGGCTACGGCGACGACCCGAATCCTCATAATTTTTCTCCGTATCAGAACGTATACGCCGCCGACGCGAGAACTGTCTACGGCAGTGACGCGCAGATCGACGGCATTCCCGCAACGGAAGTCGCCGAATATGTGCAGAAGAACTCCACACAATATGTCGGAACATTTTTGGAGATGCAGGAAAAGAAGACCAAAGTCAAGTGGAACTGGTCGGCAGGTCTTTTCTCCGTGTTCTGGTGTCTGTACCGCCGTATGACGGCAATGGGTCTGGCGTTTTTGGCGATCCTGTTTTCGGTCAATCTTCTCTCTTCGACCGCGGTGCTCTTCGTCTACAAATCCGCAAATCCCGCCGTTTATGAGCGCTATATGGAGGATACGAACGACATCTCCGCACAGATGCAGGATTTCATGACGAACGGTCAGACCTACTCGACCGATTCCGCCGTGTCGCTCTATTCCGATTACGTACAGAAAATCGTGCTCTCTCCCATCAACATCACGGCGGTCATCATCAACATCGCCGCCGTGCTGATTGTCAATATCATTTTAGGATTTTTCGGCAACTATTTTTACAAAAAGCGAATCGTCAAAGATATCAACATGCTGCGGCAAGTAGCGGTTGACAGCATGACCTACCATATGTATATCCGGCAGAGAGGCGGCGTCTCCTACGCAAACGTCATGATCCCGATCCTTTGCTACATGGCGCTCAGTCTCCTGCAAACCTATCTGTAAAAGGGGCGATCCCATGAAAGTCACCAAGGCCATCATTCCCGCGGCAGGGCTCGGCACACGCGTGCTGCCGGCCTCCAAAGCCGTCCCCAAAGAGATGCTCAACATTGTGGACAAGCCCGCAATCCAGTACCTCGTGGAGGAAGCCGCAGCTTCGGGCATCACCGATATTCTCATCATCACGAACCGCGGTAAGGAAGCGATTGAGAACCATTTCGACTACGCGTTCGAGCTCGAAGCGAATCTTCGGGACAAGCCCGGCAAGGAGACGCTCTATGAATCGGTGCGCCGTTCCGCAGAGCTTGCGAACGTCTATTTTCTGCGGCAAAAGGAAACGCGCGGCCTCGGTCACGCCATCTACACGGCAAAAACCTTTGTCGGAAACGACCCATTCGCGATCCTCTACGGCGACGACATCATCATCAACAATGACTACCCTGTCACAAAGCAGCTCATCGAAACCTTTGACAAATACGGCAAATGCGTGACAGGCGTCAAGGAATGCACGAAAGAGCAGGTCATGAAATACTGCTCACTCGATGTTTCACCGCTTGAAAACAACGTGATGCAATGTCACCGCATCATCGAAAAGCCGACTGAAGACGAGATTTATTCGCTCTACGCGACACTCGGTCGCAACGTCGTCACGCCGGAGATTTTCGATCTGATCGAGCAGACAAAACCCAGTCCCAAAACAGGGGAAATCTACCTGACCGACGCGCTCAACGCGTTGGCGGCGGACGGCAAGCTCTGCGCACTCGACTTCGTCGGCAGACGCTATGACATGGGCGACAAGCTCGGCATTTTGCAGGCGAACTGCGAAGTCGCACTCACGCACCCCGAAATCGGCGACGCGTTCAAAAACTACTTACAGGAATTGGTCAAGACTTTCTAAACGATTATGGAATCCTATCCTCTCACCAAAAATCAGAATATCGAGCTGGAAATCACCGGCATTACCACGGAAGGCAGCGGCGTCGGACATTATGAAGGCGTCGCCGTCTTTGTTGCCAATACGGCGGTCGGCGATGTGATCGACTGCCACATCATCAAGACGAAAAAGAATTACGCCGTCGGCAAAATTCACAGCGTCATCAAGGCGTCGCCGTGCAGAATCGCGCCCGATTGCGAGGTCTTTTCTAAATGCGGCGGCTGCGCGTTCCGTCATATGGACTACAAAGCGGAATGCGAACTGAAACAGCAGCGCGTCAAAGACGCGTTTGCGCGCATCGGGCATATTGACATGGAGCCCGAACCGATTCTCAAATCCGGCAGCACGAACCGATACCGCAACAAGGCGCAGTATCCCGTCCGGCAGGAGAAAGACAACATCAGCATCGGCTTTTTCGCACCGAACAGTCACCGTGTCATCGACTGCCGCGACTGTCTGCTCCAGCCGAAAGAATTCGGACGGATTCTGACCGTTTTTGAAAAATGGATCCGCAAGCATCACATCACCATCTATAATGAAGAGACGCACAAGGGCTTACTTCGCCATATCTATATCCGCAAAGCGTTCGCGACCGGGCAGCTCATGGTCTGCGCCGTCATCAACGGACACAACCTGCCCAAAAGTGACGACCTGATCGTCTCACTCTTAAAAGAATGCGATGGCATCGCCTCGATTGCCGTCAACGAAAACACCAACGACAGCAACGTCATCTTAGGCAAGAACACCAAAATTTTATGGGGCAGCGATCACATTGAAGACGTGCTGTGCGGCGTGAAGGTACGCATTTCGCCGCTTTCGTTCTATCAGGTGAACCGCGAACAGGCCGAAGTGCTCTACCGCAAAGCTGCCGAATATGCCGATGTCAAGGACACAGACACCCTGCTCGACCTCTACTGTGGCGCCGGCACGATCGGCTTGTCGATGGCGAAGCAGGTAAAACAGCTCATCGGCGTGGAAATCATTCCCGAAGCCATCGAGGACGCCAAACGCAACGCCGAACGCAACGGCATCGAAAACGCCGAATTCCTCTGCGGCGATGCGCCGAAAGCGGCGGAAATCCTGAAAGAACGCGGAATCCACCCCGACGTCATTATCGTCGATCCGCCGAGAAAAGGCTGTGCCGCCGAGCTGCTCGAAACAATCCGGCAAATGAACCCCGACCGCCTCGTCTACGTCTCCTGCGACCCCGCCACCTTGGCCCGCGACTGCGCCATCTTGCAGGAAAAAGGCTACAAAGTCCAAAAAGTCACACCCGTCGATATGTTCCCACGGACAAGCCATGTGGAGACGGTCGTACAGTTTTGCAAAAAATAATCCATCCTTTATCAATAAAACCATTACGCTTAAGGAGAATGCACCATGATCACTATCCAGCGGGTAATCGCAACATTGCTTGCCTTTATCAGTCTTTTATCGGCTACGATCACAAAGGGAGGAAGCGCGCAGCAGGATGAGACTTTCCGCGTGACCTCGTATGTTGTCGCCTCTACGGTTCAGGACAAGAGCCGTCTTTATCCTGAGGATTTCGACATCATTACGGACGTGATTCTTTTCGGCTGCGCCAATTTTGACGCGCAGGGAGAGGTTACCATTGACAAAGACGTTCTGACAACAGCACTTACGAATCTCCGCGACGTGATCAACGACCGCGATGTCGATATTTTTATTAACCTGTTAGGCCCCGGGCCTCTTGAGAGTCACGGCGACTATACGCAAGACCTGAACGATCAGGGCAGACAGCATACGCTGGCGTTCAGAAGCGGTGTGCTCGAAGATAACGTTGTCAAGCTGGTCAACGAATATGACTTCGACGGTGTGTTCTTTGATTATGAGTATCCACTCAATTATGTCAACTGGACGCCGTTCAATCAGTTTCTTGTCCGTCTGGACGCGAAGCTCGGCGATAAGTTGCTCGGTCTTGCCGTGACGGAGTGGGATCTGAAGCTTTCCTTGGGTTCGTATCTGGCGGTTGACCGCTTTGAAGTCATGCTCTACGACATCTATGATGATGAGGGACGCCATTCGACGCCGGCCAAATCGGAAGAGCTTTCCAAAAAGCTAATGCTCTCCGGTGTGCCGTCGAAAAAGTTTGATTTCGGTCTGCCGTTTTACGCAAGGCCGACCGACCGCGACGCCTACTGGTATGATTACGGCAGCTTCTGCAACGCAATTGATGAAGACGGCTATTATTACGACAGTCAGATCGACAAAACCTTCTGGTTTAACCGTCCGGCAGATATCGCGGAAAAGACGCAGTACGCACTGGACAACGGTTTCGGCGGTGTGATGATCTGGCACTACACCTGCGACCTGCCCTCGAGCGATTCCCGTTCCCTTTTAGGTGCAATCGGGAACGCTGTGAATAACACGCAGACAAAAGGAATATCATAACATAAAAAAATTAGGCCTCATCGGCGGAACGAGCCCGGAATCCACCGCGATATACTACCGGGAGATCAATCGGCTGATTTATGAAAAAACAAACGGAAAGGCTTTTCCCGAATTGACGATTGAGAGTCTCAATCTGAACCGCGTGCTGACCTATTGCCGGGAAGAGCATTACACGGAGCTGACAGAATATCTGCTTACGGCAATTCAGAATCTTGCCTCCTGCGGCGTGGAGGTTGCCGCGCTGACCGCGAACACGCTGCACCTTGTCTTTGACGATCTGGCAAAGCGTTCCCCGATTCCCTTGGTCAGCATTGTCGATACCGTCTGCGAAGAAGCAGTTCGTCAAGGTTTTACCGGAATCGGTCTGCTCGGCACGGCTTTCACCATGAAAGAAGCGTTTTTCAAGCGTCCGTTCCTGGAGCGCGGCATTCAGATCATCACGCCGACCGACAGCGAAATGGAATGGATTCATGACAAGATCATCCATGAACTGGAGCTCGGGATCGTTCGGGATGAAACGGTGCAAGGACTGCGTGACCGTATTGACACCATGCAAAAGCGGGACGGAATCGAAGCCGTGATACTCGGCTGCACGGAGCTGCCGCTTGCGCTTCATGACAACAACTGTCCGCTTCCGTGTCTTGATACCATGCAGCTCCATATCGAGAAATTGACGGAAATTATGATAACGGGAAATGTCCGTTTCAAACAATAAAGTATTATTCCATCTTGGAAATATAAGAGGCACACAAAAACCGGCAGACGCGCTGCCGGTTTTTTCATTTTAATATTTCTTTCTGGGCGTATATCCCGTATGGAGGATTTCGTGCGCCTTATGGCTGTTGGGCTCTCCGAAGAATTCCTCATAGACACGCTTAATGTCGGGGTTCTCATGCGACTTTCTGACGGGAAGATTGCGGTCATCCTCATACAGTCCCGCAGCGCGAAGCGCTCTGACGTCGTAGTTATTTCTGACGGACGCGGGCTGAATGGGCTGTCCGCCGCCGTTGACGCAGCCGCCGGGGCACGCCATGACCTCTACGAAGTCATAATCCTTTTCTCCAGCCTTGATCATATCGAGCAGCTTGCCGGCGTTTGCCGTGCCGGAGCAGACCGCGACGCGGATCTCGTTGCCCGCGATCGTGTAGGTCGCTTCCTTGATGCCTGCAACGCCTCTGACGTCATGGAAATCAAGCTCTTTGAGCTCTTCGCCGGTGAGCGTCTCATACGCGGTACGAAGTGCCGCTTCCATAACGCCGCCGGTCACGCCGAAGATTGTGCCGGCGCCCGAACCCAGACCGAAAGGCGAATCGAACTCGCCGTCGGGCAGCATATTGAAGAGAATACCTGCCTTTTTAATCATTCTCGCAAGCTCACGCACCGTGATGACCGCGTCGATATCGGGCAGACCCTCGACAGCCGTATGATCCATTCTCTCCGCCTCGAACTTCTTTGCCGTACAGGGCATCACACTGACCACGAAAATCTTCTCGGGGTCGATTCCCTCTCTCTGGGCGTAATACGTTTTGGCGGTCGAACCGAACATCCCCTGCGGCGATTTGCAGGAGGACAGGTGCGGCAGCATTTCGGGATAGTAATGCTCGCAGTATTTGATCCATCCGGGTGAGCAGGATGTAATCATCGGGAGATGCTCTTTTTTCGTGTAGCGGCCGATAAACTCCGTCGCTTCCTCCATGATGGTGAGGTCAGCGGCGAAATTGGTATCGAAAACCTTATCAACACCAAGCGCGCGGATCGCCGAAACCATTTTGCCGGTTACGACCGTGCCGATGGGATAGCCGAATTCTTCGCCGATGCCGACTCTGACGGCCGGAGCGGTCTGCACAAGAACGATCTTCTCGGGATCTTCAATCGCGTCGAAGACCTTCTGCGTATCATCTCTCTCATACAGCGCGCCGGTGGGACACGCCGTGATGCACTGACCGCAGGAAATACAGGCGACATCGCCGAGGTCATAATCGAACGCGCAGCTGATGCAGGTGTCGAAGCCTCTGTTGTTCGCGCCGATGACGGCGACGCCCTGATTCTTTTCGCAGACGGCGACGCAGCGACGGCAGAGCACGCACTTCTCGTTGTCGCGTCTCATATGCGTAGCGGATGCGTCGATGGTATATTTGTTGGTCACGCCGGCAAAGGCATTTTCATCCTCGATGCCGTAGTCGTGGCACAGCGTCTGCAGTTCACAGCTCCCGCTGCGGACGCAGGCAAGGCACTCTTTTTTATGGTTGGAGAGCAGCAGCTCGAGCGTCATCTTTCTGGATTCGATGACCTTCGGCGTGTTGGTGAAGATCTCCATGCCCTCATTGACGGGATACACGCACGCCGCCACAAGGCTTCTGGCGCCTTTAACTTCTACAACGCAGATACGGCACGCGCCGATGGCGTTGATCTCTTTTAAGTAGCAAAGCGTAGGAATGTTGATTCCTGCGATACGGGCAGCTTCCAAAATCGTGCTGCCGGCGGGAACGGTATAGTCGTTACCGTTGATTTTAATATTTACGTCAGCCATTGATTCCGTTCCTCCTTATTTCTTCACGATGGCGCCGAATTTACATTTTTCCATACAGGCGCCGCACTTGATGCACTTCGCCGGGTCGATGGAGTGCGGATTTCTGACCGTGCCGGAAATCGCGCCCACGGGGCAGACTCTCGCGCAGGCCGTACAGCCTTTACACTTATCGGCTTCAATGCTGATGGTGAGCAGTTTCTTACAGACGCCGGCGGGACACTTCTTATCCACAACGTGCGCAACGTACTCTTCACGGAAACGCTTGTAGGTCGAAAGAACGGGGTTGGGCGCCGTCTGACCGAGACCGCAGAGAGAATTGTCCTTGATATAATGGCAGAGCTTCTCCATCATGTCGAGGTCTTCGAGTGTACCGTTGCCGCTGGTGATCTTTTCAAGGATCTCGTACAGTCTCTTCGTACCGACACGGCAGGGCGTACATTTACCGCAGGATTCGTCAACGGTAAACTCCAGGAAGAACTTCGCGATATCGACCATACAGGTGTCCTCGTCCATGACGATCAGACCGCCGGAGCCCATCATCGCGCCCTGGGAAACGAGGTTATCGTAGTCGATCTCGATATCGAGCATGGAAGCGGGAATGCAGCCGCCGGAGGGGCCGCCTGTCTGCGCCGCTTTGAACTTTTTGCCGTTCGGAATGCCGCCACCGATATTCTCGACGATCTCACGCAGCGTCGTGCCCATGGGAACTTCGACAAGTCCCGTGTTATGAATCTTACCGCCGAGCGCGAATACCTTGGTGCCCTTGGATTTCTCCGTACCCATGGAGTTAAAGAACTCCGCGCCGTGGAGAATGATCTGCGGAACGTTGGCGAATGTCTCAACGTTATTTTCCGTCGTGGGCTTACCAAACAGACCCTTGACAGCCGGATAAGGCGGTCTGGGACGCGGCTCGCCGCGGTTGCCCTCGATGGAGGTCATCAGAGCTGTCTCTTCGCCGCAAACGAACGCGCCGGCACCGAGACGAACGAACAAATCAAAATCAAAACCGGAATCAAATATGTTTTTGCCGAGCAGACCGTAGGCTCTCGCATCCTCAATGGCTTTCTGCAAACGGGCAACGGCGATCGGGTACTCCGCGCGGACATAGATATAGCCTTCGCTGGCTCCCGTCGCATAGCCGCAGATCGCCATGGCTTCGACGATACAATGGGGATCGCCTTCGAGAACGGAACGATCCATGAATGCGCCGGGGTCGCCCTCGTCCGCGTTACAGACGACGTATTTCTGGTCGGCTTCGTTCTTCGCCGTGAAACTCCATTTCAGACCTGTCGGGAATCCGCCGCCGCCGCGTCCGCGAAGACCGGAATCCTTGATCGTCTGAATGACCTCGTCCGGCGTCATTTCCGTCAGTGCCTTGCCGAGAGCGGCATAGCCGTCCATCGCGATATACTCGTCGATGCTCTCGGGATTGATAACGCCGCAGTTACGCAGAGCGACGCGCTTCTGGGATTTATAGAAATTGGTGTCGTTCAGGGAAACGTGCTGGATCTCATCCTTGACCTTTTCATCAATATCGGAATAGACAAGACGGTCTACAATACGACCTTTGAGAAGATGCTCCGAGACGATCTCGGCGACGTCCTCTTTCTGCACTCTGCTGTAAAATGTACCGTCGGGATAGACGATAACAACCGGACCCAACGCACAAAGGCCGAAGCAGCCGGTTCTTACGATTTTAATTTCATCGGAAAGACCGTTTTCCTCAATGCGGTCTTCAAACTCCTTGATCAGTACCTTACTGCCCGACGATGTGCAGCCCGTGCCGCCGCATATCAGAACCTGGGAACGAATCATATTTTTTACCTCCAACTAAAATTACAATGGGAATCCATCGACGCGACTTATACGTTCGTGATGGTGTATTCTTCTACGACGCTGCCGCCCTTGAGGTGCTTTTCCACAACCTCTTTCGCCTTTTCCGCCGTCATTTTGACATAAGTGACCTTTTCCTTGCCGGCTTCAAAGACTTCGACAACGGGCTCGTACTGACAAACGCCGATACAGCCGGTCTGCGTGACCATGACCTTATCGGCAAGACCTGCGTTGCTGACTTCTTCCACAAAAGCAGAAAGAACCGGTCTTGCACCGGCGGCGATGCCGCAGGTAGCCATGCCGACGACGACACGGATTTCTCCGCTGCCTTCGCGCAAAACGACCTTGCTCTGCATTTTTTCTTTGATTGCTGCAAGCTCAGCTAATGACTTCATAGTATATCGAATCCTTTCCAATAATATACAAATTTAATTCAGAATGCAGAATGCAGAATGCAAAATGAAGAATGCATCATGCATAATTGATAAGGTTTTCAGGCGATTTCGGCGTAGGCCTCTTTCAGGTAATCGCGAATCCACATGATGACCTCGATGTTGTCAAGCGGAACGTCGCCAAGCACCGCTTTCAGTTCATCGGTATCGAGGGTCACGTCGCCTTTCGGGGTCGTATGCGTGAACACCCAACGGATTCCGGGACTGCCCTGAATGAGCGTTGTCACCGAAGAGATCACGTCGCCCAGCGGCGTAAAATCAATGCTGTCTTTGCAAAAGACTGCCGTCGTGACGGTGCCGTGCGCATCGGGAAAATCGCTCTCATGTTTCGACGTGATCGAAAAACTGCCGCCGGTCTGCTCCGCCGCAAGCTTCAGAAACGGAATGCCCATACCGACCTTTCGCGTCGTTCGTGTTGTGGAAAACGGATCCGTCACACGCTCCAAAAAATCGGGCTTCATGCCGCAGCCGTCGTCCGCGATGGCCATAGTCAGCATATTGTCCGTTTCCGTCAGCGTGATGCTCACAACCGTAGCGCCGGCTTTGACGGAATTTTTCGCGATATCCAGAATGTTCAGCGATAGCTCTTTCATGGTTTTGCTCCCAAAATCGCAAACAAATTTTGCCTGACGAGCGCGCTCGAATAGGGTTCGTCGTCCAGCTCGAAAAACTCTTTTTTCTCTTTGATGTTCCAGAGATAATGCGCGTCGGACGAGACGATCACGCGCTTATCCCGCAGACCGGGATAGGTTTCTATATAAGAGGAGATGTTCTCACCGTCGTGAAACTCCGCCGCCGTAAAATCGCTGTCCTCGGGAAATGTGCCGAGCGTCGCGATGATGCCGTTCGCTTCGCGGTCTACATGAGCCGGATAGCAGATGCCGTCGTGCTCTCTGACGACGCGGTACGCTTCGTCGATCGTGATGTTCGTCGCGTTCGAGAGCAGATACGGTTCCTCGCCGATGATTTCATCGTTTTCATCTAAAATCAACTGATTGCCGAAGATGTCGGGACGGTTCGGAATCAGAATCCTTGCTCCCTGCAGCCATTCGTCAAATGCCATTGCCGTTTCCAGATCGGGGAACAGGCATACGGCGTGAATGTCCTCGGCGGTTGTCAGCTCCATGCCCGCAACGGGCACGATGCCGTTTTTCTTCGCGGCCTTAAAAAAAGCCGGACAGTTTTTGCAGGTGTTATGATCGGTCAGCGCCATAATGTTCAGACCGTTCAGCGTCCCCATCCCCGCGATATTATTCGGCGTCATATCATCATCGCCGCACGGGGACAGGCAGGAATGAATATGCAGATCGTAGTAATAGCGGTTCATACAAATTCGGATATAGTGAGCGCGGTTTCATACGCCGCCTTGCCGCTCATAAGGATATTGATGCCTTTCGTCTCGGCCGTGTTTTTCACATCGTCCTCGAGCGTGACACCTTCTGCTAAAATGATACAGGCGACGTCCGTGAGCGATGCGACCGCGACGATGTTGATATTTGACATGATCGTAATCCACGCTTCGTCCGCTTCGGCGCGACCCATCACCCAACTGAGCAGGTCGCCGATATAGCAGCCGCGCACTTCCCTGTCGCTTTCGGGAAGCGTCACCGCGGTGAATCCGCATTTTTCGCAAAGCTCCTTGACTGTCATACCGTACCCTCTACCTGAATGAATCTATCATAAGAAAAGTTCAAAGTGCAATGTTCAAAGTTCAATGTCGGAAAAGGCTTCGCCTTTTGATTCATTATAATGGAGCGCGCCGCAGGCGTAAAATCCAAGCCCGCAGGGCTTCCGATACTGCACTTTGCACTTTGAACTTTGCTCATTGTGATAATCGCTTTCGCAGCCTGATCACGAACGATCCAGCACTTTACACTGTGTGATGTCCGCAACATTGCCCCGTACAATGTCCTCCGCAAATGCGCGGCACGTGGGAGAGCCGCAGGCACCGCAGTCAATACCGGGAAGCGTCCCCCGGATCTCCTGAATCTGCGCCATCATACGCATCGACTCGCTGAAGTTCTCGCTCAGACGCGAGATCGGCGTATATGTCGGCAACTCAGAGCAGTAGCAGTTTTCGGGTACATAGTGCATATCGGCCGGCAGACGGTTTAAGGAAACCGGTAGGTACCGCCGGACGGACTGCAAACGGGTTCTGGCGATGAACGGATTCTCAATCGTCATCACGCCGCCGACACAGCCGCCGGTGCAGGCGTTCAGCTCCACAAATTCGAGCTGTGGGATATTGCCGTTTTCGATCGCATCCAGCACCTTATTGACATTCTCGATGCCGTCCGCCGCCAGATAATTATCGTTGAGAATCGCGGAGGATTCACCGCCGCTCGACGCCCAACCGATGCCGATCATGCCGGCTTTTGAGGAAACATTCGGCGTATCACCGCGCTTCATCACGCCCAGAAGTTTAAAATAAATATCTTTTAAAGAAATAACAACGTCGATTTTGCTTTTATAATTGCCGAAGCCGTTGCGGATATAGCTGACCTTGGCGGCGCACGGCGAAATGAAGAACAGACCGATGTCCTCGTCTTTCAGTTCGGGGTGTTCTTCCTTGGCTTTTTTTCTGGCCATCATGGCGGCGATCTCAATCGGCGGCAGAATCGGCATGAGGTTATCGCGCAGATACGGATACCTGAGCGAAATCAGCCGTACGACGACGGGACACGCCGAGCTGATGACCGGTTTTTTGATGCCCTGTGTTTTTAAGTAGAGCCTTGTGTATTCCGTGACGAACTCCGCCGCCTGCGCGACTTCAAAAACATCGTCGAAGCCGATGTCGAGCAGTCCCTGCAGGACGGTGTCCACATCCTCTAAATTATCAAACTGACCATAGAGAGAGGGAGCCGGCAGCGCGATTTTCCATTTATAATGCTGATAGTGCTCAAACTTGCTGCACATCGCCTTTTTCGCATTGCTCGAACAGACACGGATACATTCGCCGCAGTCGATGCAGCGTTCTTCATTGATGACGGCGTGACCGTCGCGGATCCGGATCGCCTCGGTCGGACAATGCTTGAGACAGGTCGTGCAGCCCGTACATTTGCTGACGTCCAGCTCAACGGAATGCGCGTACATAACGGTCACCACCCTTACTGATATAATGAAGAATGAATAGTGAATAGTGAAAAGTGAAGAGTTTCGGAAAAGGCTTCGCCTTTTGATCCGGAATTTTATTGCAGTTTAACGACCATTCTGATCGTCGTGCCGACGCCGACGGTGGAATCGATCGTCATCTCGTCGGTGTAGCGTTTCATATTCGGGAGCCCCATGCCGGCGCCGAAGCCCAGCGAACGGACGCTGTCGGGCGCGGTGGAATAGCCCTCCTGCATGGCGAGGTCAATATCGGCAATGCCGGGACCGTGATCCGCCAGAATGATTTCAATCTTATCTTCGCTGACGATCACATCTGCGTCGCCGCCGCCGGCGTGAATCACCATATTGATCTCGCCCTCATACATGGCAATGGAAACCTGACGGATGATCTCAGGCGGAATGCCGAGCCGCCGCAGATTCTTTTTAACCTGAACGGACGCCTGCCCTGCCGATGTAAAATCCTCACCGTCTACGTTGTAATGAAAAGTTAAGGATTCACTCATGTCTTCCTGCCGTTTCCGACAAGTCCGTTTACGTAGAGCTTTCCGCAAGCCTCGTAAAGCCGCATGTCTGTCGTCAGAACGGCCATGCCGCTCTCTTTCGCAAGCGCAATCATCTCTTCGTTCGGCTGTTTGGAGCGGACGAACACGATGCAGACCATGTCCATCATCTCCGCCGTGCGGATCACCTGGGAATTGACAAGTCCGGTCAGAAGAACCGCCTGATCCTTCACATACGCCAGAACGTCGCTCATCATATCACTGCCGCAGGCGGAAAATACGTCGTGATCGAGCACATCTTCCCCGCAGATCACCTTCGCCTCGAGCAGCCGTACAATTTCACTGATTTTCATAACGACAAGAACCTTTCGTCCGCTCTGTCCCGTTTTTCGGGAAAGGCGGTATGTTATTCGTACTTTGCGAGAATATCGGCGACGTCATCGGGAACAAGACGGCCGTAAACGTCGTCGTTAATCATCATAACGGGAGCCAGACCGCAGGCACCGATGCAGCGGCAGGCTTCAATGGAGAATCTGCCGTCCGCCGAGCAGCCGCCGGCCTCTACGCCGAGGATTTCCTCGATCTTATCGAGAACCTGCTGCGAGCCTTTGACATAACAGGCCGTACCGAGACAGACCGAAATATTGTATTTGCCCTTGGGCGAAAGCGAGAACTGCGCGTAAAAAGTAGCAACGCCGTAAACTTTCTCAAGCGGGACACCCATGCCCTCGGCGATCATGACCTGAACCTCACGGGGCAGATAGCCGTAGATTCCCTGCGCCTCCTGCATGACGGCCATCAGCTTGCTCTTATCGTCACAGTTTGCGGCGATAACAGCCTTGAGCTCGGCCTCCTGTTCGGGCGTACCGGAAAACGGAATGTTGCTGATTTTCTTTTTCATTGAAATGGTTCCTCCAATCAATTATATCAAAACAGATATACCCATATACCGTTCTGCGTTTTTGTACATGTATTTGAATTATAACACATTCTTTCCGAGAAATCTATAGTTTTCTTTCATTTTTACAGAAAAAGTGACATTTTTTTAACAATGGAAATTTCTGTCGGAATTTCTGCGCAACATGGAAATCTATTACAAATTGATGACAAAAACGCCGTAAATGTTTACAAAATTGTAACCTTTTCGTTTTGTCCCTTGAGTATGTTTTCACAAAGACGCCCGAGAACGGTTGACCCGGCACCGAAAAAGTGCTAAAATAGCAAACGCTCAAAAGAAAAAACGCTTTCAGACGATCAAAAATCCGAACTTTAGCCAATTTTGACGGAGGAATGGATATGAAAAAAAGAGGAAAACGTATTCTGTCATTACTTCTCACCGTTCTGCTGAGCGCAGCCTCCCTACCTGTTTTTGCAGCGGCGGCGCCGTCCTTTTCGCAAATCGTCAACGCAGCTACATACATTATTATATATAATGAGGGCGAATACACGACGGTCGTCCGCAACGACAACGGTGCGCTGAGCATTGGTATGATCGGCTGGCACGCCACCAACGCGCTCAATCTTCTCAAGGACATCGTGGCAGAGAATCCATCGCAGGCACTGAACATTCTCGGTTCCTCACTTTACAATGAGATCATCACGTCCTCCTACTGGGAGACAAGAATCCCCACACAGGCGGAAGCGTCCGCGATTTCCGTACTGCTCGGAACGGCGGAAAGCCGCAAGGTGCAGGACAGAACCGCTTACAACTACATTGCGGGCTATGTGCGGCACGGACAGAGTCTTGGCATCACCGAACCGCAGGCACTGGTTTTCTTCGCCGATTACGAGAATCAGAACGGCAGAAACGGCGCGGCGAGCTTTTACCGTCAGGTCGTCGGCGCGTACGGCACCGTCAATCTCGGTACGCTCTATGCGTGCAGCAGTCAGAACGCCAGACGCACGAGAACCTATAATTTTTGCGCGAGCATCGACTGGAGCCGTTTCAGCGACGGCCCGACACCCGACAGCGACACCACGGCACCCGAGATCAAAGACGTTGTTGTTTCGGATCTCAATTCTTCCGGCTACACGGTTTCATGCTCTGTCGCGGATAACAAAGAAGTGACGGCGGTCTTCTTCGCCGTTTACTATAAAGACGACGGGGTGGATTCCGCCAGATGGTACAGCCAGACGCCGGAAAACGGCAACGCGTCGCACACCGTCTCCGTCAGCGAGTTTTCTTCACGCGCCGGCGATTACTGCACCTACATCTATGCGTTCGACGCATCGGGCAACTATGCCTATGTCGAGCTGAACGTCATCACCGTTCCCGACGAAACGCCTCCCGAACCCGAATTTGCCGTGACTGTCTCCATGACAGGCGACGCCGTCAAAGGCGGACAGATCAAATGGCGCGCAGCGGCGTCCGGCGGCAGCGGCAGCTATCTGTATACTTTTTATCTCTACCGCAACGGCACGCCGATTCAGATCCGTTCCGCTTCCGATTATGAGGATTTTCAATATACGTTCAGCGAAAACGGCATATATCACGTTCTGGTGTTGGCCGTCGATGCCAAAAGCGGACAAAAAGCGACCGTCACAAGCCCGGACATCGGCATATTCGATCCGATCGTCGTCAGCGACATCACCTCCGACAAAGAGCAGAATACCGCAATGCTCGGGGAATCCGTCTTCTGGACGCTTCATACTTCCGGCGGTGAAGGGCAGCTTTCGTATTCCTACACGATCCACCGGAACGGCGATGTCATCTACAGTTCTCCGTTTAACACGGTTAAAAACAATACTGTAAAAATTGCGGAAAAACCAACAGACAGCGGCGAATATACCGTTACCGTCACCATTCGCGACGAAGAGTCTCAGGTCGTTTCCGTGCAAAGCGAACCGCTCACGGTGATCCGCGCCCTGTCCGCCGCCAACGCCATGTTTTCCACCGGCTACGCCGTCGTCGGTGCGGTCGTTACCTGCTCGGCGGAGATTCTCGGCGGCAGCGGCAGTTATACCGCCGTGTTCCGTATCATCTGCGACGGAGAGCTTGTTCTGACAAGTGACGAAATCGCTTCCGACGAATTTACTTTCACGCTTCCCAAAGGGGGAGACTACACGGCCGAAATCCTTGTGACCGATCTCGACGGCGCCCGGACGCAAACAGCGGGAGGCGAACTGACGGTCGACGAAAAAGCAAAAAAAGGCGACGCGAACTGCGACGGCAAGCTGACGGCCGCAGATGCGCGCTATACGTTACGCTGTGCTGTCAGTCTCGAAACGCCGCAAGCCAATTTGGCATACGCCTGCGACGTAAATGAAGACGGGCAGATCACGGCAAGCGACGCGCGGCTGATTCTGCGCGCCGTCATCGGGCTTGAAAAACTGTAATCATCCCCGAAATAAACCATATTGGAGTTTTTTGATGAAACAAAGAATCACAGCATTTCTTCTATCCCTCGTGATGCTCTTTTCCGTATGCGCGATGAACGTCTCGGCGTCGGGTTCCGACATCAGGGACGATACAGCTGCCGACTATAAAACGGCGCTTTCTCTGGCAAAGGCGTCCTCTTTCTACGGGCATTGCAACCTCGCCACGGCCTATCAGCTTCTGGCGATCGGCGTCTACAAAGGCGGACTGGATTTCAGCGGCGCAGGAAATCAATGGTACAGCCATTTTTCCTCCGTTTCCAAAACGTCAGGCGGCTATTCCGTTATTACAATCGGCGGCAAAAACTGTCTGTATGATCTGACAAAACAATACGGAAACGAACTGTACAACATCGTCTACTGTCTCGGCACAGGCGGTTCCAGCGGCTCCAAGCATTGCTTACTGATCCGCGCAATCATCAACGGGCAGGTCTATTTTGCCGACTCATTCGGCTGCACCTACGGCGGAACCTACTACCCGGAAGGCGCCTGTACCGTCCTATCCCTTGACCGTTTCGTTTCCTCCTATAAAGAGATGAACGGCGACGCGCTCGGCTGCGTCTACTTCACAAACGGCAGCACGGCACAAAAGCCCGACTCGTCCGAAAACGGGAAAACGGAAGAAACATTTGTCCCGGGCAGCTACACCATCACGGCGTCCGCGCTGAATGTCCGCGACAAGGCCGATATTTCGGGCAAGGTGCTGGGACTTCTGGCAAACATGGAGATCGTTACCGTTACCGAAGTGCAGCAGAACTGGGGAAAAATCCAGTATCAGGGGCAGACCGGCTGGATCTGTCTGAGCCGCGACGGCAATGATTACGTTTTTTGGAACGGCAAGGATGAAAAGGAAAATGAGCTGATCGTCACCGCGCTGACGGCAGACCGCACGACGATTTTTCTCGATGAAACCGTCACATGGACGGCTTCCGCAATCGGCGGCTCTCCCTCGACGTATATCTATTCATTCGCCGTTTACCGCGACGGCGAGCTCATTTACACAAGCGGCGACACAACCGGAAACACCGTTTCGATACAAACAGACAAAACCGGCGTTTATCAGGCAAAAGTGACAATCACAGACAGTCAGAATGCCAAAGCGGAGCTTTACGGGGACGAAGTCACCTGCGCCGGCGAACGGAGTGAAATTCTTCCCGGCGACGCAGACGGCGACGGCAAAATCACGCCGGCCGACGCCAGAATCGTTCTGCGCACGGCGGCAGGCATCGAAATTCTCACCGGCAGCAGCCTGACAGCGGCCGATTATGACTCAGACGGCAATGTGACCGCTTCGGACGCCCGAAGGATTCTGCGGATCGCGGCTCATCTGGAATAACAACGCAAAAATATCGGAGGTACAGAAAGCTCTGCACCTCCGTTTTTTTATTTGTTTCGGATTCCATCAGTCGAAATCGATATCGGCCAGCAGCTCTTTGAGTGCTTTCGCGTCGTCTGCGGTCAGCGTGACGCCTTTGCCCATTTTTTCATGATCCGGTGCCCAATCGCGGATATCGTATTTGGGCTCCTTGCCGTTCCAGCTGATCAGATTCAGCTCCTTCGTCCAACCGCCGGTTCCTTCGGATATCACACCGAATGATTGAACGATTTCATAAGAAAATTCAGCCATTGTCATTCCTCCCGAAGCATTTATTCTTATGCTTATTATATTGTGTACGGCGCAAAAAATCAATAGGTTTTCCCATTTTTGTTTGCCTTTCCCGAAAAAGGCAGCAAACGCTTGACAAGGGTACGTTTGTCAGGTACCATAAGTTTGAATTGTAATAAAGGGAGGCAAAAATGGAAATACAACAAATCAACGAAGATTTTACGGTATGCAAAGTCTTTGATTATTCCGAAACAAATCTGAACGATCCGTACTGCTTCATCGGAAAAACAGAAGATGAAAACTCTCTGGTCTGCCGAACGGCAAGCGTGCCCGCGAACACGACAGCACGCGAAGACGGCTGGAAAGCGTTCCGCATTTGCGGCGTGCTGGATTTTTCCCTGCTCGGCATTCTTGCCCGCATCACATCGCTTTTAGCCGAAAATCATATCAGCGTTTTTACGGTTTCGACCTACAATACAGACTATATTTTTACGAAAAAAGAGCAATACGAAACAGCGCTGACCGTTCTGAAGAACGCGGGCTGTGCCGTATTATAATCAACAACAACAAAGCCGTCTGCAAAAACAGGCGGCTTTGTTTTTCCTATTCAACGCTACGGCTCCAAAACAGCTTTATATCCGTTTATCTTATCTCCGCTGATTGTAACCGCGTAAGTTTCGCCGAAATGCGCATTCAAAGGAATGGCCTCTATCGGTTTTGTGTATTCCGGCGTATATATATTTTCATAATTCGGGTCTTCATATTCCGTTATGACCGTAAATTGGATTGACATATTTTCCGCATCAGCCGGATTGTCAAAATTTTGTTTATTCAAAGTATAAGTAAGCAGTTCATCATTCTTTAACAGCGATTTATCGGCGTTTGATATGCCGCCGCTGCAGGCTGTATCGCCTGCCTCATAATCCACAATCAGCAGACCGATATCTTCTTTGATATCGAGCTTTATTTGCAGCATGATTTCATCATCAGAGGGTTTCACGGAACGACCGCATCCGGACAAAGCAAAAACAAAGAATAACACAAGCGTCGAGGCAATCAGTTTTCCGGGTTTTTGCAGAATCATCATTTCCTCCTTGTTCCGTGACGAATCGCCCTTACAGACTCTTTATAAATCAAACCCGCAGGGCTGCTTCACTTGTCCCGCAGGGACAAACTTCACTGCGGCACACAGCGCCGTGTCTTATACTATGAAAGCACAAACTCCAGTTCTTTCGTCTCTCCTGCTTTCAGGGTGACCTGCTTTGTCTCATCGGATTTCCCGCAGCTGACATTGATCGTCTGGTCGATATCGGATGTAATCGTGACAACTGCGGTTTTTTCTTCGAGCGACCATGTCAGGCTGTCAATCTGCGCCTGCGTGCGGCAGCGCAATCCCGTCACCGTTCCGGCGTCAAAACCGGAGGTCGGCAGCGCCGGGAGAATCTCGATTTCGTTTTTGTCCGAGAAGACAAGCGCTTCGTTGACGATACCGAGATACCCGATGGCAAAGTCCGTGCAATAGCAGGAACCGCGGTCATAATCATGGTTCGTCATCAGCGAATTATACTGAATTTTGTGATTCAGCAGGGAGAGAAGCGCCGCAGTCAGGCTGTCGCTGTCCTTGAGCCTTGCCGCGATCAGGGAACGGTGCACCAATGCGTGACTGGCTTCGTTTTCACTTTCCCGGTTCGCGATGGCCTGTTCGGCGGCCTGTTTCAGCCCGTCGTCTTTCTGCGTTTCAAACAGCGGCCAGACGCAATAGAGATGGCTTAAATGCCGGTGCTCGTTATTCTCCTCGAACTGCGTACAGCAGAACTCCTTGAGCGCGCCGGTCTCATCATAGAGATAGGGCGGAATTTTTAGGGTAAACTGCTCCCATTTCGCGGTGTCGGCATCGGGATTAACCTGCTTTGCAATATCAATCAGCATTTTCATCGTATCGCGGCACGCGGCAATGTCGATTGCCGTATTCGCGACAGAGGGAGAGGGATAATTCGCAGGATTGTTCTCCGGCGAATAGCCCGGCAGAATGCAGTAATATTCACCGTCCGCAAGCGTCGTTTTGCCCTTTTCGTAATGAATGCCGCCGCTTGCATCGGTATAGTATTCGGGCGTCATAAGCTGTTCCCAGTAGTTCGCAGCTTTTGTCAGAAGCGGCAGCAGAATCTCACTCTTTAAGTCAAGAGAACCGCGGTCACGGATTGCTTGCATCTCTTCATCGGTCAGATCCTCTTCGGTCAGCGACAGAACGGAACGAAGCGTTTCGAGATTGAATTCCTCCGTCAGGGAAATCGACACGTCGCCGTAGCAAAGCAGCGTCTCATACAGCGGCTGCAGCATCCAGCTCGTGCCGGCGTTCCAATAGCGGAACGGATAGGGGTAGCACGTCTCCGTCAGAACGGCCTTGTCGCCGTCGGTATTGACGGGAGCCTGAATCGCGTCGGTGAAACCGTGCGTCGCCAGCGCATTCTCCTCCCAATCGGCGACCTGGCGCAGAATGAACTGCGCGTAGCCGATATACGATGAAGACATATTGCCGGTATTCATGGACGAAGTCTGCAAATTGACATTCGCGTCCATCGTATATTTGCTGCCCCAGCCGGTGTTCCATTCGCCTGTCCACATGCCGTAAAGACGCGGCGTCGAATAGCCGGAAGCGCACAGATAGGCGTACCGGCCCGCATAATAAGCACGCTGGGCAAGATCGGCATGAATCGTCTTTTTTCTTCTCTGTGAAGCGGTCAGCTCTTCATTCGACTGTGTGGAATCGCCGCCGGAAAGCGTCAGTGTCACGGCGTCAAACTGCGGCTGCCACAGTTTCAGATGCTCGTTGAGCGCCGCGTCATAATCGAATGTTCCGTTCACGGTATATTTTTCCGCGACGGCTTTTTCTTCGGCAACGATGCTGCTAATGAGCGGATAATCCGTCTGCCCCGCAAATGACGCAAACGATCCCATATCATAGGTTCTGTCCGAAACGGTAATCAGGTAGAGATTGTCGGCGTCCGTGATGTGCAGCTGCGGATTTTCGTCCGATGCATACTGCGCGTCCGTCACTTCCCTGCCGCTGACCTTTTCTGTTTTTCCGCCGTCGTTCAGGACATAAGTGACCGTCGCGTAACCGCCGTTTTTCAGCTCGCTGTTTTCGTAATCGGGATAGTGTGCGACCAACGCCAGGTAAGAGCCATCGTCCGCCGCAAGCTTTTTATACTGAATGTTCTGCTCGTCGCCGTCGCCATAATTTGCCAAAACAGAAATATCGTCAAAGCTCAGCGTGACATTGAGCTTTTTTTCGCTGTCGGACTGCGACAGTTTTGTGATCGTCACGCCGTCGGCCTGCGACGTAAATGTCGTGCGCCGCCATGTGCCGTTTCCATCGGTATAGCGAACGCCTGTCTCGGCAGTCTCGTAATCCGTATAGCGAACGTAATCGCGCAACGTATTCTTTTCCTGGTCGATGCGAAGCTCGCCGCCCGGATGAAAACGGTATACATCATCATAACTGGCGTTGTCCACGATATTCTCACCGGCGACGATATTCTGCTTTACCGTTTCCAGCTCGTCTGCCGTATCGGGACAATAGCGGATATTGCCGTTCGGCATAATAAAGTGCATATTCTGAAAGATCAGCGTATCGCTGTAGGGCGAGCCGCTCACGATGACGCCCTGCAACCCGTTGCCCGAAATCATACCCTCACGCCAGGAATTGGTTTTATTCTTTTTGTTGGCGGAAAGCTCCGTATAGGTTTTAGAGTAGGACATTTTCTGTTCGTCCCGGAACAGCCCGGAAATATCGGCCGTTCGTGCGGAGCATCCCGCAAAAGACAGCAACAGACAGAGAGCAAAAATAAAACATAGAGGTTTTCGGAATGATTTCATCATAATCTCCTCATCAATCGCGGATATATCGTCTCCGCCGTATTTTTCAGACCGTATAGTTCTTCAAAAAATGCTTATAGAATGCGACGGCGTCGGCGACGGCGTCGAGATCGATGTTCTCGTTTTCCGCATGAACGGAAGCAAGCTGCTGTGCGGAAAGACGGATCGGCGCGAAGCGCAGCACGCAGGGACACACATCGGTCAGCGTTCTCGCATCCGTTCCGGCAGGAAGAATAAAGGGCGAGACCGGGTACTGCGGGAAGACCTCACTGATGCATTTTTTCGCAAAAGCGAACGGCGGACGGCTCATATCGGCAGGCGCGTGATATTCGCAATTCGGCGCTTCGGTTACAGTGATGTCGTATTTCGCGGCAAGCTCTTTGAATGCCGCCAGATCTTTCGCGAAATCCGCTTCGTCCACGGGACGCAGGAACGCCCTTGCGGTGCATTTCTTTTCCTCCGTGCTGCCCTCAATTTTATTGAAGGTACACGTTGTGCCGATCAGACCGCCGGCCTGCGCGTTGATCTTCGGCATAACCTTTTTAAGAAGCGATCCGAAAAGCCACAGATTCGAGAACAGCACTTTCATCGCAAAGCCCGAATACGGCGCAAGATGACGGAACATCGCCGTCACTTCGGGATTGAGACGGCGGATAAAAATATCGTTCGTCGCGACGTCGTGCATAAAGGCCGCCATGCGTTCCACCGGCGTGGCTTTCGCCGCGCTTGTCAGGCTCGCGTGCGCATTGCCGGCTTCGGCGGTGCAGTCGAGATAATACCGTCCCTTTTCATGCACCGCAACCATCGCGCATTTATCGCATTTCATGCCGCCGAGCGGAGGCTCGATGATCGCGCCGCCCTCGTCGAGGATCACGTCAAACATGATGGAGTTTTTCTTGAAATATTCGTTGGCGGTCGGTATGCCGTCTCCGCCGAGCTCCTCGTTATGGGACGAGCCGATCCAGACGTTGCACGGAAAGGCAAAGCCCTCTTGGAGCAGCTCCTCAATCGCGGAAAATTCGGCGAACAGCGGCGTTTTGGTATCGACCGTGCCGCGTCCCCAGATTTTGCCGTCCGCGATTTCTGCCGAAAAGCCTTCATGCTCCCATTCTCCGGAAACCGGCACCACATCGTGATGGGACATGAGCATAATGTTGTGCGTTTCGTCTTTTCCCTTGATTTTATAGATCCAGCAGTCGTCGCCGAATGTCATTTTTTCCGCTTTCGCGTGAACGGTCGGGAACAGCGTTTCCATGGTCTCACGCAGCTTTTTGAACTCCGTATCGTCATAGCTGTCCTTGACCGAAACGGTTTTGCAAACAATCATTTTTTGCAGCCGTTCGGCGTACCGCAGAATCTCTTCATCCGTAAACTTCTTTTCTGCTTTTTGCAGCTTCGGGGCTTTCGATGTGTTACGAATCGTATTGACCGCGAGCACGATCAGCAGCAGGACAATCAGCGCGGCAAGAATCACGAGAACAATCATTGTTTCGTCTCCTTTGTGCCGCGGATGACGGAGAGAATCTCTTTTTCTTTATAGAAGAAGTAGATCACGACCGACACCAGAGTAAACAATCCGCCGACAACCGCCGTCAGCAGCAGTCCTTTCTTGCCGACGCTCTCTCCCGTGGCCGCGCCGATGACGACAAGCGACGGGACGATCATGATCGCGATCGACGTGCCCATCTTTGTGATGAAGCTCTTCGCGGCGGCAAACGTGCCTTCCTGGTTGACGCCGGATTGAATGGTATCGTACTGAATGACGTCCGCCATCATGGAGGACGGCAGGATATTCAGCACCGCGAACGGCAGGGAGACAAACAGCGCAAAGAGGATCGCCGTTGCCATTTTGTGATCCTTCGGGAAAATATCCACACAGCAGATCGCAAACTCCGCAATCGTAAAGACGATGCAGCCGACGATCATGGGAAGCCGCTTGCCCTTGGCTTTCGACCATTTATTGATGACGGGATAGAGAATGAGCGAACCGACGATGGATGTCGCCATAATGATGATGGACTGCTCCTCGGGAATGCCCATCAGCTCCGTGATGTAATACATGATGCACGCCTGGAAAAAGCTCATGCCCGTTCCCTCAAAGAGCTGACCGAGCGTCACGATGACGAAATGCTTATTCCGGAACGCATGCTTGAGCGAAGCCGCCAGAGACACGGTGGGACGCACGGAATTGACATATTCTTTCTCTTTGATCGTGAACGACGGAATCAGCAGCAGAACAGCACCGATGACCGTAAAGATCAGGAATGTCATGCGCCACGCCATGATGGGCGCAAAGCCGAACGCTTTTTTCATCAGGGCGACGATCGCGGTTGTCGCGTAGCCGAGCATACTGCCGACGACGAAAAACATCGAGCTCCAGGTGTAGGCGTCGACCAGCTTGCCCTCATGCGTCACCATTTCGGGCAACAGCGCGTTATGCGGAATCATATAGAGCGTATAGAAAATGTAGTAGCCCCAGATGAACACCGCCAGCCAGATGTTATTGAACGTCGGATTCGTTGAGGGCGACCAGAAAATGAGCAGCGCGCTGACGGCGAACGGGATCGAGAACCACTTCATAAACGGGATCCGGCGACCGTCCTTGTGTTTGCATTTGTCGCTGATGCCGGCAATGATCGGGTCGGAAAACGCGTCCACAACGTGACCGATCGCTTTGATCAGACCGATGACCGTCAGCACCCCTAAAAACACATAGCCCTGCGTAATCAGCGTCGGCAGTCCCGAGCTTTCGGTCGGCTGATAAAAATAAATCAGATAATTGTTGAGCATCGTGGTAAAAAGTCCCACGGCAAACTGCGGAAGACAGAAGATGATGATCGTCTTCCCGGATACTTCTTTCATACAGACCTCTCCTACAATAATAGTCTTCGTTATTGTACCATGGAAACGCGAAAAAGACAACGGCAAAATCGGAAATTATGACATACAAAACGCAAAACAAAGACAACTGACGGAAAACAGAAAAAATTGAATTTTTTTTATAAAAACTATAGATTTTTTTTCTTTGGTCTGTTATAATAACGTGTGGTAATTTATACCCTCTTTCGGAGTCTCTTCTTCGGAAAGACTGTTGAAAAATCAAAAAATTTATTTTTTTGGAGGAAATTCAATGAGCAAAAAGTATTGTTATCTTTTCTCTGAAGGCAATGCAAACATGAGAGAGCTTCTCGGCGGCAAAGGCGCAAACCTTGCCGAGATGACGAACATCGGCCTTCCCGTTCCGCAGGGCTTCACCATCTCGACCGAAGCCTGCACCCAGTACTATGAGGACGGCCGTGAAATCAATCCCGAGATCATGGCAGAGATCAATGAGTACATCGTCAAGATGGAAGGCATCACCGGCAAAAAGTTCGGCGACAAGGAGAATCCCCTTCTCGTTTCCGTCCGTTCCGGCGCAAGAGCTTCCATGCCCGGCATGATGGACACCATTCTGAACCTCGGTCTGAATGAGGACGTTGTCAACGTCATCGCCGAGAAATCCGGCAATCCCCGTTGGGCTTGGGACTGCTACAGAAGATTTATTCAGATGTATTCCGACGTCGTTATGGAAGTCGGCAAGAAATATTTCGAGCAGCTCATCGACGAAATGAAAGAGAAAAAAGGCGTTAAGCAGGATGTTGAGCTGACCGCCGACGACCTCAAGGAGCTGGCAAGCCAGTTCAAGGCCGAATACAAAGCCAAGATCGGTTCCGATTTCCCGTCCGATCCCAAAGAGCAGCTCTTCGGCGCAATCAAGGCTGTTTTCCGTTCGTGGGATAACCCCCGTGCCAACGTTTACCGCCGCGATAACGATATTCCCTATTCCTGGGGTACTGCCGTTAACGTTCAGTCCATGGCGTTCGGCAACATGGGTGACGACTGCGGTACCGGCGTTGCGTTCACACGCGATCCCGCTACCGGCGCGAAGGGTCTGTTCGGTGAGTTCCTGACCAACGCGCAGGGCGAAGACGTCGTTGCCGGCGTCCGTACTCCCATGCACATCACCGAAATGGAGCAGAAATTCCCCGAGGCTTTCAAGCAGTTCAAGGAAGTTTGCGCTACGCTTGAAAACCATTACAGAGATATGCAGGACATGGAGTTCACCGTTGAGCACGGCAAACTCTTCATGCTCCAGACCAGAAACGGCAAGAGAACCGCTCAGGCCGCTCTGAAGATCGCCTGCGACCTCGTTGACGAGGGTATGAGAACCCCCGAAGAGGCTGTTGCGATGATCGATCCCAGAAACCTTGATACACTTCTTCATCCCCAGTTCGACGCCAAGGCACTCAAGGCCGCTACGCCGATCGGCAAGGGTCTCGGTGCTTCTCCCGGCGCAGCCTGCGGCAAGATCGTTTTCACCGCAGAGGACGCGGAAGAGTGGAAAGCCAGAGGCGAAAAGGTTGTTCTTGTCCGTCTTGAAACCTCTCCCGAGGACATCACCGGTATGAAAGCCTCTCAGGGCATTCTCACCGTTCGCGGCGGTATGACCTCTCACGCAGCGGTTGTTGCGCGCGGCATGGGTACCTGCTGTGTTTCCGGCTGCTCCGACATTGCTATGGACGAAGCCAACAAGAAATTCGTTCTTGCCGGCAAGACCTTCCACGAGGGCGACTACATCTCCATCGACGGCTCCACCGGCAACATCTACGATGGCATCATTCCCACCGTTGACGCCTCCATCGCCGGCGAATTCGGCAGAATCATGGCATGGGCGGACGAGTTCAGAACCATGAAGGTCCGCACCAACGCCGATACGCCGCGCGACGCAAAGAAAGCGCGCGAGCTGGGCGCAGAGGGTATCGGCCTTTGCCGTACCGAGCATATGTTCTTTGAAGCTGACAGAATCGCAGCATTCAGAGAGATGATCTGCTCCGACACCGTCGAAGAGAGAGAAGCGGCTCTTGCGAAGATTATGCCGTATCAGCAGGGCGACTTCGAGGCTCTTTATGAGGCTCTTGAGGGCACGCCGGTTACCATCCGTTTCCTTGATCCGCCTCTTCACGAGTTTGTTCCCACCGAGGAAGCCGACATTGAAGCGCTTGCAGCGGCACAGGGCAAGAGCGTGGAAACCATTAAGAACATCATCGCCTCTCTGCATGAGTTCAACCCCATGATGGGACACCGCGGCTGCCGTCTGACCGTTACCTATCCCGAAATCGCAAAGATGCAGACCACCGCTGTTATCAAAGCCGCGCTGGCTGTTAAGGAAAGACATCCCGACTGGAACATCGTTCCCGAGATCATGATCCCGCTCGTCGGCGAAGTTAAGGAATTCAAGTTCGTTAAGAACATCGTTGTGGAAACCGCCGATGCGATCATCGCCGAAGCCGGTTCCGACCTGAAATATGAAGTTGGTACGATGATCGAGATCCCGAGAGCTGCTCTGACAGCCGACGAGATTGCCAAGGAAGCAGACTTCTTCTGTTTCGGCACCAACGACCTTACCCAGATGACGTTCGGCTTCAGCCGTGACGACGCCGGTAAGTTCCTCGGCGCGTACTACGA
Source organism: uncultured Clostridia bacterium (assembly GCA_945912145.1). Lineage (GTDB taxonomy): Bacteria > Bacillota > Clostridia > Oscillospirales > Acutalibacteraceae > UBA1081. The sequence continues at coordinate 13,049 of CAMEBF010000012.1, read as the reverse complement.
CAACAAGATCTTTGAGAACGATCCGTTCGCAAAGCTCGACCAGAACGGCGTAGGCAAGCTCATGAAGATGGCTATCGACCTCGGCAAGCCCGTCAATGCCAAGCTGCACTGCGGTATCTGCGGTGAGCATGGCGGCGATCCCTCCTCGGTTGAGTTCTGCAACGAAATCGGTCTTGATTACGTTTCCTGCTCGCCGTTCAGAGTCCCCATCGCAAGACTTGCCGCCGCACAGGCTGCGATCAACAGCAAATAATCGTTTAAGCGATTGGGCGCAGGACTAACGTTCTGAAATAAAATTTTCCTCCTGTCGAACATGGCAGGAGGATTTTTTCGTCAAATTCCGGCAAAAGGCTTGCGGTGGACGTCGTTTTGTGCTATACTGTCCGCAAATAAGGGAATGAATGTCTCCCACGGGCAACCGGAACCGCTTCTTGTTAAGCTGATGACTTCTGCATGTTTCGCAGGAAGGATCAGCTTTTCTGCATTTTTGGGAGGATTTTTTTATGTTATTATCTTTGGCTCTGATTTTTTTGGTCGGGCTCGCGCTGGCGGCCGTCTGCCGGCAGATCAGGCTGCCGCGTCTCGTCGGAATGCTGCTGACCGGCGTACTGCTCGGACCGTTTGTACTGAACCTGCTCGATGATTCGATTCTCACCATATCCTCAGACCTACGGCAGATCGCATTGGTGATTATTCTGATCAAAGCCGGACTTTCGCTGAATCTCTCGGACTTAAAAAAAGTCGGTCGGCCGGCTATCCTTCTCTCCTTTGTACCGGCGACCTTTGAACTGATCTCCTACATCATTTTCGCGCCGATGATTTTCGGTGTCACAAAAACCGAAGCGGCTCTCCTCGGTTCGGTTCTCAGCGCGGTTTCTCCGGCGGTCGTCGTGCCGCGCATGGTCAAGCTGATCGAAAAGAAAATCGGCACAAAAAAAGGAATCCCACAGATGATCTTAGGCGGCGCGTCTCTCGACGATGTTTATGTAATCGTGCTTTTCTCCGTCTTTATCTCGATGGCGCAAGGCGGCGATTTCGAGCTGAAACGTTTTGCGGACATTCCGATCTCCGTCGTATCGGGCATACTGCTCGGCGCGATCGCAGGACTGCTATTATCCGCACTCTTCGAGTTCAGCTACAATCATCAACACCTGATCCGCAACAGCATGAAAGTGATCCTCATTCTGGCCGTAGCGTTTCTCCTGCGCGCAGCGGAAGATTTGTTGGCAGGCGCAGTCGCCGTTTCGGGACTTCTGGCGATCCTCAGCATGGCTCTTGTGCTCGCGATGCGCAGTACGGAACCGGTCACGCACCGGCTGCAGCAGAAATTCGGCAAGCTCTGGCTCGCCGCCGAAGTGCTGCTGTTTGTTCTCGTCGGCGCGGCGGTGGACATCCGCTACACGTTGAGCGCAGGAGCCGGCGCGCTGCTCGCTATTGCGTTGGCGCTCATCATTCGTTCTGTCGGCGTTCTGGTCTGCATGATCGGCACCCCGCTTACGAAAAAAGAACGCCTGTTCTGCGTGCTGTCCTATCTGCCCAAGGCGACAGTGCAGGCTGCGATCGGCTCCGTGCCGCTCTCATTGGGACTTCCCTGCGGACAGCTCGTCTTATCCGTCGCGGTGCTCGCCATCGTCATCACCGCGCCGCTCGGCGCATGGGCTATTGACCTCGGCGCAGAAAAACTATTGAATGAATAACAAATGCGCCACAATACAAAATACTATTTTGATTTTTTCGCTAAGGTGAAAATATGAAGAAAAATGGATTATCTCATTTCGGAGATTTCTATTCTCCCTATCAAAACGGCAAAAGAACCAGCTTAGATGATTTTTATGAAGCATATACACAAGATTCCGATAAGACTATTTCGATCGGGCAAAAAATTTATAGCAAGATCATATTCCGAAGCCGTTTGCCAATAAAAAACAAACATCAGCTCAGTATAGTTTTTTGCCCCTCAGACACAGTACACATGCATGACACACTTATTGACGAAAAAGAGAATGAATTTACTGTCATCGGTGTCGAGATGCTTGAATTTTCAAAATCTATTCCTAAATGGTATCGGAAACACGTTCCACTCATTATTGAAGGAAATGTTGACAATATTGGTGATTATCTCACATTAAAAAAGGAGTAAATAATGCACCATAAAAACGGGCTGTCGCGATCGTATACGACAGTCCATTTTAGTTTTATCAATAATTCACAGATACATTTTGCTGTAGCGTGGGCTGATGTCAAACGAGCCGTCGGGTTCGATATCTGTAATCGTGACGCCCTGCATCCATTCGGATTCGGTCCAGCCCTTTTTGTCGGCCATGGTGTAGGTTTCGTAGCCGCCGCACTGGTTATAGACGAGATAGACACCGTCGTACAGCGCGCAATAATCGTTGACATGATCGTGTCCGCTGAACACCGCCTCGGTGCTGCCAAGCTCTTTCATCAGCGCGAACATACCGCTGTTATAGGGAGAGCTGCCGACGGACTCATATGCCGATCCGTAGAGAATTTTGCAGGTATCCGTAAAGACATAATCGCCGTTCTCGTCCTCCCGGATGGCATATTCATACTCTTTCAGCGGAATATGCAGATACAGGAATGACTTCACTTCGCCGTACTGCGCACGCAGACTCATCAGCTTCTCCCGATACCAGTCCTTCTGATTCTGCTTGATGAAATCATAGCCGCCCTCATTCGCAGGAAGATCGTATTCGCCGCGGTATTCATCGCGGATATTCCGACCGGAATCGAGCAGGAACAGCGATTTGAGCATCTGCTGCTCGTTTTTCAGGATATTGATGCAGAAATTGCCGTAGCCGAACAGCTCCGGCTTTCCCTGCCGCGTCAGGCAATGCGGGAATTTTGTCATGCACTCCATCAGCAGGAACTTAAAATCGCCTTTTTCTTCCCGCGCTTCATGATTGCCGAAAACGAACGCCCAATACACGCCGATCTTTTCCATAAACTGCGCGAACTGGATCGCGTCGATGTGCTGAAACTTCGAGAGAATGATGTCTCCCGTCAGGACGACCAGATCGGGACGCGTCGCGTTGATATGATTCATCAGCATCTGAAAACATTTTTTGCGCAGTGCCGGATCGTCGCCCAGATGCAGATCGGTCGTCGAAAGAATGCGGAAACCGTCGTCGAGAATATGTCCGTCCGCGTCGACTTTTGCGATCGTCACCTCGTCGTCGGATTCGGAGATGATACGGACTTTCGTCGGCATCTGTTTCGTCTTCACCGTCATGGAAAACATGGATTTCGGGAACGCGCCGTTCGTCAAACGGTAGAGGCCGCGTCCGGCAGTCAGCAATGCTTTATCCGTTCCGATGCGGAACGCTTCAACCAATGGATTCATACAAATAACACCTCCCCTTGATTATAATCGTCCGGGGAGGTGTTGTCAATCATTCTGTTAAAGAATTTTCAGATCATTTTCAATTGCCGAAAAAGCTGTTGTAGCCGAATTTCTCCTCAACCTTTTCGCTGATGGCGACAACGGCCTTATTGAAAATCCCGGTGAAGAAATCCTCCTTTTCGGGCTCTTTGCCGCGGATCTCGTCATAGACGGCGTAGAAATCGTCGATCGCTTTCTGCGTTTCCTCGAGATCGACGTTCGTATGCGAAAGCATCAGCTCCGCTTCGTCGATCACGGCGGCAAGGCGTTCGGCATCCTCGCCTTCGAGCTCGATCAGTAGCTCTTTCGCGTCCGCTAAATCATTACGAAGGGACTTGGTGTTTCTCGCATTGTTGAACTGCGGGAACTCGTCGGGATAGCTGTAGACATCCTGGAAGCTGTCGTCGAGCAACAATCTGACGACAAGGCTGATGAGTGCGTCGTCACTGCCGGTGCGTTCATGATCGCCGTCGTAGAAATAGAATGTGTGATCGGGCAGCAGACTCGTGGAAGCGTCAATGATGCGGTAGGAGTCGATATGATTGTGATGCGCGGGATCGGCGCAGGTGCCGACGCTGTTGCCCTGCTGGACATAGCCCTCAGGAAGTGTCTTGTCCACGCCGAGCGAATAGGTACCCATGCCGGTGGAGTTGAGGTCAATGATGCCGTCGGCGTTCACATCGTCCCAGGCTTCGCAAATCGTGTAGAGCGGATAATTGTAGTTGGAAATGTCAAACACTTCGACGCCGCATTCAATCGCTTTCAGAATATTCGCGTCCGAATTGACTCTCGCCTGCTGATAGGCATCGGTCTGGACGCGGATTGCGGCGTGCTCTTCACCCGACAGATAGCGGTCTGCCAGTTCGGGATAATCCTCCGACGTGACGAAAGCCCACATGGTTGTGCTGTTGATCAGGTAATCTTGAATCAGCGTCTGAATCGTTTCGTTGAGCGCGTTTTTCAGGACAGACTTCGGCAAAATGCGAAGAACGATATTGACGAGCGCGCCGGTCTCTTCGCCGAGCAGCGAAGGCATCATGTAACCGTACAGCGCGTCGTCTGCGCAGTTGAAGCCGTTTTTATAAAGACTGCTGATAAGCTGAGTTCCGTCAAGAGCAGGAACGACATAGATGATGCGGTGCAGGTCGTTCATCACCTGCGGATAATATTCGAGCAGGTTGTTGCAGATGGTTCCGCCCTGGCTGATGGGCACGATGTTGACTTTATCATGTCCCGTCTCTTCCTTGACGAGCTGGATATAGTCATACAGTCCTTTTGTGATGTCATTGAGATTGCCGAGAGAATTGTAGGAATAGAAATACAGATGATCCTCACCGGCGACGTCGATATAATCCTGAATCGGAATCGAATCGAGAATGCCCGCTTTTTCTTCCTCGGTGCATTCGGCAAAGCTGTAGTTATAATGCTCCGCATCGACATTGTACACCGGCTGACCGTTCGCATCGCAGCGGATCTTTTCCATCAGAACCGCGCCGAGCGTCGATGCAAGCGATTCGGCAAAGCGATTGTTTCTGTCCTGCTGCGTAAAAACAACAGACAAAAGCGGCAGGAAGACGTTTTTCATCGCTTTGAGGATAATCTCTCCCGTAGTATCCAGATAGAACGGGCCGGAATAGGGATCGCCGTTTTTGTCAAGCGCAAGCGAGCCGTCTTCATTATATAGATGCGTCTCGGACTGGAACAGACCGGGAATAATGATTGTCGGTTCATACTCGCACGGTTCGGCCGCCGCCACAGCGGGCAGCGCGCAGGCCATGAGCATCACAAGCGCAAGCAGCACGCTGATACATTTACGAAAGATTTGATTCATACAGGAGCACCTTACCTTTATATCAATAAATATATTTCACTTTTTAATCGTCCTGCGCCGCCGCTTCGAGCACTTCGTCGGGAATTTGCGCTTCGCCGTGTTTCACAAAGAAGAGCATCAGCATCGCAAGCAGGAAGGCAATAGGACTGTAATAGAACAGCGACATATACGTGCCGGCGAACATCCGGATAAAGCCGTACACGATGGGGGACGCGATCTGTGCCGAGAACGTCGCGGTGTAGTAATAGCCCGTAAAGGTACCGACCTTTTCAATACCGCCAATCTCCAGAACAAGCGGAAGCGTATTGACGGTGATGAACATATTGGCGGCACCGCCGAGGACAAGAACAGGATAGATCAGAATACCGAGGATCTTTGTGATGTCCTGAACCGTATCCGAAACCGCCCTCATTGCTTCGGAGAAGCTCGCAGTCGTGACGCCGAGGATATTATTGGCAACGGTGACAACGCTGCTGTGAATCGAGGAAGCGTCACCGGCGTCTGCGCCGAGATAGGCATCAAACGCCTGATAATTGGCGTAGTCTGCAAGCTCCGCACCGTTTTCAAGCGCCGCGCGGTACGCAATATAGCCGTCCATTGTCAGCAGATCGCCGTCCGCAAGCTCTGTGTTATTTGATTTTGCATTATCAGAAAGAATAGAATTGTAATCGTTAAGCTGATCGTTCACGGCGATGTAAGCGTTATTGACCGTGACATAATTGCTGATGGAAAGTCCTTTACCACCGAGCATTCCGATGAAGATACCGAAGAAGACGACAAACGCCGCCAGGAAAACGGCAAGACCCGCCATGATCGTCTTTTTGCGTCCGAACTTTTTGCCCATCTTACCGGCAGGCAGCGCGGCCAGCGCGGCGACGACGGCAAAAATCAGCATCAGAATCGTTGCTTCGGATGTGATCTTATGAAGAATCTCCTGTGCGAAAAGCGAGAAGAACGTCGTGATGGCATTCGTGCCGCAGAACAGGAAGAACAGGCACGCCAACATAAAACCGAGGCTGCGTTTCTCACCCTTTGAGAGTTTGATCGCCTTGCGCGCGGCTTTTTCCGCTTTTTTGGCTTCCTTTTCAGCCTTTTTTCTCGCCGCTGCGTCGGCATAAGCGTTGGCTTCCCCTTTGAGCTTGATACTCGTGTCTTCCTCCTTGACAAAGAAGAGCAGAACCAGCATACCGATGATCATGACGATCGAGCCAATCGCGAAAACATAGGGGAACGAAAGCGTTTCGTTCGCCTTAATCTGTTCCTTTGTCGCGCCGGTGAAGAGCGTGCAGAGCACGATAGCAATCGTACCCGCCACCATGCCGACGGCGCTGCCGAGACCGCCCATCAGGTTGATGACGGCATTGCCCTCACTGCGCAGGGCAGGCGGCGTCAGGTCGGGCATCAGCGCCACGACGGGAGCACGCCAGAGCGACATACTGAACACGAACAGAATGATGCAGATCATCGTCAGCGGGAGGGATGCGGTACGCAGCGCGATGATCGGGATCAGGAAAAAGAGCAGAGCCGAGATCGGCGCGCACGTCACGATGAAGGGACGGCGTTTGCCGAGTCTGGAATGGCAGTTATCCGAAAGTTTGCCGAATGCGGGCTGGAAAATGACGCCGAAAATATTATCGAACGTCATAATCACGCCGATGAAAAGCGGCACAAGCGTAAAGCCGCCGCCGGCAAGCGCGACATTTTCACCCTGTGCTTCCGCGAGTTTCGTCAGGAACGGCAGCTTTTCAACAAGGAAATCGCTCCAGGACGTAACAACCGTGCTGGCGGAAAGCAGTTTATTGAGGATTTTGGTAATGTACGGGTCGTAGATCGCCCATGCAATCGAAGAGGCTAAAAAACCGAAGCCCGTCAGAATCGTCTTTTTATAATTAAGCTTCAGTTCACCGTCATTTTTTGCTTTTGATTTGGCCATGACTGATGTTCCTTTCCTGCCGTCCGGCAGCATAGTAATCGCAAAAGAATTTACTTGCTTATTATACCAATTCGGGAGCATATAGTCAACAGCATTTTATTTAATTCACAAAAAAATTAAATTTACCGTAAACAATACTATGAACAATGTTGACTAATTCCCTTGGGTGGTGTAAAATAAAAATCATCTTATGATTTGAATGAACAATGTATAATGTACAATTTCGGAAGCCCTGCGGGCTTGATTATAATCAGAAAAGGGGATTGTTATGACTGACTTTACCGCCGCATACCGCGATGTGCTTTGCGGTCAAGGCTACGAAAGGCAAAACTATATAAGGGGAAACGTCCGCATCAGTGTGCTGACGTCGCGTCTCATCCGCATTGAGAAAAGCGACGCGGGGAAATTCTGCGACCTGCCGACACAGACCGTTTTCAACCGCAAGCTCGACAAGGTCTCGTTCGTCGTAACGGACAATCTGACGAACTTCGCCGTCAAAACGGACGACGTGTCTTTCATTTTCAGTCCGAACGGCGAGCTGATTCAGGTCGTGATGAAAAACGGCCTGACCGCATCCGCCAAAAACTTCAAGAAGAGCAACCTCAAGGGCACGACGCGAACGCTTGACATGACGAACGGCAGCGTGAAGCTCGGGGACGGCATCCTCTCAAAAGACGGCGCGGCGATATTAGACGATTCGCAGTCTCTCGTCCTGCTCGACGGCGCGACGGTCCGTCCGCGGAAAGACAAGGAATCCGATCTGTACTGCTTCGCCTACGGCCACGACTACCGCGGCGCGCTGCGTGATTTTTACCGTCTGACAGGCGAAGTGCCGCTGATTCCGCGCTTTGCGTTCGGCAACTGGTGGAGCCGCTATAAGGCGTACACGCAGGAGGAATATCTCACGCTCATGCAGCGTTTTCTCGATGAGGAAATCCCCGTCACCGTCGCCACCATCGATATGGACTGGCATTGGGTAGACGTCAAAAAACGCTTCGGACAGGAGGCAAAAGCCGACAGAAGCGGCATGAAGCTGCGCGACCGTATCATGTCCACATTCCAGTTCTCCGGCTGGACGGGATATTCCTGGAATACCGATCTGTTTCCCGATTATAAAGCATTCCTGAAACAGTTGCAGGACGAAAATTTCAAGGTCACCGTCAATCTGCATCCGGCGGACGGCGTCCGCTTTTTTGAGGATCAATACCATGATTTCGCCGAATTTATGGGGATTGACCCCGAAAGCCGGAAGACGATCAAATTCGATCTGACCGACCCGAAATTTATCGAAGGCTATTTCCGTTTTTTACATAACCCCTATGAGGACGACGGCGTCGATTTCTGGTGGATCGACTGGCAGCAGGGCACGGATTCGGGCATTCCCGGGCTCGACCCGCTCTGGGCGCTCAACCATTATCACAGCATCGACAGCGCAAGGAACGGCAAGCGTCCGCTGATTCTCTCCCGTTACGCGGGACTCGGCAGTCACCGCTATCCGCTTGGCTTTTCCGGCGACACGGCGGTCACATGGGAAACGCTTGACTTTCAGCCCTATTTCACCGCGAACGCCTCCAACGCCGGCTATTCGTGGTGGAGCCACGACATCGGCGGTCACCATTTCGGACATCGCGACGACGAGCTCTATATCCGTTGGCTGCAATTCGGCGTTTTCAGCCCGATCATGCGTCTGCACTCCACGAGCAACGAATTTTTAGGCAAGGAGCCGTGGAAATTCAGCAAGGAAACCGAACGCGAGGCTATAGCGTCGCTGCGATTCCGTCACCGTCTGATTCCCTACCTCTATACGATGAACCATCGGACGCACAAAGAGGGACGTCCGCTGATCGAGCCGATGTACTACGAATACCCCGAAGCCAAAGAGGCCTACGAAGTCCCGAACGAATACCTGTTCGGCTCCGAGCTGATCGCCGCGCCGATTACGAAGCCCGTCAGCCGCCGCACGCTGATGGCATCCGCCGACGTCTGGCTGCCGGAGGGACGCTTCACCGATATTTTCACGGGACAAATCTATAAAGGCGGTCAAAAGATCAAACTGTTCCGCGACACATCCTCCATTCCCGTACTGGCGAAAGAGGGTGCCATTCTGCCGCTGTCTGTCAACGACAGGACGAACGATTCGACCAATCCGCAGGAACTCGAGCTTTATATCTACCGCGGAAACGGCTGCTTCACCCTCTACGAAGACGACGGTGCAACCATGAACTACCGCGACGGCGCATTTGCCGAAACCACGTTGGAGGTCACGGAAAACGGCAGTGACGTCACGTTTACCGTCTTCCCCGCTTCCGGCGATCTCTCCGTGATTCCGCAGAGCAGAACATATATATTCTCTTTTAAGGATATTGCGGACTGCGAAAAAGTCATCGTCACGCTGAATGGCAAGCGCGTCTTCTGCGACGCCGCATCAAAAAACGGCGAAACGCATCTGACCTACACAATTGCGCCGACCGATAAACTTAAAATTACGCTCAAGGCTGTCACGGCGAAACGCAATCCGCCGAAAAAGGAGCTGCTGACGGACTTCTTCTCGAAGCTTCAGGGCAGCAATGACCTCAAGGCCACGCTCTTCACAACCTATCTGAAAAAAGACGGCAACGCGCCTCTTCCGGCGATCGGCGAAATCCGCGACGCGGTGGAAGAGATCGAGAATATGAGCCGCGCAAATTCGCAATAAACCCATTTGGGAGGAAAATTTATGGAACAAAAGAAAAAAGTACTGACCTTCAAGGCCGCGCTGCTGTACGGTCTGGGCATCTTCGGCATTCAGATGCTCATCGGTATGCTCAACAGCTATCAGTCGCAGTTCTACACGAGCATTCTCGGTGCCGAGCTGACCAAGTGTGCGATCATCATTCTGGTCGCCAAGATCATCAGCTCCTGCGCTGACCCGATCATCGGCAGCATCATCGACCGCAGTCATTTCAAATCCGGCAAGATGAAGCCGTTCGTTGCCATGAGCATTCTGCCGTTCGCGATTCTGACGACGCTGATGTTCATCAACATCCCGTTCCCGAACGACATCTTAAAATACGGCTATATCACGCTGACGTCGATTCTCTGGAACATCGCCATGTCGTTCGCGGATATCCCCAGTCAGGGAATGCTCGCACTGCTGAGCCCCGATTCGGACGAAAAAAGCATGGCAGCCGGCATCTCCAACACGATGAAATCCATCGCGCTTGTCGTGCCGTCCGTCGTGATTCCCATCGTCTGCATCCTGACGGGCTCCGCCACCATCGGCACGAAAGAATATCTGATCACGGCGGGCATCGTCAGCATTTTAGCGATCGCTCTCGTCGCCGCGATGCTCAAGACCTCGAAAGAGACTGTGGAATCAACGCCCGACAACGCGTCGTTCCGCGCCATGTTTACGGAGCTCAAAAACAACCGTATGCTCCTTTTGACCTTCCTCGTGTACATTCTCGGTTTCGGCCGCAACATCGCCATGAGCATCGGCATTCAGGCGTCCGCCGTGCTGATTCATGAGGTCACAATTCCCATCGGCGCCGGCATCACACTCGCAGGCGAGAATCTTTCGGTTCTGCTCGGCATCGGCAGCGGCATCACCTCGATGATTTCCATCGTCATCGCGCCCATCGTCAATAAAAAGCTCGGCACGAAGAAGACCTACCTCCTCTTCGGCATCTACGGCACGGTCGTAAGCGTCGTCTGCTTCTGCCTGTATGTTTTCGCGCAGAGCATTTTCCGCACCATTCCGGCGCTGATTGTCATGCAGTTCTTCATCGGATTCATGTTCGGTACACACGGCTACACCCCGATGATCATGCTCAGCGATACCGTCGATTACACCGAAATGACCACCGGCAAACGCTCTGAGGGCGTGCAGTACGCGGTACTCAGCCTTGGCGTGAAGCTCGCGAACGCGTTCTCCGTCGCCGTCGGCATTTTCATCGTCGGCCTGTCCGGCTATGTCGGCACGATGACCTACGCCGATATCACGCCGCATATGCAGAATGTCGTCATGGTCGCCTACTGGCTCATTCCGGGACTTTGCACCTTCCTGAGCTGCATTCCCGTCATGTTCTATAAGATCGACGGCGAAGTAAAAGAACAGGTCAAGGAATTCATGGCGAAAAAAGAGCTGAAACAGGACACCACCACTACAAAATAAATCGATTTTTCAAAAAAAAGAGCTGACAGACCGTAAAATCTGTCGGCTCTTCTTTATGACATTGTAAAACCATGCGGGCTGTTCAATCGGACATCCGACGGTTTCGTTGGCGTATCGCCGCCGAAGCGACGCCTTGCGCTGCAGAATTTATTCAGGAATCAACACATCCCCGTCGGAGATCGTTGCCTGAGATGCCAAAATCGCACCGGCAATGGTATTATTTTCGTCAATTTCTCCCTCATAGGAAATCAGAAGCGTATCACCAACATTAACAACTTCGCAATCCACATAACGGGAGATGCGCAGATCATTCAGAAGAACCTTATAGGTGATACCGTCTGCCGGATCCTTGCAAAGAATAGAATCATCCACAAGGATGTAGTCTTCTGTGATCTCGATAATTGTACCGGCTACCGAGTTTCTGTACGGTTCATACTCTACTTCAGTGGAATTCTCTTTCGCATAATGGATAATCCTGCTTGCAGCATCCTCGCCGATGTTGAATAGATACTGCCAATTAAATGCGTTTGTCCACAGATAGCCGTCTTCCGTCACATACAGAGCAACTTTGTAAACACCAAGAGCTTCGGAAGTAATCGTAAAACTGAGGTAACTTCTGTCACCAGCCGTCCATGTTTGATCTTCAACGAAAGGGGCGTTCCTACATTCGGACAGAACTTCCCACACATAATCGTCACTGCTCAATGCAAAACGTTTGCTATCAGGAGTATTGTCTCCCTCAGAAAAGCGCTGAAGCTCCACGACCTCGGACAGATTTACGGCATCCATAAGCTCACCAAGGGTGTTCGGAGGAGCATACTCGTCATTTTGAAAGACATAATAACTGTCCTCCATCTTTACGGCTATAAACTGACTTTGAGCAATATCCTTCAATGCATATGCTTCAAACTCGGCAGAATATTTTTTTCCATTATTGACTTCATCATATCCAACCACAGTGTAGTTGCCAATACTCTCGCCAATCCATGTTTCTGATACCGCACGGCCTTTTCCATGATACTCAATACCGTCAATTTTGACATTCCTATATTTTTCATATACAGTCTGATACTCCCATGGCCATACAATTGCAGATTCGCTGGCTCGGATAGAAAAGTCCTTGTATCTGCCGTCGGTTCCCTCCGGTGTTACATTTTCCCGAAATAGCGATGGGAGGATTGCTGCCCCTGCAATTACAAGCACTGCAAAGCATGCTGCCAAGGAACCCCATTTTAACCAATGTTTCTTTTTTTTCGTCTTGCACTTAGCTGCGCCGGTGACAAGATCGTCATCAATTTGCCCGATGGCATTTGCGATTCTCGGTGTTTTCATATTTCAACGCCCTCCATAATCAAGTAATCTTTTAGCTTGTTTCGGGTGTAGAACAACATATTTTTGACCTTACTCTCAGTAAAAGAATAGCGCTTTGCAATCTCCCTTATAGAATCGAAATAAAAATACTTGCGGATGAAGACATTTCTGACATATTCCTCCTGACTGCGAAGAAACGTACTGATCAGCTCACCTACATCCTCGTCGCTCACATCGGGGGCATATCGTTCATCCGGCAATACTGCCGCAAGCTCGTCCAAGGATAAAATGATCTCCGCTGCCCGTTTCTTTCGCTTCATAAACTCCAGTCGCTTCAAAGAGAGATTTCGTGCAATCTTGCAGATAATCGTTTGCGTAGCTGTAATTATCCCCGCCGACTTCTCTGACCTTTTGGAGC
>CAMEBF010000011.1 GCA_945912145.1 uncultured Clostridia bacterium | reverse complement strand
TCTACCATAGGAGGGGCTTTTTTTCTATTGTCCGTTTTTACTGGACTTGTTCAATGTCGTTCGGCTTTGTTTTTTATATGGAATCAAAACACTTCGGGTAGCTCATCGACGATTCTTTTGATATCTTTCTGCGCGACTTGCATGTCGTTCGCAATAGATTGAATATCTTCCACCGCGGCGCGGATCTGCCATTGAACAGATGAATCGCCAATGGCAGACATAGCATTGTCGCGGATAATCTCAAGCCCGGACTTGACGCGCTGCGATTTATCGTCCGAAAAATCATAGGATTCGGCAATGGTGACGGCATTTTCGCTGGATTCCTTGATATTTTTCAGATACGTCAAAGATGTCGCCCAATAAGAATTGCTTAAAACGGCAGACGTACCGGAAAACAGACTGATACTCCGAAGCAGAGCGTTCCAATTATCAACCGTATTGATAAAATCATCGCTGATCGCCGTAATCAGGACCATGCAGTTATTATCATCTTCATACTGCGCGAGCTGCATTATGCCGTCAATATAGGACGCGACATTAGTATCCGTGTCATCGGAAAGTCCGATCGCGTCCGCGATCGCATCATACTTCTTATACTGTCTGATAAGTTTGGCGTCGAGCAGCGTATCGTTTTGCATGACGTACGGATTTGCTTTCACCCACTCGATTATATTCTTTTTTAAAACGGGTTCGGCAAACATCCGCATGATACCGGGAATCTGTTCATACTGATAGGCAATCTGTTCCGGGGTCATTTCATCATATCCGGCGGCTTGCAAGACCGATTTTGCTTTTGAGACACCGACTCCCGCAATTATTCCGAAAGAGGCGGCTGCCGCAAGCACAACGGCCGCAACCGCAATCAGAATTTTTGCAGTTCCGCTCAGTTTTCGCTTTTTCGTCTCCGCCTTGACGGTATCTGCATCGGACGGTATTTCCGTTGCGGAATTATCCGTCGATTCAGACGCCGATTCTTCGGGCTGCGTCTGATCCGTCGGAGAAGACTCCTGTTCGAGCGGCTTCAATTCATTCTCATTCATAAACAACGCCTCCTTATTTGAGCTTGATCATTTTCTCCTGACCCGCAAATTTACCAGTCACAGTAACGGGTTGGTCGGAATTCTTGGTTTCTTCGGGAATACTGAAACAGACATTGATATACCATGTATCATAGGAACCGATGCCGTCTGAGGAATAAACGGGATGCAGCCAGCCGTCATCATCGTAATAAAGAGTGGCAGTTTTATTAACGGTCTTGCCGAGAAACTCCAGTTCAAAAATACTATCGACAAAATCGTCCATACCCATCGTGTAGGAGCCTGTATTGCGAACTTTGAATTGCAGAACGATAAAATCGCTGCCATCGCCTGCTGTATAATAATAGTAGTAACCGCTGGTATCATTCGGATAAACGCTGTGAGCAATTTTAGCCTTCGTCAGCGTGAGATCCCATGCACTTGTTTTAATGGTATCTCCTAGCTTGAAAGACATTTTCTGTTTTTTCAGCGTTTCTTCGGCTTGCGTCAGCTTGGCATAATTGGTAACGCCGCCGCGGTACGGCTCGTCAAGCGTTTCGTAAAGCGCCTTGATTTCATTAATTTCTTTTTCGCTCGAAGCTGTAACCGTCCCGAGCGCGTCAATCCGCTTGATACATTCGGCGATGGTAAGCTCGCGGTAATTCTGCACGGCAGATTCCAGATCGGCGGCGTTGCCGACTGATTTCTGCATGTCATTGCTTAATGCGTCATACGCGGTTTTGGCTGCGTCGATTTTTCCCTTACAGTCTTTTTCGGGGCTGACTTCGCCGATATCTTTGATTTTCTGCTCAACATCTGCGACTTTCAGCTCCGCGTACTTTTGCTCCGCGTCCAGTAGAACATCGCTGTTTTTCACTTTCGCTTTCTGCTCGTCGCTGAGTCCGTCATACGATTTTCTGGCATTTGCAATACGCACGCCGACGCTGTCGCTCATCGTCACGGTGCCGATGGTATCGATGCACTTTTCAGTGTTTTCCACGCATTTTTCATCATAGGCAGCTCTCGCCTGCTGAAGCTTGTCATATCCATCAACACGGATCTGACACTTTTTCGGCAACGCCGCATAAGCCTCCTCCGCTTTGGCAATGGCGCTTCCGCTGTCCAGCGATATATCATCGCCCAACTCGTAAATCATATACGAGACATTATCAACGGCGGCCCGCTCAGTTGAGTCCAGCGAAAAGGCACAGATCAGCACAATCACGGCGATCAGCGCAACCGCTCCGACGGCAACAGAAATCACAAGATTTTTCGCAAGTTTTTTCTTCGGCGGTTCCGAATCGCCGTTCTGACAAGAATCGGTCGCTTCTTCGGTTTTCGTTTTTACAGCGACATCAGCCGCCGCTTTTTCCGGTTCGGAAGAATCGTTTTCTGCGCGCTGATTTTCAGTCAGCGTGGCGCCACAGGCAGTGCACCAAGCGTTGCCGTCAGCATTTTCTGCTCCGCAAAACAGACATTTCATCAGTTAACACCCTTTCTGTAATCCCCTGTGATTTTTCTGATATCAGGACAATGCCGTCAAAGTGAGGTACATACCATCGAGTTTTTCCACTCCGTTATCCAACTTCACCTTGACAGTTTCCTTTGGGGTACTTTTATTGTAGCAAATAAAAAGTCCCTAAAGACGGACTTTATCAAAAAAAAAACTGAATTTTAGCATTTTTCAATTCAGCTCGGTAAATCAGTGACGCCTTACAGCAAAGAAAAAATGCGATGCAATCAAAAATCTTACGGACTTTTTGATTTTAACCATTATCGCCGAAAAAAAGAAGTCAAGAATTATTATGCCATAAATCCTGCCAAAAGTCAATGGCAGAATTCATGGCATTTTATAATATTTTTCGGAGATGAGTTCGTATGATTTACACAAATATCAGAAATTTACGCGAAGACAAGGACTGGACGCAGCAGAAAATTGCCGACATGCTGCATATCAACCGGCGGACATACGCCGCGTATGAAAACGGCGTCAATTCCATGACGCCCGAAACCTTAATCAAGCTCGCTGCCATTCACGGCACCAGTGTTGATTACCTGCTCGGGCTGACCGACGAAACCAAGCCCTATCCACGGCGGCAATAAAAAGAACGGACAGTTCCGCATGTCCGTTCTTCTGTCATTTCCGATTATTATGATTCCGCAAAGACCTCTTCCGCATAGCGGACAGTTTCCATCGCGTCCTTGGCGTATTTGTCCGCGCCGATCTGATCGGCGTATTCCTGTGTCAGGACGGCACCGCCGACGACGACCTTGCACCACGGTGCTTCGCGGTTCAGAAGCCGGATTGTCTCCTCCATCGCCGGAACGGTGGAGGTCATCAGCGCGGAAAGTCCGCAGAGCGCGAGATGATGCGCCTTGACCGTTTCGAGTACCTTTTCCGGCGGGACGTCTTTGCCGAGATCGATCACCTCAAAGCCGTAATTCTCGAGAATGACCTTGACGATATTTTTGCCGATATCGTGAATATCACCCTTGACCGTTGCAAGCGTGAGTGTGCCTTTTTTGACCGATTCGCCGCCGCCTGCCTGAATTTTCTGTTTGATGACTTCAAACGCTCTGCTTGCCGCATCCGCGCTCATGAGCAGCTGCGGCAGGAAAATTTTATTCGTCTCGAAGCCTTTGCCGACTTCGTCAAGCGCGGGAATCAGAATCTCATTGATGACTGCGGTCGCTTCCTGTTCCGCAAGCAGTTTCTCAGTCGAAGCTGCCGCTGCATCTCCCATGCCTTTGATCACCGCCGTTTTCAGCGCGTCGCTCTCGTTTGCCTCTTTCTGCGGAGCCGTCGCCGCCTGCTGCGGTGTGTCATTCTGAGCAAACGCGATATAATCCGTGAAATTATCGTCCTGCTGCGTCAGCGCGCAGAAGCTGTAGTACGCTTTCATCATGTCGTCCGACTTCGGATTGATGATCGCGGCGGACAGCCCTGCATTCAGCGCCAGCGTATAGAACGTCGCATTGATGTTCTGTCGCGCAGGCAGACCAAACGAAATATTGGAAACACCGAGCACCGTCCGACCGCCCCGGTCGGCGATTTCCCGTACGGCGTCAAGCGTGATTTTCGCGTTCTCGCTGCCTGTACTGACGGTCAGCGTCAGCGGATCGATGACAATGTCCTTTTTGTCAATGCCGTACTTTTCGGCTTCGCGGTAAATCTTTTCGGCGATTTTCACGCGGCCTTCGGTCGTTTCGGGAATGCCGTCCTCGTCGAGCGTCAGACCGACCAGCACGCCGCCGTATTTTTTGACGAGCGAAAACACCTTGTCCATGATCTCCTGCTTGCCGTTGACGGAGTTGACCATCGGTTTGCCGTTGTACCGGCGCATAGCGCGCTCCATCGCCTCGAAATCGGAGGTATCAATCTGCAAGGGCAGGTCAATGACCGCCTGCAATTCCTCGACGATTTCCGTCAGGAGCTTTGGCTCGTCGATCTCGGGCAGACCGACGTTGACGTCGAGAATATGGCTCTTTTTCTCCTGCTGCTCAAAGCCCTCATTTAATACATAATCGAGATTATGGTCACGCAGTGCCTGTTTGAAGATCTTTTTGCCCGTCGGGTTGATGCGTTCGCCGATGATAACGGGCTTTTTGCCGATCTCCACGGCGTGCGTGTAAGACGAAACGAGCGTGCGGTCTTTCTTTTCCACCTTGCACGGCGTCAGATCTTTGACTTTTTCGATCAGGCAGCGGATATAGTCCGGCGTCGTGCCGCAGCAGCCGCCGAGCACGACCGCGCCGCTTTTCGCGATCTGTACCATCTCTTCGGCGAAATCCTCCGGCGTGACGTCGTAAATTGTTTCGCCGTTTTCCGTTTTCGGCAGTCCGGCGTTGGGACTGATGACAATCGGAACGGACGCGTATTCATAAAAAACGGGCACCAGCGGCTTCATCTCTTTCGGTCCAAGCGAACAGTTGAGACCGAGCGCGTCCACGCCGAGCCCCTCCAGCGTCGCCACCATCGCAGGGACGTCCGCACCTGTCATCAGTTTGCCTTTTTCATTATAGACGTTCGTGGCAAACACCGGCAGATCGCTGTTTTCCTTTGCCGCGAGCACCGCCGCCTTGCACTCGTAGGAATCGGTCATCGTCTCGATGTTGATGAGATCCACGCCCTTATCGCGTCCGATCTTAACGGTTTCGGCGAACACGGCGACCGCGTCCTCAAAATCAAGCGTACCGTAGGGCTTCAGAAGCTTGCCCGACGGGCCGATGTCAAGCGCGATCCAGACGTCCTCGCGTCCGCTGCGCCTTTTCGCCTCAAGCGCATTCTCGACAGCAGCTTCGACGATCCGGGTCAGATGCTCCTTCGGAAATTTCAGGATATTCGCGCCGAACGTATTGGTGTTGATGATGTGACTGCCGGCCTGCATATACGATAAATGCAGGTCGATGATTTCTTCGCGGTGCGTCAGGTTCCATTCTTCGGGCAGTTCGCCGGGCGCAAGCCCTTTTTTTTGCAGCACGGTTCCCGTACCGCCGTCAAAAAAGGTAAAGCCGTCTCTGATTTTTTCAAGTATGGTCATGAAAAAACATTCCTCACGTAAAGTTATAAACAAATGGGCAAAGCTCAAAGTGCAAAGTGCAATTTCGGAAGCCCTTCGGGCTTATATGATATGCCTGCGGCGGACGATAATTGCACCTTTTCTATCACTCAATATCAGGCGTGTTTGGCCGAGGGAATGATGCAGGAGAGATTCTCCTGAATTTTTGCCGCAACATCGGGCTTGTTCATGGAATAAACATGAATATTATTGATGCCGTTCGCAAGCAGGTCGATGATCTGCTCCGTCGCGTAAATGATACCCGCCTGCTTCATCGCGTCGTTGTCACCGCCGAAGCGATCCACGATATCGAGGAACCGCGACGGCATACAAGAGCCGGAGAGTTTGATGGAACGCTCCACCTGTGCCGCATTCGTGATGGGCATGATGCCCGCAATGACCGGAACGGTGATGCCCGCTGCGCGCAGCTTGCAGAGATATTTATAAAAAATGTTGTTATCGAAGAACATCTGCGTCGTCAGAAATTCACAGCCGGCTTCGATCTTCTCCTTGATATGATCGATATCCTCCTGCATACAGGACGCCTCGGGATGGCACTCGGGATAGCACGCGCCGCCGACGGTCAGCGGCGAAATGCTCTTGACGAACGCGATCAGCTCCGACGCATGCTTAAAATCGCACTGCGCCATATCGAATCCCTCGGGAATATCGCCGCGCAGTCCTAAAATATTTTCGATACCGAGACTTTCAAGCTCGCGCACCCGTTTTTCGGCGTTTTCCTTCGACGTGCCGACGCAGGTCATATGCGCAATCGAGGTCACGCCGTAATCACGGCTCAACGACGCGGCGATGTCCGCTGTATAAATATCTGTTTTGCCGCCGGCGCCGCAAGTCACACTCATAAAATCGGGTTTCAGCTCGGCGATTGCGGCAGTCGCTTTTTTTACGGTATCGTAATTGCTGCTCGTTTTCGGAGGAAAAACTTCAAACGACAGCGTCGGAATATTCTTTTGGAAAAGCTCGGTTAATTTCATATACATAGCCTCTGTTTCTTGTTATGTTTTATTATTGTAACACCGATTCCGAAGAAATGCAAGACAAAAAGAAGCAGTCGGAGAAAAAATCCGACTGCTTTTATAGGATTTTAAGAAATCCTTAATATTCCATTGTCCATTTCTGGATATACTCAAGACCGATCCGGCAATCCTTGACGCTGATGAACGCAACCTTGGCTTCCGAGAAGCACATATAGGAAGGAACGTCGGATTCAAACGCGATCATGTTACCCGTGGATTTCTGAATCGTGGCCTTGACGGTCGCGCCGACATAGCGGTTTTCAAGTCCCGCAAGCGTAACCATGGAGCCGGCAGCATCCGTGACTTCCTGTTCATTGATGATCGCGGTGATCGCGCCGGTCTTTTCGCCGGTATCATACGCATCTTCCGTGCTGTTAACCTTGAGCGTGATAATGTAATTATCGCCCTCTTCTACGCAGGTCGCCTCGGAAAGCATATCCGCCGTCAGATTCTGAACATGAGCACCGGGGAATTTCGCCGCGATATCCGCGCCGGTATAAGTAGCAAGATTGTTTTCCTCTTTCATAAAAGAATTCATCAAGCTCTGGGCAACTTTTGCCAGCGTGTTGTTGCCGCCGATTTCAAGAACATTGTTATAGTTCAGCGTGTTATTATATGCATGAGTTGCCGATTTTGCAGAGGAAAGAACCTTTGCGTGAGCCGCTTTGTAGTAAAGGACAACACCCTCTGGGGTGGTCAGATCCGCATTCGACGCATCAACGGGCTCGCCCGAAACACTGCTGGTATCTTCACCCGGCGTTACGGCCGGCGTATTGGACGTATTACCCGACGAAGAACTACTGCCCGAAGCCGAATTTGCCGAAGCGTTGCCGCCGTTATCGGACGCCGCAGAGGGACTGCCGATATTCATTGTGAGTTTGATGGCGGCGATGCTGCAGAAAAGCATCGACACAATAACACCAAGCGTCAGGACAGTAAGGAAGAAATTCTGCGCTCTCGTTCTTTTGGCGGAATGTTTCTTAGCCTCTTTCTCGACTTCCTTTTTATGTTTTTTGAGCGCCTTGCGTTCTTTTTTCAGTTCTCTTCTTGATTTTACTGCGGGAACAGCCTTGACTTCTTCATCGGCTGCCGTTTCGGTCTCGGGATCGAGCACCTGAGTCTGAGTCTCGATGTCCGGAGTCTTGCTTTCTTTTTTAGCCATAAAACCTCTCCTAACATAAAGTTTTGAGCGAACATAATCTTGTACGTTACTACTATACTACAAGTTCGCCCGAAAAGTCAACAAATTTAAAAAAATATTCATATAAATTTTCAAGGTTTTTTGCCGGAATGGTAAATTCATAGGCAGGAATCGGAAAAAGGTTGATAAAAACTATTGATTTTATCCGAAAAAAATACTATAATAAAGACAAATATTGAAATTCCTGTCAGGAGGGAACTCTATGAAAAAAGTAATTTCCGTTTTCTTGGCCATGCTGCTTGCGTTCTCGACACTGGCCGTCTGCGCGTCCGCCGGCGAATATCAGACCTATTACATGGCGTATGACGTCGATGATTCGACGATCCACATCACCCCGATCGAAGGCTATTCGCAGTATGTCCTGCCCGGAGAAGATTTCCGATTCACCATCGAGATGGACGAAGGCTACTCCGACACGTTCGTGATCGTTCAGGTTGACGGCGTTACGATTGAGCCCGACATCCACGGTGTTTATATCATCTCCGATATCAATGCCGACAAAACAATCAAGGCTTTCGTTTCCGTAGAAGACGATCAGTCCAATCTCTTCGCCTCGCTCATCGTGCTGGTTCACAACATCATGGCGTGGTTCAAGAACATCATTGAGACGATCATGAAGAGCATTCAGACCTGATAAACAGCAGTAAGGCCGCCGGTTTTCCGGCGGCTTTTTTTGGAGCAATCAGAACGACATTTTGATCAGCATGCCCGTTCCATCGGTGTTGATGTCTCCGCGCAGGAGCTGAAGACCCTCTACGATCGCCCAAATCTCCATTGCGAGCGTCGCAATACCGAACGTCACCACAAAACCGACAATTGAAACAACCAGTTGACAGATCGCCCTGTTCTTATTATCGAGATAGAAATTGTGCAGACCGAATATACCGCCGAAAAAAGCGAGAATCGCCGCAATGTAGGCCGAACGCTGCGGTCTGGGAGCCGGCGTATAGCCGTTATTCTTCGGCGGATACGGCTGTTGATAGGGATTCTGTTCAGCCTGACCGTAAGGGGCACCGCCGTAATATTGCTGCTGTGAATGCGTCTGCGTGTAAGGCGCGCCATACGGCGGATTCGGCTGCCCCTGCTGCTGTCCCTGCGGATCGGGATTCGGATTGCCGGATGGCTCGCTTGCCGCACCGCAATAGGGGCATACGGAATAAGAATCATCCATGGCTTTTCCGCAAATCTTACATATTTTCATACAAAAAAACCTCCTGTTACTTTTTCTTGTTTTCATGATGGAAAAAGAAATTTCTGACGCCTCTGTTGGGGCAGATGGTGCCGAAATGGCGAACCGTGCCGGAAAGCCGTTTCCCGACTGGCGGATCCCAGTCCTCTTCCGGCGCGGCATAACGCACCCCGAAATACGGCATCAGTTCCGAAAGCTCCGTCCGGAATACCCGGTACGGCGGTTTGTTCATACTCCACGCCGTTTCGGCAGCAGCCATAAAGCGAGGAAAGCACATATATTCCATATGCGACGGCGTTGTGATGTATTCCGTCCAGATGGGGATATCCGTTCCGACGACATTTTCGTTTATCATGGGATCGTAACGATACACCTTTTTCAGCGGCGTCATGGCATAAGGGTAATCCGCGTACCAATGGCTGAAATCGCTGACGATCAGCGGATTCGGGCTATTCTTACACCGTTTCGTCGGATCGAGCCACATCTGTACCGTAACGTCGTCCCTCAGAATGCCGCTGTTCAGGCTCTCGTTCCATGTGACGACGGTTTTTCCTTTTGTCACAAGATAGTCTCGCACACGATTGATAAAATAACCTTGAAGTGCCTCTTCACCGGCGAGATTTTCGCGGCGGATCATCGCCTGACAAGCGGGGCATTGCTTCCACTGTGCTTTCGGTGCTTCGTCGCCGCCCAAATGAATATAGGGATCGGGGAATATTGCACAGATTTCATCGAGAATGCGAAACAGCGTTTCATAGGTCTCTTCACGTCCTGCGCAAAGGATATCTCCGAAAATTCCCGGTTTTGTTTTGATTGCCACTCTCTTGCCGCCACAGGAAAGAGACGGTATCGCGTGCAGCAGTGCGCTGGCGTGTCCGGGCATATCGATCTCGGGGACGACCGTCATCCGGTTCTCATGCGCGAAAGAGACGATTTCCTCCATCTGTGCTCTTGTGTAATAGCCGGCGTGAATACGGTTGTCCTGTTCCCTGCCGAAATGATTGCCGTGTCGCAGCGAGCTTTTTCCGATCAGTTCGGGAAAGGCTCCGATCTCGGGACGCCAGCCCTGATCGTCCGTCAGATGCCAATGAAAAACATTCAGCTTCATCTTCGCGCAGACGGAGATCATCTTTTTTAGTTCCGGAACCGGCACAAAATGCCGGCAGGAATCAATCATAAATGCCCGATACGCAAAGCGCGGCGCATCCTCGAGATAAAGATTCGGCAGGTTCTGTCCGCACTGAAAACGAATCTGCGAGAGCGTCTGCAACGCGTAAAACCGACCGGCAGACGACGAAGCGGTCACAACGATACTTCCGCCGATCTCCAGACGATAGGCTTCGCGTGGAAGCGTCGGCTCGTCACGAAAAATGACTTCGGCATCAGCCCGCGTAAATCCGTTTCGGGGAACGACCGACGACGGTGCCGGAATCAGATACAACTGCATATCAATCCCATCTCTTTCTTGCTATTATAGAAGACAACGAAAAAAAATCAGTAAAGAAATTCTAAAGAATTATAAAGTTTGAAAAGGCCGGCGCAAACGCAAGCCCTGTTTGCAGCCGACCCTTCATCCACAACAATTATACATTATACATTGTAAATTGTACATTATTGATACTGATACACCCGGACGTAGTCAATTCTGAATTCGCCGACAAATTCACGACCGTTATCCTCGACCGTGCCGGACGCCCAACCGTCACCGGGCACTCCGTTTTCGCCGTTCATTTCCACGGAAAGGATCAGATGCTCGGGAGCCTGCGACGGGACAAGCGTCGATTTGTCGAACGTGCCGATCGCTTTGCCGTTGAAATAATAGGTATAGGAATCCTCGTTCCATTCCAGTCCGTAGGTGTTGTACGTATTGTAAAGATCGACGCCGAGATCGTCCGTCGCAAATGAAACGGTCTGATGCGCGTCGCCGTAGCCGCCCCAATGAACAGCACCCTGCACACGGTTCGGGTCATCGCTGCCGAAGAACGGAGACTCAAAGACATCAATTTCCGAACCGTAGGAGCCGTCGGGATAGGCGTTGTCCATCGCGTCGTAATTCTGGAGCCAGAACGCCGACCACAGACCGTAGCCCTCGGGCAGCATACATCTGACCTCAAAATAGCCATAGGTCTGCTCGAACAAATCCTTTGTTCGCATTCTCGCGGAATACCAGCCCGCCGGATCACCCGGATTGACGCCGTTTTCGAGATACTTCGCCGAAATGACCAGTTCGCCGTCTTTGACCTCGGCCAGTGCGCAGTTCCAGTAACCGCCCTTTCGCGTCATGGTATAGCCCGGCATCTGCCATTTTGCACGGTCAATTTCCGTGCCGTCAAATTCATCCGCCCAAACCAGTTCAAACTTATCTAAATCCAGATCCGGTTCGTTTTTCGCCGTTCCGCCGCCGAATAAGGACGAGAAGAACGCTAAAATCGCCATAAAAAACGCCACAATTTTATCCCAGACCGTCATATTGTTTCTCCCCTTTTATATGCTTAAAAGTTACCGCCGTTCCAACCCCAATCGGAAACCGGATGATAGGTCACATAGACGGCCGAAGCGGGAATGCCGAGCTCTTTTTCGTACAGCTCGCAAATGGAAGCCGTCATTTTTTCATAATCTGCAGACGACGCATGACCGAACAGGCTGACCTCGACATACGCGCCCTTGTCGAGCTTTTTGCCGCCGAACCACAGATCGTAATTGTCGCACAGACCGACCATCAGATAGCTTTCGGGCTTATGCAAGAGCGAAACGGATTTGCCGAGCTCGGTTTTGATTTTTTCTTTCTTCTCCTGCGGAACGGAAACCGTAATTTTGGAATCAATAAAAGGCATTGTCAAAAACTCCCTTGCTGTTTTTCTTTAATTGTACCGCATTACGCCGAAAAAGTAAAGCGTTGATTGTCGTTTTTCTCATACGCTACATTGAAAAAAGCCCTCCCGAACCGAGAGAACTTTATCATAAAACTATTCTTCGCTTTGTCCCGTCTGTACGTTAAAGCGCAGCGATTTCTTTGTGCCGTTTTCGCAATAGTCAATATCCATAACGTTATCGCGGATCAATTCCGCACGCTGAATCGTTACATTTTTTTCGGCAAAGGTGTTATACAGAACCCGTTTCTGCTCTTCGTTGTACTCATCCACGTTGTCCGAAATGAACAGCAGACTGCCGAACAGCGAAGCACAGAATGTCGGCAACGATGCCGATGGCGGAAACGCCGATCCAGAGCGTCTTCCTATCCATTATTTCATCTTGTCAATGTGCATTCGACATCTTTTGCGAAATATAACATAAAAAAACGTCCGCCGGAAAAATCCCGCAGACGTTTCCCTTATGGCTCGCGTTACTGAAAGTTCGCCGACAGACGGAACGCCATATCGCCGTTGACGGTAAAAACCAGATAGCGCAATTTGGCCTGAATGCTCTGTTCCGCCGCATATTTGACGGACCGGATTGCGGTGTAATCCGCATTGAACGTGACCGTCAGCGTGCCGCCGGAAAGCTTATGCGAAACCGACGAAATCTTGACAGACCCCGGTACGTTCAGATATGCCTTGATATTCTCCACCAGTTCGTTGATTCGTGCGTCGTCAACCAGAGCGACATAGCCGCCCTTTCCCTGACTGATCGTATTTTCCGCCGTGGCGGTGTTCAGCGTAAAGACCACGCTGTTTCCCGATTGCTTGACCGAAGAAACTTCGCTTTCCGTCAGCTTCGGCAGCGTAACGCCGCTGATATTCTCCCGCTGGAACTGCGCGAGCAACCCGGACTGATCGGGATCGAGGATATTGATGCTGGCGCTTTCGTTATCTGACAGACCGAAAATGCCGCGACTCACCTTCTGGGAGGACGACGTGCATTTCAGCGTTTTTTTGGCGAGAGCCTGATTGTAGGCATTCACCCACTCCTGCTTCGTCTGCGGCGTTTTGACGCCTGTCGTTGTTTTCTGCGTCGTCTGCGTCGGCGTCTGATTCGTCGAGCCTGGCTTTTCGGTCGTCTGGCCTTTCTGCGTCGTCGTGACGGCCGTCGTGCCGTTTTCCGTTGTCAGCGTCAGGCTGTTTTCCTCATGGGAAGAAAGATCTTCCGTCAGGCTTTCCTCTTCGCCGGTCGTCGCTTCCCCGGACAGCGAGCTTTCCGTATCGACCATGCCATCGCGTCCCTTGCAGGACGTCAGCAGCATCGGCAGACAAAGAAGTCCTGCGACAACGACGGCGATTTTTTTGAAAAGATTCATGTTCCCGCTCCTTTTTTCTTCCGTAGCGAAATCAAAAATTGTTCCGATTCTTTCGAACGCAATTAGATTTCTATCAGTATCTTCTCACGAAAGCGGACGAAAACCAAATAGAACGCTGATAAAAATAACGGAAATCGGAGCAGAATCAGGCAAACGAAGCAAAATGAGACATTTTTACACGCTCTTCGCCTTTGATTTTATTTTTTCAGTAGCATTTTTTTTCGCGATATGATATGATAGAAAAAAAGAAAGGTCATTACAAAGGAGGCGGCGTATGCAAAGCAGCAGAGAAACAAGAATACTGAACGGCATCTGTATTCTGCTCGTACTGGCCTCCGGTCTGGCGCGCCTGCTCGGTCTGCACTTTCAGGTATTTTCCCACAACAGCTTTATCTGTCTGTTTTACACCGCCGCGACGCTGATTTGGGCACGGCAACTGCAGAAAAGACTGCTCCAGGAAAACGTGCGCAAAAATCTGGTTGCCACCGCATTTCTGCTTATTTTTTGGATGGCAATCCGCACACTGAAATATGAATATTCCGTCTTCATCATCATGGATCGCTACATCTGGTACCTCTATTATATCCCGCTGACGTTTATCCCGCTTCTGATGTTTTTATCCGTTCTGCATATCGGCAAGAGACAAGACCGCACCATCAGCCGCAAATGGAATCTGTTATATATTCCCGCCACACTTCTCTCCCTCGGCATACTGACAAACGACCTGCATCAGCTCGCGTTCCGTTTTGAGGGCGCGTTTGCCGAATGGGTGGATCATGATTTTATCCGCGGACCGCTGGGATATGCGGCGATGAGTTGGGTCGTCGTACTTTCCCTTGCCATTTTGGGCGTTGTTTTCACACGGTGTGCCGTCCCGGGACGCCGCAAGAAGATATGGGTGCCGATGATCCCGATTCTGATCGGCGCCGCATACACGTTGGTTGATGTCTCGGGGCAAAAAAATATCGTCACGATCATGCTGAAAATGCCGGAAGTCGGCTGTTTCTGCCTGGCCGCCTTTATGGAGTGCCTGATCGCCGTTCGCCTGTTTCCCTCAAACGACGGCTACAGCGATTTCTGGAATGTCTCCTCCATCGGCGCCGGCATCATGGATAAGGACGGCATCATTCGTTATCGCTCGGAGAAAAGTCTTTTTGCTGACCCGGAACAGATCCGTGAGGCGGAACATCACGCCGTTCTGCTGAGGAACGACACCGTCGCCCTGCGCAGTCACGCCATTCGCGGCGGCTACGGTTACTGGACAAAGGATCTTGCCGAGATTAACCGACTTAACCGTCATCTGGCGGATTTAGGCGACGTCATCGCCGAAGAGAACGCCATGCTCGACGCGGAAAACAAAATCAAAGAAAACCGCACCCGAATCGAGCAGCAAAGCCGGTTGTATGACAGCATTGCCGAAAGCGTCCGTCCGCAGCTCGATAAACTCAACGACCTGCTTACGCATCCGCCTGAAGAAGAAACGGCTTTTGAAAAGACCATGCAGTACGCCTGCATTCTGAATTGCTATGTCAAGCGGCGTTCCAATCTGCTGCTGCTCTTCCATCAGACAAAACAGATCCCGAGCGGCGAATTACAGCTTGCCATTTCGGAATCAACAGACTATTTGCGCCGATACGGCGTCAAGGCAGACGCCCGTTTTTCCGGCGAAGCGATGCTGCCGGGAGAAACAATCCTGACAGCGTACGAATTGTTGGAAACCGCAATCGAAGCCGCCGTTCCCGGCGCCGATGCCATACTCATCTCTGTTGCCGTGTCTCCGACAGGACTGACACTATCCATCGAACTGAATGCGCCGCGGGAATTCCTGACGCAAAACTGCATGGACAGTCAGCTCACCGCGCAGCGCGGAACGCTCCGTATGGAAACCGAACAAAAAACCGAATATATTTCGCTTTTTTTGCCGTCAGGAGGTGCGCGCCCGTGACACCGTATTTTACATTATCAACCGCTTTCCAGGCGATGTTTGGCTTCGTTTCCATTCTTCTGCTGATCGTCGCCGTATGGCTTCTCGTCTCGGTCTGCACCTATCATCAGAACCGCGCTTTTCTGTTTACCTCCATCATTCTTGCCGCATCTGCCATGTTCGTACTGCAAGGTGTCAGCGATGTCAGTATCAGACTTCGCGAGAACAAGTCGTTCACATTTTTTGCCGATATTATCGGGCATCTTCCCTGGGCTGTCATACTCGCGATACAGATTTTCCTGTTCATCGTTCTACTCGTCTGTTTTCTATTGCTGAGACAAAAAACCAGAAACTCACTAACGCCGGGCGCCATCAAGGAAAGTCTGGACGCTTTACCGGACGGCGTTTGCTTTTCTGACCGGGACGGATTGCCGCTGCTCGTCAATACCCAGATGAACCGTCTGAGCGGCGAGCTGTTTGACTCGGAGATTCTGAACGCCGAACACTTCTGGACACTACTGAATCAAAAAAAAATCCGGAACGGCGCAATTCTGAACGTCGAACCGGACGTGATCGTCCGCATGAGTGATGGCAAAGTCTGGAATTTTCATCGCGGAACCATACAAGTCGGACGAAACGAAGTCCGCGAATTGATTGCCAATAACATCACCACGCAATATTGTCTGAACCGCGAACTGGAGGAACGCAACCGCAGCCTGAGCCGTATCAATGAGCGACTGCGCGATTACGGTCGCGAGGTGGAGAGAATCACGACGGAAAACGAGATTCTGAGCGCAAAAATCCGGGTGCATGACGACGTAGGACAATCGTTGCTGGCATTCCGGTCATATCAGGCGCAGCCTCCGGAAGAACGCGACCGCGAACAGCTTCTCTTTTTATGGCGATATACCGTTTCCGTTCTGCGGAACGAAGCGGTGCAGACCGAGTCAAACAACGACTGGGAACTTCTGCTCAAAGCGGCACAGGCTGTTGACGTCACAGTCAGTCTCGACGGAGAGTTGCCAAAAGACGGTAAACCGCGCGCCGTACTGATTGCCGCGTTGCATGAGTGCCTGACCAATACGGTCAAACACGCGAACGGAAACTGTCTTTCTTGTTCCATCTGTGAAAACCATGATGCTTTTATGGCGGAACTGACCAACAACGGAAAACCGCCGGCAGGCGAAATAACCGAAACCGGCGGTCTTGCCAACCTGCGCCGCACGGTGGAAGCTGCCGCCGGCTCCATGACGATTCTGAGCGAACCGCGCTTTCTGCTGCGGCTGACGCTCCCGAAAGGAGAAAACTGACCATGAACAAAACAAAAGTGATGATCGTGGACGATCAGTTCGTATCGCGTCAGCTTTTTGAAATGTATATCAAATCCTCCGAAAGCTACGAGCTGGTGTTTTCAGTCGAATCCGCAGCGTTCGCCGACGCCTATGTGCTAAAAAAGCCGGTCGATCTTGTGCTGATGGATATCCTGATGTCCGACGGCTCCAACGGGCTCGACGCCGCCGCACGCATCAAAAAGAACCGTCCTGCGATCAAGATCATCGCCGTCACCTCCATGCCGGAGACCTCGTGGCTGAAAAAAGCGCGGAGAATCGGCATCGACAGCTTCTGGTACAAGGAGGCGTCCCGCGATACGATCCTTGACGTAATGGATCGCACAATGGCAGGCGAATCCGTTTATCCCGACACGCCGCCGACGGTTCGCTTAGGCTTTGCCGACAGCGCAGAGCTGACCGATCGTGAGCTTGAAGTCCTGCGCATCATGACGACCGGCGTATCCAATGCAGCAATTGCCAAAAAGCTGAATATTTCGGAGAGCACCGTCAAAAATCACATTCACAATATGCTGGAAAAAACCGGATGCGAAAGCCGGACGGCGCTGGCCATCGAAGCGCGTGTCAGCGGTATCGTCGTCAATATAGACTGAACACAAAAAATTGTCTACGACAAATCAACACGCAAACCCCTCAATCTTTGAGGGGTCTTTTTCTTAGGGAAACTGAAGTATAATGCAGGTATGAACATATTGCAACCGATCTTCAAAGAACATTCGAATATTCTTAAAATTCTGCCTTAAAGAAGACTGTGCCATATTGCGCTGTTTTTTCAAGGGATTTGTTTTTTTAGAGATGTCTCTTGCTTAGCCTATACCATTTTTATGGGGTACAAATTACCTCTTCACGCTTCGTTGCCGAGAGAAGCATCATTCGCTGACGGTCCATTCATAAATGTTTTTATATGCATTTCCCATATCGCAGTCGGCGGCAGGAGAAATTCTGCCGGAATACACTAACGCGCCGTTCCGGAAACAGATGGGCGCAAACGGCATATTCTGCAAAAACGAATCGGTGAATGCCGAAAGCGACAGATTACCGTTTTCATATTCACCGTAGGCAGCCTCCGTGGTATCCGATGCGCCGATGCCGCAGACCACGCTGTTTTCGCCGAACAGAGCGGAGAGATTCATATCGGTCGGGAGCTTGATTTCGCCTATGTAAAAATCATACTCACCGCTGCTGAGCGCAAGCTGGTAATTCTCCCACGTCAGCTCCTGAATGGTGACGTTGATGCCGATATTCTGTAAGCTCTCCTGAATTTCTTTCGCGGCGGCGACCTTGAAATTATTGCCCGTATAAACGATCAGTTTCAGATTGACCGTGCCCGTAAATCCGGCGTTCTGCAGCAGTGTCTTCGCCTTGGAATAATCCAGCGTGAGCGCGGACAGATCGCATTTCTCATCTGTGATCATATGCCATTCCGGGTGATACGGCGTGTAGCTCTCCACCGCGTAATTCTTAAACGAATTTTTCACGATGGACTGCCGATTGATCGCGTAATAGACCGCCTGACGGAACGCGGTCGAAGACAGACCGTACGACGCGCTGTTCATGCCGAGGAATACGAGATTCGTCAGATTCGTTTTCGTTGACGGCGCATTGGCGTGCGAATAGCTGCCGGAAGACAGATCGTCGAAAAAGGCGTCGATCTCTCCCGATTCGAGTACATGGATCAGCGTCGAGGACGACGGGATCTCCGTCACCTCAATCGTTTTGATGTTCGGCTCGGGCTTGCGGCAGTAGGGATTATAGGTCAGCTGCAACAGCTCGCCACCGGTGTTATAGCAATATAATCCCGTGCCGAGGGAAACAGAATCCGCGTTCTGCGCCGTTCCGGATTTGACGATGGGAAACGTCAGCGCGTCCACGGCGTTGCGGTAGGATCCCGAAAGCGTAAACGTCACGGTGTCGGCGGCAGTCGCCGAAGCGGAGACGACCGTCGCGAGCTCCGTCTGATAATTCTGCGATGCTTTTGCCAGATTAAACGAATAGACAACATCTGCCGAAGAGAACTGCACGCCGTCGGAAAATGCAGCCGAAGTGTCAAGTTTAACAATCAGCGTTTTTCCGTTCTGCTGATACGAAAGTGCAAGTGCGCTGACGGCGCAGAACGAATCATCCGTATAAAAGAGCGGCTCGAAAACAAGCGAAATCAGATCCGTATTCAGATCGGTCGTCATGAAATAGGGATTGAGCGAATCATCACCGAAGCAACCGAGGCGAAGCGTTTCCGCCGAAACGGACGAGACGTGATTCTTTTCATCGGGAGATGTATCCGCCTGCGTGGAAACAACGGTTTTGTCGCAGCCCGTGAAGACGGCACAAAGACACACGGCAAGCAGCAATGCCGCAGATCGTTTAATCAATCGAGACGGGCTCGACGGAAAGCGTTTTGCCCGTTTTGTTGTCGATTTCAAAAATACACCCCTCCATTCGGCATGGCCCGTCGGGATTTTCAAATCGAACGGGCAGATTGGTTTTGATTTTTTGGATAGCGAGAGACGGCGTCACGCCCAGAACGGACTGAATCGGACCCGTCATACCGAGATCCGTGATATAGCCGGTGCCGTTCGGCAAAATCTGCGCGTCGGCGGTCTGCACGTGCGTATGCGTGCCGAACATCGCAGAAATCCTGCCGTCGAGATAGAAGCCCAGGGCGCGCTTCTCCCCTGTCGCCTCGGCGTGAAAATCTAAAATTTTAATGCGGGAGTCCTTGACTTCCTCCAGAATGCGGTCGATGCAGTCAAACGGATTCTCGAGATTGTCGAGATACACCACGCCCATCAGGTTGATGACCGCGATCTGCACGCTGCCCTTATCGAGAATCGTATAGCCTCTGCCCGGCGCGGTTCTGTAAAAATTCGCCGGACGCAGAAGCGGAATACTCTCATTATCGAACGTGTCGTATATTTCAAAACGCCGGAGCGCGTGATTGCCCGTGGTGATGAGGTCGGCGCCGCTTGCGAAAAGATGCTCCGCAGACTGCGGCAATATGCCGTTGCCCTGCGCGGAATTTTCCCCGTTGACGATGCAGACGTCGATATGCTTGAACTTCTTGAAAGCGGGAAGCGTCTTGCGCAGAAACGCGCAGCCGTTCGCTCCCACAACGTCGCCGATGGCTAATATATTGATGACGGTAGCCCCCATTTCGTATTGAATGTAGAATGTAGAATGTAGAATGCAGAATGCAGAATGAGTTGTGCGCTGCGAATAAAAACGGCAGCAGGGTTTCGCCCTGCTGCCCGAGTCTTTTCATCATTTTGCGAAATCGCAAGCACGGCTTTCTCTTATGATGTTGACCTTTATCTGTCCGGGATATTCCAATTCGTCTTCGATCTTCTTGACGATGTCTCTGGCAACCAGAACCATCTGATCGTCGGAAATTACTTCCGGTTTGACCATGATTCTGACCTCGCGGCCTGCCTGAATGGCGTACGATTTCTCTACGCCGTTAAAGGATGTCGCGATCTCTTCCAGTTTTTCGAGACGCTTGATATAATTCTGAACGTTTTCACGCCGCGCGCCGGGTCTCGCCGCCGAGATGGCGTCCGCCGCCTGAACGAGACAGGCGACGATCGTCTTGGCTTCAATATCGCCGTGATGCGCCTGAATCGCGTGAACGATCGCGTCGTTTTCCTTATACTTTTTGGCGTATTCCACGCCCAGTTCGATGTGCGAACCGTCGAACTGATGGTCGAGCGCCTTGCCGATATCATGCAGCAAACCGGCTCGCTTCGCGGTCTTGACGTCCGCACCGATTTCCGCTGCCATCAGACCGGCAATATAGGAAACCTCCAAAGAATGATTGAGAACATTCTGACCGTAGCTCGTGCGGTATTTGAGACGGCCGAGAAGCTTGACGAGCTCGCCGTGCAAACCGTTGACGCCGGCGTCGATGACGGCGCGTTCGCCTGCCTGCTTGATGCTCTGCTCCACTTCTCTCTTGGATTTTTCAAACATCTCCTCAATGCGGGACGGATGAATTCGACCGTCCGAAATGAGTTTTTCGAGCGTCAGTCTTGCGATCTCACGCCGTACGGGATCAAAACTGGAAACGGTGATCGCTTCCGGTGTGTCGTCGATAATCAGATCGACACCCGTAATCGTTTCAAGGGTTCTGATGTTGCGTCCCTCACGGCCGATGATGCGGCCTTTCATTTCGTCATTCGGCAGCGCCACAACGGAAACGGTCGCTTCCGCCGCGTGGTCGGCTGCGCATCTCTGGATCGCGGATGTGATGATTTCTCTTGCGAGTTTTTCCGCGTCGTCTTTTGTCTGCTGTTCAATTTCAAGAATCTTGACGGCTTTTTCGTGTGTCAATTCACCCTCAAGGTTCTGAATGAGGTAATCCTTTGCCTGTTCCTTCGTGTAGCCCGAGATTTTTTCGAGCATTTCAAACTGGCTCTTTTTCAGCGCCTCGACTTCCGCCAATTTGCTGTCTGCGTCTTTGAGTTTTTTGTTCAGAAGATCTTCTTTCTTTTCTAAGTTATCAACCTTTTTATCAAGATTTTCTTCTTTTTGAACGAGACGGCGTTCTTGCTTCTGGATTTCGTTACGGCGTTCGCGGATTTCTCTTTCGAGATCGGTACGCTGTTTATGTATCTCATCCTTTGCTTCAAGAATCGCTTCTTTTTTCTTGGATTCTGCCTCAGAAACAGCCTGACTGACAATTCTGTTGGCTTCTTCCGTTGCGGAACCGATTGCGGCTTCGGCGACTTTTTTCCTGTGAATCCCGCCGACGATAAAGCCGACGACGCCGAATACAACTGCGGCAGCAACGATAAGCCCGATTATCAAACCAGGGTTCATCTTCCTTTACACCTCCGTAATTTTTGTCGTGTCCTGAAATAAATAAATGACTGAAAAGTCAAGATCAAATTCAGAAAATAATGCAGGTAGAGATATTTATGCATTATCCATAACATTTTATCTCGTAAACTGCATATTGTCAAGGGGTTTTCCTTTATTTATTTTAATTTTTTATTTATTTTTATAGCGTAAGAAGAAACAAAAACAAAAAAAGGAAAATCTTTTTACATTTCCCGAATTTTTTTCATAAGAGAATTGAGCACGTCTTTTTTGTTGCCGCTCCAAAGCGGCGCAATGAGCTTACGTTTGTCGCCGTCGCCGGTCAGACGGTGGATCACAACATCCGGTGGGATAATTGCCAGCAACCGGCAGACAAGGTCGATATATTCTTCTTTTGTCAGGCAGGTAAATTTCCCCGCTTCGTATTCCTTTTCGAGACGCGAACCGCGCAGGACGTGCAGTAGATGCAGCTTGATGCCCCAGACGCCCTGTTCGCAGACGAAACGGACGGTGTTCTCCATGTCCTTCGCCGTCTCGCCGGGAAGCCCTATAATTACATGGGCGACGGTCTTGATACCGGCGTTTTTCAGTCTTTGGACGGCATCGACGAAGACTTCATTCTGATAGCCGCGGCCGATATATTCAGCCGATTTCTCGTTGGCGGTCTGAAATCCCAACTCCACCCAGACGGGCTTGATCCGGTTCAGAGAGCGTAAAAGCGTCAGCACGTCGTCGCCGAGACAGTCGGGACGGGTCGCAACAGACAGCACCTCAATTCCGGGTTGATGGATCGCTTCGGTAAAGATTTTTTCGAGATAGCAAGTGGGCGCATAGGTGTTGGTGAAGCTCTGAAAATAGGCAATGTAACCGCCGTTTTTATTTTTATGCGCGACGCGTTTTTTCGCGTTTTCGATCTGCTCGGCAATGGAGCCGGCGCGCTTTTCCGAGAACTCGCCGGAGCCTTCCTCCGAGCAGAAAATACAGCCGCCGTAACCGAGTGTGCCGTCGCGGTTCGGACAAGTCATGCCGCCGTCGAGCGACAGCTTATAGAGCTTGTGACCAAATTCTTTCCGGCAGTAATCGTTCAAAGAAGTATACGTCATAACAGCTCCCGGTAATACAGTCCGCCTGTTTTCGGGACGGACAGCACGCGCTTTTCACAGAATGCGTCGGTGATTTTCCGGCAGACGTCCGCCGTTTCTCCCGTAAAATACAGCGTCACGAAATCGAGCCCGTCATGCGGCTTGTCGCCGATGTAAAGTGGAACGGAATTGAGCAGAGAGGAATATTTTTTCTCCGAGCAGAGCAAATAGAACGTCTTGCCGAGACGGTCGAGCAGCTTCGGATGACCGGTGCAATCGCCGCAGCCGGTCTTTCCGCGCGCCGGACAGACCCGGAAGCGCATCAGCGGCAGATAGCCGTAGCCGAGAACGCCCTTTTTGCACGGTGCACGCAGACGCATCGCGTCCTGCATCGCGATCTCAGGCGACAGCGTAAGGTCTGCCGCGCCGAGACGGGCATATTCTTCTGCAGCAATGGCATTGAGAAGATTCAGCCCGTGTCCGCCGTGAACCGTGAAGCCAAATTCTTTCGCTTTTGTCAAGACGCCGATGTTGTCCGCCAGAACCTCGCGAACACCCATATTTTTTACTTCTGAGAGCTGATGCAAAAAGGCGTCCTCGTCCTGCGCAAAAACGAGAAACGGCAGCTCGCAGACGAGCTTATGCGAGAATCTGTCTGCGGCTTCCGGATGCTTCAGGATTTCCCTCAAGGGCAGAATAATTTTTTCGACCCGTTCGTCGTCAAAAGCCTGAGAAAAACGCTCAAAGCGCAGACGGAGCGTCTGTTCTCCCGAACGCGCCGAAATGACAGCATTTTTCGGTGCCGGTTCGACAATCGGCTTCGGTTCGCACTGCGAACGAAGTTCATAGAGCTGTTCCAATGCGTCGCGACGCATGGCGTTCATCGCGGCGGCGGACAGCGTGGTATTTTCTTCCGATTGAACGGAAAAATCTTTGACAAAAAAGATGGTGCCTCCGGTTTTCGAGCAGCATTTTTCCGCATAGTCCTTCGTTAGGGGCTTGGAAACGGCCTCAACAGCCGATTCCCCCTCAACCTGAACGGTATGGACGCCGTCTGAAGCGGTCAGGGCTGAGCCTTTACGGGTTGCCGTAAGACCAAGCGAAATCGGAATTTTTCTAATTTCATCTTTATAAAGCGACGCAAACGACTTCAGAACCGGCGCGGCGGCTGTCACGTCCTCATGGCGGCGGTAACCGAACATATCCACGGTGCGTTTCCCCGTCAGATATCCTTTTGTGAAACCGCTCCGGGAAAAGACGGCCTGAAGCGATTCCATATCGAACGGCTCGCCGGCAAGCGACTTGCGGACGGCCGTCACGGCGGCGGCAACATATTCGGGACGTTTCATGCGTCCCTCAATTTTGAATGAAGTGACGCCGACTGAAGCGAGAGAATACAGCTCGTCCACCAGCGACAGGTCTTTCAGAGACAAGGCGTACTCCCGTCCCGCCGAACGGAAATTCAGACGGCAGGGCTGCGCACAGCGGCCGCGGTTTCCGCTTCTCGCGCCGAGCATCGAAGAAAGCAGACAGGTGCCCGAAACACTCATGCACAGCGCGCCGTGTACAAAAACCTCGATCTCAGCGTTTGTGTTTGCGGCGATTTTTTGAATTTCGGAAAGCGATAATTCACGCGCCAGCACGATCCGCCGGAAACCGAGCGCTTCGGCTGCTTTTGCGCCGGCGACATTGTGAATTGTCATCTGCGTGGAGGCGTGCAGACGCATGGAAGGACAGTATTGCTTCCAAAGCGCGGCGGCAGCCAAATCCTGCAAAATCACGGCGTCCGCACCGCTTGCCGCAATCAGCTGAATCTCGCGGATCACGTCCTGCGTTTCGCGGTCGGTCAGCAGCGTATTCATCGTGACATACACTTTAACGTTCCGGGCATGACAATACCGAACCGCCTCTTTCAGCGATTCTTCGTCAAAATTGGCGGCGGCATTCCGCGCGTTAAAATGCTGCGTGCCGAGATAGACGGCGTCCGCGCCGCACCGCACGGCGGCCTGTAGCTGCTCCTGTCCGCCTGCTGGAGCAAGAATTTCGGTCTTGTTCATCATTCGTTTCCTTTATTCTCATTTGTGAGAATGCGTTTGATATTTTTTTCTGCTTTGACGCGCGGCAGCATGACTTCCCTGCCGCAACCGCAGCATTTAATCTTAAAATCCATGCCGATGCGCAGAATCTCAAAATTCTTACAGCCGCACGGATGTTGTTTTTTCATTTCGACGATATCTCCGGTTCTGATATCCATGCAATCGCCTCCGCGAAATTTTCTCAATCTATCATAGCATAAATCGCCGCGCGATGGAAGTTTTTTATTCTAAAAATCTTTCCGATACATATGAATTTAATACGGCACATTTAATTTTCATTTGAAAGGAAGGTCGGTATGGTTACTTACAGGCCTGAAGGCAGAATCATATACAACAGAATGACAAAGGATTCGGCATTTTCGGCGGCGGCACTTCACGAGGCGATGATGCGCGGCACGATTTTAGAGGCACGCGCGCTTCTGTGCGACAATGAACATAATCTTCATGTGGACTTAGGCTGTATGAGAGGCATTATTCCGCACGACGAATGCGCCGTCGGCATCCGGGAAGGCACCGTCCGCGATATCGCGATCATCGCGCGCGTGAACAAAGCGGTCTGCTTTAAGGTGCTCGAAATCGAGACGGGCGCATCGGGAATCCCCGTTGCAATTCTAAGCCGACGACTCGCACAGGAGGAGTGTATGGCACAATCCATCATGTCCTTACGCAGCGGCGACATCATCGACGCGGTCGTCACGCACCTCGAATCGTTCGGCGCGTTCTGCGACATCGGCTGCGGCATCAGTGCGCTTTTACCCATCGACGGGATTTCCGTCTCCCGCATTCCGCACCCGGCAGCACGGCTCTCTGTTAACAGCGACATCAAGGCCGTCGTCAAGGCAATCGACGACGCCGGTCGAATCACGCTGAGCGAAAAAGAGCTGTTCGGCACATGGGAGGAAAATGCGGCGCTGTTTTCCGTCGGCGAAACGGTGCCCGGCATTGTCCGTTCCGTGGAAAGCTACGGAATTTTCGTCGAACTGATGCCCAATCTGGCTGGACTTGCAGAGGTGACGGACGGCATTGAAGAGGGACAGCATTGCAGCGTTTTTATCAAGAATATCATCCCCGAAAAAATGAAGCTGAAGCTGATTATCGTTGACAGCTTCCGGGCAACCGATCGCGAAGACACGCCGAAATACTTTTTTACGGGGCGTCATATGGATCGCTTTGTCTATTCGCCGTCCTGCTGTAACCGTCTGATCGAAAGCGTATTTGAATAAATCGGTGTTCAGCGTGATCCTCCCCGACACAGCAAAACGAGGCAGGGATAAAACCCGCCTCGTTTTGATATGGGATAATGTCTTGCAAAGAACGAAAAAACCGATTAACCGAAACTGATATTCAGACCGAAACCTCTGAGGATCTTCATAATCAGCACAAGGATTCTGGTGATATATTCCACCATGGGGGAGAAGTCAATGGAGTCCCAATCTATCTCATCATTCTCAATATCAAAATCGTTGAAGAACTGTTTGAGCATCGCCATCGTATAGGTAACGGTGCCGCGGATTTTGATCTGTGCATCAGGCTGAATGTTTTCGACCTTATACACATCGACCCATTCCAACGGATCCCCTGTCTCTTCATCGTAGGTCTCGTAATGAGCGACGATATTGTCATTCAGGTTATAATCCGTCTGATCGGCGGATTTGAGATAGACTGTATTCGCGTTGTTGCCCGAACCGGTCGTATACGTGACCTGATAGGTATCATAATGATAAGTATGCGCATTATCATTCATCGGGATGCGGACTTCAAAGAAGAACGTCTCGTTGACATAAACGACCTTGGTGTTGCCCCATTCAAAATCGGTATAGGTTTCCCACGGCTCCGTGCCGTCCGCATTATACTGTACACGATTGGCGGTATAGTAATCGGACGAGGGGAACTCATACATGAAGCAGTCGTTAAAGAGATGGAACTCGGAAAGGCAAATCGTCATGTCCTCCTGCGGACGAACGCCGTAGGTATTGCCGACGCTCTTCGCGATATAGTACTGCGCGTAGGGCTCGCCGGTGACGTCATCATACAGATCTTCCGTTGCCGTTCCGGTGGGGAACGCCAGCATTTTGACAGAAGAAGGCTCCACATAATCCGCAACAGAAACGGTGAACTCCAGGGAATCCCCTTCAAAAACGGTGATGCTGTAGGGCCAGCCTTTAATATCGGTCGTGGTGCCGTCATCATTCGTAATGGTGAACCAGTAATCCACACCGTATTCATAGCCCATATATTTACCGACATAGTCGGAACGGAAAGGCGCTACATCATAGGGCAGATCGGTAAAAGTCACTTCATAAGTCTGCACATCTTCGGCTACGGCCGCAATTGACACGACCGAGAAAACCATGAGAACCGACAAGAGAACCGCAATGATTTTTTTCATACCCGTATTCCTCCTTGAAGAGAATATAATAAGACTGATTTTATTATAAAAGAATCCGCCGCATTTGTCAATAGCCTTTCAGCCAAATTATTCATTTTCGCCGGATTCATCGCCGTCCTGCGGCTTTGTCTCGCCGGTGTCAAGCACCTTGGCGGCGCGCGAAACCGCAAGGTCATGCATCATCTGCTCACGCGTTTTGCCGTGTACGCTAAAGAAGAGCAGGACAATCGCCTCAATCGCACGTCCGACGCCGATGGCAAGCGCGAACAGCGCCCAGATGTTGCGCAGCATCACGGGATCCGTCTGACGAACCAGCTTGCCGCCCATATACTTGGAACGGATGCCCAGCACGGTGATCAGTGCGCCGCTGAGAAGCGTGGATACCTGATTGACGATCAGATTGATATAGCCCATGGCCGCGCTGATGATGCCCTCATTGCGGATGCCCGTTTTCCATTCGACATAATCGTACATATCTCCCGTGAGAGCCGTCGTGCAGTAGCGCTGCACGCTGTTGAACGAACCGGCAACGGTCAGCGCGATCGTGATATAGATCAGATTGAGTACCGTATGCCCTTCGCCGAACGGATTATAACCGATCGCCCACATGATGATATACGAAACGCCGCAGATGGCATAGCTGA
This sequence comes from uncultured Clostridia bacterium, assembly GCA_945912145.1. Lineage (GTDB taxonomy): Bacteria > Bacillota > Clostridia > Oscillospirales > Acutalibacteraceae > UBA1081. The sequence continues at coordinate 47,325 of CAMEBF010000011.1, read as the reverse complement.
GCGAGCCGAGATTCTTAAGCCCCATTTTGCGTGTCAGCTTGGGCGCGAGCGGCAGGACGAAATAACTGGGCAGCCCGGTAAACAGACTGGTGATCGTGCTGTAGGATACCTTGCCGAAGCAGTTAAGCCAGAAGTCATTCTGCACACGGGAGCTGATGCCGCGTCCGATTTCAAAAAATCCCTTAATTAAGAGAATCCACATCGGCTGACAGGACGCGACCATTTTGATGGATTTACGGATGCCGACCTCATTCATATCCTGACGGGACGCGAGAGGCACGCGTTCACGCAGAGCGAAGAAGCCGAATGTACGGAAGACCACCACCAGCGCAACAAAGAAGAGCGCGCCGCCGATATAAATACCGCGACGGGGCACGGAATCCGGCAGGAAGTCGATCAGGAACGGAAACAGCGACGGGATCCATACGCCGAACAGGTCGACATAGGTGTCGGCGGCAATCAGACGGTTGCGTTCATCCACATTTGGCGTCAGGTTGAACAGCAGAGCCGAATACGCCGGCGCATAAAATGAATTGGCAATCGAGCCGATATAATACAAAACAGCAAAAATAACCAGATATAAAATCTGAGAAAAACCGGATGGCAGCAGCCACGGCGTCATATTGGCAAGGAGCCACAGCGGCAGCGTCAGGACGAGATACGGACGGACACGTCCCCATCGGGTCCGGGTTCTGTCGAGAATCGGGCCGGAAATCGCATTGTCAAACGTATCGGCGAACGTACAAATAACGCTTGCGGTACTGAGCGTCGCTGCCTCTGCGCCGACAATGGTCCGGTAATAGAAATCGGCGTTTGCGCCACTATACGTTTCCCAGTTCTTATCACCGACGCCGGACAAAATATACGACGCCATCTCTTTCGGGGAGAGATAGAATTTCTTCTGCTGACTGAGCTGTTTTTCAACCTCCGTCTGCTTCGGCTTTGCGGCCGCCGTCTGCTTTTCCGTCATATTTTCAAAAGACCTCTCTTTCCAAATCCACATACAGATAGTTTTATTGTACAGGATTTCTGCCTGTAATGCAAGTACAGATTTTGTATTTGTTACAAAAAAGACGGAAAATCAGAAATTTTTTTTAACGCTTCCGCCTTTCATAAGTGAAAATCTTGAATTTTTCGCAGAAATCCTATATAATAATACCAGCGATGACGACGGTTTGCCGTCGCCACACCGGATACCAATCAAAATGCCGCTTTGCGGCGGAATGGAGACCCCGTATGACAAGTGCAGAATACCGAAAACTATCCCTGATCCTGAACAACATCAAAAACGGCTCACGGGACGCTTTTGCCGGCATTTACGCCATGTATGAGAAAAAAGTGTACTTTTTCAGCTGCAAGCTGCTCAAGGACAAAGCCGAAGCCAAACGCATAACGATTCAGTTTTTTGATTATCTGTATCTGCAGACCGCCTCGTTCGGCAATGCCGCCTCCTTTGAAAAATGGCTGTACAGCGTCCTCTATTCCCGCTGCCGCCGTTTTCTGATCGAAAACCACCCGGAGACGTTCGGCGATTACATTGATTCCGATTCTCCCGACGGGGAAAAGATTGACATTCTGATGACGCAGGATGCCGACGCCATGATGAAAAACGACGGTCTTTTCGATGTGTCCGTCGATATGATGAATACGATGGACAGCATTCTGTCCGAGCTGCCGCTCAAGCTGCGCAGTGCCTCCCTGCTCTATTTCTTCTGCGGTTTTGATATGGAGGAAGTCGCGGCGGCCGAGCAGATCTCTCTCGCAGCGGCGAAAAACCGTCTGTACAAAGCGCATGTCCGTCTAAAAACGGAAGAACATAAATATTTTGAAATAGGGTACGATGTCGACGGTGCCGTCACATTCCTGCCGGAAGTTCTCTCAACGATGGCGGAAAGCATCGTCACGCCCGAAGAAATCGCCTCCGGCGTAACCGCAAGCACCGGCGTCAACTGCATGAGACGGACAAACGATTCCGGAGAGACGCAGTTTTCCGAATCGGAGCAGACAAGAATCATTCCGAACGTTCAGCAGGAAGCGCACCGCAGCGGCAACTATATCGCCACCGACTATGCGACGCCTGTCCAGCCGAAAAAAGGATTTTCACAGGAGATCTCCCCGGCGGTCAAGGTACTGATGGCGATCGTCGCGATTCTGATCATTATCGGCGGCACGGTCGCCGTGGTATTGGCTGTTCAGGGAAAGCATCCCGACGATGAGAAAAACGGAACGGTCGCTAACGTTGATACCACGACCGTCCCCCGCACGATTGAAGTAACGACAAGAGAGACGACCGCGCCTGTCACGACAACCGAACCCGAGACGACGACCGAACCCGAAACCACGACGGAGCCGGAAACCACGACGGAACCAACCACACAAACAACAACGGCCGAGCCGACCACGCTGCCTCCAGCTCCGGAGACGACCACGACACAGAAGCCGGAACCGGAAGGCGGCTATCTGCCGGCAGACGGCGATAACGATAATATGGATTTTGCATTTTAAGACGGAGGAACGGATATGTCATTGCTGAAGCTGAAAAGCGGAACGGATATTCGCGGCACCGCAGTCGGCGACAAGACGGAGCTGACGGACGAGGCCGTCAGAAAGATCACGGCGGGCTTTGTCCGCTTTCTCGAAGATAAGACCGGACTGCCGGCCGATAAAATGACCGTCGCGGTGGGGCACGATTCCCGCATTTCCGCCGGACGCATCAAAAAAGCAGTTATCGCCGTTCTCAGCGCGAAAGGTGTTACCGTATCGGACTGCTCTCTCGCTTCCACGCCCGCCATGTTCATGACGACGGTCATGCTGGACTGCACGGCATCGGTTCAAATCACGGCGAGTCATCACCCGTACGATAAAAACGGTCTGAAATTCTTTACAAAAGACGGCGGCTTTGAAGGCGATGAGATCGTGAGGATTCTCACCTATGCCGAAGAGGAGGATGTTTCCTCTATTCCCTCCGACGGCGTCGCCGACAAGATTGATTTTATGCCGCAGTACGCTGCCGTTCTGCGCAAAATGATCTGCAACGGCGTCGGCTTAAATGAAGAAGACAAGCCCCTTGCGGGCTTCCATATCGTGACCGATGCGGGCAACGGTGTCGGCGGTTTCTATGCGACGCAGGTTCTCGAACCCCTCGGCGCGGATATTTCCGGCAGTCTGTATCTCGAGCCGGACGGAATGTTCCCGAATCATATCCCGAATCCCGAAAACGCCGTGGCCATGAAGTCAATCTCCGACGCGGTTCTGCGCGCTCATGCCGATCTTGGCGTGATTTTCGACACCGACGTCGACCGCGCCGCCTGTGTGGACAGCTCCGGCGAAGAGATCAACCGCAACCGTCTTGTTGCGCTTGCATCCGTCATCGCGCTGGAGGATCACGCCGGCGGCACCATCGTCACAGACTCTGTCACCAGCGACGGTCTGCACGATTTTATCGAAACGAACCTCGGCGGTCATCATCACCGTTTCAAGAGAGGCTACAAAAACGTCATCGACGAAGCGATCCGGCTGAATCGTGAGGGAGTGGACTGTCCTCTGGCGATCGAAACCTCCGGTCACGCCGCGCTGCGCGAAAATTATTTTCTGGACGACGGTGCCTATCTCATGACGAAGATTATCATTCTATCGGCAAAGCTCCGCAGACAGGGCAAAACCCTCGGCGATCTGATCGCGCCGCTGCGCGAACCGCTTGAAGAAAAGGAGATCCGTCTGAAAATCCTGTGTGAGGACTTCCGTCCCTACGGCGAACAGGTCATCGCCGATCTGTCCGACTACGCGAAAACGCAGGTCGGCTGGACGATAGCACCCGACAACCGTGAGGGCATCCGCATTTCACTTGACAAGGATCACGGAGACGGCTGGATGCTGCTGAGGCTGAGCGTCCATGACCCAATCCTTCCGTTCAACGCCGAAAGCAATTCCAAAGGCGGCGTGCAAAAAATCGTGGACGGCTTTTTCGCCTTTATCCGCCGTTATACCAACCTCGATCTTTCCGCTTTTGCCTGATACTTTCGTCCTTTTCCATAAAAACTACAAAATATACTTGATTTATATAGCCAACAATGCTATTATACTATTATCTTAATTTTATGAGGTGCAATATTATGTTTAATGAAATCCGTTTGTACATCAAAGCGATCATTGCATTCATCATGTCGATCATTTCAATCTTCACTATGGGCGCAGCCGGTACACCGACTACACCAACACCGGAAGAACAGGAATACAAGCAGATCAAAAATGTGATCTACCTAATCGGTGACGGAATGGGACCGCTTCATCTGGAAAAAACAAAGCAGGAAAGAGACATCACGCTAACCATGGACACTTTCCCCTATCAGGGACGCTCCATGACCCGTTCGCTCAGCAGCAGCGTTACGGACAGCGCCGCCGGAGGAACCGCTCTTGCCACCGGTACGAGAACCTATAACGGCGCCATCGGCGTTTATATGGATGATCCCGTCCGTGCGGAAAGCCATCCGAAGAATCTGGCGGAGCTCTGCCTCGAAAACGGCATGATGACCGGCATCGTCACCACCGACAAAACGTCCGGCGCGACACCGGCTACTTTCTCTGCGCATACGTACAGCAGAAGCAACACCAAAGCCATCAGCACGCAGCAGCTCGCGTCCGGATATGACCTCATCTGGGGCGGCACAACGGATTATGTCACGCAGTCCGATGCCGAAGCGAACGGCTTTACGCTGATCAAGACCTATGATGAAATGATGGCGCTCCAGCCCGGCACACGCAGCTTTGCGCAGTTCGATAACGCCACCTGGCATCTCGAGCAGGTAGACGCCGACACGCCGACGCTCGAGCAGATGACCATGAAAGCCGTCGACCTGCTTGACGATACGGACGAAGGCTTCTTCCTGATGGTAGAAGGCGCCCACATCGATAAAAATTCGCACGCTAATAATGACGAAGGCATGACCGAAGCGCTCGAAGAATTTGACAGAACCATCGCGGCTGTTCTCGCTTATGCCGAGGCCGACGGAGAAACGCTTGTCGTCATCACCGCTGACCATGAAACCGGCGGCATCGTTCTGAACGAAGACGGAACGTATTCCTTCACAAAAGGCGATCACTCCGACGCCGACGTACCGGTTCTCGTTTACGGTTCCGATACCATCATTGAAAACGGCGAAGTGCTCAACAACTACGAGATCCCCATCCGGATCGCTTATTCTCTCGGTTTCACCGCGGAACAGTTCCCGTTCGCCGTCACGGAGGAATGGGCGTCCTCGGAAACCGCATGAAATTTTGATCATCATGACCGCTGAATCCTTGCGCGGGAGGTGCTGAAATGGATTCCAAACAGAAAAAAACAGTTCTCTGGAGCGTGATTGCCGTCGTCGTTCTGGCGGCCGTCGCGGTTGCCGTATGGCTGATCGTCTCTCCGGGAGACGCAAAACCGACCGGCAGCGGCGGTGTTGAGGAAATCACCTATCAGACGCCGACCACCATGCTGCATACGGAATCCGGAAGCTTTATTACAAGACCTCCCGAAACAACCACGCTGAGCGAAGAGGAAAGCTATGTCGAGCAGTTCCTTGCCGAAGCCAACACCTATTCACAGACCGTCGAAGCGACAACAACGCCTCCCGGTTCCAGGGTCTTTTTCCATGTCGTGACGGACGGAATGGTTTCCGACGACAATTCGCTTGAAGGACTGACCGGCGCGGCTAAAACGATCGGTGAAACTATACTGGCGGCAGGCTTCCGTTATGATAAGAATCAAAAGCTATTCTATTCCGATTCGCAGTCATGGCAGCGCAACTGGGGCTTCACACCCCTTTATGACGCCAGCGCAGCACTGATTGGTATGTACTACGACACCATGCGTCTGAAATTCACCTACGGCGACCACGACTGGATGTTCCAGCTCTGGAAAGGCCGCTACGGTATCACAACCGGCGGCGAAATAGGCATCTACTATAAGCCCAAGGGCTCGGATTCGAGTCTCTATGACGCCGTTCCGGATTCAGAAACGATCACGATGTCGTTCGCGTTGTATCGCGGCGATGAGCTCTACATGACGAGAGGACCGGAAGCGCATTGGTGGCTGACGGGCTTCAAGCTCTTCGATATGGTTGCGCCGCAGGATCTGACGATGCATGCCACATTCTTCATGGCGAACGCAGAAATGGCGGATAAACTTGAGGAATCGCTGATCGACCTCGGTTTCATCAAAAACGTCAATTACCAGCGTCTCGGTCTGACCATGACGATCATCTGGAACTGATTCAAAGTATATAAGAAAAGCGACTCTTTGCGGAGCCGCTTTTTTTTGTCGCAATGAAAAGCAAACAATCAATAATCCCGCGTTTTCTGTTTATACTATAACCGGTGATAAAAAATGGAATCCGTATGGCATAAAAATACAGAAAAAAAGCATTTTCCGTCTCTTGACCGGAGTATCAGGACCGATGTGCTGATTATCGGCGGCGGCATCGCCGGCATTCTGTGCGCCCGGACTCTGTGCGAACGCGGCGTGGACTGCGTGCTGGTCGAAGCAGAGGAGATCGGCGGCGGCATCACGCAGAATTCCACCGCGAAGATCACGTTTCAGCACGGGCTGATTTACGCGAAGCTGCTGAAAAGCGTCGGGTCGGAAAAGGCGAAACAATATCTTGAGGCAAATCGGCGCGCCCTGAACCGCTACCGGACGCTTTGCGAAACCGTCGACTGCGATTTTGAAGAAAAAGATGCCTATGTCTACTCATTGACGGACGAAAAGAAAATTCGCGACGAAATCAGCGCGCTGAAACAAATCGGCTATGCTGCTGCATTCGTGCCGTCGCTGCCGCTGCCGTTCCGCGTGGCAGGCGCGGTAAAATTCACCCGGCAGGCGCAGTTCAATCCGCTGAAATTCCTCTATGCGATTTCCCGCGATCTCCCGATTTACGAACATACCCGTGTTCGCGAGCTGCGCGGCAATACCGTAATCGCCGGCAAAGGCGAAATCACGGCGAACAGCATCATCGCCGCGACGCATTTTCCCTTCATCAACAAGCACGGGCTCTATCCGCTCAAGCTCTATCAGCACCGTTCCTATGTCATCGCGCTTGAGGACGCGCCGGATGTCGGCGGCATGATTGTTGACGAGGCGATGAAAGGCATGTCGTTCCGCAATTACAAAAATCTGCTGCTCATCGGCGGCGGCGACCATCGGACGGGCAAGCACGGCGGCAATTGGGACGAGCTTCGCCGATTCGCCGAAAAGCACTATCCCGACGCCAAGGAGAAATATGCATGGGCGGCGCAGGACTGCATGTCGCTCGACGGCGTGCCGTATATCGGGCAGTATTCCAAAAAGACACCGCATTTCTACGTTGCGACGGGCTTCAACAAATGGGGCTTCACCACGGCGATGGCAGCGTCCGACATTCTCGCGGACAAGATCACCGGGCAGAAGAATCCGTTCGCGCCGGTTTTCAATCCCTCACGCAGTATGTGGAAGCCGCAGCTCGCGCGCAACGCCTTCGAGGCGATCGGGAACTTGTTGACGATTTCATCGAAGCGCTGTCCGCATATGGGGTGTGCGCTCAAATGGAACGAGGCGGAGCACACCTGGGACTGTCCCTGCCACGGCTCACGCTTCACCGAAAACGGACGGCTCATCGACAACCCCGCAACCGGCGATCTGCCGAAAAAACACCACGGATAATCACAACTGTATCACACAAAATAAGAACGGGGTGATTTTATGGCAAAACAGGGCATGAAGCGACCGAACGTTACGCATACGCAGCCGCGAAACGAACAGGCGGCGGTGCCGGAAATTCAGGGTAAGGCAAAACACGGAAACGAAAAAGCAAAACCGATCATCGCCGGAACAAGCGCGCCGCAGCAAAAGGTCTATCATCACAGACCATCAAAAGAAAAGCCGATTTCGGAATTCTACTCCTCCATCGACACCGATCTGGGACGCGACAACGCCGAAAACGACCTCTCCGCCGCAGATCTGCAGGATTTATAAAAACCAAACGGGGCCCGGTTTCTCAAGATCCGCTATATGAAAACGACCGCGCCCGGAAAGGACGCGGTCAACATATTATTTCACTTCATTCTCAAAGCACTTCTTTGCGAAGTCGGCGACGGCCGGCGCGATCTTTTTGATTTCCATACCTGAGGTATTGATGCAAAGGTGGTAGCCCTCTTTTTCGCCCCATTTCAGGTCGCTCAGAAAACGCTGATGCTTGGCTCTGCCGGCGTCGATCTGCTTGATCTTCTTTTTCATCTGCGCGTCCGTCAGCTTCTCCTCCTCCGGCGCGCGTTCGCGGCAGCGTCTGATCTTCGACTCCATATCGGCGTAGACGAACAGATTCAGCGGCTTATAATCCTCTAAAATGATATTCGCGCTGCGTCCGACGATAACGCAATTCTCGCGCTCCGCGATCTCCTTTAAGATGCTGCACTGCGTCGTCAGCAGTTCGAGCGCCTGCTGTCCCGTCGCGTCGGTCGTATACGAAAAGGTTCTGCCGTAGGTGATGGGAAAGCTGAAAGAGAATCCGCTCTCGAGCACTTTTTCGACATAGTGCTCATCAAAATCATGCTTGGCGGCGATCGCCGTGATGATCTCCCGATCGTAATAGGAGTATCCCAGAATGTCGGCAATCCGTTTGCCCAGTTCACGTCCTCCACTGCCGAATTCACGGCTGATGGTAATAATATTCATAGAAAAACCTCCTTATTCTCTTTTTTTATGTCTATTATACCGTAAACTATAAGATTTTTCAAGTATTTTTTATGCAGAATATACAAGGAAGTCCGATCTTTTTCTGAGCGGATATAAAATAGACAATATTTGTAACAATTCAAATGTTCAAAGTGCAAAGTTCAAAGTTCAATGTCGGAAAAGGCTTCGCCTTTTGATTCATTATAATGCGCGCCGCAGGCATATAATCCAAGCCCGCAGGGCTTCCGAAACTGCACTTTGCACTTTGAACTTTGCACACTGAAAAAAGTCCGATCTTGTCAAGACCGGACTTCTCTCATTTAATGCAGATTCAGAATATCGATGCACTTGACCGGGCAGGCCTCGTGGCATTTGCCACAGCCGATACATTTGGACTGATCAACATGAGCGTTGAAGTTCGCAACCGTGACGGCGCCGGCTTCGCAGACCTTGACGCATTTCATACAGCCGATACACGCCATTTTGCATTCTTTCCGCGCCAGAACGCCTTTGTCCTTATTCTTGCAAAGGACGGCGGCTCTGGATTTGTTCAGCGGCAGCAGCTCGATCAGACCCTTCGGGCAGGTATTGATACACATTTTGCACGCCCGGCACGTTTCGGGATTGATGCGCGCCACGCCGTCGCAGATATGAATCGCGTGATACGGACAGGCATTGACACAGTCACCCAGCCCCAGACAGCCATAAACGCAGTCTTTCGGACCGCCGAAGAGCTGCGACGCCATCTTACAGCTCGAAACGCCCTGATAGCGCATCTTGGTCGTAGCGTTTTCGCGTGTACCCTGACACAGCACGACCGCCGCCATCGGTTCGACTTCTCCTGCTGCCAATCCCAAATACGCCGCAATCTGTTTTGATACCTCTCCGCCGCCCGGATTGCAGAGCGCGGTGTTGGTCGTTTTGCCCTGCGAAAGCGCCGAAGCGTAACCGGCACAGCCCGAAAATCCGCACGCGCCGCAGTTCGCGCCGGGCAGCATTTCCGTGATGGCTTCCGCCTTTTCGTCGGTCGGCACCGCCAATGCAATGGACGCGATCGCCAGCGCGATGCCGCAGACCAGCGCGATGATTCCGACAATCAGAACCGCAATGATAACACTGTTCATCTCCATTCCTCCTTACCCGAGCAGTCCCATGCCCTCGATGATTCCCGAGAAACCGAGGAACGAGAGGGAGACGAGAGAAGCCGCGATCAGCGTAATAGGCAGACCTTGCAGGAACTCGGGGACGTCACAGTCCTCCATTTTGCCGCGAACGCCTGCGAAGAGCACCATCGCGAGCATAAAGCCGAGTCCCGCGCCGAGCGAATTGACCATCGCCTGAATAAAGGTGTATTCCTCCTGCACGTTCAGCAGCACGACACCGAGAACGGCGCAGTTTGTCGTAATCAGCGGCAGATAGATGCCGAGCGCGTTATACAACGGTTTCATGAATTTTTTCAGCACGATCTCGACCATCTGGACAAGAGCCGCGATGACAAGAATGAAGACGACCGTCTGCAAAAAGGCCAGATCATGATTGACGAGCAGTTTATTGATGGGATAGGTTGCCGCCGTCGCCATCAGCATGACGACGATGACCGCCGCGCTCATGCCGACCGCCGTATTCAATTTTTTGGAAACGCCCAGAAACGGGCAGATGCCGTAGAATTTGGAAAGAACGAAGTTATTCGTCAAAAGCCCCATGACGAGGAGCGCAATCAGGTATTTCATGATGCAACCTCCTCCTTTTTCTCTTCACAGGTCTCGTTTTCAGCGGCGTATTTCGCGCAGGAGCCTGCCATCGGGCAATGCGCGCAGCCATGAAGCTCCGCCTTCGGTTTGCCCTTGCCGGCGGCAATCTTATTCGCAAGCGCCATCAGAATGCCGAAGACGAAGAAGCCGCCTGCGGGAAGAATGAAGAGCGTGATGGGCTGAAGACCGACAGCGGAAAGACCGCCGTTGAAATCGAAGCCGTTCCAGCCGCCGAGCACATTGTCGCCGAAGAGGACAAGCAGATCCTGAATGCCGTTCAGGAACGTGCCTGCGCCGAGAATCTCACGGCAGGTACCCATCAGGCACAGAGCCGCCGTAAAGCCGACGCCCATACCCAATCCGTCCACGGCGGAATAGAGTACGGTGTTCTTGCTTGCGAACGCCTCCGCTCTGCCGAGAATGATGCAGTTGACGACGATCAGCGGCAGGAATGCTCCGAGCGCGGTATCCAGAGCCGGTACAAACGCCTTGACAAGCAATTGTACAATCGTCACGAACGATGCGATAATGACGATATAGGCAGGAATCCTGACCTTCGAGGGAATGACCTTCCGCAGCGCGGAAATGACGATGTTGGAGCAGACCAGAACGATCGTCGCCGCGACACCCATGCCGATGGCGTTTGTGACAGAGGTCGTGACCGCCAACGTGGGACAGGTGCCGAGCACCAGACGCAGAACAGGATTTTCCCGGATCAGACCTTTACTGAATTCTTTTCCGAGTGATTTTTTCTCAGCCATTGCCGTTTCCTCCCTCCGCAAGATTTTCTGCAAAATAAGATGTTGCGGTGTTGACCGCCTTCGTGACGGCTTTCGACGAGATCGTCGCGCTCGTCACCGCCTGAATTTCGTTATCGGCGGTGGGTGTGGATTTCGTCACCGTCAGCTCGCCGAGCTTATTCATAAACTGATCGAGGAAGCTCGATTTTTTCACGTTCTGACCAAGGCCGGGCGTTTCGCTGTCCGCCGCCAAGATCTCGACCTTGCGGACGGAGCCGTCAAGGTTCACGCCGACCATCGCCTGAATCTCGCCGCCGTAGCCGTTGACCGACACGGTGAAAGCGTAGCCGATCACGCTGCCGTCGCCGTCCTTGGCAGGCGCGTACTCCATGCCGTCCTGAGCTTCCACGGCGTCCCCGAAGCTCTGCGCGTCGGGCATGACCGCCTGCATGGCTTTCGCTTTTGCTTCGGCGTTGATGGAGGCGATTTTGTCTTTTGTCAAAAGATTCGTACCGCCCAGAAGCGCCGCCGCCACGATACCGATGAGCAGCAGGACGAGCGTCGGTATCAGAATTTCTTTCGGAGAAAACTTTTTACTCATGATGCGGCTTCCTCCTTATTCTTTTTTTCTTTGACCGTTCCGAACGGCTTCGGCGTTGTGAGCGCCTCGATATGCGGAACGAGGATATTCATCAGAATGATCGAATAGGAAACGCCTTCAGGGAGATTGGCGAACAGACGGATAACCGAGGTGATCACGCCACAGCCGATGCCGAAGAGGATTTTTCCTTTCGTCGTGATGGGACTTGTCGAATAATCCGTCGCCATGAAGATCGCGCCGAGCAGTAAGCCACCGCTGAGCAGCTCATACGCGACGAACGTAAAGTCGCCCTTGCCGGCGATCAGCATAATCACCGCAACCGTTCCGACGAAACAGAGCGGAATCGTGGGTTTGATGACCTTTCTCGCGAGCAGATAGAAGCCGCCGATGAGCAGCGCCAGAGCGGACACCTCGCCGAGACAGCCGCCGCGGATTCCTAAAAACATCTGCCAGAGAGAGGGCAGGTCGGAGGAAATCGCGCCGTCAAAGCTTTTCAGAATCGAAAGCGGCGTCGCCGTGGTTGCGGCGTCCACACCGTTTCTCCATGTGAGCGGTTCGGTCCAAGTCGTCATCGCCGAAGAGAACGAGACGAGCATCACGATACGGCCGCCGATGGCAGGATTGACAAAGTTCTGACCGATGCCGCCGAAGAACTGTTTCACAACGACAATCGCAAAAAAGCTGCCGACAAGGCACATCCACAGAGGGATCGAAACGGGCAGATTGAACGCGAGCAGCAACCCCGTAACCACCGCGCTCAGGTCGCCGATGGTGACGTCGCGTTTCATGATCTTGCGCGCCGCGAACTCAAACACAACGCACGAGGCGACGCAGACCGCCGTCACCAACAGGCTGCGGAATCCGAAGAGGATCACGGATGCAACAAGAGACGGAACCAGCGCAATGATAACGTCGAGCATAATGCCGGTGACGGTTTCCGATGACCGGACGTGCGGCGACGCGCTGACGGTTAAATTCTTCATTTCTTGGCACCTGCCTCTCTGACGATTTCTTTTCCGAGCCGCATATACTGCACCAAAGGCTTGGCGGCGGGGCAGGAATACGCGCAGCTGCCGCATTCCATACAGACGTTGACGCCTGATTTGATGAGCGCTTCGGCGTCCTTGCGAAGCGCGTATTTTTCAATGTTGGTCGGAATTAAGCTCATCGGACACGCGTCGGCACACCGTCCGCAATGAATACAGGCTCTCGCCTTTTTATTCACCACGGTGCCGTCCGCGAACGCGAGAAGTGCGTTGTTACCCTTGAGAATGGGAACCTGCGTATCGACAAGCGCCGTGCCCATCATCGGGCCGCCGGCGATAATCTTGACGGGATCGGCCTTGAAGCCGCCGCAGAAGTCAATGACCTTTGCCGCCTCGATACCGATGGGCACACGGACGTTTTTGGGTTCGGCGATCGCCGAGCCGCTGACCGTCATGGAACGACTGACTAAGGGTTTGCCCGTTTTCAGATAGCGGGACAAAAACGCGACCGACGCAACGTTCATCACGACGCAGCCGACGTCAGCAGGCAGCTTGCCGGGCGGCACCTGCCGTCCCGTTGCGGACTGCACCATCATTTTTTCCGCGCCCTGCGGATATTTGGATCGGAGCGTCATGAGCTTGACAATGTCACCGTGGTCGTTATCCTTATCGGCGATGGCTTTGAGCACTTTGATCGCCTCGGGCTTATTATCCTCAACCGCGATGACGACATGCGGAATATTTAAAATCTCCGCAAGCGAATAGACGCCGCCAAGTACATCCCACGAATTGTCGATACATTCGCGGTAGTCTACGGTGATGTACGGCTCGCACTCCGCCGCGTTGACAACCAGCGTGTCGATCTTTTTATCGGGCGAAAAAGCGAGCTTGACGTGCGTCGGAAAGCCTGCGCCGCCGAGTCCCACCAGACCGGACGCACGGACAGCCTTGACCAGATCGTCCTGCGTTTCGACGTGCGGCGGTTCGATCCCCGCAAAGAGCGTCATTTCGCCGTCGTTTTCAATCGTGACGGCAGGAACCATCTTGCCGCTTGCGACTTTGACATCCGAAACAGCCGTCACCGTACCGGAGACCGAAGCGTGAATCGGCGAGGAGACGAACGCGTCGCTGTCGCCGACAACCTGTCCGACGTCCACATGATCCCCCACCTTGACCGTCGGCACGCAGGGCGCGCCGATATGCTGCTGCATGGGCAAAACAACTTTTTCGGGAGGCGTAATTCTGACCGCTTCCAGGTCTTTTGTACCCTTGTTGTGGTCAACGAAAACACCGCCTCTGACTTCACGGACGGCTTTCAAAATGCCGCCGATGCTTTTGCTCATTCTTTCAACCCCTTTTATTTGTTTCATATATAAATACTTTGCTATAATGCAGAATTAAGAATTATGAATGCAGAATGTGTCTGCAATCTTGTATAATTCAAGCGCAACGCGCTTCCGAAATTCTGCATTCTGAATTCTGCATTCTTCATTATTTGATTCGAGAAATCAATACCGGCATGACGACGCGCAAAATGATGCCCGTGATGACGCCCGCAGCGATGCCGAAGACGATCAGCAGCGGCAGATACGTCGTCATCAGATTCGTGCGCATATAGACGCACGCCGCCGCCGTCTGGCCGACGTTATGCAGGACGGCGCAGATGACGGAGATGCCGATATAGGAAAAATTCTTTCCCGTTTTTTTCGCAATCGCGTCGATCAGGATCATGGCAAAACAGCTCAACAATCCGCCGGAAACGCTCATAAAAAACGATGCGGGTCCTCTCGTGAGAAATACAAAGCCGGATTTGAGAAGTGACAGACAGACGCCGTCCGGATATCCGACCGCCAGTACGGCGAACATGACCGCGATGTTGGAAAGCCCTAACTTCGCGCCCGGCGGCAGAAACGCGATATCGGGCAGCAGCGTTTCCAAAAACGAGAGCGTCAGCGCGAGCGCCGCTAAAATGCCGTCAACGGCGGTACGCAGGGCAATACTTTTTTTCATACCGTTCCCTCCGCTCAATACGCCACCGCGTCCACGTCCGATTTCTCGCCCCGGATCGTGATAGCAACCCGGTTCGGCACACACGCCGCCGAATCTCCCGCGCTGTCGAGTGCTCCTGTTTTTACGCAGACGCCATCCGGACAGTCGCTTTCAGAGAAGAAGACCGCGCCGTCTCTGACGGTGATCGTCGTATGATTGACGGTGATCGTCTGCTCCCCCGCTTCGTCCAGATTGATCTCGGTATAAACTTCGTTATCGGCGGTGATCACAGCGGTCAGATGCTCCCGACCGCCTAAAAGTCGCGGCAGGCACAAGACTCCTGCAAGCAGCAGACACGCCGCCACAATCAGAATATCGGTTTTTTTGAAAAGTTTTCTGTCATTCATAACGCTGCACACGGTAGGAATCGCTGACGAGTTCAAAATCGTCGTAAATGCCGTCGGTCACATAGATGGTGTTTTCCGTATCGACAAAAATCGCTTCGGCTCCATACTGTTCCAAAAGCATTTCAGAATCCTGCAATCCCAGAACAAAACAAGCAGTAGACAGAGCGTCGGATACCAATCCGCAATCCGAAATTACGGTAACGCTCTTTAAGCCGCTTTCCGCCGGATAGCCCGTTTCGGGCGATAAAATATGATGATACAATTTGTCATTCTTCGTAAAACTCTTTTCATAGCTGCCCGAAGTGGAAATAAAATTCGTGCCGCGCACCGTCAGCTTTGCAAAGTATGAGGTGTCGTCCTTTTCAGGAGTGCGCACGCCGATCGTCCAGTCTTCCGAGCTTCCGTTTTTGCCGTAGGTCAGGATCGTTCCGCCGACGGAAACGATTGCGCCTTTTACCTTGCTGCCCTGCAAAACCGTCAGCGCGTCGTCGCACGCCAAACCCTTGCCGGCAGCTCCTAAATCGAGCGTCAGCCCCTTCGGTAATTGATATGCGTTGCCGTCGTGTTTTATTTTTTCATAGCCGCACAGATTGAGCGCGTCCCGGACGGCAGAGGACTCCGGAACCGTTTCGGTTTCACCGTCAAAATCCCAGAGCAATGAAAGCGCGCCGATACTGATGTCAAACGCGCCGCCGGAATTTCCTGCAATTTCCAGCAGCTTTTCCAGAACACCCGCCGTATGATCGGAAACAATCAGACTACCCGATTTGTTCAGCCGGTAAATCTCTGCTTCCTCCCGATAACGGGAAATGCGGCCGTCCTCCTTTTCGACGGTTTGCAGAATCGAGTCGGCGACAGCTTCATCGGCCGTTCCGTACAGCGTCGCCGTGACGACGGAACCCATCGCGACTCCCGATTTTTCGACGGTTTTCGCGTTCCCGAACGCATCAAAAAGCACCGCAGCCGCAACCGCGATTGCAGCGATGACAATCATGATGGTCAATCCGATTTTCTTCTTACCCGTCATACTACACGCCGTTCATGAAAATTTGCATTTCAATCATACCACAACTTTTTGGAATAGTAAAGAGAAATCCTCGGCAAATTATGAAAATTTCACCGGATGCCGCAAAAAGACCGGACGGTTTTTCGCCGTCCGGCCTGAATCCGATTCCATTCGTTATTTTTTACCGAAGATGCCTCCGATGATCTGGCCGCCGATGTCGATAATCTCGTTGACCTTATCCGTCGTGGTATTGATTTTGCCGGTCGTCTCCTCTTCCTGCGTTCCGCCGTTCTGATATTTTTCCTCGTAGGACTCCTGAAGCTTCTTCTGCTCCTCCTCGTCCTTGGCAGTCTGATATGCCATGATCAGCACAAGCAGATCCTCGACGTGCTTCTGCACCGATTCGTCCCGTTCATAGGGCTTATACCCGAGTGCTTCCTCGACTGAGATCAGCTTGGTCAGTCCGGCCGCAGCCCGCAGCACTTCACGTGCGTCGGCAGGTGTGATTTTTTCATCCTGAATGACGTCGCAATACGGCAGATCCGCTTCGGCGCAGGTTTCCAGTCCTGCCGCCATACGCAGAATCGAACGCGCGTCGGTGGAATTGACCTTTCCGTCGTTATTGGCGTCGCCCATCTGACGGAAACCGTTTTTGAAGCCGGTGTATTCCGTCGTAATATTGTAAATAATGCCCTCTTCTTCAAAGTCCACACCGAGGAACGGCATTTCCGACGAATAGGAGCCGTCAGACTGCTGGAACAGGAACGTGATACCCATACCCATGGTGTAGCGTTCCACTTCGCCCTTTTTGTTGACTTCACATTCGACATAATTATGAACATATTTCAGCTTTATCTGTATATTGAATGAGGTCGTGCCGAGCTCAAGCGTCGCATACTCTTTATCCACCGTATTGAACACATGAGAAAGCCCCGAAGCAGCGGCATTGCCTTCAACGTCGATCAGGTCAATGTGCATTTTGTAAGCACCGCTGCGGTAAATCGTGATGGTATAATCCTTGATGTCGTCCGCCGTCAGACAGGCGACGTAATCTTTGCCCGAAACAGGCAGATTCTGCTTGATGTCGTTGCCGGCGGGATATTTCTCTCGCACCTCGCTGCTCTGATTCGTGCCGTCGATAACGCCCGCAAAAATATCCTTCGTGCCGATGAGCGATTCCACAAGACCCGTTACGGGACCGAGACCGCCCTGCAGAGACGACGCAATCTGCTGATCCATCGTCGCCGTCTGCGTTTTCAGGAACGCCGGCTGTCCTTTTTTCAGCTCGTTGACGGAAATATTGAACAGCTCCGCAATATTCTCCGCTTCGCCTTCTCTGAGCGTCACGCTGTCCTCGGCGGGATCATCCGACGGTTCGTCGTCCGTCACGCCGTTGAACTCATTTTTCAGATGCTCGACGAATTTATCGATGACGGAATCGTCGTCATCCTGTATCATACCGTTGAGCCACGACGCGAAGTACTCCGACAGATTGACGTTGCCGCCGTTCCCTCCCAGAATCCCGATCAGGTCGCTCATGTTGAACGCCGCTGCCGCCGACAAGCTGCCGCCGAAAAGCAGGCACACGCTCAGAAGCACGGCAATGAGTTTTGCGGTCCATTTTCTCTTCATTTTTGATTCATCCTTTCCCGTTAGTATACTCCGAGGATATAATACCATATAAAGAAGCAATTGTCAAAGGGTTTCAGAAATTTTACACAAGACAAAATTCTCCTCCTGTCTTTTCTTGTTTTCTATTGTATTTCCCATTTTTTTCTGATAGAATGAATGTACTAACCCGATACGGAGGCTTCGCCATGATTACTTACGACGAACAACAAAGAATCCTGAAACTCGATACCAAAAACAGCAGCTATGTCATCGGCATCTTCGATGAGAACTATCTGCTCAATCTCTATTACGGCAAAAAACTGCCGGACGCCAATCTCTGGAACAACGCGAAACGAAACAAAAGCGCATCGTTCAGCCCGGCGAATCCGCATATCCCGAACGAATCCTTTTCCACAGACGTCGCGCCGATGGAGTATTCCGTGAACGGCAGCGGCGATTTCCGCATTTCCGCGCTGGCGATCCGGAACGCCGACGGCAACACCGTGACGGACATCCGCTACGTCAGCCACAAAATCTATCCCGGCAAGCCTTCACTCTCTCCGCTTCCGTCGCTGTATCTGAACCGCGACGACGAAGCCGATACGCTCGAAATTCTGACCGAAGATAAAGTCACCGGCGCCGAGGTGACGCTGATCTATACCGCATTCCGCGAGACGGACGCCATCACCAGAAGCGTTCGGGTCACCAACGCAAGCCGGAACGACATGGACATTGAGCGTGTTTTCAGCATGTGTCTTGATCTGCCGACGATGGATTTCGATTTCATCACGCTGTACGGACGCCACAACAAAGAGCGCTGCCGCGAACAAAGAAAACTCGCGCACGGCATACAGGGCATCGCCAGCAAACGCGGTTCTTCGAGCCATAACCAGAATCCGTTCGCCGCGCTGCTGCGTCACGGGGCCGGCGAAGAACAGGGCGACGCCTACGGCTTCAATCTTGTTTATTCCGGCAACTTTGAAATTGCCGCCGAATGCGACTATTCCGGCACGACCCGTCTTCTCATGGGCATCAACCCGACGGACTTCCGCTGGCACTTAGCTCCCGGCGAGAGCTTCCAGTCGCCTGAAGCGGTCATGGTCTACTCCGACAAGGGGCTCGGCGAAATGAGCCGCATTTTCCACAGACTTTATACCAATAATCTGATCCGCGGGCCCTATAAAACGGCGAAACGACCGCTGCTCATCAACAGCTGGGAAGCCGCGTTCTTCGATTTTGATACCGACAAGCTTGTCACATTCGCATCGCACGCCAAAGAGTTCGGCATGGATATGCTCGTCATGGACGACGGCTGGTTCGGCAAACGCGACGACGACACCAACTCTCTCGGAGACTGGTTCGTCAACGAGAAAAAGCTCCCCGGCGGTCTGGGCGTGCTGATCGACAGAGTCAACGCGCTCGGCATGAAATTCGGCATCTGGTATGAGCCAGAAATGATTTCGCCCGATTCCGAGCTCTTCCGCGCGCACCCCGACTGGCTCGTTCACGTTCCGGACCGCGAGCCGTCCATCGCCAGAACTCAATACGTGCTCGACGTTTCCCGGGAAGATGTCCGCGACAACATTTTCAATCAGATGTCCGACGTTTTCTCTCGCTATAAGATTGACTATATCAAATGGGACTTCAACCGCAACCTCTCCGAAGCCGGTTCGGCGTTGCTGCCGCCGGAACGCAGCGGCGAATTTTTCCACCGTTTCGTGCTCGGCACCTACGACCTGATGAACCGCTTCACCGAGGCGTTCCCCGACGTGCTGTTTGAAAACTGTTCGGGAGGCGGCGGACGCTTTGACCCCGGTATGCTTTATTTTTCACCGCAGATCTGGGCAAGCGACAACACCGACCCGATTGAGCGTCTTTCGATCCAGTTCGGCACATCCCTTTGCTATCCGGCATCGACGATGGGTGCTCATGTTTCCGCTTCACGCAGAGCCGGCTTTGCCACAAAAGGCAACGTCGCGCTGTGGGGCACGTTCGGCTATGAGCTCGACCCGACAAAGCTTTGCGAAGAGGACAAGGCAATCGTCCGCGAGCAGGTCAAGGATTATCATAAATATTATGATCTCATACATTACGGCGATCTGTACCGTCTGATCGACCCGTACTTCGATGAGCGCCGCTGCGCGTGGGGCTTTGTCTCGCCGGACAAATCCGAAGCACTCTTCACCGCCGTCATCATGCGCAAGATTGAAAACAGTATGTTCATTCTTAAGCTCGCCGGCCTTGACGAGAACACGCTCTACCGCAACGAAGCCGACGGCGAAATCTACTCCGGCACGCTGCTGATGCACTCCGGCATCAATCTGACCGACAAAATCCACAATGACGGCGAAAGCATCAAGCTGCATTTCACCGCCGTATAACCTTTGCACTTTTGGAAAACATTATGGAAAACGAAATCCCACAAACGAAAAAGCAGCGCATCGAGCTGATCGACGCGCTGCGCGGTCTTGCCGTGATTCTGATGGTGCTCCACCACTTCCTGTTCGATCTGGTGGAGTTCCTCGGCGCGCCCGAATGGTTGTTTTCCAATCCCGTTTTCAATGTCCTGCACTATGTTTTCGCCGGGGTTTTCATCGGACTGTCCGGCGTGTCATCGAATTTCTCCCGCAGCAACTTAAAACGCGGTCTGCAAACGCTGGCGGCGGCTCTCTTGATCTCCGGCGTGACCTATCTGATGAAAACGCCGATCGTCTTCGGCGTGCTGCATCTGCTCGCGTTCTGTATGCTGTTCTACGGCGTGACACACAAATTCTGGGAAAAGCTCCCGAAAGCCGTCATGCCGGTTTTCTGCGTTCTCGGCGCCGTGATTTCCGCCTACTGCGTCGCGAATATCAAAGTGGAATCCTCGCATCTGTGGCTCTTCGGCTGGACGGCTCCCGATTTCGTCAGCTACGATTATTTCCCGCTCTTCCCGTGGATTTTCATCTTCCTGTTCGGCACATGGCTCGGAGCATTTATCAAAGCCGGCAAATTCCCCGATTGGTTTTATAAGACGAAAGTCCCGGTTCTTCCCGCCGTCGGACGGCACGCGCTGATCATTTATCTGGCGCATCAGCCCGTACTCTACGGCGTGACGATGCTGATCAAGCTCTGCCTTGCACCATAAACTGACGGCGAGATTGTAGACCAACTATGTAAAGTCAATAGGAACAGAGAAAAAATCAAGCCCGCAGGGCTTCCGAATCTTTTGCCGACAGGCACAAACTTCATTTCGGCAAAGCCGAAACTTCACAACCCGTAGGGTTGCTTCACTTGTCCCGCAGGGACAAACTTCATTGCGGCGTATAACGCCGTCAAACGCCCCTATAAGAAATTTTCAAACTTATCTCACATTCAAAAACAGCCGGCACAAGCCGGCTGCGTTTATTTATGATATTTTTCTCCTGCGTTGATCTTATAGCCACGGTAAATCTGCTCGAGCAACATCACGCGAAAAAGACGGTGCGGGAACGTCATACGCGAAGCCGATATGCGCACATCGGCTCTTTTTTTGATGCGCTCCGAAAGTCCGTATGAGCCGCCGATCAGAAAAACGAGATCGCCGTTGCCTTTCATCGCGGAGGACGCAAGCAGCGACGCCATCTCTTCCGAAGAATACAGCTTGCCCTCTACGCACATGGCGGCGACGGTGCAGCCCGACGGAATTTTTCGGAGCATCGCGTCGGCTTCTTTTTCGAGCGCGGCGGCGATCTGCGACTCCGAGGGATTCTCGGGCAAGCTCGCGGCGGGCAGCTCGATGATCTCCGCTTTGCAATAGGCTTGCAGTCTCTTCTCATATTCGGCGGACGCGTCGCGGAAAAAGGCATCCTTGAGCTTGCCGATGCATATGATTTTCACGCTCTGCATTACAGAATCACCATTCTTTCGCCGAGCTCCGGCGGCGCAACCTGTAAGAGATAGTCCAGTCCCTCCATTGCGCCCATTTCACCAAGCGCCGTCTGTGTTTCTCGGTAAGCCGCGCCCGGCGTATTGTTTTCCCGGCTCAGATGGCCGAGCACGATATGCGTCGTGCCGGAATTGACGAACTCGCACGCCGCTTTTGCGCAGTCATCGTTGGACAGATGACCGCGCGCGGACTCAATCCGCTGTCTCAGATAATACGGATACGGCCCTGCGTTCAGCATCGCGGTATCATAATTCGATTCGAGCAGGATCAGATCGCTTCCCGTCACGCTTCGGCGCGCTTCTTCGGTCATCACGCCGGTGTCCGTCATGACGGAGATTTTTCTCTCGTCGGGCAGGAGCACTGTATAGCCGCAGCTTTCGGCGCAGTCGTGTGACGTGTGGAACGAATGAATCTCCATGCCGCCGGCTTCGACGCCGTTTTCGGGCATGACAAAAGCCTTTTCCACACCGCGCAGATCGCCGTTTCTCTCAAGCTCGGACAGCGTGCCTTTTGTTGCATAAACGGGCAGATGATAGCGCGACGCGAACACCCGAAGCGCACCGATATGATCGGCGTGCTCATGCGTGATGAAGATCGCCTGCAAACTCTGCGGCTCGACGCCGATCGCGTCCAACGCCGCCGTCAGCCGTTTGGCGTTCGTTCCGGCGTCAATCAGAATGCCGCCGCCTGCATAGCCGATATATGTACTGTTTCCGCTGCTCGAGGAGCAAAGCGTACAAAAACGCGCCATAGCTTTTTCTCCCACTCTACTAAAAAGACGGCTCAACGAGCCGTCCGGTTGACAAAATTGATGCTGTTACCCCGCGTTGGAGGTCACTTTGGAGGGCGTTGCATCGGGGAAATCCACCTTGGCGATATCGACGCCGAGCCCTCTGAGCTTTTCCACGACCTTTTCATAGCCGCGCTCAATATGATAAATGTCTTCGATCACGGTTTTGCCCTCCGCACACATACCGGCAATCAGCATTGCCGCGCCTGCGCGCAGATCGTCCGCACGGACAGGAGCACCGTGAAGAGCCGGCACGCCTGTGATGATCGCGGCCTTGCCCTCAATCTGAATGGAAGCACCCATACTGATGAGCTGATCGGTATAGCGGAAACGGTTATCCCAGACGCCGTCCGTGACGATGCTTGTGCCTTCGCTGACAGCCAAGAACGTCGTCATCTGCGGCTGCATATCCGTCGGGAATCCGGGATGCGGCATCGCGGTCACTTTACAGTTGCCGCAGCGTTTATGGCTGATGACCTGCACGGAGTCGTCATTCTCAATAACCGTCACGCCGCATTCACGCAGCTTTGCCGTGATGGATTCCAGATGCTTCGGAATCACATTTTTAATCAGAATATCGCCTTTTGCGGCGGCGGCAGCGACCATGTACGTTCCGGCCTCAATCTGATCGGGAATAATGGAATACGAACAACCGTGCAGCGACGGGACACCTTTGATCTTAATGACATCCGTGCCCGCACCCGTGACGTTCGCGCCCATCAGGTTCAGGAAATTGGCAAGGTCAACGATATGCGGCTCTTTGGCGGCGTTCTCGATGATCGTCAGTCCTCTCGCCTTGACGGCGGCAAGCATGATATTGACCGTCGCGCCGACGGAAACCTTATCAAAATAAATCACATTTCCCGTCAGCTTTTCCGCTTCGGCATCGATCATGCCGTTATCATTGGTGATGACGGCACCGAGCTTGGCAAAGCCCTTCAGATGAAAATCAATCGGGCGCACACCGCCGAAATTACAGCCGCCGGGCATGGCGACCTTTGCGTGACTGTAGCGGCCGAGCAGCGCGCCGAGCAGATAATAGGATGAACGGGAATACTTCGTCATCTCATACGGAATGACATATGAACTGATATAGCGGGTATCGATTTCAAGCGTATTGGCGTTGATATAGCGAACGGCTGCCCCCATATCCATAAGGATTTTCACCATGACCTGCACATCACGGATATCCGGGATATTTTCAATCCGGCAGATATCTTCAGCAAGAATCGTGGCAGGTATGATCGCAACTGCGGCATTTTTGGCACCGCTGATCTCGACCTCACCATGAAGCTCCTTACCGCCGTTTATTACAAATTTTTCCATAACGGGTAACTTCCTTAAGCATCGTAAGACATATATTTACAATATATGACAAATTAAAATCTTAATGTCTGCAACATGAATAGTATACCACCAACGAGAAAAAAATAAAAGCACATTTTCGGAAATTTATTTTGATGGCTCAAATTTTGTTTAATTTGCCGTTTTTATGCAAAACAAAAACAAAATATAGAAATACAAAACAACCCTAACGCAATATCTTGTGGTGAACATACTTTCTGTTTGTGGAAAACAGAAAAAACGGCACAAAAAAATGCTCAAATTCCACAAAGTTATTTTGTCATATTTTCTTAATATTTCAAACAATCTACGGTAACATTACGCAAAATCGGAAGAAAAGCGCGCGCTTCCTTCTTCGCGCCGGGGAGAGAATGATCGCGGTAATTGCCGCATTCCGCCGCCGAAACACCGGGGACGTCGCCCTCAAAATCCGCAATAAATGAGAACGCATCCTGCGTCAGGCGGATCGCGTCCTCATGCGCCATATCCCGAACGAGGAAATAGAAGCCCGTCCGGCAGCCCATCGGACCGAAATAGATGATGCTATCCCGAAATTCGGAGTTGCGGACGTACGTCGCGAACAGATGCTCGACCGTGTGGATCGCCGCATTCTCCATGACGGGCTCGACATTCGGCCGCCGTGTCCGGATATCGTATGTCACGACGTCGCCGTCGATCCGCGAAATATACATTCCTTTTTGCAAAGTGGTATGATCCACCTCAAAGCTTGCGATTCTATCCATAGTGTTTCCTTTCTTTTTCCGTTTATGCTTTGCTGCCGCTCCAGAAAACGTAATCCGCGAGCAACACCGCTCTGACAGGAGCCGCCTCGGCACCGCCGATCTTCAGCGGTTGCGCCGCCAGAAAATAGCGTCCGGGTTTAACGTTTTCAAGCTCTAAATTTTCAAGAATTGAGACATTTTCCCTTAGAAATGCGACATGGGTTTCCTGCTGTACGCCGGCAGTCCCGACGGACAGGGCGTCCGTGCCGATGAGCCTGACGCCGCTGAACGCGAGCTCCTCCGCCGCGCTTTCCAGAAACCACGCCTTGCCGCCGCTTTTGACAAGGATCCGTTCCGCCTTTTCGGGGAAGCAACGGTTGACATATTCTCCCGTAATCGCGCCCGGAGGAACCTCGATGACATGACATTCACCGAAAAATACGCGCAGATCCGCTTTTTCAATCGAGTCGCCGCCGTCGAGAAAATGCAGAGGCGCATCGGCGTGCGTCCCGTTGTGAAGTCCCGTGTAAATCGCTGACAGATTGCAGTCGCAGCCGTCCGCGATGGTCTGCACGGTTTCGAGCCGCACCGGCGGATCGCCGGGATACAGCTCGCAGCGGGTAATGTCTTTTGAAATGTCGATGATCTGCATAGGGGTCGTCCTTATTTCAGATTGATTTTTGTTTCCGTCAGCTGCACGGTGAGGATATACAAAAAGACCGTAACAATCGCCTTAAAATAAACGCCGGTAAAGCCGATGGTCAGCGCGCCGTTCTGCACGGCGTTCGAGATCGCCGCCTGATCGACGAGCATCGTAATGCCCGACTCCTGAATCAGCAGCGTCACGTCGCACAGACTCTCAAGTCCGTACGTTGCGCCCTGAATCACCGCGACGGTCAGCATCAGATACAGAATGACGCCGAAGCTGCCGAGACGGTGGAAGGGTCTGATATTGGAAAGCGTGATCGCAAACAGAATAAACATCACAAAAATGCAGGCGTTGAACAGCCCGATCACCGCGCTGACGATCAGATATTTCTGATAGATAGACTCTGCGCCGATGCCGAAGCCCTGCAAGAGCTGATAGATCATATCGTAGATCTCCGCGCCGTCCTGATTTTCACTCGTCCAGTAGACGAAAACACCGACAAAAGCGACTGCGACGAGCGCATAGCTGATGAGAACCCAGAAAGAGGAGGTCAGCCATTTGGAGAAAATCAACGAGCTTGTCCTGACGGGAAGCGTCTGGGTCAGATAGCCCTCACGACCGAACAGGCTCTTATTCGCGCCGAACACGACGGAAACAAACGTGACGATAACCGCAATAAACGCAATGACGATCACCGCCGCCGAGCACAGAAAACGCAAAAAGCCGCTTTTCAGAAACGCGGAAAGCAGCATTGCGCCGCAGGCGATGAACGCCGCCAGATAGATATTGCCCATACGCCGTGCACCGGCGATCAGGTCATGCTTAATCAACTTCCCAGTCATTTCCGATAACCTCCTTGAAGACTTCCTCGAGAGATTTGCCGCTTTTCCTGACGTTGTCGACCGACGTATTGACGAGCACGTGACCGTGGCCGAGGATCAGAATGTGATTGAAGCTCGACTCCAGGTCATTGACCATGTGCGTCGAGAGCATCAATGTGGATTTTTCGGCATAATTCGACATGATCAGATTCAGAATATTCTCACGGGCCGCCGGGTCAACGCCGCCGAGGGGCTCGTCGAGCAGATACAACCTTGCCTTGCGCGACATCACGAGCAGCAGCTGCACTTTCTCTTGCATACCTTTGGACATGGTTTTGATCTTCTGTTTCGGATCGAGATGGAACCGCTGTACAAATTCCATCGCCTTATTTTTATCGAAATCATAGAAGAAATCGTTGAAATAATCGATTGCGTCGATCGTGCGGAAATAATCGGCGAGATAGGTGGAGTCCGGCAGAAACGCCGTCGAGGCTTTGGTCACGACGCCCGGCGGATTGCCATTGATAATGATTTTGCCGCTGTAATCGTGAATGCATCCCGACAAAATCTTAAGCAGCGTCGTTTTGCCGCAGCCGTTCGGGCCGAGCAGACCGACGATCTTGCCCTCGGGAATGTCAAACGAGACGTCCTCGAGCACCGGACGACCCTTGACATAGGATTTATTCAGATTTCTGACTTTGATTGCATATTCTGTTTCTGCCATATGCGTATCCTCCGCTTATTCTTTCACCGTCTGAAGAGCCGCCTCAAGTCTTGCTTCGAGCGATTTCACATCATCGTCATTTTCGATCACGGTACGCTTTCCGATCGCTTCGTATTCGGCAAGGCAGTTTTCCAGCTCATCTTTTTCTGCGCCGGCTGCCTGACTGATCGCCTCTTTTGCCTGCGGGATCAGGGTATATTTCAATTTTTTGATGTTTCTTGCGCCGTTGAACTGCGGATAATCGGGCGACTGCCGGACGGATTCGATTTCACCCGTCAGAATCTTCACCGCCAGCGACAGCGCGACGTCGTTATAGGCGATCGCGTCATGCCCCTGTCCCTCAAAGAACCACGTTGTATCGGGGAAAGCGCAGGTGGAAACATCGGGACGCTGCGTCACGCCGGCGCAGGTCGCGCCGAAGGACGCCGAAGCCGTATCGACCACGCCGTCGGAGCAGATGTCGGCCGAAGATGCGACGGGGACAAGCGGTTTGCCGCAGCCGCAGAGCTGGAAGAAATTCTTTCCTTTCATCTTGTCGGCGAAAAGCAGGGAGTATTCGTGAAGCGAGAGCACCTTGCCGCGCAGAACATCATTGCCGCCGTCGGCAAAATATTTCTCGAAGATCGCATCAAAGCGATCGTCCGGGATCAGTCCCCACATCGACGTGCAGGAATTGACCAGATTGTTTTTCAGCGCGGCAAGAGATTTTTCAATCGTCGTCTGAATAATCTCCGCCGGCAGCATCCCGACAGATGATGCGAGAGAAGCCGCCTTTCCGCCGAGCGAAGTCAGCAGCGACACAGGATCGCCGAGCGCGAGCTTGTTTTCAAAAATATCCGCGACGAGCTGTGTGCCGTCGAGTGCGGAGACGATATTGAGCACTTTATCGACATCATTCTTGTCGCCGTACTGCTGCCAATAGGCTTTGAGCACAACGCCGCCGACGCTGACCGCAACCAGATTGACTTTCTCGCTTCCCGTCTTATTCTTCACAAATGCGACGAACGCATCGAGAGACGCCGCCGTATCATAGATATCGCCGAACGGGTCGAACGCAAAGAAGAAAATATTTTCCTCCCCGATTTTCTCGCCCAGTTCCTCAAGAGGAATCATTTTATAGATAAATTTCTTTTCGCTTTCGCTGCACTCCGCTACGCTTTTTGGGAACGAAACGGGACGAATGCGATGCTTTTTTGTTCCGTCCGGATTGACGGCGAGAGGATCGGAAATATCCTGCACGATGCCCGCCACTTTATCGGAAAAACCGCCGTCCTTCCGGAAGATCAGCATCTTCATCAGCGAGCCTTTCAGATCGTTCATCAGGGCCTTTTCATCCAGTTCAAACGGCCATGCGTTTTTGATTTTATTCCCGTTTTCATCGGTCACGATCAGTTTGGACTGGCCGATTCCGGGAATCAGGATAACAGGGTTGTTTTTCATGGATCAGTTCCTCCGCATTCGATAAAAATTCTATTATATAATATCACACCGCTGCTCCCATTGCAAGCCGAAATACAAATTCTCTTGATTTTTTACACATCGTAAATTGGTGATTTTTTTTGCAAAATGTAAATTTATCAAATTTTGGGGCTTGCGTCCGAGTCTGTAATATGTTATAATACTTATGTAAATTATTTTTATACGAAAGGAAGAGTACCCATGAAAAACAAATTACGCAATATTATCGTATTCGCGCTGCTTGTGAGCCTCGTCATCGTGCCGACGGCTTTCGCTGCGGACGCACTTGCGTTGGGCGACATAAACGCAGACGAAGTCATTACCGCCGCAGATGCCCGCATTGCGCTGCGCGCAGCTGCTAAGCTCGAGCAGCTCACCGTCGAACAGACTGAAGCCGCAGACGTTAATTATAGCGGCGAAGTAACGGCGGAGGATGCCAGACTGATTCTTCGTGTAGCCGCCAAGCTCGATGTCTTCCCCGAGAAGCCGTCGGAAGAACCTTCGGAAACCAAGCCGACCGAGCCGTCCACCGAGCCGTCTACAAAACCCACCGAGCCGACGACCGAACCGACAACCGAACCGTCCACCAAACCCACCGAGCCTGTGGTTAAATATCCCGCCGCAATCGACGCATTTTTCAGCGGCAAATACTATCTGGAAGGCGAATTCGGCAATGCCGACGATATGTTCGTTTCCAAGATGGCTGTCAACGGCAAGGATTTTGAAGTGAACATCCCCTTTGAAGGCAATCAGCAGCTTTCTCTGCTCTCTCTCGGCAACAAACGCTATCTGAAAGCGGTTGACAACGACGGTAACAAATATGTCGTTGAGATCACGTCAGGTCTGATGTCCGTACTGGGTCTTGATATAAACTTCGACATCCTGTTCTCCGAAGCGAATTTCGGCGGCAGCGGCGCACCGGGTACGCCTGAAGTGACGAAGAAAGAAGCAGACGGAAAAACATACGACGTTTACACTTTCACCAAAAATGCAACGAAGATCAACTTCTACGCAGACGGCGATACCATCGTGAAGATCGAAACGGTTTCCGCCGGCAAAACAAACGCCGTGGGAGTATCAACGCTCAGCAGCGAAATTCCCGACGATATGCTGACAGTCAAAGGCTACACGGAGACAAACATTTTCGCGCTGGCTGCCATGTTCCAGTAAAGTATTGACAATCCAAAGACCGTCTCACAGATGTGGGGCGGTCTTTTTTTGGAAGAATCTGCCTCTTCCTCACAAATTCTGTCCGATTGCGTACCGTTTCTTTGAGCAAAATAATACTTGCGAGGCTGCAAGCCGATATGATATACTATATTTACTATGGTAATGGAGGAATCGGATATGTATCAGGATTTTATGAATGTTGCGGATTACATCGCCGGCTTTGACAAGGACGTTGCCGACGCGATGAATTTAGAGTTAAAACGTCAGCGCGATAACATTGAGCTGATCGCCTCGGAGAACATCGTCTCTCCGGCGGTCATGGCGGCAATGGGCAGCGTGCTGACGAATAAATACGCGGAGGGCTACAGCGGCAAGCGGTATTACGGCGGCTGCGAATGCGTTGATATCGTGGAGAATATCGCCAACGAGCGCGCCAAAGAGCTGTTCGGCGCGGAATATTCCAACGTGCAGCCCCACTCCGGCACGCAGGCAAACATCGCGACATATTTCGCCCTGCTCAATCACGGCGACACCATTCTCGGCATGAGCCTGGCGCACGGCGGCCATCTTTCTCACGGTTCGCCTGTCAATATGTCGGGTAAATATTTCAATTTCGTCTCCTACGGCGTTAACGACGACGGCTTCATCGACTATGACGAGCTGGAGAGAATCGCAAAAGAGGCGCAGCCGAAAATGATTGTGGCAGGCGCGTCGGCTTATCCGCGCATCATCGACTTTGAACGCATCGGCGCAATCGCCAAATCCGTCGGCGCAATCTTCATGGTCGATATGGCGCACATCGCGGGACTTATCGCAGCAGGCGTTCATCCCTCACCGGTTCCCTATGCCGACATCGTGACCTCCACCACGCACAAGACCTTGCGCGGTCCCAGAGGTGGCCTGATCCTCGCGAAAGAGGAATTCGGTAAGGCGCTCAATAAGGGCATTTTCCCCGGTTGTCAGGGCGGTCCGCTCATGCACGTCATCGCCGCAAAAGCCGTCTGCTTCGGCGAAGCGATGAAGCCGGAATTCAAAACCTACCAGCAGAATGTCGTGGACAATGCCAAGGCGCTTGCCAAGGGGCTGACTTCGAGAGGTATTCAGCTCGTTTCCGGCGGCACGGACAATCACCTGATGCTCTGCGATCTGCGCTCAACCGGCATCACCGGCAAAGAGCTTGAGCACCGTCTTGACGAAGTCCACATCACCGCCAACAAGAACGCGATTCCCAACGACCCGGAGAAGCCGTTTGTTACCAGCGGCGTCCGTCTCGGCACGCCTGCCGTTACGACGAGAGGCTTTACGACCGAGGATATGGATAAAGTCGCCGAATGCATCGCGCTTGCCGCGACTGACTTCGAGAACAAAAAGGCAGAAATCGCTTTCGCCGTCAAAGAACTGACGGACAAGCACCCGCTGTACGAATAAAACATCCTTTCTATAATGAAAAACGCCGTCCCCTTGCGAGGACGGTGTTTTTCATATTGTGAGCAAAAAGTTTTTGAGATCGTCTACTGTATTGACAATGTAATCCGCGCCGTATTCCTCAAATTCGCCGTCCGGCGCAAAGCCGAAGCGGACGCCGCAGCACGGAATGCCACATTGGTGCGCGCCGATGATGTCGTGCTTCCGGTCGCCGATCATCAGGACGCCGTCCGGCGCGTGCTCGGGAAGTCCGAGCCGTCTGCAGGCCTTGCGGATCACCGCCGCCTTATCCTCCGACTCGTCGCAGCTTCCCGCGACGGTGACAAAATACTTTGTCAGATCAAAATGATCCGTGACGGCTTTCGCCATGTGTTCGGGCTTCGAGGTCGCGACCGCCAGAATTTTCCCGCTGTTCTTCACGGTCTCGAGCAAGTCGGGAATGCCGTCAAACGGGAAATTCTCATACAGTCCCTTGACAAGATAGCGTTCGCGGTATTTGTCGATCGCCAATTCTGTTGTGGCATCATCAAAATGCATCAGCTCGTGGAAGGAGACGGTGAGCGGCGGCCCGATAAACTTCATCAGAACATCGTGGGACGGACGCTCCATGCCCATTTCATCAAACGCATACTCCAGGCTCCTGACGATGCCCTCCATGGAGTTCGTCAGCGTACCGTCAAGGTCGAAAAATAAATAGGGGTACTGCATTACTTATCCGAAAAGAGAGAGCAGATAGCCCGCCGCAACAGCGGAACCGATGACGCCCGCCACGTTGGGACCCATTGCGTGCATGAGAAGGAAGTTCGTCGGGTCATCTTTCGAGCCAACCTTCTGCGCAACACGAGCCGCCATGGGAACGGCGGAAACGCCGGCAGCACCGATCAGGGGATTAACCTTCCCCTTTGTCAGGACATACAGCAGCTTGCCGAGCAGAACGCCGCCGACAGTTGAGAACATGAACGCGATCAGACCGAGCGCAACGATCTTCAAGGTCTTGGCTGTCAGGAAGGTGTCGCCGTCAGCCGTCGCACCGACGCAGACGCCGAGCATGATGGTGACGATGTTCATCAGCGCATTCTGCGCCGTATCGGAAAGACGATCCGTAACCATACATTCCTTAAACAGGTTGCCGAGCATCAGCATACCGAGAAGCGGAATAACGCTGGGCAAGATAAACGCCGTAATGACCAGAACAACAACGGGGAAAATGATTTTTTCCACCTTGGTGACCTTGCGAAGCTGCGTCATTTTGACCTTGCGCTCTTTTTCGGTGGTGAGCGCTCTCATAATGGGCGGCTGAATAATCGGGATCAGCGCCATGTACGAATACGCCGCCACCGCAATGGGTGCCAACAAATGCGACGCCAGCTTACTGGTCAGGAAGATTGCCGTAGGGCCGTCCGCGCCGCCGATGATTGCAATGGAAGCCGCCTCTTCGGGCGCAAAACCGAGCACGATCGCAATGATAAACGCAACATAAATACCAAGCTGAGCGGCAGCACCGAGCAGCAGGCTGACGGGGTTCGAAAGCAGCGGACCGAAGTCGGTCATCGCGCCGACGCCCATAAAGATCAGGCACGGGAAGATACTGCTCTTGACGCCAACATAGAGCAATCGCAGGACGCCGGAATCATACCAGTGACCGGCCTCCATCACGCCGGATTCAACCGCTTGCATCGTCGCCGGATCGGATAGTCCGATGGAATCCAGCATAATCTCGGAACCGGGCAGGTTCGCAAGCAGAATGCCGAACGCAATGGGAACGAGCAGCAGCGGCTCGAATTTCTTGCCGATCGCCAGATACAAAAACACAAAAGATACGAGGATCATGACGAGATTTCTCCAGCTTGCGGCGCCGCTTGCGAGCGCGCCGAAGCCTGAGGATTCCCACAGACCCGTTAAAACTTCAACAATACTCATGGACCGTTCTCCCCTTTATCAGATGACTGCCAGAACGGCGTCCGTATCGACAGCGGCGCCTTTCTGTGCGAGGATCTGCTTGACAACGCCGTCCTCGGGAGCAACGATATCGTTTTCCATCTTCATGGCCTCAAGAATGAAGAGCACATCGCCTCTCTTGACAGCCTGTCCCATCGTGACATTGACACTCAGGATATTGCCGGGCATGGGCGCGGTCACCTGAACGCCGGCAGCGGAAGCAGCCGGAGCGGCGGCAGGAGCGGCGGCGACAGCCGGAGCAGCAGTCGGAGCGGCGGCAGGAGCAACGTCCGTAATCGCAGTGATAACAGCATCGGTCTCCTCAACCTCAACCTCATAATTTTTTCCGTTTAAGGTAACAACATATTTCATGCTTATTTCTCCTCTATCAGTTTAATGGACTTGAACGCCAGACGGTTCAGGGGAATGCCGCTTTGATTGCTGACAATCGCCATAATCACGGCGGCAGTCGGTTCGTCTACATTTTCAAGCTGCAAGGTACCCTGCGACTCCGTTTCCGGCAGTTCCCGTCCCGCAGGTTTTGCGGCGGGAGGCGCGGCAGTCTCTTTCACAGGCTCGGTTTCAGGCTTTTTCTTGCTGAACGCTTTTGTCGCTGCGCCCATGATCTTCGAGATCAGCAGGATCAGAACGGCAATCACAGCCAGAATCGCAATAACGACCAACAGACCGACAATGGAGGTCTTGAGCGTCTCGCCCCAGCCCATCTGCATTTTCAGAAGCATTGCTGTCATAGTCTGCGCTCCTCTCATATCTTTTGAATCGCATAGGTGAAAGTGCGCTTCTTCTTTTCGTCTCTCTTCTCAAAGAACGCCTCTGCCTGCTGCGGGAATGCGCAGTAAGAAAGCACGTCTTCGTCGCACGTCGCCTTTTCGCCGAGGTACGCTCTCGCTTCGGGCAGTCCGTCGGACAGCGTATCGGCAAAACGGCAGGTGATGGGCTGCTCGTCGCCGAGAACCTGTTTGATCAGCTCGGGCGCGATCTCGCCGGGTGCCTTGCCGTACTCACCCTTGATATAGGCCTGGTTCTCTTTTGTAATCGTCTTGTAGCGTTCGCCGGACATGACGTTCAGCACGGCCTGCGTGCCGACCATCTGCGCAAGCGGCGTAACGAGCGGCGGATAGCCGAAATCCTTACGGACTTCCGGCACTTCCGCAAGCACTTCATCGAGCTTATCGAGCTTTTTCATATCGGTCAGCTGCTTGATCAGGTTCGAGAGCATACCGCCGGGTACCTGATAGCTCAGCGCGTCCGTTGCCGTCGCCATGACGACGGGATTGAGCAGACCGGATTCCAGGCATTCGGCGCGGTAGGGCTTGAAGAAATTATTGATCTGCATCAGTGCCTTGTCGTCGAGATCGACGTCATAGCCGTACTGACGCAGCGTGTACGCCATTGTTTCGGTCGCGGGCTGGCTCGTGCCGCCGGAGAAGCAGGAGATCGCAGTGTCAATGATATCCGCGCCGGCTTCGACAGCCTTGAGCAGCGTCATAAAGCCGAGACCCGTTGTGGAATGCGTATGCAGCACGACGGGGAGCTTGACCTGAGCCTTGATAGCCTTTACGAGGTCATACGCCTCCTTGGGGCTCATAACGCCTGCCATGTCCTTGATGCAGATGGACTGAACGCCCATGCTCTCAAGCTCCTTCGCCATTTTCGCGAACGCTTCAAGCGTATGGACGGGACTTGTGGTGTAGCAGATCGTACCGGAGGCGATCGCACCGGCTTTCAGCGTTTCGTCAACGGCGACCTGAATATTGCGCAGATCGTTCAGCGCGTCGAAAATACGGACAACGTCAATGCCGTTCTCCACGCTCTTGCGGACGAAAAGACGAACGACGTCATCGGGATAATGATGATAGCCGAGCAGATTCTGTCCTCTGAGAAGCATCTGCAGCTTCGTATCGGGACATTTCTCTTTGATTTTTCTCAGTCTCTCCCAAGGATCTTCATCTAAGAAACGCAGGCAGGAGTCAAACGTCGCGCCGCCCCAGCATTCCAGCGAATAATAACCCGCTTTGTTCAGCGTTTCCAGAATGGGAGAAAACTTCTCAAACGGCATTCTCGTGGCGATCAGCGACTGCTGCGCGTCGCGCAATACCGTTTCCGTAAACTGTACTTTCATATGATTACCTCCTATAAGGTTAAAAACTACTTCAAATTCAACCCATTATACATTATACCCGAATCGCGCCGAATTGCAAGGAAAAAAGAGGAATTGCCGTGTAGAAAAAATCGACGCAAACCGTCGGACAAACTGTGCAAATTATCCATTCATACCAGATTCTATAAAAACGAACATCATGAAAAACCTGAAAAAAAGTTCAAAGTGCAAGGTTCAAAGTTCAATGTCAGAAAAAGCTTCGCCTTTTAATTCATGATATCATGTGCGCCGCAGGCATAAAATCAAGCCCGCAGGGCTTCCGAAACTGCGCTTTGCACTTTGAACTTTTCACACTAAAAAAAAAGTCCGACATCGCAAAATAAAGCAATGCCGGACTTCGGAATTATCCTATTTTTTTGATGGCCAGCGAGACGCCTTTACCGATCGCCGTACCCAAGATCGCGCAGACGAGAAGCTCAATCGGCGCGTTCATGCCCGCCGCGATGGCGATGACGGTATTGAGCACCGTGTCAAGACCTCCCAGAGACGCCGCCTGTTCCGGCGAAAAGGTCATGTTCATGAAGAACAGCGCCAGAAAACCGAGGAAGAGCACCGTGTTCAGCAGAGAGCCGGAGATGCCTGCCACGAGAAACGACCAACCTTTTTTCGTATCGCGTTTCGCGCATGCCTTGAAAATGACACCGCAGAGCCATCCTGCCAAGAGCCTTGGGACGAAGCACACAATAAACGTCCTTACGCCGCTTTCACTCAGCAGAATCGCGCCAAGCACGCTGCCGGTAAAGCATTGAATAAAGCTGACAATGCCGAAGACAGCACCTAAAAACGCGGCGACAACGGGGCCTTGCGTAACTGCGCCGACAATGATGGGCACCATCAGAAGCGTCAGTTCGAGCGGTCCTACCCGCAAGAAGCCGATGGGTGTGAACGCCATGACGACGAGAATCGCCGTGAGCATGGCGGTGACGGTAAGCTTGACAATTTTGTCATGCCGGCCGCCCTTTTGTTTGGTTGACATAGATATTCCTCCTTGCTGCTGTTCCCGAAGGATACAGCGCATAATGAACCTATATATTATAATGTAATAGAAAACGCGGTTTTATACAGAATAAAATTCGCCGAACAAAACAACATTTTTAAAGTTTAAAGTGCAGTGTTCGAAGTTCAATGTCGGAAAAGGCTTCGCTTTTTGATTGATTATAACGGCATGCGCCGCAGGCATATAATCCAAGCGCGAAGCACTTCCGAAACTGCACATTGCACCTTGAACTTTGAACATTATAAATCATTCTTTTCCGTCCCCGGAAATCTCAGAAATCCTCCGTTCATTTGCAGTTTTTATCGTAAATCGCTTTCAGACCGTCAAGAATCAGATTCGGCGCGTGTACAATCTCCATACGGCAGTACGGAATGATATCACCGGAGATGCCGCCGGTCGCGACGACCGTTTTCACCTTTTCGCCGAGTGCCTCTTCGAGTCTTGCGCACAGTCCCTCGATCATAGCGGCGGCGCCGAGCACCGTGCCCGACTGCATGCTGTCAATCGTATTCGTTCCGATGGCGTTTTCCGGTGCCTCCAACGAAATGGCGGGGAGCTGTGACGCGCCGGACGACAACGCATTCAGCGCCAGACGAACACCGGCGGCAATCGTACAGCCCCGATAGGTCGCAGTGCTGTCGATCACGCTGATTTTCGTCGCCGTTCCCATATCCAACACCAGACACGGCAGTTCATAACGGCGGATGGCGCCCACCGCGCCGGCCACAAGATCCGCGCCGAGCTGAGCGGGATTATCGATTTTAATATTCAGCCCAGTTTTGACACCGGGTCCTAAAATCAACGGCGTGCATTTTGTGATGATCTCAATCGCCTTTTTGATGACAAGCGTCAGCTCCGGCACAACGGAACTGATGATCGCGCCGCGGAAATCAGACGAATCCGCGCCGTACAGACGAAAAATCGAAGCAAATTCCGCCGCATACTGATCAGGCGTTCTGAGCCGGTCCGTCTCCACACGGGACACAAACGCGATCTTGTCGCCGCGATACAAAGCGGTGTTGATGTTCGTATTGCCAATATCCACCGTCAGAATCATACGCCGAACCTCCTGCGCGCTGAACTTTTTGGTCAGCAAAAGTAAACAGGTATTTATTATATACCAATTTGTCCGAAACTGCAAGCCGGAAAATGCCTGAATCCTCTTGAATTTGAAAAAATTTATGCTACAATATAAAACAATAACAGGCAAGAGGCGAACATCATGAAAACCATCGGATTCATCGGTTGCGGAAACATGGCGCAGCCCATCATCAGAAATACGGCAGAAAAAAATGTTTTTGATAAAAACGATATTACCGTCTATGATATTGATAGGGTGAAGCTTCTGAGGTTTTGTCAAAAAACGGGGATAAGCCCTGCAGAAAATGAAAATGAGATCGCTGAGAGCTGTGACGTCGTCGTGCTCTGCACCAAACCGCAGACGTTTCCGACGCTTCTCCCGGAAATCGCCGGTTCCCTTCAGGCAAACAAGCCCCTGCTTGTTTCCATTGCGGCCGGCAAAACGACAGACTATATCGCGTCGTTCCTCTCTTATGATGCCCCGGTAGCGCGGATTTTTCCCAATCTGAACGCCGAAGTCGGCGAGGCAGTTTCCGCCTATACCGGTAATCGTTTTGTAACTGAAGAGCAATTACAAAAAGTCGGCGAAATCTGCGCCTCCTACGGCGAAGCCAAACAGCTTGACGAGAGTCTTTTCTCGGTCTTCGGCGTACTGGGCGGCTGCGTTCCGGCTTACGCGTTTCTGTTCATCGGCGCACTTGCCAAAGCGGGAGAAGCCGACGGTCTCGACGCCGAAACGGCCCGCGATGTAGCGGTGCAGGCGGTGCTCGGCAGCGCAAAGCTGCTAAAGGAATGCGGCGGCGACATCGAAGGCTGGGTCACAAAGGTCTGCTCCCCCGGCGGCACTACCATCGAAGGCGTGACATCCCTGCGTGACGATCGCCTCGAGGAAACCGTCCGCAAAGCGTTTCACAAATCCTATGAAAAAGACCTACTTTTCGGAAAACAGTAAAATTACGACCGGAATATTCCTTGACAATTCAAAATATTTATTATACAATATGGGTAAATTGTCAAAGATGCCGAATCGATGCGGCAATTTCATCCTGTTTTTAGCGAAAGTTTTTTCAATTTATACTTGACATCTCGACGCGAATAGTATATAATGTTGCTGTGTTATCCGGTGGATAACACAAATACGGTATATTGAGTCTCAAGGCTCATTATATAGAAAATTTTTTAAAGGAAGGTTCTAAAAATGAAACTTGCAAAGAAAATGCTCGTAAGTGTTCTTGCACTTGCAATGGTAGCCGCTCTTGCTCTTACTGCTTTTGCTGCTACTCCCACGCTGACCTACACTGCCGGTGCTGCAGAAGTCGGCAAAGAAGTCACCATTACGGTTTCCGCCAAAGATATGGTTGGTACCGAGACTGCCAGCATCTTCTTCTCGTTCGACGCTGAAGCTCTTGAGTTCGTTAGCTCCAAGTCCGTAGCGAAAGACGCTATGGGTGCTACCGGTCTTGTTGAGGGTGAGAACACCGTTTCTTTCGCTCTTGCTTACACGAACGCTGCTGAGGGTGACGATGATCTCGTCGTTATGACTTTCAAAGTTCTGAAAGCCGGCGACACCACCATCACTGGTACTGTTACCGAGTGGACCGGTGCTGAACAGCCTGCTGACCTGACCGTCACGGTTAAGGCTACTGAGCCCACCACAGCTGCTCCCACGACGGCTGCTCCCACGACGGCTGCTCCCGCGACGGAAGCTCCCAGTGAAGCTCCTGTTGCTCCCACAACCGGCAAAGAGATCGCTCAGACCGGTGAAGCTGGTATCGCTGCTATCGCTGGCGTAATGGCTATCGCTGCTGTTGCTTTCGTAGCCACCAGAAAGAAAGACGAAGAGTAATATCTGACTCTTTTGAGTAATCAAGCATAAGCTTGGCATTGAATTGCAAATGACGTTTTTAGGGATTAGTACTTCGGTACTAATCCCTTGAACTTTTTTTATAGCATGCAATACGATCATTTCTAACCATTCGTCTGCCGCAATCAGAAGATAACGGCAGACTTTTTGTATCTGCAAAAGTCCGAGATAGCAAACGAACGATTCAGAATCCGGGAAACAATGTGAGTTCCAATATGACTTTCTACAGCAGTATACAAGCCGTGTCGAGCAGCTATTCTTAAAATCCTTCATGGATCGAGCATTCTTTTTCTCAACGCCCCGAATTCTCTCTTCTATATTTCTCATAAACAATCACTTGATTCTGAAATTCAGCACTTTGACTAAGGTTTTTCTGCTATGCACGGAGCTTCGTTTTTATGCCGGATTCACAAAATAAAGCCTTGTCAAATTGTCACAAAAAAGCAGTAAAAATTTTGGCACAAATTTTCTCCAAAAAGTATAATCTGCAAAAGTCGTACAACTTTTTGTATACAAATTCTGCTTGACAAAAAAGTTTTGAACATATCTAAAAGGAAAAATCAAGGAGAAAAAGCCCTGTTTTTCAGGGAGTTATCAACAGTTTGAACAGAGTTTTGAACAGTTTTGAACAAAATGCGAATTATACGAATAGTATAATTCGCTTGCGGGATTTTTCCCAAATCGTTACCAAATCCATCTTTTGTCACTTTTGACGATAGTGAAAATTCACACTTTTGCATAATTGTACATAGAAGTGAAAAAATAAACCGAAACCATAAAACGAGAGGTGCTCTTCATGATAAAAGGGGTCAATAGACAAGTGGTAGAGGTTGCGGAAACGGGAAGCGATTATTTTGAAAAAGCGCTGTTCTTTGTCAATCCGAAATACTATGGGCTGACGGATGGCAAGCTGCGGGAAAAGGCGCAGACGCTTATGTCTGTCACGGGAACGCCGCCTAAGAACCGTCCGAAGCAAAAAAGAAACCGCCTGAAAACGGCGGTTCAGCTCATCGGGTCGGCAGCCGTCGGTTCGGCGTTGACCGTCTTATTGAATTTTCTCCTTTAACAAAGAGCGCGGAAATCATTCGATTGTCGGAGATCTGCCGCGCAAGGAAGAAAAAAAACGCGTCATCAGCTCCCGGCATTCTTTTTCCATGAAACCGGCCTGAATCTCCGGCGTGTGCTCATACGGGTAGGAAAATAAATTCACAACCGAATCCACAGAGCCGGCTTTCAGATCATATGCGCCGTACACGACCCGTTTCAGTCTTGCGTTCAGAATCGCGCCGCTACACATCGGACACGGTTCGAGCGTTACATAAAGAATGCAGTCATTCAGCCGCCACGTCCCGAGCTTCTCGCAGGCGTTATGGATCGCTTCGATCTCGGCATGACCGAGCGCATCCTGGTTCTCCTCACGGCGATTTCGTCCCTCTGCGATCAACTCACCGTTCCGGGCAATCACAGCTCCCACAGGCACTTCTCCCGCAGCGGCGGCCTCTTTTGCCAGATCAATGGCTCTTGTCATCAATTCGCGATGCGTCATATCATTTCCCCACACAAAACTCGGCAAAAACTTCATTGACAACGGCGTCGCGGACTTTTTCACCCGTCAGCTCGAGCAGCTTCTGGATCGCATAATCCATGCTGACATTCACCGCGTCAAGTGTAATACCGAGCGTCAGCCCATCGAGCGCCTCACGAAGCGAAGAAACCGCCTGCTGACAACAAAGATACTGCCGTTCATTTGCGAGCATTCCCGAGGACGTGTCGAGCTCTGCCGTCCCCAAAACGGACGATAACGCCGATTTCAGCTCTTCAATCCCCTCTCCCGTGACGGCTGATATTGACACAAGCTGCGGAATCGACTGTCGGATGATTTCAGGATCGAGCTTCGGCGGCAGATCGGTCTTATTCAGAATCGCAACGGCACGCTTTCCGCGGCATTTTTCGAGGAGAAGCGTATCGTCCTGTGTTAAATCTTGCGAAGAGTCAAAAACGGCTAAAATCAGTTCAGACGAGTCGATTTTTTGAAGGCTTCTGTCGATGCCGATGGATTCGACCGGATCGTCGCTGTCATGAATGCCCGCCGTATCGGCAAGCCGCAGGACAATATCCCCGATGCGGACAGTCTCCTCCACCACGTCGCGCGTCGTGCCGGCGATATCCGTCACGATTGAGCGATCAAAGCCGGTCAGCAGATTCATCAGCGTGGATTTCCCGACGTTTGGGTGACCGCAGATCGCGGCGCTGACGCCCTGTGTGACGGCTCTGCCGGAATCGAAATTGCGCAGCAGCTCTTCCAAACGGGCAAGCGCGTCCTCGATTCCCTTTCGCACATTTTCTTCATGCGCTTCGGGGACATCCTCGTCCGGGTCGTCCGTCCAGACGGCGATGGCGGCGGACAGATGCGTCAGCGAAGAAGCGATTGCGTGCACTTTCTCGCTGAGCTTGCCGTCGAGCGTATTCATCGCGGCATTCAGCGCCTGCTGTCCGTGCGCGGAGATGATATTCATGACTGCTTCCGCTTCCGCCAGATCGATTTTGCCATTCAGAAAAGCGCGTTTCGTAAACTCTCCGGCTTCCGCCGGGACAGCACCATGCGCCAGAACGGCACGCAGGACACGCTGCGTCACATACAAGCCGCCGTGACAGGACAGCTCCGCGACATCCTCTCCCGTGTAGCTTTTCGGTGCGCGGAAAACAAGCGCGACGCATTCGTCGATGCGTTCGTCGCCGTCGTACACATGGCCGTATAATGCGGAATAGCCGGGCAGATCCCCCAGCTTTTTTCCCGACGCGGCGCGGAAAACGCTTTCGGCAACTCCGATCGCGCCCTCACCCGATATTCTGATAACGCCGATGCCGCCGGAAGCGTTCGGCGTGGCGATTGCGGCGATGACAGACATGGCTTATTTTCCTTTCTTGCTTAAATAAATCAACAAAACGGAGATATCGGCAGGGCTGACACCGGAAATACGTGACGCCTGTCCGATGTTGACGGGACGGATTCTCGCGAGCTTTTCCGCCGCCTCCAGTCGCAATCCCGTGACGTCGTGATAATCGATGTCTTCGGGAATGAGCTTGACCTCAAGCCGCCGCATATCGGCGATCTGCGACATCTGCCGTTTGATATAGCCCTCATATTTCAGTTCCGTCTCAACCTGCTCAAAAACAGCGTCAGGCAACGCGGGACGATCTTTATCAAGCGGCGTCAGCAGTTCATAACCCAGCTGCGGACGCTTGATCAGCTCTGCGAGCTTACAGCCCGTTGTCAGCGGCGCGGTGCCGCTTCTGATCATCACGGCATCGGCGGTTTCCGACGGCGCGATGACGGTATTTTCCACACGCTTGCGCTCTTCGGCGATCTGCACGAGCTTTTTCTTAAACGCCTCATACCGTTCATCCGAAATCAGCCCGATATCATGACCGATTGCAGTCAGACGAATATCCGCGTTGTCCTGCCGCAGATAGAGACGGTATTCCGAGCGCGACGTCATCATGCGATAAGGCTCGTTGCAGCCCTTTGTCACAAGATCGTCGATCAGCGTGCCGATATATGAGCCGGCGCGGTCTAAAATCATCGGCTCGCGTCCTGAGACCTTCAGCGCGGCGTTCACGCCTGCCACCAGTCCCTGCGCGGCGGCTTCCTCATAGCCGCTCGAGCCGTTGAACTGTCCGGCTCCGTAAAGAAGCGGAAAATCCTTAAATTCCAGCGTCGGCTTCATCGCGATCGGGTCAACGCAGTCGTATTCAATCGCGTAGGCGTTGCGCATCACCTCGACGTGCTCGAGTCCCTTGATGGTGCGCAGGAATTGCAGCTGCACGTCCTCAGGAAGCGAGGACGACATCCCCTGCAAATAAAGCTCCTCCGTATCAAGTCCGCACGGCTCGATGAAGAGCTGGTGGCGTTCCTTTTCGGAAAAGCGCATGATTTTATCTTCAATGCTCGGGCAGTAGCGCGGCCCGATGCCCTCAATTTTGCCGCCGTAGAGCGGTGAACGGTCGATATTTTCCAGAATGACCTGCTTTGTGCGCTCATTGGTATAAGAAATGTAGCAGACCGCCTGATTTTCGGGCGGCGTTTCGGTTTCAAAGGAGAACGGAACGGGCTTTTCGTCGCCCTCCTGCACCTCCAGTTCCGAAAAATCCACGCTTCGGCGATTGACGCGCGACGGCGTACCGGTCTTGAACCGCCGCAGCGGCAGTCCGATTTTCAGAAGCGCGTCCGTCAGTCCGACAGCAGGGAAAATCCCGTCCGGACCGCTTGAATAGCACTTGTCGCCGACGTAGACCTTTCCGTTGAGA
Organism: uncultured Clostridia bacterium; assembly: GCA_945912145.1. GTDB lineage: Bacteria > Bacillota > Clostridia > Oscillospirales > Acutalibacteraceae > UBA1081. The sequence goes on along the minus strand of CAMEBF010000011.1, from coordinate 4,163 downwards.
AATGTCCCGGTCGCGAGCACGACGGCTTTCGCCGTGTAGACAGCGTCGAGCTTCGTCACAAGAAGCCAGTCATCGCCGTCACGGCGCAGGTCTACGATCTCCGCCTGTTTCAGGTCGAGATGCTCCTGCGTCTCGAGGCAATGCTTCATATAGGCGCTGTAATGTCTGCGGTCGATCTGCGCGCGCAAAGAATGCACGGCAGGCCCTTTGCCGCGGTTGAGCATACGGGTCTGGATCGAATTGCGATCCGCCGCCTTGCCCATTTCACCGCCGAGCGCGTCAATCTCGCGCACCAGATGCCCTTTCGACGTGCCGCCGATGGAGGGATTGCAGGGCATATTGCCCACGAAATCCAGCGTTATGGTAAAAATCACCGTGCGGCAGCCGAGCCGGGCAGCCGCCAGAGCGGCCTCAATCCCGGCGTGTCCGGCGCCGATCACGGCGACATCATAATTTCCTGCAAAAAATTCCATAGTGTTTTCCTCTGCCTTGATGCCGCAAACGAACCTTACAGCAAAATGAATGCCAGTAAAATCCCGATGTGCAGCACAATAAAAATCGGCAGTCCTATCATAAATTTCTTATGCTTTGTCTTGTGGCGGATGAGCTGCATGGTGACGTACATCCCTGTCGCGCCGCCGAAAAATCCGATCAGCATTAAAACCTTTTCGGGGATTCTCCGTTTGCCCGCCTGCGCCGCCAGCTTGTCATACATCGTGACAACGAACGCGACGAACGACATCACGGCGAAGAAAATCAGCGCGTACCCTGATTTGTCCATCGTCAGTCCTCCGTTTTGACAACCTGAAACTGTTCCGGCTTTCTCGGTTTCGGCGCGGGATCTTCGTTGCCGTGTCCGACCGCGACGGCGATCAGGAACTGCCAGTCTCCCGGCACGCCGAGTCTTTCTTTCCAAACTTTGCCCTGCGCGCTGTCAAACAGCGTGCCGATGCTGCCGATGATGCACGTTCCCAGTCCCATGCTCTTCGCCGCCAGCGTGATATTTTCCGTCATCAGGCCGCCGTCCATAAAGCTGCCGCCTTCGGCAAACAGGAACATCACCGTCGGCGCGTTCTGATAAAACGGATTTTTATCCCAGTTGGTATAAGCCGGCGTGTCCCAGCCGACAAGATTCTTGAAATCGACATTGATTTCGTCCAACAGTACCTTGCTCTGCACGACGCGCACATGGCAGGGCTGACTGTTGCGTCCGCTCGGTGCCCACATCGCGCAGGTCAGAAGCGTTTCGAGTTCCTCGGCGCTGATCTGCTCCGACGTATATTCCCGGATCGTGCGTCTGGTTAAAATATTGTCAATCGTTTCGTTATGTATCATGTTATCACCATCTGTTGTCGGAATACTCGCAGAACGCGATCATGTCGCGGATTTCGAGTTTTGTGCCGTCGTCCAAGATCACGAAGCCGTTCCAGCGGCCGTGAACCTGATGACAGCGGTTGCCGATCACGCCCAGAACTCTGGACGATGTATAATTATCGTATTCCGGCGTCATGGTCAGCTCAAAGCGTCCGTCGGACGACGTAAACCGCCACGGCTTCATGTAGTCCGTCTCGTCCTTTTGGAGTGTCAGCTCGTCAATTTTGTGTGCCTTACCGTCATAGAACAGCGTGTTCTCGGTAAACGTGGACATATCGCCGAAGCCCCAACCGATCTCAAAGCCGAAGATTTTGCCGTCCGGCAGATAAGTCGAGCCATTGCCCCAGTACCAGTCGCATTTGTACGGCCAGACGCCGCGTCCCCAGTCGAGCACGCAGAACGCGTTATCCTCGTTCAGCGCCATGACGCGGTTGCCGCACTGCACATAACCCTTTGCGGGCATACAATTCATCTTTTTATTGAGATAGAAATGCCCTTTTTCCCGGAACGGCACCGCCATCACGAGATATTCGAGATTCTCGGGGAGCGTCAGCTCGATGTCAGCAGTCAGAGGACCTTTCTTGCAGCGTCCGCGGAACGAAAGAGTGCGCTTGTTGCCGACCGTTTCGATTTTCATCTCGAAATTCTTCTTTTTGCAATACAGCGTGTGATCGACCTCATCGCATTCGGGCATCTGATAGCGTCCGAGTGTCAGCAGGTCAATGTGCGCAGCCTCAAACCGTTCTCCCGTCCGGCGGTCAAACAGCGTAAACGTCACGCCGCCGCCCATGGAAATATCGGCAAAGGTCATCTGAATCGTGTACCGTTCGTCGGAAATCTGATAGAAATTCCACTCTTTGATGCGAAGCGGATTCGCTTTGATGTCGCTCCGGCGGTAGATATAGTTGCTCGTCTTGCAGTAGCCGGGATTCGCAACCTCGCCGGCGTCATTCAGCAGACGTTCTTTTCCGGTGATCTCATTTTGCAGCATATGTACCCCTCTTTCGTTCAGGTGAGCTGATCGAGCGTCAGTTCGTAACCGGGTAAAAATTCTTCGATAAAATCCTGCGCCTCGGGAAGCGCCATGGCAAGAATCGATTCGCGTGTGGACTGCTCCGCCTTGGCGAACTCTAAATTGCCGGCCTTGCGCTCCTCGATGCACTTGATGAGAGCGGACAGCTTATCCGCTGCCTTGACGATTTTCCAAAGCTCGGCATCCTCGTCCTTTTTGTAAAACAGGAAACGGAAATCCTCTCGCAGATCGTCGGGCAGCGTGCCGAGCAGCTTCTCCGACGCGGAATCCTCCACTTTTTTGTATGCTTCCTTGATCTCGGGATTGAAATACTTGACGGGCGTGGGCATATCGCCGGTCAGAATCTCCGGCATATCGTGATAAAGCCCTAAGAGTGCCGCGCGCTCGGCGTTATACTGCCTGCCGTAGCGACGGTTGCCGATGACGCACAGCGCGTACGCCACCGCCGCCACCTCGTGCGAATGCTGACTGAGCGTCTCCTCGCTTGTGTTGCGCATCAACGCCCATCGGTTGATATATTTCATACGCGATAAAAACGCGTAAAAATAACTGCTCATAGCGTCTCCTTTACCGCTGAACACGGGCTCCCGCGCCGTTCACGATGCCTTCAACCTCTTTGAGACGCGCCGTGGAGGTATCGCCGGGCGTCGTCATAGCCAGCGCGCCGTGCGCCACGCCGTAATTGACGGCTTTCTGCGCGTCGTCAAACGTCATCAGTCCGTAGATCAGACCCGATGCGAACGAGTCGCCGCCGCCGACGCGGTCGAGAATCTCCAGTCCGGGCAGTTCCAGTCCTTTAAAGACCTGACCGTCCGCATAGACCATCGCGCTCCAGTCGTTGACCGTCGCAGTTTTGACGGTACGGAGCGTCGTGGCGATCACCTTGAAATTCGGGTAGACCTTGCAGACCTCGCCGAGCATTTTGACGTAGCCGTCGAGATTCAGCGATTTGAGATTCGCGTCGTTGCCCTCGATCTCGAAACCGAGACAGGCGGTAAAATCCTCTTCGTTGCCGATCATGACGTCGATATACGGCGCAATCTTTTTGTTGACCTCCTGCGCCTTCTCCTGACCGCCGATGCCTCTCCAGAGCGACGGACGGTAATTCAGATCGTAGGAAACGATTGTTCCGTATTTTTTAGCGGCCTTGACGGCTTCGATCGTCACTTCGGCGGTCGTCTCGGAAAGAGCCGCGAAAATGCCGCCTGTGTGCAGCCATCTGACGCCGAGCTTGCCGAAAATCAGTTCCCAGTCAATATCGCCGGGCTTTAACTGCGAAACGGCGGTGTTTCCTCTGTCCGAAACACTCGACGCACCGCGAATGCCGTAACCGCGCTCCACAAAGTTCAGACCGTTCCGGACTGTCCGTCCCGTGCCGTCAAAGGGCACCCAACGGATCAGGGACGTATCCACACCGCCCTGCAAAATGAAATCCTCCACGAGCCGGCCGACGTCGTTATCCGCCAGAGCAGTCACGACCGCTGTCTTCATGCCGAAGCAGCGCCGGAGTCCTCTCGCCACGTTATATTCGCCGCCGCCTTCCCAGACGCGGAATGTACGCGCATTACGGACGCGCATCTCACCGGGATCAAAGCGCAGCATAATTTCGCCCAGCGAAATCATATCAAACGCGCAGTCTTCTTTTTTTCTCAGCTCAATCAGTGCCATAGGATCTCCTCCGATTATATAACATTACAGTTTATTATACCATATGTGCAAAGCGGCTCAATTCGCTTTGCGCTATGGTTCAATGTTC
>CAMEBF010000010.1 GCA_945912145.1 uncultured Clostridia bacterium | reverse complement strand
ACGTCATTGCTGACACTTTTTAACTCTGTGTTACCAGAATTACTGTCGCAAGTTTTTCAACTTACTTTAAAAAATCTCAGGGTTCCTTTTCTCGTCGTTGTTTAATTTTCAAGGTCCAAACCGTGCTCTCGAGTTCGTTTCGTTTGTCGTTTCTCTCTCGAGCGCTTGCTTATAATACCACACGAAAACCGTTTTGTCAACAACTTTTTTCAATTTTTTTGGAGTTCTTTCAAACGGCGCCGGGTGTTTTCTGCTCCCATTTGCCGAAAAACGGCTATTCTGCGTGGTTTTTGATTGTTTCAAGCAATTTTCATTTTATGCTGAAAACGCCGGATTTATGCGGTTTTTCTTTTTCTCATCCCCGATTTATCCGGAATATTTTCTGACGCCGCTCTTGTCGCATGAAGCATAAAACGGAGCAAAATCGACTCCGCAAAAGCGCAGGTCGGGGAGAATATCCTTGAGCGGAACGAGCACAAAACCGCGTTCGTTCATGCGGGGATGCGGCAGCGTCAGCTCGTCCTCAGACAAAACTGCATCTTCGTATAATAAGACATCAATATCGAGAATCCGCGGTGCATTCGGAAACGGTCGCTCGCGTCCAAAAGCGGCTTCAATCCCGAGGCAAGCACCGAGCAGGGCATGAGGAGAAAGCTCCGTTTCAATTCTGACGCACAGATTCAGAAAATCCGCCTGCTCCGTATAGCCCCACGGTTCGGTCTCATAGATCGACGAAACGGCGGCGACCGTCGTTTTCGGCAGACGACCCAGAGCCTCGACGGCTCCGTCGAGATTCTCTTTCCGGTTCCCGATGTTCGTACCGAGCCCTAAAAATGCTGTTTTCATGTCCGTTCCCTCGTTATTTCCACGGCGACATACCCGAAATCGGCCTTGACCGGCGCGTCCGGCTTCTTCAAAAGCACCGTCACCTTTTCGATCATCTGAAAATTCTCCAGCACGGCGTCGGCGACAACCTGCGCCGCTTTTTCAATTAAATCATATTTTTCCGCACAGAAGACCTTACGAACCAGTTTCATGATCTGCGCGTAGCTCGCCGTCGTGTTTACGTCGTCCGTCCGGCATGGAACGGAGAGGTCACAGATGCAGGTCATGTCCAATTCAAAAAGCTGTCCCTCTTCTTTTTCTTCGGGATTCACCCCATGATAGGCATAGAGCTTTAAGTCTTTTATTATTATTTTATCCATATTAGAACAATTCCTCCCGCACAACACTTTCCCAGAGCGCGACGGACTGCACCGCTTCTTTCACATCGTGCACACGGATCATATCCGAGCCTTTTTGCAGCGCGATCAAGTCCGCCGTTATCGTTCCGATCAGGCGATCGGACGCTTCGGCGACATTCGTCAGCGCGCCGACAAAGCGTTTGCGGGACAGCCCTGTCAGGAATGCAACGTCGGGACGAATGACCTTTTCAAGATTTTTCAGCAAGTCCACATTATCCTCTACCGTTTTGGCAAAGCCGAAACCGGGATCCAGACAGAGATACTCCTGCGCAATTCCGAAAGAATGGCACTCGTCGAGCATTTCGTCAAAGAAGCGATTCACGCTTGCAACAACGCCGTCGGGATACTCCAGAACCGTCCCCGCCGGGACGTTGCCGGTGTGCGTCACGATCCAGCCTGCGCCGTACTCCTTGACAACCGCCGCCATATCTCTATGAAAATATCCGCTGACGTCGTTGATGATATGCGCGCCGGCTTCGAGTGCGAACGCCGCCGTTTCCGGATTGACGGTATCGACGGACAATATCATATTATCGTCATTGGCAAGCTCGTTCAGAACGGGAGTCAGCCGCCGGATTTCCTCTTCGGGCGGAACCGGCGGAACCGGTTCGCTGCCCGGTCGGGTGGACATCGCGCCGATGTCGATGATCGCCGCACCGTCTTTCCGCATTTCCCTCGCGTGTGCAATCGCCGTTTCAGGCGCAAAAAACGAGCCGCCGTCCGAAAACGAATCCGGCGTCACGTTCAGAATGCCCATAATGACGCTGTTTTTACCGAGCGTCAACGAGCCGTTTTGAAATTTCCATTGTTTCAAAGCCATATTACTCCACCGTAATTTTATCCAGATTCTTTTCCAGCGTCTTTTCGCCGATACCGCTGACGTTGGTCAGATCCTCCACGGATTTAAAATTGCCGTTTTCATAGCGGTAATCGATGATTGCCTGCGCTTTTTTCTCGCCAATGCCGTCGAGCTGCATCAGTTCTTCCAGCGATGCGGTGTTGATATTGATACGGCCATCGAAAGTATTTTGCGTTGCAGGAGCTGCTGTTGTTTGCTGCGCAGCGGTGGTTGACTGCGTCGGGGAGACCGTACTGCTGCCCGAAGAAGAGCCGCTTGTCGTATTGTTCTGTACGGCGGCATTGGTAGAGATCGTGACGTGCTGCACCGTCGTCGTTTCGGCAGCATCCCACCCCACATTGCTGTCCTCGGGCATATCGACAACAACCAAGCCGTTGTTATTTCCAGCCGCGCTGCCGTCCGAAAGAACAAGCTGCTGCGTATTACCGGCCTCTTTCTGCATCCGGTAAAGGGATATGCAGAAGCCCATCGTGATCACACAGACGACAAGGATCAATGCCAACAAAACAAGCTTGATGATTTCACGACTGCGAACCGCTCGATCGCTTTTCGATTCCGACGCATTCTCACTCTCCGGGTTCTTCGCTTCTTCGGACTTTTCCGGCTCATTCATAAACGTTTCAAATAAATCGCTCATCAGCCATCACCTCAAACAGAATCTATTCAAGTATAGCATATGAGCCGCCGGAATGCAATGAAATTCTCGCTTTTTTGCCGTTTCCCGACAGAAAAATCCCCTTGACTTTTCGGCACAAAGATACGATAATAGGAATATATATTTTATGAATCAGGTGAACACTATGGCATTCCGGGAAATCTCCGTCAACGATTTACAAATCAACCCCGTCACCCTTTTTTCGGACGGTTGGGCGCTGCTCACCGCCGGCAACAAGGCTTCGTTCAACTCCATGACCGTTTCATGGGGCGCGATCGGCGAAATCTGGGGCAAGCATTCGCTGTTCGTCTTTGTCCGTCCGCAGCGGTACACCGACGAATTTATGCAGAAGAGTGATCTCTTTACCGTCAGCTGTTTCGGCGGCACGCACCGCAAGGAGCTTGGCGTATTCGGCAGAAAAAGCGGACGCGACTGCGACAAATATGCCGAAACGGGGTTGACAACCGAAACCGACGGCGACGCGGTCTACTGCGCCGACGCCGAAATGATCTTCATCTGCAAAAAGACGGCAAAGACCTCTCTCGAGCCGCAGAATTTCTATGACGATACCATCGAAGACGACTGCTATCCGGCAAAGGATTACCACAAGATTTATGTCGGCGAAATCGTGAAGATTTTAGTCAGAGAATGAGGCGGCAAAACTTTTTCAAAAAAAATTGAAAAAAGTTGAAAAAAGTACTTGACATTTCCGATTTCCGTGATATAATGTGTCATGTGCTTAGGGAGTAACACCTCTGAGAATTGAATATCCGGTGTCTTTGGCGCAGAGGTTCCACCTGTTCCCATCCCGAACACAGTAGTTAAGCTCTGCAGTGCCGACAATACTTGGCTGGAAGCGGCCCGGGAAGATAGGGCGATGCCGGAACAGAAAGACAGCTACCCAATAGGGTGGTTGTTTTTATTGAGAAGTGCGTGCTTTTTGTGCGCGCTTTTTCTTTTTGCCTTTTTTCAATATTGACACACATCGATCTCTTATATATAATGAAAAGAAAGGAGCTCGACTATGACACTCAAAGAGTTTTTTATACAGCACCCCAAAGCGGCACTCGCTTTTTCAGGCGGCACGGACTCCGCGTATTTACTGTACGCCGGTCTTGCGTGCGGCGCAGACATTCGTCCGTACTATATCAAAACATCGTTTCAGCCGCAGTTTGAACTGGACGACGCCGAAAGGCTCGCCGACCAGCTCGGCGTAAAGCTGACGATCATCGAATTGGACGTGCTATCCCACGACGGAATCAAAGCAAATCCCGCGAACCGCTGTTATTTCTGCAAGAAAATGCTGTTCACCGCGCTGCAAAACAGAGCAAAAGCGGACGGCTATCCCGTTCTGCTCGACGGCACGAACGCCTCCGACGACGCCGCCGACCGTCCCGGGATGAAAGCACTTTGCGAGCTTTCCGTTCTTTCTCCCCTCAGGTTGTGCGGTCTGACGAAGGACGAAATCCGCAAACGCTCCCAAGAAGCAGGGCTCTTTACATGGGACAAGCCCGCCTATGCCTGTCTGGCAACGAGAATTTCGACGGACTGCGCAATCGACGAAGAGACACTTCGGAATGTGGAAGCATCTGAAAATACATTATCCCGGCTTAGGTTTACCGATTTCCGGGTGCGCGTCTTTCACGGTGCGGCGCGTCTTCAAGTACCGCAATCGCAGATGGAAACGGCAGTCCGCATGGCGGACGACATCAAAAAATTCCTCAGACCTTATTTTGACACGGTCTTGCTTGACTTAAACGGCAGGTGAACAAAATGAATCAACATGATATGCGGAAACTGTTCTCGCAAATCCAGCAAAATGAAATCACCATCGACGACGCGATGATGAAGCTGAAAACCGAACCGTTCACGGAGCTTGGCTTCGCAAAAATCGACAATCATCGCGGTGTGCGTCAAGGCGCGGCGGAGGTCATTTTCGGTCTCGGCAAGACGCCGGAACATATTCTGAAAATTGCCGAAACGATGCGGCAAAACGGCGAACCGACCATCTTAATTACCCGCATGAACGAAGAAGCGGCAACGCTTGTCGAATCAGAATTGCCGTTGACCTATCATAAAATCTGCAAACTCGGCATCGTTGGCGAGATGCCGGAACCGTACGGCATCGGCAAAATCGTCGTGGCGGCGGCAGGGACGAGCGATCTGCCCGTCGCCGAAGAGGCGGCGCTGACCGCCGAAGCACTCGGCAACGAAGTAACCCGGTTATATGATGTGGGCGTCGCAGGCGTGCACAGGCTGTTGGCGCACACGGAGGACATTATGCGCGCAAGCGTCGTGATCGCGGTCGCCGGTATGGAGGGCGCGCTGGCAGGCGTCGTCGGCGGACTTGCCGACTGCCCCGTGATCGCCGTTCCTACAAGCGTCGGCTACGGCGCGTCGTTCGGCGGACTGTCCGCACTGTTATCCATGCTCAACACCTGCGCAAGCGGCGTCAGCGTCGTCAACATCGACAACGGCTTCGGCGCGGGCTATCAGGCATCCATGATCAACCATTTAGGAGACAAAAGATGAAAACGATTTATTTAGAGTGCAATATGGGCGCGGCGGGCGATATGCTCATGGCGGCGCTGTACGAGCTTCTCGACGACAAGGAACCGTTCCGCAAAATCATGCAGTCTCTGCCGCTTGAGCCTATAGAAATTGACTTTCAGGAAGCGCAGAAATGCGGTGTCTGCGGCACGCATATTGAAGTGACCGTCGGCGGCAGCAGCGAGGACGAGCTGACGCATCACGAACATCATCACCATCATCATTCCGATCTGCATTCGATCACGCATATCGTGGAAACGCTGCCGGTCAGCGAAAAAGTCAAGCAAGACATCACATCGGTCTACCGCCTGCTTGCGGACGCCGAAGCGGCGGTTCACGGCACGACGGTCGATCAGATTCATTTCCACGAGGTCGGCGAAGCGGACGCGATCGCGGACATCACAGGCGTTTGTCTGCTGATGGAAATGCTCGGCGCCGAAAAAATCATCGCCTCACCCGTTGCGACGGGCTTCGGAGAAGTACGGTGCGCGCACGGGATTCTGCCCGTTCCGGCTCCTGCCACCGCGCAGCTTTTACAGGGCATTCCCGTCTACAGCGGATCGGTGCAGGGCGAGCTCTGCACGCCGACCGGCGCGGCATTACTGCAATATTTCGTCTCCGACTTCGGCGCGATGCCGCCCATGACGATTCAAAAGACGGGCTACGGCTGCGGCAAAAAGGATTTTGAAAAAGCCAACTGCGTGCGCGCTTTTCTCGGCGAGACGCAGGACAAAACAAGCGAAGAAGTCATTGAGCTTTGCTGCAATCTCGACGATATGACGCCGGAAGCCATTGCCTTTGCCGCGGAAACACTCCTGCAAAACGGAGCCCTTGACGTCTGGACAATGCCCATCGGCATGAAGAAAAACCGTCCCGGCGTCCTGCTCTCCTGCCTTTGCACAAAAGAAACGCGCAGAACGCTTCTGCGGCTGATCTTTCGTCACACAACGACTTTGGGCGTTCGCGAAAGCACCGAGAGGCGCTATACGCTTTCCCGTTCGGAAGAAATCAAACAGACCCCCTACGGAAATGTGCATATCAAACACGCCGAGGGCTACGGCGTCACAAGAAAAAAAGCGGAGTTTGAGGATCTCGCCGCCATCGCGCGGAAAACCGGGAAATCCTTACAGGAAGTGAAAAAGGAGATTTTTCATGCGTAAAAAGCCGACAAAGAAACAAATCATTCTCATCATCATCGCCGCTGTTCTGGTAGTGGCCGCGCTGACGGCGATCATCGTGACCGCGGTACAGAAAAGGGAGGCGAACAAGATTTTTGATAAATCCGACAACTTAGACGTTTTTGATACGTCTCTGCCCGACGAAACCAAAATCTACGCAACGCGCAACGAGGCACTGGCAAACGGCGGCGGCTGGTACCCGACGATGCTCGAGAATTTCGATTCCGACACGCTGCCTTCTCTGTGGAACTACTCGCCGCACGGCAAACGCAACACCGAATTCTGGTGCGATGACATGGTGTCCTTTTCGGACGGCTACTGCGTGATCAAAGCCATGACCGACCCGAATCACAGCTGCGAATACTGCAAAAAGGCACTTGCTGCCGAGGATCAGGAGTATCAGGATAGCTTCCGGAACGAATACACCGGCGGCATCGAGACGCGCTATTTTAACGAAAACGGCAACAACATTCAGACCTTTTCCCAGGCGTTCGGCTACTATGAAGTCCGTGTGCAGCTCCCCAAGGCCGAGGGCATGTGGGCGGCGTTCTGGCTGCAATCGATCAATCAGGGGAAAATCGGCAACGAGGGCACGGACGGCACGGAAATTGACGTCTTTGAATCGGCGTTCAAAAATGTTGAGGGCAACAAAATGGGGCACGCTCTTCTCTACGACGGATACGCCGAATACAGCAAAGTGCTCGGCTACATCAACACCAACGAAAACGATCTCTACGACGGATTCCACACCTTTGCGCTGAAATGGTCGCCCGAAGCCTATGTCTTTTATGTGGACGGCGTCGCCAGATGGGCGTCGGACTTCGGCGGCGTATCAAAAGTGCCCGAATTTCTGCGACTGACCTGCGAAATTCGCCACGGCTACGGCCCGCACGGCATGGTGCTCAATGAATTTGACGCCACAACCGAAAATCCCGCGACGTTCTTAGTCGATTATGTCAAGGTCTACCAGAACACGGACTATGAGCCCTACATTCAAAGCGACGCCGATTTCGTCTCCACGCCGGATTCGGAAAAATCATAAAAAAGACTTGCGGTTAGCCTGTGCGGGCGCCATTCCGACAACCTCCGGAAGATTTTATAAAAATCAAGCACACAGGGCTTCCGACATTCTGCATTCTGCATTCTGCATTCTGCATTCTTAATTTTTTTCTCCGTCATTTCCCTTTCGTAAGGCGGCGGATTTCATTCATGATACAAACCGCAAAGGAGGGAACACCATGCGGCAGCTTGCGGATTCATTCCACCCGATCACGGCATCTCCGTTTCAGAACGATGCGGTTTACTGTGAAATCGCGCCGTGCGATGCGCTGCGTCCGTTTATCCGCTGCTTCTGGGGCACGAAAGCACCGCTTTCGGTTTCTCTCGCCGAGCCGGTCTACAGCCCGGTGATCCCCGACGCCTGCATGGACGTACTTTTCAAAACGGACTATACCCACGGCACCTACAGCGCGTCTTTCTGTCCGATTGACGAGCACGCCTTTTTCACGCCGTCCGGGACGAACACAAACCTGACCGCGACATTCGGCATTCGCTTTTACGCGTGGTCTGCCGTTTTATTTGCCGACGGCGATTTCCGTGGTGAAAGATTCTATTCTGCCGAAGCGTTTTCAAGAGAACTGACCGCGCAGCTCAAGCCGGTTCTTTTTGAAATCCCGACCCTGCTGGGCAAAATCGCGTTCGCCGAAAAAATCCTGTTGAAAAAACTGAATCTCTCAAAAATGAATAACGATCTGCTGAACAGCATCGATTATATGATCGCGACCTGCGGACGGGAATCCATTTCCGAAGTCTGCGCCTACGCTTCGGTCTCCGAACGAAAATTGGAACGTCTTTTCGCGTCCTCCGTCGGTGTTTCGCCGAAAGCATTTGCGTCGCTTGTCCGCTATCAGCTTTTATGGCAGGAAATGCTCCTCTCTCCCCATTTCGACGCGCTCGACGCCGTGGAAAAATACGGCTATACCGATCAGCCGCACCTGCTCCGCGATTTCAAAAAGCATCACCTCATGCCGCCGAAAGAGGCGATTCGCTACGCGGTGTCGGATTTTTACAAGACAATGCTGCCGTGATGCGCTATACTGCTGTCAAAGGAGAGGATACGATGAACACCTTTGAAAAAGCAAAAACATTCATTTACCGTCATGCGCGTCCGCTTGACCTCGCGCTGTGGCAGTTCCATTTTGAAAAGGGAAGCCCCGACGCAGTCGTCAGGGCGCTGTCGTTTTATCAGAACGAGGACGGCGGCTTCGGACACGGGCTTGAGCCGGATTTTCTCAATCCCAATTCCACGCCGATTGCCACATGGCAGGCGACGCAGATTCTGCGTGAGATCGATTTTACGGATAAGAATCACCCGATGATCGTGTCAATTCTGCGCTATCTTGAAAGCGGTGCGGATTTTAGCCCGACGCACCGGCAATGGGACAACACCGTCCCGTCCAACAACGAGTACCCGCACGCAATCTGGTGGAAGGACAGCGACGAACGCCAATACCGCTACAATCCGACTGCCGCGCTGGCAGGCTTCATTCTGCGCTATGCCGATCCCGCGTCCGCTGTTTATCAGCTCGGCCGTGACATCGCGCAGGAGGCTGTCACCTGGTTTTTACAGACTGCGCCGTTTGAAGAGCAGCACATCACCGCCTGTTTTCTCACGCTGTATGAGGATTTGACCGAAACGCAAGCCGATTATATCGATCTTTCTGCGTTCCGTAAAAAGTTGAACGAGCAGGTCGGCGTCAACATCTGCCGCGATACGGAAAAATGGAAGACGAGCTATGTCCCCAAGCCGTCCGATTTTATCATGTCGCAAGACAGTCCGTTCTATGCGGACATCGCCGAAACGGCAGAATATGAATGCGAGCACATCACGGAAAATCAGCTCCCCGACGGCTCGTTCCCCATCCCATGGCAATGGTGGACGGATTACAAGGAATTTGAAATTTCACAAAATTACTGGAAAGCCATTATTACAATAAAGAATATGCGCTATCTGCAAGCATTCGGAAAGCTATAACCATAGAAAAACAGAGCCGGGGAATCCGACTCTGTTTTTCTATTTCATTCTGAATTCTGAATTCTAAATTCTGCATTCCATTACGCTAAGAATCCCTGAATGATGATGTTTTCGGCTTCCTGTTCGTCCATGCCGAACGTCATGAGTTTGAGCAGCTGGTCGTTGTTGATGCGTCCGATCGCCGCTTCGTGAACGATCTGCGCGTCGGCGTTGTTCGCCGTAATCGCCGGAACAGAGCTGATCTTCGCCTCGTCCATGATGATCGAATCGCATTGCACGTGCGCCTTGCAGTCCGCATTACCGACCGCCGTGGGCTTGAAGACCTGTTCGGAGGTGTCCTTCGCGACGGAACGAGAGATGATCTGCGCCGAAGCGTCCTTGCCGTTGAGGTTGATCGTCATATTCGATTCGGCTTTCTGACTGCCGTGGGTCATCAGCTTTTCGAGCACGACGTATTTCGCGCCGGCTGCTAAATTCGCCTGCGTCTCGCGGATCGTGGAATCGACGCCCTTGATCTGCACCATTTCCATCTCGCAGTAGGAGTTTTCCTCCATATAAACCTGCGTGGTGGGGTTGAGAATGCGTTTTCCCGTGCCCTCACCCTCACCGTAATGCTTCTCGACATACCGCACCCTGGCGTTTTTGCCGATGAAGAAACGGTGAATGCCGTCGTGTTCGCTGGTCTGACAGCCCGAATTATGAATGCCGCAGCCCGCGACGATCTCTACGTCCGCGCCCTCGCCGACATAAAAATCGTTATACACCATATCGTTGACGCCCTCTTTTGTGATGATGACGGGGATATGCACCTTTTCGGCTTTCGTGCCGGGCTTGATGCGAATATCAATGCCGGGCTTGTCGGTTTTCGGAATGATCTCGATATTCTCCGTGGAATGACGCTCGACGCCCAGACCGTTCTTGCGGATATTGTATGCGCCGACCGTCGGAATTTCCGTCATATCGGCGATCTTGCCGAGCATTGAAAAGTCAATTTTATCCATACTCAATTCTCGCCTCCTCTGAAGTTGCAGGCGTTGTCAAATTCGCCCATGAGCTTGGGGAAAATCTCGTCTTTCGTTCCCCTGTTGCGGATTTTTCCGTCCGCAATGACGACGATTTCATCCGCGAGCTGCATGATCCTCTCCTGATGCGAAATGATGATGACGCTCTCCTTGCGGCCGGTCATCATGGTCTTGAAGCTCTCGACGAGCATCGTAAAGCTCCACAAGTCAATGCCGGCTTCGGGTTCGTCGTAAATGGCAAGCGACAGCTCACGCGCCATCAGCGTGGCAATCTCGATGCGCTTGACTTCGCCGCCGGAAAGGGACGCGTCAACCTCACGGTTCAGGTAGTCCTTCGAGCAGAGCCCGACCTTCGTCAGATACGAGCAGCACTGATCCTCGGGCAGCTCGCTTCCGTGCGCGAGACTCAGAAGCCGTCTGACCGTCAGCCCCTTGAAACGGGGCGGCTGCTGAAACGCGTAGCCGATGCCCATTTTGGCGCGTTCGGTGATGGACAGGTTCGTGATGTCCGTTCCATTGAACAGAATCTGTCCGCCGGTCGGCTTTTCAATGCCCATAATCAGGCGAGCCAACGTCGATTTGCCGCCGCCGTTCGGGCCGGTAATGACCATAAATTCTCCGTCGGGCACCGTCAGACTGACGTCGTTAACGATGCCGAGAGCCTCTTTTCCGTCGCTGACGGTAAAGCTGATGTTTTTCAATTCAAGCATATAGTCTCTCCTTGTTTTATGAAACGTCCTTTTTTTCGTTACACTTGCGAATGAACGGATTTTTTGGAAGAGGAGGAGGCGGAAGTGGATTCATACACCTCAATCACTTCTTCCATTTTGGCAATATCGCGCATGACGATATTGAACGGTACGCTCTTCGGGATCCGCAGAAAATAGCGGCAGCAGAAACGGTTGCTGTCATCGTCGTCCTCGTTGGCCAGCGTGCAGTCGAACGATGTGATCAGAATCTGCTTGCGGTCAAAATAATCCTCCAGCTGCGGCAGCGCGGCAGACTTATCGTCCGTAATGACCTCAATATAACGGATACCGCGGTGTTTGATGAATTTATCCTCCAGCCATTTGAGCGTCACAGTCGCAAACACAATGGCCAAGAGTGCGATAACGGCAACACGGAAATACCCCATGCCGATCGCAAGCCCCATACAGCCGCTGATCCAGACCGTGGCCGCCGTGGTGATACCCGTGACGACAGAGCCGTCCTTCGATTTGATGATCGCGCCGGCTCCGATGAAACCGATACCGGAAACCACGCCGGAAGCGATACGCGACACGTCTACTTTCGTTCCCTCCGTGACAGCGCCTGTCATGAAGAAATAGCCCATTTCCGACGAGATCATCGATGTCAGCGCCGCACCGAGACACACGAGAGCGTGCGTCTTCATGCCGGCCGGGTGATTGGACAGTTCACGTTCGATGCCGATGAACATGCCGACCAGCACGGCAACCGCCACACGGATCACAATGTCAAGCCAGGACAGATGTCCGCCGAAAAGTTCCGCAATATATTGCATGAGTTCTCCCTCCGTAAGATTATTTTTGTTTGGCGAGAACGGCGGTGATGCCGATTCCCAGCGCAAAAGAAAGCAATTGAATGAGCAACAGATAGAAATTGCCGATCAGGCTCACGCCTCCCAGAAAGACAGGGACAGCGACAAGCAGCGCACCAAGCGCGCACAGCGCGTACACAATCACCGGCAGATTGCGGCTCATGCGATCAAGCGAAAACGCCTTGTGCACCAGCGCAAAAACGGAAGCAATCTGTCCGTCGGTAAATACATCGGCAGGAAGTGCAGCTTCCACCTTAGACTCCCGGTCGCGGAAATAGGCGGCGGCGATGTCGTCCGTCTCCGGAATATCCGATTCGTCGAGCCTGCATTTTTTTGCGAGATAAGCGGAATTGATATTCGGGTCGGCAGAATAGATCGCGACGGCAATCCCCTTACCTGCTAAATACTTAAAAAATGCCGATACGCTCCGTTTAATATGATAGCTGACGATCAGCACCATGCAAAATTCACCGTTGACGGCGAGATACAGAAGCTTGCGGTCGCCCGTGATGAGTTCCGCCTCAAAATCCGTATCGGGAAGCAGAATATGATTCTCTTCTAAAAAAGCCCGCGAACCGAGGATCACCCGATGATGATCAACAGTACCGCTGAGACCTGCGCCTGCGGTAACGAAAATCTCCGTCGCTTCGGGCACTTCCTCCTCACTCTGCTGCGTGACCTGTTCCATGATCGCGGCAAGCGGAGAGCCGCCGGCATTGATAACCGACGCGCAGTACAGCGTCGCTTTTCTCGGGTCAATACGACCGAAGGTCTTAATGCCGTGGATCATGCAGGAGTTCTGTTCGATCACGTCGGCGGCATTCACCACGAACGCTTTCGTCTGCGTCAACTCCGAAGCCGAACGGTACGAAAGCAGCGACGATTTCTGTTCGGCAAGATTCACGTCGGTATGGTACAGAATCCACGCTGCCTGCGCCGCATAGGTCACAGGCAAACTGACGGTCAACATGGCGGTAAAGGTCGTCAGCCCGCCGTAAATATTTTTCGCAATGATTGCATAGGCGACGCCTGTCAGAAGCGAAAAGAACAAAGCGAACACGGCGACCGCGTTCCGGCCGAACGGTTTCGGGATCGCATTCGTCAGCTTTTTCATCAATCCTGTCGCGAACTGCGTCCGGGCAGCATATTTTACGGTGCCGCCGTCCGGCGCAAACTGCGCTTTGACAGCTCCCTCCATACCGCTGTCGGACACGCTTTTCAGCACGGACAACGGATAATTGCCGGCAAACAGCCCCACGGTCAGGCGGGAATGATTCGCCAGTAAAATGGCCGGAAGCGTGACCGCCGTCATAGAATACACGGCAATCGGCGCAAAAAGATGCGCCGGGTCGTCGACAAAAAAGGCGAAAATCGTCTGCACGAGAGATGCCAGAAAAATCAGGATAACACCTGCATTCGGCGAAAATTTCAGTTTACGGCAATGCTTCACACCTTCGGCAAGCTCCTTGATGCAAACAGCACCGGAGGTCAAAAGCAATACGAGATTTAGTGCCGCATAGCTGCGGGAGGAAACGGTGCTCTCCCCACGTCCGAATGCGAACGATAGAATCATCAGCACCGTGCCGAGAAGGAAAAGAATACCTGTTTTAAGAATACTGCTCCGGCTGCTTTTGCGCAGTTTTTCCGAAACCGGCCGTATTTCCTCTTTATTGCCTGCCTCAAAAATCGGCTCTTCCGGGGAAAGCTCCTCATTATCTTTCAACATCTCCAGAAAACGGCCGAATCGGTTTTCCTGCGCCGTTTCTTTCGGCGGCGGCGTATCTTCGATTCCGGCGTCATCCGGAATCTCATGATTTGTCACAAGATCCGTTTCTTCGATGTCGGAGGCCGTTTCCTGTGGTTTCTCTTTTTTCTTATTTTTATGCTTATGCTTTTTCTCGCGTTTTTTCTTCTTTTCGTCCTGCTCATCGGGGAACCGGAAAAGCGGATCAAAGGCCGGGAAGACCAGCTGACTGTCCGTGCTCATATCCGCATCGTCGGCGGCTGTCCGCGCGATCGCACGCAGCTTTTCGGACTTCCCAAATTCGGGAGATTCGACCGCTTTAATCGCCTGGTAGACACTCACAAACGGGTCCTCATCGGAAACAATCTTTCCCTCAATCGGCGCAGACGAAGCCTCATCCATGCCGGAGGACGCGAGAAAGTCCGTCATCGTCTGCTGACCGGGGACGGAAGAATCCGCAAATTCTTCCCCTTCTATCTCGCTGTTGTCCGTCGTTTCGGGCATTTCGGACTTCAGTTCAAACCGCTGGTTATAGCTCTGCGCCCGGAAGCCGGTGTCGTCCGACAGAATACGTCCCGTCCGCTTCGTCAGAATCTGGTGCTCCGCGACGGGATTGACGGTGGTATGTGGGTCGATCTCCTCACACCGCGACGGTGCAAAGCTGTCCCGTGCACGCTCTTCAGCGTCTCTCTTTTGACGCGGCTCGCTGACCTTTCTTGTTGAACGTTTGCGCAGATCCGAGCCGTATTTTTCCACAAATTCGTCGTAATCGCGTTCCTCCTGTTTTTTCGGACGCGGCTGACGCTGAATTTCCGGTTTTACAGTTTTCTTTTTTCCGCTGACTTTTTTTTCAGCCATATCCATCACCGTTGTGTTTCATGTTGCGTTACGTTCTTTTTTTCGCCGCTTCAAACATCAGGATGCCGGCGGCGACGGAGGCGTTGAGAGAATTGATCTGCCCTTTCATGGGAATGGAAACGACCGCGTCGGCCTTTTCTTTGACCAGACGGCTGACGCCCTTTCCCTCCGACCCGACGACGATAGCAACGGCACCGGAAAAATCGGTTTTGTCATACGGCGCGCCGTCCATATCCGCGGCAAAAACCCACACGCCGCGCTGTTTGATTTCTTCAATCGCAGCTGCGAGATTCGTCACTCTTGCGACACGCATATATTCGAGCGCACCGGCGGACGCTTTGCCGACGGTGTAACCCAGTCCCACGCTGCGTCTTGCCGGAATGACGACGCCGTGAACGCCTGCCGCTTCCGCGCTGCGGATAATCGCGCCAAGGTTATGCGGATCCTCAAGGGAATCGCACAAAACCAAAAACGGCGGTTCGCCCTTTTCTTCGGCATAGGCAAAAATATCGTCGAGTGTGCAGTATTCTTTGGCGGCGGCGACCAGAATGACTCCCTGATGATTCGCATGACCGCACAGAAAATCAAGCTTTTTCTCATCCGCTTCCTTGATGGGGATTTTCTTTTCCGCGCACATCGCAATCAACGGTGCGGCTGCGCCTTTACGCTCCCCTTTCTGCACCAGCAGATAGTCCGCCGGACGATTCGCCTTTAACGCTTCCCGAACGGCGTTGCGACCGATGATCAAATCGTCGCGCTCTTGTTTTTCTTCTTTATGATTCCGTGTTTCGTTTCCGTCTTTTTTATATTCCATAACGTTCTCCGTGATCGGTAAAATTCGATGCCATATATATTAAATTATTATACTAAATTTTCTTAGGTAATGCAAGAGAAGAAGGGCAATTATTTTAAGAAAAAGCAAAATCCCGGCTCCGACCACAGGAACCGGGAAGCAATGTTGAAAAATTCAATCGGTGAGAGCGGTTTTCCGCACACGAAGCATGAGAACCGCTCCCAGAACGGCGGCAAGAATATTCGCCGCAAGATACGCAAACCAGACGCCGTCAAGACCCAACGCGTCGGGCAGGAACCAAAGCAACGGCACCGTAAAGATCAGCACAGACGCAAACAGGACGAACGCGCCTGCCTTTTTGCCGAGAGACTGGTACAGCGCGCCGGTCGTCATGGGAAGAGCCGTGAACGGAAGCGTCAGCGCGGCGATGCGCAGTCCTCTCGTTGCCACCGTCAAAAGGTCGGCGTTTTCCGTGAACAGTCCGAGAATCTGCGACGGAATCAGCCACAGCAGCAGCACGGCAAATACGCCGTAGAGGAAGCCGGCAAGCAGGCAGAAGCACGCCGTCTGCCGGACGCGATGGGGCTTTTTTGCGCCGAAATTATAGCCCGCTATCGGGACAAGCGACATCGAAAACGCCGTAAGCGGCGAGAGCGCGAACGTCACAATTTTCACAATATAGGCGAACGCGGTAACGCCGGCTTCTCCGCCGACACGAGCCAGAACATGATTGAGCATCGCCGACAGAACGGACAGCGACCCGCTCTGAATCAGCGACGGCAGACCGATGCCGATGATCTCCGCCGCCGTTTTACGGCTGAGTTTTGCGCCTTTGAATTGTTGTCCCGTCAGCCGCGTAAAGAAGAACACGCTCATGGAAAAGGATGCGAACTGCCCGATGACCGTCGCCCACGCCGAACCCTTGACGCCCATGTCGAGTCCGAACAGAAATAGTGCGTCCAGCGCGATATTCATCGTTATGGGAATGACCCAGATCAGCATACCGTAGACCATCTTGCCCTCGGCACGAATGATTGACGAAAAGCCCGTGGAAAACACATTGCCGATGAGCAGAATCGTAAAATATTCCCTTGCGTATGTTTCCAATGAACCCGTGCAGCCGAGCGCTTTCAGGAGCGGATTCATCATAAGAAATCCGAGCGCGGTGGTCAGGATCGCCGTCAGGTAAAAGATCGCCATCGCGTTGACGGTGACGGCTCCCGCCTCCCCGGGCTTGCCTTCTCCGAGCTTGCGTGAAACAATTGCCGATGCGCCGCTGCCGACGGTCGTTGAGATCGCGCCCTGTAAAATCGTAAACGGGAGAATCAGCGATACGCCGCCCATCGCGGTATCGCCGAGAGCATGACTGATGAACAGCGCGTCGGTCAGCGTATAGACAGAATTGAGGAGCAGCCCTGCCAACACGGTCAGGGAAAAGCCGAAAACGAGCTTCGGGACGGATTCTGTCCCGAGCTTTGCGCTGTCATGGTTCATGCTTCCAACACCCCGAACGCGGATTTGTAAAAATACAGGCACGCCGAAACATTCCGCCACCAGCCGAAGCGCGCCGGCGTATAGCGATAGTATTTTTCCGTTTCCATAACCAGTCCGAGCAGTCCCTGCCCCATTGCATAGCGCAGCTTCACGCCGTCATCGACAGTCAGTTTTTCTGCGGCGACGCTGTTATAGAAGGAAAGCGTTTTTGTCTTCTTTTCCATCGGGTGCATCGGGTCAAAATTGACGAAATCCAGCACCCTGTCACCCCAGATGCCGCGCTCCCAATCAATAAACCAGAAGCGGCCGTCCGTGTTCTGCGGTGCATAAATCACGTTGCCCGGATGCAAATCGAAGCTGACCATTGTGCAGGGCACCTCGCGAAACACGTCCCGATGCTTTTTCAGCGCATGCAAGAGCCTCTCGCCGTTCCGGCAGCGTTTGCCCTTTTTCTCGCAATCGCTGACAAGATCCGAAAGAATCCCCTCTAACGCCCGATCCCATGTATCGTACTTTTTGCCCGACGGAAAACCGAACGCTTCGCCGGAAATCGCGTGCATGGCGGCGGCGGCTTCTACAATCGCCCGATCTCCCGCTTCCTTTTCCTCCTGCGGCAGACGGCAGCGATTGAGAGCGGTTCCGCCGATTCTCTCCATGATGAACCAATCCGTTCCGATCGTCTCCCGTGAGAAATCGCGGTACAAAACGGTAGGCACGTGCACCTGCGTCTTCTCCCGAAGCTGATCATACCAGAACAGCTCGGCGCGCATCATGTTTTTCTCATATGTCAACACATCACAATCGGGTGACGGCGCAATCTTGACGGCATACTCGTTTCCGTCCGCAGTCGCGGCATACACGGCGTTAAATTCGCCGTCGCCAAGCGGCGCAATATTCCGCACATCGCGAAAGCCCGCCTTTTGAAAAAGCGATACAATCTGCGAATCGGTGATGGGAAATTTGGTTTTGCTGATCATGGGAACGCTCCTTTTCTGTTTGATAATTCCATTTTAGCATTCAATATCCAAAATAGATAGCAAAATTTTGGACTTTTTATCAAAATCTTGTTGTGTTTTTCGCCGTATTCCTTTATAGTACAGATGAAAGGAAGAATTCAATGGAACCGAAAACGCTGAAGCTGCCCGAAATCGTTGACGACGGACTCTTTGAAAAAATCGAACACGGCAAATGGCACACGCCCTATGAACAGGAAATCTTATTCTATTCCGCCATCGGCAGCGGCGACGTCAGGCGGCTCGATCGCGTTATGCACACGATTCTGAACGACGGACTTGCCGTCGGGCGTATGTCTGCGGACAGTTTGCGGCAGATGCAGTATTTCGCCGTCTGCTGTGTGACGCTTGCGACGCGTTACGCGATTCAGGGCGGTATGCCCCAGACGGCTGCCTATGACTTTGCCGACAAATGTCTGATGCATATTGATACGCTTCGCTCACAGCAGGAGATTTACCGCTATTTGCAGGACGCCGCTTATGAGCTGACTGAGCAGGTGCGTCTGGCGAAACAGAATAGGGACTATCCGCAGGCCGTCAAAGACTGCATGGTCTACATCGAAAAGCATCTGCACGGTAAGATCACGCTGGACGAGCTCGGCGAGCACTGTGCGCTGCGCGGCGATTATCTCTCTCGTCTTTTCAAGAAAACGACGGGACAGACCGTTTCGGCGTATATCATGGATCGTCGGCTCGAGACTGCCAAAGCGATGCTCGGCGGTAAATACAGCCATTCCGCCATCGGGTATTATCTGGGCTTCAGTTCGGAGAGTTATTTCATCGCCTGCTTCCGGAAAAAATTCGGCATGACGCCGCGTCAGTACGCCCAAAGCCTCGGTTATTGACGCATTCCGAAGCAATCCTTTGTTTTCCGGTTTCCTGCGACAAGGTAAGACGCCGAAAAACAAAAATCCCCGTACCGCTTCCGACCGTTTTTTCCGTTCCCGTCCTCTATAATAAAATCAGTATGATACTTTTTACGGGACGTGACAAACAGATGAACAGGACGAAAACCATACAGAGCTTAACGGACAGCGATCGGGTATTAAAATACGCGGGCGGCATTGTGCTGCGGCATATTCTCGCCGCCGCGGCAGGCTTTTTGTGCGCCTGCGCCTCCTTTGACGGCTTAGCGCCGTTCGGCGTCGCGCTGGCCGCCGCCGTTTTTCCCGAGTACATACCGGCGGCGGTGCTCGGCAGTACGGCCGGCTATTTCCGCATTTACGGGGTGACGGTGCTGACGCTGCGCTATATCGCGGCAGCTGCCGTTGCGGGTATTCTCGCCTACCTGCTCAAACGTAGCTTCAAACGAAGTTATCATCCGGTTTTCAGCGCCGTCTGCGGATTTTTTCCGCTGTTCGTCACGGGACTGATCCTGAGTCTGTCCGTTACGCTGTCCGTAGACGAAGTGATCCTCTACGCGGCGGAAAGCGCCGTCTGCTCGCTCGCCGCCTGGTTCTTTTCCTGTTTTCTCGCCATCAATCCCGCCAAAAAATACGCCGCCGGTCTTTCAGGACGCGAAACGGCTTCCGTGCTGATCCTCTTTGCCGTGCTGCTGCTTGCGCTCTCTTCGTTCTCCGTCTTTGTCCTCTCCCCCGCCGTGATTGTCGGCTCGTATGTCGTACTCGTGGCCGCTTGCTTCGGCGGCGATAAATACGGCTCGCTGACCGGCATTTTCGCCGGCGTGGTTCTGGGACTTGCCGGACAGAGCGGATTTCTGACAGGCGGCATGGCGATGGGCGGTCTGCTCGTCGGCATTTTCGGACGCAAAAACCGGTTTTTGTCCGCCGTGATTCTGCTCATCACCATTTCCGTCACCGCGTTCGCATCGGACGACTGGATCGGCGCTGCCAACATTCTCTATGGTGTCGGCATCGCCTGTTTTGCGTTGCTGCTCACGCCGAAAAAACTGCGAAAAATCTATCGGCGCATTTTTTCGCTTTCCTCGGACGGTGCTTTTCTCACAGGGCAGCGCAATGTTCTGAAAACGCGGCTGCAAACGGCTTCGGACGGCATGACTTCCGTCGCCTCGTCCGTCAAAGCCGTCGCGGGAATTTACAAACGGCGTTCCTTTCCGCGTGAAGAGACCATCTACGAAAACGTTTCCAAGAAAGTCTGCACGGCCTGCGATCACAGACAATTCTGCCGCCAGCAGAATAAAACCGAAACGGACGGCTGGTTCCGGGATATTGCAGAAGAACTCAAACGCTGCGACTCCCCCGAAAGCCGTGAACTGCCGCCTCGTTTTCTCTCGCTTTGTCCGCAGAGCGAACGCATCATCAAAGAGCTGCGTCTGGAGATTGAACGCTACCGGAACGCTATGCGGGAGACAGCCAAAACCGGGGAAACGGTCAACATTGTCGCCGATCAGTTTCAGTCCGTCTCGGAACTCCTCGGCAGTTTCTCCGCTGTGATGGATTCCGGGGAGGAATATGATCCCGAGCGTTCGGAGCTGGTGCGCGCCATGCTCGAAAAGGATTACGGCGTGACGCCTGTCAGCTGCGGCGTTTTCCGCACAGCGGAGGAACACCGTTTCTGCGAACTCTGCCTGCCTGCCGGAAAATATGATTTCGACGCGCTGACGGACAGCATTTCTTCCGTTCTGACCGCCGAATGGGAATCCCCTGTCATCGGAAAGCTTGCCGACGGACGCATCACGTTTACTGTCTGCGAAAAGACAAAATACCGCGTCGAATCCGGCGGATTTCAGCTAAGCTCCGACGGAGCAAAATGGTGCGGCGATACATTCCGCAGTTTCTGCGACGGCAAAGGGCATTTCATTATGATTCTCAGCGACGGCATGGGAACGGGAAAAAAGGCTGCGGCAGACTCCGTACTGTGCTGCTCTCTCGCGACGATGCTCCTTGGCGCAGGCTACCCCGTCGAAAGCATTCTCAAAATGATCAACGCCGCCATGCTGGTGCGCTCCGGTGAAGAATCTCTGGCGACGCTCGATATCGCCGTGACCGATCTCTACAACGGCGACGTCGAATTTTTCAAGGCCGGTGCCGGCAGCTCCATTGCGATGCGGCATTTAAAGCTCCTGCGTCTTGCGAAGCCCTCTCTCCCGATCGGCATTCTGCAAAATATCGCCTTTGAGGAAATCAGTCTGAGCCTTCGCGACGGCGACTCGTTCGTGCTGATGTCGGACGGTGTATCGGAGGAATCCGTCTCCGCATGGCGCGATATTCTGAAGGACGCCGCCGATTACGAAGGCAAAGAGCTCGCCGAAAAGCTCGCGCATGCCGCCCGACTGAACGCGGACAAGGAGTCGCCGGACGACATCACCGTGCTGACCGCCACGCTTCTTCTGAACGACGATTGACCTTCCCCTCCTATGTTTTTTTTGTAACACCTGTCCGCATTGCCGCATAGGATGCAATGAAAGCATAGGAAAGGAGGTCAGACAATGAACTTTTTCTGCAACAACAATTCTTGGCTTATCGTCATCATCATCCTCGTCCTTCTCTTCAACAACGACGGCTGCGGCTGCGGTTGTGACAGAGGCTGCGGTTGCGACAGAGGTTGCGGCTGCTGCGGCTGATAAGCGACAGAACCACTAAGACGTCATAAAAAGCCGCCGCGGGAATGCCTGCGGCGGCTGATCTGATTGAAAAAGGAGAACCTCCCACAGGAAGTTCTCCGGATCTTTTTATGTTTTTTTGCTTATCTTCCGCTGTTGATCAGCTTCAAGCAGGACTTCTTGAGACGGCCGCAGGCCCATTCTTTTCTGACGATAGCATCCTCGCCGAAGCTCTCGTCAAATTCGGTCTGCTTTTTCTCCCAATCCTCGTTGGCGCGTTCGTTCAAAATCGTTTCATACCATTCGGGATGGTCATGAGCACCGACATAGTACATAACGTGATAACCGAACTCTGTCTCGACAATACCGGTATCACCCGCTGTTCTTGTTTCGCCGTCAAACTGCCCCTCAGCGAATACCCAGTCCTCAAAGTTTTTCACATAAGAACCGTCGTTTCTCATATCGGAGCACAGACCGCCGTTACTCTGCGAACGGGTATCGTCGCTGAGCTTGCTGGCAAGCTCGCCGAAATACTCTTCGTCAGCCACGCCGCTCTCATTTTCGTTGATATAATCCTTATACTGTGCCAGAATGGATTCGGCCTCGCTCTTACACTCGGATTTGACCTCGGCGGCAACGGTCGTTTCCTCCGTATCGGTAGCCTCTTCGCCGGAAACAGCCTCGGTCGTTTCCGTGGGATACTGGACAAGGATATGACGGACGGACGCCTGAACGGCCTCATCACGGAACGGCGCACCGCTTGCATAGAAAATATATACAAGACTGTTATCTTCATTCAGGAAATAATTCATATCTCCGGCCTGACGGACATAATTTCCGTTTCCATCCTGCTCGTAGAACCAGTTTGCAGCCGTTTCGCCGACCTTTGACTTGAGCGTTTCCTTATCAACCTTCGTAAGGCTTGTCATTGCGTCATTTTTATAATTCTCGTAATCCTCGTCGTCTTTATCGACATATTCGAGAACAGTCGCCTTGAATGTCTCCTCATTGTAGTTCTGCTGAGATTTTACTTTTGAAATAAATTCCTGCGCCTTCAGCTCCTCGGCGATGGGTGCTCTCTCTGCGCCGGAGGATTCCTCTTCGCCGCTTGCGGTTTCGGCAGGCACATCGGATTCCACATCAATCGTGAACCATCTGCCCGTTACGACATCATAAGCCGTTATATCTTCCTGATAGATCTTCTCAATATCGGCATCGGAATAACCGTTTTTCAGTTCCTCCTGAAGCTGCTCCTGATATGTGCTCGCAATAGCCTGTTCCGTCAGCACCTTTTTAAAGAGCTTTGCGGTGACGCCCTTACCGAAATTCACGGAGAGCAACTTGGAAAGAGAAGCATTGCCCGCATTGGACTTATAGTAATCAAGCGTTTCCTGAATACTCGCTGCATCCTCTTCGGAAAGCTCCACGCCGGCTTCGACTGCCGCGTTATAATATCTCTTGATATTGGCCATACTCTCGATCGCTTCCTGCAGGAAGTATTCGTCCCATGTGATCTCATTGCCGTTGTCGTCCTTTGTCGTCTGGTCGGCGGGAGAGAGAGATGTGTCATAACCGGTAAACAATTTGCCGTAGCCGTATTGGGCGCCGTACTGCTGATCATAGGCAGAAGCCTGGCTGACAACCGATCTGTACGCCATCATATAGTAACAGCTCAGCTCGCTCATCGAATAGGATTTTCCGTCGATGGTAACAGCCTTGATGAGCATCTGCGGCACCTCCATGAAATTCAGGGAGGCGGCAAGCAGTGCCACAACGGCCACGACGGCAACGACAACGGAAAAAACCTTTCCCGCCGTTTTTCTGGCACCCGGATGCGCATTGGATTTTTTTCCTGCACTTTTTGCCTGTTTGGCAATTCTTTCTTTTCGTTCCTGACGATATTTGTCAGAATAATCTTTTTCTTTTTTTTCCATAAGAATAAACACCTTTCAAACTAATCGCTGAGGAAAGCCCTAAGCTATTTTACACTATTTTGCCGAAATTTACAAGCCCTTATTACTGCGCCATCGCATTTTGTGCGGAGGATTTTACATAAGCGATAACTTCGTCGATCGCGGCGTCGTCCGTCACGACCTTGCCTTCGCTGAGTTTTTGGATACTATCCTGCCACGCGGTCTGTTTATCCGTCAGGAGCTTCTCTTTGACAGCGGAATACCAGACGGGAGACTCGGCCTTCTCTTTATAATACAGCACATAATAACAGCCGTCGCCCTCTACAATCTCGCAATCACCGACCTTGCGAGCTTCATCAAAGCTCCAAGCCTCGACACCGGCGTCGTGAGTGCCGTTCGGCGTGATGCTTTCAAAAACATCGCCGGAGACAAGCTCATTATCACCGTTATTATATTCAACCATGAGCGATTCAAAAGAGTTATATTGTTTATCCGTTTTGTCGAACTGCTCCTTGATCTTCAGAGCCGTCGAATGAGCGATCGCTTTCTGCTCGCCCTCCGACTTGACAGAGGTATCCGTTCCGATATCGACTTCGATATACGCGACCGTCGCCGGAACAAACTCATTACGGTGCGGCGCGCCGTCGACACAGAAGATATAGATCATTCCGTTATCGGCTTTCACGGACGTAACGGCACCCGCCTGATTCTCATAGCTGCCGTCTTCCTTGACGGCGAAGAGCCATTCCGCCGCTTCGGAGGAAAAATTCTGCGTCACATCACTCTTTGTATAGCCGGTGATCTTGTTGGCCGTCTTGGTGCTGTCGCCGGTCACGGACTGGATCGCCTCGTCAAGCGTACTGCCGGCCTTAACGGCTTCCACAACCTGATCGGCCTGCTCCTGTGCATTCTCCTCCGCCGCGGAAATATACCAATAGGAAAAGCTCGCAATGTCGTAAGCGGTTATATCGGCGTTATACGCTTTTTCAATCTCGCCGGGTGTCAGCTCTTTTTCCAGTTTCTTCATGCAGTCCTCGTAGTAGTTATTGACAAGCATCTGCTTTTCCAGAAAACTTCTGTACATATCTATCGTGTAGTCCTTGAGGACGTACTTTTCAACATATTCCTCGATCGACACGCTTTCTGCTTCCGCTTGCAAGCGAATCTCACCAATGAGATCGTCAATACTCTGATTATCTTCGTCTGTCAATGAATAACCGGCGGCAAGAGCCTGGGCATACAGCGTATTGTTAAAAACAAGGAAGTCAATTGCCATTTCTTTGAGCTGATCTTCCGGATAATAATAAGAATATCTTCCATAGTAGTCCATATAGATCAGATAGAATTCTGCGGCGCTGATTTCAATATTACCGATGTCTATCGCCGATTCAGCATTGCCGCCTGTTACATTTTCTTTGCTTGCAAGATCACTGACTGTTACTACCGTTTTTTCGGGATCGAAAGAATCAGAACCGGAATCCGAACGAACCAGCACAGTAACCATTACGCCGATGGCGGCGATCATGATCAGTACCAATACGATAATCAAGGCGACAGCGCCCTTATTCTTTTTCTTTTTTTTGGCGATTTCCGGATCTTCGGCCGGTTTCTCTTGGGGATCTTCCGGCAGCATCGTTTTCTCCGCATTCCCGTCGGATGACTCTGACTCCGGCGCGGCGTTCTGCGAGTTTTTCAGGAACTGCTCAAATTCACTTTCATTTTCATTGGGGGTTTCAGGATTCACAAAATTGTCATCCATCAATAAGCACCTTCCGTTTCGGTCTACGACTCATAATAATTGAATTATACACCATTTTCCTTAGCGTTACAATAGGATTTTCCGAAAAAATTCTAAAAAACACCGTTTTTATTGTACAGCAAGACGCTTAAACAAGGCTTAAAGAAAACGCCGCCCTGAAAAGAGCGGCGTCCGGAATGCCAAAACAGAATTAAAACTTATCGCTGAAGCCCTGTCCGCCGACTTTTTCCATCACAGCGGCGTCAAGCGCGGCAAAGATCTTATTCAGAATTTTGATAAAGAAGTTGGTCTGCGAGGTCGCGGTCGTAAGACCCGTAACGGCCAGCGCGTCATTAAGCTCCTGCGTCATGGCTTTCGCTTCATCCGCCGAATCCGCCGTCAGAACGGTGTTCGCAAGCATGGCGGACGCTTTCTCATAAACGGGCTTGACCGTATTGATCTGCTCCTGCGTGTATTCGCCGTCAACATTCGCCAAAACAGCCTCCGCCTTATCCATCAGACCGTCAGGACGGGTAAGGGTTCTGGTGTTGCGTCCGTAATTGAACTGCGGGAAAGAAGCAGACGAATTGACGTCGGTGATATTGTCGCTGATGATGCCGGCAAGCAATTTGATGACGACATCCGAACGGCCGACTTCATGATGCTGCCCGTAGAAGAACCATGTCGTCTCAGGGAACAGGCAGGTGGAAATATCCAGCTCTTTGTCGGGAGAATTGCCGTTTTCGAGCGTCTCACCGGCAACCGCATAGGTTGCACCGAGCGAAGTGGAATCAATATCAATAATGGAATCCGAGTTGGAGGTCACGGAGGAACCGGCAATGCCGAGGAAGCAATAGTCGCCCGTATCGTACTGACGTCCGTAACCGCAGACGCTGAAGACATCCACATCATAGTTTTCATGCGCATAAAGCAGGTTCTCTTTCAGATCCAGACGCGCTTCCTGATAGCGGTCGGTCTTCGCGCGGATTGTCGCCATATCGGGATCGGACAGATACTCATCCGCAAGCGCGTCGTAGCGGTCGGAGGGAACCATCGACCAGAACTGCGGGCAGTTGACAAGCAGCGTATCAAGCATACCGTCCATCGCCGCCGTCAGAATCGTGTACAGAACGTCTTTCGGCAGAATGCGGATCACGATATTCAGCAGGTGACCGACATATTCATCGGCACCGGATTCCGCCATAATACCGGGAATGTAGCTGCCGTACAGAAATTCATCGGAGAGATTCCAGTTTCTGTCATAAAAATCGGCAAACAGATCCGTGCCGTCTAAGCAAGCAACAACATTGACAATCTTGTTGATATCCGAGAAATCACCGCCGCGATCCATGACAAGATCGCAATAGGACGAAACAATCGTTCCGCCGAGGCTGACGCCGACAAGATTGACCTTGGAGCAACCGGTCTGCTCTTTGACCATGGCAATATAATCGAACAGGCCTTCACCCGATGCGATCGGATCGCCGATCAGCGGGAACGTATACAGATAGACATAATTTTCACCGTTTACGCCGTAGGTTTCACTGATCTCTTCCACGACGGGCTCCATCGGGAGCATCCGGTAGAACCAGCCCTTTGACCCTTCGTCGTACTGCGAAAGCGGATAGTTATAGCTCTTGACAACAAGATTGTTCACCGCGTTGCCCGATTTGTCGGACTTCTGAATCGAGAACAGCTGGCACACGACGTCGTAAACGCCCTGCGCAAGATCCTCATCGACGCTCTGCGTCAGCAGGGAGGAAAGCAGCGGCAGCGCAAGTTTTTTGAGAATCAGGGAAACAAGATTCGACGAATCGATGATCAGCAGCCCGCCTTCAAGCGTTTTGCCGTTTTTATCCTTGATCGGATTCCCGTTTTCGTCGCAGTAAACAGAAACGGACTGGCTGATGCCGGGCACGATAATCGTGGGCGTAATCTCGCCGTTCTGTAAAGCGGGAATTTCGTATCCGGGCTGCTCATCGGCAGTCTCGGCAAAACCGCAGACGGTAAACACGCCGAACGCCATGACAACCGCGAGCAAAATACTCAGAGCTTTTTTCAGGTGAAGTGACATAGAATCTCCTCCGTAGTCCTTTTGATATACTGCTAATATAGCATATTAAGCCAAGGATTTCAAGTTAATTTTATATATTTTTCATAATTTCAGGCACTTTTTCAGTTCTGTCGAAAAAGATAACGCCGAAAAAAAGACGCCCGGAAATTCCCGGACGCCTTATGTTTATTCTGTCAAATCAGACAAGTTCAATGATGCACATTTCTGCGGCATCTCCGCGACGGGGACCTGTCTTGACGATGCGGCAATAGCCACCGTTGACATCTTTATACTTGGGTGCGATTTCGTCAAACAGCTTCTTGACAACATCTTCCTTGGTTACATAGGCCATAGCCTGTCTGTAATTATGAAGATTGTTCTCTTTTGCAAGAGTAATCATTTTTTCTGTCATTGAACGAACGTCTTTTGCCCTTGTGACGGTGGTCTCAATTTTTCCGTTCTCCAAAAGGAAAGTTACCATTGCTCTGAGCATGGCCTTACGGGAATCGGTCGGTCTGCCGAGTTTTCTGGTTCCGGACATAAAATTCACTCCTTTACCGTTCGTGGTATAATCTGGGATTTACTCGTCATCTCTGCGAAGAGAAAGTCCGAGGGAATTGAGCTTGGCGATAACCTCGTCGAGAGATTTTCTGCCGAGATTTCTCACTCTCATCATTTCTTCTTCCGACTTTGAGATCAAATCCTCTACCTTGTGAATATTCGCTCTCTTCAGGCAATTGAATGAACGAACTGAAAGGTCAAGTTCCTCAACAGTCATCTCTAAGATTTGAGTCTTGTTGTCTTCGCCTTTTTCAATCATAATCTCGGTATTGCCGGCCTCGTCGGACAGGTCAATAAAGAGATTGAGATGCTCGTTGAGAATCTTGGCTGCCAGGGAAACCGCGTCCTTAGCCGCGATGGTTCCGTTGGTCCAAACCTCCAGCGAAAGCTTGTCGTAGTCGGTAACATCGCCGACACGAGCATTATCAACTGTATAGTTTACTTTGACGACGGGCGTATAAATCGAATCGATGGCGATCACGCCGATGACGGGATCCATCATTTTCTTATTCCGTTCCGCCGACACATATCCTCTGCCGCAGTCCGCCGTCAGTTCCATGCGGACATGAGCATCGGCATTCAGTGTTGCTATATGCTGATCCGGATTGAGGATCTCAACCTCGGAGTCAGCCTGTATATCGTCCGCCGTGATTTCACATTCACCGCTGCAATCGATATACATGGTTTTGGGTCCTGAGCCATGAATTTTCAGAATGACATTTTTCAAATTCAGAACGATCTCGGTAACGTCTTCCTTCACGCCCTCAATCGTGGAGAACTCATGAAGAACGCCGTCTATGCTGACCGAAGTGATCGCGTAGCCGGGAAGCGACGACAAAAGAATGCGGCGCAGACTGTTGCCGAGCGTCGTACCGTAGCCTCTTTCGAGAGGCTCTACGACAAACTTGCCGTAGGTACCGTCCTGTTTTAAATCAACAGCATCAATTCTGGGCTTCTCAATACCTATCATTCAAAACCCTCCTTAGATTTTGCAGTCAGGCTGCTAAAAGATACAGGGGATCCGTCAAGCTATTAACGGGAATAGAACTCGACGATAAGATGCTCTTCAACGGGAACTTCGATCTGGTCGCGTTCGGGAAGGGCAACGACTTTCGCGGTGTAATCCTCGCCTGCTTCAAGCCATGCAGGAATCGTTCCTGTTTTCTCAAGAATCGCTTTGAATTTTTCAGAATCAAGGCTCGCCTTTTTGATTGCCACTGTGTCACCGGCTTTGCAAAGGTAGGAAGGAATGTCCACTCTCTTACCGTTGACAAGGAAGTGACCGTGAGTCACAAGCTGTCTTGCTTCTGCGCGGGAGGTAGCCCAGCCGAGCGTATAAACGATATTGTCAAGACGGCTCTCGCAAATACGAAGCAGATTGTCACCGGTAACGCCGGCCTGACGAACTGCCATGGTGTAGTATTTATGGAACTGACTCTCGTTGAGTCCGTAATAACGTCTTGCTGTCTGTTTTGCACGAAGCTGAAGGCCGTACTCAGTGAGCTTCTTGCGGCCCTGACCGTGCTGTCCGGGAGCATAGCTGCGGCGATCAATAGCGCACTTGGAACTTGTGCATCTTTCGCCCTTTAAAAAGAGCTTTTTGCCCTCTCTGCGGCATAATTTGCATACCGCACCGGTATATCTTGCCATGTGTTAAAACACCTCCAGTTTATAGGTTATACACGTCTTCTTTTAGGCGGACGGCAGCCGTTGTGCGGGATGGGCGTTACGTCTTTGATCATGCTGACTTCAAGACCTGCCGTCTGAAGCGCTCTGATCGCGGCTTCTCTTCCCTGACCGGGGCCTTTTACGTAGACCTCAACGGTTTTCATGCCGTGGTCGATAGCTGCCTTGGCTGCAGTCTCCGCTGCAGTCTGAGCTGCGAAGGGTGTAGACTTTCTTGAACCTCTGAAGCCCATTTCGCCAGCACTTGCCCATGAAACGGCATTACCCTGCGTATCGGTAATCGTCACGATGGTGTTGTTAAAAGTAGACTGGATATGAGCTGCACCGCGTTCAACATTCTTACGCTCACGGCGCTTACGGGAAACGCCTTTTTTAGCGGTTGCTTTAGTAGCCATACTGTTCCCTCCTGATTATTTCTTCTTGTTGGCTATCGTCTTCTTGGGACCTTTACGGGTACGGGCGTTTGTCTTGGAACGCTGGCCTCTTACGGGAAGACCTTTTCTATGACGAACACCACGATAGCATCCAATTTCAACGAGCCTCTTGATGTCAAAAGCCGTTTCTCTTCTGAGATCGCCTTCGACCTTTACGTTGTGGTCAATATACTCACGAAGTTTTGAAACGTCATCTTCAGTTAAATCCTTAACTCTTGTGTCAGGATTTATACCTGTTGCCTTAATAATGTCGCTTGCGGTTTTGCGGCCGATACCATAGATATAGGTCAGGCCGATTTCAACTCTCTTCTCTCTGGGAAGATCAACACCGGATATACGCGCCATTTGTCAGTTGCACCTCCATTACGGTATTATCAGGACATCAGCCCTGACGCT
The DNA here is from genome assembly GCA_945912145.1 of uncultured Clostridia bacterium. GTDB lineage: Bacteria > Bacillota > Clostridia > Oscillospirales > Acutalibacteraceae > UBA1081. The sequence goes on along the minus strand of CAMEBF010000010.1, from coordinate 54,520 downwards.
GCTTGTGCTTGGGATTTTCACAGATAACCATTACTTTTCCCTTGCGCTTGATGATTTTGCACTTCTCGCAAATTTTCTTTACAGAAGGTCTGACTTTCATTGTTTTACCTCCTTAAAAATTACCTATTTGGATCGCCATGTGATACGGCCTCTTGTCAGGTCGTAGGGCGACATATCAATCGTTACCTTGTCTCCGGGAAGGATTCTGATATAGTTCATTCTCAGCTTACCGGAAATCGTAGCGACTATCTGGCGGCCGTTTTCGAGCTCAACCTTGAACGTTGCGTTCGGCAGAGCTTCAACCACCGTACCTTCGACTTCGATCATATCCTGTTTGGACATCCTACTTTACCTCCCTTTCGTCAGGGTCTGAGAATTGTCTCAGCGCCCTTATTAAAGAACGATTTGTTGCTGTTTCGGCTTCGGAGACCGTGTAATGCGTTTTTTGCAGATGAACGGGATTTTTTTTCTTCGGCCGTTCGACCGGCCGTTCTTTCCCGTCGCTGACATACTCACCGTCAGGCTCTATGCGCATCACGGCAAGGAATTTGCCTTTGTCTCTGCCGGCCTTTGAGATCACAACGCTTCCGACTTTCAGTTCCATAGGCGCCTCATTCGGGTTGCGTGAGAATCATACATTCGCCGTCTTTCGTGATGGCGACCGTATGCTCAAAATGTGCGGCCAGCTTGCCGTCTTTGGTGACGACGGTCCAGCCGTCGGACAACTGGTTGACTTCCCATGTGCCCTGATTGATCATCGGTTCAACAGCAATCGTCATACCCGGCAGAAGCCGAACGCCTCGTCCGGGAGTTCCGTAGTTCGGAACCGAAGGGTCTTCATGGAGCTCTTTACCGACGCCGTGTCCGACGAAATCGCGGACAACGCCGTAGCCTCGCTCCTCGCAATACACCTGCACCGCGTGACCGATATCGCCGATTCTGTTGCCTGCGACAGCCTGCTTCAGCCCGACATAAAGGGCTTCGCGGGTCGTGTCGATCAGCCGCTGTGCCTCATCGGAAATCTTCCCGACGGCAAAAGTGGCAGCATTATCGCCGTTGTATCCGTCCTTTTCCGCGCCGAGGTCGATACTCACGATATCGCCCTCATGCAAAATGCGGTCTTTACTCGGAATGCCGTGTATCACTTCGTTGTTTATGGAAATACATGCAGTGGCAGGAAAGCCGTAGAGCCCCAGAAAGTTCGGTCTTGCGCCCTGACTTTCAATATATTTACGGGCTGCCGTGTCGATCTCGAGCGTCGAAACGCCCGGACGAACCGCCTCTCCTGCTACTTTCAGTGCCATCGCGGAAATTCTTCCCGCTTCACGCATGAGTTCGATTTCCCGACGCGTTTTCAGCACTACCATGCTTAATCCTCCAATGCCTTGAAGGTAAGGGCTGTCGTGTCAGCGACTTCTTCCTGCCCTTCCACGATTTTCAGCTTGCCCGTCTTGCTGTAGTAATCCTTCAGCGGTTCGGTCTCGCTGTGGTACACCTTGAGTCTCTCGAGAACCGTCTCGGGCGCGTCGTCCTTGCGCTGTACGAGCTCACCGCCGCACTGATCGCAAACGCCGTCAACCGAGGGTTTCTTATACTCAAGATGATAGGATGCGCCACACTTCGCGCAGACCCGTCTGCCCGACATTCTCTTGGCGATGGCTTCGTCGGCGACTTCGATATCAATCACCTTGTCGATGACGATGCCCATCGTGTCAAGGGCTTCTGCCTGCGGAATCGTGCGGGGAAATCCGTCCAGGATAAATCCGTTTTTGCAGTCGTCGGCGGCAAGTCTGTCCTTAATGATACCGATGACGATTTCATCGGGAACAAGCTTGCCCGCTTCGGTATACTCACGGGCTTTCAGACCCATCGGCGTACCGTTCCGGAGAGCTTCACGGATGATATTGCCTGTCGAGATGGTGGGGATTCCCAGCTTCTCGCTGACTTTCTCCGCCTGCGTACCTTTTCCTGCGCCGGGGGCGCCTAAGAAAATGATATTCATCGTTCGCCCTCCGTTAATCAAGGAAGCCCTTGTAATGACGCATCATCATCTGGCTCTCAAGCTGCTGAACGGTTTCAAGCGCAACACCGACAAGGATGATGATTGAAGTACCGCCGAGCGAGATCGAAACGCCTGCCGCGCCGGTTGTCGGATCAACCTGACCGACCGCTGTACAAATCAACTTTGTGATCTGCGAATAGAGGATCGGGAAGAGCGCTACGACGCTGATGAGAAGTGCGCCGAGAAGAACGATTTTGGAAATGACCTTCGCAATATAATCCGAAGTCGGACGGCCGGTACGGACACCGGGAATCGTGCCGCTGTTCTTGGCAAGGTTGTTTGCCATTTCGATCGGATTATACTGAATCGAAGAATAGAAATACGCAAAGAAGATAATCAGAACAAAATAGATCAGTGCGTATGACCAATGCTCCGTCGTGAAGACCGTAAAGAACTTATCCCAGAAAGAACCTTCCGTCGGGTTAACGAACATCTGGATCGTTGAGGGAAGAGAAAGAATTGAGCTGGCGAAGATGATGGGGAGAACGCCCGACATATTAACCTTAATCGGAATGTAGGAGCTCTGACCGCCGTACATCTTACGGCCGACGACGCGTTTTGTATACTGAACCGGGATTCTGCGTTCTGCGTTATCCATCCATACGATGAAGATAACCATCAGAACCAGGCTTACAACTGCGATCGGAACAAGCGCATAATAGATGCCGCGGAAATCCAGATAGCCGTAAAGCTGCACCGCATACGTCGGGATTCTGGAAACGATACCGGCAAAAAGGAGAATGGAAATACCGTTGCCGATACCCTTATCGTTGATCTGCTCGCCGAGCCACATGGTGATGGCGGTACCGGCGGTCAGAATGAGAATAATGGCGATTGCCTGGAAAACCTTACCGAAGGTGTTTGTCGTCGCGGAAAGCGCGTTCTGGCTGCGCAGGAATACATAGTAGGCGGCGGCCTGAAGAAGACCTAAGCCGACTGCCGTATATCTTGTGATCGCGGCCATCTTTTTGCGTCCTTCCTCTCCCTCTTTTGAGAGTTTCTCAAGAGCGGGAATGGCAACGGTAAGAAGCTGGATGATAATCGATGCGTTGATGTACGGCGTGATCGACATCGCGAAGATTGTACCGTAGTTGAACGCGTTACCAGAAATCATGTTGATGTAATCAAGGAAAGTAGCCGTTGTGGTTGTCTGATTACCGAGCAATCCGTCTGCGCCGATGCTCAGGAAGGGCACGGGAATCGCAGCACCGAGTCTGAAAATCAAAATGATAAATGCCGTAAACAGCAGTTTCTTTCTGATTTCGGGAATCCTCCAGGCATTTTTGATTGTCTGAATCATTTTTTTGACACACGCTCCTTCTTTTTTCGGATAAAACCGAATTCAGATCATGTGGTGCAATTAAAGGGTTTCAGCCTTACCGCCGGCCGCTTCGATTTTTTCCTTAGCGCCTGCAGAGAAAGCGTTGGCTTTAATTGTCAGTTTCTTGGTGATTTCGCCGTTACCCAGGACCTTAACACCGTCGAGCTCATTTTTGATGAGTCCCGCATTCTTGAGCGCCTCAATGTCGACAACGGAACCGTCTGCGAATTTCTCGTCAATAGCGGAAACGTTTACGATGGCGATCTCTTTTGCGAAAATGTTGTTAAAGCCTCTCTTGGGGATACGGCGCTGAAGGGGCATCTGTCCGCCTTCAAATCCCGGACGGGGACCTGAACCGGCACGCGCTTTCTGACCCTTATGACCTTTACCGGCTGTCTTGCCCTGACCTGACGCAGGACCACGGCCGATACGCTTTGAAGGTCTGTTGGAACCTGCCGCAGGTGCTAACTCATGTAATTTCATTCGTTTGACCCATCCTTTCTTTAAGCTTCGGACACTTCGATAAGATGAGAAACCTTCTTGATCTTACCGAGAGTCTGCGGGTTATTCGGCTGAACAGCCTCATCACCGATTTTGCGAAGACCGAGTGCATAAACGGTAGCAATCTGATCTTTCTTGCTGCCAATCAGGCTTCTGACAAGTTTAACTTTTACGTCTGCCATACCGTCCACTCCTTAACCTAAAATTTCTTTTACTGTTTTGCCTCTTGTTGCCGCAACCGTTTCAGCGGAACGAAGCTGAGCCAGACCGTTTACGGTCGCTCTGACAACGTTGCAGGGATTATTGGAACGAAGAGCCTTTGTACGGATATCCTTGATACCGACCGTCTCGATGACGGCACGGACAGGGCCGCCGGCGATAACGCCGGTACCGGGAGCAGCCGGCTTCAGGAGAACTACGCCTGCGCCGAACTTGCCTACGACTTCGTGAGAAATCGTCGTGCCCTTGAGCGGGATCGTCATAAGATTCTTCTTGGCATCCTCGATGCCTTTGCGGATGGCGTCGGGTACTTCGCCGGATTTACCAAGACCGAAGCCGATGGTGCCTTTTCCGTCGCCGACCACTACGAGAGCCGAAAACTTCATGATGCGGCCGCCCTTAACCGTCTTGGATACGCGGTTGATGGCTACGACTCTTTCCTGAAGCTCTTCTCTATCCTGTGTTTCAAACTTAGCCAAAAGTATTTCCTCCCTTTCGTTAGAAATCAAGTCCGCCTTCACGGGCGCCTTCGGCCAAGCTTGCTACACGGCCGTGATAAATATATCCGCCGCGGTCAAAAACGCATTCTTTAATGCCTTTTTCAGCCGCACGTTCTGCGATTTTCTTGCCGACAGCTTTCGCAGCGTCTGCATTTCCGCCGTACTCGGTAAATTCTTTTTCAACCGTGGAAGCGGAAACAAGAGTTACACCCTTTTCGTCATCTATCAGCTGAGCGTAAATGTGCTTAAGGGAGCGGAATACATTCAGGCGAGGGCATTCAGCCGTGCCGTAAACTTTGCCGCGAACTCTTTTATGACGCTGAATTCGTGCCTGTTTTGTATCAGGTCTGTTTACCATTTGTGATTCACTCCTTTATTATTTGCCGCCCTTACCGGCCTTGCCTTCCTTACGTCTGACGTGCTCATCCGCATAACGGATGCCCTTGCCCTTATAGGGTTCGGGAGGACGAACGCCTCTGACCTCGGAAGCAAACTGACCGACCTGCTGTTTGTCGGGACCGGAAATAACGATCTGATTGGGTGCGGGAACCGTGATGGTGATTCCCTCGGGAGGAGTCATGGTAACGGTGTGGGAGTAACCAACCGAAAGCACGAGATCCTTGCCCTGCATATTGGCACGGTAACCGATACCGACGATCTCAAGAGATTTTGAGAAGCCGTTGTGTACGCCTTCAACCATGTTGGCAATCAGCGTGCGGGTCAGACCGTGAAGAGAGCGATTCTCTTTTTCATCGTTGGGACGCGTAACCGTGATGGTGTCGCCGTCCTTGGCGATCGTCATGTTTTTGTTGAATGTTCCGGTAAGAGTACCTTTGGGACCTTTAGCGGTCACTGTGCTGCCGTCGATTGCGACGTCAACGCCTGCCGGAACGGTAATGGGCTTTCTGCCTATACGAGACATCCCTTTGTACCTCCTTACCAGACATACGCAAGAACTTCGCCGCCGACGTTGGCTTTGCGAGCGTCCTTGTCTGTCATAATACCCTTGGAAGTTGAGATGATAGCGATGCCGAGGCCTTTGATAACCTTGGGCATATTCTCAACGTCCGTGTAAATACGCAGGCCGGGCTTGGAAACTCTGCGTATACCCATAATGGTGGGCGCTTTATTGGGACCGTATTTCAGCGCGATCTCGATGATGCCCTGCTTATTGTCCTCAATTACCTTATAGCTTTTGATATAGCCTTCATCCATGAGAATCTGCGCGATGGCTTTCTTCACATTGGATGCCGGAACAGTTACTGTATCATGCTTCGCGGAAACAGCGTTTCTGATTCTTGTGAGCATATCAGCAACGGAATCGGTAATCTGCATTGCGTTTTCCTCCTTACCAGCTTGCTTTCTTCACTCCGGGAATCTGGCCCGCATGAGCCAGCTCACGGAAGCAGATACGACACACACCGTATTTACGCAGATATGCGTGGGGTCTGCCGCAAATTTTACATCTATTGTGCTGTCTTGTTGAATACTTGGCAGGAGCGGCTGCTCTTACCTTCTGTGATGTTTTTGCCATGAATAACCCCTCCTTATCTTGCGAACGGAGCGCCCATCAAGCTCAGGAGCTCACGCGCTTCTTCGTCTGTATTCGCCGTGGTAACGATGCAGATATCCATACCGCGGACCTTATCGACCTTGTCGTATTCGATCTCGGGGAAGATGAGCTGTTCTTTGACGCCCATGGAATAGTTTCCTCTTCCGTCGAACGAGTTGGGATTGATGCCTCTGAAGTCACGGACTCTGGGAAGCGCAAGGTTGAAGAATCTGTCAAGAAACTCATACATCTTTTCGCCGCGGAGAGTGACCTTTACGCCGTTGGGCATACCTTCACGAAGCTTGAAGTTTGCAACGGATTTCTTCGCGTTGCAGACGACGGGCTTCTGACCGGTGATGAGGCCGATATCGTGAACGACAGCGTCAATCGCCTTCGGATTTTCTCTTGCTTCGCCGCAACCCACGTTGATGACGATCTTGTCGATCTTCGGGATCTGCATGACGCTCTTATAGCTGAACTTTTTCATAAGCGCGGGAGCAACTTCTGCTTTATACATTTCTTTCAGTCTTGCCATTGTTTTGCTCCTCCTTATTACTCAAACTTAGCGCCGCAGTCGGCTTTCTTGCAGACACGGACTTTCTTGCCCTTGTCGTCGATCATATGTCCGACTCTTGTAGGTCTGCCGCACTTGGGGCAGATGAGCTGAACTTTTTCTGCATACAGAGCGCTCTCGGCTTTGATGATGCCGCCTGCTTCGCCCATTTTGCGGGGTTTGACATGTTTGGAAACAATGTTTACGCCCTCAACGATGACCTTGCCTTCGGAGGGGCTTACCTGAAGCACCTTGCCCTGCTTGCCACGGTCTTTACCGTTGATAACGACGACCTTGTCGCCGGTCTTTACATGAACTTTACTCATTCTCTTACCTCCCGATTACAGAACCTCGGGTGCAAGACTCAAGATTTTGGAATAATCGTGATCTCTGAGCTCTCTCGCAACCGGTCCAAAGATTCGTGTACCCTTCGGGTTTTTATCTTCTTTAATGATAACGGCCGCATTCTCATCGAAACGGATGTATGTGCCGTCATCGCGGCGAACGCCTTTGGCTGTACGGACAACTACCGCTTTCACCACGTCGCCTTTTTTCACAACGCCGCCGGGCGTAGCTTTTTTAACGGAAGCTACGATAACATCGCCGATATTGGCGTATCTTCTGCCGGTACCGCCGAGAACACGGATGCACATAAGCTCTTTGGCACCGGTGTTGTCAGCAACCTTGAGAAGTGTTTGCTGCTGTACCATGGGTAGTCCTCCTTATTTCGCTTTCTCTATGATTTCAACGACGCGCCATTTCTTATCCTTGGAAAGAGGACGGGTCTCCATCACCTTTACGCGATCGCCGATGCCGCACTCGTTGTTCTCATCATGCGCTTTGAGCTTGATGGTACGGTTGACGATTTTCTTGTAAAGCGGATGTCTGACACGGTCTTTCACGGAAACGACGACCGTCTTATCCATCTTGTCGCTGGTAACCAGACCGACACGGGTTTTTCTTAAATTTCTGTCCATAACCGATATCCTCCCTTAACTCAGGCATCCGTGCCGTGCAGCTCAGCATCGCGCTGAACCGTGAGGATTCTCGCGATATCCTTTTTAACGGCACTGATACGTGTGGGGTTTTCGAGCTGGTTGATGGCCTGCTGGAAGCGCAGCTTGAAAAGCTCGTCCTTCAGCTCAAGAAGCTTAGCATCCAACTCCTCAGCGGACATTTTTCTGATTTCACTGGCTTTCATTACTGCTCACCACCCTGTTCTTCCTTCGTTACAAACTTACACTTGATGGGAAGTTTGTTCGCGGCAAGACGCATTGCCTCACGGGCAACTGCCTCGTCGACACCGGCAATCTCAAACATCACTCTGCCGGGCTTTACAACTGCGACCCAATATTCCGGAGAACCTTTACCGGAACCCATTCGGGTTTCAGCGGGCTTCTCGGTGATCGGCTTATCGGGGAAAATTTTGATCCAGACATGACCGCCACGCTTGGTGTATCTCGTCATCGCGATACGAGCGGCCTCGATCTGATTGGATGTAATCCATGCGGGCTCAAGTGCTACCAGACCGTAGTCGCCGTAGTTCACCTTATTGCCGCGCGTAGCCTTACCTGTAAGGCGGCCTCTTTGTACTCTGCGGTATTTAACACGCTTTGGCAGTAACATGATTAAGCCCTCTCTTTCTTTGAATTGACTTTGCGGGTATCGTGAAGAACCTCGCCTCTGTAGATCCAGACTTTCACGCCGATACGGCCGTAAGTCGTCTTGGCCTCAGCGAAGCCGTAGTCAATGTCGGCACGGATCGTCTGAAGAGGAATCGTGCCCTCATGATACGTCTCGGAACGGGCGATTTCCGCGCCGCCGAGTCTGCCGCTGACCTGCGTTTTGATACCCTTTGCGCCGAGTTTCATGGTTCTGCCGATGGCCTGCTTAAGGGCGCGACGGAACGAAACACGTCTTTCAAGCTGACCGGCGATGTTCTCCGCGACGAGCTGCGCGTTGACATCGGGCTGCTTGATCTCGATGATGTTGATGAAAACATCCTTGTCGCCGCCGAGCATCTCTTTGCATTTCGCTTTGAGCTTCTCGATCTCGGCACCGCCGCGGCCGATAACCATGCCGGGCTTTGCGCAATGAATGTTAATACGAACTCTCTTGGGATCTCTTTCGATCTCGACCTTGGGTACGCCGGCGGGAGCAAGCGTCTTCAGCAGGTACTCACGAAGATTGTAGTCATCAACGAGATTGGAGCCGAAGTCCTTCTTATCTGCATACCAGCGGGATTCCCAGTCTTTAATAACTCCGATTCTTAAACCGGTAGGATTGATTTTCTGACCCATTTACTTGTCCTCCTCCCCGATTATTCTTCAGACTCTCTGAGAACAAGGGTGATGTGCGACGTTTTCTTGTTGATTCTGTACGCACGGCCTTTGCATCTCGGTCTGATTCTTTTCAGTGTCGGTCCCTGGCTGACGGCGCACTCGGCGACGTACAGTCTGGAAACGTCCATATCAAAATTGTTTTCGGCATTTGCCATTGCTGATTTCAGAAGCTTTGCGAGAGGTTCACACGCAGCCTTGGGCGTGTACTTCAGGATTGCCATAGCTTCGTCAGCGGGCTTATTGCGGATAAGGTCGAGAACGATCTGAACCTTACGAGGTGCGATACGCACAAAAGTCGCTTTTGCTGTTGCTTCCATTTTTTACACTCCTTTTGACTTACTTACCATTGTTGGAGGTCTTAGAACCTGCATGGCCTCTGAATGTTCTTGTCGGAGCAAATTCGCCGAGCTTATGACCGACCATATCTTCGGTAACATAAACGGGAACGTGCTTTCTGCCGTCATGAACAGCAAATGTATGGCCGACAAAATCCGGGAAAATCGTGGAGCTTCTGCTCCATGTTTTAAGGACTATTTTTTCGCCGGCTTCGTTCATTTTCTGGACTCTTTCGAGCAGCTTGGGCTGTACATAAGGTCCTTTTTTAATACTTCTACCCATTACTTAATAGCTCCTTTCCCGATTATTTGTCGTTGCAGCGTCTGACGATCAGCTTATCGGAACGCTTGAACTTCTTGCGGGTCTTGTAGCCGAGAGCGGGTTTGCCCCAAGGCGTTACAGGACCGGGACGACCGATGGGGGACTTGCCCTCACCACCGCCGTGAGGATGGTCGTTGGGGTTCATGACAGAACCGCGGACCGTCGGACGGATACCCATGTGACGGGTGCGGCCGGCTTTACCGATTTTCACGTTTTCGTGATCGGCATTACCGACGGTACCAACCGTCGCCATGCAAATTGCGGGAACGTTGCGGAGCTCACCGGAGGGAAGTCTGAGAAGAGCGTAGCCGTTCTCTTTCGCCATCAGCTGCGCGGCGTTGCCTGCCGCTCTGGCCAGCTGGCCGCCTCTGCCGGGATAAAGCTCAACGTTATGAACGAACGTACCGGTGGGGATATTGACAAGGGGAAGCGCGTTGCCTACCTTGATATCCGCGTCGGGACCGGCTTCCACCGTGTCGCCGACTTTGAGTCCCTCGGGCGCAAGAATATAGGTCTTGACGCCGTCTTCATACTCGATCAGCGCGATGTTCGCCGAACGGTTGGGATCGTACTCCAGAGTTTTTACTTCTGCCTTGACACCGAATTTCTCTCTCTTGAAATCGATAATACGGTATTTCTGGCGATTTCCGCCGCCTTTGTGACGGACGGTGATTCTTCCGTAGCTGTTGCGTCCGGAGTGTTTCTTGAGAGGCTCAAGAAGGCTTCTCTCGGGGCCGCATTTGGAAAGCGCGGAATAATCTGTAACCGACATATTTCTTCTGCCGTTTGTCGTCGGATTATAGACTTTAATAGCCATTTTCTAAGTCACTCGCCTTTCTTGCCCGGAACCGGGCGTGATTGATACTTCAGACGGCTTAGCGGTCGGCATCCATACGTCACCGCCTGAAAAGTGTGATTGTTTGTTAATTAGAACATTCCGTCGAAGAACTCGATGGGCTTGGAATCTTCCGTCAGCGTGACGATCGCTTTCTTCCAGTCGGACTTGTAGCCCGTGTAGCGGCCGTAGGTACGCTTATGACCTTTGACGTTCATCGTGTTGACCTTGGCGACCTTGACGTCGAACAGTTTTTCGACAGCGCCGGCAACGTCGATTTTCGTTGCGCTCTTCGCGACTTCAAAGGTATATTTCTTTTCGGGGACTTCCGCCATGCTCTCTTCCGTGATGATGGGACGGATGATGATATCCTGAGCAATTTTCATTATGCATATACCTCCTCGATCTTCGCAACGGCATCCTTGAGAAGAACGATCTTGGAGCAGTTAAGCATATCGTAAACATTCAGCGTGCTTACGAGAGAAACCTTAACGCCCGCGATGTTTCTTGCACTCTTGTAGATGACGTCGTCTTTTTCGGGAAGAACGATAAGAGCTTTCTTGCCTGCCTCAATTGCGCTGAGGGTCTTCGCGACTTCCTTCGTCTTGATGGCTTCCAGCTCGAAAGAATCGAGAACGATCAGTTCGTCAGCTGCAAGCTTCGCGGAAAGAGCGGACTTCATGGCAAGTCTTCTTACCTTCTTGTTGATTGTGAAACGATAGCTTCTGGGCTTGGGGCCGAGAGCGACGCCGCCGTGATACCACTGAGGCGCTCTTGTTGAACCCTGACGGGCTCTGCCTGTACCCTTCTGTCTCCAGGGCTTCTTGCCGCCGCCGCTTACTTCGGATCTGGTAAGCGTGGACTGTGTGCCCTGACGCTGATTGGCAAGATAATTGACAACCGCGATATGCATAACGGAGGTGTTGGGCTCGATGGCGAAGATCGCATCGCTCAGCGCGATTTCCGAAACCTGCTCGCCGGCCTTATTCACTACTTTAATATTCGGCATCTCTTATTCCTCCTTACGCTTTCTTTTTCGCATCTGTGATCACAACGTAGCCGCCCTTGGGACCGGGAATGGCGCCCTTGATGGCGATGAGGTTGTTCTCTGCGTCAACCTTGACGATGTCAAGATTCTGAACGGTAACTCTTTCGGCACCCAGATGACCTGCGAGCTTCTTTCCCTTGTAAACTCTCGAGGGATCGGAGCAAGCGCCCAAAGAACCGGCGTGTCTTGCGACAGGACCCGTACCGTGCGTCTCTTTGAGTCTGGAGAAGTTCCATCTCTTGATCGCACCCGCGGTACCTTTACCTTTGCTCGTGCCGATGACGTCAACCTTGTCACCTGCGGCGAACGTGTCGGCCTTAACGACCGTACCGGCCTCATAAGCGGAAGTATCAGCAAATCTGAACTCCTTGAGAACCTTCTGGGGTGCTACGTCAGCTTTAGCGAAGTGACCCTTGAGGGGCTTCGTCACACGCTGCTGCTTCTGAACAGCGAAGCCGAGCTGAACTGCGGCGTAACCGTCAACTTCGACGGTCTTCTTCTGGACTACCGGGCAGGGACCGGCTTCGACGACCGTTACGGGAACGACGTTTCCGTTTTCGTCAAAAACCTGAGTCATACCGATTTTCTTACCGATAATACCTTTTTGCATTTGTTTTTCCTCCTGTCAGATTATTGGTTGACACAAGTCAACGTGACCTGCGGTATATATAATAGTATATATAACCGGAATTGAATGGATCAGAGTTTGATTTCGATGTCCACGCCTGCGGGAAGCTCAAGTCCCGTCAGTGCCTCGACCGTCTTGTTGGAAGGTCTGAGAATGTCGATCAATCTCTTGTGCGTACGCTGCTCGAACTGTTCACGGGAATCCTTGTCCTTGTGAACGGAACGAAGAATGGTCACGACTTCCTTTTCGGTGGGAAGGGGTACCGGACCCGAAACCTGAGCGCCTGTACGCTTTGCTGTCTCTACGATTCTCTCGGCGGCTTTATCGACGAGGTTATGATCGTAGCCTTTCAGTCTGATTCTGATTTTTTCCTTAACTGCCATGTTTACGCCTCCTAAGCAATTTGGCGGGCTCTCTGTGATATTTTTTATCAACGCGCCCGGGTGTTTCTTGTTTTTCCATTTTAAAAACCGGAAAAACATTCTTTCCGGGACGGCAATAAAATATCACCTGCCGACGCAGCATTTTCCGCGGTTAAGGCACAGAAACGCCCCTTGTCGGCAATCTTCGCCCGGTTTAAAATCGGACATACTCCGTGAGAGTTCCCTGCATCAGCGTGCAGCCACATCCCACATCAACGCATGATACACACGGCAAAAGGGCATAGTTATTGCGCTTTTATTCCGCATGCTCGGATATTATACTATATTCATGCGCAAATTGCAAGATTTTTTCTAAAAAAATTCAAACTTTTTCATTTTTATAGAACCCGACAACTTCAATGAATTTTTGCGCTGCTCGTTGTACAAAATGACGAAAAATGAATGTGCAAAGTTCAAAGTGCAAAGTGCAATTAAGGAAGCCCTGCGGGCTTGGATTTTATAAAATGCTTACGGCGAACCTGTAGGGGCGATTCGTAATCGCCCGGCACCGTAGGTGCAAACGCCGTTAGGCGTTTTGGTTTTACAGGTAAGAGTGAAGAGTGAAGAGTGCAGAAGTAAGAGGTTCGGAAGCCCTGCGGGCTTGAATTATACGCCTGCGGCGCGCTTTTTATAATGAATCAAAAGGCGAAGCCTTTTCCGACATTGCACTTTGAACACTGCACTTTGAACTTTGGCAAAGCATTACGTTTCTAATTTCAGAGTACTTCCATCTGTTTCTTTCGTCACGATAATCTTGCGTTCGATTCTCTCTTTCAGCTCCGCGACGTGCGAGATGATGCCGATCAGGCGTTTGCCGTCGGACAGGCTCTCAAGCACGGTCAGCGACTGCCGCAGCGACGTTTCGTCCAGAGAGCCGAAGCCTTCATCGATGAACATGGCGTCAATCTCCGTGCCGCCGCCCATGCTGCAAACGGTATCCGACAATCCGAGCGCAAGTGCCAGAGACGCTAAAAACGATTCGCCGCCGGAGAGCGTATGCACGTCGCGCAGTTTCCCCGTATTCGCATCAAAGACGTCCAGATCCAGTCCCGATTTGGTGCGGTTATCTTCCGATGATGTCTTACAGCGCAGGCTGTAAACGCCGCCGGTCAGAAAACGCAGACGCTCGTTGGCGGCGAGCAGAATCCGATTGAAATAATACTGCTGCACATACGCTTCGAGGCTGATCTTTGCCTGTTCGCTGAGCTGACCGCACGCCGTTCGGTATAGCGAATTGACGGCGACATAGCGTTCCGTCACCGCGCGGAAATCCCGGACGGTACTGCGCAGCGTCTCGACGGCCTTTTTGCTGCCGTCGATATACGAATCGAGTTCGCGAAGCTCGCGCTGAATTTTTTTAATCTCTTCCTCCGCAAACTGCTTTGCCTTTTCTTTTTCTTCAATCGGGATCTGCTCCCGATTCTCCGTCTCCTTTTCCCATTGACGGATCCGGCTGCGGCATTCCAGGAGCATTTCGTCGTATCGCCTGATCGCGGTTTTCAGCTCGTTCTGCCGGAGCGGTTCGAGGATGGCGGCGCGATATTCCTCTTCCCTGTCAAACCCGTGCTCATGCAGTGCCGCCCCATATTCCGCCGCAGCGTCCTGCGACGTTTTCTCCGCGTGCAGACGACGCTCGGCAAGCGTGTCGATTTCACCCTGCAATTTTGCCAGAGCTGTCTGTTCTTTTTCACGGTTCTTTTTGGCTCTGACCAACGCTTTATCAATTCGGTCAAAGCGTTCGCGCGATGTCCTGATTTTCACTTCGAGCGTCGCGATGTCCTGACTTTCATCAATCCCCGCCGCTTCGCAGGACCGCATTTTCTCTTTGTATGCCGCTTCCAATCCTGCGGCGACATTGGACTGTGATTCTAATACACGACGCGCTTCGGCAGCTTTCTTCTCCGCACTTTCCACCGCTTCTTTTGACGGCGTTTCCGCGTCGAGCACCGCCGGTTCGGGGTGATGCGTCGAACCGCAGACGGGGCATTTTTCGCCCTCTTTCAACGCTTCGGCGAGCAATCCCGCTTGTCCTAAAAAATAACGATTGCGCAAATTCCGCTCTGTTTCCGTCGTTTCATCGGCAATCTGACGGGCGCGCAAAACGCTCTTTTGCGTTTTTTCTCTCTCGGCGCGCAAGGTGTGCAGCTCCCGGAGCAACGGCAGAATCTTTTCCCATTCGAGCACCTGCGTCTTTTCTTTTTCGGCATTCTGAACCGCCGTTTCCGCGTCGATCGCTTCTTTTTCCGCAAGGGCAAGCGTCTTGGTCTGATCTTCCAGAAGACGCTGAGCTTCCGTCATCCGCGACGCAATCTGCTTCACGTCCCGTTCTCTCGCCTGCTTCTGCTTCTCAAGCGGCATGACCTTGTCGGCCTCCTCGCTTCTTTGAAGACGGACACGGGTTTCACTGACCTTTTTCGTTTTCGATTCCAGAACAGTCAGATTGCGCTGTTCCGCCGCCAGCTTTTTCAGCATTTCGCGAAGCCGCTGCTGTTCGGCGATCAGTTCACGGTTCTCTTCAATCGTTTTTTGCAGCTTTTCCGCGTTCCTCTCCAGTTTTTCCCGCTTCGACAGGGACGCCTGCGTAAAGTCTCCGATCAGTGTGAGCATTTCTTCAAAATTTTCACGCTGCAGGCAATCGCGGAACGCTTCCGCGTCTTTCCAGTCCTCAGGAAAATTCAAGGTTTCTGCCGCCGTATGGATTGCCGTGCGCAGCCGTTCGCGATCGCGCCCCGTCCGGCTGTTTTCCTCGCTCAAAAGCGTCTGCACCCGTTCATACAGATCGGTTTTGAAAATCTTGCGAAACAGCTCCGTGCGCGTCTCGCTTTTCGCGTGGAGAATCTGCAAAAAGTCTCCCTGTGCGATCATGGCGGTCTGTGCGAACTGGTCGCGACTCAGTCCGATCAGCTCAAAGATCTTTTCATTCACCTGCTTAGCGCCGCTGACAGGCGGTTTGCCGTCGGGTAGAATCAGCTCGGCGTCCGCGCCGACCGCCGTCTTGCGTCCCGGTAACGTATATTTCGGATTGCGTGTAACGCGATACTCTTTTCCCTGCTGTTCAAACGTCAGCTCGACAAAGGTTTTGGTTTCGGGGCGCGCATAGTCCGACCGCAGCGTCTCGCTGTTTTTGCGGCTTTTGCCGCCGCTGGCTTCGCCGTAAAGTGCGAACGAAATCGCGTCGAACAGCGTGGTCTTTCCGGCTCCCGTGTCGCCGGTAATCAGGAAAATGCCGTCGCCGCCGAACGAACGGAAATCGACATCGACCCGATCTTTATACGGTCCGAACGCCGACATGGTCAAAAATAACGGTTTCATGATTCTGCCTCCGCTTTCTCAAAAATCGCACGCATAATGCTTTCCTGCTCCTCCGTCATGCCGTTTTCGCCGTTGCGCTGACGGAAAAACTCGTCGAACAGTGCCATCGGCGATTTTTCTTCCATATTTTCCTGCCGGTTCACGATTTCCTCGGTCTTCACGACGCTGTTTTCGACGCCGAACGCGATCATATTCGGAAAAACGGTGCGCAGCAGAAGACGTGCGTCGGGAATTACCGTCTCGTCCGTGATGGTGACGCCGACGAAATCGTCCGTCCGCTCACGCTGCATCAGATCATGGAATTTGCCCTTGACAGCGACGACATTCCGCAGCGGCTTCAGCGGAATCTGACGGACGTCGCTGTCGCCTTTTTCGAGCAGATCAACAATCGTAACGCTCTTCTGCCGTCCTGCCTCCGACACATCGTACGCCAACGGCGAGCCGCAGTAGCGCATCGTTTCGCGTCCGGCTCTCTGCGCGCCGTGGATATGTCCCATCGCCACATAATCGAAGTCATCAAACAGATCAGCCGGGATATTCTCAACGCCGCCGACGCTCATCGCCTCTGAGCCGCTTTTGCACGATCCTGTGATCAGTTGATGACAGACAAGCACGTTGCGTTTCGACGGATCGATCGGCGAATGCGCCAAGACAGCCGCGACCGCTTCTTCATAATTCGTGATGCTCTCGTCGGGATAAAAAGCCCGCACCGTTACGGGTTTGACAAACGGCAGCAGATGAATCGTCAGCTCGCCGAATTCGTCGCGAACGGTATACGACTGCAAGGTTCCCTCAAACTGCTCCGTTACATAAATCCCCTTTTCGCGGATCAGGGACGAAAAATAAGAAATTCTCCCTGCCGAATCATGATTCCCGCTGATGCAGTAAACGGGAATCCGCTTTAATGCCAACGCCGAAACAAAGCCGCTGAAAAGCCCCATCGCGTCGGCGGACGGATTGGATTTATCGTACACATCGCCGGCAATCAGCACGCCCTGAACCGCCTCTTCTTCGGCGATCCTGCCAATCTCACCAAGTATAAACTGCTGATCCTCCGACAGATCATAACCGTTCAGCATTTTCCCCAGATGCAGATCGGAAATATGTAAAAACCGCATGGTATCACCCTTTCTGTTTGCTATCATACCATAAAAAA
Source organism: uncultured Clostridia bacterium (assembly GCA_945912145.1). Taxonomy (GTDB): domain Bacteria; phylum Bacillota; class Clostridia; order Oscillospirales; family Acutalibacteraceae; genus UBA1081. The sequence goes on along the minus strand of CAMEBF010000010.1, from coordinate 37,412 downwards.
ACGCCGGACGCAATCCGCCGGCGGTCAAGTGTCCGATAAATCGGACTGTTTCTTAATTTTTTTTCAAAACTCATTGCGTCGCCATGTCGATTATGATAGAATAAACGCGAAACAGGAGGCGCAGCATGAAGAACGACAGTATTTTAATTGAAAAAATGACGGAATATTTTTCCGGCGACCCAAAGAGGATTCAGCATTTTATTAAAGTATATACTTTCGCCACGCTCATCGGCGAAGGCGAAAAGCTCGGCGCGCAGGATATGCTGATTCTGCGGACGGCGGCGATCGTACACGACATCGGCATCAAGAATGCGGAAGCGAAATCCGGACGGTGCGACGGCCCGCTACAGGAGCAGGAGGGGCCGCCCGAAGCCGAAAAGCTGCTGCGTGAGCTGGACTATGAAGAAGAACTGATCGAACGGGTCAGTTACCTTGTCGCGCATCATCACACCGGCAAACCCGGCAGCGACGTGATTCTCCGTATTCTCATGGAGGCCGATTTTATCGTCAACGCCTACGAAGACGGTCTTAAAAAAGAAAGTGTGATGTTCGGCAGCTACAAACTCTTCCGTACGCCGACCGGCAAAAAATATCTGAATACGATCTTCGCGCTGAAATAAGCGGAAAACAAATCAAGACGCCCTCGCGAGAGAGCGTCTTTTTTCGCATTATGAATTAAACGAGGCCGCCGATAATTCCACCAAGATCGATAAAACTGGCAATTAGCGTTTTCTGTCCCACCAGTACATAGCCCTTCATAGAGAATACATCGTCGGAAAATTCAGGGATAAATGTATCAATATCAATTCTGGACTGCAAGTTGTTTTGGTCATCATAGGTGCGAAGCCCCTTGATCTCGTCACCGATCATATAAACTTCAACCTTACTGTTTGATGCAGGAATCGTATAAACCGTGTACTCCTGTTCTTCGGAAACAATGGCATACGCTCCGCTCATATCAACACCAGTAAAGCTCAGGTCCAAACCACCGACATCCATCATGTCTGAAGCGTCACAATACATTTTCTTTTTGGAATTCGCCATATATACTTTTTTATCAGAACCGGATTTTCCGCTCAGCATAAAGACATCAATAGAGATATCCGACATACCTTCCATAGACATCTTCATTGTGGCGCGGATATTTTTACCGTCCGTACACAACTGTACCGGCGTTCTCTCACCATCCAGATAAAAATATCCGGTTAAGCCAAAACGACCGCTTGCAAATGTTTTGATTTGCTCCGGAAAGTCTTCATACTCAACCCGTTCTCCGTCAAGAGCAGGTGTATCCGTCGTGGGCTCCTCGGTTGTCGGCTCTTCTGTCGTGGGCTCCTCGGTCGTGGGTTCTTCCGTTGTGGGCTTCTCGGTCGTGGGTTCTTCCGTTGTGGGTTCCTCGGTTGTCGGCTCTGTCGGATCTTCGATCTCAATGGGTTCAAAATCAGGATCGAGCTTTGCCGATACACGAAGCACCATGCGTGCGTCTTTCGCCGTGACCTTACCGTTGCCGTCCACATCGGCGACAAGCTTCTGTTCATCGGTCAGCGTTGTCAGCGTTGCCGCAGCGCGGAGGATCATGCGGGCATCGGTCGCGGTGATCGAACCGTCAGAATTGACGTCGCCGCGACGCAGCGTCTTTGCTGAGGAGGAGGTCATCAGCATGACCACCAACAGCAGAACAGCAAAAATCGAGACATATTTTTTCATGGAATTTTCGTCCTTTCCTTTATGATACTATTATTATAAAGGATTCCTTTTCTCTTTGCAACAGGATTTTCAAAAAAAGCGGCCGGGCACGAAGCCGACCGCCGATTTGCTGTTTATTTATCCCAATTCTGGGAGAGTTTGGCTCTGACCTTGATGGGCAGACCGAACAGATTGATAAAGCCTGCGGAATCCGCCTGATTGTAAACGTGATCCTCATCAAAGGTCGCGACCTCTTCGCTGTAGAGCGTATAGGGGGAGGTCGTGCCGGCGTTGATGATGTTGCCCTTGTAGAGCTTAAGCTTGACGTCACCGGTGACGGTCTCCTGCGTTTTATCGACAAACGCGGCAAGCGCCTCGCGCAGCGGCGTGAACCACTGACCGAAATAGACGAGCTCCGCATATTTCTGCGCGACCAGCTCTTTATAATGCTGCGTGTCGCGGTCAAGACAGAGCGTCTCGAGCACCTGATGCGCACGATACAGGATGGTGCCGCCGGGGGTCTCATAAACGCCTCTGGACTTCATGCCGACCAGACGGTTCTCGACGAGATCCGCAAGACCGATGCCGTTCTCGCCGCCGAGCTTGTTGACTTTTTCGAGCAGCTCGACCGCACCCATCTCGACGCCGTCGATCGCGGTGGGAACGCCTTTTTCAAAGTGAATCGTGACATAGGTCGGTTTGTCGGGAGCCGCTTCGGGCGCGACGCCCATCTCTAAGAATCCCTCTTTGAGATACTGCGGCTCGTTGGCGGGATCCTCCAGATCGAGTCCTTCGTGGGACAGATGCCACAGGTTTTTATCCTTGGAATAATTCGTCTCACGGTTGATCTTGAGCGGAATATTGTGCGCTTCGGCGTAGGCGATCTCCTCCTCACGGGACTTGATTGACCACTCTCTCCACGGTGCGATGATCGCAAGATCGGGAGCAAACGCCTTGATGGTCAGCTCAAAACGAACCTGATCGTTGCCCTTACCGGTGCAGCCGTGGCAGATTGCGTCGGCGCCCTCTTTTTTGGCAATCTCGACGATCTCCTTGGCGATGATGGGACGCGCAAATGACGTGCCGAGCAGATAATCGCCCTCATAAACGGCGCCGGCTTTCAGCGTGGGGAAAATATAATCCTCAATGAACTGCTTTTTGAGATCGAGTACGTAGAGCTTCGACGCGCCGGTCTTGAGTGCTTTCTCCTCAAGGCCGTCAAGCTCCGTACCCTGTCCGACGTCACCGGAAACGGCGATGACTTCACAGTTGTTGTAATTCTCTTTCAGCCAGGGGATGATGATGGACGTATCCAGACCGCCTGAATAAGCCAATACGACTTTTTTGATATCTTTTTTATCCATTTTGCAAAACCTCGTTTGTTATGACTTTTGATTACGGCTCTTATTATAATACGTTCCTCTGCATTTTGCAAGCCCCTATCGTATAAATATTTTGCTGTTTTATGCATCAAATATTGTATAAAACGGCGAATTATACGGTATAAATAGTATTTTTATTCATTTTGATTCCGTTTCATCAAGCAGAGAGCGCAGAATCGTTTCCGGAGAGGGGACGGTTTCTGCGCCCATATCCCACGCTTCGCATTCGCCGTATGAACGGGAGCCGTCTGATGTGAACTTTGCCCAGCGGTACAGTCTGTCCGCGCCGTTTTCGCTGCCGCCGTGCGCCCATATGTCGTCGTTTGTCATCAGGATGACTGTTTGCCGGACGTCTGCAGGCAGCTTTTCGACCTGCCGTCGAAAAGCAAAATAAGGCTCGCTTTCCGCGTAAAAATCTTCGGCGTATTTTGTCAGATCATAATCCCGGAACCGGCTGTTGAACGCGCCCTCTGCATCCAGAAATCCGTTTCCGATATCCCGCAGCAGCGTCTGCGTTGACGCCATATCGAGGAACAGACCGTCGTTTTTGTTCAGGCAGAACCGGATTTTATTGACGAGCCGCATCTCAAAATAGATTGCGCCGCCGCTTTTATCTGCGAGCAGAACTGCGATCGCATGATCCGTTGACTCCATGTTTTCTTTCCTCCTTACCGTTTCAGGATACTTTTATTATACAACGGCAGGTGTCCCAAAAAGAGGACTTTTTCGCAGAAATTACAACTTTTTTATGAAAAAATCAATCATCGGAAGCCCTGCGGGCGGGACTTCGCAGTGAAGTTTGTCCCTACGGGACAAGTGAAGCAGCCCTCCGGGCTATGAAGTTTCGGCTTCGCCGAAGTGAAGTTTTTGCCTGTCGGCAAAAGAATCGGAAGCCCTGTGGGCGGGGCTTCGCAGTGAAGTTTGTCCCTACGGGACAAGTGAAGCAGCCCTGCGGACTATGAAGTTTCGGCTTCGCCGAAGTGAAGTTTTTGCCTGTCGGCAAAAGAATCGGAAGCCCTGCGGGCTTGATTTTTATGCCTGCGGCGCTCTTTTATAAAATGAATCAAAAGGCGAAGCCTTTTCCGACATTGCACTTTGAACTTTGCACTTTGAAAATTGAAAAAAGCGCCGGACGGCAGATTTTCCGTCCGGCTAAAAATACGCAGATTATTTTTTCATTTTAAAGAACGACGAGAATGCGCGGTATGCCATATAGACGTCGAGCTTGGAGACAGTCTCGAACGGCGAATGCATCGACAGCACAGGCACGCCGATATCCACGACGTCCACATCGAGATTCGCCACGTATTTCGCGACCGTTCCGCCGCCGCCTGCGTCCACCTTGCCGAGCTCACCGACCTGCCAGATGACGTCTGCGCCGTCGAGCATGGCGCGCACCTTACCCATAAATTCGGCGGAAGCGTCCGATGTGCCGGATTTGCCGCGCGCGCCGGTATACTTCATCACGGCGACGCCCTTATTGCAGAACGCCGCGTTCTTCTTCTCCATGACCTCGGGATAGATCGGGTCGAACGCCGCCGTCACGTCGGCAGACAGGCACTCGGAGCGGCGCAGCACCTCGTAACCGTCGTAGCCCTCCATTGCGGCGAGATAATTGATAAAATATTTCATATACGAAGAATTGAGCCCCGTGTTGCCGTCGCTGCCGATTTCCTCTTTATCCGTCAGAACGGACAGCACGGTAAATTCCGGATCCTCGGCGTCGAGCGCCGCCATGACGGCGGGATAGGCGCAGACGCGGTCGTCGTGGCCGTAGGAGCCGATGAGGCTTCTGTCAAGCCCTATGTCGCACGCCTTGAACGCCGGCACGATCTCCAGCTCCGCCGACAGAAAATCCGCTTCGACAAAGCCGTATTTCTCATACAGGATCTTCATCATATTGAGCTTGACGGACTCCGAGCAATCGTCTTTCGCAAACGGACGGCTGCCGATGAGAACATTTAGATCCTCACCCTTGATGCCTTCGCCGAGCGTGCGTTTGCTCTGCTCCGCACCGAGATGCGGCAGAAGATCCGTCACGACGAATTTCGGATCGTCCTCCTCTTCGCCGATCACAACCGGGACGACAGAACCGTCCTTGAGCGCGACAACACCGTGCAGCGCAAGCGGAATGGTCGGCCATTGATACTTTTTGATACCGCCGTAATAATGCGTGTCGAAATACGCCAGCTCGTTGTCCTCGTAAAGCGGATTGGGTTTGAGATCGAGACGCGGCGAATCGATGTGCGCGGCGGCGATCTTCACGCCGTTCAGAATGCTCTTTTTACCGATGACGCACAGGATCACGGACTTGCCGCGGTTATTGTAATAAATCTTCTCTCCCGCCGTGTACTTTTCGCCGGGAATAAACTCGATAAAGCCGTTCGCCTTGGCTAAACTTATGATCTCGTCCGTCGCTTCGCGCTCTGTTTTGCCCTTGTTCAGGAAATCCTTATAGCCTTCGCAGAAATCGTCGGCGGCTTCGATCTCCTCGTCCGTCATCGTGTACGCCGCGTGCTTCGGCGTGTAAAGAAGCTGTTCTTTGAGTGCTTCCCATTCTGTTTTTTCCATCGTAATAACCTCATTTCATTCCTCATAAATTTTTTCATATTTTTCCATTGCCGACATCACCTTATGAACATAATGCGCCGTGTCGGAAATGGGGATTTTTGTTAAATGGCGTCCGTCGTCTGAGTATTCGGGATCGTCGAGCCACGAGGACACGTTGCCCATGCCGGCATGATACGCCGCGAGAACCGTCTCGGTCACGCCGTACTCACGCTGCAGAAGAGACAGAAAGAACGCGCCGTAGCGGATGGCGATCTCGGGGATAAACAGGTCGTCAAAATCGTAATGCTCCCCTGTTTTCGTCATCAGCCAGTCGAAGGTGTCCTCGGTGATCTGCGTCAGCCCCTGCGCCGAAGCGGACGAAACGGAGTCCGGGTCGAAGCCGCTCTCCGTGCGGATCACGGCGTACAAAAGATTTTCCTCTATCTCATATTCTGCGGCATATTTCTCCACATATTCCGAATATTTTTTCGGATAGAGTGCCGTCATCACGCTGCCGTACGCCGATTTTCCGACAAAAAAGACCGCGAGACAAACGAGCAGAAAAATCAGAAGCTTCCGTCCGCCGTGCCGTTTTTTTTCTGCCATCAGTCCACCTGATTCCGTAAATATTTTTCCCGAAAGGGACGCAGTTCTTCCGCGACATCAAAGGGCGCGTAGGAACGGACAACGAATTCCGAACGGGAAATATAAAAATCGTCCTCATGCTGCGCCGCCATACGAAGCAGAGCGGCTTCCTCCGAAATGCCGTCGCGCTCTTTGATACGAGCAAGACGGATTTCTTTCGGCGCGATGACGCTGATCACGGTATCGCAATAACGATCGCCGCCGCTCTCAAAGAGCAACGGTGCGTCGATCACGGCCGCCGCAGCTCCTGCGTCAAGCGCATCGTAACAGCGTTCCAGCGAAATCCGGATGATTTCCGGGTGCATCAGCGCGTTGAGCTTCTGCTGACTGTCCTTATCACGAAACGCCTTTTCGGCAAGCTTCGCACGAATCAGACAGCCGTCCGCGTCGAGAATATCCGCGCCGAACGTCTCCGCTAAAACCGGCAGAAACGGCGAACCCTTTGCCGTCAGCTCACGCGCAATGCCGTCGGTATCGGCGATATAGCAATTCTTTTTTGCGAGATATGCCGCGACATAGCCTTTTCCGGCTCCGGTCGGACCGGTCAATCCGACAACAGGACGTTTGAACGCATTCAGAAAGCGGAATGCCGCCGCACGGTACAGACGGTTGCAGACGGCAAGCCCGACGTCCTCTTTGGACGGACTCCTCGCGAGCACCTTTTTCGCGCCTTTTTCGTCAAGCTCCCGCAGCGCGTCAAAGAGCCGCTGCGCCTGTGACAAAGAATCGTCTTCGCGTCCGAATGTCACGGTGATTTTATCGGGAAAGTGCCGTTCCTCCCCCTCAAAGCACAATACGGCGTCGGCGTCGCTTGCCGACACAAACGAAATAAATTCAGGGAGATTGCCGCGCACGATGGAAATCTCCGCCTTCGGCGCGTAATGCTTATATTTCATACCGGGCGACGGCGCGCTCTCGCCGGCTTTCATCGGATTGAGCACGGCATCCGCGACGCGGACTTCGCCGATGACGCTTTCAAGCTGTTTTTTCGTAATGCCGCCGGGACGAAGCAACACAGGCGGCTCGCAAGCAAGCGTGATGACGGTCGATTCCACGCCGACATCGCAGTTGCCGCCGTCGCAGATCGCATCGGCGCGTCCCGTCATATCCGCTTCGACGTGCTCAAATGCCGTCGGGCTCGGAAAGCCCGAGATATTCGCAGACGGCGCAGCCAGCGGACAAGACAGCTCGATGATGCGGTGCGCAATCGGGTGTGACGGCATACGAACCGCCACCGTTTCCAGTCCGCCGCTTGTCACATCGGGAACTTCGTCGCGTTTCGGCAGAATCATCGTCAGCGGTCCCGGCCAGAAAGCTTCGGCCAGTTTTTTCGCCTTTTCCGGCACTTCACGCGCAATATCATAAATCCGGTCAAACGACGCGATATGCACGATCAGCGGATTATCCTGCGGCCGACCTTTTGCTTTGAAAATATTTTTGACGGCTTCCGTGTTAAAGGCATCCGCCGCCAGTCCGTACACCGTTTCGGTCGGAATCGCCACGACGCCGCCGTCCCGGAGAATCGCAGCGGCAGCACGAATATCCGCGTCGTCTTTTTCTATATCATATGTTTTAAACTTTAAGGTATTTTTCACAGAATCACATCTTATCGAATGCAGAATGAGAGCGCCGCAGGCGTAAAATCAAGCCCGCAGGGCTTCCGAAATTATTCATTATTCACTATTCATTATTCATTGCGAAGCTATGCTTCGCCATCGCCGCTGTTTTCCATTTTCTTCGCCGTGTCGGCGGTAATCAGCGCGTCGATGACTTCATCCAGATCGCCGTTGAGAATCGAATCCAATTTATAGAGGGTCAGACCGATGCGATGATCGGTGACGCGTCCCTGCGGAAAGTTATAGGTGCGGATTCTCTCGCTTCTGTCGCCCGTTCCGACCTGCGAACGACGCTCGCCGTCGATGGCCTCCTGCTGTTTGCGGCATTCCTCATTATATAAACGGGAACGAAGCAGCTCGACAGCGCGGTCTTTGTTCTGATACTGGCTTCTCTCCACCTGACACTCGACGACGGTTCCGGTCGGGACATGAATCACACGCACGGCGGACGATGTTTTATTGACCTTCTGACCGCCGGCGCCGCTGGCGCGATAGACTTCAAACACAAGATCGGCCGGGTCGAGCTCAAATTCAACCTCCTGCGCTTCGGGCAGCACCGCCACGGTCACGGTGGAGGTATGGATTCTTCCTCCCGATTCCGTTTCGGGAACGCGCTGAACGCGGTGCACGCCGCTTTCAAACTTGAATCGCGAATACGCGCCCTCGCCGTTAATCATAAAACTGATTTCCTTGATACCGCCGAGCTCCGTTTCGTTCAGATTCATCACTTCGATACGAAAGCCCTTCGATTCGGCGTACATCGAATACATACGGAACAGATCATAGGCAAACAGCGCACTCTCTTCGCCGCCCGCGCCGCCGCGGATCTCCACGATAACGTTGCGGTCGTCGTTCGGGTCTTTGGGCAGCAGCAGGACTTTCAGCTCCTGTGTCAGCGTCACGATCTGTTTTTTCGCTTCGTCCAATTCCTCGCGGAGCATCTCCTTGAATTCGCCGTCCGCTTCGTTTCCCTCGAGCAACAAAAGTGCTTCGTCGCGCGTTTCCTCGGCGCGCTTCAGCTCGCGGAATTTTTCCACCACAGGCGTCAGTTGCTTGAGCTCTTTCATCAGGCTTGTATATTTCTCTATATCCGAAGCGACGTCGCTGCTACACAGCAAGGCGTTCACTTCTTCAAAGCGTTTTTCCACACGGGTCAATTTTTCGAGCATACAGTCTCCTCACTCACCGCTTATCTTAATATATAAGCATACAACAATTCCCGAAAAATGTCAACCGCGTCATGCCTCCCATATCAAAATTGAGAAAAAAGCATAAAAATAATCAAAAATTCAAGAAAATAAGAGAATCAGAGAGATAGATTCAATAAAATATAAATTTTTGACCTTATTTGACCTTTGACAGAATTCATCCCAGTCACTATAATAGCAATCACAAGGTCAAAGAAAGTCAAAGTCAAAAAAAGAGGTGACGCGTCATGAACATGAGCAATCAGATCGCAAATATGCTGCTTTCGATGTTAGACGAAACGGGGCTCGCGCAGATCAACCGCAACGAACTGGCGGAACAGCTCGGCTGCGTACCGAGCCAGATCAATTACGTCATATCCTCCCGTTTTACGCCGGAGAGAGGCTACACGGTGGAAAGTCAGCGCGGCGGCGGCGGCTATATCAAGATCACCCGCATTCATTATACGGCAAAAGAGCAGATGTTTATGCATATAATCAATTCTGTGGGAGACAGCATCGGCGAGCAGTCGGCAAGGGCGATCATATTGAATCTGCATCACAGTGAATACCTTTCCGCCGAACAGGCAAAAATCATGCTGGCGGCCGTCAACGAGAACTGCTACAAGACGGCGGAAAAAGAACTGCGACCGGGACTTCGCGCCGCCACCTTCAAGCAAATGCTGTTATCTTGCATCTAAAACAATGAGCAAAGTTCAAAGTGCAAAGTTCAATATCGGAAAAGGCTTCGCCTTTTGATTATACAATCAAGCCCATAGTGCTTTCGATAATATACATTTATATAAGGGAGAGATTTGTTATGTTATGTCAGAATTGCGGTAAAAACGAAGCAACCACTCATGTTAAAAGAATCATCAACGGCGAGACCGCCGAAACGCATCTTTGCGCGCAATGCGCCGCCGCTCTGGGCTACGAGGCGGTGTTCCCGTCGTTCGGGCTGAACCTCGGCAATCTGTTCGGCGGTTTCTTCGGCGATATCCCGGTCAGCCGTCTGAGCAACAAGGTCATCCGCTGTGAAAAATGCGGCTGTTCCTTTGACGACATCGCCAAAAGCGGCATGGTCGGCTGCGCCGACTGCTACAAGACGTTTTACGATAAGCTTCTGCCGTCCGTACAGCGCATTCACGGACGCACGGAGCATCAGGGAAAATTCCCGCAGGGCGCAAGCGAAGAAGTCAAGCAGGCGCACAAGCTCGCCGAGCTCCGCGAAGAGCTGAACAAGGCGATCGACGAACAGAATTTTGAACGCGCGGCGCAGCTCCGCGACGAGATCAAGGGCATGGAGGGATAAACAATGAACAAGTGGTATGAAACAAAAAGCAGTCATGACGACGTCATTTTAAGCACAAGAATCCGTTTTGCCCGGAACTTAGAGGACTATCCGTTCCCATGCCGGCTCGACGCCGAGGGAAGAGAAAAGGTCTGTCACACCGTCCGCGACGCTCTGCAAGATATCCCGGGGCTGACGCTGCATTACATTGAGATGCAGTCGCTTTCCCCCAAGCAGGCGGTATCCCTTGCAGAACGCCATCTCATCAGTCCCGAATTTGCCACGCCGCAGCAGGGCAGAGCATTACTCCTTTCGGACGATGAATCCGTCAGCATCATGCTGTGCGAAGAGGATCACATCCGCATTCAGGTCATCAAGGGCGGCCTCGATTTACAGGGCGCGTTCGACCTCGCCAACAAGATCGACGATCTGCTCGACTCCAGACTGAAATACGCCTTTGACGAACGCATCGGCTACCTGACGCAGTGCCCGACCAATCTCGGCACGGGAATGCGCGCCTCGGTCATGATGCATCTGCCGGCTCTCTCAAAATGCGGTCAGATGTCCAAGCTCGCGTCCACCGTCAGCAAGCTCGGTCTGACGATCCGCGGCACCTACGGCGAAGGCTCCAACGCCAAGGGCGATCTGTTCCAGCTGAGCAATCAGGTCACACTCGGCATCTCCGAACGCGCCGCACTCGACAATCTCAAGGCCATCACCATGCAGATTGCCACGCAGGAACGCGCCGCCGGTGAGGAATTCGTCAAAAACGTCAACGTGCTCGACCGCATCACGAGAGCCTGCGGCATTCTCTCTTCGGCAAGACTGCTGAGCACGGACGAAATGCTCGAGCTGTTCTCGTGGGTCAGACTGGGAGCCGTGTACCACATCATCGACGCGGATATTGCGGGGATCAACGAGCTGACGGAAACCATGCAGGCCGCGACGCTTGCCTGCGCCGTGGACGAAAGCATGACCAGCGACGCACGCGACGAATACCGCGCAAAAACGGTTCAGGAAAAGCTGTTTGCTTCGCAATGAATCATGAATCATTCGTGCAACGCAAAAGGCGTTTTTAAGGGAAGAGTGAAGAGGTAAGAGGTTTTTTCTCAAAGAGAAAAATGGGAGGAGAAATTATGTATAAATTCACAGGCTTTAACGAAAAAGCCAACACGGCGCTGAACAACGCCGTCAACGCGGCGGAGGATCTGGGACACACCTATATCGGCAGCGAGCATCTGCTGCTCGGAATTCTGAAAGACACCTCGTCTCTCGCGTCCTCGATCCTGAACGCCAAACAGATCACATACAATAAAGTCATGGATGCCGTCAAAAGCTCTGTCGGCATCGGGATGCCCACCGAGCTGTCGCCCGACGATTTCACACCGCGCAGCAAAAACATCATTGAGACATCCATTCTCATCGCCAGAACCGCCGGTCTGTCCCTTGTGGGCACGGAGCACATTCTGCTCTCCATCGCCAGAGAGCCGCAGTGCTGCGCCGCCGGGATCATGGCAAAGCTCGGCGTGTCCGCTTCCGACATCACAAACAGCATCGGCAAGGCGGTTGCCGGAGAAACGCCGACTGCAAACGGTTCGGGCGTATCGCCGTCCGGCGGCAAGACCGAAACGCTTGATAAATACGGACGCGATCTGACTGCCGCCGCCAAAGAGGGCAAGATCGACCCCGTCATCGGACGGGAACAGGAGATTGAACGCGTGATGCAGATTCTCTCGAGACGCACAAAGAACAATCCCTGTCTGATCGGCGAACCCGGCGTCGGCAAGACCGCCATCGCGGAGGGGCTCGCGCTTCGCATCGCGCAGAATGAAGTCCCCGAGCTGCTGAAAGACAAACGCATTGTGTCGCTTGACCTGACCGGCATGGTCGCCGGCACAAAGTACCGCGGTGATTTTGAGGACCGCATCAAAAACTGCATCGACGAGGTTGTCAGATCCGGCAATGTCATTCTGTTCATCGACGAAATCCACACGCTTGTCGGCGCAGGTTCGGCAGAGGGCGCGACGGACGCCGCCAATATTCTCAAGCCGTCGCTCGCCAGAGGCGATCTGCAGGTCATCGGCGCGACAACCATCGAGGAATACCGCAAGAACATCGAAAAAGACGCCGCACTCGAACGCCGCTTTCAGCCCGTGACCGTCGGCGAACCGACGGAGGACGAAGCGATTCAGATTCTCCGCGGTCTGCGCGACAAGTACGAAGCGCACCACAAGGTCAAGATCACGGACGATGCCATTCTTGCCGCTGTCAAGCTTTCGGCGCGCTACATCGGCGACCGCTATCTGCCCGACAAGGCGATTGACCTGATCGACGAGGCGGCGTCCCGCGTAAGGCTGAAAGCCTTTACGCCGCCGGAGCATATCAGGGAATTAGAAGATAAAATCAAGGAAATCTCTGCCGAAAAGGAATCCGCCGTCGGCTCGCAGGAGTTTGAACGCGCGGCGAAGCTCCGCGACGAAGAAAAAGAGCTTGCCAAGCAGCTCAGCGAGGAGAAAGCCAAATGGCAGGAGAACGCCGGTCACATCTCCGGCGAGGTCGGCACAAACGAGATTGCCGAGATCGTCGCGAGCTGGACAGGAATCCCCGTCAAACAGCTCACGATCGAAGAGAGTCAGCGCCTATTGAACCTCGAATCCGAGCTTCACAAACGGATCATCGGTCAGGACGAAGCCGTCAGTGCCGTCGCAAGAGCCATCCGCCGCAGCCGCGTCGGTCTGAAAGACCCGAAGCGTCCGATCGGTTCGTTCATCTTCTGCGGTCCGACCGGCGTGGGTAAAACGGAGCTATGCAAGGCACTTGCGGAAGCCATGTTCGGCGACGAAAACGCGATTATCCGGCTCGATATGTCCGAATATATGGAGAAGCACACCGTCTCCCGTCTTGTCGGCTCGCCTCCGGGCTACGTCGGCTACGAAGAGGGCGGACAGCTCACCGAAAAGATTCGCCGCAAGCCCTATTCCGTCGTGCTGTTCGACGAGATCGAAAAAGCGCACCCCGACGTGTTCAACATGATGCTGCAAATCCTCGACGACGGCCTTCTGACCGACTCGCAGGGACGCCGCGTCAGCTTCAAAAACGCAATCATCATCATGACCTCGAATGTCGGCGCGAAGCTGATTACGGAAAAACAGTCCGCGCTGGGCTTTTCCTCCGGCGGCAGCGCAATGTCGTTCGAGAGAATCCGCGAAGCCGTTCTGGGCGAGCTGAAAAACACGTTCCGTCCCGAATTTCTCAACCGTGTGGACGACATCATCGTCTTCTCGCGCCTGTCGAAAGAGAACATCAAGGAAATCGCGAAGAAGATGCTGGACGGCGTCAGCAGCCGGACGAAAGAAATGGAGATCGATCTCTCGTTTACCGACGAGGCGGCGCAGAAAATCGCCGATGCGGGCTTTGACGAGGTCTACGGCGCAAGACCGCTCCGTCGTGCGGTGCGCGCCAATGTGGAAGACAAACTGTCGGAACTGATGCTTGAGGGCAAGGTCGTGACAGGGAAGAAATATATCTGCGGCGTGGAAGACGGCGAATTCGTCTTCCGCGAGCAAACGGAAAATTGAGCCTTCCGTAAAACGGCTCCTATCAGATAAAGCCCCGCCGTACACCTGTATGACGGGGCTGTTAAGTTTTTTTTCAACAAAGTTCAAAGCGCAAAATATAGTGTTCAAAGTGCAAAGTTCAGAGTGCAATGTCGGAAAAGGCTTCGCCTTTTGATTATAAAACGCGCCGCAGGCGTAAAATCCAAGCCCGCAGGGCTTCCGAATCTTTTGCCGACAGGCAAAAACTTCATTTCGGCGCAGCCGAAACTTCATAGCCCGCAGGGCTGCTTCACTTGTCCCTCAAGGGACAAACTTCACTGAGAAGCCAAACCCGCAGGGATTCCAAAACTGCACTTTGCACATTATAAAAATCGGACGCCTGCTTCTGCGGACGTCCGAAAATTTTATGCTTTTTAATCAGAAAAGTCTCTTGAGAAGACCGGCAAAGCCTGCGCCGTGTCTGGCTTCGTCTTTCGCCATCTCATGAACGGTGTCATGAATTGCGTCGTAGCCGAGGGCTTTCGCTCTCTTCGCAAGCTCAAATTTGCCTTCGCAGGCGCCGGCTTCCGCCGCTGCGCGAAGCTCAAGGTTCTTCTTGGTGGAATCGGTTACGACTTCGCCGAGAAGCTCTGCGAATTTTGCCGCATGCTCAGCCTCTTCAAAAGCGTATCTCTTGTACGCTTCGGCAACCTCGGGATAACCCTCTCTCTCCGCTACTCTGCTCATAGCGAGATACATACCGACCTCGGTGCATTCGCCGTTGAAGTTGGCGAGAAGACCTTCGTAAACGTCGGGCTCAACCTTATCCTTTGCGCCTTCACCGACAACGTGAACCGTTGCGTAAGAAGCTTCCGCTTTCATTTCTGTAAATTTGGAACCGGGAACACCGCACTGAGGGCACTTTTCGGGTGCCTCGTCACCTTCGTGGATGTAACCGCATACGGGACATACCCATTTTTTCATGTGAACATACCTCCAGAGAGTTTATTTTGTGAATTTATCAAAACGCAAAATGCGTTTTTTACGAATGTTTCAGCAGGCAATCATGGCATACGCCGTGGAACACAAGCGTATGAAAATCAATTCTGCCGTTGAAGCTCTCCTGCGCGAGAGAATCCAACTCGCCGTCGTGCTTCACACAATCAAAATCATCAATCCTGCCGCAGCAATCGCAAATAAAATGCGAATGGCGGGAGACGTCGCCGTCGAACCGCTCTTTGCCGTCGAAGAAAGCGACGCTGCGGATCTCGCCGTTCTGCTTCATCTCGCCGAGATTGCGGTAGACGGTCGCGAGGCTGATATCGGGCAGCTCGGTTTTCAGCTGCGTATAAATCCATTCCGCAGAAGGATGGCAATGCGCTCCGTTCAGAACCGCTCGGATTGCTTCCCGCTTCCGGCTGTACCGCCGCGCCTTCTGTGTCATGGTCACCTCTCCCCTAATTGATAATAATAATTGTTATTATTATAATAATCAATTTCCCGCCGCTTGTCAAGGGATTTTTTCAAAAAAAATCATTGAAAAATCTGCCGGCGCGGGATTTTCCGATTTGTGTCTTGACAGAACAGTTCGGCTGTGTTACAATATGCTTATATATTGTCAAAGGCTATGACGGCGTGTCAGTAGCGGTTATCGTCTGCTTTCAGAGAATGGTCATCACCGGCTGCGAGTGACCTGAGGAGCGGTAACAGGTGAATTTCAGCGTCCGAGCTTTCCGCGAAAATCCCATGGAACGAAGCGGAATGTCGCCGCCGCATTAAGGCGGGCAAGAGTGCGGGAATCGTTTTGATTTCCGAATTCGGGTGGTACCACGGTTATTTTCCGTCCCGTTTTTTTGCGGGACGGTTTTTTTATTTTGTATTATAACACGGAAAGGAAGACCGGTATGGAAGATAAAACCTCCTCTCTTCGCGAAGCTTTTCAAGGGCTTCTCGAAAAGGTAACATCATCGGAAGAAATCGAACAGCTCCGCGTGGAATTTTTAGGTAAAAAAGGCCACGTCGCAGGGCTTATGGGGCAGCTAAAAACCGTCCCCAACGAAGAAAAAAAGGCGTTCGGACAGGCTGTAAACGTCCTCAAACAGGAAATCGAAAAGCAGCTCGCCGACGCGCACGAACGCATCGTCAAGCTCGAAGAACAGAAACAGATTGACGCCGCCGAGGATTACGACGTGACGCTGCCGCTTGATCTGGATATGGGCTCGTATCACCCGATCACGGTCATTCAGCGCGAGGTCGAAGAAATTTTCCGCACGATGGGCTTTACGATCGAGGACTTTTCCGAGATCGTGGACGACTACAACTGCTTTGAGGCGCTCAACATTCCGAAGCATCACCCGGCGCGCGATATGCAGGACACCTATTATCTGAGCAGCGGTCAGCTTCTGAAGACGCACACCTCCGCCGCGCAGAATTCCATTATGAAAAAATACGGCGCGCCGCTGCGTGCTATCTTCCCGGGACGCTGCTTCCGCAACGAATCCACGGACGCCTGCCACGAAAACACGTTTTTCCAGATGGAGGGCATCATGATCGACGAGGACATCTCGATCTCGAACCTGATCTATTTCATGAAGACCATGCTCTCCGAGGTGTTCGGTCAGGACGTGACCGTCCGTCTTCGTCCCGGCTTCTTCCCGTTCGTCGAACCGGGCTTTGAGCTGGATATTCAGTGCCTCATCTGCGGCGGCGACGGCTGTCCCTCCTGCAAGAACAGCGGCTGGCTCGAGCTGTGCCCCTGCGGCATGATCCATCCCAATGTCCTCCACTACGGCGGCATCGACACCGAAAAGTACACGGGCTTCGCGTTCGGCTTAGGTCTGACGCGTCTTGCCATGATGAAGTACGGCATTAAGGATATCCGCGTGCTCAACTCCGGAAATCTGAAATCGCTGTCGCAGTTTATCGGGAAATAAGGAGGGAACGCAATCATGTTTGTATCTATGAACTGGATTCAGGAATTCGTTGATTTAAGCGGCCTGAATCTTGAAGAGCTGATCCACCGCTTCACGCTGTCTACGGCGGAAGTCGAGGACATCTATTATAAAGGAAACGACATCGAAAAGGTCGTCGCCGGCCAGATCGTTTCCATCGAGAATCACCCCAATTCCAAAAAGCTCCATCTGCTGAAAGTAGACGTCGGCAGCGAAGTGATCGACATTGTCTGCGGCGCGCCGAATGTCGCGCTCGGCATGGTCGTGCCCGTTGCGCTTGACGGCGGACGGGTCTGCGCAGGTGAAATCAAGACCGCCGTTGTCGCAGGCTATGAATCGCACGGTATGTGCTGCTCCGAATCGGAGCTCGGCATCAGCGACGATCATTCGGGTCTGATGGAAATCACCGACGACGTCGCACTCGGCACGGATATCTGCGCGCTGTACCCGATCAGGGACGTCATCTTTGAAGTGGATAACAAATCGCTGACCAACCGTCCCGACCTCTGGGGACACTACGGCATCGCCAGAGAGTTCTCTGCAATCACGAAGCGGCCGCTGAAGCCCATTCCCACCGACGAAAGCGACTGGAGTGAGGGAGAAGAGGTGCCCGTCGAAATCAAGAGCGATCTTGTATACCGCTATTCCGCACTGCGCGTCAATAACATCAAAAAGACGGTCAGCCCCGTCGCGATGCGTATTCGTCTTTTCTACTGCGGCATGAGAGGCATCAACCTGCTCGCCGACCTGACGAACTATGTCATGCTCGAAATGGGTCAGCCCATGCACGCGTTTGACGGCAAAAAGGTCGATTCCATCGCCGTCGGCACGCCTGCGGAAAAAGGCAAGTTCACAACGCTTGACGAAACGGAGCGCGAAGTGGACGAAAACACGCTGCTCATTTACAACAACGACGAGCCGGTCGCCATCGCCGGCATCATGGGCGGTCTTGATTCCGAGATCGTCGGCGATACGGACAGCGTCGTACTCGAATCCGCGAACTTTGACGGCATCAGCGTCCGCAAAACCTCGTCCCGTCTGGGTCTTCGCACCGACGCCTCGATGCGTTACGAAAAAATCCTTGACCCGGAGATGACGGTCACAGCGATCCGCCGCCTCGTCAAGCTTCTGAAAGACGTCGATCCCGACTGCTTCGTCGCGTCAAAGCTCGCCGACAAATATGTCAAAAAATATCCCGCAGTCGAGCTGACATTTGATAAAAAATATGTGGACCGCTATACGGGCATCGACATCGGCAACGACCAGATCGTCGAAACGCTGACGGCACTCGGCTTCGGCGTCAAGCTCGAAAACGACACCTTTACCGTGGATGTGCCGACATGGAGATCGACGAAAGACGTCACGATCAAGGCGGACATCATCGAAGAGATCACCCGTATTTACGGCTACGACAACTTCGAGATCACCACGACAAAGAGCCCCCTGCGTCCCGTCCGCGCCGAAGCGGTCAAGAGTGAGGACGCGCTCATCAAAGACCTTCTGGTCAATAAATTCAACCTGCACGAGGTGCACTCCTACATCTGGTGCGACGGCAAAAAGTATAAAAAGCTCGGCATCGAGGTCGAAGAAAACTGCCGCATTCTGAACATTCCCACACCCGAGAACGGCACGATCCGCAATTCCATGATCCCGACGCTGCTGACAATCGCTTACGAAAATAAATCGTTCGCGCCGTCGTTCGGCATTTTTGAGTGCGGACGCGTTGTGGACGGCTATCTCGAGAACGGCTACTGCAATGAAAGACGCCGCCTGGGCATCGTGCTCTTTGACAAGACGAGCAAGGAGAAAGACCTTTACTTCAAGATGCTCAATATGCTCAAGTTCATCTTCCGCGACATCAAGCATTTTGATGCGGACTTCGCGAAAGCTGCGTCTGTCCGTCATGCCTATCAGCACCCGAAGAACACCGCCGAAATGCTCGTTGACGGCAAAAAGATCGGCGAGATGTTCACGCTGCACCCGATGAACAGCCAGAAGATCGACAAGAACGCAGCCATCGTCTGCGCCGAAATCGATCTGGACGATTTCTTCGCGGTCGCCGTCCGTGACGCCGAATACACCGACCCGTCCAAATTCCCGACGATCGACTACGACCTGTCGCTGCTGCTTGCGGACGGTCAGAAATACGCCGACATCAAAAAGACATGGGAAGACCTGCACATTCCCGAGCTGACGAAAGCAAGCGTCATCGACATTTTCGAGCTCGGCAATACCAAGAGCATGACGGTTCGCCTGTCATTCTCCTCTCCCGACAGAACGCTTTCGATGGAAGAAATTCAGGCGCATATTGACGAACTTCTCGCAAATCTTGCCAAAATCGGCATCGTCCTGAAGCAGTAAAAACCGAATAACACAACGAGAACCGCCGGCATCCCCGGCGGTTTTTTCAAAGTTCAAAGTGCAAAGTTCAAAGTGCAATGTCGGAAAAGGCTTCGCCTTTTGATTATAAAGCGCGCCGCAGGCATAAAAATCAAGCGCGGAGCGCTTCCGACACATTTGCCGTATGTTATATGCTTTATTCAATAAAAATTAAACAAAAAATGAAAAATATTCGCTTTTATTTTATGTCGATTGACAACGATTGCAATTTGTACTATAATAATACGGTATGATGAGGAGGGGATCGCGTGCTCAAAGAAAAGCTACAATCCGCGAAACAGCTTTTGATTGATGTCAAAAATGAATGGAAAGTGCCGAGAAAGGGAAATTACGTCCCGTACAAAGAAATTTTGTCTCTGGGTTTAGGCGGCATGGGTCAGCAATGGCTGATCTATTTTATCGGTCTGATGAGCCTGAGCGCCAGCAATACGCTGCTCGGCGCGACGCTCGGCTTAAAGCCGATGGATTTACAGTATATGGCGATGGTGCAGACCATCCTTGGTCTGTTTTTCACGGCGATCCGCGGTGTCATTGTCGATAATACCAAGACGCGGTTCGGCAAGTTCCGTCCGTATATCGCGATCATGGGATTTCCGGTCTTCATTCTGATCACGGTCTTCCTGTTCCTGCCGTTTGAAACGATGGGATATACGCAGAAGCTCATCTGCACCTTTGTATTTGCTGTTACGCTCGGCATGATCTCTCCGCTGCTGACGGATACCTATTCCGAACTCGCGACGGTCATCACGCCGAATTCCGAAGAGCGCGCTAAAGTTATGAGTATCAACTCGCTTCTGTATTCTTTCGCGCCGACAATCGGCAATATCGTCGTTCCGCTGATGGCGGATCATTTCGGTGGTTATACCAATATCAACACCTACCGTTATGTGTATATGCCGCTGGCAGCCATCGGTCTTGCGCTGAACCTGTTTGCCGCTGTCGGCTGCAAAGAGCGCATCATCACCTCTAAAAATTATAAGCCGAAGATCAACGTTCTTGAGGGATGTGTTGAGATCTGGAAAAACAAGCATTGGTGGCTGCGCAATATCGCCGGCTACATCGGCTTCTTAGAGGGAGCCAGCGGCGTGCTGTTCGGCTGGATCTATATTTACGGCACGCAGGACATGGTCAGCTATGCCGCGCTGCAGACGGTGCTCGGCACGGCGTCCGGCATCGCGATGCTTGCGACTCCTCTGCTGATGAAAACACTCGGCAACCGGCGTCTGCTGATTTTCCACAACGCGCTAAACATCGTCTTCGTCTCCTGCATGGCGTTTTCGTATAAAGTGCCGATTCTGCTGTTCGTGTTCATTTATATGAACACCTTTGTCAACGCCCTGACGCTTGTCTACAACTCCGCGATGCACTCCGAAGTCAAGGACTATCAGCAGTACCTCAGCGGCAAGCGCATGGACTTCATGTTCGGTACCGCCGGTCTGATCGGAACGCCCATCACCATGCTGACGGGTCTTGTGATCCCGTACGTCTACGAATGTCTGGGTATCACGACGAACTACGATATTCTGTACGATCCCGCTGTCCGCAACAACATCTTCTATGTGCTGTGCATTCTCTCCATTATCGGCGCGACCTTAAACCTTATCCCCTATATGTTCTACAGTCTGTCCCGCGAAAAGCACCGCAATATCATCCGCGTGCTCTATTACCGTTCGCTCTGCGACGACTACCGCGACGGCAATCTGACGGCGGAGAGCGTCTCCGTGGCGGTTGAGAATATCCGGCAGGGCATTGCCTTTATCGAAGCGGACGCGCCGGATATGAACGCGCTCAAAGCCGACCTGAAGCAGGCAAAAGCCTTGCCGAAAGGAAAGGAACGCGACGAAGCCGTCAGAAAAGCGAAAAAGGCGTTCAAGGATGCAAAACAGCTCCTCGTGGAAAAGGACGCCGCGAAGATTCTAACCGACGAATTTGAAAAATACGACACTTATCAGTACCGCGTGCTGGCAAAACAGGCGGAAATGCTCTTAGAGACGCCGATTGAGCAGATCGCAGGCGCCGATATGGCACGCATCACGGCCTACGCCGACGCGCTTCCCGCCGGGACAAAGGAAGAGAAAAAGACCAGAAAACTGGCGAAGAAGAACGCGAAAAAGATGCAGAGAATGACGCGTCAGGCGGCGAAGGATTATCCGGACGGCGTGGTTCGTCCGCTTCAGCAGACGCTGAACGACGCGCTGGATATGCCGCAGGAAACCAAGGAAGAAAAGAAAGCGAAGAGTGACGCGATCCACAAGATCGAAAAAGAGATGGCGCTGTTCAACAAGGTCTGCAAGCCCTATGTCGCCGCCGAAGAACTCTCGCACCGCAGCACCAACAGCAAAGCGGCATTTGCCGAGGCGCAGCGTCTCTATGAAGAAGCTCTGATGCAGAACGCGCAGACGGAAGGAGTGTAAGCTTATGAAAAAGAATATTGCAAAACTCCTCGCGCTCATGCTGCTGGTCAGCTCCCTGCTTTGCTTCTCCTCCTGCGGCGAACAGCTGACGAACGACGAAATCGATTCCATTCTCTCAAACGCGCTGCAAAACACATTTGAGAACGACATTTATTATTGGAAAGAGACTGTCGTCAACGGCAAAAGCTCTACCTACCGTCAGGTCAACGCCTACGCGTCGACCGATGATGAAAACGTACCCATACTGGACGGACAGGGGAACTACACCAATCGTAAGATTCAGATTGTAGAAAACGTCAATTCCAAAAAGGCGCTTGAAATTTTCTGCGGTCTGTCGCAGCCCGAAAAAGACGGCGAAGCGCGTGAACTGCTGATAACGGAAACGATTCCGGAAAGCGGCGATTCCACGAAAACGGCGAAGCCGATGACAGCGCAGGAATTTTACGAGAGCCCCGATTTTGACCAATACCGTCCTTCTACGGTGCTCCGCGAGCTGACATATCTCAAAGCGTCCGATATGGATTTCACCGTCAAAGACGGTACGGCAAAAACCACCGTATTCGTCACCGAGCTTTCGTTCAAACCGACGGAGGACTACCTCAGACGTTACGAAGAACTGACCGGCGAAAAATCCATGTTCGACGGCGTCAAGCGCGTCCATTTAGAGATTTCCTACGACCGCATCGCCAACATCATCACCTATGTTGACGAGCCCATCGCCGACACCGGACGCACGACCGAAGTGGAACGCTATAAATTCCAGATCGTGTACTTAGGACCGAAATTCGATATCCCGAAGTACACCGAAGAGCTTCTGAATCCGTAAAAAAACTGAGACAGGCGAAAAAAATCGTCTGTCTCTTTTTTTGCAAAGACTCTATTCAGTGTGCAAAGTTCAAAGTGCAGTTTCGGAAGCCCTTCGGGCTCGATTTTACGCCTGCGGCGCGCTTATTTTTATAATGAATCAAAAGGCGCAGCCTTTTCCGACATTGAACTTTGAACTCTGCACTTTGAACTTTTGATATAAAGTCAGACGAGCCGCAGCGCGCCTTCTTTTTCTTCGATTTCGGTTAACACGGGACGTTCGTCCGGGTGACGGTTCGGACGATGCAGCACCAGATACCGTTTGCCGTCAAAGCCCGTAAAGATCATGCCGTGACCGCCGTCTTTTTCGGCGAGCAGAGGCAGATCATGCTGCCAGTTGCCGTCGATGTCTCCGTTGTCCGAATAGCTGACCGCCTGCACATAGCCGCTGTCCGTGAAGCTCGACCAGATCATATAAAGCCGGCCGCTGTCACCGCGATACAGGAACGGACCGTCTGTGACATAGCTCTCGTGCTCTTTTCTCGCCCACCACGGATCAGAACCTTTGAAGAGTGTGCGAGGTGGCGTTACAGCTCGCGTCAGATCGTCGCTGAGCTGCATTTCGCAGACTTCGCCGTCTTTGATCTGGCTCCATTCATGACAGAAAACGATATGCGGCTTGCCGTTCCGATCCACATAGAGCGTACCGTCTAAGCAAGACCACGCCTCCGGCGTGACGGGCTTTTCCGTCAGCGGACAAAACGTGCCGTCCGGCGAATCGGACACAAGAATCTGCGTGCCGCGCTGACGAATCCCGTCAGCGAACGATGCGAACAGATAGAATTTACCGCCGTATGTATGCACTTCCGGCGCCCAGAAATTCCGATCCGCCCAGAAGGACGCCGACTTCTCAAAAACAGGAATCGGATCGCTCCAGTTTTCAAGATCATCGCTCCGGTACACATCGAAGCCCATTCCCTCGGCAGGGCTGTCGCCGACCCAACAGTTTTTCCCTCTCGTGCCGTATAAATAGTACGTCCCGTTCACCGGCAGAATAAACGGATCGCGCACATGGATTTCATGCAGTTTCATGCTTTTTCCTCTTTCACAAAAACCTCTTTCTTATCATAACACACAAGACGACAAGCGTCAATTCCGAAATCGAAGCCGTGTTCGCTTTTCTCTTGCAATCGCGCTTTTCATGATGTATAATAGCGATATGGAAAATACAAGGAGGCATTTTATGGCGCGCTATGACGAAGCAAAAAAGCGTTACGCCGGCTACGGCATTGACGCAGACAAAGCGATTGCAATATTAAAGACGGTTCCGATCTCCGTTCATTGCTGGCAGGGAGACGACGTGACAGGGTTTGACACTAAAGAAAGCCTTTCCGGCGGCATTCAGGCGACGGGCAACTATCCCGGACGGGCACGGACGCCCGACGAGCTGATGGCAGACATCGACAAAGCCTTTTCCCTAATCCCCGGGAAAAAGAAATTGAATCTCCACGCAAGCTACGCGGTTTTTGAGGATGGAGAAGCAGTCGGCAGAGATAAGCTCGAGCCGAAGCATTTCCGGCGTTGGGTGGAGTTCGCCAAAGAACGCGGCATGGGTCTGGATTTCAATCCCACGCTGTTCTCTCACCCGATGGTCAAGGACAACCTGACCCTTTCCTCTCCCGATGAAACCGTCCGTCAGTATTGGGTTTCCCATTGTAAAGCGTGCCTGAAAATTGCGGAGTACTTCGCCGACGAAACCGGCGAACCGTGCGTCATGAATATCTGGATCCCAGACGGCTACAAGGATATTCCCGCAGACCGCTTAGGGCCTCGTGCCCGCTTTAAGCAGTCGCTCGATGAGATTCTCTCTGTGCCGTATGACAAAGAAAAGGTCTATGTCACGCTCGAATCCAAGGTCTTCGGCATCGGCCTCGAAGCGTATACGGTCGGCTCGGCGGAATTCTGTCTGTCCTACGCCGCCGAAAAGGGCATCACGCCGCTGATGGATAACGGTCACTATCACCCGACCGAGGTCGTGTCCGACAAAATCTCCTCGCTTCTGCTCTTCAATGAGAAGATCGCCCTGCATATCACAAGACCCATGCGTTGGGATTCGGATCATGTTGTGCTGTTCGACGATGAGACAAGGGAGATCGCCAAGGAGATTGTCCGCAATGACGCGCTGAACCGTGTTTTCATCGCGACGGACTATTTCGACGCCTCGATCAACCGCATTGCCGCCTGGGTAACCGGCGTCCGCAGCGTGCAGAAAGCGTTGTTGTTCGCGCTGCTTCAGCCCGGCGATACGATGAAAAAACTCCAGAACGAGAACCGCATGACGGAGCTGATGCTCTTGCAGGAGGACATGAAGACCGCGCCGTTCGGCGATGTATGGAACGAATACCTGAAACAATCGGATATTCCGGAGAACTATTTCCCTGTTATTCAGAAATACGAAGAGAAAGTGTTGAAAGAAAGAACATGAAAGATATTATGACAGCCCCGTTTGTGGAAGAAATGAAGAAAACCACCGCCAATATGTACCGTCTCGGTTGGGACGAACGCAACGGCGGCAACATCAGCTATCTGTTAGACGAAAAGGAGGTCGGGGAATATCTCGACCTCTCCAATGTGCTCCGCACCATTCCGACCGGCTTTGATGCAAAACCGCTGATCGGAAAAATCTTTATCGTGACAGGTACGGGCAAGTATTTCAAGAACGTCGCGGACGACCCGGAAACGAATCTCGGCATTATCCGCATCGCCGAAGACGGCACAACGGCGGAATTGCTCTGGGGCTACAAGGACGGCGGAAAATTCACCAGCGAGCTTCCGGCGCACCTGATGAGCCATATGGCAAGGCTTGAAGTTGATCCCGAAAACCGCGTCGTAATGCACTCTCACCCGACGCACACCCTGGCGATGAACTATGTGCACGAGCTCGACGAAAAGAGCTTTACGCATACGCTCTGGGAAATGTGCACGGAGTGCATCGTGGTGTTCCCGGACGGCGTGGGCATTCTGCCGTGGATGCTCTGCGGCACGAACGAGATCGGCGAAGCGACGGCAAAAAAGATGAAAGAATTCCGGCTTGTCATCTGGGGAATGCACGGCATCTACGGCGCCGGCAAAACGCTCGACGAGACGTTCGGACTGATCGAAACAGTCGAAAAGGCCGCGCAGATTTACATGCTGACCGCTCATCTCCCGCGCAAAAATACCATCCGGGACACCGAAATGCAGCAGCTCGCGGAATTCTTCGGCGTGAAGTACAGGAAAGACTTTCTGAACCTTTGATAATGCAGAATTAAGAATGCAGAATTAAGAATGGCGGAAGCCCTACGGGCTTGATTTATATAGGATCAAAAGGCGACCTTATCTTTCATTCTGCATTCTGCATTATGAATTCTGCATTTTTTCTTTCAGTCATTGACATTTCCAACATAAAGGTCTATAATTTGACTAAATTCTGCTTTGTGAATGGAGTAATCAAATTGCTTACGATTGACAAAATCTACGACGCGTCGAACGTGCTCAAGGAAGTCGCGAGAACGACGGATATGATCCGCGCCCCCAAGCTCTCCGAGAAATGCGACGTCTATCTGAAAACCGAAAATCTCCAGGTGACCGGTTCCTTCAAGGTTCGCGGCGCCTATTATAAAATCTCCCGTCTTTCCGACGAGGAAAAGAGCCACGGCGTGATCGCCTGTTCCGCAGGCAACCATGCGCAGGGTGTCGCGCTGGCCGCCACGCACAGCGGCATTAAGTCCGTCATCTGTCTGCCCGAGGGCGCGCCGATCTCCAAGGTCGAGGCGACAAAAAAATACGGCGCTGAGGTCTGCATGGTCAAAGGCGTTTACGATGACGCTTACAACAAGGCGATTCAGCTCCGCGACGAAAAGGGCTACACCTTTATCCATCCGTTCGACGATCCCGACGTGATCGCCGGTCAGGGCACAATCGGTCTCGAGATTCTCGAGCAGCTCCCCGACGCGGACGTCGTCATCGTTCCCATCGGCGGAGGCGGTCTGATTGCAGGCGTCTCCTACCTCATCAAGCATCTTCGTCCGCAGTGCCGCGTTTACGGCGTTCAGGCGTCCGGCGCGCCGTCCATGTTCAACAGCGTGCACGACGACAAAATCGAAACGCTCGAATCCGTCAACACCATCGCCGACGGCATCAAGGTCAAAACGCCGGGTGATCTGACGTTTGAGCTTTGCAAAAAATATGTGGACGACGTCGTCACCGTCACGGACGACGAAGTCGCCGCCGCAATTCTCACGCTCATGGAGCAGCAGAAGATCGTCGCGGAGGGAGCGGGAGCCGTTCCCGTTGCGGCGCTGATGTTCGATAAAATCCCCGACATCGAGGGCAAAAAGGTCTGCTGCGTCGTGTCCGGCGGTAACATCGACGTGACGATTCTCAGCCGCGTCATCGAAAGAGGTCTGAAGATGAGCGGCCGTACGGCGGATATCACCATCGCGCTGTCCGATAAGCCCGGTCAGCTCGCGACGGTCTCCACCATCGTAGCGAACGAAGGCGCAAACGTCGTCAGCGTCAGCTACGCAAGCACCGATCTCGACATGAACATCACCGACTGCTACCTGCGGCTCTCCGTTGAAACGAGAGATTTTGCCCATATCGAACAAATCAGGCAGGCGCTCAGAAGCGCAGGCTTTGAAGTGCAATGATACAGAAAGAAGTGTTTCCCATGAAAACAGTTGCAACCAACAACGCTCCCGGCGCCATCGGCCCCTACAGCCAGGCGATCATCACCGGCAATCTTGTCTTTACCTCGGGTCAGATTCCCATCAACCCCGCAACGGGTGCTGTCGAAGCCGTCACGGTAGAAGAGCAGACAAAGCAGGTCTGCGAGAACCTCAAATCCGTTCTCGAGGCGGCAGGATCTTCGCTCGAAAAAGCGGTCAAGACGACCTGCTTCCTTGCGGACATCGCGGATTTCGCGGCGTTCAACGGCGTTTACGGCGAATATTTCACCGGCAAGCCCGCGCGTTCCTGCGTCGCTGTCAAAGACCTGCCCAAGGGCGTCAAATGCGAAGTCGAAGTCATCGCGGAGCTGTAATCGCTTTATAAAAAGAAATCGGCCGTGTTCCTTTCGGGAGCACGGCTGTTATTTTGAATGTGCAAAGTGCAAAGTGCAAAATGCAAAGTGCAATGTCAGAAAAGGCTTCGCCTTTTGATTATAAAGCGCGCCGCAGGCGTATAATCCAAGCCCGCAGGGCTTCCGAAACATTTGCCGCAGGCAAATATTTCATATCGGCAACGCCGATATTTCATATGCGAAGCATATTTCACCCGACGCGAAGCGGCGGATTTCACTGTGCAGCCATGCGCCGCTTTCAGTTCTTCTTTTTTCTCTTGACCTTCTGCGTCGTTCCGTCGGGCCGCAGGATCGTCGTATGCTCGAGCGTGCCGACAAGCGACGCCTTGAATGCCGCCACATATTCGGCTCTGAGGATCTGCTGTTCCTCGCGTTCGGCTTCCGTCAGTCCCTCGGTTCTCGATTTGCGCGCCAAGGCGTTGATTCTGTCAATTTTGCTCTGTTCCATATAATCACCGCCATCAGTATACAGGATTGTGAAAAAAATTTCAATATCCCCTTGCAGATTTTCTTTTTCCTTGTATAATAGTAAGTAAGATTCGGAGAAGACAGGAGATTTTTCTATGACGATTTACAGCGCGATTGAAGAACTGCTCGACTACGGCGAAAGGCGCCGTCTTTTTGAAAAAGAAGACAGAATTTACTGCCGCAATCTCGTACTGGACGTGTTGCAGCTCGACACCATGGAGGATGCGGAGCACACCGGCAAGCTCGAATTGCAGACGATCTTAGGCGTGATTCTCGACTACGCCTGTCAAAACGGTCTGATCGAAGACAGCGTCACCTACCGCGACCTGTTTGACACCAAGATCATGAACTGCCTGATGCCCAGACCCTCTGAGGTCATCCGCAAATTCAAGGCGTACTACAAAGAAAGCCCCGAGCGCGCAACGGATTATTATTACGATTTGAGCCGCGCTTCGGATTATATCCGCACCTACCGTGTTAAAAACGACATGAAATGGCTCGCCGAAACACCCTACGGCAAGATGGATATTACCATCAATCTTTCCAAGCCCGAAAAGGATCCGAAAGCCATCGCGGCGGCAGCGAAAATGAAAGCGGCGTCCTACCCGAAATGTATGCTCTGCAAGGAAAATGAGGGATACGCCGGACGTGTCAATCACCCGGCGCGTGAAAATCACCGCATTATCCCAATCACGGTCGATTCGCAGGAGTGGTTTTTGCAGTACTCCCCCTACGTTTATTATAACGAGCATTGCATCGTCTTCAACGGCGAACATACACCCATGAAAATCGACCGCAGCGCGTTCCGCAAGCTGTTTGACATCGTAAAGTTTCTGCCGCATTATTTCGTCGGCTCAAACGCCGATCTGCCCATCGTCGGCGGCTCGATTCTCTCGCATGAGCATTTCCAGGGCGGTCACTATGAATTTGCCATGGCGAAGGCACCGGTTGAGGAAGAGGTTCGCTTTGCCGGCTACGACGACGTCGGTGCAGGCATCGTAAAATGGCCGATGACGGTCATTCGCCTGTCCTCGAAAAATACGGACAGAATCGTCGATCTCGCCGATAAGATTCTGACAGCATGGCGCGCTTACACCGACGAAGAAGCCTTTATCTTCGCCGAGACGGACGGCGTTCCGCACAACACCATCACGCCGATTGCCCGCAAACGCGGAGAAAAATTCGAGCTCGATCTCGTGCTGCGCAACAACATCACAACCGAGCAGTACCCCGACGGCGTGTATCATCCGCACCCCGAATATCATCATATCAAGAAAGAAAATATCGGTCTGATTGAGGTCATGGGGCTTGCCGTTCTGCCGGCTCGTCTTAAGAATGAAATGGAAGCCCTCGGCAACGCTATTGTGAACGGCGACGACATTGCCGCCGATGAAACGCTCGCCAAGCACGCCGCATGGGTCGAAGAAATCAAGTCAAAATATGACAACATCGACCGCCGCAATGTGATGGACATTCTCAAAAAGGAAATCGGCATCGTCTATGCCGCGATCCTCGAGCAATGCGGCGTCTTCTCGCGTGACGAGACAGGACGCAAACAGCTCCGCCGTTTTCTTGAGAGTGTGCAATAAAAAGGAGGAATCCCGATGAAGCGTTATTTTAAAAACGGCATGACCGTTTTATTCCAGGGCGACAGCGTGACGGACTGCGGACGCAACCGCAATCCGAGATGCAAAAAAATCGACCGCATGGGCGACGGCTATCCGCTGCTGTGCAAGCAAATTTATGACACGCTGTTCCCGGACAACACCGTCAATTTTGTCAACCGCGGCGTTTCGGGCGACCGCATACGCGACCTGCTGACGCGCTACGATGACGATTTCAAGGCTGTCAAGCCGGATTTTGTCTCCATTATGATCGGCATTAACGATACCTGGCGCGCTTTTGACTGCGGCGACGCGACCTCTCCCGAACGGTTCCGCAGGGAATATGAAGAGCTTCTGCAAAAGCTCAAAGCGGATTTCCCGTCCGCAAAAATCATGATCCTCGAGCAGTTCGCCTTTACGGCGCACCCCGACCGCATCGGTTGGGACGCTGATCTTGATGCGAAACGGGCTGTCACAAGAGAGCTTGCGGCGCGGTATGCGGATTTCTTTATTCCGATTTACGACGTGATGCTCGGCGCGGTCGAAACAGATTTCACGATGGCAGAACTGTCGCTTGACGGCGTACACCCGGCTCCCGTCGGTCATTCGCTGATCGCTTCCGAAATCCTGAAAGCCCTGCAAATTCTGTAAATTCAGCTTGACAGACGATTTTGGTCGTGCTATACTATATCCAACCTAACAGATAGGAAAAGAGGATATATATGAAATTGTCAATCACAAGAGACGCCGCACTTGAGCTGCTGAAAAAGCATAACAAGGAGCCGTTTCACATCGTGCACGGTCTGACGGTGGAAGGCACCATGAAATGGTATGCGAACGAGCTTGGCTTCGGCGAGGACGCCGAATACTGGGGCGTTGTAGGACTGCTGCACGATATTGATTTTGAGGAATATCCCGAACAGCATTGCATTAAGGCACCCGAGCTGCTGCGCGAAGCCGGCGTCGGCGACGACATCATTCACGCCGTCTGCTCGCACGGCTACAACCTGACGGTGGATGTCAGGCCTGAGCATACGATGGAAAAGGTGCTGTACGCGGTGGACGAGCTGACCGGACTCATCGGCGCGGCGGCGAAAATGCGTCCGTCAAAAAGCGTCTCCGATATGGAGCTGAAAAGTCTGAAAAAGAAATATAAAGACAAAAAGTTTGCGGCGGGCTGTTCACGCGACGTCATCGAAGCCGGCGCAGCGATGCTCGGCTGGGAGCTCGACGACCTGCTCGAAAAAACAATCCTCGCCATGCGCTCCTGCGAAGACAGCGTCCGCGAGCAGACCGAAAACGCATAAAAAACATCACGGCACTTTTTCGTACCGTGACTTGACAAATCTGATTTTCTGTATTATAATAAAGCCAAGAGGTAACCGTATAAAGCGGTTAGCGATTAATAGTTGTTGTTTTACAATAACAACCGTCACTTTGCCGAGTGGCGGTTGTTGCTTTTCACACGAAATTGGAGCGTATAAGTTCGTTTTCCAATATGAAATGTAAGTGTCAAAATCATAGGTATCGCCTCCTCTCGGAGGAAATACGCTAACCGCCTTATTCTCGGGAAATCTCTTGACTGTTCCTGAATCCGACAAGATTCGGGAACAGTCATATTATAAGAGAATTGATAAATCTTGCCAATAGTTTTCCGATTCTATGAACCGGAGATACGCGTTTTACCTTTTTTTCTGATTTTCAAGATGATCAGCAGAATGATCACGGCGAATGTCACGTACATCAGCGCGGATTTGCAGACCGTCATGAAGCTTGCGAACGATGCAAGTGACGCCGAAAGACTTTCAGCCCGGAGCATCCGAATCGTGCAGATATTCTCGCAGTAATCGCAGACAGCCAGCAGAACCGGGAAAAAACACACGACGCTGAACCTTCCGCAGAGCGACGCGATCAGCAGAACGAAAAACACGCCGTACGCCGCCGGATAGACAAAATCAAGCGGCAACTGGCTATGCAGATAGACGTCCCGTCCTTCTTCGGACAACAGCGACAGAAATTTCTGCGCCTGCTCGAATGTATAGCCGGTTGCGTTCATATCAAAGCAGCGGATCCCCTGCGTCGAGGCTTCGATTTGCGGGATCAGGCAGAAATTCATCACCGCGCAGATCACGACCGTCAGCGCGCCGGAAACGATCAGCGCCGCCGTCACGGCTTTTTTATTTTGCATTTTTACAGTCCTTTCACCGAAAAATCCGTCAGGGAAATATTGTAGCCGTCAAAGAGCAGCTGCGCGCGGATCGTGATGCCCATTTGCGCCGTGCCGTAATCGTTCTCATCGTCGCCGCTTCTGACTGTCGGGGTCATCGCAGCATACAGCTTGCCGTCCTCGCAGGAGTAGACTACGGAATCGCCGTAGGTCACGCCGTCGAAAACGAGTTTATCGAAGCTCTCGCTGATGTCGAACGAATAGCTCTTGTCCTCAAAGGTAAACGTGACGGTTTCATTCTCATAGGTATAGTCCACCGCGGAAGAAACATAGCTGTCGAGCGTCGTATTATCCACGAGATAGACGGAATCCGCATCAAAACTTCCGCCGGACAGAATCCGCAGTGTTTCGCTTTCATCATCGGGCAGGACGACGGCGACATCGGCATCGCTACCGTAGCGGAACGAGCCGGTATAGAGCTTCGGCGCATCGTCGCCGTCAAGGGAATAGTCCCAGTCGAAATAATGCCCCTGTCCGTTCGCATACAGAATCACGCCGGACGGCCGGATGCCGTACAGATACAGATCGTTCTCTTCGTCGCTTGTCAGAAGCGGAACAAGCTCTTCTTTCTGCGTCTCCTCCTCCGTCAGCTTTTCCGGAACAGAATCCGGCTCCTGTGGATTTTGCTTCGTCGTGCAGCCGGTTATCGTAAGCAGACAGCAAAACACCGTCAGCAGCATTGTAAATTTTTTCATACCAAAACGCCCCCTTTTTTCAGTATAACAGGAAACGTCTGTTTTTTCAAGGCAATCCGACAAGGAAAATCCTTAGAATCACATATCCGTCAGAAAATGAAGGTTCTCTCTTGCATTTTTCTCTCTGCAGTTTTATAATAAGCGAAGGATAAACAAGAGAAAGGAATCATTATGGAAATAAGCAAAAAACACAACAAAATGAGTGCTATGGCAATTCCGAAGTTGCTGCTGAATATGGGGCTTCCCATGATGCTCTCGATGCTCGGACAGGCGTTCTACAACATTGTCGATACGTTCTTTGTCTCTCGCATTACCGATTCCGCAATCGCCGATATGGGCGACAAAGCGATCAACGCGCTGACGCTGGCGTTTCCTATTCAGCTCGTGATCGTCGCGCTTGGCGTCGGAACCGGCGTCGGTGTGAACGCGCTGCTCTCCCGGAACTTAGGCAAGGGCGATCGGAAGGCAGCCGCAAAGGTCGCCGGCAACGCGCTGATACTCGGTGCTGTGTACTATCTCATCATGATGCTCTTCGGCATTTTCGGCGCAAAGGTCTTTATTCACAGTCAGACGAATGATCCCATTATTGCCGATATGGCGATCCGCTATCTGCGAATTGTAACAATCGTCTCACCGGGTGCGCTTGGCTTTATGATGCTCGAAAAGATCGTCATGGGTACGGGCAATACGATCGCCACCATGATCGGGCAGATCGTCGGCGCGCTGACGAATATCATTCTCGACCCGATTATGATCTACGGTCTGCTCGGCGTTCCCGCATTAGGCATAGCCGGCGCGGCTTGGGCGACGGTCATCGGTCAGATTGTCTCGCTGATCGTTCTCGCGATCATTTTCGCCCGAACAAACAACGCATTTACACTCACGCTTTCCTGCTGCAAGCCGGATAAGACGACGCTGAAAGGCATCTATACCGTCGGTTTGCCGGCAATCATCATGCAGCTTTTCGTTCCGGTAATGTCCTATGTCATGAACCTGATTTTAGGGACAATCTCCGTCTCCGCCGTGACGGCTTACGGTCTGTACGCCAAATTGCAAAGCTTCATCTTTATGCCGGCGTTCGGGCTGAATAACGCATCGATCCCGATCATCTCTTTCAATTACGGCGCGAAAAGCAAGGAACGCATCGCGCAGACGATCCGTTGGGGACTGATTGATATTACAATCCTGATGCTCATAGGGCTCATTCTGTTCCAGACAGGTGCCGGGACGATTGTCAAAGTGTTTTCTGTCACCGACGAATCCGCGAGACTGTGCGTGATGAGTCTGCGGATCATCTCTCTCGGTTTTCTTTGCGCCGGCGGCTGTATTCTGCTGCAGGGCGTTTGTCAGGCACTCGGCAACGGCGTTTACTCGCTGATCATCTCCACCGTCCGAATGCTTCTTGTCCCGCTGCCGCTGGCGTACGCCTTTGCGCATACGGCGCATGCGGACACGCTGGTCTGGGCAGCCTTTCCGATCGGTGAGCTCACCGCCTGTCTGACGGCAATTTGCCTGACACTCACGCTCTACCGAAAACGGGTCAAAGCGTTGGACAGCCAAGCGTCATAAATCGATTCTTTCGATCTGAAAAGCTTCGATAAAAAATGAGGACGGTTTTTTTATCCGCCCTCTTTTTCATATCATTGAATATCAATATAGCGTGCGTCAACACTGGGAATCGTAATGTTGCTGCCCAAAACGGAAGTATATGTATAGGTTCCCTCACAAACGCCGTAAAAGGTCACAATATCGTCCTCCAGAATATGGGGCGCGCCCTCAGGCAGTTTATAGGTCACATAAACGGTATCTTCCCAAATATCATATTCTCCTCTGGTTACATTGATCCGATAGATCGTTTCATTCGACCAGCTGCTTTCCTGTACCTGAATCACTTCACCGGTGAATACGACATTCTTTCCCTCATAAAGATCCGGCTGGCGCGCTATATCTTTATAGGCAATCTTTTCACAGGAAGCTTTATACTCGCCCTCGGATAAAGTCGGTGCTTCCGTCGTTGTGACTTTTTGTGTTGTCGTTTCCTTTTCAGTCGTCGATGCTGCTGTTGTCGAAGAGATCTCCGCCGCAGCCGGAGCTTTTTCTTCTTCCCCACCGCTCGCAGCCGAACCGATAATCACGATCACGACCAAAGCAATAATCACCCAGAACCACCATTTTTTTGTGACGGGCTTCTTCTGCTTTACGGGCTGCATCGCAGTCATCATCCCGGGTGTCATCCCCTGTGCCGGGTTCAACGGCGCGCCGCATTCGGGACAAAAGCTTTTTCCCTCGGGAATCTCTTTGTTGCAATTCGGACAATTCATCATTGTACCCTCCATTTTTTTTATTTTTTCCGCAGGATCGTACGGAAAATATTACATTTCACATTCTACTGCAATTTGCGGTAAAAGTCAATACCGCATTTTGCAGTAACATATACTAATCCCGGTGATCAAAATCTACAAACATATCCGGGATTTACGGGAGGACAACGATATTACCCAAAGCGCAGTTGCAAAATACCTGAACTGCTCACAACAGGTCTACAGCAATTACGAATTGGGACAGCGCGATATTCCGACGGAAATCTTAATTAAGCTTGCGGAATTTTACGGCGTTTCGACGGATTACCTGCTCGATCTGACTGAAAACAAGGAGCGAAACCTATAAACAAAAAACAGCCGGGGCTTCTCGGCTGTTTTGCTGTTATCTGACTCCGATGCGCCTTGACGAAAACGCTACGCATTGCGTCTGTCATCTTGTTTCCCACGTTCCCATTTGGAAACGGCCTTGTCGCTGACGCCGATTTTGTCGGCGAGTGCCACCTGCGTCAAGCCCTTTTCCCGGCGCAAATGCCGGATCATATTTCCGATTTCCGTACAATCCATTCGGATCACCTCGTTTGTATGATAACGCAGGATAACAAGAAAAGCAAGAAACGCTCCGTAGAGTTTTGCGGAAAATTATATCGTAAAGGTCTGTTCGGACAGCAGACGATAGGCGCTGAAAATCTCCGCGTCAAGTGTTTCGGTGTCGGACGGCACTGCGATTTGCACGACGTCGCTTCGCAATTTCATGCCGTGGCGTCCCGTCTCCTGCTCGGGCTTCGATAAAATGATGCCCGTCGCGCCGTCGCCTCTATAATCGGGGAAGGCATTCAGGTGTTTTGTCAATTCAAAATTCAGCGAGAGCGCGCACTCATACTCGATCACGGGATAAAATGTTCCTGCGGGAAACTGCCGCCCGGAATCCGCTTTTATCACAGCAAGCTCCTCGGCGGACACATTTTGCAGAAAAGCGGGATCGCTGTAGATTTTTTCCATCTCCGCGTAAAGATCGAGCAGGCCGACACTCTGAATATAGGCGTCGTAGGCTTCGCCGGTCTTCGGGTCGCAGATTTTCAATGCCCGATTCCGTCCTTGCCCCACAGTTAGGCGGACTTTTTTCTCGACCAAAAAGCGTTCGGCTCTCTGCCTTGTCGTGAATGTTACGCTACCGCCGAGCCCTACAAGCGAGTCCGTCTCCTCCATCAGTTCAATGGTCGTCAGGTAGAGATTCTCACTGTCGATTTCTCCGACGGACTGCGGAAGCCAACCCTTTTTCAAAAATTCGCATAAGAGCATGATGTCCTCGACATTGTCCAGAACGGTTGTTTCGCTCATTGCCACCGTAAAAATACGATCACCGACGGCAACCGTTTCAATGGAATCAAAAAGGTCGTTTTTGGTATACGCGATATCCTGACGGTACTGCGTCCTGTATGTTTCGCGTTCACGCGGCGAAGTCAGTTCTTCGATTTCCGCATTTTCGAGCAGTTCGCGATACGCTTCGTCGTACGTTATGAGCAGCAGGCTCGCCACCGTTCCCCGACGAATCAGCCCCACAACATGACACAGCACGCCGTCGACCGTCACCTCTCTGCCGATCACGGCAATCTCGTCCACGCCGTTCAGGCATTCCTGTAAATTCCGTAAAAGCATTTTTATCACCGCAAACAGTATACCATATCAAAAAAGGAGAATCAACGCTATTTTGCGCTGTTTTCTCCCGGCGACGCGACTGGAAAACATTTTGCCTTTACTTCTCCCTCGGCGGGACTTTATAATAAAAGAAAAATCGAGGGAGAGAACATCATGAAACAAGAAAAAAACAGACGGGGTATTCTCAAAAAGTCGCTGACCGGTGACAGGCTGTCGCTTGCGTTCCTGATGACCGCCTGTGGTATGCTGTTCG
The DNA here is from genome assembly GCA_945912145.1 of uncultured Clostridia bacterium. Lineage (GTDB taxonomy): Bacteria > Bacillota > Clostridia > Oscillospirales > Acutalibacteraceae > UBA1081. The sequence goes on along the minus strand of CAMEBF010000010.1, from coordinate 607 downwards.
TCTACGCCTTTATTCAGAATCCTGCGGAATATACCATCAGCCGCATCGGGACACAGTATCCGGGGCTGTTTTTCCTGACGAGCTTCGCGATGAGTTTCGCGACTGCCTGCAATCTGTTCCGCCTTTTTGAGAGCGTGGGACTTCACAGCCGGACGCTGACTGCGCTGACGGTCACGGTAAATCTTGCCATGATCGGTGCTTCGTTCACCATGGCAGAAGAGTACATACCGGGACTTACCGAGCTGCATTGGATTTTCGCTCTGCTGTTCATCGTCGGCAATCCCCTATTGCTCCTGATTCCCCTTTTCAAAATGATCCGGAACGGCAACCGCCGTTGTCTCGCCGCCGTGCTGATTTTTCTGCCGGTGTATCTGCTGGACGCGCTGTACGTCGTCCGTTCGTTTGTCCTGTACGGCATGATGGACGGCAAAAACGGCGTGATGGAGCTGATTCCGATTTTTTCTACTTTCCTGCTGCTGTTCCTCCTGAATCACACGACGCTGCTCGAGGAGCCGCAGATAATTCCGCAAAAAGAAAGAGCCGGACGCTGAATGAACTGCCCCAAATTGTGCGGACAGTACAAAAGCCCCCTCATATGGTGTAGATA
>CAMEBF010000009.1 GCA_945912145.1 uncultured Clostridia bacterium | reverse complement strand
TCTACCATAGGAGGGGCTTTTTTTCTATTGTCCGTTTTTACTGGACTTGTTCATTCATCGGACGGGTGAAATTTTATTTGTTATCTTATTTTTTGGAATGGCGGCAGGCTTCAATGTAATTCTTGATGATGCCTTCGAGTAGTGTCAACTGCGTGTGGTCAAGTTCATCGAGCAGCTTTGTGATGTTGTCGCGGTCGATGTCGGTGCATTTGCCCATGAGCAGATAATCAGCGCTGATATCCATGGACTGCGAAATCTTCACGATGCTCTCGGCGCGGATATTTTTGATGCCGCGTTCCACACAGGCGAAGAACTGCTGGGATAAATCGGCTTTTTCCGCTGCCTGTTCCTGCGTCCAACCCAGTTCCTTGCGTCGCTGTGCAATGCGGGCTCCGATATCTTTTGCAAACTGATTCTCTTTTTCAGACATAGCTTCACATCCCCGTTTGTGGTATTGCCTTTACGGATATTTTATGATACAGACGGATAAATTACTATTGCTGAAATTAGTGTAAATATATATAAAAAGCAATATTTATGTTGACATTTGTGACCTTTGATGCTATATTTGATATGGAAATTCTAAATTAAGGATGGTTCTAATGAAAAAAATATGGGCAATTATGATGGCGCTGCTAATGGTTTTTCCCGTAGCGTCATGTTCGGGTCGCGGAATCAGAGCGAGCGGGAGACAGGATGATGTAGACTGGGTTTTTTATGATAACGGCGAATTAGAAATTAGCGGCTGGGCGGATATGGGAAACCCAATAAGTAGCGATACATATGATTGGAGTAATTTTCAAGATTATATTACAAAAGTCACCATAAAAGAAGGTGTTATGAATGTAGCGGCAGGTGCATTCTCAGATTGCGAAAATCTTGAACGTGTCGATTTGCCCTATACTATAACGGAAATAGGAAGAGGCGCATTTTCTGATTGTTCAAAATTGACAAAGATTGTTTTACCTGAAAATGTTGAAATTATTCGTGATTTTGCATTTGCGCATTGTCCCAATCTTTCTTCAATTAATATTCCGGAAAAAGTTGACGAAATTGGATATGGTGCCTTTGGTAATAGGCATGATGGCTCAGATCTTTCGGATATTTATTACGCAGGAACGGAAGAAGACTGGCAGTACATTTTCGGCGTAGAGGATATTCCGGATGAAATTACGATTCATTATAATTCTTAAAAATCATAATTTGTCAATATGGTACAGCTCCGCAGGTTTTCTTGCGGAGTTTTTTTGTTCCTATTTCTGCTGTTTTGAATAAAAATGCGGATAAATTTTCCGTAACTTCTTGCTATTTCTCACAAAAGATGGTATACTACTGAAAAGAGGTGTTTTTATGATTTATTCCAAATGGATGTCTTACATAGATGACGACGTCAAAATCAATAAGCTCGTTATTCCCGGCGCGCACAACGCCGGCAGCTACGGCATGAATAAAATGGCCTGCTGTCAGGACGACGATTTTTATACCCAGTTCAAGTACGGAATCCGTCATTTCTGCATCCGGCTCGACACCGCACGGGACGGCACCATCGTTCTGGCGCACGGCGTGACGAAAGGCGTTTCGTTTGAATCCGTGCTCTATCAGTTCCGTAAAATGCTGCAAAAGAATGATTCCGAGTTCTTTATTTTTGATATCCGGGAGTACTATGACCAGAAATTCGGCCCCATCACGCTGCATTATAAAGCCGACCCGAAAAAGGTGGACGAACTGCTGAAAAAATATATCGATCCGGAGCAGTACGCATTTTGTGATTTCGATAAAATCGGCGACGTGACGATGGGGGATATCCGCAAATCCGGCAAACGGTATATTTTGCTTAACGAGAAAAAAGATTATGCCTACAGCACGGATTGTCCCTGCATTCTGCCGTGGGATAAAAAGGTTTTCGGCTCTCTGGCTCCTGATTTCGCAAGAGGTACGCTCGAAGTTTTTGATAAGCACAGCACGGACGGCTTCTACTGGTTCCAGACACAGCAGACGCCGAATCCCGGTACCGCCGTTAAACTGACAACACCGCGTAAGCTCGATATGTCGCTGCGTCCGTATTTCAAGGGCATCATCGAGCAGATCGCCGTCGATCCCGAACGCCTTGAAAAGGTCAACATCATCGCGGGTGATTTCATGACCTATGACTATGCGAAGGTGCGCGACATTCTGCGTCTGAATCTGGTCAAGTGCTTTGTGAAAAAAGGCCTGGAGGCCGAATATGAGAAAGGTCTTTACGAATAAATGAAACTGACGGTTCTGGGCAAATACGGCCCGTACGGCAAAGCCGGCGACGGCGCGGCAAGCTCCTATCTCGTGGAGAATGAGGGGGAGTATCTGGTGCTGGATATGGGACCCGGCACGCTGTCGCGCTTGCAGGCTGCGGTTGATGTCAAAAAGGTCAGATACATCTGGCTGTCCCATTTGCATTACGATCACACAAGCGACTTTTTGGCGTTTCGCTATCTGCTGGAGGATTTAGGGCACCGCGTCACGCTGCTGACGCATCAAGAGGACAGCGACTGGTACCGTCTGCTGACGGATCACCCTTTGATTGCGGTGCAGAATATCGAAGAAAATGAGCCTGTCCGGATCGGGACTATGACGCTGCGTTTTTACGCGATGAAACACACCGTCCCGTGCCATGCGATTCGCATTGAAGGCGAAAAAACACTTGTATATACCGGCGATACCATGTATAATGAGAATATCCCGGTTGCGGTCAGGGGCGCGGACTGCATTCTCGCCGATTGCAGCAAACCGGTCGGTTTCAAGGGACCGCATATGACGGCGGACATTGCCGAAAAGCTCTATGACGAGTTCAAAATTCCGATCATCGCGACGCACCTGAGCCCCGGCTATGACCCGACGCAGGATTTTGCTGCCTGTGAGGGAATCACCGTGGCTGAGGAAGGAAAAACATACGAAATCTGAAAGAGGAGACAATCAAATGAAACAGTATTCGTCCGTTATCATCGGGCATATCACGGTGGATCAGAACATCGACCACCTCGGAAATGAAGTCATTATCCCCGGCGGTGCCGTCGTGTATTCGTCGGCTTCCGCTTACGCGCTCGGACATCATGTCCTGGCTGTCACGAAAGTGGCGAAGAAGGATCGTGAACGCCTTTCCGCGTTTACGCTTCCCGAAGAGGATATTCTCTGCCTCGATGCGAAGCAATCGACCGATATGTACAATCACTACCTGACGCCGGATAAGGAAAGACGCATCTGTGTCTGCAAGAGCGTCGGCGATCCGTTTACGGCGGAGGATATTCCGACGGACGTCGAAGCGGATATTTACCATTTTGCCGGACTTCTGTACGGCGATTTCACCTGCGACATGATGAAAGAGGCGGCGAAACGCGGCAAGGTTGCGGTGGATGTGCAGGCGTGCCTGCGCCATGTCAATCTTGAGGACAACGGCAGTATGTACTTCGAGGACTGGAAAGACAAGATGGAAATGCTGCCCTATATTGATTTCCTGAAGACGGACGCCGCCGAAGCGGAAATCATGACGGGACTCGAAGACCGTTATGAGGCTGCCAAGCTCCTGCATTCCTGGGGCGCAAAGGAAGTCGTCATTACGCACAACAGCGAGGTCATCGCCTATGACGGCGAGACGTTCTGCGCTTGTCCGATCCGGGCGCGCAACCTGAGCGGACGCACCGGCAGGGGAGACACGACCTTTGCCGCTTATATCAACGAGCGTCTGCATCACGATATGAAAACGGCTTTGCTCTACGCCACCGCGACTGTTTCCCTGAAAATGGAAACACCCGGACCGTTCAAAGGAACCCGGGCGGACGTGGACGCTTATATTGATGAATTTTATCAGGATGTAAAATAATAGTAATGCAGAATTCAGAATGTCTGCGTTATGGTAAGCAGTAAACTTTGTTGATTGTCCTGCTCGTCCCGTATGGCGGCGGCGACGAGAAAATCACCATATTGCTTGAAACCGACGGCAAATCCTTGTGTGGAGCATGAGGCTTTGCCGTTTTTTATTGAGAACGAAACGGACTGTAATCTCCCGGACAGCCCCTCTCCGGTGCATTTGAAATGGGCTTCTTTCAGCGTCCAGACCGTAAAGAAGCGGCGGCGTTTTTCCTCTTCGTTTCCGGCGGAAAGGATATAAGCCTGTTCCTCCGGTGTGCAGAAACGTCGCATTGTCCGAAAGGGAGCTTCACGGAGCTTTTCGATGTCGAGTCCGACTTCCCGTTCGGCAAGACAGACGGCAACGACTCCTTCCGAATGCGAAATGCTGCAAGGCGGATTGCCGGGCGAATAAGGTTTGCCGTCGGCGGTTCGTTGCATCACAATATCTTCGGGCTTTTCTCCCGTTTTACCGGCAAGCAGGAAGCGAATCATGCCCTCGCCGGTGATTGTTGCCATTCTGTCCTGCTTCCTGCGCATTCTTTCTGTCCGTTCCCTCGTTTCCCGGGAGACGGATTTTTTGAATGTTTCATAAAGCTGTCGGTCGATTTTTTCGGGTTCGCACCAGTAAATTGTCACGTCGTTCCCCTCTTTCAGTCCTATTATAATCCAAAAAGATCGACATTTGAATATTTTTTTTGAAAAAAGTGTTGACTTTGGCAAAAAAAGAGCTATACTATAGTTAGCACTCAATCATAGAGAGTGCTAACAGTTCATTTTTGACAAGGTGATTGACAATGAGAAAAAAACAATTTAAGGCAGAATCCAAAAAACTGCTCGATATGATGATTAACTCCATCTATACGCATAAAGAGATCTTTCTTCGTGAGCTGATCTCCAACGCCAGCGACGCGATTGACAAGCTCTATTTCCGTTCTCTGACGGACGAGACGGTCGGTCTGAATAAGGACGATTTCAAGATCACGCTTGCGCTTGATAAGGAGAAGAGAACCATCACGATTACCGACAACGGCATCGGCATGACGGCGGATGAGCTCGAGAGCAATCTCGGCACAATCGCGAGAAGCGGCTCGCTGGATTTTAAGAGCAATATGGACGAAAAGAGCGACGTGGAGATCATCGGTCAGTTTGGCGTCGGCTTCTATTCCGCGTTCATGGTCGCCGATAAGGTTGAGGTGCTGAGTAAGGCGTTCGGCGCGGACGAGGCGAATCTCTGGGTCAGCGAGGGAGCCGAGGGATATACGATCGAGCCTGCGGAGAAAGATACTGCCGGCACGGTCATCACGCTTTATCTCAAGGAGGACACCGAAACCGAGAAATACAGCGACTTCCTGGAAACATACCGCATTACGTCCATCGTGAAGAAATATTCTGATTATATCCGCTATCCGATTCAGATGGACGTGGAGACTTCCGTCCCGAAAGAGGGCACGGAAGATGAATTTGAGACGGTTGTCGAGACAAAAACGCTCAACAGCATGGTGCCCATCTGGCGCAAGAATAAGAACGAGATCACACCGGAAGAGTACAATACGTTCTATAAGGATAAATTCTATGATTACGAGGATCCCGTCAAGGTGATCCATTCCAAGGTCGAGGGACAGGCGACATATGACGCGCTGCTGTTTATCCCGAAAAAAGCACCGTATGATTACTACACCAAGAACTACGAAAAAGGCCTGCAGCTCTATTCCAACGGCGTGCTGATTATGGACAAATGCGCCGATCTGCTGCCGGATTATTTCAGCTTCGTCAAGGGTCTTGTCGATTCCGCCGACCTGTCGCTGAATATCTCCCGTGAAGTCTTACAGCACGATTACCAGCTCAAGCTCATCGCCAAAACACTCGAAAAGAAGATCAAATCCGAACTGCTTTCGATGCTCAAAAAAGACCGTGAGAATTACGAAGAATTCTATAAGTCTTTCGGTATGCAGCTCAAATACGGTCTGTATGAGGGCTACGGTATGCATAAGGAAGTCCTGCAAGACCTGATCATGTTTGTTTCGTCCCATGAGGACAAGCTGACGACGCTGAACGAATACGTTGATCGTATGCAGGACGGTCAGGAGAGCATTTATTACGCCTGCGGCGAGACCAAGGCGAAGATCGATATGCTGCCTAAAGTTGAGGCGGTTAAGGACAAAGGCTATGAGATTCTCTACTTCACCGACAACATCGATGAATTCGCGATCCAGATGCTCAGGACGTATGAGGATAAGAATTTCGTCAACGTCTGCGCCGACAATCTCGACCTTGACACGCAAGAGGAAAAGGAAGAACTGAAAAAAGAAAACGAAGACGCAAAGGAACTGCTCGACAAGATGAGCGACGCAATCGGCGACGGCGTCAACGGCGTGCGGTTCACGCATTCGCTGAAGAATCATCCGGCTTGCCTGACCAGTGAAGGGATGCTCTCGACGGAGATGGAAAAGACGCTCAACGCCATGCCGAACAGTGAAAACGTCAAGGCGGAGACGGTGCTCGAGATCAACGCCGATCACCCCATCGCCGCAAAGCTCAAATCTCTTGACGACGAAACGCTTGCAAAGTACGCAAAGCTCCTGTATATGCAGGCGCGCCTGATCGGCGGTCTGTCCATCGAAGACCCGGCAGAGTTTAGCTCCCTGATCAGTGAATTGATGGCATAAATCAGATCGAATCAAAAAAGTCCGTTCGGTTTTTGAGCGGACTTTTTGGTAGTAAGGATAAAAAGCAACAACCGCCACTCGGCAAAGTGACGGTTGTTCATGATAATTAAACAATTCAGTTGCTAACCGCTTTCGACGGTTACCTCTTGACCTTATTATAATACAAAAAAATGATTCTTTCAAGTCACGGTGCAAAAATGTGCCGTAACTTTTTTATACAAAAAATGTCCGTCCGGGAAAGCAGAATCCGGACGGACATTTTTTTGGGTTTTGTAAAAATTATGAAAGGGTGGTTTTATAGAAAAAAGAAGTGTGCAATCAATTAAGAAAGGTCGGTGCAAGTAAAATAGCGATTCTCTGTGAGGGTGAATGAAGCGAAGATCACGCCTGTGTCCTGCGGTACGGTGAGCGTTTCTTTCTCACGGTCTTTTTTGTCGAACGCATACTTGTCGCCGTAACGGATCGTCAGGATAACCGACGCCGTATTCTCCCCGTTTTCGTCCTGCAGGTAAAGCTGTATTGGTTCTCCGACGGGCAAATCCGAAAGCTCGGCGTAGCCCATGTAGTCGGTTATATAGGTAAACTCTTCCCCCGAATTGTATCCTATTAGTTTGGCATTCGCAAGCGGTGAGCCGTCGGCATCTGTAAAATAAGCGCAGATCTGCGCGGATTGCATGCCCGGCTCCGAAGTGTCCTCTTCCCCTGACGCTTCGTTTGCTTTGCCGTTGCCGCAGGAGGGTAAAACGAGTGCCGTTATGATTAAGAATAAAACGGCTGTGATGCGTGATACGGTTTTTGTCATGATTCATTCCCCTTTATCGGTTCTTAAACCATATCTTATCACCGCTTTCTTTTGTTGTCAAGCTGTTTAGCTTGGCTTTAGTATAGGGCCTCTTTCTTAAATCTATCTTGAGCGAAGCTTAAATTTTCCTTGAAATCAAAAATTTTTTCGGTAGCGGAAATCACCCCGATTCCGTTGACTTTAGCGACAAGAGTTGTTATAATAAAGAATAAAGATTTGCGGAAAGGACGGCGTGTAATGAAAAAAACAGTTACGCTTCTGCTTTTGCTTGCCATGCTGCTTGCTCTCTTGCCGTCCTGTGCCGTCGGCAAAGCTGACAGCGTGCTGACGATCAATGAGACGACGGACATCGATTCCGAAGTGTTTACTTATTTTCTTCATGATATTTATTACGCGCACAGCGAGTATTCGGATACGCAGCGCATCGAGTACGCCACGTCCGAATGTCTTAAATATGTTGCGGTCAATACCCGGTTTGCGCAGCTCGGTGAAAAACTGACGCCGACGGAAAAAGCTGCCGTTTCATCGGAGACCAACGCTCTGTGGCGACTGTACGGCAAATACCTGACGGAAATCGGCGTTTCCAAGGATACGTTCTTTAAGATCAAACAATACGAAGCCTACCGGGAAAAGCTTCGATTCGCGCTTTACGATACGGACGGTTCAAATCCCATTCCCGAGAATTATATCAAGCAGTATTTCACCTCAAATTATGTCGGCATCAAGTATTTTTACGAGGAGCTGTACACGCCGGTTTCGGAGAGTACGCTATCTGCCATGTCGGAATCGGATAAGACTGCCTATGAAGCGATAAAAAAGAACGCCGAGGAACGCTATCAGACCATCAGCGGCATCGCCAATTATGTCAACAGCGGCGTGTATACGATTGACGAAGCGTTCATGGCGATCACCGGGGAGGTCTCGGCGGACATCAGCGTTTCGGCGACGGTTGTCGGGAAAAATGATTCCTCATTCTCGCCGGAATTTATCGAGGCGGTATTCAAGCAGTCGGTCGGCAGTGCGTTTATCATCACCAATTCCGATAAGAGCTATCTCTATTTCATCGAACGCGTCGATCTGCTCGATCCGGCGTATTCCTTCTATCAGGAGTACCGCAAGACCTGTCTGGCGGCGGTGTCGGAGAGCTATTTTGTAAATGAAATCAATTCCTGGGTGCAGACCTATTCCGCCGTGCGGCATCTCGACGCGGCAAAGGCCTGCCTGAAAAATATCAAAAGTGTTGACCGTTCGCAGTATGTGGGAACGGATCGGTTTGTTTTCAAAAGTTTAAGCGCGGAAAAGTAGGGAGGAAAACTATGAAACAGGTATTGGCATTTGATTTCGGCGCATCGAGCGGACGTGCCATCTTAGGCTCGTTTGACGGCGAAACAATCACGCTGAAAGAGATTCACCGCTTCGGCAACGATCCAGTCAAGGTCGGCAAGACGTTTTATTGGGATGTGTTGCGGCTGTTCCACGAGATCAAGCAGGGGATTCTGAAAGCGAAGCAGTACGGCGGTTTCGACAGCATTGGTATCGACACCTGGGGTGTGGATTTCGGTCTGATTGATGAAAAAGGCTATCTGCTCGAAAACCCCGTGCATTACCGCGATGAGCGCAATGTCGGCATGATCGGGGAAGCGGAAAAGTATATGTCGAAAGACGAAATGTACGACCGCACCGGCATTCAGTTTATGGATTTCAACACGGTCTTTCAGCTCCTTTCTTTAAAGAAAAATCGCCCCGAATTACTGGAGCGCGCCGATAAGCTGCTCTTTATGCCCGATCTGCTGGCCTATATGCTCACCGGCAATACCGTTTCTGAATATTCCATCGCGACGACTTCTCAGATGGTCAATATTCAGACGCAGACTTGGGATCATGAGATTTTAGACCGTCTCGGTCTGCCCGAAAAAATCCTCTGCGATATCGTTCCCGCCGGCTCCAAGACGGGAATGCTTCGCGCGGAGCTTTGCGAGGAGCTGGGCGTCGAGCCCGTTCCCGTGATCGCCGTCTGCGGACACGATACCCAGAGCGCGATTACAGCAATTCCGTCCGAAAAAAAGGATTTCGCGTTTATCAGCAGCGGCACATGGAGCCTGTTCGGCACGGAGCTTGACGCGCCTGTCGTCAGCGAAAAAGCGAAAGCGCTCAACGTGACCAATGAGGGCGGCTATGATTATACAACGGCGTTTCTCAAGAACATCTGCGGTCTGTGGCTGATTCAGGAGAGCCGCCGCCAATGGATGCGTGAGGGCAAGGAGTATTCCTATGCCGATCTCGAAAGGGAAGCCAAGTCGGCCAAGCCCTTTGCTTGCTTTATCGACCCCGACGCGCCCGATTTCGTGGCGATGGGCGATATGCCGTCGAGAGTGCGGGAGTTCTGCCGCAAAACTGGGCAGTACGTGCCCGAAACGGTCGGCGAAGTCATGCGCTGTATCTATGAAAGCCTTGCGTTGAAATATAAAAACGTGCTTGCAGGCATCGAGGACTGCACCGGCAAGCATTTTGACCGCATTCACGTCGCGGGAGGCGGCACGAAAGACACGTTCCTGTGCTCGATGACGGCGTCCGCCTGTAACCGCACGGTTTACGCCGGCCCCATCGAAGCGACCGTTTTGGGCAATATTGCCGTACAGTTCATGTCGGCAGGCGAGATCCGCGACATCGCCGAAGCGAGAAAGATCATCGCCGCAGGCGAACACCTGCATGTGTACGAGCCCGAAAACCCCGACGAGTGGGAAAACGCCTACCGTCGGTTCGAGAAAATATTATAAAGAAAAATATTGATGCGTTTTGCATTGTAAAGGAGACAGAACTATGGCAGAAAAAAGATTTGCGGGTGAATATCCCGTTATCGGTATCCGTCCCATCATCGACGCGAGAAAAGGTCCTCTTGACGTAAGAGGTTCGCTCGAAGAGCAGACGATGGGCATGGCAAAAGCCGCCGCCGAGCTGTTCAGAGAGAATCTGAAATATACAAACGGCGAGCCCGTCAAGGTCGTGATTTCCGACTGCACCATCGGCAGAGCCGGTGAAACGGCGAAGTGCGCGGCGCAGTTCAAGAAAGAGGGCGTTGACATCACGCTTTCCGTTACCCCCTGCTGGTGCTACGGCAGCGAGACGATGGATATGGATCCCAACACCATCAAGGCCGTCTGGGGCTTTAACGGCACGGAGCGTCCCGGCGCGGTGTATCTGGCGTCCGTTCTGGCGACGCACGCGCAGAAAGGTCTTCCCGCGTTCGGCATTTACGGTCATGAGGTGCAGGACGCCGGCGAATCCGCCGTCATCGCGGACGATGTCAAAGAGAAGCTGCTCCGTTTCGGCCGTGCGGCTGTCGCTGTTGCTACGATGCGCGGCAAGTCGTACCTCCAGATCGGTTCAATCTGCATGGGAATCGGCGGCTCGATCATCGACCCGGCTTTCATCGAGAGCTATCTCGGCATGAAGGTCGAATCCGTTGACGAGGTCGAGATCATCAGACGAATGTCCGAGGGCATTTACGACGAAGCGGAATTTAAGAAGGCTCTTGCATGGACGAAAGCCAACTGCAAAGAGGGCTGGGACAAGAACCCCGATTTCGTCAAGAAGACGCCTGAGGAGAAAGAAGAATCCTGGGAATTTGTCGTTAAGATGATGGTCATTATCAAAGATCTGATGAGCGGCAATCCGAACCTGCCTGCCGATAAGTCCGAGGAAATGATCGGCCATAACGCCATTGCTGCCGGCTTCCAGGGTCAGCGTCAGTGGACGGATTTCTATCCGAACTGCGATTTTGCCGAGGCGATGCTCAATACATCGTTCGACTGGAACGGCGCACGCGAGCCGTACATCCTTGCAACGGAGAATGATGTGCTTAACGGTCTGGGTATGCTCTTCTCGAAGCTCCTGACCAACAAGGCACAGATTTTTGCCGATGTCCGTACTTACTGGTCGGGCAACGCTGTCAAGAGAGTGACGGGCTACGAGATCGAGGGCAAGGCGAAAGAGGCCGACGGCTTTATCCATCTGATTAACTCCGGCGCGGCCTGTCTGGACGCTTGCGGCGAAGCGAGAGACGAGAACGGCAACGCGGTCATGAAAGAATGGTGGAACGTCACCGAAGAGGATCAGAAGAGAATCCTGGAAGCGACCGATTGGTGCGCGGCTGATAACGGCTATTTCCGTGGCGGCGGCTTCTCCTCGCACTTTGTCACCAAAGCGGAGATGCCCGTGACGATGATCCGTCTGAATCTTGTCAAAGGTCTCGGACCCACCCTGCAGATTGCCGAGGGATGGACAGTGGCTCTTCCCGATGACGTGACGAACACGCTCATGATGAGAACCGATCCCACCTGGCCCTGCACATGGTTCACACCTCGCTGCGACGGCAAAGAGGGCAGCCCGTTCAGAACGGCTTATGATGTGATGAATAACTGGGGCGCGAATCACGGCGCGATCTCCTACGGTCACATCGGCGCGGATCTGATCACACTCTGCTCGATGCTGCGCATTCCCGTGAGCCTGCACAATGTTCCCGAAGAGGACATTTTCCGTCCTGCCTGCTGGAACGCATTCGGCATGGATAAGGAAGGACAGGACTACAGAGCCTGCGCTGCTTACGGACCGCTGTACAAACAGTATTGATAAAATAAGGATATAAACTTCCCGCCGGAGAGCTCTTCGGCGGGAAAATTATTGGCCTGCGGCAAATGTTGCGGAAGCCCTGTGGGCTTGATTTTATAGAATTCGAGAATACGAGAGTGATCGGTTAAGCTTCCGCTGTGATTTCAGCGGTTTTTTTTGCCGAAAACAGTTGAAAATATTGCAAAAACTTGCTATACTGGTTCTACAATGCGGAAATGTGGGCATACTGCTATGTATACAAATATTTCCGCTTGTTGTCCGTCGCAATTTGGCGGAAATGTCTATTGATAAAAGTTTCACAATGTTATACAATGTATCATGGTGAAAAAGTAAAACTATAAAAAGGGAGATAAAAACATGAGCCTTTTAAACAAAAAGACAGTTGAAGATTTAGACGTCGCCGGCAAGAGAGTTCTTGTCCGCTGCGATTTTAACGTCAAAATGGAAAACGGCGTGATTACGAGCGATAAGCGCGTTGTCGCCGCGCTTCCTACGATCAAGTATCTTCTTGAGCACAACGCGAGAGTCATTCTCTGCTCGCATCTCGGCCGTCCGAAGGGACAGGTCAATCCCGAGTTCTCCATGAAGCCCGTTGCCGAGTGCCTTTCCAAATATCTCGGTCAGGAAGTCAAGCTCGCGTCCGACGTTGTCGGCGAGTCCGCTCACGCGCTGGCCGATTCCCTGAAAGACGGCGAAGCGATGCTCCTTGAAAACGTCCGCTTCGAGCCCGGCGAAACGAAAAACGATCCCGAACTCAGCAAGGCGTTCGCGTCTCTTGCCGAGCTGTATGTCAACGACGCGTTCGGCTCCGCGCACAGAGCGCATTCCTCTACCGCAGGTGTTGCTGATTATCTTCCCTCTGCCGTCGGCTATCTGATGCAGACGGAAATCGACGTCATGGGCAAGGCTCTTGAGAATCCCGCAAGACCCTTTGTCGCGATTCTCGGCGGCGCAAAAGTTTCCGACAAGATCGGCGTTATCGAGAACCTGATCGACAAGTGCGATACGCTCATCATCGGCGGCGGCATGGCGTATACCTTCATGCGCGCAATGGGCGATTCCGTCGGCACCTCCATCTGCGAAGAGGACAAGGTTGACCTCGCAAGAGAGCTGATGGCGAAAGCGAGAGCCAAAAAGGTGAATTTCCTGATTCCCGTTGACAATGTCATCGGTCGTGAATATAAACCCGACACTACGTTTATGCAGATTTATTCTGATGCGATTCCCGACGGCTGGATGGGTCTTGACATCGGCACCACGACGCAGGAGCTGTTTGCGAAATCCATTGTCGGCGCCGGCACGGTCGTCTGGAACGGCCCGATGGGTGTTTCCGAGTGGGAGAACTTTGCAAACGGTACCATCGCTGTTGCGAAAGCTGTTGCTGCCGCTACGGACGAAGGCGCAGTTTCCATCATCGGCGGCGGTGATTCCGCGGCTGCTGTCAAGAAGCTCGGCTTCTCCGACAAGATGACACACATCTCCACCGGCGGCGGCGCATCGCTTGAGTTCCTTGAGGGCAAGGAGCTTCCCGGCATCGCCTGCATCGACGAGAAATAATTGAGAGATTGGAAGGTTCCGTATGAATAAAGCACTCAGAAAAGCAGTTATCGCAGGTAACTGGAAAATGAACAAAACTCCCTCGGAGGCCAAAGCGCTCATCGAGGAAATGAAGCCCCTTGTCGCCGGCGCGGATTGTGACGTTGTTCTGTGCGTTCCGTACGTTGACGTGTTCGCGGCAATGGAAGCGGCAGAGGGTTCCAATATCAAAATCGGCGTTGAGAACTGCCATTGGGCAGAGAGCGGCGCTTTCACAGGCGAGATCTCTGCGACCATGCTTAAAGAGATCGGCGTTCCCTATGTTATCATCGGTCACTCCGAGAGACGCCAGTATTTCGGTGAGACGGACGTGACGGTGCAGAAGAGAGTCCGTGCGGCTCTTGATGCCGGTCTGACAGTTATCCTCTGCGTCGGCGAGTATCTCGAGCAGAGAGAGCAGGGCGTCACGGCTGAAGTTGTCCGTATGCAGACCAAGATCGCGCTCGGCGGTGTTTCCGAAGCGGAGCTTGCGAATATCATCATCGCCTATGAGCCTGTCTGGGCAATCGGCACCGGCAAGACCGCGACGGCCGAGCAGGCGAACGAAGTTAACGCCGAGATCAGAAAGTGCGTTGCGGAGCTTTACGGCAAAGCGGCAGGCGACAAGCTGGTCGTACAGTACGGCGGTTCGATGAACGCGAAAAACGCGGACGAGCTGCTTGCGCAGGAGGATGTTGACGGCGGTCTGATCGGCGGCGCTTCCCTCAAGGCTCAGGATTTCTCCGTTATCGTAAAAGCTGCTTCTAAATAAGCAGATTGGTACTTTCGGGCAGGGAGATTTCCTTGCCCGATTTTTCAAAAAGGAAGGATCATCATGAAAAAACCTTACGTTCTTTGTATTATGGACGGCTTCGGCAACAATCCCGGCGCAAAGGGCAACGCGATCGAGGCGGCAAATACGCCGAATCTTGACAGACTCTTTGCTGAGAATCCGCATACGCTCATCGGCGCGTCGGGTCTCGACGTCGGTCTGCCCGACGGACAGATGGGCAACTCCGAAGTCGGTCATACCAATATCGGCGCAGGTCGTGTCGTCTATCAGATGCTTGTGAAAATTTCCAAGACCATTCAGGACGGCGAGCTCGCGAAGAATCAGGCGCTCTCGGATGCGATGGAAGCCTGTAAACAGAACGGCACCGCGCTGCATCTGGTCGGTTTGCTGTCGGACGGCGGCGTTCACAGCCACATCGAGCACCTGTTCGGTCTGCTGGATATGGCGAAAGCCTATGGTTTAACGAAAGTATATGTTCACGCGATCACGGACGGCCGTGACGTATCCGTCGAATCGGGCGCCGGCTTTGTCAAAGCGTGTGAAGAGAAATTCAAAGAGATCGGCATCGGTAAGATCGCGACGATTTCCGGCCGCTATTACGCGATGGACCGCGACTTTGCGTGGGACAGAGAAGAAAAAGCCTATGCCGCGATGGTATACGGTGAGGGTGAGCAGTGCGCCGATCCCGTACAGGCGATGGAAAATTCCTATGCGAAAGGCGTGACGGACGAGTTCGTCGTTCCCGTTGTCGTGGATCAAGAGGGCACGGTTAAAGCGAATGATTCCGTGATCTTCTTCAATTTCCGTCCCGACCGCGCCAGACAGCTCACCAGAATTTTTGTCGATCCCGATTTTAACGGTTTTGAGCGTAAAAACGGCTTCTTCCCGGTAAAATTCGTCTGCATGACGCAGTATGACGCAACGATGCCGAATGTTAGTGTGGCGTTTGAGAATGAAGACCTCAAGATGACGATGGGTGAATACATTTCGTCGCTCGGCATGACGCAGCTGAGAATCGCCGAAACGCAGAAATACGCCCATGTGACGTTCTTCTTCAACGGCGGCGTCGAAGCGCAGTTCCCGGGTGAGGACAGAATCCTGATTCCGTCTCCCGATGTCGCGACGTTCGATCTCAAGCCCGAAATGAGCGCTTACGAAGTGACGGATGCCGTTGTCGAGCAGGTGCTCGCCGGTAAATATGACGTCATTATCATCAACTACGCCAACTGCGATATGGTCGGTCATACCGGCATTTTCGACGCGGCGGTCAAGGCCGTCGAAACGGTTGATGAGTGTGTCGGTCGTCTGGCGGATGCCGTTGCGAAAATGGGCGGCAAGATGATCATCACCGCCGATCACGGCAACGCCGATAAGATGATTGATGAAAACGGCGAACCCTTTACGCCGCATTCCACGAATCCCGTTCCCGTGATCACGGTCGGAAGTTCGGCTCCTCTGCGTGAGGGCGGCAAGCTCTGCGATCTGTGCCCGACGCTTCTGGAGATGATGGGACTTTCTCAGCCTGAGGAAATGACGGGACATTCGCTGCTTCTTTCATAAAAATACCGTTCTGCGAAAGCCAGGGGGAGTATTATACGGGGGTTGTATGATGAATACGAAATGTTCTCCTTGCCTGGATAAGGGGCTCATGGCGCATTGCGCCGTGGGTCCCTGTTTTCGATACAGATGATTCTTTGAAAACGAAAATTATCTTGTTATTATTCTATATTATAAATAAAAATCTGTTTCCTTTCGTTATAATGAGGCTGTCAGCAAAGGGGAGAGCACACATGAAAACATTGGTTGTCTATTATTCGCGAAAAGGCTACACCGAAGATCTCGCGCTTGCAAGAGCAAGGGAGGAAAATGCGGATTTTCTCGCGCTGGAAACGATCGAGAATACGGCGGGCTATGAGGGGTTCCTGAACTGCATGAAGTTCTGCCTTGCGGGGAAAAGCATGACGCTGTTTCCGTATGAAACGGACGTCAGCGCCTATGATAAGGTCATTCTCTGCACACCGGTCTGGTGCGGCGATGTCAGCGCGCCGATGAAGGCATTTCTCAGGAAAGAGCGGCATCATATCCGGAACGCGGAGTATATCCTTGTGCATTTTATGCCGGCGAGCGTCGTAGCCGTCGCGGATAAGATGGATCAGATTCTGCGTCTGAAGCGCGACAAGTTGACACAGGTTCATTGCGTCTGCGGCCATATGCTGAAAGAAGAGACCGGCGCATGACGGATCTGTTCGGCAAGCAGGAAAAATTTTTCCCCGCAAAAGAAGTCAAAAAGCCCGATTTCTCGACGTTTGTCGCTTTTGATATTGAAACGACGGGATTGGATCGCCACAGCGATATTATCGAGATCGGCGCGGTCAAGGTCGTCAACGGAAAACTGACCGATTCGTTCAGCGAACTGGTCAATCCATCGGTGATGATTTCGCCGGAGATCACAAATCTTACCGGCATTGACGACGATATGGTCAAAGACGCCGGCAGAATCTATGATGTGTTGCCGCGGTTCTGCCGTTTTGCCGAGAATCATATTTTGGTCGGTCATAACGCCCTGAGCTTTGATTGTAAAATCATGGGCTACTGGGCGGACGAATACGGGATTTATATCGGCAACAGCGTTTTTGATACGCTGCGGTTTCTGCGCTATCGCTGCGAGCCGTTTCCCGGATTGCAAAGCCGCCGCCTGACCTGTCTGTGCGATTATTTCGGCATTGTTTCCGATACGTTTCATCGGGCGGCCGCCGATGCAGAGGTGACGGCGAAGCTCTATCTGGAGCTGCAGCAGAAAGCTCACATAAAAGCATAAAATCGCCGGCGACGTGATGTCACCGGCTTGTAATTTTTTCAAAAAATTCTTGACTGGATATGCCGTGCGGACGGTTGAATCTTCCCAGAATGAGGGGAGATTCTTTTTCTTTCGGCAGAATGTTGATTTTCTCGTCGCATGTCAACATGACGCTGTAGCCGCAGGACGCGGCGATGTTGACGGTGGCTTCGGAGTATTCGCCGTAGGGGAACGCGATAATATCGGTTCCGGTTCCGGTGATTTCCTGATATAGCGTATTGAATTGCGTCAGATCCTGCGTCAGAACCGTACGGTATTCATTTTCGCTTTCTGATTGCTTCTTCGCACAGCCCTTACGTTCTCCGAGTGAATGCATATCGTAGGTATGGCAGGCGATCTCGAAAACGCCGCTGTCGCGCAGCTTTTTGACGGTGTCTCGGTTCATATAGGCGCAGTCGGAAACGGTGTTCGGCGTGTCCGTGTATTCCTGCACCAGAGAACCGACAACAGCGCAGACACCCGTCATTGCATATTTTTGCAGAATCGGCAAAGCATATTTGTAGGTGCTCAGGAAGCCGTCGTCAAAGGTGATCATGACCGGTTTTTTCGGAATCTCGCCGCGCCGGAGCTGGGACGGCAGAACGGACTCGTAGCCGTTTTTTTGCAGATACGCCATATCGCTTTCGAGTTCTTCCGGCGTGATGACGTATTTGTTGAGTAAATTTTTCCGTTCGGAAACATGATGATACATGACGACGAGCAGTTCGGTTTCGTTTGCATCGGCGTCAGACTCTGCGCCGGTCGCCATGCCGGACACAAGCGCGACGCACGCGAATAAAAAAGCGAAAATTTTTTTCATTCCCATCACCGTTCATAGTTTCGGCAAAACGGGTCAGAATATCAGAGACAGATCCTGCAAGGGAACAGGAAACGAGTTCTTTGTATTCTTTAAGAGCAAACTTCAAAGTTTAAAGTGCAGTTTTAGAAACGCTGCGGGCTTGAATTGTACGATTGCGGCACGCTTTTTTATAAAAAGGTCAGTTTTATCAATTATAATGAATCAAAAGGCGAAGCCTTTTCCGACATTGCACTTTGAACTTTGCACTTTGAACTTTTGAAATACAGTATATTTTGATTTGAGAATATAAAAATGCCGCTCTTGCGAACGGCATCTGTCCTTATCTTTTTGCGAAAAAACTATGTCCTTATTCTTCCGAAGAAGCAGCTTTCGCTTTCTCGAAGCACGCGCTGCAAAGCACGCCTCTGTCGCTCTTGGGCTCAAAGGGAACTCTGGCTTCACCGCCGCATTCTCTGCAGATTGCGGTATAGAACTTGCGTTCTCCGCCTCTGCTCTGCTTGCGGGCTGCGCGGCACTCCCGACAGCGCTGGGGCTCGTTTTCAAAGCCTTTTTCGGCATAAAATTCCTGTTCACTTGCAGAGAAAAGGAACTCTTTTCCGCAGTCCTTGCAAATGAGTGTTTTGTCTTCGTACATAGTCAGTACCTCACTTTTTTTTATTGCCGCGAATCGGAATTGCACCGCCGCCGTTCAGAACAACGCTCACTACGAGTAACGGGCATATAAGAAACCGCACCCTGCGGTCAGGATTGAAATGCTTTTTTCAGTTTGGCTTTGACACGGCAGAGCGCGTTATCAACCGCTTTTTCCGACATATCGAGTTTGTCTGCCGTTTCGGCATAGCTGTAGCCCGAAAGGTAACAGCGGAAAACCCTTTGCTCGGCAGGGGAGAGCTCTTGCAGAAAGTCTTCAGTCAGAAAGCGTGATTGCTCGGATTCGATATAGGCTTCTTCCGCAGAGGAGACGGCGGGAACATGGCTGTCGTCAAAGCTTAATGACCGGTTGAGCGGCTCGTTCTTTTTGCTGTTGGCGTTCTTCCATGCGGAGTTCAGCCGGTTGCGGACGCAGACGGACGCGAACGAAGCAAACGAAGCGCCGGAATCTTCCCGGAAAGAGAAAACCGCGAAGAACAGACCGAGCATTCCCTCCTGGAACCAGTCGTCCGGCGTGAGCGCGTCCGAAAAATAGGAACGCGACAGGGAAGACACCGTCGGCGTGTAGCGGTGAATGAGCTCATTAAAGGCTTTTTCGTCGCCTTCCCGGACATTGGCGACAAGCGCATCATCGGTCTTGTCCGATAATTTGCCGCCGCGCGGAGGAAAAAACTGTTCGCTCATTCCGTACCTCTCACCCATGTCACTATTATACAAAATTCAGTATACAATAGAATTTGTGATTTGTCAACAATTATTTTGATAATTTTTATAAAAAAATGTGAAAACAGAAAGAAAAGCGAGAGAATCATCGGTTCCTGAAGAAAAAAATGAATGCTATCGACGATTTTTTTCTAAATCGAAAAACAAAGGCATTTTTTTGACAGCAGAAGCACAGGATTTTCGGACTTAAAAATTTAATTTTTTTTTGAAATACCTGTTGCATTTTCTGTTTTGATGTGATAGAATATGTTCGTTATGTAATGAATTGAAAGAGGTGAATCAAAATGAAAGAGGGAATTCATCCTACCTATAATCAGACGCAGATTAAATGCGCTTGCGGTGCTGTTTATGAGACCGGCTCGACAAAGGGCGATCTTCGTGTTGATATCTGCTCGAAGTGCCATCCGTTCTTCACGGGTAAACAGAAGCTTGTGGATACCGGCGGACGTGTTGACAGATTCAAGAAGCGTTACAATCTTGATAAGTAATTGATTGAAAGAAAAAACGGCACTGTTCTTCTCGGTGCCGCTTTTTGTTGTGTCGGAGAAAGCTATGTCAGATTATTTCACGTTGCAAAAAGAAGCGCAGGATGAATTTATCGAGAATCGTTCCCGTTTTATCGGTTACGCGAAGCCTGTTTCGACGAAAGAGGACGCGGAGGCGTTTATCCGCGAGATTCGCGCCAAGCATTGGGATGCCACGCATAATGTCTATGCCTATGTCCTGCGGGACGGTCAGTCGCGCCGTTATTCGGACGACGGCGAGCCGTCCGGGACAGCCGGTGTGCCGGTGCTCGATGTGCTGCTGAAAAAGGAGCTGACGGATTGCGTCGTGGTGGCGACGCGGTATTTCGGCGGCATCTTACTCGGTGCCGGCGGTCTTGTCCGCGCGTATTCGCACACCTCCAAAATTGCCGTCGAGGCGGCGGGAATCGTTCGGATGTCCGTTTGCTGCGCGATGCAGGTTGTCTGCGATTACGGCTTTTATACGAAGCTGTCGGCGATTCTTACGGACTTCGGCGCTACAGGATTACAGAGCGATTTTGGTGAAAAGGTGACGGTGAATTTTTATCTGCCGAAAGAGAAAGTACCGCAGTTTCAGGCGACCCTGACCGAGGCGAGCTTCGGCAAATGCAGCGCGCAGACGCTCGGCGAGCAATACGCGCCGACGGACATGATAGAATAATGAAGATTGAATGATGAATCATGAAGAATGAATAATTTCGGAAAAGGCTTCGCCTTTTGATTCATATTCTATATTTTTTTTCTATAAAAAACTGCGGAAAAATAAAGGATTTTTAAAGAGAAAAAGAGTATATAATAAGTAAAGGGGGAAAATAGATGCGTTTCAGCGATGAATTCCTGCAGGAAGTCAAGGACCGCAACGACATTGTCGACGTTATTTCCCCTTATGTTGATTTACGGGTGCGGGGCAATAACGCGACGGGTCTTTGTCCGTTTCACAACGAAAAAACGCCGTCGTTCACCGTCTATATTAACACGCAGTCGTATTACTGTTTCGGCTGCGGCGCAGGTGGCGACGCGATCACCTTTATCAAAAATATCGAAAATCTCGATTATGTGGAAGCGGTCACGATGCTTGCGGAACGCTCCGGTCTGCCATTGCCGGCGGACGGCTATGACGACGGCGTGGCGAAGCTGAAACGCCGTCTGCTCGAAGCGAACCGGGACGCCGCAAAGTTTTTTCATAATCAGCTCTTTACGCCGGAGGGCAAAACGGGGCTTGATTATTTTCTGAACCGCGGACTGACAATGGAGACAATCCGTCATTTCGGACTGGGCTATGCGCCCGATAAATGGGACGGTCTGATGCGCTACATGAAGGGCAAGGGCTACACCGAAGCGGAGCTGCTGCAGGCCGACCTTGCGAGAAAGACGCAGAAGGGGCACGTCATCGACACCTACCGCAACCGCGCGATGTTCCCGATTATCGATCTGCGCGGCAGCGTCATCGCGTTCGGCGGCCGTGTGCTCGACGATTCCAAACCGAAGTACGTCAACACATCGGACACGTTGGTCTATAAAAAAAGTCAGGGCGTTTTTGCCTTGAATTTCGCGAAGCGCGGCTCCGGGAAAACGCTGATTTTGTGCGAGGGCTATATGGACGTCATCGCGTATCATCAGGCGGGCTTTACCAACGCCGTGGCAGGGCTCGGAACGGCCTTTACGCCGGATCAGGCGAAGCTTTTGTCCAAATATGCCGAAGAAGTGATTCTGTCGTATGATAACGACGAAGCGGGACAGACCGCGACGAGAAAGGCGATCGGCATTTTGTCCCGAACGCCGCTGCGCATCCGCGTGGCAAGGCTTTCGGGCGGCAAAGATCCCGACGAGATCATCAAAAAATACGGTAAAGATAAAATGCAGTCGATCCTGATGAATGCCGTCGGCGACGTGGAATTCGATTTGCAGCGCGCCAAGGCAGGCTTTGATCTGTCGGCGCCGGACGGAAAGGTCGCGTATCTGGAAAGAGCGGTCGGCATTCTCGCGTCCACAAGCAATCCGATTCAATGGGATGTGTACGCCTCCAAGCTCGCGAACGAACTGGGCGTCGCGAAAGAAGCGATCGTGGTGCAGATTCAGAAGACCGCCAAACAGAAAAACCGCCGGGAATCGCGTGAAAAATTTACGAAAGCGGCGACCTTTCAGGACGAAATGCTCAAAAAAGTCAATCCCGAACGTCAGAAGTTCCTGACGGCGGCACGAGCCGAAGAGACGCTGTTGGCGTCACTCTTGCAGAATCCCGATTTCTATTTCAAGATTAAGGATAAGCTCCAGGACGGCGACTTCGCCACACAGCTCAATCTGCGGATCTATCAGCTCATCGCGGAACGGATCGAGAATAACCGTCCCGTTGAGATTACATATTTTTCGCAGGATCTGACGGATGACGAGCTCGGCTATCTGGTACGGCTCGAATCCATGCGCGAGCATCTCGGCAATACGGTCGGTGAGTGTCTGGACTGCATCAGACGCATGAAAGAAGAAAGACAGGAACGGGAACAGAAAAATCCTGCCCAGATGTCCGACGACGAATGGGCACAGCTTTTCCGAAACCCGAAACCATAAAAGGACAGGAGAGAACAGATATGGAAGTAAGCGACAAGAAAAATGTGTTTAACCGATTGATTGAAAAAGGCAAGCAGTCGGGCAAACTGACGACGCAGGAGATCGATTCGGCGATCCTCGAAATCGATTTCGATATTGAAGAGCTGGACAAGCTGTATGAAACGCTTGAAAACAACAATATCGAAGTCGTGGACGACATGAACGACGCCATGCTCGATGCGCTCAATTTTGATTCGGACATCGGCAAGGTGGTCAAGCTCGATTCCGACGATCCCGACGCCAAAAACATCCAGATGGATGATCCCGTCAAGGTGTATCTGAAAGAGATCGGCAAGGTGCCGCTGTTGACAGCGGAGGAGGAAATTGATCTCGCCATGCGCATTGCAGATAACGACCCCGAGGCAAAAAAACGCCTTGTGGAGGCGAACCTTCGTCTGGTTGTCAGCATTGCGAAACGCTACGGCGGACGCGGTATGCAGTTCCTCGATCTGATTCAGGAGGGCAATCTGGGTCTGATCAAAGCGGTTGAAAAATTCGATTATACCAAGGGCTTCAAGTTCTCCACCTATGCGACATGGTGGATCCGTCAGGCGATCACCAGAGCGATTGCCGACCAGGCGAGAACCATCCGTATTCCTGTTCACATGGTCGAAACGATCAACAAGGTCAAAAAGACGAACAGCCTGCTGCTGCATAAAAACGGACGCGAGCCGACGGCGGAGGAAATCGCCGCCGAGCTGGGGATGTCCGTAGAAAAGGTGCGCGAGATTCTGCGTGTGGCGCAGGAGCCTGTCTCTCTTGAAACGCCCATCGGCGAAGAGGAGGACAGCCATCTCGGCGATTTCATTCCCGACGAGGACGCGCTGGCACCGGCGGACGCTGCATCACAGCTGTTGCTGAAGGAGGCGCTCAACTCCGTTCTGAAAACGCTGACGCCGCGGGAAGCCAAAGTCCTGACGCTGCGTTTCGGACTTGAGGACGGTCACCCCAAGACGCTTGAAGAGGTCGGCGCGGAATTTAACGTCACGAGAGAGAGAATCCGTCAGATCGAAGCCAAGGCTCTGCGTAAGCTCCGTCATCCGCAGAGAAGCAAAAAGCTCAAGGACTTTTTGGATTGAGTAAAGAAAATACAGCATACCCGAGGCCTTTCGCTTCGGGTATTTTTTTTGCTATGCGACAGAATGCAAATAAATGTAGTAAAAGATATGTTTCTTCTTTCTAATTTTTGTTTTCTATTGACTTTTTAGAAATAGTATGTATAATAAAAGATAAAGGAAAATACTTGTGCAGTACGACAGTATTTTCCCAAAACGGCGGAAGTTCACCGCTTTAAGCCGCGTCTTGCCGCCGGAAAACGGGAGCAATAAGGAGAAAATGATAAAGGTATGAAAAACAGCAGGGCTGTTTGCGAACCCTGTTATCAGGAGAGAAAATTGAACGGCGTATATGACCCATACGCCAAGAGAAAAGACTGTCCGTACTCCCGTGGGCAGTTTTTTCTGTTTGGGAAAAACTCGATTTTTCTTTGATTTACATCTTGTCAATCACGCTTTCGGTATGGTATACTATATCCGAATATTATTTTACGGAAGTGAAAACTCTTGACTCGTTTGAGAAATGCGAAACGAATCGTTTTTAAGGTCGGCACCTCGACGCTGACATATGCCACCGGCAAAACCAATATCCGCCGGATGGCAAAGCTTGTCTCGATCCTCTCCGATCTGCA
Organism: uncultured Clostridia bacterium; assembly: GCA_945912145.1. Taxonomy (GTDB): domain Bacteria; phylum Bacillota; class Clostridia; order Oscillospirales; family Acutalibacteraceae; genus UBA1081. The sequence goes on along the minus strand of CAMEBF010000009.1, from coordinate 68,085 downwards.
GAATGAGGGGCGCGAGATCGTCCTTGTGACTTCCGGCGCGATCGGTGTTGGCGTCGGCAAACTCGGGCTTAAAGAACGTCCGAAGGACACCCCGGGACGCCAGGCCGCCGCCTGTATCGGACAGTGCGAGCTGATGTTTATGTATGATAAATTCTTTTCGGAATATTCCCACACCATCGGGCAGCTTCTGATTACCAAAAGTGACGTCGAAAACGAAGAGAGACGCAATAATCTGATCAATGCGTTCGATACGATGTTTGCCTACGGCGCGATTCCCATCGTCAATGAGAACGACTCCGTCGCCGTTGAGGAGATCGTTTACGGCGATAACGACAGCCTTTCCGCCATCGTCGCGAAGCTGATTCACGCCGACGCGCTGGTCATTCTGACCGATATTGACGGACTGTTTGACGGCAATCCGCATGAGGACCCCGATGCGAAGCTGATCCCGTTTGTGGACGAGATCACACCGGAAATCAAAGCCCTTGCCGGCGAAGCCGGAACGAGCCGTGGAACAGGCGGCATGATTACGAAGCTGAACGCCGCTGAGATCGCCGTCAACGCCGGAATCGATACCGTCGTGATGAGCGGCACCGACCCGCGTGAAATCTATAAACTGTTTGAGGGACATCAGACCGGTACATATTTCAAAGGAAAGAGGTCGGACGATGGCATATCTTGAAAGAATCGGCGAAAATGCGAAACACGCCGAAAAAATACTGGCAACGGCGTCTTCGGAGCTGAAGAACCGCGCGCTGGCGGCGATTGCCGACGCGCTCCAAGCGAATGCGAACGCGATCATCGACGCGAACCGCGAAGACCTGGAAAACGGCAGAGCCGACGGACTTTCGGATTCCATGCTTGACCGCCTGATGCTCGATGAAGATCGCATCACAAAGATCGCCGACGCTGTGCGTCAGATTATCGCACTCGACGATCCCGTGGGCAAAACGCTTTCGGGCGTCGTCCGTCCGAACGGACTGAAAATCACAAAAGTCACGGTACCGCTTGGCGTAATTGCCGTGATTTACGAGGCAAGACCGAATGTCACCGCAGATGCGGCTGCGCTGTGCCTGAAATCGGGCAACGCCGTTATTCTGCGCGGCGGCAAGGAAGCGATCCGTTCCAATACGGCGATCGCGACCGTCATGCGGCAGGCGATCGGAGAGACCGGTCTCCCCGATGACTGTGTGCAGCTGATTGAAAAGACCGACCGAGAAACGGCGTCGGAACTCATGAAGCTGAACGATTATGTCGATGTCCTGATCCCGCGCGGCGGTAAAGGGCTGATTCAGTCCGTTGTCAAGAACGCCACCGTTCCCGTGATCCGGACAGGAGAGGGAAATTGCCATATTTATGTGGATAAGGACGCCGATATTGACATGGCGGCCGACATTATCTTCAACGCCAAAACATCCAGAGTCTCTGTCTGCAATGCCTGCGAAAGCCTGCTGATTCATCAGGACATCGCGGAGTTTGCGCTGCTTGCGATCAAGGAAAAGCTCGACAAAAAGAATGTCGTGATCGTCGGCGACGAGATCGTGCAGAGCATTCTGCCGGATGTCGTGCCCGCGACGGAAGACGACTGGTACGCGGAATACCTTGACTATAAAATCTCAATAAAAGTTGTGCGCGATATCGACGAAGCCATCGCCCATATCGCAAGATACAGTACCGATCACAGCGAGAGCATCGTCACGCAGAATTACGAAGCGGCGGAAAAGTTCATTGCCGAGGTCAATTCCTCCGCCGTTTACGTCAACGCCAGCACCCGGTTTACGGACGGCGGTGAATTTGGATTCGGTGCGGAGATCGGCATTTCCAATCAGAAACTGCACGCGAGAGGCCCCGTCGGGCTTCCCGAGTTGACGTCGTATAAATATGTGATCCGCGGAAACGGACAGATTCGCTGACCGAAAGGAGGGGCAGCTGTTGGACGAAGAGAAAAAAACACCGTCTGAAGACAGGACCGAACCGGAAACGCCGGCAGAAAGCCCGGCGGAAAATCCGGAAATGCCCCGTCTTTTTGACGAGACGGAAAAGGTACAGACTGCGGCAGACGCGCCGAAGGTCGTGAAGAATCAGCCCGATCCGAAAGAAGAAAAAAAGCGGCAGAAAAAACAGCAGAAGAAAAAAGCCAAGGCGGAAAAGAATCAGAAGTATCCGCATAAGCTTTCGTTTCTGTTGGGGCTGATCATTCTGATTTTTGCTGTCGTCGGCGTCGTGCTGACGGGCTGGAACGCCATCCGCTATATTAGAAGCACAACGGATTCCGTCAGCGAATACGCGCAGTATAACGCCTATTTAGAGCCGATTGCCGCAGTCGATCCCGACCCGTTCGACGACATTACCGCCGCCGATCAGGAACAACTCCTGAATGCAGCGATCTGGTCGATTCTGAGCAATGACACCACACCCGACGTCTATACCTATTCCGGCGGATACCTGTTGATTCCGTCGTCCGATGTCGGCAAAGCGTATGTCGCGCTTTTCGGTCAGGAGACAGAACGGACGCTGACGCATAGAACGGTGCAGGGCTATAACTGCACGTTTGAATATGACGCGACGGCGCAGATGTATAAAATCCCGGTCACGACGATTTTGCCTGTTTACACGCCGCAGGTCACGGACGCGAAACAGTCCGGCTCGACGCTTGTTCTGACGGTTAATTTCCTGGCGTCGGAAAGCTGGAATAAAGACGGTGGGGGCAATTTTATTGCGCCCGAACCCGATAAAACCATGAAAATTACGCTGCGTGAACAGCAGGGCAGCTACTATATCAGCGCACTCCAGACGGTTTCCGCTACCGTACCGGAGACAGTCTCGTTTGAAATGACGACGTCGGCTCCCGTGACGGAACCGGCATCCGAAGCGGTGTCGGTGGCCGAGACGACGACGGCCGCTCCGGCGGATCCCGAAAAAACGACGCTCGGCGGCAAGGTGTCCTGATGTCCGATTTTTGAATGAGGTGTTTCCATGGTAAAAGAAAAAGAGAAAAAAGTCCTGACGCCGGAGGAAAAGGGCGCAAAAAAGAAACGCAGACGCAAAATTTTTCTCCGTGTGTTGTGTGGAATCCTTGCGGTGATCGTGCTGTTCGTTGGCGTGACCTCCTGTATCACCGTCGTCAGCTTTCGATCCAATCTCCAAAAAACACAGCTTTTCTCGTCGGTCGGTTCTGCAGAGCTTGAACTCGAGAACACCGCAAACGGCGGCTGGACGATTTATACGGACAAAGAACTGAAAATCATGCAGCTGACGGATATTCATTTCGGCGGCGGCTGGATGTCGATGAAAAAGGATTCGATGGCGCTTAACGCCGTGGCGGCGATGATCTCGGCGGAAAAGCCCGATCTGGTGATTGTGACAGGTGACGTTGCGTATCCGATTCTCATGCAGGCCGGCACGATCAATAATAAATCCGGTGCAAAGCTTTTTGCATCCCTGATGGAATCCCTCGGCGTCTACTGGACAATGACGTTCGGCAATCATGATATCGAGCTGCACAGCCGCTATTCCCGCGAGGACATCGTGGATTTCTATTCCTCCGGCGACTATCCGCATTGCTTGATGCAGAGAGGCCCTGAAAATGTGGACGGCTGCGGCAATCAGGTCATGAAGATCGTCAACAGCGACGGCGTGATTACGAGAGCTCTCATTCTGATGGATTCCAACGCCTATACCGATGATTATATTCCGCTTCTGCGCGCAAATTACGATAATCTGCATCCGAATCAGATTCAATGGTATCGCGATACGGTGGCAGAACTGAATGCGCAGAACGAAAAGACATTTTCTGCCATGAACGCCGAAAAGGCGACGAAATACGCGGCATCATTCCCTGTTGTACCGACTTCGGTCTACCTGCATATCCCGATGACGGAGTACCGCGACGCATGGAACGAATACGTCGCGAACGGCTATGCCGATACCGAGGACGTGCAGTTCCGTTACGGCGTGCAGGGAGAAGCGGTCTGCTGTCCGGCGAACGAAGACGATATGTTTGAAACGATGCTTGAGCTCGGCAGCACCGACACCGTTTTCTGCGGTCATGACCATGTCAATACGTATTCCGTCACCTATAAGGGAATCGATCTGACCTACGGCATGAGCGTAGACTATCTGGCGTATATCGGCATATACAAGCAGGGTGCGCAGCGCGGCTGTACGATCATCCGGTATCAGCCCGACGGCAGCGTCGAATACCATCCCGAGAACTATTATCAGGATAAATACATTTCCTATTATGAAAAAGAAACTGTTAATATGGAATAATATGGTGACAAAAATCGTTTATGTCATAAAATTGTAGTAATTTGCTGCAAAATGTTAACAGTAACTTCATAAAACGGTACAGAAATGCAAAAAAGTATCGGCTATAATACAAACATAGCTTGTATTTCAAAAATTCCTTTTCATTTTATTTTCTCTTCCCCGAAAAAGCTGCGGAGTTATCCGTGGCTTTTTCATTTTTTTGTGACTATGCGCCTGTTAAATTTTTCGTATGGAATTTTAATTTTTATGATTTACAAATGGAGTTTTGTATGGTAGAATAATGAAAAGAGAAGAATGTGAGGGATTGTAATGGAGCAGAAACCGAAAAACACGATAGCGGAAGAGTCAACCACCGATGCGCCGCAGAATGACGAAACGCCGGACGCAGAGAAAAAGATCAACGAGAAAAAAACGAAAAAAGAGAAAAAGCAAAAAAACAAAAATGAGAAGAAGCCCGCTTCGCCGGAATCGAAAACAAGAGCGATTCTGATTGCGATTATCGCCGTAAGCGCTTGCCTGCTGTGCGTTTCGATCATCGGCATGGCTGGTGCAGCTTCCCGCGCAAAGCAGCCGCAGTCCGCCGCCGAAACGACGACGGCAGCACCGATTGCCGCCGAGGGAAATGCCGTCGGGACACCGCAGCAGAACACTGCCGGTGGTACGTCTTCCGCGACACCCGGGCAGAATGCGAATGTGTCGCAGCAACCGGCTGCGAACGTTCCTTTGACGCAAGAGGACGCTGAATGGCTCACGCTGTTCAATAATGCCGTCAATCAGCTCAAGACGGACGGCCCGTCCTTTACGAAATCCAAACAGACCAAGACGGAGGATATTCAGCTTTCCAACAGGCTCGCGCAGTCCTATGTTTCTGTGGCGAAGGATAAATACCTGTCCGACGAAACCGTCAAGACCGATGTGACGAAAGGCGATACCGCTTCCGCCGTCAAGGTCGTTTCTCCCGACGGTGCGTCGTACGTTTCCGCTTTGACGATGAGCGATGTGCAGTCCCTGACGCATACGACCGACGCGAACGGCAATTCCGTTGTGCGCATCACGATGGCGGACGTTACCAATCCCGATACCGGCGGCCCGTTCGGCAAGATCTTCCAGTTTATGACGGTGGACGACGTCATGAACGTCTATGCACCCGATATGGGCGCGACGGTGGATCGTGCGAATGTAGCGGTCTCATACTCCGGCTGTTACGCCGAAGCGGTGATTTCACCGTCCGGAAAGCTCGTCAGCTATCAGACCTACGTCTACGCACATATGATCCTCAAGAGCGCCAAAATCAGCATCGTCACGACCGACCTTGACGCGACCCTCGTCAGCAATACGTCTTACACCAACATCGTTTGGTGATTGTTTCCAAAAAAACAGACTGCAAACCGCTGTATCTTTTACGGCGGTTTTTCTTTGTATGGAGTCGAACCGGTTGACTTTCCGAATAGAATGTGCTATAATGTTGAATATCGGACAGTTTGATATTCGACATTGTTTTTGGAGATGATGACTTGGAAGAAAAGCATTACATCGGCATGGAAATCCATTCTCTTGCCAATATGACGATGCGTTTTATTGAACAGAACAGTCATAAAAAAATGATCGATAGTGTCACCGGCACGAACGTCTGGATTTTAGGGCTGATCGAGCATCAGGAGGGGAAAGAGATTTTTCAGCGCGACCTGGAGGAAAAGTTCGGGATCACCCGTTCCACTGTTTCCAAGGTCGTGAATCTGATGGTTCGGAAAGGGCTGATCGAGCGTTCACCCGTCGAGTATGACGCAAGGCTCAAAAAGCTCTCGCTGACGGAGAAATCACGCGAGCTTTTGGCTATCATGAAAGAAGATCATGAGACGGTGGACAAGGTGCTGATGCAGGGATTTTCCGAGGAAGAGAAAGCGAAACTGCGGGAGTATGTCTGCCGCATGAAACAAAATTTAAAAAATACACAGAAGGACACGGGCGAGGAGCCCTGTTGCTTCAGAATCGGAGAGGAAGAGTGATAGTATGATAAAACGGCTGATGCAATGCGTCCGCGAGTATAAAAGAGACACAATCCTGACGCCTGTTTTCGTCATCGGCGAAGTGGTGATGGAGGTTCTCATCCCGATGCTGATGGCGGAGCTGATCGACAACGGCATCACCGGCGGCAGTATGAATTATGTCATTAAAATGGGCGTGATTCTGCTTGTGTGTGCGCTGATTTCGATGTTTTTCGGAACGGCGGCCGGCCGTACCTGCGCCGTGGCCAGTGCGGGCTTTGCGAAAAATCTGCGCCATGATATGTTCTACAATGTGCAGACGTTTTCGTTTTCCAATATCGATAAATTTTCGACGGCCAGCATCGTGACCCGCCTGACGACCGACGTCAACAACGTGCAGATGGCGTTTATGATGATCATCCGCATGGCGGTCAGAAGCCCGATGCTGTTTGTGTTCAGCTTTATTTTTGCGTTCCGCATCAACGCGAAACTGGCGTCGGTTTTCCTGATTTTCGTGCCGCTGATCGTTCTTGGACTCTGCCTGATTCTCACGAAGGCCTATCCGCTGTTTCAGAAGGTTTTCAAGATTTACGATAAACTCAATGCCGTGGTCGAGGAAAACGTGCGCGGGATCCGCGTCGTCAAATCCTATATCCGCGAAGATCATGAGATCGAGAAATTCAACGGCATTTCGCAGGATATTTATGCGAATTTCACCCGTGCGGAAAAGCTGATCGCGTTCGGTATGCCACTGATGCAGATGAGCATTTACGGCGCGACAATCCTGATTTCCTGGTTCGGTGCGAAAATGATTGTCAATTCCGGCGGTACGGAGCTGACAACAGGCGAACTGATGAGCCTGTTCACCTATACGGTGCAGATTCTCTCGAGCTTAATGTTCCTCGCGATGATCTTCGTCATGATGACAATGGCGAAAGCCAGCGGCGAAAGAATCGTGGAGATTCTCAATGAAAAAACCAATATCGCCAATAACGACCACCCGGTTATGCAGGTGAAGGACGGCTCCGTTTCGTTTGAGAACGTCAATTTCTCTTATGCGAAAAATGCCGATAAGCTCTGTCTTGATCATGTCAATATCGCAATTCGTTCCGGCGAGACCGTCGGCATCATCGGCGGTACGGGTTCTTCAAAATCTACTTTTGTGCAGCTGATTCCGCGTTTGTATGACGTATCGAACGGCAGCGTCAGGGTTGGCGGTGTGGACGTTCGAGATTACGATCTTGAGACGCTGCGAAGCGAAGTGGCGATGGTGCTGCAAAAGAACGTGCTGTTCTCCGGCACGATCAAGGAAAATCTCCGCTGGGGCAAGGAGGACGCGACGGATGAAGAGATCCGCCATGTCTGTCAGTTAGCGCAGGCTTCGGAGTTTATCGAGCAGTTCCCCGACGGCTACGATACCTATATTGAACAGGGCGGCGCGAATGTTTCCGGCGGTCAGAAGCAGAGACTCTGCATTGCCAGAGCGCTTCTGAAAAAGCCGAAGATTCTGATCCTCGACGACTCGACAAGCGCGGTCGATACCAAGACCGACGCCATGATCCGTAAGGCGTTCCGCGAGGAGATTCCCGACACGACGAAAATCATCATTGCGCAGCGCGTTTCCTCCGTGCAGGACGCCGACAAGATCATCGTGCTGAACGACGGTAAAATCGACGACGCCGGCACGCATGAAGAATTGCTCTCGCGTAACGCAATTTACCGCGAGGTATATGAATCACAGCAAAAAGGAGGCGAGGACGATGAGTGAAAAGAAGAATCAGTCCCCCATGCCTCCCATGAAAGGCCCCGGACCGAAAGGCGGCACACCGGCCAGACCGAATGTCAAAATCAGCAAGACCACCATCAAGCGGCTGCTCAGCTATTTCGGGCAGTATAAAATCCATATGGTCTTCGTGTTCGTGTTCATTCTGATGTCCTCGCTGGCAAGCGTGCTCTCGTCGCTCTTCCTTGAGACGCTGATTGACGACTATATCACGCCGCTGCTGACGGCCAATAACGCCGACGGCTTCCGGGATCTCTTTATCGCGCTTGCCAAAATGGCGTGCATTTATGTGGTCGGCGCGCTGTCGGGAATGTTCTATAACCGCATTATGGCGTCCGTTTCGCAGGGCATTCTGAAAAAAATCCGTGATGCGATGTTCGCCCATATGCAGACGCTTCCCATCAAGTATTTCGATACGCACGATTTCGGCAACGTCATGAGCTTTTACACCAACGATACAGACAGTCTGCGTCAGATGCTCTCGCAGAGCGTACCGCAGGCAATCATGTCCGTTGTGACGATTATCGCGATCTTCTTTTCTATGCTCCGGCAGAGCGTCTGGCTGACGTTGTTTGTCCTGCTGTTCCTGGTGATCGTGCTGCGCGTCATCGGCTTCATCGGCGGCAAGAGCAGTACGTATTTCGTCCGTCAGCAGCGTTCCGTCGCCGACGTCAACGGCTATATTGAAGAGATGGTCAACGGTCAGAAGGTCATCAAGGTCTTTTGCCATGAAGAGAAGGCGAAAGAGGAATTTGACAAGCGCAACGAGGAGCTTTGCCACAATATGACGACGGCGAACACCTACGGCAACATCGTCGGCCCCGTGATGAACAACCTCGGTTATGTGCTCTATGTCGCGATCGCGATTCTCGGCGGTGTTCTGGCGATCCGAGGCGTGCCGAATCTGTCCCTGACCGGCATGAATACGCTGACGCTCGGTATGATCGCTTCGTTCCTGACGCTGTCGCGCAGCTTTGTGCATCCGATTTCGCAAGTCTCTCAGCAGATCAACTCCATCGCGATGGCGATGGCAGGCGCAGAGCGCATTTTCTCCCTGATCGACGAAACGCCGGAAACGGACGACGGCTATGTGACGCTTGTCAACGCGCGGTATAACGAAAAGGGCGAAGTGTGCGAATCGGAAAAAAGAACCGGCGAATGGGCGTGGAAGCACCCTCACGGGGACGGCACCGTCACCTATACGCCCTTGCGTGGGAACGTTGTGCTCGACGATGTGGACTTTGCCTATGAAGAGGGCAAACCTGTTCTGCATAATATTTCCCTGTACGCCGAACCCGGACAGAAGGTCGCGTTTGTCGGCGCGACGGGAGCCGGTAAGACGACCATTACCAACCTGATTAACCGTTTTTACGATATCGCCGACGGCAAAATCCGTTATGACGGCATCAACATCAATAAGATCAAAAAGGCCGATCTGCGCCGTTCGATGGGCATCGTCCTGCAGGACGTCAACCTGTTTACGGGAACGGTCATGGATAATATCCGCTACGGCAAGCTCGATGCGACGGATGAAGAATGCATCGAAGCGGCAAAGCTCGCCAATGCCGACGGCTTTATCCGGATGCTCCCCAACGGCTATCAGACCGTTTTAGAGGGAGACGGCAGCGGTCTGTCGCAGGGACAGCGGCAGCTCATTTCCATCGCGAGAGCTGCGGTCGCCGATCCGCCTGTAATGATTCTCGACGAAGCGACGTCCTCCATCGATACGCGAACAGAAGCCATTGTCCAGCGCGGTATGGACGCCCTGATGAAAGGCCGCACGGTATTCGTCATTGCGCACCGTCTCTCGACCGTCCGGAACTCCGATGTCATCATGGTGCTCGAGCACGGTCGCATCATTGAGCGCGGCAGTCATGAAAAGCTCATTGCCGAACACGGTAAGTATTATCAGCTCTACACCGGCGCGTTTGAGCTCGAATAATTCTACTTGAATAATACGGAACAATATGCTATAATGCTAAATAGCGTATTGTTCCATTTTTTTACCGGAAGTGACAAAATGAAAAGAATTCTCAAGATGCTCAAACCCTATCGCTTCTCGCTGATTCTGGCGATCCTTTTTTCTGCCGTGACCGCCGTTCTGGAGATTCTGATCCCCATTTATACTAAGTACATTCTCAGTGAGGGTATTATCGCCAAGGATATGAGTAAGATCATCTATTACGGCGGTATCATGCTGCTGATGACGCTTTTAGGCGTGGCGATGTCGTTGCTGAACACCTATTTTTCCACGAAGACCTCCGTCAATTACGCGATGCATATCCGTAACGAGGTTTTTACAAAAGTCTCTCACCTGTCACAGTGTGACGTGGATAAAATCGGCGTTTCCTCGCTGATGACAAGAACCACCAACGACGTCCGTCAGGTGCACGACGTCATTCTCAATTCGCTCAAATCCATTCTGCCGGTTCCGATCATGCTCATCGGCGGCTTTGTGATGGCGTATTCGGTCAACCCCAAGCTCCTGAAGCTCGTCTTCGCCGTGATTCCCGCACTGCTGGTGATTGTGATTCTGATTCTGATCTTTATCATGCCGATGTTCTCCAAAATCCAGAAGCTGCTCGACCGGATCAACTTCATTCTCCGTGGCAAGATCGGCGGTATCCGCGTTGTTCGGGCATTCAATAAGACCGCGTATGAGGACGAACGCTTTGACGAGAGCAATCAGAAGTTGACGAGACTGAGCCTGAAAGCCAACCGCATCATCGCCGCGCTGATCCCGATTCTGACGATCGGTCTGTATTCGCTGATCTGTTACATCATCTATATGTGCGTCAACGATGCGGCGGCACCGGGGATGTCGAAGCAGGCGATTCTCGATACCATTCCCAATATGTATATGTTCATCTCTTATTTTACGCTGATTATCGGTGCGCTCGGAACGGTCATGACGATTGTCGTTTCGTTCCCGAAAGCGTCCGTTTCCTCCAAGCGTATCAATGAGATCCTCGACGCGGTTCCCGAGATCAAGGAATCGGAGAATCCGGTGGAACCGGATGAATCCATGAAAGGCACCGTGGAATTTAAACAAGTTTCGTTCCGCTACAAGGCAGAGGAGGAGCCGAAAAAGAAGCCCTCGAAGCTACTCATGAAATTGCAGCAGAAGAACGCCGAAAACCGTGCAAAGCAGGAGGCTGCAGCGAGAGCCGAGGCCGAAAAGAACGGAACCCCTCTTCCCGAAAAGAAGGAAGACCCGAAACCGGCTCCGATGGAAGACGAAAGCAAAAAGAAAAAGACGGACAAGGACGCCGTGCATGACATCAGCTTTGTCTCCCATCCCGGCGAAGTGACCGCTATCATCGGCATCACCGGCAGCGGCAAGTCCTCTCTTGTCAATCTGATCCCGCGTCTTTACGATGTGACGGACGGTCAGATTCTGGTGGACGGCGTGGATATCCGCGATATGTCGCTCTCTGAACTGCATAAACGCATCGCCTATGTGCCGCAGCAGAGCTATCTGTTCAGCGGCAGTATCGCCGATAACGTGCGCTTCGGCAATCCCGACGCGACGGACGCCGAAGTGTGGCGCGCCGTGGAGATCGCGCAGGCAAAAACCTTTGTCAGCAGTATGACCGACGGCATCGACAGCTTTGTTTCGCAGGCAGGCAAAAACTATTCCGGCGGTCAGAAACAGCGTCTGGCAATAGCTCGCGCCATCGTGAAAAATGCCGAAATCTGCATTTTTGATGACAGCTTTTCCGCGCTTGACCTTGCGACAGACGCGAGACTGCGCGCTTCCCTGAAAGAAAATCTGCCCGATACCAATATCATTCTCGTCGCGCAGCGCGTCGGCACGGTTATTAACGCTGACCGGATCATTGTCATGGACGACGGCGAAGCGGTCGGGATCGGCACGCATGAAGAACTGCTCGAAAACTGCGAAGTGTATCGGAGTATCGTCGCTTCACAGCTTTCCGAAGATGATGAAGAGGAGGCGGTCGTATGAGCAAATCACAGAGCGCGGCGGAGAAAACCATCCGCACGGAAGATACCTATCTTGAGAATAAATACTCCTCTTACCGCAAAAAACGCGACGACGACGAACAGCAGCTTTCCAACGCCAAGGGGACAACCCTGCGGTTTTTCGCGCTGCTGCGACCTTACGCCTTTTCCGTGGCGATCGTCTGTATCGCCTCGATCGCCTATACGCTCGTCAATGTCATTTCGCCCGAATACATGGCGGACATCATCGACAGCATTCAGCTTACCATTGAGAACTACGCCAACTACGGCACACCGATCAATTTCGGCAGCGTGACGGACAAGTCCTCGATCACCTATCAGTTAACGACGCTCGGCGTTCTTTATGCCATGGTCGGACTGTTTTCGTTCATTCAACAGTACGTCGGTGCCGGCGTGACGCAGAAGCTCGTTTTCAATCTGCGCCAGCAGGTCAATACGAAGCTTTCCAATCTGCCGCTGAGCTATTTCGATAAGAATACAAAAGGCGAAATCATCAGTAAAGTCGTCAATGATATTGACAACGTCTCCTCCAACCTGCAAAACAGCTTTCTGACGGTACTGACCGGTGTGATTCAGGTTATCGGCGCGCTTGTGATGATGCTCAGGACGGGTAACTGGATGATGACGATTGCGTCAGTTTTTCTGGTTCCGTTCAGCGGAACGATCGCCTATAAGATTTCGAGAATCTCTAAAAAATGGTTTACAAAATACTGGAACTCGATGGGCGCAATGAACGGCCATGTGGAAGAGATGTACACCGGTCACAGCATTGTGCGTATCTTCAACCACGAAGAGCAGTCGATCGACGAGTTCAAGACCATCAACAGCAACTTAAAGCACAACAGCTTTGTGGCGAATATGCTGGCAGGTATTCTCAACCCGATTTTGACGGTCTGCAAAAATATCAACTATGTCACCGTCTGTATCATCGGCGGCTGCTACTATATGGGACGCTGGTTCAACACCGGCAGGGTCATCACCAATACCCTCGGCCTTGGCTCGATTGAAGCGTTCCTGTCGTATTCGTCGCTGTTCTCAACGCCGATTACGAATATCTCGAAGATGATTAACAGCATTCAGTCGTCGCTTGCGTCGGCGGAACGCGTCTTTGAACTGCTCGACGCAGAAGAACAGTCACCCGATAATACCGAAAACGAGCCGCATTCTCTCTCACGCGGGTATGTCCGCTTTGAAAACGTCAGCTTCCGTTATAAAGAGGATACGCCGCTGATCGAGAATTTCTCGTTGTCGGCCGAACCGGGACATCTCATCGCCATCGTCGGCCCGACCGGCGCCGGCAAAACGACCATCGTCAACCTGCTGATGCGTTTTTATGATATTCAGAGCGGTCATATCTATCTGGACGACACCGATATTATGACGATGTCGCGGAACGCCCTGCGTGAGAATTTCGGCATGGTGCTCCAGGACACCTGGCTCTTTAAGGGCACGATCAAAGAAAACATCTGCTACGGTGTGGACGACGCCACGCAGGAGCAGATCGAAGAAGCCGCCAAATCGGCGAATATTCACGACTATATCATGTCGCTTCCCAAGGGCTACGAAACGGAGCTGACGGAGGACGGCACGAATATTTCGCAGGGACAGCGGCAGCTCATTACCATCGCAAGAGCGCTTCTGAAAAATCCGAAGATTCTGATTCTCGACGAGGCGACCTCTTCGGTCGATACGAGAACGGAAGCGCTGATCCAGAAAGCGATGAAAGAGTTGATGAAAGGCCGCACGAGCTTTGTTATCGCGCATCGTCTTTCCACGATCAAGCACGCCGACAATATCATCGTCATGCGTCACGGCTCGATCGTTGAACAGGGCACGCATAAGGAACTGCTGACGAAGGACGGCTTCTACGCCAAGCTCTATAACAGCCAGTTCACCGGCGGCATTCCGGAAGACATCGAATAAGAATTAAGAATTTAGAATTCAGAATTCGGAATGTTATTGTATAGGATAAAATGGTTCAAAAGGCGAAGCCTTTTCCGCAATTCTGCATTCTGCATTCATCATTCTGCATTGGTTCAGTTCGTGGAGGAAAAAGAATGGCAATCGAACGGGTAAGAAAATTTTTTGAAGAAAAGGGCATCGCCGATAGGATTCATGAGTTTGATGTTTCCAGCGCGACGGTGGAATTGGCGGCGCAGGCACTCGGTTGTGAGGGCTGTCGCATCGCGAAGACGCTTTCGTTCCATGTGGGCGAGCGCGTTGCGCTGATCGTCGCGGCAGGCGATGTGAAGATCGACAATCATAAGTATAAAGAGGAATTTGCAACCAAGGCGAAAATGCTCTCATTCGACGAGGCGGAGCCGCTTATCGGTCATGCGGTCGGCGGCGTCTGTCCGTTTGCCGTCAATGACGGCGTGGATGTCTATCTGGACGAATCGCTGAAACGCTTCGAGACGGTATTTCCGGCGTGCGGCAGCGCGAACAGCGCGATCGAGCTGACGATCCCCGAGCTTGAGGATCTTTCGGGCTTCGTGAAATGGGTGGACGTCTGCAAAAGCTGTTAAGTGGTAAGGGAGAAATGCTGTATGGGAAAAAATGAAAGATTTGTCAGAGTGTATGCACAGGGCTCTGTGAATGTCTCGGAGATCTGGGTGGATAAACTCACAGGCGTCAATTATCTGTTTCATGCCGGCGGTTATGCTGGCGGATTGACGCCGTTGCTTGATCGTGAGGGAAAGCCCGTGATAACCGCCGTACCGATGGAGGAATAAAAACAATGGAGAATGCCGCGTTTTATGAAAACTGGATGTCCTGCCTGCGGGATGACGCGAAGCTCAAGCATATCGCGATCCCCGGTTCGCACAACGCAGGAACCTATCAGATGATCCCTTTCGCGAAATGCCAGGGCGGCAGCTTGTATGAACAGTACCGACACGGCGTACGGTTTTTTGATACGCGGTTTCATATCGGTATAAACGGGAAGGTCGTGTTTGAGCACGGCATCATGGGCGGCACGCCGCTCGAAGAGGGACTGCGTGACATTCGTCGCATGATCGAAAACAACGACTCTGAATTTTTCATTTTCGACCTGCATTTTCCGAAAGAGGAATACCTCATTGGCAAGCTCGGCCGGCATTACCGCCGTGATTTTGGCGTTGTTAACGAATTGTTAGAAAAATACATCGAGCCGCAGCAATACGCCTTGACGGATTTCCGGAATATTGCCGATGTGACGATGGACGATATCCGTAAATCGGGCAAACGGGTTCTTCTGAACTGGGACGACGACGGCATTATCGGTGCGGTGAATGCGCCGCTGTTCGCGCCGTGGCGTCCCGATTATTACGGAATGCATATTGATGGTTTTTTTGAAAAAACGCTGACCTTCTTTGACGAAGTCCCCGAAAACGCGCTGTTTTGCTATTTCACGCAACGGACGCCCGGCATCGGCACCGAAGAGGGGCTGAAAAATCCGATTACGCTCGAAAAGGCAGTCAGAAAGAATTTTCACCGCCTGACCGATACCATCGCGAACGATCCCGTTCTGCTCGAAAAAGCCAATATCATCGCCGGTGATTTCATGACGGATTCGCACGCAAAAAGCAACCGCATTCTGTCGCTCAATCTGAAAAAGGGCGTTGTCAAACCGGAATGCGAAGATTTATTTTACAAAATGGTTCAGGTATAAAAAATTCCGTCCGGAGCTCCGGGCGGAAAATTTTTTATTTATATAATCGAATCTGCTTAATGATCGGATTGGATCGCGACTGCGTGATGACAATGTCCACATCGTCTGCTTCGAGCCCCTTGGGGAAGCGAACGATCTTTCCCGAACCGATAACCGTGCCGTCATAGACCTTTTTGTCGTCGGCGTAAATAGAGAAGGCTTCGATGCGCTGACTGTAGCGGATGTCCTCTTCGATTTTCAGCGTGCGGAACTTCGTGATCGGACGCAGCTTGATGACGGCTTCGTCGTTTTGCAGCATAAAGCTGTCCGACCCGGGCATGACCTCTTCGCCGTCCGTCGTGACAAGCGACAGATCATAGGGAATCTCTTCGGCAAAGGTCTTGCTGATGATAGCGGTGAACCGCTGCAATGTCTCGATCTCGCGGTCGCTGATAAGACCTCTCGTATCGGGCGGCACATTCAGGAGCATCGACGCGTTGCCGCCGACCGTGTTGAAATAAATCTGCGCCAGTTCTTCCGGCGTGCGGCTGCCGTCTTCGCCTCTGTCTTCATAGTACTTATCGTCATGCCAGAACCAGCCTTGCGTGACGGAAACGTCCGCCTCCGCCGGGCTCCACGCAAGATGCTTTTGATTTTTGAGCACCGCGCGGCTGCCTAAATCCTCATCATAGCGGTCAAAAGAACAGGCGAGCTTTGCGCCCTCGCTTTCGTCCTTCTGCGAATTTTCGGCGACCTCGTCCACGGTGTCGACCGTCCAGGGAATGACGCTCCATTCGGATTTGCGAACCTTGCCGCCCTCATTGCCGATCCAGCGCACGTCGGGGCCGCAGATCGCGATGACGGCGTTCGGCTGATACTTGCGGATCGTTGCGTAATACCGCTCCATGTCGTAGACCTGCTTTTTGCCGTTTGCGCCTTCACCGCATGCGCCGTCGAACCACAGGCAGAAAAGCTCGCCGTAGTTCGTGCAAAGCTCTGTCAGCTGATTGACGAAATAATCGTTATATTCGGGCGTGCCGTATGTTTTTTCATGTCTGTCCCAAGGGGAAAGATACAGACCGAGTTTTAGTCCGAATTTGCGGCAGCTCTCGCTCAGAAGCTTTACGATGTCCTTGCCGAACGGGCTGTACATGACGCTGTGCGTTGTGTATTGGGAATCAAAGAGACAAAATCCGTCGTGATGCTTCGCCGTCAAAATAATGCCCTTAGAGCCGGTGTCTTTCAGCACGCGGCACCACTGGTCGGTATCGAGTTCGGTCGGATTGAAAAGCGATTCCGGCTCCGTTCCGTCGCCCCATTCGCGGTTTGAAAATGTGTTGACGCCGAAATGAATAAAATTATAGTATTGCATTTCGTGGTAGGTTAACTGCCGTTCGGACGGACGGACGGCGAGAATGCGCTTCACTTCGTCGTCGTAGAGCGGAACGCCGTTATTGTCAATGCACCATGCATGGGAAATTTTCATGTGTATCACCTCATCGGCGTCATTATAGCATGAGGGAGATTTCTTTGCAAGCGATTTCCGATTTTTTCCTTTCGGACTGTTGACAAAGACCCAAACGGGTGCTATACTGTTCCCATAAATGTCATACGGCGGTGGGAAGTTCGGTGCAAATCCGTCGCAACAGTCATTACCGTTACAGTCGGAATACCTGCCGTATGGTCTATATTCGGTTTAGCTTTTGGACAGGAAAGGCGCGGCTTCGCATCTCGGGTGTATTTCGCTGCACCTCTCTTTTGCTGTGGTCCGCTCTTTTCAAAAGGGCGGTTTTTTTGTTATGACAGAGAAAGAAAAATACGTTCTCCTGCTCCGTCAGACGGCGGAACGGGAAGGGAGACTTCCCAAAAAATCCGATTTTTCCATAGAGGATGTCAATAAGATCAAAGGGCTGTTCGGTCCATGGCCGTGGGCGCTCGAGCAGGCGGGGCTGAAAGAATCGAAGCAGGAAGAGAGAATTCTGAAAAACCGCGAAAAGCGCGCCGCCGCCAAAGCAAGACGAAAAGAGGAATGAACCGCATCGCGATCCGGACGCGAGGCGTTCAAAATAAAGAAAAAGAGGTTACGAATATGAAAAAATCCATATCGGTCATGCTGGCCGTACTGATGCTCTGCTGTTCGCTGTCTGTTGGTGTTTTTGCCGCAGAAGATTCGATCACGGTATCGTTCAGCGCGTTTGACGGCGAAGTGCTGATGAAAAAACAGAACCTGACTGTGACGGCTGAAACCGCCGAGAGCTTCGGCTTCGAGGATGACGACGTCGATCACAACGGTGAAGCCATTGAGGGCGCGACCGCGCTTGACGTCCTTGTCGCCGCGCACAAGGCCTGTTACGGCGACGCCTTTACAGCGGAAACCGCTTCCAAGTATCTTGTCGTTTCGAGCGGTCAGATCAAATTGGCGTTCGGGAAAAACGCGAACGCGTCCGGCTTTGCCGTCAATAACGAAGCGCCGCACGACGATAACTATAACGAGCTGTGGGGCTGCTACACCGGCTATTCCGTGACGGAAACGAGAATCGAAAACGGCGACAGTATGTCGTATTTCTTCTATCAGGATACAAGATTCTATTCGGATCTGTACGCATGGTTCACGCAGGACGGCGAAACGGTATCATCCTTGAAAAATGTAGTCAAAACACCGGTTACGCTGACACTTGAGGGCTTCTGCTACGGCTGGTACAGCTGCAGCAAGGATGAGGACAAGGGTATTGCGCCGCTTGCCGGCGTGGACGTTTATCTGGTCGATGCCAACGGCAATTTCACACTCCTTGGGCAGACGGACGAAAACGGACAAATCACCGTAACCGCACCCGAAAAGAAAGGCACCTACTCGCTGTGCGCGTACGGCGAAACAACGGATTCCTACGGCATGGAAACGCCTGTGATCGCGTCCTGGTGCGACTGGACGGTGCAGACGCAGGCGCAGGCCAACTGGGAGAAGATCGTGAATTTCTTCCGTTCTATTATCGAAGCGCTGCGGAATCTTTTCCATATTGGTTAAGTAGAAAATACGGGGTGTGCGTATGAAGACGATGAAAAAACTGATTTGCCTTTTCCTGAGCATGACGCTGCTAATCGGCGGTGTTCTTGCCGTGCGTGCGCAAAACGGCGTCGTCTCTGCTCCCACCCCGATTACAGCATTGACAACGCATTGCCGTTGGGCGGTTCGTTGCGGTTCATCTTACCGCAACGCGCCGTCGATCCCGACTCTGGCGGGGGATTTTCTGGCGGTGATGAGCGGCAAAAATCTCTTGAAGCTCGATACGAAGACCGGCGGAATCGTTCAGACGGCAGCCATGAGCGAAACGCCGAGCTTTAGCACCGTCGCGCCGACTTATGAAAACGGTATTGTGTATTGTCCGCTTGACGATGGCACGGTGGAAGCCTTTGATTTTTCTTCGATGGAAAAGCTCTGGTCGTATCACGATGAACGCGGCGGTCAGTCTCTGACGACGGTCGTTTATGATGACGGCTGTGTGTATACGGGCTTCTGGAACAACGACGATGAACCGGCGGCGTTTGTCTGTCTGGACGCTTCGACAGGGGAATTGCTCTGGCGGACGGAACAGATAGGCGGCTTTTACTGGGCGTCCTGCGCCGTGGACGGTGATTTTGTCGTCTTCGGACGCGACGACGGCACAGTATTTGACGACGGAGATTCGGAGCTTTTCGCATTTGATAAAAAAACCGGGGAGATCGCCGACCGGCTTCCCGTTATCGGCGACGTGCGTTCTGCCGTTGTGAAAAGTGAAGAGAACGGACGGTTGTATGTCGTGACAAAAGGCGGTTTTCTGTATTCGTTTGTCCTTTCAGACGGGGAATTTGCCGATGTCCGTAGTGTATCGCTCGGCGGCGCATCGACCTGTGCGCCGGTGATCTGCCGGAATCGCTTGTATGTCGGTGTGCAGGATACGGTGACAGGCGGTCATATACTGGTTGCGGATGCGGATTCTCTTGCCGAAATCTATCGGGCGCAGACGCCGGGTTATCCGCAGAATCAGGCATTGCTCACAACGGCGTACGGCGATACGGTCTATCTGTATTCGACCTACAACGCGAATCCCGGCGGCATCGTCATGCTGTCGGACAGAGCCGGTCAAACTGAGCCGCACGTAAAGGAGCTTTTTGTTCCCGAAAGCGGACAGACCGCTTTTTGCATCAGCACCGTTTCGGCGGATGCGGACGGCACGCTCTATTATAAAAACGATTCCGGCGTGATTTTTGCGCTCGAAAACGATCATTCTCTTCACACGATTGTGGCATTTCTCCGGCAGTTTTTTGAAAAACTGTTGACAATGATCCGGTCGCTGCGTACAATAGCGTCATGAAACGGTTTGCGCGGTGTCACCCGGCGGTGAATTTTTTGTATTATATCAGCACAGTGGTGTTCGGGGTCATGTTTTTGCACCCCGTTCTGCTGTGCATTTCGTTTTGTTCGGCATTCGCCTATGCTGTCAAGCTCTCAGTAAAAAAAGCAGTGCGGTCGTTTTTCTGCTTTCTGCTGCCGCTTGTGCTCGTCGTGACGCTCATCAACGCGCTGACGGCGCACTACGGTGTGACGCAGTTGTTCGCGCTGCCGGACGGCAATTTCGTCTGTCTGGAGCCGATTCTCTACGGTTTTGTGACGGGAACGGCGGCCGCCGCCGTGCTGTTGCTCTTTTCCTGCTATCAGCAGACGGTCACGTCGGACAAGCTCTTTTATGTTCTGGGCAAAAAGCTCCCAAAAACAGCGTTGCTTTTAACAATGTCTTTGCGGTTCGTTCCGCTCTACCGGCAAAAACTGCATGAGATCTCGGCGGCGCAGAAAGGTCTCCTTTCGGGAAATGAGGAGATGACGCTTCGGGAAAAACTGCAAAGCGGCGGCAGGAATCTCTCCGTTTTTCTCACATGGGCGCTCGAAAACTCCGTGGAGACGGCGGATTCGATGAAATGCCGCGGGTACGGTCTTCCGAATCGTTCGCATTATGCCGATTATCATTTTTCGGCGTTCGACGGCTTTCTGACGGCGCTGATGCTGCTTTGCGATGCGGTGATTCTGACAGGCACTTTGACAGGCGTGACCGATGTGCTGTATAATCCTTTTTTTCAGATAGAGAAAATCACGGCCTTTTCCGTCGTGGTATTCTGCTGTTACGCTTTGTTATTCTGTCTGCCGCTCATGCTCGACATTACGGAGGATTGCAAATGGAAACGCTGCAAATCAAAAATCTGACCTTTTCCTATCCCGGCCGACAGGAACCGGCGCTCGTCGATATTTCCCTGAAAATCGAACCGGGAGAATATGTTGTGCTTGCCGGCAAGAGCGGCTGCGGCAAAACGACGCTTCTGCGCCACCTGAAGCCGGCTTTGACACCGCACGGAAAACGAAGCGGCAAAATCCTCTTCGGCGGCAGGGAATTGACGTCCCTTTCCGAACGCGAACAGGCGGAAACGATCGGCTATGTGACGCAGAATCCCGACAATCAGACCGTCACGGACACCGTCTGGCACGAACTGGCGTTTGGGCTCGAAAACTTAGGGCTTGACAGCGATACCATTCGTCTGCGGACGGCGGAAATGGCGGAATATTTCGGCATTTCGGACTGGTTCCGCAAGCCGTCGAACGCGCTTTCCGGCGGTCAGCGTCAGCTTTTGAATCTTGCGTCCGTCATGGCAATGCACCCCGATGTCCTGATCTTAGACGAGCCGGTGTCGCAGCTCGATCCCGTCGCGGCGACCTCCTTTCTGGAAACCATCAATAAAATCAACAAAGAGTTGGGTGTGACCGTGATTCTTACGGAGCATCGGCTCGAGGAAATTCTGCCTGTCGCGGATAAGATCGCCGTGATGGAACAAGGACGGATTTTTTCCTTTACGCCGCCGGAAGAGCTTCTTCGGGGCACTTTACAACGTCCCGATTTTATACAGTACGTTCTGCCGACGCCGATGCGCGTGTATGATCTCGTCGGACGGACGGATATGCCCTGTCCCGTGACGGTGCGCGACGGCCGTCGGTGGCTGCAAAAGCTGAACCCGAATCCCCGTATCACAACGATTGAACGCGAAGAACCCGAAACAGGAGAAATTGCGCTCTCAGTCCGTGATTTATATTTTCAGTATGAAAAAAAAGGCGAACCGATTGTTGCGGATTGCTCTGCGGCGTTCAAAAAAGGAAAAATCACGGCGATCTTAGGCGGTAACGGAGCCGGAAAAACGACGCTTTTGAAACTCCTTGCGGGAACAGTAAAGCCCATCGGCGGCAAGGTGAAACGAAACGGTCTGAAGCTGTCTCTTCTGCCGCAGAACGCCGTTCTCGTCTTTACGGAAAAGACCGTCCGGGAGGATCTGTTGCGGATTCGTCCGGATATCGACGAAGCGGTTGCGCTGACACAGACGGAGGATATTCTCGATTCGCACCCGTTTGACATCAGCGGCGGCGAAGTCCAGCGCGCGGCGCTTGCCAAGCTGTTGCTGCTCTCGCCGGATGTGCTGCTGCTCGACGAGCCGACAAAGGGGATGGACGGCGCATTCAAGGAACAGTTCGCGGCGATTCTAAAAAACCTGTGCGAACAGGGCAAGACTGTGATTCTGGTCTCGCATGACATTGAATTTTGCGCAAAGCATACGGACTTCTGCATGATGCTCTTCGACGGCAAAATCGTATCGAGTAAAACTTCGCGTGACTTTTTCAGCGGCAATCGCTTTTATACCACGGCGGCGTATCGGATGTCGCAGCGGATTTTTAAAAACGCCGTGACGGCGGAGGAGGTGGCAGCTCTGTGTCAACAAAATCTGACGTGCTGATGATCGTTCTGCTTTGCGTCGGCGTTCCCGTTTTGCTTACGGCAGGCTTTTTCCTTTCGAACGGCAGCCGGTATTATCTGACGTCGGCGTTGATTCTGCTGCTCTCCATGCTGCCGGTCTTCCGGCTTTTTGAAAAAAAGAAATCCCCTGTCCGGGAAGTCGTCGCTTTGGCGGCTTTGACGGCGATTGCGGTAGCGAGCCGCGCCGCATTCTATATGCTGCCGCAGGTCAAGCCCATCGCCGCCGTTGTCATCACCGCGGCGGTCAGCTTCGGCTATGAGGTCGGTTTTCTCGTCGGCGCGCTGTCAATGTTTTTATCCAATATGATTTTCGGTCAGGGCTCGTGGACGCCGTTTCAGATGTTTGCGCTCGGCATGGTGGGACTTATCTGCGGATTGCTCTTCCATACCTCAAAATACCGTCGGAACCGCTGGGTTTTGGGACTTTCTGGCGGACTGCTGACTGCTGTTGTTTACGGTGTGATCGTCGATACCCATTCCGCTCTGATGCTTTCTGCCGATGCGTCGTTCGGCTCCATTCTCGCGATATATGCCGCCGGGATTCCCATGAATCTCATTTTCGGCGGCACGACGGCTCTTTTGCTCCTGCTCTTCGGCGAGACGTTTACGCAAAAACTCGAGCGTCTCACGGTCAAATACGGACTTTTCGGAAAGGCGGAATCATCATGAAAAAATGCAGTTTATTGTTACTGTCCGTTCTCATCGCGCTGAGCCTGTGCGCCTGTCAGACGGCGACGGAATCAGACGAGGTAACGATCGATCAGACAACGGACGAATATTCTTTCGTTCCGGAGGAATCCACGGCAGTCAAAGTATCCATAATCGAGGAAACAACAACAGACGGTGGTTCGGTCAAGGCTGACAATACGACCGTGCAGAGTACGATCGCCGTACCGAAGACTTCGCAGGTTGAAACGACAACGAAACAGCCTGTCACCACCACGATCGCCGCAACGGAAAAAAAGAGTGATTCCGTCACGATTGCGATCAACTGCGCGTCGATTCTGGAAAACCGCGATAAGCTCAAAAAGGGAAAAGAATATTTTGTTCCCTCTGACGGCGTGATTCTGCCTGCTTCCGAAGTTGAGATCAAAGAAGGCGATACAGCGTTTGACATTTTGAAAAAAGTCTGCGCAGACCATTCGATTCAGCTCGAATATACCTATTCTGCGGGCTTCGGAACGTATTATGTCGAGGGCATTCATCAGCTTTACGAAAAGGACTGCGGCGGCAAATCCGGCTGGCTCTACCGCGTGAACGGCGAGTTTCCCTCGGTCGGCAGCTCGTCCTGTGAACTGCACGACGGCGATACGGTCGAATTTCTGTACACCTGTGATATGGGGGATGTGTTCTGAGGGTTGGTTCTCTTTTCTCACAGAAAAATATTGACAAATTTCTCTGAATTCTGTATGATAGAGCCTTAGTCAAGAGGCGACCGCAGGCGGTTGGCGTATTCCCTCCGAAAGGAGGTGATACTTATGCCGATTACTTTAACTTTTCATGTCGGTAAATTTACATTTACTTTAACCATAAAAGCTAAGGCAAAAAGCAACAACCGCCACTCGGCAAAGTGACGGTTGTTTAATCATATTTTACAACTGATTCGCTAACCGCAAAAACGGTTACCTCTTGATTACAGTATACCTCATCCGAATCGTTTTGTCAACCGTCACGGCGAAAAACCGTGACTTTTTCTTGCAGAAATCGGCAAGTTTTCTAAGAATTTATAAAAATGTTCGCACAATTCTTGCAAAAAATTAATGTATGGTTTATAATTTAGCAATAGAATTATCGAGAATGTCATAAAGTAAAATAAACCGTATACGGAGGAACTTATGAAAAAGCAGCAATTAGATATGACGCCCGTCAGTCACCCATATCCCGAAACGACGATGTTCGGTGCGCTGAAACAAGCCGCGGAACGCTTTCCGACTGCACCGGCGTTTGACTTTATGGGCAAGATCACATCGTTCAGCACCATGATCCAGAAAATGGAAATGGCGGCAGGCGCGTTTTATCAGGCTGGCATCCGCAAAAACGACGTTGTGACGATCTGTATGCCGAATACACCGCAGGCTGTCATCTGCCTGTATGCGCTCAACCGTATCGGCGCGATCGCCAACATGGTGCATCCGCTCTCTTCTCAGAAGAATATTACATTCTATCTTGATTATTCCGAAAGCAAGATGATTCTGACGCTTGATCAGTTCTATCCCAAGGTTCGTGACGCCGCAAAGGAAGCGAAGCGTGATGTCAAACTGATTATCGCGAGAATCCAGGAGGAATTAAAGCCCGTGCTTGCACTCGGCTATAAGCTGACGCAGGGAAAAGCCAATCTGAAATATCCCGAAAAGGGCCAGGGTGTCGTCTGGTCGGATTTTATCAAGTCAGGACGCGGCGTCAAGCTCCCTCCGATTGAATATGATAAAAACAAAACGGCGGTTATTCTCTACTCCGGCGGCACAAGCGGCACGCCGAAGGGCATCTGCCTGTCGGACTTCAATTTCAACGCTCTCGGTATGCAGGTCGCGGAGATCGCCGGCTGCAATCTGACAGTCGGCTGCAAGTTCCTTTCCGTTATGCCGATTTTCCACGGTTTCGGTCTGGGCATCGGCATTCATACCGTTCTTGAAAACGGCGCGCAGTGCATTTTGATTCCGCAGTTTACCAAGGAGAGCTATGCAAAAGCCGTTCTGAAAAAGAAACCCAACTTCATTGCCGGCGTGCCCACACTTTATGAGGCACTTCTGAAAGTTGACGTCTTCGAGGGTGCTGATCTGTCCTTCCTGGTGGGCGTGTTCAGCGGCGGCGATTCATTGAGCCCGGAGTTAAAAAAGCGCGCGGACAAATTCTTTAAGGAGCATAATGCGTCTGTTCAGATCCGTGAGGGCTACGGCCTGACGGAATGTGTGACGGCAAGCTGCGTCACGCCGGTCGATCGCGCCAAAGAGGGCAGCATCGGTCTGCCACTGCGCGACATGATCTATAAGATCGTCGAGCCCGGCACATTCAACGAGTTGCCGATCGGAGAAGCCGGCGAAATCATTCTGACCGGACCGACGCTGATGCTTGGCTATATGAAAGCCGAAGAAGAAAACGAAAAGACGATGCGTAAGGACGAAAACGGCACAACGTGGCTCTTTACGGGCGATATGGGCTGCATGGACGAAGAGGGCTTCATCTATTTCAGACAGCGTATCAAACGTATGATCGTTTCGAGCGGTTACAATGTCTATCCGTCGCAGATCGAAAAGGTGCTCGATAAGCATCCGGATATTGATTATTCCTGCGCCATCGGCGTCAAAGACCCGTATAAAATGCAGAAGGTCAGAGCCTATATCGTCCTGAATGAGGGTGTGCCGGAGACGGAAGAGGAGAAACAGAAAATCCTCGCTTACTGCAAGGAGTATCTGGACGTCTATGCGCGTCCGAAGCAGATCGTCTTCCGCAAGGAGCTGCCCAGAACGCTGGTCGGCAAGGTCGCGTACCATGTGCTCGAGGAAGAAGCGGCGGCGGAGGAGAACGCATGAGTGAAACGAAGAACGATGTAACCAAACATTACCGATGGAATAAGAATTTTATGAAAGCGGCACTGGCTGTGCTGACCCGTCCCGTGCTGGCGAAGACCGGCGCAAAGGTCGAACGTTATACGCCCAAGCACGATACGTTCGTACTGATCGCAAACCATTCTGACCCGCTTGATCCGGGTTTTGAGATGATTGCACTGAACCGCTATATCCGTTTCGTTGCGAGCGATCATCTGATGCGCTCTAAGTTCGGCGGCTGGGTGCTGAAGAATCTCGGCGGCGTGATTGTCAAACACCGCGAAAGCCCGTCGTCCGTTCTGACCGATGAGATTCTTGCGAATCTCAAGGCCGGGATTCCCGTCGGCATTCACGCAGAGGGCGGCACAAGCGTCAACGGAGAGACAGGCTTTATTTCGGAGCATACCGGGCAGCTTGTCAAGGAGTCCGGCGCGGCGCTGATTACGTTCCGTTTTACGGGTGGCTATCTGCGGACGCCTCGTTGGTCGAAGAAAAACCGCAAAGGCCCGCTTTTCTGCAAGGTGGTCGGAGAGTATTCGCCCGAAGAGATCGCCGCCATGTCCGTTTCCGAAGTGACGGATCTGATCCGCCGCGACACCTTTGTCAATGTCTATGACGAGCAGCGCAAGGTGATGGCGGAATATACCGGCGAAGCACTTGCGGAGTACGTGGAACGGACGCTCTTTATGTGCCCGAAGTGCGGCAGGGTAGGCGATTTGCACAGCCATGACGATCTGCTGCGGTGCGATGCTTGCGGCTATACCGTTCGCTACGGCACCGATGCCTTTTTCCATGATACGGGCAGCGGTCTTGTGTTTGATAACGTCTGCGATTGGGATAAATGGCAGATCAAGGAGTGGAAAGAACGTGTGCTGGCCGTTCCGGCGGGAGAGCTGATTTTTGAGGAAGACGGTCAGATCGTCTATCAGGTAAACGGTGCGGAAAAGACGGTGCTGTCCGAAAACGCAACACTCAAACTCTATCCCGACCGTTTTGAGATCGTGACGGAAACGGAAACAATCCCGATGATGTTCGGCGGCATCAGAAAAGCGCAGCTCGCTTCAAAAGAAGCGTTGATCCTGATTGACGACGCGCATTATTTTGACGTCCGCACGCAGAAGCCCCGTGCAGCGACAAAGTATGTCGCCGCGTGGCGGTTCCTGACCGGAAAAGAGTATTTGTGATAAACGGAGCAATTGTTTGTTGGGAGAAAGAAAATGACTGGACTCATTGACGTCGGCGGCGGCATGAAATGTGCCTATTCCGCCGGACTGTATGATTATTTTATGGATAACGGCATCGAGTTTGATTATTATCTCGGTGTCTCCGCCGGCAGCATGAATTTGCTGTCGTACATAGCGGGTGAGCGCGGCCGCAACATCAGGATATACCGCAGCAGCGCGACGAGCAGCGATTATCTGAGCATTTCCAATTTTGTGCATACCGGCGCGTATATGAACTATGAGAAGGTGCGTTCCGATTTTTATGCGGAGGACGGCCCCGATCCGTTTGCTTTTTCGACATTTTACGCGAGTGAAAAGCCATTTGTCGTGAGCACCACGGAAGCTGAAACAGGACGGACGGTCTATTGCGATAAGTCGCAGATGGGCGACAGAGACCGTCTGCTTGATATTATCAGCGCGTCCTGCTGTCTGCCGATGGTCAGCAAGCCCATCACGATTGACGGTAAAAATTATTTCGACGGCGGTCTGGCGGAGCCGATCCCGTTCCGCAAAGCCTTTGAAGACGGCTGTGACAAGCTTGTCGTCGTGCTGTCCTCTCCGGCAGATCAGAAACGTGAAAAACTGCCGGGTGTGAATATCATCGGTTCTGCGCTTTTGCGCGATTATCCCGCGATTGCCGATATTCTCGAAGATCGTCATGTGATCTATAATTACATGATCCGCTGCATGAAAGACTATGAGCGGCAGGGCAGAGCGCTTGTGCTCTCGCCGGAGGATATCCCCGGCGCGTTCTCGCTGGTTAAGGACGTGGATGTCATCGATAAGCTGTATGAAAACGGCTACCGCGACGGTCTGAACAACTGCAAGGAGATCGAGCGTCTTCTGGAAAACTGAATCCATTTTGACCAAACCGAAGTTTTTTGACTTCGGTTTTTTTTGTGAAAAAGAAAAAAGACTCCCCAAAATGAGGGAGTCTTGTTTTTATCAACTTATGGTACCAATCAGGCTACAGTCTCGGATACGAACTCATCTTCGCAGCATGAGCAGGAAACATAGTTTTCTTCCGTATTACCGATTCTCTGTTTCTTTTCCATAAATTTTGTAACAGCAATGTAAACAGCGGCAGCCGCTGCGGCGATCGCAGAAACAATGGCTAAAACTTTCAAAAATTTCTTCATGGATAACCCATCCTTTCGTTGATAAAAATAAGTGGTTACAAAAACAAATTAGGCGTTTGCTTTATTGAGCTTACCGGCAAGAGCTGACTTTTTACGAGCAGCATTATTCTTGTGAATAAGTCCCTTTGCAACTGCCTGATCGATCTTCTTTTCAGCGGCCTTGACAACCTCAGCTTTATCGGCTGCGTTGGTCTCAATCGCGATATTGGCTTTTTTGATTGCCGTCTTCAGCGCCGTGTTTGCAGACTTGTTGCGCTGAGCTTTTGTCTGATTGACGATAACACGTTTCTTCGCAGATTTGATGTTAGGCATTGTCACACCTCCTTTACGTCTATACAGGTAATTATAATACCATGCTTTGAGAAAAAAAGCAAGATGTTTTACAAAAAAATGTGGGACAAAATTGCATAATTTTTCTGCATTCGTGAAAAATGCTATCGGAGGGATTCATCTTGGATTTCAGAACCGATCTTGCCGTGGAGAGAAGCACCGTCTTAGGCGAAAATCTGCCGCGCGGCATTGAAAAAAGCGAACGCGGAAACGGCGACGCGCGCGTTACGGAGATTCGTATTACCGATGAAGAGGGAGAAAAAGCGATCGGAAAGCCAAAAGGTCGCTACATCACCGTAGAGATTCCGCCGTTCTCGTCGGACTGCGAATTGCTGGACGGGCGATTGGATGTTTTAATCGAAGAGTTGCGCTCTCTGCTACCCGGAAACGGCGCGGTGCTCGTTGTAGGGCTCGGGAATCGTCTGCTGACTGCCGACGCGTTAGGGCCAGCCTGCGCGGAAAAAATCTTAGTGACCCGTCATATCGGGCAGGAGTTCGCATCGTCGCTGGGCTTCCATCATCTGCGTCCCGTTTCGGCTCTCACACCCGGTGTCCTCGGTCAGACGGGAATGGAAGCGCTCGAGATGATCGAGGGGGTCGCCGAAAAAATTCAACCGTCTTGTCTTGTCGCGATTGACGCGCTCGCTGCGATGGATCTGAAACGGCTCGGAACGACCGTTCAGCTTTCCGATACCGGCATTTCTCCCGGTTCGGGCATCGGCAATAAGCGGAAAGAAATCAGCCGCGGTACGCTCGGCATCCCCGTGATTGCCGTCGGCGTACCGACTGTCATCAACGCGTTGACCATCGCGCAGAATATTCTCGGTGAAGCGGGTCAGAAAGCCGATCTCGCCGGTGTCGAACCGTATGCCGAATATATCGTCGCATCGCGCGAAGCCGATCTCATTTGCGAGAGAGCTGCCAGGCTGATCGCGCTTGCGCTCAACTGCGCTCTTCAGCCCTCTCTTTCAGCGCAGGAAGTGATGATGCTGACCTGATGGGAATGTTTCGCATTTTCACCTCATATAGATGTACATGGGGTGGTTGGATTGCGGAACAGAATCATGAAACGGAAAGCGCGTCCGCTGCCTGTCTGGACGGCGTTTCTGGTGGCTTTAGTGCTTGTGATTGCGGCGTTGAGCATCTCGCCGCTTGATTTTATGCCCGAAAAACTCATCAAGATCTGTTATTTGCTTGCGATGCCCGACGGCGCGGCGCAGGAGCTTTCCGAGAAAAAAGACGAGCTGCTGAGCCGTTTGCGCATGGAGAAAACTGATTTCATCATGCAGAAATCGGGCGGAATGGCGACCGAAGATAACAAACAGACCTCTTCCGACGATCTGACAAAAACGCCGTCCGATATCACAGCGAGCATGGAAAAAATCCAGAAGCTCTTTGATGACGGCACGTATGTCTGCGACGGCGAAGTCGTGGAAAAGACTTTGATTGACTATCAGGCAACGGATTCGAGCGGCGATGTATATGTCCGCAACGTGACGGCAGATACAACGATTGACGTCGGGTCGATTCTCGAAAACGGTTGTTCGCTGCCGGTCAGCGATCCCGCGTCGCCGACTGTCCTGATTTATCATACACACACGACGGAGTCTTATATCGTAAATGACGACGGGAAATTCTCGACCGATTATCCGACGAAAAATGACGATACCGCCGTCAATATGGTGCGAATCGGCGACGAGATCACCCGCATTCTTGAAGAAAACGGCATCGGCGTGCTGCACGACCGGACGATTTACGATACGACCTACACCGGGGCATACGATAAGTCAAGGGAGGGAGTGCTCGAAGTATTGGAACGCTATCCGTCGGTAAAAATCACGCTGGATATTCACCGCGACGCTGTTTATTATGACGATTATACCCGGTTCAAGCCCGTCGCCGAAATTGACGGCATTAAAGCGGCGCAGATGATGATTATCGCCGGTGCAGAAGGCGGCAGCGTGGAGAGCTTCCCGTCATGGGAAACGAATCTTTCGTTTGCTCTCGCGCTGCAAAAAACGGCGAATGAGAAATATCCAAAGCTGATGAAACCGATTTATTTCTGTAACAGAAAATACAATATGGATCTGACGCCGTATTCGCTTTTAATCGAGGTCGGAACGGACGTCAACACGCTGGCAGAAGCCGCCTATTCGGGACGGTTGCTCGGCGACGTGCTGTCGGATTTTATCAAGGAAAACGCGAAAGGAGCAGAGAAATGAAAAACGCGGAGGAGAAAAAACTGATCCGGATTTTTTGCCTGATTCTCATCTGGACGCTTTTCCTGTGCGTGACCGCTGCCGGACTCTTGATGGCAGCCGCACGAACGGGCTATGTGAGCGAGGGGAGAGAGGCGCAGACTGTGACGCTGACAATGCCGGAAAGTGAATGAGTACAAAAATATAAAAGTTTCGGTCGAGCCTTTACAAAGGCTCGCAGGGTCGAGGGGCAGCGCCCATCTTCGCGGTCCGCAGACCGCGAAATTCCCATACCGAAAAAAGCGCAGGAGGGTAGGCAAAACAGTCCGGTGTGACTGTTTTGCCGTAGGGAACCCTCGCCGGGGGTTCCCTGTAGGTTCTGTTTGAATACGCAAAAACCGCAGTTTCAAGGGACTGCGGTTCTCTGTTGTCTGTGGCAAATGGAAAAGGGAAATGAGCATTCGTATAAAAGTTCAAAGTGCAAAGTTCAAAGTTCAATGTCGGAAAAGGCTTCGCCTTTTGATTCATTATATAATGCGCGCCGCAGGCGTACAATCAAGCCCGCAGGGCTTGACGAAACTGCACTTTGCAATTTGCACTCTGCACATTGGTTGAACTGATAAAATAAAGAAATCTGTGTTATAATTTTCTTCCCGATCCGACTTCAAAGTGATACTTGACAATGCCGAGGTCGATCTTGGAATAGAAGCCTCCGGTGTCTTTTATGTTGACTTTTCCGTTATTGAGCGTCAATAAAAATTTCTGTTGATTCGTTGCAGTCGGTGCGAGCATGACCGCTTCCAGACCGTTTTGGAACCAGTCGGGCAGGGTGCTGTCGGCCTTGTAGAGCTTTTCGGCGGGCTTGTTCGTGTGCTGTTTGCCCTGTGTCGCGCCGTAGCCGACGGCAATCACGCAGACTAATTTTTCACCCTTTTCGATGACGCATTTTGATTTGCCCTTGCTGTAGGTCAGTGCGACCCAGCAGGTGTTAAGACCGAGCTGCTGCGCCTTGAGCGCGATTCGTTCGCCGTAGTAGCCGAGCTTCTCCGACAGGTTCTTGTCTTTTTTACCGATCAGGGCAATGTAGTTTTTCACGTTCTCAAAATGACCGTAATGCGCCATAAATCCGCTGAACGCTTCCGGCTCTTCGGTGACAAGCTGAATGTGCAGACCGCCTTCCCGATTGCAGACATTGATCTCCTCCCGGAGCGCCGTCAGCGTTTCTCCCTCGATTTTTTGATCCGTATAGCTGCGGACGGAATGGCGATTACGGATGGCTTCCATCAGTTCCATATTGCTGTCTCCTTTCGTTTTCTGAAAACCATTATACCATATGTGCAAAGCGGCTCAATTCGCTTTGCGCTATGGTTCAATGTTCTCGTAAACACACAAAATCTTTGATTTTGATTGTGTTTCGAGGTTATTATACCACAGTCTTCCGTGAAAATCCATATCGGGAAAGAAAATCGAGACGATCATATTTGTTAAACTTTTTTTTGTTTTTTTCTATATCGCAAATTACAGATTTGCAGGCTTTGCTATAATAGAGCCGAAAAATTGTATACAGGGGTAATGTTTATGGGCGGATTTTTCGGCGTGGCAGCAAAAGAGGACTGCGTTTTTGATTTGTTTTTCGGTACGGATTACCATTCCCATCTCGGCACAAGACGAGCCGGCATGGCGGTCTACGATGCCGGGAACGGATTTGACAAGGCGATTCATAATATCGAAAACGCCCCGTTCCGGACAAAATTTACAAAAGAGTCAAACGATATGCACGGTCAGCTCGGCATCGGTTGTATTTCCGATTTTGAGGCGCAGCCGATCTTAGTGCGCTCGCATCACGGCACGTACGCTGTGACGACGGTCGGCAAGATCAATAATATCGATGAGATCGCCGAAGAGATCATCGGCAGCAACACGCACTTCTTTGAGATGCAGAACGGCGAAATCAACCAGACAGAGCTTGTCGCGGCAATGATCAACCGCAAGGAGAATTTTATTGACGGCATTCGTTACGCGCAGGAAACGGCGGACGGTTCGCTGAGCATTCTCGTCCTGACGCCGAAGGGCATTTATGCGGCGCGTGATAAGCTCGGACGCACACCTGTTGTCATCGGCAAAAAGGAAGACGGCTTCTGCGCGAGCTTCGAGAGCTTCGCATACTTGAATCTCGGCTATCAGGATTATAAAGAGCTTGGCCCCGGCGAGATCGTCGTGTTCGACGCCGAACAGATCAAAACGCTTGTTGCGCCCGGTGACAAAATGAAAATCTGCACCTTCCTCTGGGTCTATTACGGCTATCCCTCGTCCTCCTATGAGGGGATCAGCGTTGAGAAAATGCGCTACAACTGCGGCCGTCTCCTGGCAAGACGGGACGACGTTCATCCCGATATTGTTGCCGGCGTTCCCGATTCGGGCATCGCGCACGCCATCGGTTATGCCAATGAGTCCGGCATTCCGTTTTCGCGTCCGTTCGTCAAATACACGCCGACCTGGCCGCGTTCGTTCATGCCGACGATTCAGAGCAAGCGCGATCTGATCGCGAAGATGAAGCTCATTCCCGTGCACGATCTGATTGAGGGAAAAAGCCTGCTGCTCATTGACGACTCCATCGTCCGCGGCACGCAGCTGAGAGAGACGACGGAGTTTCTCTATCAGAGCGGCGCAAAAGAAGTGCATATCCGTCCTGCCTGTCCGCCGCTGCTGTTCGGCTGCAAATACCTGAATTTCTCGCGTTCGACGTCGGAAATGGAATTGATTACACGGCGCGTCATTCAGGAGCTTGAAGGCGGCGAGCCGGGCCGCGAAGTGCTCGACGAATACGCCGATCCCGACAGCGAAAAGTACCAGAAAATGCTCGATAAAATCTGCGAAAAACTGCATTTTACATCCTTGCGGTATCATCGGCTTGACGATCTGATGGAGTCCGTCGGCATCGGCAGCGAAAAGCTCTGCACCTATTGCTGGAACGGAAAAGAATAAATATTTTCGCAAAAGTATACTTCGGCGATTGGGAAACCGCGGAACATCCGCAAACAATCGCCGGAGGAAATGCAGCGGATCATTGAAGCTGAATATAAAAGAAATCTGATGTAAAATTCGATTTTTCTATGGACTTTTTTGCGGGAATGTGCTATACTAATACCAATGCGGACATAGTTCATTGGTAGAACAGACGCTTCCCAAGCCTCAGAGGCGGGTTCGATTCCCGTTGTCCGCTCCAAAAATGAAAGCCCGGAAATGCCTGTTTTTCAAGGATTCCGGGCTTTTTAGTTTTGATTGTTTCTTTGATTTGGTCATTGTTTGGTCTTTATTGCATTAAATAAAAAGCGGAAAATCTCATAGCTGAGAAGTCCGCTCTTGTGAATTATGCTTTTTTTTCTTCGCTTCCGAGCAGATCGGATATGACATCAACTGCTCTTGCGTTTGCTTGTTCGCATGCGTGTGCGTATATGTTCAGCGTTGTTGATGTCTGCGAGTGACCGAGAACAGCCGATACCGTTTTGATGTCAACTTCTCCGCTTTGTATGATCTCGGTCGCGAATGAATGCCGAAAAGCGTGGATGCCCTTAAATGGGATATCGTTCCGTTCGCAGAATTTTTTCAGCCACACATAAACTGTATTCGTGTGCATCGGTTTACCATCTTCCTGCGTGAACAGCCGATCCGAATCGTGCCACAGATCACCAAGCAGCAATCTATGCCTTGTTTGTTCTGTTTTATATTTCTTCAATTCATTGATCACTTCATCCGGAAGACGAATAGACCGTCTTGAGCTTTTTGTCTTTGGTGACGTCGTATAAACCCCGGTTGATTTGTTTTGATAGGATGATGTCCTGACAACCGATATGACGCCGGAATCGAAATCAATGTCTTTCCACTCAAAACCGAGGATTTCACCGCGACGGAAGCCTCCGAATATCGCGAGCATGAGAAACACCCTGTATTTTGACGGCGCATTTTTCAGGTTCTTCAAAATTTTCTTTTCTTCTTCGATGGTATAAACTTCTCTTTGCGACGGCTCGAATTTGACTGTGCTGACATTCCGGCAAGGGTTATCATTGACAATACCGCACTGGATCGCGTAACGAAAAACGTCCGAAATGAAATTGAGATAATGTTTTTGACTTTTGGTAGACAATCCGCCGCCGGTCTGCTGATTGATGCCGTCTTCGGCCAGGTTGTTGATAAAGCTCTGGATCTGACGCATCGTGATTTTTGTAACATACAGATGGCCGATTGCCGCATATGTCCGCGCCTGACAGCCTTTTAGACGCTCTAACGAGCTTGTCTTCATATTTCCTGCCTTTTCTGTTTGCGCAAGCCATTCACGCGCAAGAGCCTCGAATTTAACATTGCTGTCTGATGCCTGGCCGCTGTTGACTTTTTCTTCAAAAAGGACTTTTTGCCGCTCCAGTTCTTTTTCGATCTGTTTTTTTGTCATGCCGGGCTCCGGCTTCCATGTCATGGATTTCACGATCTGCTTTCCGTTTACATCGTAACCGGCTGAAACACGGATTCTGTATGAATCTCCACGTTTTGTTACTGTTGCCATATTTAGCGCACTCCTTTAAGGGTATAAAAATACCCCTTGATTTTTACAAGGGGAGTGTGCTATACTAAAACCGTGTGGGCGAGTGTAACACACTCCCTATATGATCCGTCCTTCCGAGGTCCAGTCGGAGAGGCGGATTTTTTTATTTTATACCTCGATCAGGAATGTTGCTTTTTGCTCGTTTCCATTACTGTCATACTGTGATACATAAAGCGTAAAGTTGCCGGCATGATCAACACCGATACATTCCTCCGCTTCGCAATATGCACCTACTGGAACCTTATCAGGATAATATGAAATATCTCCTGAATAGCTGTAGCCCATTTTTCCTGCGCAGTCAACGATTGTATCGTCAATAAGCATATAAAGACCGTCTGAATATCCGATGTTTTTATAGGTATATTCGACGATGTAAGCTGCTTCAGGATTTCTATCAGAGTATTCACTTCTGTAGTCTGATTCTCTGACATTTGTAATCGTCAGCTCCCACTGACCTGCAACACGCCATGTGGTGCCGATCGTGTAAACGTCCTGATCGGTTGACTGCTCACCGTCCTGAATCTCGACTGTGCCGAGAGACGGTTCCAGCCCTGCCGCAATCCGAAGAATAAGACGAGCATCCTGAGCGGTAACGCGACCGTCTCCGTTTACATCTCCGATCACCATTGTTTTTGCGTATGATCCGATTGTCATGGTCGCCAGTAAAATGATGCTGAAAATGATTGATAATGCTTTTTTCATGTTGTTCACCTTTCTTTTTTTTATTTTTGTCAGGCTTCGATCAAGTCGTCATCTGTTTCAAAAGGAAAATCATCAGAACTATATGTCGCACAGATTTCCCCTGAAATAGACTGTCTGTACTCTTCGGCCGCCATCGTTTTATTAAATTCTGCGGTTGGGTCAATCTCTGCGACAAGCGATTCCAGTTCGTCAACAGTAGCATGGAAAAATTCTTTTCGTAGGTTGACTTTATTAACACGCTTATCGTTCAGTCTGCGATGCAGTTCTGTTTCGAGTGATACGGCGTCATTAGAGAAAATAAAGCTATGAACGTCGAACTTAAACGGAACACTTGCAGAACCCAGTTCGTCAACTCGTTCCTGTGGATTCAAACGGCGCGTCATGCCGACTTTGAATACATTTTCGCCGAAAGATCCAAGGTTACTGATGATATATATATTGCCGGCTTTTCCGTTCTGTAGGTTGATGATCGTATCTTTTTTGACTGTAATATCGGATAGCTGCGATTTCAGTTCAAGTATTTTTGCTTCGTAGGCGGCCTTTTCAGCCTCTGAGGCTTCAAGCATCTGCTGTTTTACTTTCTCAATCTCGCTGTGGTATTTACTCTCTTCCTCTTCGATCTTCTTCTTTTGCGCTTCCAGTTCTTTACGCTCCTGCGCTTCCTGACGCATTTGCTCTCTGATAGCGATCTGTTCCTGTCTGGCCTGTTCTTTTTTCACATAGTAGTCATATTCGATTTTGGCGGCGTTAATAAACAGATATTCCGCTGCGCCTATAAACTTTGTCAGGGTTGACGCAATATTCTGATTTCCCTCCTCGGCAATCGCGATATATTTGGCGGTGACGGTCCTGATCTGTTCAATAGCATTGTCGAGCTTATCAAATTTCAGGTTGGTCAGGATATTTTGAAGTTCAGAGCGAAGACCGATCACCATCAGACTGTAGAGCGCCTTGTTTGCCTTTGTAGAATATCTTACCTGATACTGCGAGAGAAGATCGGTAATCTGCTTATCGTTATCACGGAAAGCCTTGTTGAGGGTTTTGACGTCCATAGAGTGAATACGGAGTGTGACCGTTGGCGCAAGCTCATCATACAACTCTGCCATATATGTGGGAATTTTGCATTTATCAAGAGACGGATCGTATTCAAAATACGAATCTACTGCATAAGTAACAGCAGAGTACAATTCTTTTTCTTTCAGGAGCTTTCTTTCAAGCGATTCGACCTGTTTTGTCAGCTTTTCAGACTGCTGTGACAGTTCATTGTTTTTTCTCGTCATGTCATTTTGAATTGATTTACTGACTTCTATTTTGTCGTTAATACTTTTCAATTCGGATTCCGCTTCGGATTTCGCCTTTGCAATGGCCGCGACGGTTTCATCATATGTCTGAAAACCGAGATCATGAAAACGATTCCGAAGATAAGTGATTTCTGTTTGCAGTTGGCCGTTGGACGCGGTGATGGTTTGAATCATAAATTCTTGCTGCTTTGCAGATTTATTTGATTGCACGACATAGATGATCAGCGGTATGGCACCGATCAGGAAGATCAGACTTCCGCCTGGAAATAAAAGACCGGGAATAAATGCAATAATAGCGGTAACAATGCCTATCTTTTTTAATTTGTCATTTGATTTCTTGACCATAACCGGTGCTGAACTCTGTAGGTTCTGTCCGCAGCTTGGGCAGAATGTCGTTCCGTCAGGGAGGTTCGCTCCACAGTTTTTGCAAATCATATTCTCACACTTCCTGTAAAATTTTAATTATGAATTAGGTTAATATACTGGTAAATCCAGTCGCCAGACCGATGATCCGGATATTGTTCAGCTCTTCACCGATGTATGTATGCGGCTTGTAGGCAGGATTCTCTGGGATAGTCGTCAGTCTGTCACCGTCGATATAGACGCGCTTCAGCGTCGTCTCACCGTCGATCATGATCGCGGCAATCTGTCCGTTTTCGACTGTCGGCTGCTGTTTGATGTAAACGATGTCGCCGTCATGGATTCTGGCGTTGATCATGCTGTCACCCTCGCAAATAAGCGTGAAATCACATGGGATTCCATCCGGCACATCGTCGTAACCGTCGAAATTCTCTTCGGCCAGGATCGGCTCGCCGCAGGCAATAGCACCGAGACGGGGACGCTTGACTGTCTTCGGGATCGGCATAATGCCAGGGATAGAAAGAACATCATCATATTTCTTTCCCGTTTCGCTGTCCCATCCAAATAATTCTGCCGGTGATATTCTCAATGCGCTTGCAAGGGGTTCCAATACTGTTACAGGAAGATTTTCTATATCATCGCTTTCATAACGATATATTGTTGCTCTGTTTTTTCCTATCAGATTTGCAAGATCGTCAACAGTCAATCCGATTTCTTTTCTTCTCTTTTTTATACGTTCACCTATTGTCATATAAATCACCTGTTCATAATATATCATATGTTTCGCAAAATTGCAACAGTATTTTTGAAAAAATTAAAAAAAATCGCATGAAATGCAAAAAAGTTATTGACAATGCAAAAAATGTATGATACCATAAGGATGTCGCATAAATGCGATTTTAGGAGGTGATAATCATGGTCAATATCAACAAACTGCGCGGAAAAATCGCCGAGATGGGTTTTTCATTAAATACTTTTGCCGAAAATCTCCCGATAGACAAAAGTACATTTTATCGGAAAATTTCGGCAAATGGAGAAACATTCTCGATCAAGGAAGCAGATGCAATCGCAACCGCGTTGAATCTTGATTATTCCGATGTGATGGATATTTTTTTTGCCCAGTATGTCGCATAAATGCGACATCTTAAAAGGAGGTCAACCAATGAAATTAAGCGAAATCCCCGGCATCGGGGACATCTACGACATGGAGCTGTCAGAGCTTCGGCAGAAAGTCAGCTCGGAGATGAAAAGGAACAAGGCTACATACGAGGCTCTGAAAGCGATTGGAGCGCATCTTTTTCAGATCGAGAAAAATATCGCGAAGATTCAGAACGCCTGCGAGACGGACGCCGACAAAGTGGAAATGAATGGAAAATAGTTTTCAGGAGAGAGGTTACAATATGGAAATTAAAATCAGCGCCGAACCGAGTGAGGTCGCTGCGTTGTTTGCAAAACTCGGTATTTCGGTTAACGTCAGCGACGGAGAACTGATTGCTTCTCCGGATGCGCCGATCGAAAGAACAAGACGCATGAAAACGTCAAAAAGGGCGTATGAAGCCATAAAAGAAATGGACCCGAATACACAGATAACGGAATCTACCATTTATAGAATCTATAAACAGAGAATGATTCCGATCGTAGAATCAGGTCGAAAAAAATTGGCAGATTTTGATGTGTTATTGGACTATTTATCAAATCCCGATAAATACCGTCCGAAAGAAACACATGAAACAGGAAAAATCAGAAAAATAGGAGGTGACCGAAATGTCTGAAATCTATTTAGCGGCGGCGATCGCGTTGTTTGCGTTGGGCGGAATCGTTTATCTGATCATTGACATTCTGGCGAATCACGCGATGGAAGATCAGATCAAGGAGCTGCGACGGGAAAACAAGGCACTCAAGCGGAAGTTTGAGAAGTCCGTCGAAGAGACGGCGAAGAAACATGAGCTGATCCTTTTCAGCTTGAGAGAGATCGAAAGCCGGGTGAATCAGAATGCCGAGTATTAAAAAGGTTAAAGATTGGGCGAAGAAGTATGAAGAAGAGACAGGAAAACACTTGACTTATGGTAAAGCGTATCCGTTAGCCGTAGCGGAAGAAGAACGGAACCGGCGTCGTCCGAAAAAGCGAGAGACTGATCACCCGGAAGTCCGCAATCGATATGGCGACGGCCGCACTTGTCCACTTTCCGAAGATGAGGTCGATATGATCGTCTTCATGTACCAGAACGGAAACAATCCGAGCACCATTGCGGACAAATTCGGAGTAGCAAGGCGAACGATCATCAGTCGTCTGGATGCGCGAGGAATCGACGCGAGAAAGAAAGCCGTTGAGTGGACGCCGGA
The DNA here is from genome assembly GCA_945912145.1 of uncultured Clostridia bacterium. Classification (GTDB taxonomy): domain Bacteria; phylum Bacillota; class Clostridia; order Oscillospirales; family Acutalibacteraceae; genus UBA1081. The sequence continues at coordinate 27,871 of CAMEBF010000009.1, read as the reverse complement.
GACCGACGAGAGGTTAAAGATTCTTGTACTCAAGGGCGCGACTGTTGACGAAATATGCGCTGAATTCGGTTGCAGTAAAAACGCCGTTTATGTCCGTATTTCAAAAACCGGCATCGGAAAACTGAAACGAAAAATGGATAAAGAAAAGCCGCTCCGGAACGGCAATTCCGAAAGCGGCAAAGAAAAAAAACTGTAATTTGATTGTATCAGAAAGGAGAAAAAATGTCAAGTAGTATTAAATGCTCCGGGTGCGGAGAGGAAATTTTCGTTGGACAGAGGATATACTGGCTCGGAAACGAGCCGTTCTGTGACGGTTGTGTGGAGGCGGATATTCTCGACGAATCTTTTTTCGAGGAGGACGATTCCCACGCGATAATTGAAGAAAGGATGATGCCGTATGGAGCGTGATCTGGATATCGCGGCAACCGAAAATGATATAGTTTATCCGCCGGAAGCGGAAGACGAAAGGAGCGTACAGAGAAGATGGCAGCAGAAAAAAACAGTGTACTGTATTATACCAAAGCAAAAGTCAGTGTCACGGTGAACTTTCCGGAGAAGAATGTGAGTTGTAATTTTTGTCCGTTTTTTCACTATTCGGAAACCTACGAACGCGGGTACTGTGAGATGATCCGAAACGGAGAAAATGTCATGCCGAGAAAATTTGCGATGAGCGGGATTCACCCGGATTGTCCGCTTGAATTCGAGGAGGTAACATAATGGGCATTCCCGTATTGATTATGGGGGAAAGCGGCTCCGGGAAGTCGGCGTCGCTGCGGAATTTCGAGCCGTCGGAGGTTGGTATTTTCAATGTGGCGTCCAAGCCTTTACCGTTTCGCAAGAAGCTGAATAAGATGGATAACGCAACCTATGAGCGCATCTATGCAAGCCTTAGAAAGAATAAGCTGAAACGATATGTCATCGACGACAGTCAATATCTGATGGCGTTCGAGATGTTTTTAAGGGCAAAGGAAAAAGGCTACGACAAGTTTACCGAATGCGCCAAGCGGTTCTATGATCTGATTCAGTTTGTGATTCGTGATACGCCGGAGGACTGTATTGTATACTTTCTCCATCACACGGAGAAGTCAGAATCCGGGCAGATCAAAGCAAAAACACAGGGCAAAATGCTCGATAATCAGCTGACGCTTGAGGGGCTGTTCAGCATTGTCCTGCTTTGCGAAACAGACGGCAAGACGCACCGCTTTATCACCCAGTCGGACGGCTCTACGACGGCGAAATCGCCCATGGAAATGTTCGATCCGGAAATCGACAACGACCTGAAAGCCGTAGATACGGCGATCAGAGACTACTATGAATTTGAAAAAGGAGAATAAAAATCATGAAACACATCAACTGGAACGAAGTAGAAGTCGCGAAAACAGGGGAGTTCAACAAACTTCCGGCAGGCGGTTACATCTGTCAGATCACGGCAGTCGAGGACGAGCCGAAGAAGGAATATCTTCGCTTTGAATTCGACATCGCCGACGGCGAGTACAAGGGCTATTACCGCGATCTGTACGACAGCAAAAAATTCTGGGCGGCAAGCTTCATCAAGTCGTACAAGACCAAGGCTCAGGGATTTTTCAAGCTGATGCTGGACCGCTTCGAGAAATCAAACCGGAATTTCAGCTTTCGTGACGACGAGAGAGAATTGCGCGGCAAATACATCGGGCTTGTTCTCGGGTATGAGGAATATGTCGGAAACGATAATAAGGTCAAGCAGCGGATCATCGTGACCGACTTCAAGACGGTCAAGGAGATTCAGAACGGTGAATTTGATATACCGGAACTGAAGAAGTTGTCGGACGACAATTTTGATCGGGTTCAGGACGCTGCATCGGAAGCCGAAAACGATGATGATTTTCCGTTTTAATGGGTGAGCCGGCATGAAGCAGCACTACACAAAAAAACAGGTCGAAGAGCTGCTCAGCCACATGCGGATCGTGTGTCAGACCAACGAACAGGTGAACGGACATATCCTGCGTTGGTTTGACGAGCACGATATCCGCTATGTGCAAAGGTCGCTCCGGGACGGCGATTACAGTTTTATGATTAAAAGCTGTCCTGAGCTTGGATTTCCGCTTGATACCTACTTTACCGACGAATTATTCATCGAACGGAAAAACAGCCTCCAGGAGCTCGCACAGAGCCTGTACGGACAAAAGAAAACGAGATCAAACGGCAAAACCGAATATGACGACGCGTTTCTTCGCGAGCTGAAACGGGCGATCAACAAGCCGCATAAGTATCTTCTGGTCGAACAGCCGGACGGTTGGGACGGCATTCTGAGTCACGCCTATCCGAATCATTACGATGAAAAGGCCTTCTGGGGCGCGCTTCATAAAATAGAAACAGTCTATGGTCTGCGCGTGAAATATCTCGACCGAAAGAATATGGCACTTGAGATTTACACTATTTGCAAGTGTATTCTGGAACTCTACATAGACAAGTAGGTGAGAAAAGTGGACGAGGACATCAAGAAAAAAATCTACCTGAAGATTTTCTACTCGCTGATGGATTGGGAGTGGTTCCATGATCCGAATACATTGCTTGTCTTTATTCATCTTCTCCTGTTGGCAAACCGAAAACCGCAGAAATACGAGGGTTCTGTCATAAATCGCGGCGAAGTTCTCGCTTCTTTTGACTTCTTGGCTAAGAATTCAGGGTTGAGTGTTCGCAATGTCCGAACTGCGATTGAACACTTAAAATCGACAGGAGAAGTGACAAGTAGAAAAATCGGAAAAACCACGGTATATAGCGTTGTCAACTACGATAGGTATCAGTCTGCCGACAAGATAAGTGACAAAGAACCGACAAAGAACCGACAAAAAGGTGACAACGAACCGACAACACCTATAGATTGTAAGAATGAAGAGATTGTAAGAGTGAGAGAGGGGAAGACCCCGCACGGGACGTTTTTGAACGTGTTCCTGACGGACGCTGAAAAGGAAAAGCTGCTGACCGTTTACCCGAAAGAAACTGTTGATGAATACATAGACCGTGTTTCCATGTTCATCGAATCGAGCGGAAAGGAATACAAGTCCCATTATGCGGTGCTGTTGTCCTGGATGCGCCGGGACGGTGTAAGGACGAACAAAGAAGCAGAAAGAAAGGTGCTGACATGAACGCGAATATTTACGACACCGAATACGCCTTGATCGGAGAAATTCTGAAACAGCCGGAAATCATGGCGGAATGCATGACGGAACTGTCGGCAGATGATTTTTTTGACAGTTCTCTCGGCAGAATCTACAGCGTATGCGCTTCTCTCTGGACGGAGGGAAAGACGATTGACCCGCTCACGGTGCTCTACGAGCTCGGCGGCGACAAGGGCGCCTACAAAGAGCTGTTGTACAACTGCTACCAGTCCGGTGCTATCGTTCACAACTACAAAGCGCATATCCGCATGATCGCCGAAAGCGCAATGATGCGCGAACTGAAAAGCGACGCCTACGCGCTGCTGTCGGAAATCGACATCATGACGCCGGCGGAAATCCGGGAATCGCTCTTGATCTCGCTCAAGCGCATCGACGGCAGAGGGACGACGGACGTCAAAACGTTGCCGGAACTGCACGCGGAATTCATCGCATGGCAGTATTCGGACGAAAAGTACATCGAGACGGGTCTTTCGACCGTTGACAAACACCTGAAAATCAGCCGAGGCGATTATGTCGTGATCGGCGGCCGTCCATCGAGCGGTAAAACGGCGCTGACGATCCAGTTGGCGATGAATATGGCAAAGCAGATGAACGTGACGTATTTTTCCCTTGAAACAGAAAGCCGCAAGATTTATGAAAGAATCGTGGCAAACGGATCGCGGACGCCGTTCGGAGACATCAAAAACCGAACGCTGAAAACCGCGCCGCCGGAGGTCTGGAAGAAGATCAACGATTTTTCTATCTATGCGGCAGAGAACTGCTCTTTAAAAGTCGCATCGGCTGCCGGTTGGGACGTGAATAAAATCCGATCAACAGCATTGCAGCTCAAGTCCGACGTCATATTCATCGACTATCTGACGCTAGTCGAATCGGACAACAAGACGCAGTACGAAAAGGCGACGGCGATCTCCAAGGCGCTGCACACACTCGCTCAGCGTGACAAAATCGCGGTCATCGCGGTCGCGCAGATGAACCGTCAGGCAGACCCGGACAAGCCGTCGATGTCAGACCTGCGGGAATCGGGACAGATCGAACAGGACGCCGACGCGATCCTGCTGCTGAATCCGAAAAATCCGCTTGACGAAGACTGCGAGGTCTGCCGGAAAAAATTGTATCTGGTAAAAAACAAAGAGGGAATCACAGGAGAATTCCATATGAATTTCTGGGGACAGTATCAGCTGTTTGCACCGGAAGAGATAGGAGAAACAACATGAACGATATAGAAAAAGCGATCATATTCTACGACGGCAACGGCGATATGCCGTATTGCGATCTGGTGTATGAATCATTGAAAAAGAGATTGCCGATGAAGCCGCGCCCGGAACACCGCTATTACGGATTCGATCGATGTCCGGTGTGCCAAGTGGTATTAATGAATAAATCAACGTTCTGCGGCAACTGTGGACAGGCTTTGGATTGGTCAGGTGATGGGGAATGAAATGTCTGGCATCACAGGCGAAGTCCGAAGCGGAAAAAATCAAGTGGAACGCTGTTTACAATTCGACGCGTGTCATTCTGATTGCTTTGGCGTCTGTTCTAACCGACAAATACGGATATGGGCGCCAAAAGGTGCATCAGATTATCCGTTCGATCGAGGATCGCGCGGACAGCATCAACAAAGGATATATCAATCTGGACGATCTCGAGCAAATCCTTCGCGATGAATATGGGATCGTGATTCAGTAGGGAGGTTAATTATGAGCCTGATAGAAAATACCATTTACGGGAAAATCGACAAGGTCGAATTGGCGATCATGAATCTGAAAATGATGGCACCGATTGAAACCGGCAGAAGCGACAAGCCGTATTATGTCGCGTATTCAGGAGGAAAGGACAGTGATGTGATTCGGATATTGTGTGATCTCGCCGGCGTTAAACATGAATTGTGGCACAATCATACAACGGCCGACGCGCCTGAAACTGTTCGATATGTCCGTCAGATTCCCGGAATCAATATCAGATATCCGGATACGACTATGTGGGATCTGATCGTAAAGAAGAAAATGCCGCCTACTCGTCTTGTTCGTTATTGCTGTTCTGAACTCAAAGAGCGTAACGGTAACGATAGAGTGATTGTTACTGGCGTAAGGAGAGAAGAATCAAGAAATAGAGAAAGCAGGAAGTTCTTTGAATCGAACGAAAAATACACCAATAAACGAGTTAAGCTCGACGCGGAGCAGTTGATTCTGAATAACGACAATACTGAAAATCGTGAAATTGTCGAGCAGTGTATTCGTCAGGGTAAGGTCATCATCAATCCGATCATTGACTGGACTGAATCCGATGTGTGGGAATTTCTGAGCCATTACGGCTGCGAATCGAATCCGTTGTATAAATGCGGATTTGATCGCGTTGGCTGTATCGGCTGTCCGATGGTAAATAAGAAACGGTATTTTGAGTTTGATCGTTATCCGAAGTACAAGCAAATGTACATACACGCATTTCAGAGAATGATTGATCAGAATGAGCGAAAAAGTGATTGGAAAACAGGCGAAGAAGTATTCGCTTGGTGGATGGGTGAAATCAAACCGACATACAAACAGCAGATCACAATCGCGGAAATCCTTGACGATTTGAGATACGAATATGACCTGTGAGAAGAAAGGACGGTGCAGAAAATGACGAATTACGAACGAATCAAGACTATGAGCATTGAGGATATGGCGAATCTCTTTGCAGAAATTAGTATTTGTTGTATTCTTCAGAATTGTAATTCATGCCCTATTAATGATGCTCAATTTTGTTGCACAGAGTACATTAAAATATGGCTTGAAAGCGAGGTTGAGGAAGAATGAGCAACTGGATCAGCGTCAAGGACAGGCTGCCGATTGATGAATACAAAGAATTCGAGAAAATTCATCCAGACGAAAATTTTGAAGTTATCGTGATGATAAAAGACGCAATTATTCCTACTGTTTTGTTTTCTGACGGTTTTGACTTTTTTGAATATTCTGATTGTGAATGTGTTTGTTACGATGTTACCCATTGGCAGCCGCTTCCCGAACCGCCGAAAGGAGATGAAAACAATGCCGACTGAGTTGAAACCGTGCCCGTTCTGCGGCGGTGAAGCAACTATCCGTAATTTAACGACGATTGGTGGGTAAAATGTGAAATGACAAGAGGTTCGTGTGAAGTAATTCCGAGAACTTGGAATTATGACACCAGAGAAAAAGCAATCGAAGCATGGAACAGGAGGGCTGACAATGGCTGAGTATTGCAAAAACAATCATCAAAAAATCCGAGCGTATCAATGTGACATCTGTGATCATCTGGACGTTGATGATGCTTCGGACAATCGGTTTTGTCGTTGTGGTTTTTGGCCTGGGTGTGGTGATCCAGATGGTTGTCGTGAAGCATTTAGGCCGATTCAAGGAAAAGGAAGGATAGGTGTTCACAGATGACTGAGTACATTGAGCGGGATCGGCTGATTGAAATTCTAAAACAAGGTAGTTGCCCAAGTTCATACATTTGTGACGAAAATTGCAAATATGCAGATTTAGAAAGTTGTTATGAGTCAAGAGTAGCCGACTTACTTCTCGCCAACGGCGTCATCGTGCCGCCGTGCAAGGTCGGGGATACGGTGTATGTTATTGGCGATAACAAAGTCGAAGAACGGACAGTTGAATATTTCGTAATCACAGAATCATGCGTAAATGCTTGTTTATCAGATTTCATGGAGTATGACATCGATGAAATATTTTTAACGAGAGATGACGCGGAACGAGTGTTGAGGGAGCGTGAAGAATGAAGCGGAAAACATACCAGGAGGGAATGAATTATGCAACACCTTTCAGACTTTTCTATCTGTGAAAGAGCAGTTGAATTTATTAACGGGAAAATCGGGAATAGAAATGTGAGCAAATCATTAAAAAAGCTCGGGATACCAAAGAATCTGTTTTATTCATGGAAATCGTATGCGTGTGTTCCAAGCACCTATTATCTTCAGAAGCTTTCTAAGATGGGTGCTGATATGAATTATATTATTGCCGGCATAGGAAACGGGAGTATATGATATGGAGTTATACTATCAGACAAGAGATGGTGACGGAAACGACATCGAAAAAATCATAAAAACAAAAGAGTACCAGATAAGGTCTGTTTGTTTTGAATGTCCTATTTGCCGTAAGCATTACGACAGCGGAGTTTATATCAAGGATATCGTTTCCTCAAAATTCACAGACTGGGCATATGTTGATGACTATATATGCGAGTCATGCAGCGCATTGTTCAGCATTTATTTCTACAACTACATCATCGACCCGGACGGAGTCAGGCTGATCAACATCAGACAGATTCGTGACGAGTTGACGAAGCCGCAAAAACCACCATTCAAATTCATTATTACTACCACGCAAAAAAAGCATCTTTTCTACAAGGCCGAAACCAATTACAGCAGCAACCGGTTTGCCGTAAATCTCGAAACCGAGACAATATATACGACCTGTGACCGAATGAAGTATTTGTTCAGTTTCGTCGAAAACCTGCAGGTATTGGGTCAGTCGAAAGATCAGTTGAAAAGAGGTGAAATCCGTTTTGATATTGTTCAGAAAGTAGGTTTTGAAGCTATAAAACTATTACAAAAGGAGCTGAATTTCAGCAGGGAAATACAGATTCCGCTTTACTGCGGACAAAAGTTAGAAATTTCAGAGGAGGAAGCAATATGCAACTTAAATTCGATACTGACAGCACAAACCACGCGAGAGCGGCTTTGATTCTTTACGCGATGTATAAGAGCAGAGACAAGAACAGCCCGTTGAACGGCGTTGACACATGGAATCGGTTTGGTTCGTTCATGAGAGCCGCGTGCCTGAAGAGCCGAACGACAGCCGAGTTCGTACAGGAATTTTGCCACAAGGCGAAAATTCAAAGCGTAAAGCCGAAATTCTTGAGCACAGATGAACCGGTCATTATGCCGGAGACCGGAGAGCTGATTATGAGCGACAGCATTAAGGATTACAGGCTTGATATCATTGGAGATGATGATCTGCTCCCGCTGTTCGAGAGAGAAGCACAGTATTTAATTATGCTGATCAGAGAACGATTACAGCGTGAAAAAATGGAAGGAGAACCCGAATATGATGAAGAAGACGATTAAGTACACCATGACCGCTCCCGTTTCCCACATCGGAGAAACAGCGAGCGCAGGAAGCTATTTCAACATGATCAATACGAGCAACGGAAAGATTCCGGTAATCACAGGGAATAGCATAAGAGGACAGCTCCTGGACAGTATCGCGCTGCATATGCTTACGCTTCTTGGGACAAAGGTTGACAAAGAGGTATTCCACATTCTTTTCAGCGGCGGCAACATATCCGGAACAATGAAAGACGATGTCGAGCGGTCGAAGCTCGTCCGTGAACATTTTCCGTCTGTTTCTCTGCTCGGCGGTGGACTTGGAACGATGATTATGCAGGGGAAACTGCTTGCCGGATTTGCATATCCTGTGTGTGATGAAACAGCCGATATGACCGGCGAAAATATAACCGGTCATTCATGGAGAGAGTTCCTCGATACGATTGAGTTTACCAGAATGGACGACAGCAAAAATGACATGAAGTCAAAGTTTATTGAAAACCCGGACGATGAGAAAAAAGGAAAGGCTTCTACGCAGATGCGTTTTGAGGTTGAGTACATGGCGGCAGGTACGGAGTTCGTTCAGACGCTCATATTCCTTGACGGAACGACAGACCTTGAGCTCGGCGCGTTCTTTGCCGGACTGCGGCAATGGTTTATGGTTCCTCGTCTCGGCGGTATGTCAGCAAAAGGTTTTGGGTTGTTTGATGCTACTGTAGACGATGATATATCCGTGAAGAACGGAGAAATTCAAATGTCTACTGAGGTTGCGAACCTCATCGAGAATTACGAGAACCATATAAAGTCCGAACAAACAGAATTCATATATCTGCTCAAGGAGGCAGGAAAGAAAGATGGCAAAAAGACCAACAGTTCCGCTAAAGGTGACAGCGCATCTTCTTGACGGAAGAATTAACAGCGCAGATGGAATATTGATGCTCGACAGCATCGTCTACCACGCATGGTTCTATAAGCACGCCCCTCAAGTCCTTGAGGGGCACGGAGACAGAGTGTATGATGGTCACATCGGTTTACCTTTCAGACAGTACCATCAAAATATATGGTCTGCGAGCAAGGGAATATACGAGGAAGAGGGAAATTCTGTCGAGTATCTGAATAAGAAGCCGAATTTTTTCAACGCCGATAAGTTAGGACACCTCGACGCCGACAAGGGAGTAATAAGCGACAGCCAAGGTATATACCGCGCGTACCGGATACCAAATATCATTCGTACCGTAAAAGATGGCGTCGTTACATTTTATTGCCGTGGGCATAAAAACGAGCTGATCGAGCTGCTGAATATGATTCCGGCTTTGGCGAAAAAGAATAGTGCCGGATACGGAATCGTTAAGCAATGGGATGTTGAGAACATAAGTGAAGACTACAGCTTTTGGCACCCGGAATATGGTCTTATGCGTCCGGTACCGGTAGACAGCGAGTGGGCACGGCAATATGATTTGAGCGGCTATCCGGTCATGAGATACGCTATCAAGCCGCCGTACTGGAAGCAACAGAACGCTGTACTTTGCTATGTCCCGATTAAGGGGGTAAGTTTTTGACTATTGATGATTTCGTCGAGTATGGACGGCTTCAGTCGAAAATGAACTCGTACAAGTCGAAAAAAGCAAAGGCGATAGAGGTGTGCTGCGATGTTCTTCAGAAACATGAAAAACCGTATATTGCCTTGAGCGGTGGGAAAGACAGCGCAGCGATGTGCTTTATCGTAGATGAGGCGGCGAGAATGTGCGGAAAGGACTACAGGATATGGACGCATTTGTCTGACGCATCTTTTCCGGGAACGGAAGAGACATGCATGGAGATCGCCAATAGGCTGCACCGGGCTATTGACTTGTACAAGTGTCCGTTTTCCGCTTTTGAAGCTATCAAGAATCCGCAAAAGCATGCTTTCGGGAAGAGCGGCGTTTTCTTCGATTCCGTCCGTGAGTATGCAGATGATAAGGATCTTTGTTTTGTCGGCGTGAGAGCGAGCGAGAGCAAGCGCAGAAACAAATCGGCACAAGTTCACGGTCAGGTGTTTGAAAGCAAATCAATGGGAGATGTGACTGTTTGTCACCCTCTTCTTTGGTTCACGCTGAACGATGTTGCTGCGGCTATGTACGAATATGATGTCCCTATACATCCGATCTACAGAAAGACTTCAATCGAACTTGGCAAGAACAGTCAGGGCGAGGAAATGTTTATACGGCTATCGTATATAACATCAAGAGACCTGCTCAATAAAGGAACCGCTCTGTTCTTGAAAATCAACTATCCAAATGAATTTTACAAGCTCGCTGAGGTTTACCCAGACATTCGTAGATGGTCATAGGGAAGATCATCAGAAATTAAGTGGGAGGTGATTTGAATGGACTGGAAATCAGAATGCAAAAGAGATTTGCAAGACTACCCGGATATATTATTCAGCATTCAGTCAATGGAATATGAGCTAAAAACCTTGGAAGACGAGCTGTCTTCTCTCGGTGGCGCAGGTGACAATACGCCTGTTCAAAGCAGCGGGAACAAATCGGAAGATCGTATTCTTAACATATTATCGAAAAAAGGCGAGACGGAAGCTGCGCTTCGTCTTGCACGTCGGAAAGAAAAAGTTATTCGGGTCGCTTTGAATCGATTAGACAAGAATCAACAGGAGATACTTTTGACTTTTTCAAAAATGCGTGCCGGTTCCGCTGTTGAGACTCTTTCGGAAAAGTTCGGTTATGAGCGAACTCGTATTTATGAGCTTTATCACATCGCTTTGAAAAGATATTGCAAATGTCGATACGGAAGCACGGAAACATAAAAATAGCGGACAAAAAGCGGATGAAATTTGCTGTTTTTTCTGCTACACTAAAGATAGTGAGAGTTTCACATACACCATTTTTTCATAACAAACCTCTTTGCGCAGGGCACCGTCTTATGGCGGTGCTTTGTGTTTTGGGATTATTTGATTCGGCGGTGATGATTGCAGGTGTTTTAAGTGGCTAAGGGAAAGTATCAGAAATGGCTTGAGCCTGAAAATTTAATACTTCTTGATGGATGGGCGCGTGACGGTCTGACAGATGATCAGATTGCAAAAAATATGGGAATCAGTCGTGATACGCTTCATGAGTGGAAAAAGAAGTATTCCGACATTTCCGACACCCTAAAAAAGGGAAAGGAAGTTGTTGACTATGAAGTCGAAAACGCTTTGTTGCAGTCAGCTCTCGACGGGAACACAACGGCACAAATATTCTGGCTGAAAAACCGTCGTCCCGATAAGTGGCGCGAGAAGCCGGCAAACGAAGATACTTCCGCTCTTGAAAAACTGGACGAAGTCCTGAAAGAGGTGCGCGAAAATGCCGTACACAGCGAAACAAAATAGCTACATCGCAAACGCGACGCACCGTTGGAACTTCAAGACCGGTGCCGTTCGTTCCGGGAAATCGTTTGTCGATGTGACCGCCGTGATCCCGATGCGAATCCGTGAGAGAATCGGCAAAAACGGACTGTGTTTCATCATTGGCGTGTCGAAAGAAACCATCGAGCGAAATGTCTTGCAGCCGATGCGTGAACGCTACACGTCCGCCGTTGTCGGTACGATCAACAGCCGCAACATCGCGCATATCTGCGGCGAAGACGTCTACTGCCTCGGCGCGGAAAAGGTATCGCAGGTCGCGAAGATTCAGGGCGCAAGCGCAAAATACGTCTACGGTGACGAGGTTGCAAGATGGAACGAGGACGTTTTTGCGATGCTGAAATCCCGTCTGGACAAGCCGTATTCCTGTTTTGACGGTAGCCTGAACCCGGAGCACCCGACACATTGGCTGAAAAAATTCTTAGACAGCGACGCTGATATTTACTGTCAGCAATACACTATTTTTGACAATACATTTTTGTCCCCCGAAATTGTCCGCAATCTTTGCCGCGAATATGAGGGGACTATTTATTATAACCGCCTGATCCTCGGCGAATGGGTACGGGCAGAGGGCGCAATTTACCGCAGATTTGCCGACAATCCCGCAGCATTCCGCTGTCAGATCGTGCAGCGACTGACGGACGGGAAGAAAAAAGAATTTCTCTCGTCGCAGTTATGCTCTGTAACAATGGGCATTGACTTCGGAGGTACGAAATCGGGTCATGCGTTCGTCGCGACGGCTCGGACAAAGGATTTTCGCTATCTGATTGCGCTGAAATCGGAACGGCATTTCGGCGAATATGACAGCAACGACATCGACGCTCTTGCGCTTTCGTTCGCTCAGTCCGTTATCAATTCATTCGGAACGCTTGATTATGTCTATTGGGACAACGCTGAAACGGTGCTCGGCCAGGGAATCAAACGGGCATTTGCAAAACGGTTTCCTTCCGTCATCGTGCGTCCGGCGCGAAAAAACGGCGTGAACGACCGTATTCAGGGGACGCTGCGCCTGATGGGAGCAGGTCGGTTCTATATGACCGACGACTGCGACACGCTGAAAACGGCGCTGTCCGAAGCGGTATGGAATGATAAAACCATCGAGGACGAACGGCTGGACGATGGCTCGACCGACATCGACAGCCTTGACGCATTTGAATACACATTCGAACGCGACATCAAGCGATACATAGGAGCATAACCATGGGATTTTTACAAAAAATGAAAGGAATGATCGGAAAATTGTTTGCGGTACGGGATATTCAATCCGCGCTTGGCATTGAAATTGCCATGTCGCAGGAGATGATGAATCAGATCGACCTTTGGTCGCGAATGTATGCCGGACGTGCGCCGTGGATCGGGAACGACGTTTCCTCTCTGCGTCTGGAATCAGCTGTCTGTCGCGAATTGTCCAATATTACGCTCAGCGAAATGACGGCAAAAGTATCGAACGATGCGCTTGACGGTCTGTTTCATCGCTCTGTCCGTGATATTGCAATCGCGTTTCAGGAGGGTCTTGCCTCCGGCGCGATGATTATAAAACCGCTTGGCGAAGACAAAGTGCAGTTCGTGTCCCAGAATGCTTTTATACCGGTTGAATACGATGTGCGCGGCGTGCCGCTCAAGGTGATTTTCCCGGAGTTCAAACAGCTCGGTGAAAATCGCCATTATACGCGGCTTGAGTTCCATTCTCTTGACCGGGAAAACGGTCTGACGATTACCAACAAGGCTTATTTCAGCACGTCAAAAAGCACGCTCGGCAGAGAGGTTTCGCTTGACAGCGTCAAGGAATGGGCAAATTTACAGGAATCAATTCGCTATCCGCTGATGAAGCGCAATGCGTTCGGATATTATCGCAATCCGATCCGCAATACGATTGACGGTTCTCCGGCAGGCGTCTCCGTGTTTGAAAACGCGGCGCAGATCATACGAAAATGCGATATTCAGTTCGGACGTCTTGACTGGGAATTTGAATCCGGCGAACGCGCCGTGCACGTCAGCCCGTCTGCGATAAAAGCGGACGGAACGCTCCCGAAACTCAACCGCCGTCTGTACCGCGCCGTTGATGTGGATGTCGGGAAAGACGAGGAAATTTTCAAAGAATATTCTCCGCAGCTCCGGCAGACGGATCTGATTGCGGGGCTTGAGGAATATAAACGAAACATCGAATTTGAAACCGGTCTATCCTACGGCGATATTTCCAATCCGCAGACGGTCGATAAGACCGCGACGGAGATCAAAGCGTCGAAAAAGCGGAAGTTCGATACCGTGACGGCGATTCAGAACAATCTGAAAAACTGTCTGGACGATTACGTTTACGCTCTGGCGTTCTGGAACGGTCTGACCGGCAGCGGTTATGAATTTGTGTGCGATTTCAAAGACAGCATTCTTGCGGACGACGAATCCGAGCGCGCTCAGGACAGACAGGACGTCTCGATGGGCGTCATGCGGCTTGAAGAATATCGCTCCAAGTGGTACGGCGAGACGCTCGAAACAGCGAGGGCTTCTCTCCCTGATACCGCGCAGGTGATCGAATGAATCCCGGCGCGCTGGAGGGACTTCCCGAAAACATCGTCAGGCAGTTTCGCGAGCTCGAAGAGCGCACGATGCAGGACATAGTACGGCGTCTCAGAAATAACGGAAACGACATAATCCGAAGCGCGGACTGGCAGCTTTACCGTTTGCAGGAGTTGGGTCTGACCGAATCCGAAATCATAGAGTACATAAAAGACGCGCTGTCCGTCACGGACGATGATCTTGACGAAATCTATGAAAAAGTAATAGAGGACGGTTTCAGCTACGACGACAGTATTTACAAGGGTCTTGACGTGTACGACGAAGAAAGCATTTCGCAGCTCGTTGACGGCATTCGGCGGCAGACGGACGGGGAATTTTCCAACATCACGCAGACAATGGGCTTCGCGATTGATAAAAACGGGAGGATTTCCTATACGAGCGTTACCGATATGCTGGACGGCGCGATGATGGATATTTCTTCCGGACTGTTTGATTATAACACCGTGCTGAAACGGGTTGTCAGTCAGATGACGAACAGCGGACTTCGGACGATTGATTATGCGTCCGGCTGGTCGAACCGCGTTGACGTGGCGGCTCGCAGGGCTGTTATGACGGGTGTTTCGCAGTTGACGGGTAAAATCAACGAATCCAACGCGGAATCGCTCGGAACGGACTGCTACGAAGTCTCATGGCATTCCGGCGCGCGTCCTTCGCATCTGGAATGGCAGGGAAAGGTCTATACGATGGACGAGCTGAAAATCGTATGCGGTCTCGGCACGGTGACGGGGCTTTGCGGCGCGAACTGTTACCATTCGTATTCTCCGTTCATTCCGGGTATCTCGAAACGCACCTATACCGACGAAGAGCTTGAACGCATGAAGCGTGATGAGCTGACGCCGCGAGAATACGGCGGCAAGCAGTACACCAAATACGAAGCGTTGCAGCGGCAGCGGAAACTCGAAACGACGATGCGCGCACAGAGACAGCAGATTAAATTGCTTGAAGCCGGCGGCGCGAATGAGGACGATATTATCAACGCCAGATGCCGGTACCGCGGCACGTCCGCCGAATATGCGCGTTTTTCCAAAGCGATGGATCTTCCGCAGCAGAGAGACCGGGTCTATATCGACGGCCTCGGCAATGTCGGAAAAGGGAAATATACCAAAGATCAGCCGTATATGAAACAGTATCAGCGGTATAAAGACCGTCTCGGCGACGCTGTCCCTGCCACATACGAAGAGTTTGTCAAACTGAAAGAAAGCGATTCCAAGGAGTGGCAAGACTTACAGCTTCGCTATCGTTATAAAGGCATCGACGACAGGTTGCTCGCAAGATCGGATACATACAAAGTTCTGAATATCGAAGACGGCGTCCCCGATGAATATAACGACTGCGCAAGAATGCTTGACGATGAAAGCAAAAAGGTCATTCTGAAATACACGGACGGCGCCGATGGATGCGCGGAACTCAATACATACGCCGCGACGGGCAAAGCCAAAACTGCCGCAACAGCGCACGAAGTTTCCGTTTTGCATGACGCGCTTTCAGAAATGTCTCTTCCGTATGATACGGTTGTATTCAGAGGAACGAAAATAGAATATATTGAAGGGTTAGAAGAAATTCAGAGTGAATATTCAATATCTGAGTGGAGAGACAAGCGAGTTAAGATAAGATCTTTTGCTTCCACATCATTATTCAGAGACACTGCTTACAGTGGAGAAGTGGAAATGACGATTCTTGTTCCAAAGAATAAAAAAGGCGCAGGATATGTCAATGAAGTAGCGCATCATCATGTAACACCCGGATATAACGATGAATATGAAGTGGTCTTGCAAAATGATTCTGAATATGCTATAATAGAGGCGCAATACTATCAGGGAAAACTATTTCTTGTAGTTGAGTGGATGGGGGGCTGATTGTATGACAGGGGAACAGAAGAAAAAGTATGAAGAGGACATTAAAGGTTGCGGAAATCTTGATTATCCGTTAGCAGGTTGTATTCTTACTCCATTTTGTCAAATTTGCAAAAATTATCATAGAAACAAGAACCCTTATATTCCATCAACATGCAAAGCATTGGGCGCGATACCTGATGAGTTAATAAATTGCAAAAAGTATGAATGTGATTATTTTATACATGATCCTGATAACGTAAATAACAAGGCATTTGATGAAAATTTACAGCCGATTTATAAGTAGGAAAACCGATTTTTACAATTTCATACAATGATTCAAGCGCTTTGCTACGGCAGGGCGCTTTTTTCATACCCAAATTACCCCGCCGGAGGTTATCCGGCTGACTTTCAACCGCAGACAGAGCGGTATAAACATCATGTAGAAAGGACAAAACCATGAAAGACATTTTTACCATTCTTGCCGAAAACAATGTGACGGTTCCCGAAGAAGCGAAAAGCGCGATTACGGCCGCCGTCGGAGAGAACTATAAGACGGTCGCCGAGGTGGAGAAAATCCAAAGGGCGCGGGATAATTACAAAACCCAGCTCGAAACAGCGCAGGACGCTCTCAAAGGCTTTGAGGGGGTGGACGTCAAGGAACTGCAAGGCAGAATCGCTTCTCTTCAGGGCGATCTCCAAAAGGCTCAGGACGATTATCAGGCTAAGATCGCCGATATGGAGTTTGAGTCCGTTCTTGACGCCGCCGTTTCGGCAAGCAAGGCGAAGAATGCAAAGGCCGTCCGGGCGCTGCTTGACCTGGACGCGCTGAAAGCAAGCAAGAATCAGGCAGACGACATCAGAACGGCTCTTGAGAACGTCAAAAAGGACAACGATTTCCTTTTTGAATCCGACGAGCCGGTCAAAAATCCCGTCAAAGATACGGGAAATACAAAAATTACGGGCGGTATGTCCGATCTTCTCCGGTCGGCGATGGGACTGCCCGAAAAGAAAGGTGAATAACTATGGCAATCGCATTGGCAAAAAACTACACCGATCTGCTTGACGAAGTGTACAAATCCGCTTCCGTTACGGCCGATCTGACGAGCGACAGCGCGTTGATGCGCGCCGGCGCAAACGTCAATGAAATCTGTTATCCGCAGATTGAGGTCAGCGGTCTCGGCGACTACAGCCGAAACAGCGGCTATACGGACGGCTCCGTAAGCCTCGTGTTCAAAACGACCGCGTTCAACTACGACAGAGGCACGAAGATTTCCGTTGACGTCATGGACGACGAAGAGACGTTCAATATCGCGTTCGGTCAGGCAGGCGCAGAACTGATCCGCACCAAGGTAGCTCCCGAAGCGGACGCTTTTACGTTCGCGACGCTTGCCGGCATTTCCGGCATCTCCGTAGGCGATGCGCAGACTTTTTCGGATGCTGCCGCATTCCTCGCCGAGTTGATCAAGGCGAAAAACAAAATGGACGAGGACGAAGTCCCCGAAGAGGGCAGAATCCTCTATGCGACGCCGACGCTGCTCAACGGCGTTATGGCTCTCGATACGAACAAATCGCGTGAAATCCTCGCAACGTTCTCCGTGGCGAAGAAAGTTCCGCAGAGCCGTTTCTATACGGCGATTGACCTGCTTGACGGCAAGAGCCCCGGTGAAGAAGCCGGCCATTACAAGAAAGCGACAGCCGGTAAGGACATTAATTTCATGATCGTCCACAAGCCCGCAATCATCAAGTTTGACAAGCACGTCGCAAACGACCTGATCGCGCCTGCGAACAACCCCGATTCCGACGCATATATCCTCAAGTACCGCAAATACGGTCTTGTTGATGTCTACCAGAACAAGGTCGCCGGTATCTATCTGAGCCACAAGGAGGCGTAAACATGAGAACCGTCGGTCTGCAAATTCCTGAAAAGGAAAAAAACGAGCCGAAAAAAGGCGAGGATAAAAAACAGGAAACGAACGAAAAGAAGAAAGAGTGATTCCGTATGTATGCCGAATATGATTACTATTTGAATCAATATCTTTTCGGCAGTCCCTCTATTCTCGATGAAACGTCGTTTCCGTTCTACATCAGAAAAGCGCAGCAGAAAATCGCGCAGTATACCCACGGAAATATCAACGAATCAGCCGTGCCCGACTGCGCGAAGCTCTGCTGTTGCGAGTTGGCGGAGTATTTATACCGCCGGGAAACAGAACGGCCGCGCGCAGGCGTCGCATCGGAAAGCACCGGTGACGTTTCCGTTTCGTACCGTTCGGACGATTTTGACGCGGAAATGGCAAAAGGTGCCAAGCGAATCATTTACGACTGGCTTGCCGATTCCGGGCTTTTGTACGGAGGGATCGCATGATTTTAACATCGGACTGCACCGTGTTCCGGTCTTGCGAAAAAGGCTTTGAAAGCTTATATATCCCGTCTTGTCATTGGGTGGAGAATGATTCTGCTGCCGTTTCAAAAACGGGAAAGACGGATTCTGACGGCGTGAGCGTGTACGTTCCTCCGATCTATCAGGATCGTTGCCCGGAAAATCCGGGCGCGGATATGATCGTCAAGGGACGGTGCGATTTTGTGTTTGACAACACGGACGAAAAAACCGTTTCCGAATGTATGCGTGAGTTCCGCAAACAGTACCGATTTTTCACGGTCACGGCCGTCGAGCGGAAACTGTACGGTGTCGGCGCGGATCATATCAAGGTGGTGGCGGTATGAGTATACAGCAGCCTGCTGACGCCTCGGCGAACGGTGTTTCCCTGATATGGAACAAGAACCTTTCCGCAGAGATGAACGCAAAAATGAAAAAGGCGCAGAAGTTTGTTGATTCCGAGTGTATTCGGCTGATGAAACCGTACACGCCATTTATGAACGGTGTCCTTGAAAAATCTGCAACAATCGGAACGGTTATCGGAAGCGGAGAGATTCACCAGAACGCGCCGTATGCCCGTTATCAGTATTACGGTATGCTGATGGTATCAAGCGTGACCGGGTCTTCGTTTGCGAGAAACGGTGAATCAAAAGTTCTGACAGACACACCGCTGCAATATAACACGTTTCGTCACCCGCAGGCCGGGAAGATGTGGTTTGAGCGCATGAAAGCTGACCATAAAAAGGATATTCTGGCCGGAGCGGCGCAGTACGCAGGAGGGAAATCGGAATGAATATTATTGAGCTTGTCAAAAGCATTGTGGAATCCTATGACAAAATCCAAGAACTGCATATCGACTATACCGATTCCGCTCCCGATAGCTGCGGCCTGTCGTCAACCGGTGACGTCCTGCTGAAAGAGGATATTCTCGGCGGTCAGACGCGACAGCATAATTTTATCCTGTATACCGTTTGGCAGTCCCAGTCCGATTATGACCGCATGATCAACAGCGGCATTCTGCTCGGGCTGCAATGCCATCTTGAAAAACAGGCGGTCGGACAGACCGTCATAACGCCGGACGGCAGAGAGGGAAAGCTGATGAAGATCACCTGCTCGAACGGTATGCTGTACGCCGTTCCGCAGAACAATCTGAACGCAGGCGTTATCTATCAGATGCAGATCGCCGCGCAATACAAAGTCGAAGCATTCTAAATTTTTTATTTACGAAGGGAGAAAATCCGAAATGTCAATCGAAAGAAAACTGTTAGCGCATTTCCTGAACGCCGCCCACGGTGGTTCTGATCCGTCCTATTGCCGTTTAGGCAAGGATCTGGAGGAAATGAACGTCGAGCTGAACCCGGAAATCGAAACCAAAAAGAATATACTCGGCGAACTAAGCGTCCGACTGTCCTCATACGAAGCGCAGTCGTCCGTAGAGCCGTACTATGCCGAGGATGGTGATGCGCTGTTCCCGTTTTTGCAGGATATTGTCGATAACCGCAAGGTGCTCGACGACTGCAAGACCGACGCCATCGAAGTGCATCTCTGGGAAGAGGTGGAAGCTTCCACGGGCACATACAAGGCCTACAAGGAAAGCTGTATCGTCGAGGTATCGAGCTACGGAGGCGACACGTCAGGATATCAGATCCCGTTTTCGATCCACTATCTCGGCGACCGCATCGAGGGCACGTTCGATCTGAAAACGAAAACATTCACGCCGGCGGCGTAAAAAAGAAAGGTTTGTGAAGTATGAATACGTTAAAATTCAATGACGGCTATAAAGAGCTGACGATCAACGGGGACGAAAGCCGGGTGATCCGTTTCAATCCGTCCGATTTCGGCATCATGGACAGGGTGAAAGCCGCGTCCGAAAAGCTCGAAACCATGTTTGACAAGGACAAAAAATACACCGTTGAGGAAGCGGCCGAGCTTGACGGCGCAATACGCGACATCATTAACGATGTTTTCGCTTCGGACGTCTGTACGGCGGCATTCGGCAAGTTGAATTGTATGTCCTACGCAGGCGGTCAGCCGATTTTCCTGAATTTCTTTGAAGCGATCACGCCCATTATCAAAGACGCCTGTCTGGAAGAGCGGAAAAAATCCGAAAAGCGTGTTGCGAAATATACTTCGCAGATCAAATGATAGGCGCGCTTCCGACGTCTCTGACCGTCTTAGGCAGAGACTACGCCATACGGAGTGATTTCAGAACCGCGCTGCTGATCTTCGAAGCCTATGACGACCCGGATATGACGGACGCAGAAAAGGCGCAGGTCATGCTCGAATGTCTGTATACCGAAATCCCGGAAGACATTGAGGAAGCCTATAAGCAAGCCGTATGGTTTCTCGACGGCGGCGATATGCCGAAGCCAAAACAGGCGCCGCGTAAGATCATGGACTGGCGGCAGGACGAAAGCATTATTTTTCCTGCCGTCAATAAGGTCGCGGGCTATGAGACAAGAGCCTGTGAGTATCTCCATTGGTGGAGTTTTTTAGGCTTCTTCAACGAGATCGGCGAGGGGCTTTACGCGACGGTCATGAATATCCGGCTCAAAAAGGCGAAAAAGAAAAAGCTCGAAAAATATGAATCCGAATTCTATCGGGAGCATAAAGAGATGGTCGATCTGAAACGCCGATATTCGGCGGAAGAACAGGCGGAGATCGACCGTATCAATCAACTGTTGGACGGTGAATAAATGAACATCAGAATCACACAGCGTTATTACGACAAGGTCGATAAGGCGTTTTACGAAGCCGGCACGGAACGCAAGGTTCCCGATGACCGAGGTCATGTTTTAATCGCAAAAGGCTTTGCCGAGCGCATCAGAACGCTGAAAAATAAACAGGAAGCGGTGGAGTAAAATCCATCGCTTTATTTTTTTATAAGAAGGTGAGCAAATGGCGGCAGACGGTACGCTTCGATTTGACACAAGAATAGATTCTGACGGATTCAATAGAGGAACGTCATCTATCACACAAAGTCTCGGAAAATTGAAAGGTTCGTTGGCAAAGATCGGCGCGGCTGTCGGTATTGCATTCGGCGTCAGGCAACTGATTACATTCGGAAAAACAGCGATTGAAACGGCGTCAGATCTGCAAGAGGTTCAGAACGTTGTCGATGTTGCTTTCGGTGATATGGCCTATAAAATGGAGGACTTCGCTGATTCCGCGATTGAAATGTACGGCATTTCCAAGCTTTCCGCCAAGCAGACAGGCTCTACGCTGATGGCGATGGCGTCCGGAATGGGAATCGCAACGGACGCTGCGTCCGATATGGCGATTCAGTTGACTGCACTATCCGCCGATATGGCGTCGTTCTATAACAAGGATCAGCAAGAGACATTCACGGCGTTGAAATCGGTTTTTACCGGCGAAACGGAAACGCTGAAAACATACGGTATTGTTATGACCGAAGCGAACCTGCAGCAGTACGCATATACGAATGGGATTAACAAAAAAATCAGCGCCATGACGCAGGCGGAAAAGGTTCAGCTTCGTTATAATTATGTTTTGCAGCAGACTTCTCTTGCGCAAGGCGATTTTGCCAGAACGTCGGACAGCTGGGCAAACCAGACGAGGATTCTTTCCATGCAATGGCAGGAGTTCTCCGGTGTGATCGGAACCGCTCTTATCAATATTGCGCTTCCGGCAGTTAAGGCGCTGAACAAGGCGATGAGCCATTTGATCACGCTTGCAAATCAGGCCGTATCGACGCTTGCCGGTTTGTTCGGATGGGACATTAGTACAAACAATGCGGCATCATCCGCAAATGACTATTCCGACGCAATCGGCGGTGCGGTAGAAAACCAGAACGATCTGACAGAAGCGACAGAGAACACGGCAAAGGCTGCAAAAAAGACGCTTGCCGGTTTCGACAAAATCAATAAGCTGAATGACGAAAACAGTGGAGCTTCTTCTGCCGGAGGTTCGTCAGGAGGAGTATCAGCCGGAAGCACCGATATCACAATTGGTCTGAAAACCGATACAAGTGAGTCGGAAGAGAAAATCTCGTCTTTTGCGAAATTCGTGAAAGAAACCGTTGCCGAGCTGAAAAAATGGTGGGAAACGAATTTTACCCCAATTTTCAGCCATATATGGGACGGACTGGTCGAGGAAGCGCAAGAGCTGAAAGCAATATTTGATCAGATCATACAGGATATTATGACGATTGTAGAACCGTTGAAACGATGGTTTGAAAGTGATTTTACTATAGCTTTGCAATCGACGTTTATTCTGATCGGAACGGTACTTGTCGGGTTGTTTGATACATTCAACAAGGTGTTTTCCGATCTTTGGGATGTTGTAATTTTCCCGTTGATCCAGTCGTTTGTGACGGTTGTCCTGCCATTTGTGACACAGGTATATACGCAAATCGTTATAACACTGACATTGCTGTTTGATAAAATCAAGAGAATATTTGATAAAATCTGGAAAGAAATTATTGTCCCGATTTTAACGATTATTGTGAAAATCTGGACTGATTTTGTAGCGAGTGTTAAAACAGCGTGGGATAAATGGGGTCAGCCTATTTTTGACAATATCCGATCGGCAATTGAAAATACATATAACACGCTTCTTAACATTTGGAATAATTTCCTGAAACCGGTCTGGGACGCGTTGGTTGCCGCCATACATGAAATATGGGATGAACATTTGAAACCGCTGCTCGACAATTTCCTCGATTTTATCGGTGAAATCGTCAACGGCGCATTGGAAATCTACAACAAATTCATTCTTCCAGTTGTCAACTGGTTCGTCAAAAAATTCGGACCGAAGATTTCAGCAATATTCACGAAACTGGTTTCTGTCATCAAAACGGCGATCGGACAAATTATTGATATTGTGAATGGCATCATTACCGCCCTGAAAGGCATCGTACAGTTCATTGTCGGCGTTTTTACGGGAGATTGGGAAAAAGCATGGACAGGAATCAAAAACTTTTTCAGCGGAATCTGGAGCAGTTTTGTAACGATTGTAAAAGCCCCGATTGAGAACATCAAGACGATTGTCGGTAACCTGAAAGACTGGATCGAAGAGAAATGGGAAGACATCAAGAAAATCTTCACAGGGATTCCGGACTGGTTCGGTGGGAAATTCTCATCCGCAATTTCAAAAATTAAAAGTGCATTCAGTATCCAGACGATTAAAAATCATTTCCAACAAATACTTGACGGGATCAAGTCCGTATTTTCAAAAATACCGGATTGGTTCAAGGATAAATTTTCATCGGCCTGGCAAAATGTCAAGGACGTATTTTCCAAAGGCGGTAAGGTTTTCGACGGCATCAAGGACGGCATCCTGTCCGCGCTGAAATCCGTTATTAACGGCCTGATCGGCGGCATAAATAAGGTGATTTCCATTCCGTTTAACGGCATCAATACCGCATTGAAAAAGGTGCGAGATATATCCATTGCAGGAGCTAAGCCTTTCAAGAATAAAATCTCGCTGATTAACGTCCCGCAGATTCCGTATCTGGCAACCGGTACGGTTGTTCCCGCCAATTACGGCGAGTTTCTTTCCGTGCTCGGCGATAACAAAAAGGAACCGGAAATCGTTTCGCCGTTGTCTACCATGAAGCAGGCTCTTGCCGAAGCACTCATGGAATACGGAAACGGCGGCAATATTCAGCTTGTCGTGCAGCTCGACGGCGACGTCGTCTATAAAAACGTTGTCAAACGCAATAAACAGAACACAAAACGGACGGGAGTGAACGCGCTTGGATATTAAGGACATCACAATCAACGGAAAAGGCATTCCAGTCCCGGACGAGGACGGGTTCAAGAGAACCAAAAATAAGCTCTGGTCGAGCAATACGGGACGAACGGCAAGCGGAAAGATGGTCGGCGATGTTGTCGCAATCAAATACACGCTCGAATTTAGTTGGTCGGAGTTGACATCGGCCGAAGTCCATTCTCTTGAATCTGCCGTCGGGACTGACGCTTTCTTCCCGGTAAAATTCCCGGAAGAGGGAACTGGAAACGCATTAACGAAAAATTTCTACGCCGCCGATCTGACATACAATACGAAGCGTGTCAGAAAAGGCAAAGAAATCTACAGCGACATTTCGCTGCAACTGATCGAGCAATGAGGTGAGACAATGTATACAAGCGTAACTGATGATTTTATTGACATTCACAGCAAAACGGGACGCACATTCAAGGCGAAAATCGTCTTGTCATCAGGGTATGAAATCCCAAATGAAAACTGCGAAATCCTCTCTTTCAAAATATCACGAGGCAATTCTTCCGCCGAAGATATAACGATCGGCGACGTCTGTTCCGAAACGGTTGAAGCGGAGCTTTCCTATCACAGTTCCGTCATGAACGAATTGAAAAACGGTATGACTGCAACGCCGTCAATCGGTCTGAAATTGACTGACGGCACATTCAAATATGTACCGATGGGAAAGCTGAAAGTTTTGTCGTCCTGTAAAAACGGCGAGAAGATCACGCTGAATCTCGTCGATAAGCTTTATGACAGCGATTCGCGTTATGTCAGCGGTTTGGTCTATCCGAATACCGCAAATAATGTGGCAAGCGAAATCTGCAATGACCTCGGGATTTCCGGCTATATAGCCGACGGACTCAACCTTGCCGACATGGTAATCAACGCGCTTCCGGAGAACGTCACAAAACGTCAGATGATTTCGTATATCGCGTCATACTTCGGACGGAACGTCCACATGGGGAGAACCGGAAAACTTCGTTTTGACTGGTATAATTTTGATTCTCCTGTTACGGTAACGGACGACGAAATCGAAACGCCTACGCTCGGCGATACCGTTTCCATCACGTCGTTTGCCTGCGCCGTTGACAAAGAAACCGTCCTGACAAGCGGAACGGGACGCGCTCTGACCTTTGAAAACCCGTACATGACGCAGGACCGTCTCGATACGATCCGAAAGGACATTACCTATACGCCGTGTGAAATGAATATGCTCGTCGGCAGCGTACTGCTTGATAATTATGATGTTCTTCAATACGGTAATTCCATGATTCCCGTCATGGGTTGTGAACTGACCTTTGACGGAGGCGTGTCTCTTGCCGTCACGGCGGTCGGAAAAACGGACGAGGAAGCGGAAAATCAGACCGTATCGCCGATTGATATAGCATTCGATCAGGCAAAAAAGTATGCGGAGGACGCGATCCGGAACACAACTGAGATCATGAACGGCGTAAAAGGCGGATTCCGCATTGAAAAATACGATGCTGACGGAAAACCGTATGCAACGCTGTGGATGGACGCAGATACGGAAACGCAATCCACGCATTGCATCATGATCAATAACAGCGGCATTGCGTTCGGGACAAAAGACGCAGGATCAACAGACTGGAACTTTGTGTATGGGTGGACGATAGACGGCAGTTTCAACACAGATTTCATCACCGCAAACAGCATTGCGTTGAAAGGAAGCCTGAAAGATTCCGCGTCCACGACGGTTAACGGAACCAACGTCGGTCTGCACTATGAAGTCGCGCCGAATTTGCAGTTGCCGACGGCCAATGGTAACACCTTTGAAGCATCGGGGCTGAAATCGTATTCGGACATGGCCGGTATGGAAAGTGAATCGTATTACACAAATTGGGGGTTGTTTTTTGATACAAAAAATGAAACTTCCGATGCAACAGCGTTAATCACTTCCATAATGGCAGCGCTCGGTGGATTGAACTATTTCAGTAATCTTGGGTTTCTTGTTAGTGATGGAACAGGGACGATTTCAGGATCACCGTATGCAGGTATAAGTGCATCAAACGGATTTAGAACGACGGCCGGATTCTTTGATAACGATATCCGATGCCTGACGGAATCAACAGGCATCCTGAACGGTATGTCCGGAGGCTATCTCGCCGACTGCAATTCTCCGACTGCCGACAAAAACAACCGTGTCAGCATTGACGCATTCAACGGTAACACTGCGAATGTTCCTATTCCATGGAGAGGATCCGTCGGTTATTTATTAACGCTTCGAGACGACAGCGAACGCCATATTGTACAGTTCTGCATTCGTTACCGCGATAATCAGATCAAGATGCGTGTTTACAATAAATTAAAACCGCATGGTGACGGAACCAATCCGGCATGGTCAAACTGGAGCGATGACTTCGTTACGAAAGATGTAACGGACGCAATCGCTGATTCTGTAACCGGAGTGATTGGCATTATCAATGAACGCGATTCCCATTTTAACTATGAATACAATAATTCAAAACAACAGGGATATGAAACATCGCTGTCGGGGTGTACGACCCAATGGGGGACTACGTCCGTATCAACATCTGGAACAAAAATTACATTTGACAGGTCTTACGCAGACAATTCTTACGGAATCTCTCTTTCCGTTTACGGTTCGGCCGGTACAACACCGCCACGTGTCTGGTTTTCAGGACAGACAGAATCTAGATTTATAATCTATTCGTCTGCTTCTGCGACTGTTAAATGGATGACAATAGGGAAGTGATACCATGAAAAACGGAACCACGCCGACGCTGAAAGTGCAGATTCAGAATTTTGATGTAAGCCAAGCGCAGCGCGTCGAGTTTGTATTCAAGGCGCAGAAAAAAGAAGCCGCACAGCTTCTTCTCAAAAAATGCTGGCCGGACGACGTCACCTATGATGAGGAAAACGGTCTGTTCCTGCTTCGGATTTCCGAGCAGGAAAGCCGTATTTTTGTCCCAAACAGCCGCGTCTATATGGATACGCGCATCACACTGACCGGCGGCGCAATCCCGCCGACGAGCATCGAGGAAATTTATGTCACGCCGACGCTGTTCGAGGAGGCTGAAACATGATAACCGTAAACGTGGAAGAGCCGGAGGTACTGTCGGTCGATGTCGGAGAAGTCACTGAGGTTAAGGCGAAAATATCGCTGCAGGAAAAGTCCATTATTCCGACAAAATCTCTGCAAAATGTAACGGCAGACGAAGGATTCGACGGACTGTCGGCCGTAAATATTGACCCCATACCGGATGAGTATGTTATTCAGAATTTGCAAGAGAAAACCATTATTCCGACAAAATCTGCGCAGGATGTCACGGCTGACGAAGATTATACAGGTCTGTCTTCCGTCCATGTTGAACCGATTCCCGATGAGTACGCAATTCAGAACCTGCAAGAAAAAACGGTAACGCCGAGCGATTCGGAGCAGAACATTACAGCCGATGACGGTTATACAGGGCTGTCAAGCGTAACGGTAAATAAGATTGCAAAGCCGTTCTTTGATAGTCGAAAATTTGATTTTAATTATTTTTGTTATAAAAACGCAAGATTAGAACTTATTGAATCGTGCGATACGTCGAATTCAACAGATTTTATAGGAACATTCAGCAATTGTAATAAAAAAATCCCGCTCATCGACACATCAAATGGGACAAATTTTACAAGCATGTTTCAGGAATGTTCATCTATGGAAATCCCGCTCATCGACACATCAAATGGGACAAATTTTACAAGCATGTTTCAGGA
>CAMEBF010000008.1 GCA_945912145.1 uncultured Clostridia bacterium | reverse complement strand
TCTACCATAGGAGGGGCTTTTTTTCTATTGTCCGTTTTTACTGGACTTGTTCATTATGAAATGCTCCCCTTTTGTTAGACAATGTGGTATAATAAAAAATATACCAAGAAAGAAGTCTAATGAAAGGGGGCATATTTATGCCTAAAGGACAGCCAAACAAAAGGTATACGCCTGAATTTAAGGTAAAAGTAGTAGAAACCATGCAAAAAGAACACCTGAGTTATCGAGAAGTCGCAAGACAATTCGAGATAGCGAATCATAGTATGGTGGCAAGATGGGAACGCATCTATCTTGAAGAAGGAGCAGAAGGACTTCAGATTGAACGAAGAGGACGCAAGTCAACAGGTCGCCCGGTTAAACTGAAAGCAGAAGTAGAAGAAGATCTGATTACCGAAATACAACGTCTTCGTGCGGAGAATGCATACTTAAAAAAATTGAATGCCTTGTTTTCCGAGAGGGTTCGGCAAGAGAAAAAGCACAAGTGATATGGGAACTGGGGCATGAACACAAGATAGGGCTGCTCATAGACATTGCCAAAATTCCTCGCAGCACCTACTACTATTACAGCAAGCAATTTGATCATCCGAAGCCGGATAAATATGCGGCAATAAAGGCCAAAATCTGGCGGATTAACAAGGAGAACAAAGGCCGATACGGTTATCGGCGAATAACAAGGGATTTGCGCAACACCTACAAGATTAACCACAAAACCGTTCAGCGTTTAATGCGTCAGATGGGCATATTCTGCCGGGTCAGAATGAAGAAATACAATTCGTATCGAGGCGAGGTCGGGAAGATAGCTCCTAACCTGTTAGATCGTGACTTTCAGGCTGATCGACCCAATCAGAAATGGGTGACAGATGTTACTGAGTTTTCGTTATTTGGCGTCAAGCTCTATCTTTCTCCCATCATTGATTTGTTTAACGGAGAAGTTGTTTCCTACAATCTCAGCTACCACGCGAATTTGCTTCAAGTGACAGATATGCTTGAAAAGGCTTTTGTAAAAATTCCCGATGACACGAACCTGATTCTTCACTCCGACCAAGGCTGGCAGTATCAGCATAGACATTATCAGAAAATGCTGAAAGACAAGGGCATACGGCAGAGTATGTCCCGAAAAGGGAACTGCCTGGATAATGCCTGCGCGGAAAACTTCTTCGGTTTGCTTAAGACCGAGCTGTTGTATTTGCAAGAGTTCACAAGTGTTGAGCACTTCATCAAGGAACTTCACGAGTATATAGAGTGGTACAACACGAAACGCATTAAGCTTAAGCTTGATGGCTTATCTCCTGTTGCATACAGGTATAAAGCCGCATAGCAAAAGCGACCAAGTCTGTTCTTAGTCGCTTTGCATAATTTATTATCGAATTCTTTGTCTAACTTTTTGGGGTCAATTCAAAGAAGTGAATCCGCCGGAAAACGGTATGATTCATGTCAACACCGAAAACATTCCCGTCTACAAACGGATCGGCTGAATCTGAATCAAAAACAACAAACTGCCTACTTTAGCATCGTCAAGTGGGCAGTTTGCTATTTGGATAATATTACGCAGGGATTTTAGTTTTTGCGAACTGTCGCAGATTGTAAAAAAACGGTTTCAAACTATACAGAATCGGCACTTCCGAAAGCGGTCTGACAGGCGTTGTATACGAATCCGCTTCCGTCGGATTCTGCTATATTTTCTTCGGTTTATGCAGCAGCATCATAAGAAGCTCCGGAACCGTTCCTTTTTTCTGCTGATATTTCCTGCCGCCGTAATAGGTGTCGGTCGGTCTGAAATCCACCACCTCTTGCGGAGAAAGGGTAAAAAAGTCCCGATCCGCCGTGAAAAAGTCGGCGACCTTTCCCGGTTCCAGCGTCCCGCGTATCTCGCTTTCTTCGATGCTTTTTGCCGCATGGGCGGTATAACAGCGAAACGCCTGATACGGGGTGACGGACTCATTTTCGTGATAAAACTGCACCATGCCGAGCATCTGCAGATACGGATCCATATCCTGCACGGGAGAATCGGAGGAGCCGCACACGCACACGCCTGCATCATAAAGAGCTTTCAGCTTCATACGGCCGATGATTTCTTCGGGCAGATACTGCTCATAGGTATGCAGATACCGTTTGTCAATCCAGGCATAGCCCGGCTGCATCATAACGGCATATTTCCCCTTACAGATTGTCCGAAAGCTTTCGTCATTCATAAATTCGCAGTGCTCAATCCGGTTCATGCGTCCGGGACTGAGCTGTTCGAGCGCGTGCAAAATCCGGTCGATCGCCGCTTCGCCGATGGCGTGACTTGCAATCTGATAGCCCTTTTCGTCCGCCTCTTTGACAAGATTATCGACAAATTCCTGCGAGTAATAGCAGGGCGCGGTTTTTCCCGTATCGTGAAACGGCACATAAAAGGCAGCACTGTGCGAGCCGGTCGCGCCGTCCATCTCCCAGTCACCGCAGCCGCCGACTCTCGGGTGCGTCATCATTTTACGGTATGGCTCCACCCGTTTCAGATCGGTATACTGAAGATAGAGCCGCACGCCGACATCAAAATGCCTTGAGAGCCTTGCAATCAGCGCCGTTGCACTGTCCTTCGGCGAATCGCCGTTTCCCTCCAATGCGCCAACCACGCTGATGCCGTAGGAAGCGCAGGTATTCTGAAATCTCGCAATGCCCTTTGCCAGCATCGGCAGCGTGATCCTCGAGCTGACCTTGTCGATAATTCGTCCCTGCGTCCGCTCGTTCTCCTCTCCCCACAGCACACCGCTGTGCCCTTTGGGATTGATGCCGACAAGTTCGAGCATTCTTGTCGAAAGAGCGGTGCTGTGACCGTCGATGTTATAAATGACAACCGCGCGTCCGCCGCACCAGTCATCCAGTTCTTCCTTAGTCGGCATACGCCGTTCATCTATCGCCGTCAGGATATAATTGTTGCAGGCGATAATCGCGTCTTTTTCCTGCCCCGACACATAGTTTCGCAGGCGTTCTTCCACGCCTTTCAGGGTATGCGGTTCCACGCCATCGGTCGTGATTTCGCAGATGTTGAAGCCCATCGCCATCACCGCAATCGTCATCAACATATGTATATGTGCGTCAATCAGGCAAGGATAGACATGCTGTCCCGCAAGATCAATCACTTTTGTCTTTTTGTCGGGTACCGGGGATTTTTCCGCCGGATAGAGTTCTTTGATGACGCCGTTTTCGGTCAGCATCGAACCAAAAACCTCGGTTTCCGTTCTGCCGGTATGGATCACGGCGTTCGTAAACAGCGTCTTTTTCATACCGGAACCACACTTCCTACCGCCATCAGGATATAGGCAAGTACAATCACGATTTCAAGCGGCAGTCCGCTTTTCCGAATCAGATTATGTTCGGGAGCCTCTTTCCGTGCATGATGATATGCCGGAACGACCATAACGGCAATCAGAATCGCAATCAGACCGCCGGCTGTCCGCATCAGATCCATGAAGCCTGCCAGATTGAAAAGCACCACAACAAGCGACGGCAGCGTTGCCAGAAGCCAGCTGATTTTCGTCCCGGTATGCAGCATATCGTTGACAATGCCGCCGAGAGCCAGCGACAACGACCAATAGGTCGTCAGCATCGCAAGAATCGTAAAGACGCTGCCGATCACCTGCGCCCACAGGCCGATTCCCTGACTCCAGCCGACCATTGCAAGCTCGGTAACCTCGGTTGATGAAATCAGCGAGCAGACGGAAATCACGAGAATCAGCAGAAATGTATTGAACAGACCGAGAAAGACAGCTTTATGGATTTTCTTTTTGTCGCCGTCCAGACCTTCGACTGCCTGCGGCACCGAGAAAAAAGCAGACATCGCGAACATCGCCAAGCCGTAATACGCCAACGCGTCATTGAGCGTGCCGACGGTGAGACTGAGCGGATTGCGGGCTTTGATAAAAGAGGCGACAGCCAGCACGCCGATCAGCGCAAAAATCACCGTCACGGCAATTTTTTCGGAAATGCCGACCGCTTTGAGACCGAAGAGAACGACGGACGCCGCAACCGCGTAAAAAAGAAGCTTTGCGGCAATCGGCGGAATCGGAAGCAGTCCGACGATGACCTCTTCGGCACCGGCAATATACGCCGCCAGGTTCGTCACGAGAATGACCGCCATCAGCGTAAAGAAGATCACGGACAAGGGCTTTTTCCACTTTCCTCTGAACAGAAAGCGGTTCAGACAGGAAATGATCTGACCGCCGTTACCCTCTTTGAAAGCGAGTTCTGCAATCATCAGGTGCAGCGCATAGCTTGCCAGAAGTGCCAGAATCAGAATCAAGGTTGAGAGAAAGATTCCGTTCCGTGCCGCCATGTACGGCATACTCAGTACGCCGGCGCCGATTCCGTAGCCCGTGATGATACAGGCCGCTTCCCATGTCGTCAGTTGTTTTTTGTTGGTTTTCATATCTTTTCCTCCATCTTGCCGGAAAGAACGGAGTCGGGTTCTGTGACCGGCAATTCTGTTTTCTTACTCACCTTACGCAAAATAAGCATCATCGACATTATATCACAGAAAAACAGAAATGAACAGATACTTTCCGGATTATTCTTCCGGACGTCCCGGCTCAGAAGCAATCTCTTTGATATTTTGAAAGAATTCTGCTTAAAACCAAAACTGACTCCGCAAAAAAACGAAGTCAGTATATCAATAATAAGTCCATGCCGGGGTGCGAATACACAGCTCGCATTTTCTTTTCGCTTCCGAAGTGTCACAGCACTTCGTTCATACTGCCGGTTCGGTAGCCGCCAAGATCCATTGTGACATAAGAAAAGCCAAGATTTTGAAGCGTTCGATAGATGTCGGTACGAATATTCTCATTCAAAAGCTTTTCAAATTCGCAGGGCAGCACTTCGATGCGGGCAATCATGCCATGGATGCGAACCCGCACCTGATGAAAACCCAGATCCAACAAAAGCTGTTCCGCCTTATCCACCATTTCCAGCTTCTCTTCACTGATTGTTTCCCCGTATACAAAGCGGGAAGAAAGACAGGCATCGGAAAATCCTTTTCCATCATCCGACACAGTAAATGTAAAATGATTATCACGATAAGTATGGGATATGAAGTAGGACCTTGCAGACTGCCTCTTTGTGATATGGATCCGACCAATGCCGAGAATCTGTACAAAACATTGAAACAGTATGGATTGATAAGCGGAGGGGTAAGAGCAGGTTCTGTTACCGTCTCAGGAATGAAGAATACCGGCAATGTGCTTCGCGGAAATGTATAAATGGAAGATTCAGTAAGAGCTTCCAAGACGAAAGGACTGTTCTGAAAACAAAGAAACAATCAAAATAAAGTCATAACAAAACATAAGGCGTTCAAAAACGGCTCTGTTTCATAATTTGCGGAAACTCGAAATCGGCATAACATAAAATACAGAATCATAATTTCGGAAGTTTACGCAAGACGGAAAGACAAAGCGAATCGTACTTTTTGTGTCGTGCATTTTCGCCGATTAGGGGAACGGCAATGAAAAAAGTAAACATTGCCGGCCTCAGTCCGTCGTGTCCCGACGGATCAGTATCGGCGTCACTTTTTTATGGATAATCCCCTTTTGAGGTGCCGGCTTTCTCTTTTTTCTCTCGTTCATTTGTTCCACGAGCAGTTCAACCGCTTCGGCGGCTATTTTTTCAATTTGCTGTCCGACTGTGCTGATCGGTATGATGGCTTCGCTTGCAATAGGCGAATTATCAAAGCCTACAATCCGGAATTCGTCAGGCAGAGTTCCGTACTCTCTGACGATGATGTTCAACAGAACGTTGGCGTGGGTATCGTTCGACATAAAAAGTCCTTTTTTCATGTTCGGATATTTCTTTTTGATATTCTGAAGAAGCGAAGAAATGCAGTCATAATTTTCCTTGTAGGTATCGCCGGGATCCGTTAAAATCAGCTCATGCCGGACATTTTCTTTTTCGCAGATGTCCAGAAAGCCTTTTATTCTCCCGTACGCCGGTATGTCGGACGGAAACTCGGAGTTGATATGGATCAGGACATCGCATTTGTTTTTGATAAGCAGGCTTGTCGCCTGAACCGCACCCATGTAGTTATCGGTATTCACGCTTGATACATATTGATCCTCGCGCTCAATCGTCACAATCGGTATGTTATAAGATGCCAGCTCCTTTGAGGGGATGGTATGGCTCAATATGATCATGCCCTCGATGTTATACGCCTGAAGCTCCTGCAAATATTTTCTCTCATCTTCTTTGCTGCCGGTGCTGACAAAAACAAGAAATTTGTAACCGTATTGCTCATAGCTTGCAAGAATCCGGTTCAGCATTTCGGAGTAATAGTGCATATAGAGGTTCGGGACAATAATCCCCACAAACTCGCTTTTACCGTTTGCAAGAACCTTCGCCAGCTTGTTTTCATGATAGTTAAGCGCAGACAGCGCCGCTGCTATTTTTTCCTGATTCTCAAGCGTGAGTGAGTCGGGATTGTTAAAATACCGTGAAATGGTTGTTTTTGAAAAACCGGTATATTTTGCAATGTCGTCAAAGGTGACCTTTTTCTGTTTCAACTGTAATGCCCCCACATCTCTGTATGGATTCAGTATAGCAACCTAAGAGCAAAAAATCAAGTAAAAAATAACCGGTTACGAAATCGGTTATTTTTTTTGCAAAAACTATTGACAAGTGCGGAACAAGGTAGTATGATGGAGTTGAAAAGTAACCGGTTACTTAATCGGTTACGCAGATCCGGAATCTACTTGAAAGGAGCTTTTTGGATGAGAAGAAAACTATTGGCCGTTATAGCCTTGATGCTGTCTGCCGTCTGCCTCCTGACCGGCTGTCAGACATCCGTCCCGTCTCCCGGTGACATAGAAGGCTATGACGACGGAGAAGAGTATCTGTCAATCTGGGTTCACACCATTGAGGATACCGACGAGGGATGGTGCTACAAGGAATCGGTTCGCAAATTCAATGAGGCATACAACGGGAAATATTTTGCCGATATTGAGTTTATCCCGAGAAACGACAGCGGAGGCGGCTATTCCGACAAGATCAACGCTTCGGTGATGTCGGGTGGTTTGCCCGATGTGATTACCGTTGACGGACCGAACATTGCGGCGTATGCGGTGAACAATATCATTCAGCCGCTTGCACCGCTTACCGAACAGGAACGCAGTGAATACCTTGCTTCCATTCTTGATCAGGGCACATATAACGGGAAGCTTTATGCTCTCGGTGCCATGGAATCAAGCGTCGGACTCTATTATAACAAGGATATTCTGAAAAGTGCGGGTGTGACCGTTCCCGAAGCAGACGATCCCTGGACATTCAGCGAATTTTTGGAGGTTCTTGAAAAAGTCAAGCCTGTCGTTGCGGAGAAAAACGGGTATGCACTTGATATGACCTTCCCTGTCGGCGAGGCGACAATCTATTATTATGCGCCGTTCTTCTGGTCAAACGGCGGCGATATGATTGATGAAACGGGACTTGTTGCCGACGGTGTGTTTAACTCGGAAAAGAATAAAGAAACCGTCGAATACTTCAAAACGCTTCTGGACAAGGGCTATATGTCGGCGGTGCCGGTCGATAAGCTGTTTGAAAGCGGAAGAGCCGCCTTTAAGTTTGACGGCGCCTGGGAAGTCAATACGATTTACACCAGCTATCCGGATATTAACATCGGTGTTGCGCCCTATATCGTCGGCGAGGACTGGAACGGCGAACGCTATACACCGACAGGCTCATGGGCGTTTGCCGCAACCTCAAAAACAGAAAAACTTGAAGGGGCAACCGAGCTTGTCAAGTGGATGAGCGGCGCGGAGAGCGGTTCCCTGCTTTGCCAAAAAACAAAAAGTCTGCCGTCAACCTATAAGGCGTTTGAAGAAAACGATATTTTCCGGACGGACGAAAACTACAGGGCGCTTTACAATCAGCTTAGCAAATACGGTCATCCGAGACCGAAAACACCGGTATATCCGCAGGTCAGCACCTCTTTTCAGCAAACTCTTGAGAACTGTGTTCTTTCAGGACTCGATATTCAGTCGGAGCTGAATAAATCTGTAGAAAGGATTAACGCAAAGCTGAAGCGTTACACATACGACAATGAATAAAGGGCTAACTGTTAAAAAGAAAAGAAAATCGGAATCTCTTCTGGGAATGGCGTTCTTCGGTCCTGCGCTTGTACTGTTGACGATATTTCTGTTCATTCCGATGATTCTGACGCTGATATTCAGCTTCACGGACTTTTTTGCACTGAATCCCGACATCACCCACTTTGTCGGATTTGAAAACTATTCTCAGCTTTTTCATGACGAAGATTTCAGACAGGCCTTCGGAAACACGGTTCGTTTTATGCTGATTATCGTGCCGCTTCAGGGACTGGGCGCTTTGAGCCTTGCGCTTTTAATCAACAAGGTGACACACTGCAAAAAGTACTTTAAGGTGGCGTTTTTTGTTCCTGTTGTCATGTCACTTGCCGTTGTTTCGACCTTGTGGATTCAGATTTTCAGTCCCGAGGGCATTTTAAACTCGATTCTCGGCAATTTCGGAATTGATCCGCAGCCCTTTATCAACAGCGCATCGCAGGCGCTTCCGTCCATCGCCGTTATGAGCTCCTGGCAGGGCATGGGTTATCAGATGATTATTTTCCTCGGCGGTCTGCAGGCCATCAATCCCGCGCTGTATGAAGCGGCTGAAATGGATCACGCAAGCGGCTGGAAAAAGTTTAAGGATATTACCTTGCCGGAGCTGAAGCCGCTTTGCATCTTCGTGTTTATCACCATCACAATCGGCGCGTTCCGTATGCTCGTTCAGCCGATGATTATGACAGGCGGCGGACCGTCCCACTCAACCTACACCATGGTTTATGACATTTACGAAACGGGTACGGTGAACTGGGAAATCGGTCTGGCTTCCACGATGTCCATTGTATTTGCATTCTTTGTCATGATACTGACGGTCATTCAGACTGTTGTCACAAAGGAAAGGGGGAATAAGCATGCTGACAAAAAGAAATAAGATCGCAAATTGGATCCTCGTTGTCGTTTTGATTGCATTATCACTATTTTTCCTGTTTCCCGTTATCTGGATGCTTGCCAATTCCTTTAAGACCGACGCACAGATTACGGCAGATATGAATACGGCGGCGGCTTTTATCCCGCCTGTATTAAACGGCAGTTTTTTCGATAACTACATTTCCATTCTTACCAACACAAGCTTTTTGCGATATATGCTCAACACCCTGTTTTATGCGGCTGTTCTGATCGTTCTGGGCATCATCGTAAACGGTCTTGCCGGCTATGCGCTTGCCAAAATCAAATTCCCGTTCCGCGAACGCTGGCTTCTGGTTATCATGCTTTTGATGATTGTTCCGATGGAAACGATTATCACAATCCATTTTTTGTTCGTGGCGAAGCTCGGACTGTTAAACACCGTGATCGGCTATATTCTTCCGATGATTGTCAATCCGTTCAACATCTTTTTGTTCAGACAGGTGTTTATCAGCTTACCCGACGATATTTATGAAGCGGCGCAGCTTGACTATTGCAGTCCCATCAAATACTTCTTTACCATGGTTCTGCCCATGTCAAAGAGCGTTGTCGCCACTGTCAGCGTGTTTACATTCCTGAATGTGTGGAACGACTACCTCTGGCCGTCGCTTGTCTTCACATCGAGCGACCTGCTCACAGCGCAGATCGGTCTGAACGCCATCACCGCAAACGATAACACAACCATGGGGCAGACGCTTGCCGTCATTACGCTGATCACGATCCCGGTTATCATCATTTATTCGTTCTTCTCCAAACAGATTGTAGAGGGCGTTGTTTCAACAGGCTCTAAAGAGGGCTGAGTTTACAAAGAAAGGGAATCATTATGGGCTTTATTGAATTAAAACATATCGGAAAAAAATATGCCAATTCTGACAAAAATGCCGTGACGGATTTTAATCTTGAAATCGAGGAGAAGGAATTTATCGCTTTTGTAGGACCGTCCGGCTGCGGAAAATCAACGACGCTTCGCATGATAGCGGGGTTTGAAGAAATCACCGAGGGCGAATTGTATATCGACGGCGTAAAAATGAATGAAGTCGCGCCGAGAGACAGGGGCATTTCCATGGTGTTTCAGAACTACGCGCTTTATCCCCACATGACAGTCGAAAAGAACATTTCCTACGGACTGAAAAATATGAAGGTTCCCAAGGACATCATCAAGAAAAAGGTTGATTGGGTCATTGATATTTTGGGACTCGAAGAGTACCGGTACAGAAAGCCGAAGAACCTTTCGGGCGGTCAGAGACAGCGTGTCGCCTTAGGCAGAGCGATTGTCAAGGATCAGAAGGTGTTCCTGATGGACGAGCCCTTGTCAAATCTTGACGCAAAGCTGCGTGTCAGCATGAGAAACGAGATCAGCAAGCTGCACCGCAGTCTCGGCAGCACGACGATTTATGTCACGCACGATCAGGTGGAGGCGATGACCATGGCAGACCGCATTGTCATTATGAAGGACGGTGTCGTTCAGCAGATAGGCAAGCCCATGGATTTGTATGAGCATCCGCAGAATAAATTTGTGGCAGGCTTCATCGGCTCACCGCAGATGAACTTTTATGATGTCACCGTAAACGGCGAGGAAATGACCTTTGCGGACGGCAGCAAAATGACCTTGCCGAAGGCAACGGCGGAAAAGCTTGCTTCTCATAAGGGAGAGCTTATTCTCGGCATCCGTGGCGAGGATATCAAGTTTGACAGCCAGAACATTGATGTTTACAAACAGAACAGTCAGCAGGCTGTTATTGAAAATACGGAAATCATGGGAAATGAAAACAATCTGTACTTTCAGTTCGGCGGCGCACAGACCGTAGCAAGAGTATCCAAGTATGAGGTTTGTCAGATGGGAGATCGGGTTGAGTTTGTGTTCATGCCGCATAAAATGCACTTCTTCGACAGGGAAACAGAAATGTCGATATAAAATACAGGTAAAAAAAGGTAGTGGCAAAAATGAATCAACTGGAACAAGCGAACGGCTATATTGAAAAAAACAAGGTGCCGAAAGAACAACGACCGGCTTTTCATGTTACGGCTCCGGTCGGCTGGATCAACGATCCCAACGGATTTTCGGAATATCGGAATCAATATCATCTGTTTTATCAGCACCACCCTTACAGCGACGCATGGGGACCGATGCATTGGGGGCATTGCACATCACGCGACTTTATCAAGTGGAATGAGCTGCCGGAGGCGCTTGCCCCGGACGAAAGCTATGATGCAAACGGCTGTTTTTCAGGAAGCGCGCTTGAAACGGACGAGGGACACGCTCTGGTTTACACCGGTGTTATCGAAAAAGAGGAAAACGGCAAAAAGAGTGTTTTTCAGAATCAGTGCCTCGCATTCGGCAACGGAGAAACCTATAAAAAATTTGCCGGCAACCCCGTTATCGACGGCAATCAGCTGCCTGAGAGCTTCAGCCGTGAGGATTTCCGCGACCCGAAAATATGGTTCGATGACGGCTCCTATTATCTCGTTGCCGGAAACAGAAAGGGCGACGGTTTGGGACAGGTTGTTTTGTTCCGCTCACCGGATTTGAAAGACTGGCAGTATGTGACGGTGCTTGCGGCAAACGACGGAACATACGGTACAATGTGGGAATGCCCGGACTTTTTTGCACTCGGCGATCATCATATACTGGTCGTATCGCCGCAGGATATGCGGGCTGTTGAGAACAAATTTTACAACGGAAACCACGCATTATACTTCCTTGGTCGGTATAACAAAACGAACTGTCAATTTGATTATAACGAAGGCGTTATGCTCGATTACGGTCCGGACTATTATGCGCCGCAGACGCTTTTGACCAATGACGGCAGACGGATTCTTATCGCATGGATGCAGTCGTGGGATATCAATATCAAGCCCGCAGAACAAAGATGGAACGGCATGATGACCATCCCGAGAGAGCTGAGCCTCGTCAACGGACACCTGTATCAGCGCCCCGTCCGTGAAATTGAAAATTACCGTGTGAATCCCGTACGCTATCAAAACACGGAAATTGCAGGCGAAGTCATTCTCCCGGGAATCAAGGGCAGAATGCTCGATTTTTCGGCGGAAGTGCTGTCGGGCGATTTCAAAAAACTTTCGATTCATATTGCGCACAATGAAGAATATACCACCTGCTTTACTTACAACCAAGAGGAGCAGAGCATTGAATTTGACAGGACGTATTCCGGCATGAGAAGAGACGTCATCAGCCAAAGAAAGATGAAGATTGACAATCCGCAAAGCACCCTGAAACTTCGTCTGATCCTCGACAAATACTCGGCGGAGCTTTTTATCAACGACGGATATCAAACCTTCAGCACAACATTCTATACGCCGCTTGAAGCAGATGAAATCGTATTCAGATGCGACGGAAAATCAATATTGAATATTGAGAAATTTGATATTCAGATGTAAAGGGAGGCAGGATAATGAAAAATTACGATGTAACCGCCCTCGGTGAGCTTCTTGTCGATTTTACCATGAACGGCATGAGCGCGCAGCAAAATCAACTGTTTGAAGCAAACCCCGGCGGAGCACCCTGCAATGTGCTTGCCATGCTTCAAAAGCTCGGCAGAAAAACCGCGTTTATCGGCAAGGTCGGCAATGATTCGTTCGGCAATATGCTGAAGGACACCGTGAACCGTCTGGGAATCCATACCGACAATCTGCTTATGGATGACAAGGTGCCGACAACGCTTGCCTTTGTGCACACAGCCCCGGACGGCGACAGGAGCTTTTCATTTTACCGGAATCCGGGTGCCGACATGATGCTCGGCGCAGAGGACGTCAACACCGGGCTGATTGCCGATTCAAAAATATTTCATTTCGGTTCGCTGTCGATGACCGATCAAAAAGTTGAAGAAGCAACAAGAACCGCTGTTGCGGCGGCAAAAAACGCCGGCGCTCTGATATCCTTTGACCCGAACCTCCGTCCGCCCTTGTGGGACAGTCTTGACAGGGCAAAGGAAAAAATACACTACGGTCTGTCTCAATGCGACATTCTCAAAATTTCAGACGATGAGATTGCATTCTTAACGGGCACCGGCGATATCGATGAGGGGATTGCGCAAATCCGGAAAAAGTATCCGATCCGTCTTGTGTGCGCGACGATGGGCAAAAGAGGCAGCAAGGCGTATTATCGGGACATCAGCGCACAATGTCCCACATTTCTGGAAGTCAAAACCATCGAAACCACGGGAGCCGGCGACACCTTCATGGCCTGCGTGCTTGACGCCGTTCTCAGAGCCGGTCTCGACAGCCTTGACAAACAGAGCTTGTGCGAAATGCTCGAATTCGCGAATGCGGCTTCGTCCATCATCACAACCCGAAAGGGCGCGCTGAAAGTGATGCCCGAAAAAAGTGAAATTTTACAACTGACAGCAGAAAGGAAGAATCACCATGCTTGATATGTATGTTTCTTTGGGAACAATCGAAAGCGTAAAAAAATTCGTTACAAAAATCACACAATTTGACGAGGATTTTGAACTGATACAAGGAAAATATGTCGTCGATGCCAAATCGGTTCTCGGCATATTCAGCATTGATTTATCAAAGCCGGTATTGCTGCGGATCAACGCCGAGGGCGATAGGCTCGAGCAAATCAAAGACGCAGTCAAAGAATTTGAGACGTAAGACTTCGTCAAACGCTTGACATTGATTAACAATTCCCGAAACGAATGATACAATATCAATGCCGTCTTTTCAAAACCGGCCGAAGTGCTGATAAGGTCTGATTGAACGGCAAAATTTGTTGAGGGGGAAGGCTGACTGAAGCAGTCGGTTAAAAAAGAATCGCCGTGAATCAATCAAGAGATAAAATCATCTTCCGGAGTTAAAAGGACTGCCGCTGATTCTTGCCGAATCAACCTACAACTCCATGAATGAGCTTTCTCCGTTTGATGCGATAACGGACGATTTAAAAATCACCGCGACCTATAATCTTTCGTTCAATACGATCCCCTTTGTTCAAAACGGCGTTGGCTATACCGTTACGCTCGAAAATGTTCAGAAAAACGGCATGGAATTTCTTCCTTTTTCTCCAAATATTTCCGTCGGTCTGTATGTAGCAGCAAAAAAATACAAGGCGCAAAAGCCGGAGGTCAGGCGTTTTTTGGAGATGATTGAAAAAGATTACAGCGATGTGATATGAACTTTTGCGTAATGAGTTACGGAGAAAATGAACGGCTGCCGTAAAGCAGCCGCCCTTGAAATGTCATGTTATTTCTGCTATATGCAATTACGGGTCGGCAAGCCGCTTCGCGACTCACCGACCCGATTATTCTGTATTCTATGCCATTTTCCGTATTTACACAAAATGTGAAACAGAGCCTGCTAAGTGGCAAAACGAATAAGTGCATAACACAACGATTCATCTTCATTTTTTGAAAAACAGAAAAAGTGCATGCTTTTCATCATTTCCTCTTTCTTTTCAACTCAGAAGTACTTTCTTCTTTGAGTATAAAGCTGTGCTTACTATCGCTTTCATTGTTCAGCAAATCATTATTACTATTATTTATAGCACTTTATCACCTATTTGCCAATGATATGGGAAAAAAAGCCCGGGTTCCTTGTCCGAGGTTGATTTTTCCTTAATAGTGTGGTAAAGTGGAAAAATAAGAGGCGGTCATCATCGAAATCCGGTACAATCTCAATCGACTGATGAAAAAGATTATCAGGAAGTAATCATTATGAAAAAAATAGTTGCAGGCATTCTGGCTCATGTTGACGCCGGCAAAACAACGCTTGCCGAAGCGATGCTGTACAGGACAGGCGCGCTTCGGAAGATCGGTCGTGTCGATCACGGTGACACGGCTCTGGATACCCATACGCTTGAGCGTGAACGCGGCATCACGATTTTCGCGAGCCAGGCGGTTCTGACAACGAAAGATACCCAAATCACTTTACTTGACACACCGGGTCACGTTGACTTTTCGTCCGAAACGGAGCGCACACTCTCGGTGCTTGACTATGCGATTCTTGTCATCAGCGGACTGGACGGCGTGCAGTCACACACACGCACGCTCTGGAAGCTTCTGAAAGCCTATCGGATTCCCACCTTTGTTTTTGTGACAAAGATGGATTTCGCGAGAAAGACCGAAGAAGAAATTACGGAAAACCTCATTTCCGAGCTTGACGGCGAGTTTGTCAATTTCAGCGATAAGGCCGCCGTCAGCGAAGGACTTGCGCTGTGCAGCGAAACGCTGATGGAAAAATACCTCGGCGGCGAAGACATAACGGACAGGGAAATCGCAGACGCCATCCGGGCAAGACAAGTGTTTCCGTGCTATTTCGGCTCGGGACTCAAAATCCAGGGCATTGACGAATTGCTTGATGCGCTGAACCGTTTTACCCGGGAACCCGATTATCCCGATTCTTTCGGGGCAAGGGTGTTCAAGATCAGCCATGATCCGCAAGGGGTCAGGCTGACGCATATCAAAGTGACCGGCGGCATTCTGAAAGTCAGAGATTTTATCGGGGAGGAAAAAGTCAGCGGGATCAGAATCTATTCCGGCGCGAAATTTGTAACGGCAGACTGTGTCGAAGCGGGAGAAGTCTGCGCACTGACAGGGCTTTCCAAAACGCATAACGGTCAGGGACTCGGTTTTGAGGCGGCGGAAACCGAACCGATCACGGAGCCGGTTATGAATTACCGTATTGTTCTGCCGGAAGGCTGCGACGCGCAGACGATGCTGCCGAAGCTCCGGGAGCTCGAAGAGGAAGACCCGCAGCTTCATATCACATGGAACAGTCATCTGCAGGAAATCCATGTCGGTCTGATGGGAGAAGTGCAGGCGGAAATTCTGAAAAGCATCGTTGCCGAACGCTTCGGCGTTCCCATTGCCATTGATTCGGGCAGAGTGCTGTACAAGGAGACGATCACCGGGCCTGTAGAGGGTGTCGGTCACTACGAGCCGCTGCGGCATTACGCCGAGGTGCACCTGATTTTAGAGCCGTTGCCGAGAGGAAGCGGACTGCAATTTGCTACCGATTGCAGCGAGGACACGCTTGAGGGCAACTGGCAGCGGCTGATCTTGATGCACCTGTCGGAGAAACAGCATCTCGGCGTGCTGACGGGCTCGCCGATCACCGATATGAAAATCACGCTTGCGGCAGGTCGGGCGCATATCAAGCATACCGAAGGCGGCGATTTCCGTCAGGCGACCTATCGCGCCGTCCGTCAAGGACTGATGCAGGCACAGTCCAAGCTGCTTGAGCCGTGGTATTCATTCCGGCTTGAGGTGCCAAGCGAGCAGATCGGCAGAGCGATCAGCGACATCAGAATGAAATCGGGAGAATTTGAGCCGCCGGAGGACATGGGAGGCGTTTCTGTTTTACGCGGAAAAGCTCCCGTCACTTCGCTGAACGATTATGCTGCGGAGGTCGCGGCCTACACAGGCGGCAGAGGAAAACTGTATTGTGAAAATGCGGGCTACGCGGATTGTCACGACGCCGAAAAGGTGATCGCCGGGTTCGCCTATGACCCGGAAGCCGATCTCGACAACACGCCGGATTCGGTATTCTGCGCGCACGGAGGCGGCTTCGGCGTCAAGTGGAACAAGGTGCCGGAATATATGCACTTAGAAAGCTGTCTGAAAAAAGAAAAGCCCTATGCGCCGCCGGTCAACCGCAGGAATCTGCGCATCGACGACAAAGAGCTGGAAGCGATCATGGAGCGGGAGTTCGGGAAACCGAAGTATGAGCTCTACCGTCCGACGGTCAG
This sequence comes from uncultured Clostridia bacterium, assembly GCA_945912145.1. GTDB lineage: Bacteria > Bacillota > Clostridia > Oscillospirales > Acutalibacteraceae > UBA1081. The sequence goes on along the minus strand of CAMEBF010000008.1, from coordinate 77,087 downwards.
AACGCAGGAAAAGGAATCCTCCCCTGCCAGTATGACACGTCGCGAAAGCTATGTATTGGTTGACGGATACAATGTGATCTTCGCGTGGCAGGACCTCAAAAGTCTGGCCGAAACCAACCTCGGCGCGGCCAGGGAACGGCTGATGGAAATTCTGTGCAATTACAGCGCCTACACCAATCATCATGTTGTGCTCGTCTTCGATGCGTACAAAGTTCCCGGCAATACGGGAGAAAAATTCGATTTCCACAATATTCATGTGGTATACACCAAGGAACGCGAGCTCGGCGATGTCTATATCGAAAAGCTGATTTCGGAAATCGGCAAAAACGACCATGTGCGCGTCGTGACATCGGATAATCTGATTCAGCTTTCCGCAGTGCGTTTCGGCGTCATGCGGACCTCGGCGACCGAATTTGAAAAAGAGATTGACGCGGTCAACGCGAGAATCGGAAAGTTCCTCGAAGAGGTCAGAGAAACGAATCCGAAAACAAAAATTGACGAGATCATAAAAAAGCCCTGATGCGGCAAAAATCAACCGATTCCGGTTTTCCATCGGGTATCTTTGTTTGGTTAAAATCCATAAAAATCTATTTTTTTATTGACATTCTTTTTCAATAATGGTATGATTTATATGTCATTTTTGCATTATAGAGAACGGAGTGACGATATGTTAAAAAAGATTTTCGCTGTTTTTCTTGCCGTTCTGACGGCGCTTCCGATCATCGGCGTATCTGCGTTTGCCGCCGATGCGAAGAACTATATCATCACAAATCCGTACGAGAATGTGGATTGGGATACCTGGGGCGCGTATAAAACGCAGCTTCACTCCCACACCAACGCCAGCGACGGATATCTGACGATTCATGAGTATGTCCAGAAGCACTACGATCTGAACTATGACATCGTTGCGCTGACAGATCACGGCACCATCAACAAGGGCTGGAATATCGCGCCCGAAACGGTGCCGCTGTTGCGTTACATCAAAAAAGAGAGAACAAACATGGCGCCCATTGAGCCGCTTACCGATGAGGAATACGATTCCTACCTGAACGGTACCGCTGTTTCCGAAACCCGTACCCATCAGAACGGTATGCTCGACGTCCCCAAGGGTATTGAGCTGAATATGGCGACGCCGATTGCCGACTGCCATCTGACGGGGTATTTTTCCGATTACGGTCAGGGACTTGCCGGTGTTTACGGCGACTATGAGACACCGTCTGCCGGTGTCGCCGAAAACGGCGGTATCTCGATGCTGTCCCATGTCGGTGAGTATGTCTATACCGACAAAGACAGCGCCGATCATGTCGGTCAGCCCGTTGATGATTATTACGCCGAAAAATTTGCGAAAATCTTTCTGGATTATCAGGGGTCGAGCGTCGGCATGGGCATCAACAGCGCGACGGACGCACATACCCGCTGTGACCGGATTCTCTATGACCAGATTCTGCAGAAGACTATCCCCAACGGCGTCGTGCCGTGGTCGTTTACGTTCTCAGATTCTCACAATGAGCGTTCGCTGAACGACGCATATACAATGCACCTGATGCCGTCCCTCACAATGGACAACTTCCGTTCGAGCATGGAAAACGGCGAGTTCTTCTCGATCTCTCATTATTCCAACGGCGTTGAGCTGAACGGTATGGCGGAAATGCCCGGTTATGAGGATGACTGCGAATCCAAAGACTACATGAGCGACGATACGCCCATGGTGACGCGTCTTTCGGCCGATCAGGAGAACGACACAATCACGGTTGAGGGAACAAACTTCAATATGATCACATGGGTTTCAAACGGCAATGTGATCCTGCGTGAAACCGACATCACGGACGGCACGGCGACGCTTGACCTGCACGCCGAGCTCCTTGATGAGCCCTATCTTTACGTCCGGTTCTATCTCACGGGTGACAACGGCATCTGCTATTCACAGCCCTTTGTTCTGAACGTTGAGGGTGAGGAGTTCGCACCGGTTACCGTAGGTGAAGTCCACGACACGCCGTATTTCTTACGAAAGCTCATCACCGTGCTGGATAACCTTTTATTCCGCTTCAATCCGATTATCTGGATGTTCAAATATTTTGCATTGGGTTACAATCCGTTAGAGAGATTGGACAATCCGTATTAACTTTTCCGGAGGGTATCAAATGAAACATTTCAAGAAAATTCTCAGCATTCTTCTGAGCGTGATCATGGTCGGCTCCTGCTGCCTGATCGGCACTTCCGCGCTGGACGTACAGGGCGGGTCAGATTATACCATCGTTTCCCCTTATGCCGACGTCGTATGGAGCGGCCAAAACGCATGGGGCGCCTACCGCGGCAATCTGCATTCCCATACGACCTACAGCGATTCCGATATTGATTTAGCTTCCATGGTCAAGCAGTATTACAGCCTCGGCTATGATTTCCTGGCCAATTCCGATCACGGTGTGACCGGTGTGGAATGGAACAAGGAGCCCGAAAGACAGCTTCTCTATTCCTATCAGGAGCTCATCGGCAACAAGGTGGCGCATCTCACCGATGAGGAATTTGAGGCCATCACCACCGGCACCTACAACAACAGAGGCAGCAAAATGATCTGTGTGACCGGCGCAAACGAGCTGAACAATCTGTCTCTGAGCAAAAACCATGTCAACGGCTTTTTCCTGCCGTCAAATGTCGGCAACGGCTTCGGCGGTCTGGAGAATGAAGTCGGCTACGAAAACGCCATCAAATTCGTTGAGGAGAACGGCGGACTTTCTCATATCAACCATCCCGGCGACTGGCTCGAAACCAACGCCAATCCCGAGGCCGTCAACGATCCCGACAACATCAAGTTCTTCGGCGATCTGATTATGAAATACGATTCCTGTCTCGGCATCGAAGTACTCAATGAAAAGAACGGCACGACGGGCTACGACAGAATCCTTTGGGATAATCTGCTGATGTACTGCCTGCCGTACGGTCAGACCGTTATCGGATTCAGCAACACCGATGCGCATACGCTGATTGACTGCGACAGCTCCTTCAGCGTGTTCATGATGGAAGAGAACACCGTTGAAAATATCAAAGAAACCATGCAGAACGGCGCGTTCTTTGCCGTCACCAGAATGCTCCGCGGCAATGACTTTGAGATAGGCCCCGCCGAGAGCTTCGATACCAGAGATTCCGGCATTCCGTACCCGATGTTCAAGGAGCTTTCCGTCGCCGGCCACAAGCTCATTGTGCGCGCCGAAAATGCGGACGAAATCCAGTTCATCGCGAACGGTCACGTCATTTCCAAGCAGGCAATCGGCGATCTTCCCGTTGTGCTTGATCTCGATGACATTGAGGGAGCAGCCGATTTTGAATATGTCAGAATTGAGCTGCAGGGCGAAGGCGGCATGTGTCTTTCCCAGGCGCTTGTGATCGATGACGGCAGCGAGCCGCTCGGGTTCGAGGAAGATACAAGCTTCAAAGCGATGCTGAACAATTTTATCCTCCGGCTCAAAGGGACAAAGCTCTGGACAATTTTCCAGGAGATTGTCATCGCGATTAAAAACAAAGTGAAATAATCGATCATATCTACAAACAAAAAAAACCGTGGGGATGAAAACATTCTCACGGTTATTCTTAAAATAGTTTTGCCAAAATCACAGCGTCTTTCTTTGTATTCAATACATCTTGAAAAAGGAGGAATCCCATTTTGGACATCATCAAATCCATTCTCAAACTCAACTGGAAGGCCGTCGGGAAAGCCGATCAGAAGAGGATCGACTCGCAGATGCCGACGCCCGGCATCCGGCAGATTACCGATCTTCCGTACATCCATGACGGCGAAAAGGGGCATCTGCTCGATATATATTATCCCGAGGGGACGACCGAAAAGCTCCCCGTGATTCTTGACATTCACGGCGGCGGCTGGATGTACGGCTATAAAGAAATCAATAAATATTACTGCCTCAGGCTGGCCTCAAAGGGTTTTCTGGTCGCTTCGATCAATTACCGCCTGGTTGACGACGTGCTGTTTCCCGATCAGGTGAGGGACGTCTTTGCGGCTCTTCTGTGGCTTTCGGAAAACCTCTCCGACTACCCTGCCGACCTCGACAATGTATTCCTGACCGGCGACTCCGCAGGCGGACATCTTGCCTGCGTCACGGCGGCGGTCAGCCTCAACAAACATTTTCAGGACGATTTCAATGTCAGCCCTGCATCGTTCCCGTTCAATGCGGTCGGCGTCGTTTCGCCTGCCGTCGATCTTGGCTCAAATCCGATGCTGAAAGTCATGAAGAAGGTGCTCCTCGGCAAGAGCGGACAAAATGCCGTTTTTGAAAAATATCTGCACATCGGCCGCATCGCCGACAGCAGTCTTCCGCCGTTTTTCATCATCACCTCAAGCGGCGATTTTATCCGTCAGCAGTCGTATGTCTTACGGGACACGCTCAACAAATCCGGAGTCAGGAATACGCTTTCCGACCACACCGAAACGCTGAACGGCAAGAAGCTCCAACACGTTTTCAGCGTCACCGACCCCTACTCCGGCCCCGGCGAAAAAGCCGTCTGTGAGCTGACGGCCTTCTTCAAATCCCAAATTCGAATCAAGGCATAAAAAATAAACAGAGGCAGGTACGGTATGTACCAACCTCTGTTTTTTTGATAGGATTCACGCCGCGTATATCGTACTTCCGACAGTTATTTCCGCTTATACATCTTACACAGGGCGTTTCTGTCCTCAAATAAGTTGATAATTCCTTCGGCAAGCGCTTTGGCGCCGTCTATATCTCCCCACCCGATCCGATCGTTCAGCTCACGGATTTTTCCGGTGATTTCAGCTTCAATCGGATACAACTCTTCGGTCGAAACGGGATCACTGTATCTTGCTGTATCGCTGAGTTTCTGAAGCATTTTCAGCAGTTCGGGATCGTTAACACGACGGACAATGGAATCAATGTTGACGCGGAAGGTCTTGATCTGTACCGTCTGCCGGTCCTCTTCGTCTTCGATTTCCTGCACTTTATCCCTCGCTGTATCGGTAAGAAGAACAAGAATCGTAAATACGCCCAGAACAATACCGCTTACGACATAGACAATCCAACCGGGAATGTTATCGCGCAATGAAGCGATCGTAGAAAAGATGACAGAAATCAGGAGTTGCACGATCAGGTAAATGATCCCCATGCGAGAGATCGGAAATGCATAAACTTTTTTTCTGAGCGTGTCGGAACCGTGAAAAGATAGTACCGCAACGCCGATCTGCGCCAATATGGCAACGGTTCCGAATATATATGCACCCCAGAAAGTCGGCGTATGCACAAACGGAAGCGCAAAAAACAATACATGATAGATGATAAGCGCGATAAGAAAAATAACAATATTCTTTATCAGGTTTTTTGTTTTCATGGCTTTCATTCTCCTTTCGCTTTTCCGCAGTTGTCACAGAAGTTTCCGGTAATGCCCTTATTTCCGCATTCACAATCCCATGTTGCAGGCTCTTCTGGCTTTTTGGCGCCGCAGTTGGAGCAGAAGTTGCCGGTAATCCCCTTCATGCCGCAGGCGCAATCCCAGGTTTTCGGCGGCTCAGGCTTTTTGGCGCCGCAGTTGGAACAAAAATTACCCTTGATGCCCTTATTGCCGCAGGCACAGTCCCAGGTTTCAACAGGAGCTGGTTTTTTTGCGCCGCAGTTGGAGCAGAAGTTGCCGGTGATTCCTTTTATGCCGCAGGCGCAGTCCCAGGTTTCGGCAGTCTCGTCGGTTTTTCCAGCAACAACATTTCCGATACCTTCGCCGATGTCGCCTGCCGTTCCCATAAGCGGGCTCAAAGCCTCTTTTGTCATGCCGATGACACCGCCCATCGCGCCAAGCGTAACACCGAGAGACGCGATGTCGCCGATGCCGTTTCCTGCACCTCCGGCGCCGCCGGTGATCCCGTTCTGCATCGCTTCCAATCCGACCTGACGGGCTGTTTCCTGACTGTATGTAAAGCCTTTTGCGCGCATTTCTTCCGCTTCGGCAAACGCCTGCGCCTTATACGCTTCGGCTTCTGCCTGCGCCTTGATTTTCAGCGATTCCGCCTCACCCTGCGCTCCAACAACTTTAAGCTGCGCTTCCGTTTGCGCTTCGACCATTTTTCTGGCCTGCGCGGCCTCTGCTTCCGCTTTTTTGATCTCCTCCTGACGCACCAGAAGAGTCTTTTGCGCGAACTGCTGACGAAGGCTGACAAAATTCGGATCATCATCCGGCGTCATAATGCTCGTCACAAAGAACTCCGGCATGGTGAGTCCATAGTCCTCCAGCACTTCGTTGATTTTTTCACGGAGGTATTCGGAGATTTCGTCGATGTGTTCATCGACCTCGAGAATATTGATCTGATTCTCTTTGATCGAACGTGCAAGGAACGCTTTCACTTTTGAAATAATAAGTGCCTTGAAATGGCTGACGGCGGATTTTATACTGTACGCCTTATTGACGGTGTTCGCGTCTTCATTCTGTTTCTGATAATCGCCGAAAATCTCTTCCTGCGTAAACGAACCGGCGGTACCCACGACCTTCAGGACAAATTTACGCGAATTGCAGACGCGCAGGTTAAACTGACCGCAGGCACCCAATTCGATATGCAGTCCCGAAGCCGGGTCAAAAAGCCGGACTTTTGAATCCGTGCCCCATTTGATACCCATCTGGGTCGTCAGATTGATGAAATAAACCTCAGAATGAAAGACCTCATCGGTGTTTGTGGGGAGCTTATAAAGCTTTTCAAGAGCGGGCAGATTCTGCGTTGCCAACGTGTAGCGGCCTGCGCCGAAGAGGTCGAGTGCCTGCCCGTCGCGGAAAAAGAGTGCCTCCTGCGACTCATGAACGATCAGCTGTGAACCGAGATTGAAATCCTCGATCGGATGCTTCCAGACAAGGGTGTCGTTGCCGCCCTCATATTTGATCACGCTGGCAAGTCCCTGATTCTTTATCTTTTGCTTCGCGATCTGCTTTTGCACGTCGATTTTTGTTTCGCAAAGCGGGCAGGTATATTCTGCGCCGTTTTTATCGACCACCAGCTCGCATGAGCAGGATGGACAATAAATATCCACCGCATTTTTTAAGTCTTCGGAAGTGTTGATGGGCTCTTTACAGACGGGGCAAACAGCCTTTGCGCCCTTTGCCTGGTCATAGATAACGGTGTTGTGGCAATGGGGACACTCCTTTGCCGCCATTCTGTCGTTCTTTACCGATATTTCATAACCACAGGTGCATTTCACATGGCGGTTAAACACCTTTGACGCCATGGTATAATTATGACATTTCGGACATTCGATTACGAATTTGGACATATCATTTTCCTCCTGATTGTATAGAATTTTTTGTATAGAATTTTAATAATCTTTTTCTTTGCCGCAGTTTACGCACTTCTTTGTAAAAAGACCTTTGAACGTTCCGCCGCAATATTGACAGAGGCCTTTTGCACGATATTGTTTCATTTTGTCTAATCGCTTTTGTTCAGCAATCCTTTCTTGTTCTAATCGGAGTTGTTCAGCTTTTTGTTCTGCAAGTTTTTTTTCTTTAAGTTGCTTTATTTTTTCAGTTCTTTCATTAATAAAATCATCATAACTGTCAAATAATCTTATTCCTGAAAAGCTATTACATCCTGTGGTGACAACAGTTCCATCCTTCTTTAAGCCCATAGTATACCAACTTCCGGCTGAAACAGCAATGATGTCTCTCCAATTCTTTACATTACAGCCTCCATTGTAGTTGTCTCCAACTGCAACAACAGTTCCATCTGCCTTAAGACCCACTGTGTGGTAATCGCCTGCGGATACTGCAATAATATCTTTCCAAGTAGTAACATTACACTGTCCCTTCTTGTTATCGCCTGTGGCTATCACCGTTCCATCAAATTTGAGTCCGACAGTGTGATATGCGCTTGCTGAAATATCAACAATATATCTCCAGTTAGCAATTTTACATTGTCCAAAATAGTTATTTCCAACTGCAATAACTGTTCCATCCGCTTTCAAGCCTACAGTATGGTTATCTCCGGCAGAAATGGAGATGATGTTTTTCCAATTTCTTAGTTTACCAGCTTCATGACGATGTTCTAAACTGAATTCAGCATCAGGACTACTACCAACTTCTAAAACTGTACCGTCTTTTTTTAAGCCTACAGTACGCCAGCCCACAGCCGAAACATCTACAATTTCTTTCCAAGAGGATACTTTACACTGACCAAATTCATTGTAACCAACGGCAACAACTGTACCATTGTTTTTTAGCCCTACTGTATGAAGGCTGCTTGATGATACTGCAACAATATCATTCCATTTATTTACATTACATTGACCGTTCTCGTTGTCACCAGTCGCTTTTACTTGGCCATTCGAAAAGAGTAAAGCTCCTCCTGCAGATATTAGTTTAGAAAATGGTTTGTTTCTTTTACGAAGAGTTTTTAATGTATCGATATGATTTAGCTGCTCTCGTTTATATTCCGCAAAATCTCTTTCAGCCTGATTCAGACTTTCCAGAAAGACTCCGCTTGCAAACTGCTTTGCCCGCTGATAGTTTTTATTGCCGGCTGCTTCATTCTCTACAAGCTCTTTTACCGATTTCCGCTTTGTTTCCACAAGAGCAAGTCCGAAATACGCTTCTGCGCATTCGGCGTTGATATCAAGGATCTTGTTGAAATGGATTTTTGCTTCATCCCAATTTTCATCTTCAATCGCCATATTGCCGCGTTGCAATAACGTTTCGATATTCGGGCCGGCGGCGACCTGCGTTACAACTGTATGATGTTCCGGCTGATGACCGACCAGCTTTTCAACGCCCCGGACAAGATCCTGCATAGCGCCGATTTTGCCCAAATCCTGCGCCTGAAGTCCCTTGAACTCCTCCGGCATGTCATAGGCGTCGAGGTCTTTAAAACAGGGGATCAGCGTCTTTGACTTGTCCTTCGCCATGAGCTTCAGAAAACGCGACCACTCGTTCTTCACCCACACCGCGTGAAAATACTCATATTTTGTGCCGATCGCCAACATGACCTTTGCGGAATTTAACGCGGCGAATATGTACGGCTCATACTGCTGACCGAGCTTGTCTTCAAGCGTGATTCTGGCAAAAAAGACTTTCAGCCCCTTTGCGGTCAGCGCTTCGTATATATCCTGCGCAAGGACGCTGTCTATCGTTCTTTCGCCCTTTTCGTCCGTTTCCTTGTAGCATATAAAAACATCATACGGCTTTTCGGTCTTACTGACGGCAAGAATTTCGCTCATGATGCGGTCAATCTCCCGCGCTTCATCGCGATAGACCTTCTGCGCAATGACATCGGCATATTCCAGCGCAAGATTGAAGTTTTCGTCCTTCTGCAAACTTTCAAACGACGCTCTGTGACAGGTCGGAATCTTCTTCGCCGTCGCCGGATCGTCCACATATTCGATTCCGTAACGGCAAAGACACAGCCCCCAATACGCTTCCGCCTCTTCCGGAAATTCCGCCACGATGCTTTCATAAATGGACGCAGCTTTGTCGAACTCGCCGCCGATTCGCAGACGGTTTGCCCGGTTGAAAAGGTTGACCTTTTTCTCGTTATCCGCGCTCGGTACGGTCTGTTTCGTTCCGCAGTATTCACATTCGGCGATATTGTTCCCTTCGGCGACTTCCAGATCTCCGCCGCACATTTTGCATTTAAAAATTGACATGATTTCCCTACCTCTTTTATTCTATATCGACATTTTCGATGGCAAATTCCAAGCAAATCTGAATAATCTCATTCCGTGTCCGCCCGGTTTTTTTGTAATTTCATCAAGAGAATCAATCAGATCATTCGGCAATCTTACCGACACTACCGAAGAATCGCCCCGATACTTTTTTGATGGAATGATCAATTTATTCATAAAAACCACCATTGCTTTTCATATTATTGATATTGTAATACAATTGTAATGTATTGTCAATAAAAAGTCATAAATTGTCGAAATGTATCACTTTATATCCCTTAATTCTTGTGAAGATACGAATAATAAGCGCAGTCAGGTTCTTCCCGGCTGCGCTTTTATCTGTAGTATTCTGTTATGTTTTCCGGCACTCCGTACCCTTCGGGATTACTTGAGCTTCCACGGCGGGAGTTCGTCCGACGCTTTGAAATTGTAGACCGGCTTCATGACGTCGAGAACTTCTACACTGTCATCGATTACATCTAAAATATCCGCTAAGGATTTATAGGCCATCGGCGATTCGTCGATCGTCTGTTCGTTGACGCTTGTGGTATAGATTCCGGACATCGATGTCCGGTAGTCCTCGAAGGAAATCGTTTCTCTCGCTTCACTTCTCGACATCAGACGTCCTGCGCCGTGGGGAGCCGATTCGTTCCACTCAGGATTTCCTTTGCCGACCGCGAGCACCGAGCCGTCACGCATATTGATCGGAATCAGAACCGTCTCACCTTTATGCGCGGCGATCGCGCCCTTGCGCAGAATCATCTCCCCCGTATCAATGTAATTATGAACGGTATGGAACGACATTTCCGCCGTCATGTCGGTTTTCTCCAGCATGATCTGCGCCATCTTTTCCCGGCTTCTGCAGGCAAACTGCTGGCAGATTTCCACATCGTGCAGATAATCCTCAAGATACGTTCCATACAGCCAGCAGATATCCTCCGGAACGTCCGACATCCGGGCTTTATAATTCTTTTCAAGCATTTTCAACTCAGCCTGTATCTCCAAGCGTCTTCCCTGCTCCTTATAAGTTCGGATAATCTCCTCTCTCTGCCGGAAATAGTCCTCCTTGCCCATATGGAGATCAACGGCAAGCTGCTGATAAATCCCGGCAACCTGTTTTCCGAGATTGCGGCTGCCGGAATGGATCACAAGCCAGAATGCGCCGTCCGAAGATCTGTCCACTTCGATAAAATGATTGCCGCCGCCGAGCGTCCCCAGTGAACGCTCCAATCTTCGGGTATCTTTCAGGGAGCGGTAACAGCGCAACGCCGTCAGATCGAACCGTTCCACACGTCCCGGCCAGACATCCATGCCCGACGGAATGGCATGCGCCGCCGCATCGATTGCCTCAAAGTTCAGCGTTCTGTCCGTCAGCTTCACGGTAAACATACCGCAGCCGATGTCAACGCCGACGATGTTGGGACACGCCTTATCCGTAACGGTCATCGTCGTCCCGATCGTGCAGCCTTTTCCGGCATGGACATCCGGCATGATGCGGATCTTACTGTCCCTCGTCAGCTCATAATCGCACATTCTGCGAATCTGCTCCACGGCGGCGTCCTCTATCGTCTTCGCATAGCAGACGGCGGTATTGACTTTTCCTTTTATTGCAAACATATCAATGTCCTTTCCAAAAACGAACGGATCGTCTTCCGATCCGTTCCTGACCTATGCCGTAATTTTCGCATAGCGTTCACTACCCAGAATTTCCGTCATGAACGCGTAAGGCGAAGTAATGCCTCCTGCGATCATCGAGAAAATACGGGGCGTCACGCCGGAGATCAGAGCGACTCCCTGTTCGTTCTGCGTAACAGGCTGCTGACGGTTCCGGCTGGCAACATTCCAGAATACGATCTGCGGAAGCGTATAGCCGTGCGACGCATATTTCCGCTGCGCGTTTTTAAAATTCACCGCAGAAGCATGATCGACACAGGCGTCGAACTCCATATCGGATAATATGATTAACTTTGCAGGCAGCTCCTCCTGCGGGACTTGATTTTTCACCGCAGCCATGAGAATCAGATCGAACACCGCCTCGAGATCGGTATTGGCGATCTCATTAAAAGAAGCGATGTAACGCAAGCGGTCGGCGAAGGTATCGCCTTTGAGCTCAATCAGCTGAGGACGCTCTGAGAACTCGATAAAATGATTCCGGAAATACCCGGTATTATGTTCGGCAAAATACAGCCCGAGAGAAAGCGCGACCGAAGCCGGCAACGTTTTTCCGGTCCAGTACATAGAGCCCGAAGTATCGACGACCGCAAGCGCATTTTCCGCGTTGCCGTAATCCGGCAGAGCTGCCCATGTCGCGTTGAGCGACTGCTTTTCAGACGGAGAAATCCTACGCATAAAGGTATGCTTTCCGTCATACCAATCGGAAACCAGATAGGGAGCCACAAGCTCATAGGGGACGACATTTTCCGTATGCAGCACACGTTCCCCCGACTCGACGGCCGACAAAAACGCCTCATACCGTTCGTCATCATGGCGAGAGAATGCACATCTATATTTCAGCATGGCTCGCGACGGCTGTTTTTCGTAGTCGAAAGAATAATCCTTCTCCCGAAGATAGTTTTCAAGAATGTCAATGCGGCGTCGGAGCGCCGACAGAGCCTTCCGGTAAGAAGTGTCATTCATGCCGAAAGCTCTTGCGATTTTCTTCGCCGTGCGGATGGTATCGGCGTTGGAAGCGTTGACGGACGGCAGCCACTTCGCCAGCAGCGAGACATTCTCATTGTTTGACAGCGCGTCCAGATCCGCCTGAAACTGCGCTTTGAGAAACGCGAGCATCTCCTTTTCGCAGGGTGTTCCCATCAGGGAAAGCAGATCGTCAAAGCGGCCGTATTCGGCGACAAAACGAAGATTTTTCAGGACGACGGTCGGCTCGGTCTGCGCCAGAAAGCGCAGGATCGTGCGGAATACGCGCCGTTCTCCGAGACCGCCGCGAATATCTCTGGCAAAGAAGATCAGCTTCATGGCAGTATCCGGGTTTTCCGTATAAGCGCGCAGGAATCGCGAGATAATCTCCGTTTCGCTTGCACTGCGCAAAGCGCCGATCGTGGCAAAGAGATCCAGGCAGTCGGATCCTGTAGTTGAATATGTAATCGCGCCGTTTTCGGTTGTTGTGACATTGGCTTCCTGCTTCAGATAGTCCAGCATGAAACTCACTCCTTTTATGATTGATTCAAAAAAAACAAGGCGCCGTATCGGGAATAAACCCGAAATCAGGAGTTATAAGCTCCCCGCTTTATCCAGAAGCTAGTCGTGATTGCTGTTCGGCGCCTTTATACAAGATGCGTTTTGCGCAAAAAACGGAATTTCACCGTTTGATCTCCTGTTCCATAAACAGGCGTCCTGAGGACCATTGCGATTCCTGTTGCAGTGCGCATCTTTTCTGAGACAAGACACCGTCGGTAGTACAGAACGAGCTGACAAGGAAACCTGATTTGCTGTTGGTGTCTTTCAAACACAAGACGCATTTATGGTAACACATCGGACACTCGAAAGAGCCGTCCTTTGTATATCCAGGAGAAATTGCTGGATGCGTCTTTCCGTTTGCAAGGCCATTGTAACGCAAAAGCGCGCCGTTATCATGGAAAAAAAGTTGCGAACCTTCTTACAGTCCGCAACTTTTTTGACGAATCAGTCTGTCTTTGATGAGATTGACGAAGTGCTGCGGCGCCGTCACCCTGACCATCGGGCCGAACGAGAGAATCCGGATGACAAGCTCCGTCTCATCTTCTTTCTCGTACGTGACCGTGACCCGGTAGCGGTCGTCCGCAATTCTTTCCGCCTGTTTTTCAAAATGCGCAAAATGGAGCAATACCCGTTCGAGCGCGTTCCGCTGATCGAGGAGTTCAAACGTTACCGTTCGGTTGATTTTCTCCCGCCTTTTCCCGGGATCGGGAACAAAGGGCTTCGGATACGGCTTACAGCTGACAATTCTGCCTAAGTTCACAGTGCCGCCGTATCGGCTGCCGTCGCCGATCAGACGGAATTTATCGTCCTTTTCCGAATATTCCAGATGATCCGGCTGCATCACCAGATACGTAACGGAGCCTTTGCGGTTCTGCACGTCCATTTTTAAGGGATACTGCTTCCGGATCGCGTCGAGAATCAGACGGAAATGACGGATATACTTTTCGTCGTCATAGGGGTCGCCGTCTGCATACCTGTCAAACACGATCACATCCTCCGGCCTGAACAGCGGCTCGACATCGGGGAAATCCGGCAGGTCGTCGCCGAAAAGACGGATGCGGGGATCCATGCAGATTGCCTTGAGCCAGCGTTTCTCGAGAAGCGTCAGCGGCATGATCGGGATATGACAGATCGGCGTCGTGCCGTCCTGCCGGAGCAGCTGCCAGCGTTCTTCCGTAAGCGACGGCTCGATCGTCAGCATACTTTCGCCGAAAGCGTTCTGCATAATAATTGTCCGCAGCTCGTCTTTTGGCAGCGGTCGGCAGACAGCCGTCCTCAATACTTTTGCGACGGTGTTATAATAAACGCCGTAAAGCTCGCTGAAAATCATGGTGTATCACCGCCTTCCGGGAAATACAGACGCATCATGTCGTCGATGTCGTTTCTGAACTGCTCTTCCAACGCTTGATCAGAAAAATGAATCTCCGTAATCCGGCAGAGAAACGTGCGGATCCAGGGGACGATCTCACCGGCGTCAAATAAATCCGCCGAAAAGCGACTGGTATTGGCGTCGAGTCTCTCAACAATACCGCACCTTTTTTCACGTTCCAGACGACGGTGGATATGCATTTCGTCATCCCCATAACGGACGGTAAACTCCACGTGCTCCATACGATGCTCGGAAACGCTCTGCGTGCTGACTCCCCACATATGCGGCAGCATATCGCGCAGTTTTTCACGCAGCGCGTCGAACTCTTCACAGATGTCCTCCGGCTGAACGGAAACAATATAGTCGATCCGGAAAGAAGTGATGCGTTGATAACGCGGCACATAGGCCATCAGGTATTGACGGCCGTTTTGCACGCTGACCATGACACAAAGCGGCACCACGCGCTTTTCGGCAGTCCTGTCCCGATGCCGGTTGACCGTTTCCATCGTGACAGTCCTTTTTTCTCCGATGGCGGTCAGCAGCGTACAGAGGATTTCGCTGTCGAGCGCGCCGGTTATGTAATGATGCTTGAAGGCGAAGCGGTCGTCATGCGCCTGCGTTTTATCAAGCAGATAGGACCCGATGACGCCGCACGGCGCGACCTCGGAAAAGAAATCCAGAAGATCCGTATCGGGAAGCTCCGGTGAATCCGAACGCCGGTAATACATTGTTTTTCCGCATTTTTCGGCAAGGACGATGCCTTCCGAAATATACTCCCGGAGCTTCTTACGCACGGTGGATTCATCAAACAGACGCGGCTCGGGAAAGGAAAGCAGTCTTTCGTCGATTTCTCCGGTGATCTCATGCAGCGACAATCTCACATCGGGAGAATGGAGAATATCGAAGAGCAGAAAATGCAGCGTGATATCACCGTCCGTAAAGCTTTTGGCCTTCCATGCCTTGTATAACGGATTGTGACGGGAAATGCGGCTGTCAATGGAGAGAAAAACATTCTTCCCGTCGGGCGTCTGCCGGAACTGCATATAGTCGCCCAGCCAGCTCTCCACACGGCGGCGTTCATCGTCATAAGAGCGGGCACTCTTCTTTGTATATTCCTCACGACTCTTGAAGCCGTAGACATAAAACTCCCGCATATACTCCCGGATGCGGTTGAAATTCTTAATCAGTTCGCTGTACGCCATGTCCCATCCTCCCCTCTTCCGTCAGAGCCGATTCTGCTCAGGTACGGTCTTTTGTGAACTTTTCATTTTGTGTCACGACAAGAAGACAAAAAATGACATCCGGCATTTATCCACTGCCTCAACTCCTCTTTTTTCCGCAATTCACACAATATGAATACTGAAAATCATTGCCCGTGCCGCAAGAACAAAGCCACAATGTATCATCGAATTCGTCTGCAATCTCCATATGTGGCAGATTCTCTTTGTCCTCAATTCTTTTTCCGCATTCCGGGCAGTAGGACGAATTCTCCCGCACGGTAACGCCACAGCAAGCCGTCACAACAGCCTGCGCCGGTTGTTGTGACGGTTCAGAATGATCATTGACATCGGCAGTTTTGCGGAGCCTTTTCATTCTCCGGCGCTCCTGCAAAGAAGCGATCCCGCCGGAAACAGCCAACTTGATTCTCTCGGAAAGCGGCAAACCGTTTTTTTGGTTTTGGATAGGCTTCATCGGTACAGGATCGTAGCTGTATATATCCATTCCCTGCGATCTGCATAATTTCGATAGAAAGACCGTCAGTTTATGAAAGCCATCGGAATCCTCGGGGGCATTGCAGATGAATTTTCTTCCGTTGTCAAATGTACAGACGAAGGATTCTGCATGAAAATAGCCGCAGTATGAATACATCTCAAATTGACCCGGATCGCTTTTCCATGTTTCCAGCTGAATGCCGTCCAGACATTGATATAAAGCGGCGATCTGCTGTTCATCCAGACGGGATTTGTTCGGATCAAAATATCTGTCCGGATAGTCCAATCCTCCGTCCCGGCTGAAATTTATGGAGTTCTGATTCGTAACAAAACCGTCTTCATAAGAAATATTCTTTACCGGAAGATTTCCGAATGAAACACCGAACTTCCGGATCTGCGCCGGCTGCATATCCTCCGGATGCCATACGTACGAAGTGTTATCGAAATAACTGCCGAAAAAAGTTTTGTAAAAATCATATCGTGAAAGAAAATTTGAAGTAAATTCAAGTCCGCACTTTGCGCACTTGTAGTGGGTGTTGCCGTTCTCTTCGGATATGCAAACAAAATCATGCGAATCCGACGCACAATACCCGTTGTCCCGGGCCGTTTTTTCCTGATCGTCATTCATCTCGGTTGCCTCCAGACTGAAACTGTTATGCTGTCGCGTTCTCTTGAGAAGGATACTCCGCAAATGACCTCATCACATCTCACAAAAACCGACAGATTAAATAATATTATATCATACAAATACGCAATATGCAACGAAAAGTTGACCCACCACATAATTAAGCCGCAAATGGCTGTACTGCGTCATCTGCGGCTTTTCTGCAAGGATACGATCCGGCTTTTGATTCACCGTTCGCTTTTGTTGTTTATTTTTTTCGAATATCGTCGATCAGCTTTCCGACTTCAACCTTGAGTCTACAGAATATCTGACGGACAATGCGAATGATTCCAGTGAAAATATCTTCTTCCTGATAGAGTCCGTTTTCTCCCGAGCCGCCGCAGCAGCCGATATTGTTGCTTGTAATCGGATTTCCGAAGAAATCCTGCGTACAGCCGTCCCCGGGGATTTCATATCCGTCGCCGTAGGAGGAGATCACAATCGGGTTTTCCGGTGTCCCCTCACAAGTCAGCGTCAGCTCGCAAGGATAGCTGCCGCCGCGCTTGAAGAGGATTTTATCGCCGGCTTCAAGAGACAGTCCCTCAAGATTCGCCGTCGTTCTCCACGGGTCATACATGCCGCCATCCGACGTGTCGTCGCCGTTTTCGCTGTCAATATAATACTCCCGTCCCTGCGCCGCCTGCGCCATCGGAAAAACTGACGCCGCAGAAAACACAAGGAGCACCGACATCAGAAGAGAAAGGAATTTTTTCATGTTGCCGCCTCCGTTCGCAGAATTTATTTTTCTAATTTCAGATTAACATAATCGGTCATAATTGTCAATTCTTTTTGCATTGAATTGCTTATTTTTGTGAAAAACATTCAATTTCGCCGCATTATTTTTCTTTTCTGACTTGAAAAGCATAGCATGCTGATGCTATAATGCTATCGAAAAAAGAAAAAAATCGGAGGTTCTTTATGGAACAATTCAGGCTCGGAGCGTCCTACTACCCCGAATGGTGGCGCGAAGAGGAATGGGAAGAGGATTTTGCAAAAATGGAGGCGCTCGGCTTTAATGTCGTGCGCATGGGCGAATTTGCGTGGAGCTGGTTTGAGCCGCGTGAAGGCGAATATCATTTTGAGCCGATGCTCCGGGCATTGGACTGCGCCGAAAAACACGGCATCAAGGTTATCATGGGAACCGTCACGGCGATCTGTCCCGCGTGGCTTTACAAAAAACATCCCGAGGTCAAAGGCGGCAACGCCAAGGGACGCTACGACTTCGGCGGTCGCAAGGGTCAATGCCTTTCGAGTGAGATTTTTCTCGACTACGCCGCAAAGATCACCGACGCCGAGGCCAAAGCTCTGGGCAATCACCCTGCCGTGATCGGCTGGCAGCTCGACAACGAACCGGGCTTTCCGTTTTACGATTTTGACCCCTGCTGCACAAAGGGCTTCCGTCTCTGGCTCGAAGAAAAATACGGTACGATCGAGAAGCTCAACGAGGCATGGTGCACGATGATGTGGTCGAATGTCTATAACAGCTTTGAGGAAATCGACATTCCCGTCAACGCCTGTGAGGGCGGTTGGACAAAGGAAATTCAGCTCGATTACCGGAAATATTTTTCGTTCACCTTTCACCGCCTGCTGCGCATGGAGGCCGAAATCGTCCGCCGTCATTCGCCGAACCGTTTTCTGTACACGAACTGGCCCGGTGCGAACTGGTCGGTTGACTGCTTTGAGGGCAGCGATTATCTCGATTACGCAGCATGGGACAACTATGTTCCGCAGCCGAACGGCGAAAACTACCGTGTGCAGCTCCGCGCCAGCATGGAGCACAGCTTTGACCGGCGTCTTTCCTGCGGCAAACATCAGTTCCTCGTTGCCGAGCAAACGCCGTTGCCCGACGCCAACACGCCGGCTTCGGTCATGAGAGCGCAAACCTGGCTGAATGTCTCGCACGGCGCGTTCGCGACCGTTTTCTTTGAATGGCGTTCCCCCATCGGCGGCGCGGAACAGGCGTATGAGAGCATTCTCGGCAGGGATAAGCAATACCGCACAAACACCGAACCCGTCCTCCGCAAGCTTGCGGCGGAGCTTAAAGAGCATTACCCCAAATTCGCGAAGTCGAAAACCGTTTCGGAGATTGCCGCCGTTTATTCCTATGAAAACAGCTGGGGCTCCGAGGACTGGGTGGTCGACGGCCCCTATGACGAGGAATTCTTCAACGCCTACGGCGGCTTCAAAAACGTGCTTGCCACGAATGTGGACGTCATCGGCATCGGGGACGACCTGTCGCCCTACAGGGTGCTCGTGATGCCGGATCACCGGATCACAACGCCGGAGCAGGCAGAGAAAATCAAGTCATTTGTGCTCGGCGGCGGCATCGTGGTGATGAATACGGAATGCGGCACACGGGATGAATACAACCGGATGCGCGAGATGCTCGAGCCGGGTCTTTTTGCCGAACTGTGCGGCGCGAAGGTCACGGAAAACATTACGGCTCAAAAGCTCTCCCGCCAGACGGGAGAACCGTGTGAGATCGCTTTCCCTGACGGCGAAAAGGTCACGGCAAACGACAAGCTGTTCCGTCTGACACTCACAGGTGCCAAACCGGCGGCTCTTTATACGAACGGGCGACTGAACGGCACGCCTGCGGTGACGATTGCTCCTTACGGCAAGGGCTTCGCCGTTCTCTACGCGACGGACGGCAATGATATGCTCTTTTATGAGGCATTGGCAAGACTTGTCAGAAATGAATTCAATATCAAGCCGTTGCTGGATGTCGACGACGGCGTGCTCGTCTCCTCGAGACAATGCGACGAATGCGAATACATTTTCGCTATCAATATGAAAGACCGTCCCGTTGCCGTCCGGCTCGAAAGCCCGATGAAAGACGAGCTGACAGGAAAAATTCTCGACAGCACCGTGATGCTGGACGCCTACGACGTGCTGATGCTCGAAAAGAAACGATAAAAGCAGTATGAATACTCCCGCATTTTGTTTCACTTTGTCCGAAAATAAAAATCAGACCGATTGAAAATTCAAAATCTGACCGATTAAAAACTTAAAATCTGACCGATTGAAAATGCAAAATCTGACCGGTTAGGGTTGCATAATCAGGAAAATCGGGTTATAATAGATACGAGGCGGTGAAGCAAATGAATCAAGATGAATATAAGCCCCGGATCATAGACAAAAAGATTGAGGAATACTTATCCATATTCGGAGCTGTTTGCATTGAGGGACCCAAATGGTGCGGAAAAACATGGTCTTCGTCCTATCACAGCAAGAGTGAAATCATGCTCGGAGATCCGGAAGGCAACTTTCAGAACAGACGCCTTGCCGAAATGGCGCCTTCTCTTGTACTGGAAGGCGCCACGCCGAGACTGATTGACGAATGGCAGGAAGTACCGCCGATCTGGGATGCTGTACGCCATAAGGTTGATCAAAAAAGTGAAAAAGGGCAATATATCCTGACGGGCTCTGCAACGCCGAATCATAAAGGCATTCTGCACAGCGGAGCAGGCCGCATCGCAAGACTCAGAATGCGCCCCATGTCACTTTATGAATCCGGGCATTCTTCAGGAAGGGTTTCCCTGAAAGAGTTATGTGAGGGAAAAATAACAGCTTCCATGACAGGTGAGGTTGATTTACACACAATCGCCGAACTGATTTACAGGGGAGGTTGGCCGGGAAATCTCGATACTCCTGCCGCGCAGGCCGGTCTTTTACCGGACGAATACCTGAAAGCCGTTATTGAAGATGACATATACCGTGTTGACGGCATCAAAAGAGATTATTCAAAAATGAATCTGTTATTAAAATCCCTTGCCCGAAACGAAAGCACAACCGTAACGAACAAAACCTTAAAAAAAGATATTAAGGCGATTGACGATGAAGACATTGACACCGACACAATCGCGGTCTATCTGGATATCTTTACAAGGCTGTTCTTATTGGATAATCAGCCGCCTTTTGCCGCCAATATACGCTCTTCCACCCGTTTAAAGCAGGCAGAAAAAAGACACTTCGTTGACCCGTCGCTTGCCTGCGCTTTGCTGAAAGCAAAACCAAACCGTCTGCTGAACGATTTAGAAACACTCGGATTCTTATTTGAAGCTCTTTGTGAAAGAGATTTGCGTATTTATGCCGAGGCCTTCAATGCGAAACTGTATCACTATCAGGATTACGCAAACAGGGAAATCGACGCAGTAATAGAGCTGGAAGACGGAAGATGGTGCGCATTTGAAATCAAACTCGGCGCGAACCAGATTGACAATGCCGCTGAAAGCCTGATTCAGCTCAAGAAATCCATTGAAAATGACGGTGGTATTGCTCCCGGTGTTTTATGCGTCATCTGCGGTCTGGCCAATGCCGCCTATATGCGTGATGACGGCGTATTTGTTGTTCCGATTACCGCATTGAAAGACTAAGTTCATACTTGCAGTTATAAACCAGAGCCATAACTCCCCGGAGCTATGGCTCTAAGATTATCATAAATGATTCAATAAAAATGTATGAACGCCGCAAGTTTTTTATAAATCCGAACCAGCAGGGCTTCCGATCGAGATATGCGCGCAGGGATGATAGATTGCGTAATACGTAACACCGTCGCGGCTGAAGCAACGCAAGGTTTTATTGTCATAAATGACGCCGGGGGTTTCCTTGTCCCCGGGTTCTTTTATTTTGTCATAAACGTCGGCGCACAAGAACACATACTGCGGTCCGATGGTATCGACGATGCGTTTCACTCTTTCCGGGAAATACTGATATTGCCGGTATTCCTTCGATGCGTTTTTCCCGCCTTGATCCGGAATGATATTATCGAACGCGATGTGATACCGGTCTTTTTTGCCGGAAAAGACCTGTCTTAGCAATTTTTCAAAGAAATGCCGGTAACGGCTGACGGCACGTTTGTCTTTCGCTTGCTGAATCCCCTCCCACATATCATCGCGGGACAATACCTTTTCAATCCACTCGTAAGCCCTGTCCGCAGGCAGTTTTCCCCCTGAATCGCTTGCATTGGGCTCACGCAGAATAACCAGAACACCGTTGAAGTCCTGCGGTTTGTATCCACGGTATTCTTCAAAAAGGGTGTTGTCTTCCATTGCAAAATCTCCTTTATTGCTGATCATTTTCCGTCGCCGTTTGCAGGTCCTTCCGGATCTGCTCGGCACCATGCGAAAATCAACCGTCAACTTCCCATTGGTAGATCAGCGCGTCGAAATCGGCGACGATATAATCGGCCTGCGCCTGACGCAGCTTGACGAGCTTTTTCGGGTGGAACGTGCCGTCCATGTTGATTTCACGGGTCGCGACACCGACTGTGACGGCGCCGACTTCATTGCCGAGCATGATCTCGACCTTGCCGTCGCCGACGACGAGCAGCTCCCTGCCCGAAAGATGCCGCGTCTCCACCAGTTCCTTGATGACAGCTTCCTTGGAGCAATCCTTTCTGCGGTGCGGCGCGCCCTTGATCCCCTTTACCATCGGCGTGACAGCAAGCAATGCGGCTTCCCGCTGCAGATCGACGTCGTCGGTGCCGCTGGCGATATAAATCTCGATTCCCTGCGCGGCAAGCAGCTCCAGAAAGCGGCGGCTGCCTCTGACCAGAAACTCGTCGGGCTTCGCTTCGCCGTTTTCCAGTCGGCGGATGCGGTCGTTCACCATGTTCAGCAGCTCTTCGTTGTATTCATCTTTATACACCCACGGGTCAAGCGGTTCGGTACCGCAGAGCTTCTTCACCTGTTCGGCGAGCCACTCCATCTGAAAGATCGTCTGAATGCCGGTGGATTCTTCGATATACGCCCGGATGAGCGTCAGCAGCTCTTCTTCGGGCAGACCGGAGGGCGCAAGACGGCGCAGCATCACCTTTTCCATGATCTGTTCCCAACCGCAACGCAGGGTGGAAATCGTACCGTCAAAATCAAAAATAGCGACCTTGACCGGCGTATGCTCTGCCGAAAGTTCCCGGATCTCGATTGTATTCATGCGTTTGTTCCTTTCTTAGGGGCTGTGCCCGGATAGATTTCACCGTTAAAAATCTTATCAATGACGATTCCGACGCTTCCCGGAAGCGGAGAATCCAATCCGAATTGCGATTTTTCGACGCGGATTCTCTGATCCCTTGCCGACGCCGTTTTTTTGTTGATCATATGCATCAGCGTGTGCTCAAAAAAGTGATTGGTCGTGTTCGGCGAGCCTGCCAGAATGACCAGATTGATATTCAGCTGCGTCATCAGGTTGGAAACGGCGCATTCAAGATAGCGGCAATAGTCGCTCATGACCGCCATCGCCAGCACGTCGCCGTCGTCGATCAGCGTCAGCACATCGAGAATGGTGTGATCGCACGCCTTGAAAAGCGGATGCTCCGGGAAGAACTCCCGAAAATGGTCATAATGCCGGAGAATGTTCGGAATATCGGCGTACAGCTCCAGACAGCCGTTGTTGCCGCAGACGCACTTCGGTCCCATAAAATTGATTGACATATGTCCAAGTTCGCCGTTCTGCCCGATCTCGCCGTTATAGAGCTTGTTGTCCAGATAGAATCCGGCGCCGATGCCGTTGAAGGTGGAAATATAGACAAAATTATCCTCATCGCGTCCGAGTCCGAACAGCTTTTCCGCGATCGCGCCGGCGGTGGCGTCGTTACACAGGTACACCGGCAGATGCGTAAAGGAGGCAAAGAACGAAACAATATCAAAATCGAACGGCTCCGTGAAAAAATGATGCGGATTCAGAATCGTGCCGTCCAGAATATTCAGAGGACCGACGCAGGCAATACCGATCGCAAGCAACGGTCGGTCGCTTTCGGCACGCGCCGCGAAATACAGCTCTCTGAGATTCTTCCTGAATTCCGTCGGCGTAATCAGACCGGTGTAGGTATACTTCCGGTCGGTCAGGATTTTTCCCTGCAAATCGGACAGAATCACATGCAGATTGCCGCGCTGAATCAGCACACCGCCTATCAGCGGCGCATTCGGGGAAAGCGTAAGACCGATGGATTTTCGGCCGACGGCGGCGACAGCTTCCTCATGCATCGGCACGGCGTCGGATTCTTCTAAAATCCCGTCGGCGATCAGCTCGCTTACAATGTTGGTCAGCGTCGTTTTGGTCAGCCCCAGCTGCCGAGCGATCTCCGCACGGGAAATGATATGCCGGTTCAGGACGCATTGCAGCACCAGAGCGCGGTTTTTTTCTTTGATCGTTTGCTGTTTGGAACCGTTTTCACGCAGCATCAGCAACTCCCCTTTTGAAAAATATTTTACCGTATGCGGCGGACTTACGCCATCGGTTCAATGACATAAGAAAAATCGAAATTCTCGCCGCCGTTCAGGGTTACGATCCCTTTCTTTTCTTTGAGAACGCCGCTTTGCTTTGTGTCGTCGTCAATCCCGCACCAGGGCTCGATGCAGACATACGGCGCGCCGGGCTTTGCCCAGATCCCGAGGAACGGCGCATTGCCGAAGCTGACACGCACGCTTCTGCCTGCCGCCGGGTCGACCACGCGCACATACGGCGAACGGAGCCCCTCAAGCACATAGGCGTCGTCATCAAAGGTGTGTTTTTGTAAGGGAAAAATCCTTTCGCCGTTCAGAAAGGGCGTGCGTTCGGGACGGATGATCTTATCGTCATCAAAACGCTGCGCCATGACGGTTTCAGGCAGCGGAAACTCGAGATAAGCGCCCTCATGCGTATGGAAACCGGGATGCGCGCCCAAAGAAAAATACATCGGCGATGTGTCGAGATTCGTCACCCGGTGGGACACGATCAGGCTTTTTCCGTCGAGCGCAAAGGTGACCGTCAGCTCATAGCGGAACGGATAGACCGACGCATATTTTTCCGGGTCGGAAAAACGCAGAGACACCAGAGAATCGGACTGCTCTGCAATTTCAAACATTTCCTTTCGGGCAAAGCCGTGTTTTTCCAGTTGATAGGTTGTTCCCTGATAGGTATAGCAGTCCTGTTTCAGTCTGCCGACGATGGGAAAGAGCAGCGGCGAACGGCCGCTCCAGACGGTGGGATCGCCCTGCCACAGGTATTCATACCCGTCATCTTTGGCGCGAATGCCCGAAAGCTCCGCACCGAGCGGATTGACCGAAACGGTATAGTGTTCGTTTTCTATGCAGATCAAAACCAATTCACCTCAACAGCGCATAAATTCAGCTAAGCCGGAATGTCTTGATCTCGAACGGTCTGATCGTAAAGCGGAACGCGCCGTTCTCTGTCGGGACCTCGGTCTCGTCGGTTTCCACGAGATTGCATTCCACGACGCGGCTGCACGGCAGGATCGTCGAAAGCGAGACGTCCGTCTTCGTGCCGCCGGATTCATACAGGCGGACGATGATTCCGTTGCCGTTTTCGGCGGCCTTGACGGTATCGAGGATCACGTTGTCGCTGTCGCAGGTAAAATACGAACGGGAAGCCGGCAGCGTTCCGTTCTCGGCGGCCTCACGGCAGAAAACGGGATAGGGCGGAACGTTCAGCTCATAGCCCGCATTGACCGTACGCGCCGTCACCCATCTGCCGGAATGCGGACGCAGCGAATAGACAAATTCATGATGTCCCCTGTCGGCCGTCGGGTCGGGATCGATCGACGAACGCAAGAGGGTGATGCGCATACGGTTTTCTTTGATGTCGTAGCCGTATTTGCAGTCGTTCAGCAGCGAGACGCCGTAGTTGCCCTCAGAGAGATCCGCCCATTTATGCCCGGAGACCTCAAATTTTGTGCGGTCATGCGAGGTGTTGTAATGGGTCGGACGCTCAATCGCGCCGAACTGAATCTCGTAGGACGCTTTCGGGGACAGCACATCGACCGTAAATTCCGCTTTCATCATCTTTTCGGTTTCGTCCCAGTCAACCGCCGTCGCGAAATCAATGCGGTCGTTGTCGGCGTAGAGAATGATGTCCTGCGTGATCGCGGAACGGTGGAAACGGCGTTTTACGCGCAGCACGCTGCGGACGGCGCTGCACTCGACGACCTCGACGCTCTCAGCGTTTTCGAGCACCCATTCCTTGTTCTGATATTCCATATCGATATTCCAGGCGGTTTCTCCGCCGGGTTTATCCTCAAAGATTTTGATGAGATTTGACTTGCCGGCCAGCACTTCGCGATGATTACGTTTGTCGTAGATGCTGACAAGATTCGCGTTGTCGTCGAGCTCGATTTTATAGAACGCGTTTTCCATGCAGTTTTTGGTCGCCGTCATGGAGCCTTTCTGTTCGGACGCTTCCTCGGAGAGTGTAAAGACCTCGTAGCCCATGGCCGGAACACAAGCGTCAAAACGGAGTGTCCGCACGCCGTTCTCATCGGTAATATAGCCCGGACAGATTTCACCTGCGGCATTTCTGACGGTGAGCTGTTTTGCTTCGGCAAAGGGTGTATCGGTCAGACTGAGCGTCACGACGTTCTTTCTCTGCCACGAAAGGAAGTTGAACACCACAACGCTGTTTGCGCCGTGCGCAATATGAGAGCAGACGGCATCTGCCGCGTCCTGCATCACGCCGCCGCCGATGGCGAAAACGTCGGCATAAGTCTTTTTGGCTTCCTCATAGACAGAGTGAATGGAGGAGCCGGGCATGATATCGTGGAACTGATTGGTCAGCAGCTTTTTATAGCCTTTCAGAATTTTGTCATACGGATAGGACTTGCCCGTTTCGCACAGAGCGAGGACGCTTGCCATCTCCGCCTGACGGTACAACAATTCGGATTTGCGGTTATTCTTTTTGACGTTCGCCTGCGAGGTATAAGTACCGCGGTGGAACTCGTAATACATCTCATCGTTCCAGACCGGCAGCTCGTCTTGGACGGGTTCGACGTCCTCAAAATAAGACTGCGCGGTCGCAAGCTCGAGCTTCGGCAGTCCCGGGAACTCCTTCAGACGTTCGGCGGTTTCAAGCATCTGATAGGTCGGCCCGCCGCCACCGTCGCCGAAACCGAAGGTCATCATCGCTTCGTCGAGAATGCCCTTCTGGTCATACCGCTGATAGAGCGTCTGCAGGGTGTCCGGCGAGACGTTGCCGTTATAATTCAGACGCTGTAAATAGGCAGGGATTCTGGTGCCGTCAACACCCTGCCATTGGAACAGCGAATACGGGAAGCGGTTGTCGTCGTTATTGATGAGCTTCGAGGTGAAGAAATATTTCATGCCCGAACGCTTAATGATCTGCGGCAGCGCCCAGCTGTAGCCGAAGACATCCGGCATCCAGAACACATCGGAGCATTTGCCGAATTCATCGAGGAAGAACCGACGGCCGTACAGAATCTGACGCACCAGCGATTCGCCCGACGGGATATTGGTATCCATTTCGACCCAGGTGTTGCCCACCGGCTCAAACTGCCCGGAACGTACCTTTTCCTTGACGCGGGCAAAAAGCTCGGGATAATGGTCTTTGGTAAATTCAAAAATCTGCGGCTGGCTGAACGCGAAAATAAAATCCGGGTAACGATCCATCAGCGAGCAGACGTTGGAAAGCGTTTTTGCGGATTTGCGGATCGACTCGCGAACCGGCCAGAGCCACGCGGTATCGATATGCGACTGCCCGACGAATTTGATTTTGGCGTGGGGCTGATTCGGGATCTGCGCCATTTTCTGACGGAAGACCTCCTGCGCTTTCGGGATGGAACGCTTCATCACTTCCGGCTCAAAATCGAAATCGACCTGCGTCAGCGACGAGACGACGGCGTCCACAACTTTATCATAATAGAAGCTGTCCCGGCTTGCATTTTCGAGCAGACGGACGACATCATTGGGCATCACGTCGCCGGATTTCATGATTTTTTCCATCGGATTGCGCAGCGTCTGCATCGCGTCCAGCGCGGTCTTGATGTCAAAATAATAGGATTCGACAACGGGATCAATCGTCACGAGAGATGCCGTGCGAATGGTGTATTCAATCTCGGTATACCCCTGCATACGGTAGCCGCAGAACTCCATATAATGCAGATGCGCTTCGATCTCGACATGATAAACCGTTCCGGCTTCGGCGCAGTCGCTGAGCATCACACGGGTTCTGGTTGCAGGCTCCCACTTAATATAAGAGGTGATCGCGGAGATGATTTTGCCGTTCACGCGCACAATGCCTTCGCCGCCGAACTCGAGCTCAAGCGCCAGTTTTTTACCGGCAAAGCTTTCCGGAACTCTCACTTCGGCAGAGAACCAACGCGTAAAGTCATCCCGGCATTTCCAGCGGTCGCCGACGCGCATCGGCTCGTCGGCCACTTCTTCGGTGTAGCCGTCAGCCCCTAAAAACGTGGCGTGACGCGTCTGCCACTCCGGGATCTCCAGTCTGTCCGGTTCAATCAGACCGGCAAGATTTGCCAGTTTGCGTTTGATAATGGTATCCTTGCTGAAATTCATGGAAATTCTCCTTTCCGTTGCGCAATCATATGTTATTCAAAGCAGTCGCCGTAACGCGTCAGCGTTTCCCGCATTTCTTGCGGCGTCGCCACGCCGGTCGTTCCGATTTTCGCGATCGTCACGGCGGAGACAAGCGTCGCGAAGATCAGCGCGTCCCGGGGAGACGATTGCTGCGGATACGCCAGAGCGAATCCTGCCAGAAATGAGTCGCCGGCGCCGACGAAATCAATCGGAGGCGGAACGGGAGCGGCAGGAACGCGGACGCATTCGCCGTTTTCGCACCGGATGGCTCCCTGCGCGCCCAATGTCACCACCACGGGATGTTTATTCTTTTCTTCCAGAGCGCGCGCAATTTTTTCGGCGCCCTGCGGTTCGCTGACGATTTCGGGGGACAGTCCCAGACAGCGGCACGCCTCCACTTCATTCGGTTTGATCATCGCGTTGCGGTAATCTCCCACACGGTCGCGGCTGTCCACGATGACCGGGATTCTATTGCCAAGCTCATTGATGACGTCCAGTACGCGCTGCGTGATGCAGCCGTTTTGAAACTGGTCGCAGACGATCAGAATATCGGTATTTTCCGCCGCTTTCCTGAGAGACGCGATGACCTGTTCCTCAAGCTCTTCCGGCAGAGGCGTCCGGTTGCAGAAATCAATGCGAGGATCTTCGCTCGTCACATCGGAAATGCCGTGACGGATCGGCTTGCAGTAAGCCGGGGTGATGATCTTGTCGGAAGCAATCAGAAAATCATCCGCAACACCGATTTCCAAAAGCAGCTTTTTGAAAATCACGCCGCGCCAGTCGTTGCCGATGCAGCCGATATACTGTATATTTTTCGCGCCCAAAGCCGCCAGATTCGCCAACACATTCGCGCCTGCCCCGAGCGAAAACCGCTCTTCGACGATCGGCAGAGGGTGCTGCGGCACTTCGCGAGAAAGCTCGCTCAGACGCATATCGGCGTGCCAGTAAACGTCGATGCAGCCGTCGCCGATAAGGCTGACGCGCAGGGACGGAATTTTTTCTAACATCTGCTCCAAAATCTGTGGATTCATCGGATTTTCACGCCTTTCCTTTCGGTCTGCTTATTTTTCACTCTACGTCAGAAGACGGTACATCGTCGGCACGGTCTGCATATGATTGCCGTAAATATAGTAGCCGTTGCCGCCAAGGCTGACGGGACGGTTCATGATGTTCTTGCGCGGACGGTAATAATAGTGGAAATGATCCTTGCTGACGTCGCTCTTGTAATCGCCGAGCGGAATAATATCGAAGTTCGCGGTCGTGATCTTCTGCGTTTTATAGCCGTGGTTGCGGACGATGGAAAGGGCTTTCAGGAAAACCTCCGGTCCCGTCACCGACGAGCCGATGTTCAGGAAGACGCCGCCTTCGAGATCCTTCAGCGAATTGACAAAGACCTTGAAATCCTTGCCGCTTGTGCCGCCGATGCACGAAAAGTCCGCCGACGGGTGCTCGTGAATGATGTCGGTTCCCATGGTCACATGATAGGTTGCGGCAATGCCGTGGGTATAGGCGTTGTAGAACACACAGTCGTCCTTATAGGGGAACTTCTCCGGGTGTTCGTCCACATAATGCGCCAACGATTCGCCGTAGCCGTAGCCTTTCGGGAAACCCTCGTTGATCGCTTCGTTCATCCAGCCGCCGGTCTGCTCCCACATACCGAACGAGCCGTCCTCGATCGCGGTGGGCACGTGCTCGGAAGTGCCGCCCAGATACGCCAGCTCAAAATCGTGAATGCTGCCGGCGCCGTTTGAGGCAATGTGCGTGATAATGCCGCGGCGGATCAGGTCAATGATGTACCGAGACAGACCGCATTTGATGACGTGCGCGCCGTAAAAAACAATGACGGGACGGCCGTTTTTTCTGGCCTCGAGAATTTTTTCACAGACAGCCTCGAGCTCCGGGCACTCGAAATCCGGGAACGGATCATCCAGCTTGCTGATGTTGTCGATGCGGACAAGATTCGTCCTGTCCCACACATCAAACGTCTTCGTATCGCTGAAATCAAAAGGCTGCGGCTGATAAAGCTCCATGGTGAAATGACCCCTTTCACAGACAAATAGTAAACATTCTTGACTATTTTTATTATTCCATATTGCAATCAACTTGTCAAGAGCCAAAAGAAGATTCTTTCGGGATTGCTTCTTGCGCGCGGATGTGATAGAATATAGAAAAATCGTCCCCGACACCGGAAAGAAAGGAACCTGTCATGAAACAAGATAAACCGAAGAACGGCAGCTTTGCCGTCAGACATCTGCTGTCTCTGCTTCTCCTCCTGCCCGTTATGCTGCTGACCGGCTGCTCCGCTTCCGAACCGGCACAAACATACCGTCAGGTCAGCACCGACGAAGCGATTGCCCTGATGGAAACGGAAACGGACTATATCCTTCTCGACGTCCGAACACAGGCGGAGTACGAAGAGAAGCACATTCCGGGCGCTGTCTGCATTCCCAACGAGACGATCGGCGCAGAGGAAATCCCTGAGCTGCCCGACAAGGATCAGCTGATCCTCATCTACTGCCGCAGCGGCAACCGCAGCAAACAGGCTTCGGAGAAGCTGGTTCAACTGGGCTATACCAACATCGTGGAGTTCGGCGGCATCAATACATGGCAGGGAGAGACGGTCACGGGTGCGCATGCCGACGCATAAACGCCGGTCTCAACGGTATATAAAGCTGAAAAATCAATCAATCGGAATTTGCGGAGGTGCTTTTATGGCATTAACAGTCAATATTTACTATTCAGGCATAAACGGAAATGCAAGAAAATTTGCAGAAGAAATGATTTCTACAGGAATTGTAAACGAAATCCGTGCCGAAGAAGGCAATTTGAAATATGAATACTTTTTCCCGATGAATGACGAGGAAACCGTTCTTTTGATTGACAGTTGGGAAAACCAGCAGGCACTCGACATACACCATCAGTCAACGATGATGTCGAAAATCATCAGTTTGCGTGAAAAGTATCATTTAAGCATGCAGGTTGAACGGTATATGACCGATGAATCGAGTATTCCCGATCAAGACAGAGCGTTTATAAAAGAATAAAACAATTCGATTCCCAGACCTGAAAAAATAGAATGGATCACGCAGCGGACCGAATGCCCGACAAGCAGATTTACGGAGGAAATGGCAATGGAATTCCGATACGCGGAGAAGAAAGACGCCGCTTTGATTCTACAGTTCATCAAAGCTCTGGCAGACTATGAAAAGATGTCCGACGAGGTTGTCGCCGACGAAAAGCTTCTGACGGAATGGATTTTTGAAAAGCAGAAAGCCGAAGTGATTTTTGTGCTCGAAAAGAACAAAGAAGTTGGCTTCGCGCTGTTCTTTCACAATTTTTCCACCTTTCTGGGCAGAGCGGGCATCTATTTAGAGGATTTGTTCGTCCTGCCGGAATACCGCGGCAAAGGCTATGGAAAAGCGCTCTTAAAAAAACTGGCGTCCATCGCCGTGGAACGCGGCTGCGGACGCCTGGAGTGGTGCTGTCTCGACTGGAATCAGCCGAGTATAGATTTTTATCTGTCGCTCGGCGCAACCCCTCTGACGGACTGGACAATCTATCGCGTCACAGGCGATACGCTGCAAAAGCTGACCGAGGAATAACGGATTGAGAGCCGCCCGGCGGTTCTCAATCCGCAGTGAAGTTTGTTTCTGCGAAACAAGTGAAGCAGCCCTGCGGGCTATGAAGTTTCGGCTTCGCCGAAATGATGTTTTTGCCTGCGGCAAAAGATTCGGAAGCGCTGCGCGCTTGGATTTATAAAAATCTTGCAACCGGCGCATAAAAAAACCGTAAACGGCAATCGCTCGTCGTTTACGGTTTTGCTGTTTTAAGCTATTCTGTTATTCCTCAATGATCAGGCATTCGGCGGCATCGTTTTCCGTGATGCGGATCGTTTTGATCTCCTGCGGCGCCCAGTTCATCGTAAAGTTTGCTTTCAGCGCGTCGGAACGGATCGTCGCCGTCGTCGGGATTCCGTTTGCCTCCACGGCGCGCAGAATGACGCCGTTGCCGTCCTCCGCCGCTTTGATCGCGGTGATCACGATATTCTCCTTGTCGATCGCAAGCGCCGAATATTCCTGCGGCAACGCGCCGTCGTGATGCGTTTCCTGATGCGTCTGCAAGGGGCTGTTCAGCAGCTCGGAAGCTTTGAATAATGCCGCGTTGACCGTTTCGGTGTGCGGGACGAGCTCGTAGGAAAACTCCTGTTCGCCTTTATCGAGGAAGCGCATTTCGCCGTCACGGCTTCTCTGACCGTAGTGGTCGAGATAGGCGCAGCTTCTCGCAATCATCATGCGCAAATCGTTGCCGACGGCGCAGAAGCTGTATTTGCTCGTATTCAGAAGCGCAAGACCCTTGCCGCTCTCCTCACGCAGATCGCACCACGCATGGGACGGCTCCTCCTGTCCGTTCGTTTTCTTTTCAATAAAGCCGTAGGGCATGGAGTAGGTCACGGTCGGGTTCGTCACGTTCGCCTTAAACGAGAGCTTGATGGACTTATACTGTTCGTCGCAGTCGAGCACCGTTCTGACCGTCAGCTTTTCACTGTCGTGATAGAGCGAATAATACCGCGTCAACACGGAATTGCCGTAGGTCACGACCGATTTGATCGTCGCACGGATGGGGCCTGTTTCGAGCAGCTCCAGCGTGCCGGCAGAAAATTCGCCGATTTGCATATTATAATCAAAAACGCCGTGCCCCCATGTGTCGTTGGCGGTATCGTCGCAAACGATCCCCTGACCGAGCAGTCCATCGGCAAACTCGGTCTTCTGCTCTTTCAGATAATAGGATTTCACCGCGCCGCTCCGGCGGTCAAAGGTGATTTTCACTTTGTTATTTTCAAGGCAGTCCTCCGTCGCGGTCAGTTCGGTGTCAAACGTGGCGTTTTCGACGGTTCCCTGATGATAGAGATAATACACGGCATACCCAAACGCGGGAATCTCCGCCTCAAAAATGCACTTGCGCACATGGTCGCCGTCCGTATACGGTGCACGGACGAGCTGATGCATCACAGGATTGCCCTTGGAATCGAGCACCTTGGCGACGCCCTGATCGCCGAACTCCCCGATCGACTTCACCGGGAACGAATGCGGATTAAAAACGACCATCGGCGAACCTTCGCCGTCACGGTACCACATACGGGCCCGCATTTCCGACGTGTCTGCGTCAAGGAAATCCGTCGTCTTGATGCGCCAGGAAATGCGCTGTGCGGCGTAGGTATTGACATCGAGCGCGACCTCTTTGGCATAGCCGAATGCGTTTTCGGCATCGAGATACGCCTCCTTGATCGAAC
This sequence comes from uncultured Clostridia bacterium, assembly GCA_945912145.1. Lineage (GTDB taxonomy): Bacteria > Bacillota > Clostridia > Oscillospirales > Acutalibacteraceae > UBA1081. The sequence continues at coordinate 43,880 of CAMEBF010000008.1, read as the reverse complement.
AGCCTGCCAGAATATCATGAAACTGATTGAACATCACGCGTTCCCACGCTTCCTCGAGCTTCCCGGAATGGGTCGGCGATGCTGTCAGGAGATTCGCCAGCACATCGAGCTTTTCGGCGGTCACAAGCGCGGTTTCGGCGCTGCGGTTCGCACTTTTGATCCGGCTGTTGGCGCTGTAGCAGCCGCTGGCGTGATGCTGTAAATCCTCACTGACACGGGGAACAGACAGCGCCTTTGTCTCTTCAAAATAGCGGTCGGGAGAGGCATAGGCAAAGCCGCCTTTTGCGATCAGCTCCTCGGTATGCCGCAGATGCTCCTTGGACGGACCGCCGCCGTGGTTGCCCACGCCGTAGAAGATCATCATCGGCTGATTCTTGTTGTAATAATGGTTCTCGAGCCGATCCTGACGCACGTCTCCGCCGTAACCGTCCGGAATATGGAACGCCCGGATCACGCTGCCGTCGGGGCTCTGCCATTCATGAAGTCCGGCGTAAAGTCCCGGCTTTTCGTCGCGGCTGTTGGGACGGTGATATACATAATTGTCAATGCCGGATTTTTTCAGCAGCTGTGGCAGCATGCCATTGTGACCGAACGAATCCACGTTATAGCCGGTCTTGACGGTGATGCCGAAATTCTCCTTAAAGAATTTCTGGGAATACAGCAGATGCCGGCAAAAGGCCTCGCCGGACGGAATATTGCAGTCGGGCTGCACCCACATGCCGCCGACGACCGCCCAGCGTCCTTCTTCCACGCGCTGCTTGATCTCTTCAAACATTTCCGGCTCGTTGACCTTGATCCAATGATAATATCCGGCGCACGCACTCGTAAACACATAGCCGGGGTATTCGTTCATGCGGTCAAGCGCGCTACGGAACGTCGATTTGACTAAGGAAAGTCCCTCCGGTGAACGCCATTGCCACACCGGGTCGAGATGCGCGTTGCCGATCAGATAATACATTGTTTTCATGACAAAACCTCTCTTTATATATCGGTAAAAAAGTGTTTTTCCACTGCCGCGCACAGATAATGATAGATCGGCAGATGGTATTCCTGAATGCGGTAGGTTTCACGGCTCGGTGCCTGCACCGTCACATCGCAGAGTGCCGAAAGACGGCTCGGTTTTTCGCCGGTGAGCGCCAACGTTTTCGCGCCGACGGCTTTCGCCACACGAATGGCGTTCACGATATTTTCGGAATTGCCCGACGTGGAAATGCCGATGACGAGATCCTTTTCGGACGCGTAACCGTACACAAGCTGCGCGTAGAGCATTTGCGGCTCGACATCGTTGAGAAACGCGGAAAGCACCGCGATCTGGCTCGGCAGAGAGATCGCCGGCAACGCGCCCTGTAAATTCCGGCGCAGTTCTGCCGGGATTCGTTCGTCATGAACGGGACGCTTCAGCAGAAAGCCTTTCATCAGCTCGCCGACGATATGTTCGCAGTCTGCCGCGCTTCCGCCGTTGCCGCAGAGCAGCACCTTGCCGCCGTTTTCATAGGTTTCAATCATCAGCCCGAGCGCCGCCCCGATCTGCTCCTTACAGACTTCGAGCGCCGGGTGATTGCGTAATAATTCTTTCATGCGAGTTCTCCTTTCATGCCGCAGACGGCGACGCACAACGATGCCACATCACCCAACGAATCCCCCAATTCCGCTGCCACGATCCGGCACGCGTTCCGGGATCTGATCAGCGTTTCTTCTGCGATCACTTTTTCCATTTCTTCCCGCAGCAAGTCTTCGCTGCGCTGAAAAATGCTGCCCAGAACGATCCGTTCGGGGTTCAATATATCCATTAAGACGGAAAGCCCCTTGCCGAGCATTCTGGCGCACTGGCGATAGACCATAAGCGCGTCCGCATCGCCGTCTTTCGCGGCGTCGGCAATCGTTTTCGCTGTAATCTCCTTTTCGGCAAAGCCGGCTTTCTGCCCCATCTGCTGTTTTTCCTTTGCGACGGTCGCACCCATCTGCGCAAGGCCGCCGCCCGAGCAAAAGCCCTCGAACGACCCGGACTTTCCGTACCCGACGGGACCGAAGTCCGCGAGCCGGATATGCCCGACCTCTCCCGCCATATCGCACGCGCCGCTGTAGAGCTTGCCGTTGAGAATCAGTCCCGCGCCGAGACCCGTGCCGAACGTCAGAAAAATCATATGTTTCGCGCCACGTCCCGCGCCGAATTTCCACTCCGCCAGACAACAGGCGTCCGCGTCATTCTTCAGAAACACGGGAACGCCGAACCGCTCATTCAATATTTTCACGATTTCCACATGATCCCAACCCGGGAGATTGGGCGGTGAGAGGATGACGCCGTTTTGCGAGTCAAGCGGTCCGCCGCAGCTGATACCGATGGCGTCGCACTTTCCCATTCCGGCGACGGCTTCTATGATTTTTGCGATCGTGTCCTGGCAGTCCATTGTCGCAAATTTTTCTTTTTTGAGCACTTCGCCCTTGTCGTTGCCACGCACCACGGCGCATTTTGTCCCGCCGATGTCAACGCCGATCAGATCCATGTCCGATTCCTCCCGATGACGATTTTTGTGAAAAAGAACCAATTTTGTTCTCATTATATCTTGTTTTTTCTAAAAAGTAAATACCTGTTTGCAGATAAAATGACAAAAAAATATGCGGCATACGCCGCATGGTTTTGCTCTGTTCACAGATACCGGTAAGAATAGGCATTTTCCTCTTCGTCATACCGTAAGCCGACGCCGAACACCGTTTCAATAATGCCGCTCCGGCTGACACTTTCCGGCGTATCACAGACGGCAATTTCCCCGTTCCTCAGAACGGCGATGCTGTCCGAAAAGCGGAACGCCAGCGGCAGATCGTGCAGAACGGTCACGACGCCTTTTCCGGAATCGGCCAGCGTCCGCAGGGTTTTCATCAGCTCTAATTGTCCCGCGATATCGAGGTATGTCGTAGGCTCGTCGAGCAGCAGATAGTCGGTGTCCTGCGCAAGCGCCATGGCGATATATGCCTTTTGCCGCATACCGCCGGAAAGCGACGGCAGAGATCGGTCGGCGAGGTCGGCAATGCCCATCCGGCACAGCGCGGCTTTTGCAATTTCGCGGTCTTTTGCGCTGTAGCGTCGGGGATAGCGCAGATGCGGAAACCTGCCATGCAGCACCATCTGCCGTACCGTCATATCCGGCACGCTCTTGCCCTGCGCCAGATAGGAGATTCTCTTTGCCGTATCCTGACGCGACAGATCGTTCCTGTCGGTTCCGTCCACCGTGACAGTCCCCGACGACAGCGGCACGATGCCGACAATCGTTTTCAAAAGCGTGCTCTTGCCGGAGCCGTTGGCGCCGACGACGGTCAGCAGCTTTCCCTTCGGAATCGCAAGAGAAATATCGCGCAGCACGGTTTCCTGACGATAACCGGCGGCAACCGAGCATAGCTCAATCACGGCTGTGTCCCCCTTTCCCCTTCACGAGAATAAACACAAAGAACGGAGCGCCGAGAAGCGCCATGATGATGCCGACGGGAATCTCATACGGAGAAAACGCCGTCCGGGCGACGGTATCGCAAAGACAAACGAACGCCGCTCCGTACAGCGCGCAAAGCCCCAACAGATGAACCGACTGACTTCCCGCCAGACGCCGTACCGCATGGGGGACGATCAGCCCGACGAAGGATAAAAGTCCCGCAAGGCTCACGGCACAGCCTGCTAACAGCGCGGCGAGCATCAAAAACACGGCGCGCATCAAGTTTGTATTCATGCCGAGCCCTCCGGCGTTCTCTTCGCCCAATGTCAGCACATCCAATTCATGATGCAGCGTCAGCAGAAAAAGAAGCGTCACGGCGATCAGGATCACGGCCGGGATCAGCTTCGGATATGTGACGGCGGAAAATTCGCCGACCTTGAAATCGTTGCTCATCACGCCAACATCGGGGACAAAGGTGACGATCGTATCCGAAACTGCGCCGAGCAGGCTGTTCATCGCCACGCCGATGAGAATGACCGTTCCACGGGATGCTCCCCATTTCCGCGCGCCGAGACTGACGAGCATCACCGCCGCAAATGCGCCGAAAAAGGAAGCCAGCGACAGCCGCCAGCCGCCGTAAATACCGAGAGCCGTGCAAAGCGTAACGGCCAGTCCCGCGCCGGCGTTGACACCGATGATACTCGGCGATGCCAGAGGATTGGCAAGCACGCCCTGAATGACGGCGCCCGAAACAGCCAGAGCGGCGCCGCATACAAGAGACGCCGCCGTTCTCGGCAAACGGACAAAAGCGAAGACCCGAGCTCCCGCCGAGGACGAAAAGCCCTCGGCAAAGGCCTGCCGGATCTCCGCGACCGTTAAAACGCTGCTGCCGAGCAGGATGCCGGCTGCGGCAGACAGGCACAGAAAGAGCGCGCCTGCCAGATACAGCGTTCTGATTCTATTTTTCGAGTAAGATATTGCAGAGTTGCTCATAAGCCTCGGCCCACTTTGCATTCGGTTTGTTGTTGAACAGTTTCTTGTCCATCACATGGAATCTGTTTTCTTTCACCGCAAGGAGCTCGCCCCACGCCGGATTTTCGTCCATCATGCGGTTGAGATTTTCCATCGCCTTATCGGTATCGTCGCCCATCGTGACGACAAAAATGCGGTAGGGCTCCTGACGGATCACGCTTTCGACGCTCAGATTTTCGAGCAGCGTCTCATCGCTGTCGGCGATATTGATGCAGCCGAGATCCCGGAGCATTTCGCCGAGCACCGTTCCGCTGCTGCCCTTGGCCTTGACGGAGCTTGACGACGTCCGGATAAGCAGCACCGTGCGCTCACTTTCGGGAAGATTCGCGCCGGCAAATTCTTTTTTGACTGTTTCGATTTGCGCCTTCACCGCCGTTCCGTTCTTCTCATAGAGATCGTCGCGTCCCGTAATATCGGTGCAGATTCTGAGCATCGCGAGATAATCATCGAAGTCGTCCACATCAAAATACGCGACGGGAATCCCGGCAGCTTCAAGCGCGTCTTTCATTTCCACATCGGCCGCCGTAGCCGCACTGGCGAGCACGAAATCGGGATCGGTCGCAAGCAGCGTTTCCATGCTCGGCGAATGCGCACCGCCGAGGCTCACGGCGTCAGTCAACTCCGAAGCGAGATCGTCCCACGCGTCCTCGGGAGCTGCGCAGACCGTTCCGCCGGCAAGCAGCCACACATCGGCGAAGCTGCCGATGAGCGCCGCCACGCGTTCAGGATTCTTCGGGACGGTCACGTCTCTATCCAGCGCATCGGTAAACGTCACGCCGGTCTCTTCCTGCAACAAATGGCTTGTCTCCTGCGATTCATTGACTTCTTTGGCGCAGCCGCCCAGAACCGACAGACACAACACCGCTGCCAACACAATACAAAAACGCTTAGTCACCGATAAGTTTCTTTTCCACATAATCAAACCCCAGTCTTTCCACCGTATCCGCGAACCGTTCGCCTTTGACGCCTTCGTCACGGAACAGACAGATGGCTTTTTCGATTACGGCAAGCACCTTGTCTTCGCTGTCAAAGATTTTTCCGAGCGGCGTGCCCATCGCCATTTTTTTGCCCCAGCGGCCGCCGATGTAGACTTTATAACCCGCTTCGACGTTTTCAAACGCACCGAACGGACATTTGCGGTAGCAGCGTCCGCACTTGTTGCAGACGTCGGGGTCAATACCGATTTTGCCGTCGCTGAGCTTTGCCGCTTTCATCGGGCAGTTGAGCTCTACAACGCACTTTTTACAGCCGCGGCACTTGTCCCTGTTCGGGGTGAAAATCCGCTGACCGACAACACCGATGTCGTTCAGATCGGGCTTCACACAGTTATTCGGACAGCCGCCGACCGCGATTTTGAATTTATGCGGCAAAACGGCGTCATGATAGCCGACGAAAAACAAGTCGTGAATCTTTTCGCTGAGCGAATAGGTGTCGATCAGACCGAACTGACAGGTCGTGCCCTTACAGGAGGTGACGGGACGAACCCGAGCGCCGGTTCCGCCGGTCGTAAGACCTTTCTCCCCAAGGAAGAGGATCAGCTCCGGGATATTCTCATACGGCACGCCTTGGATCTCGATCGTCAGACGGACAGTCATCGCCACTTCTCCCGTACCGAACCGATCGGCGGCTTCGGCGATGGCACGCTGCTGTACCGTTGTGATTTTTCCGTTGCGGGTAATGACCCTGACGTTAAAAATATTGTCATAGCGTTTGTCTTTCAGGCAGCCGAGTGCCTTCACCTTAGCGATCTGATCCGCCGTCAGCTTGCCGCTTAGCGGCTCGATCCCCACTGTTTCAAATGCTTTTTCGCGATCTGTCATATCTGCAAGCTCCTTTTTGCTGTATCTTCTGCAACACTACGAATGTTCGACACATCTCAGTCATCGTCATACAACTATAATAAGTATTGCCGAAATGGATTTATTGTAACACAATTTCCGGCGAATGTCAAACCGGAAAGAAGCGGAAGTCGATGAGAAATACAACCCTGCCCGAAGAGGACAGGGTGCTGTTTTTATGAGAAGCTCAAAATCTCGCCCTTGTTCAGATGAATGGTATTTTTATCCGGAAGAGGTCTGTTCGGCTGTAGATGGGACAGGTCGTTTTCGATGGTAAAATCACAGTCGGCGGTCGCTTCGCATTTCAGATGCGAGATGCTGCCGTTTTCCAGTTTGCCGTTGCCGAGCAGCAGCGCCTCGTCCCAGTTCTCGATTGTTTTCGCAAAATGCAGCGACAGGGTATTCATTTTTGTCCTCCCGATATTCTGATAGGATTTCTAAAGAATCCGATTGTATTTCTGAATCTTTTTCCCGGGATTTATTATAGAATCAATCTGACAGAATGTCAATTCTCTGCTTTGCGCTTGCAAAAGACGGCAGCGCGGATTATACTATTCCTGTAGAGCAACAGGATATTTTTCACATATGAGGAGTCAACCATGAAAGAAACCATACTGCAATTCGGAACGGGAAACTTTTTAAGGGGCTTTGCGGATTCGTTTATCGATTCGCTGAACAAGCAAGATCTTTACGACGGCAAAATCGTGATCGTCTCGCCGACGGATTCCGGGGCGGTCACAAAAATCAACGCGCAGAACGGAAAATACCATCTCATTTTAAGAGGGATTGACAACGGAAAAGAGGTCTGTGAGCGGACGGAAATCAACGCCGTTTCCCGGGCCATCAACCCCTACCGCGATTTTGACGCATTTCTGTCGCTTGCGGAAAATCCCGACCTGCGATTCATCATATCCAACACCACCGAAGCGGGAATCCGGTATGACGACACCTGCCGTTTCGGGGACAGACCGGCGTTGTCTTTTCCCGGCAAGCTGACGCAGCTTCTCTATGAACGATACAAAAATAAACGCGGCGGCTTTGTGATTTTCGCCTGCGAGCTCATCGACAACAACGGCGAAGAACTAAAAAAATGCGTTTTACAATACGCTGAAGCATGGGAACTGGGTAAGGATTTCATCCGTTGGCTTGAAAGCGAAAACACATTCTGCAATACGCTGGTAGACCGCATTGTGACGGGATTCCCGAAAGATGAAGCGGAGCAGATTTTTGACGAAATCGGCCGTCGTGACGAGCTGCTCGACACCGCCGAACCGTATCATCTCTGGGTCATTGAAGGGAATTTTGAAAACGAACTGCCCTTGCAAAAAGGCGGCTTCAATGTCATCTGGACGGACGATGTTGCTCCTTACAAAAAGATGAAAGTCCGCATTCTCAACGGCTCGCATACCTCCCTTGTGTTCCCGTCGCTGCTGTGCGGCGTGGAAACGGTCGGCGAAAGTCTGGGCGACGAGCTGTTAAACGCCTTTCTTCATACCTGTCTTTTTGACTATATTTTGCCCACACTCGGCGAAACAGAAGAAAACAGGCAATTCTCTTCGGCGGTATTGGAGCGTTTTGCCAATCCGACCATCCGGCATTTATGGCAGTCGATTTCCTTAAATTCCGTCAGCAAGTTTACGGCGAGAGTGCTGCCGACGATTACGGATTATCGGGAGAAAAACAACGCTTTGCCGAAGCCTCTTGTGTTTTCCCTTGCGTGCCTGATTTCCTATTACCAAGAAAACGAGACGAACGACAGCAAGGCGGCGGTGGATTATATCAAGGCTCATGACATCGGCGAAATTTTAAGCAATGCCGATTTATGGGGCGCGGATTTACGCGATATGACCGACCTCGTCAGGGAAAGCCTTGAAAAGCTTCATCAAAACGGCATACGGGAGGCAATTCAATGGAGTATGTCCTGATAAATCCCGACGACAATGTGAGAGTCTGTCTGCAAGACGGCCACAAATACGCTGTGAAAGATATCCGCAAGGGCGAAAAAATCATCAAATACGGTTTTCCGATCGGCGTCGCTTCGGCGGATATCAAAACCGGCGAAAGAGTGCATACCGACAACCTGAAAACCTCACTTTCGGGTGTATTGGATTACGAATACGAACCTGATTTTGCACACCCCGTGCCGATTGAACCGGTCATGATAAACGCTTTCGTCCGCAAAAACGGCAAAATCGGCATCCGGAACGACATCTGGATCATTCCGACCGTCGGCTGTATAAACGGCGTTGCCAAGTCTCTTGCCGAAAGAACCGGCGCGCTTTGTTTTTCTCATCCTTACGGTTGCAGTCAGTTGGGAGACGATCTGTCCGTCACGCAGAAAACGCTCTGCGGGCTGATCCGTCACCCGAACGCAGGCGGCGTGCTCGTGCTCGGTCTGGGCTGTGAAAACAACGGTATTGCCGAAATGAAAAAGGTTCTCGGCGATTACGACGAAGAGAGAATCCGTTTTTTGAATAGTCAGGACTGCGGCGACGAGATCGCTGACGGTGAGAAAATCATTACGGAGTTGCGTTCGCTTGCCGAAAAAGACGAACGCACGCCGGTGCCGATTTCCAAGCTTACAATCGGACTGAAATGCGGCGGCAGCGACGGACTTTCGGGCATCACGGCGAATCCGATGTGTGGCAGGATCACGGACAGGCTCGTCGCGATGGGCGGCTCTGCCGTTCTGACGGAAGTCCCTGAGATGTTCGGCGCGGAGCCGATTTTATTCAATCGCTGTATCAATGAAACGGTATTTGCAAAAGCGGTCGATCTCATCAACCATTATAAAAATTATTTTCTGTCCCATCATCAGCCCATCAGCGAAAATCCGTCGCCGGGCAACAAAAAGGGCGGCATCACGACGCTTGAGGAAAAGTCGCTTGGCTGCGTGCAGAAAGGCGGCAAGGCGATCGTGACGGCGGTGCTCGATTACGGCGATCCCGCGCAAAAATCAGGACTGCATCTTCTGAACGGACCGGGCAATGACATGGTCGCCGTGACGAATTTGGCGGCGTCGGGCTGTCAGCTCATTCTCTTTACAACGGGTCGCGGCACTCCCCTCGGCGCGCCGGTTCCGACCGTCAAAATCGCGACCAACACACCGCTTGCCGAACGAAAACAAAACTGGATCGACTTTGACGCGCAATCACAAAGCGATGACGAGCTATTCGATCTTCTCATCGCGACGGCGAACGGCAAAGAGACGAAGAACGAACGAAACGGCTTCCGCGAGATTGCGATCTTCAAGGACGGCGTCACCTTATGACGAGCTGCAAGAAGATAAAAAACAAATCGGAGGACCGGACATGACACCTATTTACGCTGCGGACTTCGGGATTCTCCCCGACCGCGACGTCACCAAAGAGCTGACCGCGCTGATGGCTCATCTCAAGACCATCGACGGCGAAAAGACCGTCATTCTGGAAAAGGGAACCTATTTTATCGACAGCGCAAAGTGCGAAGAGCCGATGCTCACCATCACCAACACCGTCGGCGACGACGAGTTTTCGGACGGCGAAACGCCGCACCGTTCCCGTGTTCCGCTTTATATGAACGGTCTGAACGATCTGACCTTTGACGGCGGCGGTTCTCTGTTCCTCATTGACGGCAAGGTCACGAATATCGCACTCGAAAACTGCAAAAATATTACGCTGAAAAATCTGGAAATCCGTCATAAACACCCCGATATGCATGAGTTCCGGGTTGTCGGCAAGCGTCTTTTCAGCGTGGATTTTGCGTTTGACCGCGATACTCTTTATGAGTTTGACGGCGGCAAGGGCTATTTTTACGGCAAAGACTACCGCTACGGCATCGACAAGGGAGCGCGCACCGCAGGCTGGATCGGTCTGATCCGCGAGAAAACGCCGGATAAAATTCAGCGCGTTCAGCATCCGCTGTTTGCCTCTCTCGGCATGGAAGACCTCGGGAACGGCAGAATCCGCGTCCGTTATCCGAACACGTCCCGTTTCAAAATCGGCGACCGTTTCTATTTTTACGATGTGCGCCGTCAGTTCGCGGGGATTTTCGTCAATCGCAGTGAAAACGTGACGCTGCAGAACATCGCGCAGCGGTTTAATTATTCATTGGCTCTCGTTGCGCAGGATACGGAAAACCTGACGGCTGAGAATCTTGATTTTGCGCCGGAAGAAGGATCGGCAAGAAAGATCGCGTCCGCCGCCGACTTCATTCAGCTTTGCATGTGCCGCGGCAAGATGACGGTCAGAAACTGCCGCTTCGACGGCGCAGGCGACGACCTATTGAACGTTCACGGCATTCATTTCAAAATCACAAAGCAGGACGGAAACGATCTGACCGTCCGCTTTATGCACCCGCAGTCACACGGCTTCAATCCCCTGCGCGTCGGCGATACATTGGCGTACATCAATCCCGAAACGCTGCTCGAAGAAGGGCAGGCCGAAATTCTCTCTTCCGAATTGTTGAATGAATACGAGATCTGTCTCACCGTCAGGGGCACCGTCGGCGCAAAAGTCGGTCACGTGATCGAGGACGTCAGCGCGTGTCCGTCTCTCGACTTCATCGGCAACACCTCCACAAGAATCATCACAAGAGGGCTGCTGATCACGACCCGGGGCAAGGTCACCATCACCGACAATCATTTTGTCAGTACAACCATGAGCGGGATTCTGCTGTCGGACGACGCGAAAAGCTGGTACGAAAGCGGTATGTGCCGCGACGTGACGGTGCAAAACAACGTTTTTGATTATTGCGGCGGAACGCCCATTCTCATCAAGCCCGAAAACAGCCGCTACGCCGGCGCCGTTCATCGGAACATCGCGATTATCGGCAATACCTTCAGAAAATATGGCGGCGTCGCCATCAGCACGGAGGCGACCGACGGCATCAGAGTGCGGGACAATCACTTTGCCGGCGAAGTCATCAAGACACGGGATTGCGAAAATGTTACGGTAGAATAAAACAAATAGATTAGCAGCGAAGTTGCGCTGAATCAAATATCAGAAAAAACGAGGAGAGGCCATGACACGACAACACAAAACGCGGATCACCGCATTCCTGTGCCTTATACTCTGCGCCGTTCCCGTCCTGCTGACGGGCTGCGCAAAAGACGAAACGGAGGAAACCGAAATGGAGAAAAGAGCCGGTCAGATACTGTGCGGCGTCAGCTATCACTACGCAAGCGGTATGGTGTACGGCGAAGACATCATCATACAACTCACACCGGAGCAAATCGTTTTCGCGTCCTATTTCCCGTGGGAAGGCATCGAGGACTACACCGGCGAAGAGACGGACTGCATCACGATTGAAAATCAGCCGATTGACAGTTCGCAATGGGAAAGCATCGAACAGGCGGTCACGTTTCTTCTGCCGGTTCTGAAAGCGAAGGAGCCGACAAAAGAAAAGCTCATAAAATGGTGGAACAAGTGGCGGACAAGGCACATCGAAGTGCTCGACGGCGGCGATATCTGCCAATTCGGCCTGACATGGCGCGCCGGGGACGGCAGCGAGCAGACCGTGGACTATGTGATTCCGTCCGACAGCCGATTTGATACACTCCTCGACCTGATGAAAGAGACGGTTCACCCCATCGGCAGAACAATCGAACAGTCGACGGAATAAAAAGTCGTCAAAAAAAACGGTGTTTTCCCATTTCGGGATCGCACCGTTTTTGTTTGTTCTTTTTTGCGGTTACTGCATTTCCGTCTTCCAGAGGCTGTGCAGATTGCAATAGGCGTAAACCGCTTCGACTTCGTCGCCGTCGCACAGCGCGAAGCTGACCGTCGGCTTGTCGCCGGGCTTGAGAATCTTTCTCTGATTGCCCTGCTTCGTCTGCAGCGAAACCCATTCGATGTAGTGCTCCTCCTGCATCGGGTGCTCCACCGAGCCGACCGTTACCGTGACAAGATTGCCCTCAACCTTGCAGACCGGCATATGCTTTTCCACAGCGGCGTCCGTCGTACCGGGGACGATCTCTTTCATTTTCTGGCCGCAGCACATCACCGGCACACCGGCGTCCTTGACCTTGGCGATAATGTTTCCGCAATGCTCGCAGATGTAGAATTTCTGTTCCATGTTTCATTCTCCTTAGCGATTGAAATTCCGAATGGCGTTCCGAGCGTTTTGCGCGCTCTTTTTGTCAATCGATATTTCTATCATAGCACCGATGGCGGCTCCGGTCAACCGATATCGGGTGATTTTTTTTGATTTATTTTACAGGCGGGACATTCAGAGTCAAATCCTTAGTATAAAGCTATTGCACTCATCAACACTTCTGTCTTTCCGCCTGCATGACAACACATACGCAGCATATTCTTTTCCCGATTTCCCTCCGAAATTGAAAAATGAAGCTTCTTGCGGCCGTCAATCTTTTTTAATGGTATTCGGGCAGCCATCCCTCATGCGCTACGATCAGATCGTCACAAAGGTTCACGATTTCGTCAATCGTCAGCTGTGAAGCACACAGCGGATCGAGCATCGCCGCCTGATAAATGCATTCTTTTTTCAGCGTGACCGCCGCTTCAATCGTCAGCAGGTGCACATTGATCATGTTCATATTCATCGCCGCGAGCTGCAAGGGCAGCTTGCCGACGCGGCAGGGCTGGATGCCGGCGCGATTGACCAGACACGGCACCTCGACGCACGCTTCCTCCGGGAAATTGTCGATCAGATGCCCGGTATTGATGACGTTGCCGCCGATCTTGTAGGCGTTGTCGGTCACGATCGCCTCCATGATGTACGATGCGTATTCTTTCGTCCGCTCATGCGTGACGTCATTGTGCATATATTTTTCGCGGTCTTTCTCCCAGCGTGCGATCTGCTCGACACAGCGGCGCGGATATTCGTCCAGCGGAATACGATAACGGTCAATCAGCTCCGGGTGGTCTTTCTTAATGAAAAAGGCGTTGTATTCCGCGTTGTGCTCACTCGATTCGGTACAGTAATAGCCGAGCCGGCGCACGTACTCAAGCCGCACCAGATCGTCGAACTCACCGTCGTCGTGCTCGAGCTTTTCCTTGGCGCGGCGGCGGATCTCGGGATAGAGGTCGGTGCCGTCATTATCGCGGATTTCGAGCAGCCAGCCCATGTGATTGATGCCGGCGATTTTTTCATAGATCGGGTCGGTGTACGGGATATCGAGTTCACGGAGCAGTCCACGGGAGCAGTTCTGCACGCTGTGGCACAGACCGACGGATTTGACGCCGCCGTAACGGCCGAGGAAGCCCGCAAGCTGCGCCATCGGATTCGTATAATTCAGGAAGTAGGCATCGGGGCATACCTCCTGCATATCTCTCGTAAAGTCCTGCAAAACAGGGATCGTGCGCAGGGCGCGGAAAATGCCACCGATGCCGTTGGAATCCGCGATCGTCTGCCGGAGTCCATATTTTTTCGGAACCTCAAAATCCGTCACGGTGCATGGCTCATACAGCCCCACCTGAATGGCGTTCACAACGAAATCGGCACCCCGAAGCGCGTCCTTGCGGTTCTCGACACCGAGATATTTTTTGACGACAGCACGGGATTCGTTGATGTTGCGGTTCAGGCAATCCACCATAATATAGGATTCCTCGAGCCGTTTGCCGTCAATATCGTACAGCGCGATCTCGCACTCACGCAGCGCAGGCGTGCACATCACATCGCCTAAGACATTCTTCGCGAACACCGTACTGCCGGCGCCCATAAAGGTTATTTTCATGGTCATTCCTCCTGTGAATCTTTGCTATTTGAATAAATTATAAAATTATTTCTCTTTTATTTTTGTTTATTATAGCAAATAAATCCCGGAATTGCAAGATCAATTTTTTCATAATCAGACTATTTTTATTCTGTAGAAATTATTGACAAAATTCCCTATATATTTTATAATCAAGTTGTTCCGGAATCTTTCGATTTTTGGAACAGTCAAGAGGTTTACCGAGAATAAGGCGGTTAGCGTATTTCCTCCGGAAGGAGGTGATATGTATGATTTTAACACTTACATTTTATATCAGGAAACGTACTTATACGATCCAGATTCGTGTTAAAAACAACAACCGCCACTCGGCAAAGTGACGGTTGTTTGAATTAAATTTTGAAAACTGACGCTAACCGCTTTAAACGGTTACCTCTTGACTTTATTATAATACATAGTATCCATTTTGTCAAGTCACGGTGCAAAAGTATCGTGACTTTTTTATAAATCCAACCCCGCAGGGCTTCCGAAACATTTGCCGAAGGCAAATACTTCACTTCGGCGAAGCCGATACTTCATAGCCCGAAGGACTGCTTCACTTGCCCCGCAGGGACAAACATCACTGCGGCGCAACGCGCCGTAACAAAAACGGCGGCTTCCGTTTCCGGAAGCCGCCTGATTTTGTGTTATTAGATTACAGCCAGAGGTCGCTGTCCGCGCAGCACTGAGAATCGTAACCGAAGAGCTTGAGAAGCTTCAGGATCACGCGGAAGAGCTTCGCCCAGACGTTATCCTGATGACACAGACAATCACAGGGATTGGTCTGCATGATGGGCAGATTGACGTCCGCCTTGCCGTCTTCGACAATGATCGTACCGATTGCGTCGCTGTAAAGATCCTTGTGAATCTTCAGCTCCCAGTTGCCGACGGGGAATACGTATGTGAAGTAACCGTTGAGGTCGGTGGACATGACGAAGGTCTCATCGGTATCGAGATTCGTCACATAGATCGTCGCCTGCTTCACGGGCTTGCCGTTTGCATCATAGAGCGTCTCGCAGACAAGAGCCTTGCCGCCGACATAGAGCACTTCCTTATACTCATAACCGCAGCGGTCGCAGGTGTAGAGGATATAGCCGCTCTTCGTCTTCGTGGCGGAAACTCTGTCCGTCTCGATGAAATGATGTCCCAAAGGATCGGTATAGTTATCCTTGTACGAGGAATCGCAGCGCGAGCAGCCGTGATAGGTGTAGCCCTGTTCGGAGCAGGTCGGCGCAACTTCGTACTCAATATAGTCGTGGCCGAGCGGCGCGACATAGTCGCCGGTGTAGGTGTGACCGCAGACAACACAGGTGTAGCTTGTGTAGCCCTGCTCGGTGCAGGTTGCGGCTACCACATACTCATCATAAGTATGGCCTGTGGGAGAGGTATAATCGTCCTTATAGGTGTAACCGCAGAGCGTGCAGCGATAGGTCGTATAGCCCTGATCGGTACAGGTCGGCGCCGTCACCGTGATATCGAAGTTATGGCCGGTTGCCGGAATCTTATCGCTCTCATACGAATAGCCGCAAACGACGCAGGAATGCGTGGTAAAGCCGTCCGTCATGCAGGTGGGAGGCGTCACGGTGATGTTGTAGGTGTGTCCCTTGGGTGCGAGAACGACGGAGTTGACATAGCCGCAGACCGTACAGGTGTATTCAATCGCACCGGTTTCGGTACAGGTCGGCGTCTTGGTGACAACGCCCTCATTCCAGCTGTGACCGGTTGCCGTGAGGACTTCCGTCTTCTGTTCGTGACAACGGGAGCACTCGTAAACCTCTTTGCCGTCCGTCGTACAGGTTGCCGGCGTCACGGAGATGGGATCGCCCCAATCGTGGCCGAGCTTCGGTACGATTGTATCGGTATAGCTGTCGTCGCAACGGGAGCAGGTATGGGTCGTGTAGCCGTCCGTCGTACAGGTCGGATCGGTGACCGAATCCACATAGTCATGGCCAAGTGCCGGAATCAGTGTGCTTGCTTCCAGGATTTCCGAAGCGTCATGACGGCACTTGACTTCCTGCGTCCAGCCATCGGCGGTACAGGTGGCCGCCTGCGCTGCCTTAGAGACATACGGAGAGTGACCTTTTGCGGGAATTACTTCGCTGACGACCGTTTCATCGGAGCAGCGGGAGCAATGGTGTCCTTCGGTTCTGCCGTCTTCTGTACAGGTTTCCGCTTTGTATTCGACATCAATCACAATGTCGTGACCGAGCGCGGGAATCTCAATACCGCTGTCAACAAGTCCGCAGACCTCACATTTTGCAGCCATCAGACCGGTGGTCGTACAGGTGGGAGAAACCTGCTCTTTAATGCTGCCCCATGTATGACCCTTTGCGGGGATCACTCTCGTGGTGGTCGCGTCGCAACGGGAGCACTTCTGGTTCATCACGCCGTCATTCGTGCAGTCCGCGTCAAACGCAATATCCGAATCCACGAAATCATGACCGAGCGCGTCGGTATAATCGTCCACATAGCTGTCGCCGCAGCGAGAGCAGGTATAGGTGGTATACCCCTGATCCAGACAGGTCGGATCGGTTACCGCAGCCACATAATCGTGTCCGAGCGGATCAATGTCTTCCGTATAGGAATCGCCGCAACGGGTGCAGGTGTAAGTCTTGACGCCCTTTTCCGTACAGGTGGGTTCCGTCGTGACGCTCGAAGCATAATCATGACCGAGCGCGTCGGTATAATCGGCCTTATAGTTATTGCCGCAGACGGAGCAGGTGTACGTGGTATAGCCTTTTTCCGTACAGGTCGGATCCGTTACGACCGCCGTATAGCTGTGGCCGTTCGCGGGAATATCTTCCGTGTAGCTCGCGCCGCCGCAGGTTTTACAGGTGTAGGTTCTGACACCCTTTTCGGTGCAGGTCGGCTGGGTCGTCACAACGCCATCCTCTGCCGTGACTGTACCGTCGCCGTTGGTGTCATAATCGTGATCGAGCATCGGAATATCTTCCGTTCTGATTTCGTCGCAGACCGTACAGGTAAAGGTCTTGACACCGGTTGCCGTACAGGTGGCAGGCGTCGTCACTTCGCCGGCATTCCAGGAATGACCGGTAGCGTCGGTATAATTATCCTGATAGGAGTAACCACAGACGGAGCAGGTGTGATTATCATAGCCGCCTACGGTACAGGTCGGGTCAACTGTTATATGTACATAAGTAGCAGTACAAGATACCGTATCAACATCACTGCAGACCGAGCAGACTCTGGAGTGTGTACCGTCGTTGTTGCTCGACCATGCACCGTAGGAGTGACCGGTGGCGGGGATGGTTTCCGTCGCCATACGCGTATGACAGTATTTACAATACTGAACCTTTGTACCGGTCGTTGTGCAGGTCGCTTCTGCCGTAATTTCCCAATCATCGGCAACGTGCGAATGGTTGCTGTCATCATTCTTTGCCGTTTCGAGCGTTTCAATCGCGGTGATCGCCGAGTTGACGCTCGACTGGTAGAGCGGCGTCGCCGAATTGACCTCGGCATAGCCGATCAACTCATCGCGTTTTGCTTTCAGGCTGTTTTTATAATCCTCGGAATAGCAGTAATCCGCATTGATAATCGCGTTGGCCCTGTCAACGGCATTCTGAATATTGGAAAGATCAATATTCCAATATGTCACCGTGACATTATCCAGAGAACCGGTGGTCGAGGAATTATAGGTCTTCGCGGAAACAGCCGTGCGTTTGTTATACATACCGTTAAAAGCCGCCAGATAGGGAACCGTATAGGTGCCGGAGTTGACGCCTGTCATGATATAACGGGAATCGTTATGATCACCGGCGATCGCCATCGGATCGACTTCGCCGTTGAAAAGAACATGGTTCACATAGACGACCTGCGTCATGTTGGAGGTAACATTGAGGTTGTTGACCGCGCTGACGAGAGCGTTATACGCGTCCGTAACCGCTTTCTGATTCGTTTTCTGGTTGGCAAGAACCGTCATGGCCGTCTGCAAAGCGGAATTGTAAGCATTCCAGGCAGAAGAGGTATAGCGACCGGAGAGCGGCGCAAAGTCCGCAAGACCCGCCATGCTTCTGACATAGTTGCTTAAGGTTGTTTTATCAAAGACATAGCAGTTGATCGTACCGGAGAAATAGCCGTTGCCGCCGCCCGACATGGGGTTTCTCCAGAGGATATTCGTAAATGTTACCGTAAAGGGATTTGCGGAGGATGTACCGGGAGTCGGCAGTGCGCCGCAGAAACGGAAGTAACAGCTTTCACCGGAATTGTTATACAAGGTACCGTATCTTGTCTGTGTCTGACCGTCCCAAAACGGCGTACAATAATTTCTGGAAGAGTTTGCCCAGGGACGACCCGAAGCCGGATAGTTGAAGCCGTCTGTCGCGGCAGAATAGCTTGTGACCAGGTCCGCCATCGACATGCTGCCTATCGCGCTGTAGTTACCGCCGAGCGTAAGTGTACCGACATTCTGACCGCTCGGCTGCAGATGGTGACGGTTGCCCGACCATTTCTGCGCGAACATTCTGAAACCGAGGGCTTCCCATGTTTTGGCACTGGGCTGAGAGGAATAGCTGCTTTCATTCGCAGCGCTCAGACCGGTCGTGTCAATCCAATAGTTATAAGTAAAGGTGACATTGGTCGAACCGTCTCCGGAAAGAGAGGCAGATTCCAGAATACCTTTATCCGTCATGAATCGGCTTGTAATATTCAGATTGTTGCCGTTTCTGATCGTAAAACCGTACTGATTGTTGTTGACATCGGAAATCGCTTTGGAATCATTCGCCGTATACCAGGAACCGATATAAGCCGCCTGATTGAAGCGGTAGAGCGTCTCGCCGTCGGCGCCGTACACGTTATCGAGCGTATACGAAATGCAGAAGTTCCAGATCGAACCGTCCGTCGTGCCGAACTGTTCCTTCTTGATCGGGAACGTCAGCGAACCGCCGGAGGCGATCGTCTGCCCGACTACCGTGCCGTCAACATAGGAACTGTTGTTAAAGCCGGTGATCGTCGCCGTGTGCGTAGACCGGTTGATAAACCGGATATAATACGTAGTTGACGAAGAAGGATCGACAAAATCGATGTTCGTCTGCGTTGCCGTGGTACTGTTGGTAAAAATGACCTGCACGCCGCCCTGACGCGGGTTTGAAACCTCAGCCGCGGCCGATGCCGTGATCGGCGCACCGAGAATCGCAAACACGGAAAACATCATAACCAGCGACAAAAACACGGATAACGCTTTTTTTCCAAAATGTTTCATGTGCTTTTCCTCCTATAACACTTTTGACAGAGTAAAAGTTCCACTACCCTATCATGATTCAGTTTTATTATAAACGAAGAGGTCATAATTGTCAATAAATCTTTCCATAAAATATTGCATTTTTTATGAGCATGACCCAAAAAAATATCGCAGAAAAATGATCTCTTCCTATATATTTCTTATATATAATGAAAAGCAAGAGACAAAAGCGAAAAAAAACGGCTGCCCTTTCGGACAGCCGGGAGATCTTTGATTGTCTGAATCAGACTTTGACAGTATCGTCGGTACCCATGTAATCGTCAAAGGTAGCCAACGCGGCGACTACGCGGAGAATGATTCTCGCGTCAACCGCGGTAATTCTGCCGTTGCCGTTGACATCGGCATTCTTGAAGACGACGGAGTCCGCTTCGGGATAGGGCTCAAGACGAGCTGCCATACGAAGCACCAGTCTGGCGTCAGCCGCCGTGACCTTGCCGTCCAGATCGACGTCGCCGAGTTTATAATTGCCATCGGTAATGTTATACTCAGGAATCGACAAATAACCGGGCTTGACATAGCGGTTATAATTCAGGAACTGCGTATACTTCACATTGCTGAAAACAGAAGTTGTCTTTTCTGCCGTGACAAGATAGACAAGCAGATCGAACGCATTGCTCTCTACATCAAACGTGCCGTACTTCATGTTGCGGATAAACCATGTGTTATCCGGCAGCGCGCAGGTCGAAGCGTCGATGTAATGGCAGATGGCACCGAGGCTCATTTCGGGATTGAGCATATCATATTCTGCGCTCAGATGGTAATGATTGGCGCATTCACCCTCTTTGTAGCGCTGATTCTTATTCTGAGCTGCTGCGCCGACATCATTCAGAGGGATCGTGTAAGCACCGAAGCTCGAATAGTACGTATCAATCAGGCCGTCGCTCTGCGCGGACAGACCAAAAAGCTCATCTTCGGAAGCTTTGTTGTCGCCGATGGGGACAATCTGGATATTCCAGCAGGAAATGACGGAGATATTGATGCCCTCGGATTTGGCTCTGTTGAGAATCTCGGGAGCGGAGGTCTGATAATTCTTGAACGCCTGAAGCTTCTCCTGGAACTCGCTGTTGTAATCCTCGTCCGTCGTGAGATCGTTGATGAACATGAAGTCCATCGCCTCATCGTAATACTCAACAGGAACCATTGCCCACAGACCGACGAAATTCTTGAGGAGATCTCTTAAGTACTTATCGTAGAGATTGTCACGGACATGACCCATCATCGTAATGGTATGGGCGATCAGATCCTGCGTCTCCCAGTTCTTATTCAGGATATAGTTGGTCAGCCAGGTTGCGAACCATGTTGCAGGATTATCGGAAATATCGTTCGTGTAACGGATAAACGCACTGGTTGCGGCCTGAAGCTCATTATACTGACGGATCAGACGGCCGGTGAAAAGATCGCCGATGACGGAGGAACCCTCGAAAGCGGAGTTGACGGTGACGAAGTTGTCAACATCGGCGGTGGCGTTCTCATAGCATTCGGCAAGATAGGTCGTCGCGATTGTGGAGCCGTAGCCCTCGGAAATGATGGAAACCTGCTCTTTGCGGGACTGGGCCTTTACGTTCTGAATGAACTCGTCCAGACCTTTTGCATTCTCGATGGGATCGAGACGCCAGTCATAGGTATAAACATATACCTTATCATAACCGACTTTTTCACACATACCTTTACCGATGGAGCCGGCGATGACATCAAACTGCTCGGTATCGGTCGTATAGTATGAAAGAGAGTAGTCATACACAATGGGACCGAGGTTTTCGCTCTTGGAGGTTCCGTCGGGATTGAGCTGGATCTTCTCGAACTTTTCATAAAGCTGAGAGCCGACGAAATAATTCATAATCTGATCGTAATCGTCGGAAGCGAGCGCGACAATGCCGCTGATATACATCTCAGTCGTCAGCGCGATCGACGTGATATTATTGGGAGGGAACACCTGCGTTGCGCCGGCGGTGTTCGGATTGGCGTAAAGGGGATTGTTGGCAATGCCGTTTACGACAACGATGGGATTCTTATATTCGGAATCCGCCGCAAAGGCAGTTGCAGAAATGCCGAAGATCATAACGACGGCAAGAATGCAAGAAAGGACCTTCCTTGAGATTTTATGCTTCATAAGTTTTTCCTCCTTATGTTATTTACCCTTGTATTATATAATAGAAACGAACAGATTGCAAGTGTATTTTTATGAATTATTTGCATTCCTGAAAAAAATTTACACATTTTGCGCCGTTTGTTTTGGCAGAAAGACAAAAACAGCGAGCCGGAACACGCCTTTTTGAAAAATTTTACTTATCCGAAACGGAATCCGCCAGATGAAAACCGACATTCAGCAGCGTAAGTGCCCCGAGAACGACCAGCAGCATCGTGAACGCCGAGCTTAACTCAAAAATTCGGATGTCGAAATCAATATAACCGAGATAGCTCTTGTAATCGGCCAGTGCTTCCATATTGGTGAGGATCGACGAAAGGGAAATCTTACCGGAAACGAGCTGATCCGCGATATGCGAAAAGCATTTACCGGCCGCAAACGCAAACCCGAAACCCAGGGCGGAAATCCCGGCAGGAATCAATTTCTTTTTGATGAAAATCCCGAGAATCAGCACCACGACGGCGCACACCAGCGCGAGCACAAACAGCACGCCGGCCGCCGTAAACCAGCGAACCATCTCCGTCGGCAGCGCCGAAGCGTCAATCCCGGCATTCGCAAACTGTGAATTTTCGCCGGAAAACATGCCGTAAGCGTCTTTGAGCGTGTAGTATTCCGGCAGATTCTCGAGGTCGATACCAATGGCCTTGGTGATGATCTGATTGACGTTGAACATACTGCCCAACAGGGACAGAATCTGATTGCCGGAGCTGACGTCCACAACCATGATAAAGCGGAACATCGGCAGGAACAGCAGAACGGGAATCACGGCAAGAGATGCGACCGTATTGACAATCTTATAAATGATTTTCATGGGATCACCTTTTTTTCGGATCAAAGAATAAGGCGGTTTATTTCCAGGAGGAATTGAGCTGGACGGTACGGTTGAGAACGATGTGCTCCGCGGTCGAATCCTGATCGACGCAGAAGTAGCCCTGCCGCATAAACTGGAAGGTATCGCCCGGTTTGAGGCTCTCAAGACCGCCCTCTAAAAGGCATTCGGACACGGTGAGCGAATCGGGATTGAGATTCTCGGTGAAATCGCCCTTGGATTCGTCGCTCGGATTCGGAACGTTGAACAGGCGGTCATACAGGCGCACTTCCGCTTTTTTGCAATCGTTTGCGTTCACCCAATGGATCGTGCCGCGCACCTTGCGTCCGTCGGGCGAATTGCCGCCGCGGGATTCGGGATCATAGGTGCAATGGACGCAGACGACTTCGCCGTTTTCATCTAAGTCATAGCCGACGCACTTGACGAAATACGCGCCTTTCAGGCGAACCTCGTTCCCGGGGAAAAGACGGAAATATTTTTTCGGCGGCTCAATCATGAAGTCGCTCTTTTCAATATACAACTCCTTGCCAAACGTGACTTTGCGCTTGCCCATTTCGGGATGATCGGGATGAATATCCGTCTCAAGCTCGTCGCGGAAATCGTCGGGCATATTGTCGATGACGACTTTGAGCGGATCGAGCACCGCCATTGCACGGGGAGCAGATTCATTCAGGCAGTCACGTACGCAGGATTCAAGCAGACCGTAATCGACCACGCTGTTGGCTTTGGAAACGCCGATCTTATCGACGAAATCGCGGATGGCTTTCGCCGGATAGCCGCGCCGTCTCATGCCGCAGAGTGTCGCCATACGCGGATCGTCCCACCCGGTTACGATACCCGACGTGACGAGCTTCATGCACTTTCTCTTGCTCGTCAGGCAGTAGTTGAGATTCAGACGCGCAAACTCAATCTGTCTGGGCGGCTCGTCGAAGCCGATTTCCTTGATGAACCAGTCGTAAACCGCACGGTTGTTTTCAAATTCAAGCGTGCAGAGCGAATAGGTGACGCCCTCTCTTGCGTCGGAAAGCGGATGCACAAAATCGTACATCGGATAGATGCACCATTTATCGCCGGTCTGGTGATGATGCGCGTACATAATGCGGTAAATGACCGGGTCGCGCATGACAATATTCGGCGACGCCATGTCGATTTTCGCGCGTAAAACATGACTGCCCTCGGGGAATTCGCCGTTTTTCATGCGTTCAAACAGATCGAGATTTTCCTCGACGGAACGGTCGCGGTAGGGGCTGTTTTTACCGGGCTCGGTGAGCGTGCCGCGGTATTCGCGCATCTCGTCCGCCGACAGATCGCAGACGTATGCCTTGCCTTTTTTGATCAGCTTGATCGCGCATTCGTAGACGAAATCAAAATAATCGGAGGCGTAATAGACATTGTCCCAGTGATAGCCGAGCCACTCGATGTCCTCTTTGATCGCGTCGATGTATTCGGTGTCCTCTTTCGAGGGGTTGGAGTCGTCGAGACGCAGGTTGCACGTGCCGCCGTATTTTTCCGCTGTGGAAAAATCAATGCAGATGGCCTTGGCGTGACCGATGTGCAGATAGCCGTTCGGCTCAGGGGGAAAACGGGTCTGCACGCGGGTGTTCACGCCGTCACGCAGCTCTTCGTCAATAATGTCGTGAATGAAATTGGAGGGTCTTGTGTTTTCTTCCATAACGATGGAGTCCTTTCAAAAGTTCAAAGTTCAAAGTGCAAAGTGCAATGTCGGAAAAGGCTTCGCCTTTTGATTCATAATAAAAAATGTTTTGATGCCGCTGTGCGCTTGGATTTATAAGAATCTTACGGCGAGCCTGTAGGGGCTTTTAGCGTCGCTTTGCACCGCAGATAAGAGTGAAAAGTGAAGAGGTAAGAGAATCGGAAGCGCGTTGCGCTTGATTTTATCAGATATTTGCAATCGTTTTATTCAGCCGTTCCATGACCTTCTCTTTGCCCAAGAGCTTCAGGATCATGTAGAGGTCGGGGGTGTTCGTGCGGGACGTGACGGCGATTCGCAACACCGTGGAGACGTCGCCGACGTGGCCTTTCCAGGCGTCGGGATTTTTCTTATATTCCTTGACGTTCGGCGTAAAGCCCAGAGGCTCGCACATTTCCTTGATCTTCGCGAACCATGCGTCTTTATCGTCGTTTTCGTCGTAAACTTCCGTATAGGTTTGGAGGATCGCTTTCGCGTCCTCTGCCGTGATATGATCGGGCATCGTATAGTCCGGCTTATACAGCTCGTCGTAGAAATAAGCGACATAGTCCCTGACCTGCGACCACTCCGCGATGTCTTTTCTCGGCTTCGGATTCTCGCGGTCGATATTCAGAATGTTTTTCGCGTAATCGGGGTTCGCCGTGAAGAGTGAATAGAGCTGTTCGTCGTAGGTCTTCGCCCATTTTTCGACGTTGTCATAGACTTGCTGTGCCGTCATGACGGAGATGACATTCTTGCTCACGTCCGTCAGCTTGACAAGATCGAACAGACAGCCGCTTGCGCTCATCTTTTTCAGATTAAAGGGAAATTCAAAAATATCCGCTTTGGGATTGGCTCTGCGCCAGTCCTCAAAATTGGAGTTGAGCAGCGTGACGAGATATTCGAGCACGCTCTCTTTGGGGAAGCCCTGCTCAACGAAATAGCTGACCGCCGCTTCGGGGTCCTTGCGTTTGGAGAGCTTGCGCTTCGTGCCGTCCTCTTCGTCGATTTTCATGACCTGCGGCGTGTGCGCGTATTTGGGCACTTTATAACCGCACGCCTTGAACAGCGCGATGTGCTTGGGCACGGAGGAAATCCATTCCTCGCCGCGGATAACGTGCGTCGTGCGCATAAAGTGATCGTCGCAGACGTGCGCGAAATGATAGGTCGGGATGCCGTCGGATTTGAGCAACACCTCGTCGATGATGTTTTCGGGCATCTCGATCTTGCCGCGGATCACGTCTTCAAAGATGATTTTTTTATTTTCGTCGCCGTCGGCGCGGAAACGCAGCACATAGGGCTGACCGGCGTCGATGCGTTCTTTGATCTCGTCAAAGGTCAGGTCGCGGCACTTCGCCCATTTGCCGAAATAGCCCCAGATTGCAGTGCCCTCTTTTTCCTGCTGCTCACGCATGGCGGAAAGCTCCTCCGCCGAGCAAAAACAGGGATACGCCAGACCTTTGCGGACAAGATCCTTTGCGACAGTCTGGTAGATTTCGACGCGCTGACTTTGCGTATAGGGGCCGTAGTCGCCCGCTTCCGTGCCGAAGCCCGTCACGCCCTCATCGAAGCCGACGCCGAACGCGTCAAAGCCGTTGATGATCGCGGACACGCCGTCGTCGATCTCGCGCTTTTTGTCCGTATCTTCAATGCGCAAATACGAGACGCCGCCGGTCGCTCTCGCCGTCATGACGTCCGTGAGCGCGCCGAACAGACCGCCGATGTGCAGATACCCGGTCGGGCTCGGGGCAAACCGTGTGACTCTTGCGCCCTCTTTAAGTTGTCGCGGCGGATATTTTTCTTCAAAATCATCCGGTGTCTTCGTGATGTGCGGGAACAAAAGCTCGCTGAGTGCCTCGTAATCCATGATATGATCTCCTTATGGTTGAAAATAATAATCCTGTCGCTATAATGAAAGTTCAAAGTGCAATGGCGGAAAAGGCTTCGCCTTTTGATTCATTGAAAAGATGGAAATACATCTTTTCATTATTATATTATATATCAGCGCGCCGCAGGCGTATCAAACAAGACCGAAGGGCTTTCTCAATTCTTAATTCTTCATTCTGCATTCTTAATTAAAAAATGCAGAATTCATAATGCAGAATGCAGAATTGAGGAAAAGGCTTCGCCTTTTGATTCATTATACATTGTACATTGTAAATTGTATATTCTTTAGTATAAATCAAAATGAAAAAAAAGTAAATAGAAAAAATAAATATCGTGAATCTGCCCATTAAGTGATTGACATCATCAAAAAATATGGTACAATAAAATGTAATAATTGTAAGGAAGTAGAAGCATATGGAATTAGTGGAAAGAGACTTTATGCCGGTCATTCTCGGTGCGGATATCACCGCCTACAGTCTGGCCAGAAGCTTTCACGAAGCATATCATATCAAATCCCTGGTTGTCAGCCAGCGCAGGGCGCGGATCATTTCGGAGAGTAAGATCATCGAAAACCGCGTCATTCCGGGGCTCGACGACGTCAAGTTCTTAGTCGAAAAGCTCGTCGAGATCGGCAAGGAATTTAAGGGAAAAAAGAAACTGATCTTAATGGGCTGCGGCGATTTTTACGTCCGCGATTTCGTCGATAACAAGGATGTGCTCGGCGAATACTATATCATTCCCTATATCGACAAGTCCCTGATGGACGAGATCGTGCTCAAGGACAAGTTCTATGAAATCTGCGACAAGCTCGATATCCCGCACCCGAAGACCTATGTCTACAACTGCGGCGAAGAGAATGACCTGAATTTCGATTTCGATTATCCCGTCATCGCCAAAACGGCGAATTCCGCGCTGTATCACTATGCGGAGTTCCCCGGCAAAAAGAAGATTTTCCGTTTTTATAATGAAAAGGACCTCCGGGAGATGCTCGCGAATCTCGAAAAGTCGAGCTATGACTACAAATTCCTGATTCAGGACTGCATTCCCGGCGACGACTCCAATATGCGCGTGCTCACCTGCTACTGCGACCGCAATTCCAAGGTAAAATTCGCATCTCTGGGTCATTGTCTGCTCGAGGATCACACGCCGTCGGCGATCGGCAATCCCGTGGCGATCATCAACGAGGTCAACGATAAAATCGTGGCGGACGCGACGAAGTTTTTGGAGTACGTCGGCTACAAGGGCTTCGCGAATTTCGACGTCAAATACGACAGCCGCACCGGCGAATACAATTTCTTTGAGATCAATGTCCGTCTCGGACGGAGCAATTTCTATGTCACGGGCAGCGGCTTTAATACCGTCAAGTGGATCGTGGACGACCTGATCGAGCAGAAAGAGCTCACTTACACCGTTGCGGACAAGGAAAATCTCTTTACCGTCGTGCCCAAGGGCATCATTCTGCGCTATGTGAAAGATGATGCGCTTCGCAAAAAGGTCAAGGAGCTGTGGCGCAAGGGCAAGGTCAGCTATCCGCTTTATTACAAGCCCGATATGGGCGGCAAGCGCGGTTTCTATGTTGCCGCCGCGTATATGAATCAATACAGGAAGTATTACAAAGTCGAAAAACAGGAAAAGGCAGACGCAAAGCGCAGAGCGCAGGAAGAAGCATAACATGAGCGAAAAAATTCTCGGTGTTCTCGGCGGATTGGGGCCTCTGGCGACGGTCTATTTTATGGATCTGGTCGTCAAGATGACCGAAGCGAAAAAGGATCAGGATCACATTTCCATGATCGTGCTCAATCACGCCGCAATCCCGGACAGAACCGATTTCATTCTCGATAACACCAAGCCGAATCCGCTTCCCGTGATGATTGAGGACGCCAAAAAATTGCAGGCGGCAGGAGCGGATTACGTCGTCATGCCCTGCAACACCGCCCATTTCTTCTATGAGCAGATTCAGAAAAATATCGAAATCCCCATGCTCAATATTATTGAGGAGACGGTGAAATATGCCGTGAATCATACGGCGAACATCAAAAAGCTCGGCATTCTCGCCACAAAAGGGACGATATCTGCCGGCGCGTATCAGAATATGTGCCGCAAATACGCACTCGACTGTGTCGTGCCGTCGCTCAGCGATGAAGCGTCGCTGATGAATCTGATTTACAATCAGGTCAAGGCCGGCAAGGAAGTCAATATCGACGAATTTATCAAGATCATCGAGCATATGAAAGCAGACGGCTGCGACGCCGTGGCACTCGGCTGTACGGAGCTTTCCGTCATCAACAAGGATTTCGCTCTCAAGCGGCCGGACATCATCGACTCGCTGGAAGTGCTCGCCGAACGCAGTATCGTGCTCTGCGGCAAACAGGTTAAGGGGGAAAAAGTATGTGCGGATTCGTAGGATTTCTGAATGAGACCGCCGATTCGGGAGAGAATCAAAAAACAGTCAGGGCGATGGCGGATCGCATCGCGCACCGCGGTCCCGATCAGGACGATTATTATGTTGATGATAAAGTGTCGCTGGGCTTTCGCAGACTGAGCATTATTGACTTGGAGGGCGGCAGTCAGCCGATCTTCAATGAGGATAAAACAAAGGTGCTCGTCTTTAACGGCGAGATCTATAACTATCAGTCGCTGCGCGAAGAGCTGCTGAAAAAGGGACATATTTTTTCGACGAACACCGATTCCGAAGTCCTGCTGCACGGCTATGAGGAGTACGGCAAAGACCTGCTGCCGAAGCTGCGCGGTATGTTTGTGTTCGTCATCTGGGACAAGGTCACACAAAAGCTGTTCGGTGCGCGTGATATTTTTGGCATCAAGCCCTTTTTCTATTATCTCAAGGGCGATACGTTCCTCTTCGCGTCGGAGATCAAGGCGTTTTTGTCGAATCCCCGTTTTGAAAAAGAGCTGAACCGCGACAGAATCCCCGAATACCTCTGCTTTGAATACATTCCGTCGGACGAGACGTTATTTAAAAATGTATATAAGCTCTCCCCTGCCTCCTATTTCGAGTGGCAGAACGGCAAGCTCACGCAGGGCAAATACTATGAGATGAAATACGACATTGACGAGACGAAGTCGCTCGAGGAATGGGAGGACATCATTGCCGAGACGTTCCGCGATTCCACAACGGTGCACGGCATTGCCGACGTTGAGGTCGGCTGTTTCCTGTCGAGCGGCGTGGATTCGAGCTACGTCGTCAAGGAAATGTCGAAGAATAACGATGTGCGTACCTTCTCCGTCGGCTATGAGGAGGAGCAGTATTCCGAGCTGAAATATGCCGAGGAATTTGCCAAGACCGCCGGCGTGGCGAACTACACGAAAAAGATTTCCGCCGACGAATTTTTTGAGGCCGCGCCGAAGGTGCAGTATTACATGGACGAGCCGCTGCCCAATCCTTCCGCCATCGCGCTGTATTTTCTGACGAAGCTCGCTTCCGAGCAGGTCAAGGTTGTGCTGTCCGGCGAGGGAGCAGACGAGCTTTTCGGCGGCTATTTCTATTATAAAGATCCGCTGAATTTTGAGAACTATCAGAAGCTGCCGCTGTCGCTGCGGAAGAACGCCGCGGCACTCGCAAAAAAGCTGCCCCGTTTCCACGGTCGCCGCTTCCTCATTCGCGGTGCGGAAAGCATCGAAGAGAATTTCGTCCGCAATAACTATGTTTATCCGTGGTATGAACGTGACGCGGTGCTCGATCCCGACATTCCCGCGCCCGATCCCGCCGTTTTCACAAAGCCCTATTTCGATATGGTGCAGGGTGAGGACGACGTGACAAAGATGCAGTTCGTCGATATGCAGACATGGCTTGTGCAGGATATTCTCGTTAAGGCGGACAGGATGTCAATGGCGAATTCACTCGAATTGCGCGTGCCGTTCCTCGATAAAGAGATGCTGAAAGTCGCGCTGTCGATTCCCACCCGTTACCGCGTTTCCAAGGAGCAGACGAAGATCGCCCTGCGCGGCGCGGCGCTGAAACAAGTTCCCGAAAAGACGGCGAGTATGCCGAAAACGGGCTTTCTGACGCCGCTGAACGACTGGCTCAAGCGGGATAAATTCTACAATATGGTCAAAGACGCCTTTACCGGCGACATCGCGAAAGAGTTCTTTGACATCGATTACATCATGGCGCTGCTCGACAACCACAAGAGCGGCAAAGAAAAGAACATGAAACGGATCTGGTCGATCTATTCCTTCATTCTCTGGTACGATCAGTATTTTGTAAAAAACTGAGGAGGAGCTTATGAGCGCATTTACACCGAAAATCCGGTTTGTCGTGATGAGCGATATTCATACAAAGCCCGAAAAGGACTGCATAGAGCTTGCCAGGCTGAAAAAAGGACTGCAGGATGCTTACGCCTATGCCGAAAAATGCGAATACCCGAAAATCGACGCGTTTTTCGCGGTCGGCGACTTCGCCAATCACGGAGAGGAAGAGGAAATGCTCCATTTCAAAGAGGTGCTCGATGCCGAATTGAAGCCGGAGACCGACGTGACGCTTTCCCTGGCGAGCCATGAATACGCCGCCGGAGAGGACACCGCGAAAGAACGTTTTGCGAGAATCTTCGAGTTGCCTTACGATGTTCACAAGGTCATCAAAGGCTTTCATTTCATTTCTGTCTCCACCACAAGGGGCTGTCGTTTCGACGAGCCGCAGGTCACGTTCGCCGAAGACGCCCTGAAAGAAGCAGCGGCGGATTCCCAAGAAAAGCCGATTTTCTTCTTTCAGCATCCCCATATTTCGGGCACGGTCTACGGCAGTATCAACTGGGGCGAGGATACGCTCTATCCCGTGCTGATGAACTACCCGCAGGTCATTGATTTTTCGGGACATTCCCATGCGCCCATCAACGATCCCAGAAGCATTCATCAGGAGCATTTCACGTCGCTCGGAACCGGGTCGCTGAGCTATTTTGAGCTTGACGAATTTGACAAGGTCTACGGCACGGTGCCGCCCGACGCAAAAGAGTGCGCGCAGTTCCTGATCGTCGAAGCCGACGAGAACAACCGTGTCCGCGTTCTGCCGTTCGATATTCTGACGGGTAAATTCTTCCCCTATGTCTGGGCAATCGACACGCCGGGCGAGCCGTCCTCGTTCCGCTATACCGACAAACGCTATAAGACGGCGGTGCGTCCGCATTTCCGCAAGGACACACCGTTAACCATCAAACAGAAAGACGGCGTCGTGACAATTACGTTCGGTCAGGCGGATATCGCCGAGGATCGCGTAAATGATTATAAAATTGTCATTCGCGACGGCGACGGAAAAATCGTCCGGCAAATCAGCATCTGGTCGGGCTATTATCTCTACACGATGCCTGAAACGCTGAGCGTGACGGTCAGTTCTCTACCGAAAGGGAGCTATCGCGCCGAAATCACCGCGAAAGGCTTCTGGCGCAACACCTCCGACAACGCGCTGAAAGCGGAGTTTATCGTTAAATAACAAAAAAAGAGAAAGAACGGCGATTTTTCGCTGTTCTTTTTGCATGAAAAGCGTCGTTTTGGGACTTGCTTTTTGTACAGAAATCAGGTATACTATATATACGATAACCGGAAAGGAGAATCTTCCAGTGAACAAAACAGTAAAAAAAGTAATTCTCACAGTCTTTGCGATGGCTGTCATCATGCTCTGCTTCGCCGTGACTTCCTTTGCCGCCGATGCCGATATCACGGCGACGGTCGGGTATCAGGCGAACGCCGAGGACGCGAACACCGTGATCCATACGCAGAATGGGCGCGACGGCTCGACTTATCTTTTCCTGCCGTCCTCTGCCGATCTTGCAAATCTCGTTCTCACCTTTGACGGAACCGAAGCGACTCTCACCGGCGCAAACGGCAGCATTGCCGTGACAAGCGGCTCCGCGTTTGACCTGACGGCTCTTTTCGACGCCGGCACCGAGGAATACGCCGTCAAGCTGACCTCTTCTGCCGGACAGGCTGCGTTCACCGTCATGAAGTCCGCGAACGTCCGCTCCATGTATCTGGTCAGCGACGATCCTGTCAATCAGGGCAGACCTTGGGTCGATACAGCAAAGACCAACGAAGCGACAGGTAAAATGTCGTTTATCAGCGCAACCGGCGATGTCGATTATTCCGGTACACTGACGCAGATCAAGGGAAGAGGCAATGCGACATTCGATAATTTCATCAAAAAGCCTTATCAGATCAAATTAAGCAAAAAGGCCGCTCTTACCGGCGGCAGTGATGAAGCGAACAAGAAATGGGTTCTTCTGGCAAACGCTGCGGATAACACATTGCTTCATAATTTAGTCGCGTTTGATATTGCCAATGCCGCAGGTTTACCGTTTACGCCGAAATGCGAACTGATCGACCTGTATTATGACGGAGAATACAGAGGTTCCTATCTGCTTTCTGAAAAGACTGAAGTCGGTTCTACGCGCGTTGATATTGAAGATCTTGACGAACTGATCGAAGACGCAAATGCGGACAATGATGCCTATACAAATCCTGTTGTCGTTCACAAAACAACGGCCAGCAAGGGGGAGACAAATGCCGCCGTCAACGCAAAGGGTTCTTATAAATATGTAACGGGGCTGACGGAGCCTGCCCTTGCGGAGGGTACAACTCATCACGCTTATTTATTAGAGATTGAATTTATTTGGAGATATCCCGATGAACAGTCCGGTTTTGTCACGGAAAGAGGACAGGCAGTTGTCACGAAAGATCCGGAATACCTGACAAAAGAAACCGGCGCATTCATCAGCCAGTTCTGGCAGGATTTTGAAAATGCAGTTTACAGTGAGAACGGCTACAACAAGAAGACAGGCAAATATTATTATGATTATTGCGACTTGGATTCACTCGTAAAGCTTTATCTCATCAATGAACTCGGCAAAAACTACGACGGTTTCCGTTCTTCCTGCTTCTTCTATCTGCCTGAGGATTCTGATATCATGTATGCCGGCCCGGTTTGGGATTACGATATTTGTTTTGGCAACGGACACAACAACAGAGCACTCATGTCCAATCCGAATAATTTCTATGTTACAGACAAATATCTCGTTGACGGTCTGATCAAGATCGAAAGCTTCCGCGATGCCGTCAAGGCGACATTAAACAAAGAAGACGGCGAGTTCTATACTGCCGTTATGGCGCTGCTCGGTGAAGACGGCACGATTGAAAAACAGGCTGCCACCATTGACGCCTCCCAGAAAATGAACTTCAAGATCTGGGATATCACGTCCGATTACTCTATTGTCGTTAAGGACGGCGCTGAAAAAACCTATGAGAA
This sequence comes from uncultured Clostridia bacterium, assembly GCA_945912145.1. Lineage (GTDB taxonomy): Bacteria > Bacillota > Clostridia > Oscillospirales > Acutalibacteraceae > UBA1081. The sequence goes on along the minus strand of CAMEBF010000008.1, from coordinate 10,837 downwards.
TGCCGTTGACTTCTTCCAGTATTATGTTGAGACCCGTGTAAACTGGCTCTCCGACGAGACTTCTTCCTGGAACGGCGACAATTTCACCATCACAACGGACAGCGGCACAAAACGCTACAACTCGCTGACGCTGTTGTTTGAAAAGTTCGTCAACTTCTTTAAGACAATCGCCGCCTGGTTCAACAGCCTTTTCGCATAAATAACTGGTCACAAAACGGAGGACTCGTTCCTCCGTTTTTTTTGTGTCAAAAACGCTGGCGCGGCATAGCATGGGAATGAGGACAAACTGCAGTTTGTTCTACAAATATGAAAAGGAGCCATGCTATGAATGATTGTATGACCAACCGGCAGTGCCGTCCCGAAGACAAACGGACAAATCCGTGCGAATGCACACGGGATTTTCTGCCTGAAGTGATGACTGTGACGATGGCGTATGTGCCGTTTCAACTTGACTTGTCTCATTTCAGCACTGAGGACGCTCTTTGCCGCGGTACTCTGTTCTGCAAGCTGGATAAACCCTTCCGAGGACGGTGTACCTCATGAATGAAAGACAAAAACTCCTGCGCTGTCTGAGCGCGGAACAGTTCGCCGCATGGGAGCTGCATCTGTATTTAGATACCCATCCGGCCGACAAAAAAGCGAAAGAAATGCACGAAAGACATCAGGCCAGAGCCGCCGAACTGCGAGAAGAATACGAGAGTAAATACGGCTTGCTCTCGCCAAGAGACGGCGAAGGCTGCGAGTGGCTGAAGGATCCGTGGCCGTGGGAAAGAGGAGCGCGATAGTTTATGTGGACATACGAGAAAAAACTGCAATACCCGATCAATATCAAAAATCCGAATCCGGCGTACGCGAAGATCATCATGGATCAGTACGGCGGCCCCGACGGTGAATTGGGCGCGTCGCTTCGCTATCTGTCGCAGCGTTACACGATGCCCTGCGGCGAGCTGAAAGGTCTGCTGACAGACATCGGCACGGAGGAGCTTGCGCATTTTGAGATGATCGGCGCGATGATCTATCAGCTGACGCGGAATCTCTCGTGCGAAGAGATCAAACGTCAGGGCTTCGACGCCTATTTCGTCACGCATACGGACGGCGTTTACGCGGCGGCAGCCTCCGGCACGCCGTGGACGGCGACGTACATTCAGTCCAAGGGCGACGTGCTTGCCGATCTGCATGAGGATCTCGCCGCCGAACAGAAAGCGCGCGTCACCTACGACAATATCCTGCGCCTGATCGACGATCCGGATATCATCGACCCGATCCGTTTCCTGCGCGAACGCGAAATTGTTCATTATCAGCGGTTCGGCGAAGGTCTGCGTATTGCGACCGATTCGCTCGACAGCAAGAATTATTATCTGTACAATCCCGGTTTCGACGCCCCCTGCAAACGATAAAAGAATCTTCCCAAAACGCTCCGAGGTGTATGCTTCGGGGCTTTTGCGTCGTTTTGCGACGCAAAGTTCGAGTGAAAAGTGAAGAGTGAAGAGGTTTGGAAAAAAGAGCACGGCCGGAGAATTGCTTCCCCGGTCGTACCCTTTGCGATTAACATTAAGAAAGGAAAAATCCGAAAGTATCTGATTTTAGACGCTGAACAGCATATCGCTGTAGGTCGGATAGGGCTGGAACTCGTCGGACATATCGACCTCGATCTCGTCCGCAACAGCGCGCAGTTCGTTCATCGCGTTCAGCAGCGTATCTCTCGTATAATCGGCGAGAGGCTGTCCCTCTTCGACTTCCTTTGCGCCGATGATGGCGGCGTCAAGCGCGTCGATCTTCTTATACATGATATTGATGAGCTTCGTCAGCTTATCGGCCAGCAGGAACGCTGCATCATTTGAAACGTCGATGCCGATGGCTTTCTTGGTCGCGACGGAATTGGCAAGAGAGGTGGTGTAATTGATCGCGGCAGGCAGAATCTGCTTTTTCGCCATATCGACCATCGTCAATGCTTCGATGTTGATGGTCTTGCAGTAGTTCTCCGTCAGAATCTCATAACGGGAACGGACTTCGACTTCCGTGAAGATATGATGTTTGACAAACAGGTCGATATTCTTCTGCTCCACATAGTAAGGCAGCGCGTCCGCCGTGGTCTTGAGGTTCAGCAGACCTCTCTTTTCGGCCTCGGCAACCCATGCGTCGTCATAGCCGTTGCCGTTAAAGATAATTCTCTCGTGATCCTTAAATTCTCTCTCGCAGATCTCCATAACGGTCTTGTCGATGTCGTCGGCTTTTTCAAGTTCATCGGCAAAGATCGAAAGAGACTCGGCAGCGATGGTATTCAGAACGATGTTCGGGCCGGCGATCGAGAACGTCGAGCCGAGCATACGGAACTCGAACTTGTTGCCGGTGAAGGCAAACGGCGAGGTTCTGTTTCTGTCCGTCGTGTCCTTCATGAAATCGGGCAACACGTCAACGCCGGTCTGCATGGGAACGCGCTCCGTCTTTTCAAAGCTGCTGTCCTCATTCTTGATCGCGTCCACAACGGCGGCGAGATCATCGCCGAGGAAGATGGAAACGATAGCCGGAGGCGCCTCATTCGCGCCGAGACGGTGGTCGTTGCCTGCGCTGGCAACGGAAATCCGAAGCAGATCCTGATAATCGTCAACCGCTTTGATGACGGCGGCGAGGAACAGCAGGAACGTCTTGTTGGACTTGGGATCCTTGCCCGGGTCGAGCAGGTTCTTGCCCGTATCGGTCGAAATCGACCAGTTGTTGTGCTTACCGCTGCCGTTGACGCCGGCGAACGGTTTCTCATGCAGCAGGCAGGCAAGGCCGTGCTTCTTGGCAACCTTCTTCATGATCTCCATGGTGAGCTGGTTGTGGTCGGTTGCTACGTTTGTGGTGGAATAAACGGGAGCAAGCTCATGCTGCGCGGGAGCGACCTCGTTGTGCTCCGTCTTGGCAAGAATGCCGAGCTTCCAGAGCTCTTCGTTCAGGTCTTCCATATATTCCATAACGCGCGGTTTGATCGCGCCGAAGTAATGGTCATCCATCTCCTGACCCTTAGAGGGCTTTGCGCCGAAGAGCGTTCTGCCGGTGAGGACAAGGTCTTTTCTCTTATTATACAGCTCCCGGTCGATCAGGAAATATTCCTGCTCGGGACCGACGGTGGAGGTGACTCTCTTGGCGGGAACGCCCAGAAGCTTCAGCACACGGACGGCCTGCTTGCTCAATTCCTCCATTGAGCGCAGAAGCGGTGTTTTCTTATCGAGCACTTCGCCGGTGTAGGAGCAGAATGCCGTGGGAATGCACAGGGAATCTTCTTTAATAAACGCATAGGAAGTGGGATCCCATGCCGTATAGCCTCTGGCCTCAAAAGTCGCACGGATACCGCCGGACGGGAAGCTGGACGCGTCGGGCTCGCCCTTGATCAGCTCCTTGCCGGAGAACTCCATAATGACCTTGCCGCCGGGAGCAGGAGAAATAAAGCTGTCGTGTTTTTCGGCGGTGATGCCGGTCATCGGCTGGAACCAATGGGTGTAATGCGTGGCACCCTTGCTGATCGCCCAATCCTTCATCGCGTGCGCGACGGCGTTGGCAAGCGTGATGTCAAGCTCCTTGCCCTCTTCAATCGTCTTGTGCAGCGATTTGTAGACTTCCTTGGGAAGCGTTTCTCTCATGACCTCATCGTTAAAGACAAGGCTGCCGAACATTTCAGGTACGTTTTTTGATGCCATACTGATAGTCTCCTTTTTTTGATAATAATGAATAATCGCGAAAAAAGAAAATGACGCCGAGGACCTACCCTCAGCGCCATTGCTGTTGATGTCATTATTATATGCCAAGCGTTTTCATTTGTCAAGAGGCATTGTTGATTTCGGCGAAACCGACAAATTCAAACAGTTTTCGGAGAACACAGGGTGCAGAATGCACAAGGAGATCAGGCGAGCTTTGCGCTTTTTCGCAGAATCAGACGCGCTTCGGCTGCCGTAATGCCGGCAGCGCCGTCCGAATTCGCCGCATATTGACAGATCGGGATGAGCTCCTCGAGCTTTGCCGCAGCCCGCAGCGCCAGACGCGCATCCGCCGCAGTAATTTTCCCGTTACAATCCACATCGTACGGCACGCAGATCAGGCATTCGTCCACGATATAATCCTCATACTTCGTGACAATACGCGCACCGTTCGGAACAATATCCGAATCCGACAGAACGGTTCCTTCTATTGCCATAATCTGCGCACTCTGCGTCTTCACATGGGACAGCACCTCGCCGACCGTCGTTCCGCAGTCAAAATAGAGCGGCCACGTCGGATATAAAGTGTCTTCCAGCTCCACGAAATCAAGCGCATCACGGTTCATAACGGTATCACAGCCATGAACGAATTTGATTTTTGCGTTCACCGAATTGCCGTCCACGTCCTGAACCGCCGCCGTCACGGAGAAGTTCGCGTCACCCGTCCCGGTGACCCGTCCGGAACACAGCGTACTGTAATTCCAGCCGTCCGCACGATCGGCGTACTCGTCGTTCCACGCTACATAGAAGCTCACGCCGTTTTCCGTCGCCTGACAGTTGTCCGTGTACACGGCAACAGGCTCCTTGGCGGCGTATTCAAATTCCAGAATATCCGTATTGAAATTCACATTTACCCGGCAGGATTTGTATTTTTCCAGAGACGGGATCAATATCTCAATGGAAAAATCCCCGTGAGATGCACCGTCGGGCTGCACATCGGCATCGTACCGCAGCACTTCCGGGGTGACAATGACCATGATGTCAAACGGTTCGTCATTCTCCATCGCCGCCGCCGGAACCGCGAGCGACAAGAGCAGTAAAAAGCTGAGGATCAGGCTGATTTTCTTTTTCATTTTATATACTCCTTTTCTTTCGTCCGCAGCCGCCGGTTTTTTGTGCAGCGGAGCAAACCGTTCTTTCTCGGAAATACACCGATTTCCTATTTCCACTATAACATACTTCATATTTATTGTCAATATATGTTTTAATAAAAAGTATTAACAAAAAAATGCTGAATTTTTGAATTTCGATAAAAAAATATTCCTTATTATTCTAATTCAGAATTATATTAGCTCCCTGTTCGTGTAAAATAAGATAGGTTATTTTTGTTTACTTCGTTAAAAATATCTGAATTATATAGGAGATGTTCCAACATGTTAACCGCTATTGTAGGAATCAACTGGGGCGACGAGGGAAAAGGCCGCATGGTCGATCTTTTCGCCGCGGATTACGACGTCGTGTTGCGCTATCAGGGCGGCAACAACGCCGGTCACACCGTCATCAACCCCAAGGGAAAATTCATTCTGAATCTTCTTCCCTCCGGCATTCTGAGTGAGACGACCGTCAACGTGATGGGCAACGGCATGGTCATTGACATTCAGCACCTGACGGAAGAAATCGGCAGACTGACCGAAAAGGGCATCCGCATCACGCCGGACAACCTCAAGATCAGCGACAAGGCCGTCATCTGCATGCCCTACCACAAGCTGCTCGACTGTCTGGAGGAAGACCGTCTCGGCGACGCCAAATTCGGTTCGACCAGACGCGGCATTGCGCCGGTTTACTCCGATAAATATATGAAAAAGGCGATCCGCATGGGCGACCTGTTGCGTCCCGACGAGCTGAAAAAGAAGCTCGCGCCGATCGTCGAGTGGAAGAATCTCACCGTTCACGACGGCTACAAACACGAAGCGCTGAGCGCAGACGAGATGTATGACTGGCTCATGAAATACGGCGAGCACCTGATCCCGCACATCACGGACACGACCGTTTACCTGAACAAAATGCACAATGAGGGCAAGAATATCCTCTTTGAAGCGCAGCTCGGCGCGCTCCGCGATATTGATTTCGGCATTTATCCGTACACGTCCTCGTCCTCGACCATTGCAGCCTATGCGCCCATCGGTGCCGGCGTTCCGAACCTCAAGCTCGACAAGACCGTGGGCATCATCAAGGCGTATTCCTCCTGTGTCGGCGAAGGTCCGTTCACCTGCGAGCTCTTCGGCGAAGAGGGCGACAAGCTCCGCGAAGCCGGCGGCGAATACGGCGCGGCGACCGGCAGACCCAGACGCGTCGGCGGTTTCGATGTGGTGGCATCCCGCTACGGCACGCTCGTTCAGGGCGCGACCTCGCTGGCTCTGACAAAGCTCGACATTCTCTCGGGCTATGAAAAGATTCCCGTCTGCACCGCGTATGAAGTTGAGGGAGAAATCGTACACGACTTCCCCATCGGCGTCCGCCTTGCCGAAGCCAAGCCGGTCTATGAAACGATCGACGGCTGGAACTGCGACATTTCCCATTGCCGCAAAAAGGAAGACCTGCCCGAAAAGGCTTTGGCTTACATCGAATACATCGAGAAGCAGATGAACTGCCCGATCGAATACGTTTCCGTCGGCGCAGAGCGCGATGCTTATATTAAGATGTTTTAAGAAAATATGAAAACGCGACGCTGAAGATCAACTCCTCAGCGTCGTTTATTTTGAGCAGTCATGTAAAATACGGAAAAATCCGATTTATCCAATCACAGGGCAAAAATGAGCTGTGACTTTTTATAATCCAAGCCCGCAGGGCTTCCGAAACTTTTGCCGCAGGCAAAAACTTCATGTCGGCGAAGCCGAACCTTCATAGCCCGCAGGGCTACTTCACTTGTCCCGAAGGGACAAACTTCACATAAAAAAACGCCGCCACTCGGCCAAGTGACGGTTGTTATTACTGCAAATAATAATAACTAAGCGCTAACCACTTTAAACGGTTACCTCTTGACTTTGTTATAATACAAGGAAGCAAATTTGTCAAGTCACGATGCAAAAAAGCACCGTGACTTTTTATAAATCCAAGCCCGCAGGGCTTCCGGAAAGTCAGGTTGACTTTTGTTCGTTCGTATATTATGATAGAAGCAAAAGGAAAGATGACAATGAAAAAAAATGTTGTCTGCGGCAGCTACATTCCGGCTGAAAATCTGGCGGCGGAGACGGCTGCGGCGATTGCTTTTACAAGAATTACCCATGCGTTTCTGGCGTTTTCCCTGCTGCATGAGCGGGACGGCCGGCACGTGCCGTTTTTCAGCGAGGGACTGGCGAATGGCATCCGGACGGTGCAGAATGAAATCCGTCGGCAGAACGCCGGAACAAAGGTGCTGGTTTCGATCGGCTGTTGGGGAGCCGGACTCTTCTGCGAGGCGTCGTCGAACGCGGAAAACAGGGAGGCGTTCCCTTTTACGCGCGGTGCGAGAATCCCGCGTATGAGTGGAAGGGCTACTGTGAACTGATGGGAATGGTTGCCAGAAACGAAGCGGAGCTTCTGCGGACGCCGGAGCAGGATTATGTCGTCATCGACGGCAACCGGCTTTCGATCGACTCGCCGGAATCCATTCGGAAAAAAGTTGACTACATCAAAGAGCACCACTACGCCGGCATTTTTAACTGGCAGGAGCTGACCGACCGGAACGGCGAGCTGCGGCGCGCGATGGCGGACAGCTTCGGCGACGCTGATGCGCCGCAGTAATGTTTATTCCTGCGGGCTGTGATGTTCCGGATGCGCCGGCGTTGCGATGTTTATCGAAAAATCATGTGTTGTTGTGAAGACAGCACATGATTTATTTTCCTGTTTTATCATTCTGTATATAATCGGCAGTATATTTTTGGTTGATTATGAAAAAAAATGGTTGCACTATCGGTTTTCTTTGTGGTATGATACAATCACAAAATTATTTTATCATTTTAGGAGGCAGACATGAAAAAAACAATGAAAAAAGTCTTGTCCGTGCTGTTGTCCGTGTTTCTGATGAGCAGCGTCTTTGCACTGTTTGCGTCGGCAGAAACATGGGAGTATAACGACATAGAGTTTGAAATCCAGACAGAGGGTGATTATCGCTTTATTATCCTGTCGGAAGCCGCGCTTTCGGATGAAGATAAGGCGTGTGGCATCACTGCGTCGAGCGCGTATATTGTCAAGTATACGAACACGGCGCCGAGCATCACCATTCCCGCCACACTCGGCGGTAAGCCGGTTTCGTGTATCGGGTATCAGGCCTTTAAGGATAACAACGCCATTCAGACCGTCACCATCGGCGCATCGGTGAAAAGCATCAATTCAGAATCCTTTCTCAATTGTAAGGGCTTGCAGACGGTGTTGATTGCCAGCGGTGTTGAACGGATTCTGACCAGTGCTTTTAATGGCTGTTCCGCGCTCAAAAGCGTGACCTTCCAGAAAGGCTCCGTTTTAAAAAGCTTTGGAGATTATGTCTTTTCCGGATGCACATCTCTGAATAATTTCACGATTCCGGAAGGTACGGAGAGCATCGGTACGGGTGCGTTTGTTAATTGCGACAGTATGACATCGATTATCATTCCCGACAGCGTTACGTCCATCGGCGGCGCAGCCTTTATGGGATGCGATTCATTGCAGACTGCTGTAATCGGTGATGGTATTACTGTTCTCCCGACAAGGAATGAGAATTGGGGTGATGACTGGGGTTCAGATGAAGACAGAGACGGCACATTTGAAGGTTGTATCAGCTTGCAGTCTGTTACTTTTGGCTCGGGACTTCTGGAAATCGGTCAGGATTGCTTTGCCGGTTGCGGTTTGCTTGAGGTTAATATCCCCGATAACATACAAATAATCGGCAATGCCGCATTTTTGAATTGCCGCTCTAATAAAAAGGTGACAACCGGAGACGGCGTAACCTCCATCGGTTGGCGCGCGTTTGAAAACAATACGGCGTTACAAGAAATCACGATTGGTAAAAATGTATTGTCCATTGGCGATATCGCGTTCCGGAACTGTGATTCTTTGGCTTCGGTTACCATTCCGACCAATGTAACAAGTATTGGAAACGCGCTGTTTTTCAGCTGTGATTCGCTTGAAACGGTCGTGATCGGAAACGGTGTAACAGCACTTCCTACACGGGATGAAAATTGGGGAGATAACTGGGGAACGGATGAAGATAGAGACGGAGCTTTTGAAGGGTGCGTAAAACTGAAGTCAGTATCGATCGGCAGTGCCGTAACTTCGATCGGTCAGGATTGTTTTGCCGGAACGGCATTGGAGTCGGTCGATATTCCTGATAATGTGATCACTCTGTCGCATGGCGTTTTTATGAATTGTAAATCTCTTGCGAAAATTGAAATCGGCAATGGGTGTACAAGTATTGGATACCGCTCATTTGAAAATGACTCTGCGCTGACGGATGTTACAATCGGTAAGGGTGTTATTTCAATCGGGGATATTGCATTCCGTAATTGTGACGGACTTAAATACATTTATATTCCCAGTAATGTAACGACTTTGGGCACCGCTATGTTTTTCGATTGCAATAGTCTGGAAAAGGTTGTAATCGGAAACGGTGTAACATCGCTTAATACGAGACATGAAAACTGGGGTGATGATTGGGGTACGGATGAAGACTGCGACGGCACCTTTGAAGGCTGCGTCAATCTCTCCTCCGTCACGCTCGGCAGCGGCATCATCTCCATCGGACAGGATTCCTTTGCCGGCACGAAGATCAAGACCGTGACGGTTCCGGGTAAGGTTTCCACGCTCAGCGACGGCGCTTTTGCCGGCGCGTCCGAACTGAAAGATATTTATTTTACCGGTAACTGGGCGTCGAGTGTCGGCGGCGATCTGTTCCAGGGGCTGCCCGAAGGGTACAAGCTCTATCATATCAATGGGAAGGTCGGCTATGATGATCTGCCCTATAACCGCGGTGCGTTTACGCCCATCACCGTAACATTCGATATCAACAACGACGACGTTTTTGCCGCTCCCACGGAAGATCAGGTCATGTCTCCTCTCGGCGGCTATGTCATCGAACCGATTTCTCCCACGGCACTCGGCTATCTCTTCGACGGCTGGTATAAAGATTCTGCCTGCACGCAAAAATGGAATTTCGCGACCGATCGTGTCTCCGCCGATACCACACTCTACGCCAAATGGAACGCCGTGGATGCCGTAGCTCCTGTCAGACCTGAGAACATCAACGCGCCTGAAAAGGACGGCAATTCTGTGACGCTGCAGTGGTCAGCGGTGGACGGAGCCATCAGCTACAATGTCTATGTCAACGGCAAAAAGGCCAATTCCTCCCCCATCGGCACCACCAATTATACCGTAACCGGGCTCGAATCCGCAACGACTTATGAATTCACGGTCACGGCGGTCAACGGCGTCGGCGAATCCGAAAAGAGTCTGATCTTCGCCGAAAGAACCACGGATCATATTCACACCTTTGACGAGTGGATTGTCAAACTGCAGCCCACCTGCGTTACGGACGGTCAGCAGACAAGAACCTGTTCCTCCTGCGGGGCAACCGAGACGGAAGCTATCCCCGCGACAGGCGTTCACACCTTCGGTGACTGGGTTGTCACGACGGAAGCCTCCTGCTTTGACATGGGGGAACAGGAAAGAATCTGCTCCGTCTGCGGCGAGACCGAAACCGAGAAAATCCCGTCCATCGGCGAGCATTCTTTCGGTGAATGGGTGATAACGAAGGAACCGACTGTCAACGAAGAGGGAGAACAGAAGAAGACCTGCACCGTCTGCGGCGCAAGCGAAATACAGGCGATTCCCAGACTCCCGGAGCATAGTTATATTCTCGGCGATGTAAACGGTGACGGTTCAATCACCGCTGCCGACGCCAGAATAGCACTGCGCGCTTCCGCGAATCTGACCGTACTTGACGAAAGACAGATTCTTGCCGCCGATGCGGACGGCAACGGCAAGATAACGGCTGTTGATGCCAGAAAGATTCTCCGTGTATCCGCTCATCTTGATGTCTTTGCATAAAACTCTTTCTAAACACGGGGTTTAGCTACAAAAAAATCCGTCGGAAATGAGCAGGGTTGCTAAGGACAGTTATGTTTTATAGGAACGCTGAGCATTGCGAA
>CAMEBF010000007.1 GCA_945912145.1 uncultured Clostridia bacterium | reverse complement strand
AAACGCTTCCCAAAGTGCCAAAAGCGAAACGCCAAAGTGCCAAATTGACACTTTGAAATGCACTTTAGAAGAACTTGCCGTGTTAGATTTAATAAAAAAGAACCCGTCTGTTAAGCAAACCGAGCTTGCAGAACAAACAGGAAAGTCCGTCAGAAGCATAAAGCGCATTATAGACTCTCTGAAAGAGAAACAATATATCCGTAGAGTTGACGGCAAACGCTACGGCAAGTGGGAAGTTTTGGTGTAACATAGTTGCGCAGTGTATATAAAAAGCATCAACCACAGCTACTACTATGAGGACTATACAACTTTTAAGACGGAAGAATTGTAAAATTCCAAAGTATCAAATCGATATTTCGGATTGATATGAGTCTTTTTCCCCGTATATATCTTATTCTCAAGAACAGCTTTTTGGAATCGTTTGTGCGAAAATTGTGTTTTTTTAAGAAATAATAGCAAAGGATGTTCATTATGACAATAATTGAAGCCATAAAAGAAGTTTTAAAATTCGAACCGAAAGGGCTTTCTTCAGTAGAAATATATCAGAGAATAATTGATCAAAATCTATATCAGTTTGGTGCCAAAAATCCGGTTGGTGTTGTAAATGGCGAAATAAGACGACATTGTATTGGACTTGATTTTCCTACTGCATATCCGGTTAAGCATTTTGCAATAGCAGGAAAAGAAGGAAAAAAATTAAAATTTATTGTTTGTGAAAATAATAAGTCGGGAAAGACTATTAAACAATCACAAAACGTAATTGATGACAATACAGAGTTTTTGCCTGAGGAGAAAATTGCAAACGCTATAGATGAACATCTGCAGCAAATCAAACAGCAATTATTGGATAATATAATGTCAAATCATCCTGATTTTTTTGAGCAGTTAGTGGTTGAGCTTTTGCTGAAAATGGGATATGGATACGATAAAAAATCCGGAATTGTAACCGGGGGTTCTCACGATAATGGTATTGATGGAATAATCAGTGAAGACAAATTAGGTCTTGATCTTATATACATACAAGCAAAGCGTTATTCGAACGCCAACAAAGTTGGCAGAAAAGAATTACAAGCCTTTATTGGGGCCATGGGGCATATTCAAAAAGGTGTATTTATAACAACATCTTCATACACTAAAGAAGCATTAACTTTTGCTACTCAACAACAGCAAAAAAGTGTAAAACTTATCGATGGCGAATCATTGACTGACTATATGGTCAAGTACGGAATTGGTGTTGAAAGCGTTAAAACCTTCAATATTTATAAAATCAATTCAGACTATTTTCGAGAGTGATTGTCCGTTTTATGGGACGGATTGTAAGATATAATTTTCAAGATACAGAGGATGCATTATTGTATCTATTTATAGGACTATTAGTTAGGAGTTTATCTAGTGCGAGATACAGATTTGGATATAGCCTTTTGCGAAAGATATAACCTTATTTCAGATGAATACGAAGGTGTTTCTGTAACAACGCTGCCTTTTTCCGTTCGTGTAATCAATCGTTTTATAGGAAATGGCATAACAACAGTTGCAGAATTGTTAAAAACCTCGCCATCAGCTTTAATGAAGTTGAAAGGGTTCGGCAAGAACTGCCTAGTTGAAGTTGATGCTTTTTGTGCAACGCTAAATAATGATGACTCTATACCCATCGTTCAAAATAAAAAAGCATCATTATGTTCATCTTCGCTGTTTATTGATCATCGCAATGAAATAGCGGTTGGTAACTTTTCGGTTTTTGAAGATATGGATTTGTCAGAAACCGAAGCCGAAATGCTCCAAAGGTATAGAGAAGCCTATGATATCTTGGGTGAAGAACTTGCTTTTGAGTGTGTTACTTCAACTGAAAATGTGATTCCGATAATTGAAATGTTTGTAGATTATCAAAGTCGCATCAAAAAACATATTGAGATTTGGAGAATGGCAAACGCTCTTCCAAACACACGCAAGAACAATAAGGCGTTAGGGTACATCAATGCTTTTACTTTGGATGAAAATGAGCGGTCTGTTTTGAAAGGTCTGTGTGAGTCTGAAGAAACATCCTTGCTTTCGATGGCAGGAACCGATAAGGTCGATGATCTCTCAACATACATTTTATTAAAGAAATTTTTTAAGTGGTGTGCATTTGATTTAGAAAAAGAAGTCAATGAATTGTTTGACAATTTATATTCCAATGAGCGAGTCCGCAAGGTTGTACAGTTAAGAGCAAGAAAAGAAACATTAGAGCAGATTGGCGGAACCCTTAGTGTTACAAGAGAAAGGGTTAGACAAATAGAAGCTAAAGCAAAAAAGCTGTTCTCTCGTCTCTATAGTCAAATACGCATAATCTCAAAAATATCTGCAGAACGAAATGGTGATATCGTTTTAACACCTGTTGAAATCAAGGAATATTGTGGAGAGTATACTTCTGATTTATTATTCTTCTTGCAATCATATGAAAGTGCTAACTATACATACGACCGTCAACTCGATGTCTTTGTTCTTGGCGATGATTCTATCACTGGTCGTGTTCAAAATTGCATAGAAACATTACCCGAAATCGTAAAAGCAAGTCAACTTGACAGTATTCTCGGCGATGCTGCAGAAGAAGCGGATATACCCCTTGAAATGTTAGAAAAAGCATTCATAGATGCATATCGTCTTACCGGTGAAGTTTTTCATCGATGCAGATTGTCCCTTGCTGCTATATATGAACGAGTTCTTGATACTCATTATCCGCAAGGATTCAAAGCTTACGACGCCGATGAACTTCTTCGTTTCCGAGAGATTATTGCAAATGAATATGGTGATGTGGGGCTTCCTGCAAATGATCGCGCACTGACCGCTAGAGTTGCAAGCATTTGTGTTCTCTGTGGCAAAGGTGTTTATCGTCTGAAAAAGAAAGATTATCTGCCTTGCCAACTTGCAAATAAAATATGTGAATATATCGAAAATAGCGAAAGCACAATATTCTTGACAAATACGTTGTTTAGCATTTTTGAAGAGGAGTTGTTGGCTGCTGGTATTGATAACAAGTACTTCTTGCAAGGTGTTTTACACGAACTGTTTGCGGATAGGTTTGTCTTTAGAAGAGATTATATTTCAAAAGATGTTGACGTTTCTTCTGTTTATTCGGCGGTTGTTGATTTTATCAAGAAGTCAAACTTTCCGGTTTCTAAAGCACAAATTCAAGAAGCTTTTCCTGGTATAACAGAGATTGTTATCAATTTTTCTGTCAGTGATCCTAATGTACTTAACTATTTTGGCGAATATCTTCACGCAAGCAAGTTGAATATTTTGGACAATGAGAAGACCTATTTGTTCAATGTAATAAATGCGTTGACTTCTGATGGTGAGGCACACCATGGACGAGAAATTTATGAAATCATATCGCACCAAAAGCCTGAAATATTAACACGAAATGCCGCTATGTATCCGTTTAGTGCTTTTAGTGTGGTTGAATTCTTGTTTAGGGATAAATTCCAATTCTCGCGTCCGTATGTAGCGAAAAACGGGGTTGAGATTGGCCGTCCAGCAGAACGTTTACACGATTTGATTTACTCCAGTGATGAGTTTACTGTAAGTGAGATCAGTGAATTTGGCAGAGATAATCACTTCCAAATTTATTCTTTGCTTGAATATGTTAACGGATGCAATGACGAGTTTCTTCTCATTAATGATGACACAATGATGAGAATTGACAGAACCGGCATTGATGAAGTTGTTGCACATCAAGTGGAGGACATCATTTCTGATTCTATCAGCGAAACAACTCTGGTGAAAAATCTCTCAATATGGGCAGATCTTCCGTCTATAAAGGTGCCGTGGACAGAATGGCTTATTTATAGCGTTATCTTCAAGTGGGGCACCAAACTTGTTGCCGCGACTACATCTAACCAGTTTAGATTGTCTGTCCCCCTAGTTGCGCCGGTCGATAACTTTGATCCATCTGCGTTTAAGGATGTGGATAAAGGTGATAGTTCCGTTTCCTTTGTCGCCGATGATTTAAGCGATATGGATTCACTTTTGGAAGATATTATAGGAGACGATTTTCTCGATAATTTTTGATGTTTAAGATCACTATCATACTATCCCAATCAGATTCAAGGATGCAATCTCTATTGTTGCTTTGATTGGCTAAGATACTGCAGAAAACATACGCAAAGCCTCCTGCAAACATTTTAACACAGATTCCATCTCTGACAGGGTGGATAATCTTGATGTTTTGGATTTTTCGCTTGAGGATATTATAGATTTCAATGTTTTGGGGGATTAACCTATGAGCCTAAAGGATTTAGATATCAAATTAAGCTACATCAGTTGTGGCGAAGAGAACATTGCAAAATCTTTTCTAGTTCCGGCATTAAAACACACTAAATGTTATCGTCGAAGCGTGGGCTTCTTTTCTTCGGGTGTGTTCGGACCGATAATTGATGGCATAGTTTCTCTTTCCCGTAATGGTGGAAAGATTGAATTGATAGCAAGCCCACAACTAAGTGATGAAGATATCAACGCTATTAACTTGGGGTATCAGAAAAGAGAAGAAATCATTGAAAGTGCTTTTTCGAGAGATTTTATGAAAGAACTTGATGCACTTGATGATGCCAAGTTGCAGTTGTTGGTAGCATTGATAGCGAATGGTACTTTAGATATAAAAATTGCCGTCACGGAATCCAACGGGATATACCATGATAAACTAGGAATACTTGAGGATTTTGATGGAAACATCGTTGTTTTTTATGGCTCTGCTAACGAAAGTTTAAGTGGATACCAAAACAATTACGAAAAAATCCGTGTAGTTAAAAGTTGGGTGGCTACAGAGGTCAAGAGTATTGAGGATGAGTGCAAAGAGTTTCAGACTTTGTGGGATGGCACCAATCCGTTTGTGAAGACATATAACTACAAGGAGTCTGCAAAAGCAAACATCCTTAAAGTAATTAATACTCGAAAAGCCACTGGAGGAAAAGCTAAATCCACTCTAATTAAACTCCGTGACTACCAAGAAGAAGCTATCAATGCTTGGGTAAATAATGACTACCACGGATTTTATGTTATGGCAACCGGTACAGGTAAAACCTGGACAGCTATTTTTTCAGCAAAACATCTTGTTGAAAAACATCCTGCTATGATTGTAATTTGCGCTCCGTACAAGCACCTAGTCAAGCAATGGGCAGATGACGTTGAGAAGGCATTCCCTGACGCAAAACTTATAATGGTTTCTTCGGAAAACCCAACATGGGAAACACAAATCGCGCAAGAGATTATAAGAAAACAATATAAGCCGGATAATCAGATTATTATTATTTCGACAATCGCTTCTTTCAAAATGGAGCGATTTACCAGTGTAATAAGCAGATCCAAAGAAGATAAGTTGCTCATTGTCGATGAAGCACACAGATTTACAGACCGTCCGGATAAACTAAAAGAGATGTTCCGATATATGCTCGGATTGAGTGCGACACCGTTTAGCGGTTCATCCGCACATAAAGGTCTTGAGCTAATGGAGTGGTTTGGAGGACAAGTTTTCAATCTTCCTATTGAGAATGCATTAGAGAGAGGATTTTTAGTTCCCTATAACTATTATCCTATATACGTCTATGCTACCGAAGATGAGGAAAGGAGATTCAAATACCATACTCAAAAAATCCTATCTTGCTTTAAAAATAATAAATGCATCAACCCAGACCTCCTTGTCAAGTCGTTAAGAAACCGTTTGCGCGTTATCTCTATGGTCGAGGAAAAAACAACTCGTATTGACGAAATAATTAATCGTATTGCTGAAAAAGACCACTTTGTGGTGTATTGCGGTGATGGCAAGCTGTTTGATGCAGACTCAGGCAAAGAGCTCCGTCACATTCAAGCTATAAAGAGAGTTCTTACTGCACACGGGTTTAAAGCTAGCCAGTTTACTGCCACCGAAAATATGGCTGACCGAATGGAACTGGTCGACGCATTCAACAAGCAAGAGATATCTGCTCTCGTTGCCATACGTTGCTTGGACGAAGGTATTAATATCCCTTCAATAAAGAGCGCTTTAATTCTTTCAAGTAACGACGATTATCGTGAGTTTGTGCAGAGAAGAGGTCGTATTCTTCGTACTTATGGCAATAAGAAATACGCGAACATATACGATGTCATTGTTTTACCAAGTTATGATATGCAAGGTTGGGCTAAGATTGAGTTGAGGAGGTTCCACGAATATGCCCGCTTGGCTTTGAACTGGAACGACCTGGAAGTGGAATTAACTGACCACCTAGGTGCATACGGACTTACCATAGAAGATGTTGATGTTTATGACTATGAGGGAATGGAGGAATTGATTGATGAATGAACAAGCAATTGTCGAGAAAATGATTACCTTTATCGAAAAGAAAGAGCGTGAACTGCAAGCAAACAAAATGAATGCAGACAACCGTGCAAAGAACGACATAATAAAATCGATTATGGACGAATTGGAGCGTGAAACGACAAATGAGAATAACTAATATTGAATTTGAAAATTTCCGCAACTTTAGAGACCATGGTGAAATCAAGTGTTCTACTGATGGCAAGGTAACTATTATATACGGAAAAAACGGTGATGGTAAAACCACCCTGCACCAGCTGTTCCAGTGGGTGTTCTACGGACAAGTTCATTTTAACAAGACTACTACAGACCGCCTCTATAATCTTCAGTATGAAAGTGAATGCTCTTTTGGCGATACATTCCAAGTTATGGGCTGTATTGACTTTGAGCATTCTGGTGTTAAATATTCATTAAAGCGTACCTATACATATAAAAAAGGATTGAACGATTCTGAAAAGATAGCTGAAGATGTTGTCCTCAATTATATGAATGAAGATCACGATTGGCGTAGAATCGATAAACCGAAGGAAACTATTGAGAAATTACTTCCCTCCGGATTGTCCGACTACTTCTTCTTCGATGGCGAAAGTATGATTGCTGACCTCCGTGTTAAGGGAAAGGACTCTGCCGGAAAACTTCGCAAGGCACTGTACTCCATGTTTGACCTTGATGTGATTGAGTCCGCACTGGATCATATCGGTGACACAAAACTGAAGACTACTGTTCTTGGAAAGCTTTATTTGAGCAAGGGCACTATTTCCAGTGGAAGTAAAATCGCTGCGGTCAAAACCAATATAGAAAATGCACAAGCGTTGATTGAAAAACACGAAAAGGCTCTCGAAGAAGCCAAGAAGAAAAAAGCTGAGTGCCAAGCTCTGATTCAGAGTGTATCCGAGCAAATTGGTGGTTATAAATCCAAGGCAGATTACGAACATCAGCGTAAGAAACTCAAAGCACAACGCGATGCTTTCATTAAAAGTTCTACAGATGCACAAGCACGATTTGGCGACGATGTCCTAGATATGTTTCCAAAATTGCTCATTTCCAAGGCAGTACTTGATGCAAAGAAAAAGATTCAGTTAAAAATTGAACAGGACAAGCTCCCTGAAGGTGTATCCAAAAAACTCATTTCCCATCTTCTTGCCGAAAAGACAACAGAGTGTGTATGTGGTCGAGCGTTAGGCGAAGAAGAAAAGGCTTACATTCGCCACTATCTGGATATTCTTCCGCCTAAATCTTTTGCAAGCCTATATCAGGATTTTACAAAGACCGCAAACTTCTGGGGCAAGGGCTACGATAAAACAAAAATCGAAGCCTATATTCTTGATGTGCTTAACTACAACGAGTTAGCAGCTGATTGCGATAAACGCATTCGTGAACTCGATGCAGCCGAAAAGAAGAGTCCTGACATTGAAGATCTTATTGTTGCAAGGCAGAAGGCTGAAATTGCTATAGTAGAACTGGATGCTACCATCGTTGGCCTTGAAACTGAAATTAAGAAGTGCGAACTTTACAGAAATAAGCAAATGAAAGACTTTGATGAGCTTACTCGAGGTAACGCCGAAGGTGAAAAGGTTCTTACCAAGATCCGTATCATGGAGCAGGTTGCTGCATATTTTGCAAAACGCTTGGAAGAAGAGTCTATTGCTTACAGCCAGAGATTACAGACGAACATCCAGAGCCTTATTGATGGAATGCTCACAAGTAAGCGTCACGTTACTGTTAGTCCAGAGTTTTCTGTTCGAGTTACCGATAGTTTTGATGATGAGTCAAAATCGGAAGGTCAATTCGCGGTTGTATCTTTTGCATATATTGGAGGTATTCTCAAAATGCTTCAAAGCGAAGATCATCTTTCTTCCAAAGAATATCCTCTTGTACTTGATGGTCCTTTCTCTAAACTTGATCCTGATCAACGTCAAAATGTAGTGGATATGATTCCTCAATTTGCACCTCAAGTTATCCTTTTCTCTAAAGATGATTTGCATGAGGTGTTTCATGCCGAAAATATCGGCCGAGTATGGACGATTGTAAGTAACGAAGAAAAAAATATTGCAAAAATTGAGGAGGGACACTTATGGAAATAACCACCGACATTAGTCTCCGAGGAACTGCTTGGAATACGGCAATTGAAAAGTTGGGTTGTATATTCAAAACTCGTACAAACTATATGATTTATATGCTGGCGTTATCTATTGGCATTATGTATGACAAAAGAGAAGATAGACTCCCTGTCGAAGACGGAGAGGAAGTAAGATCTGTACCTCGTAATGTCATCCGCAATAATGACCAAGGCAAACTTGATTTTATGTTTCAGGCTGCAATCTTATCCACGACAACAGAAGAATTTTCCGAAGAAGAAAGACTGGATTTTGCTTTCGGTGATAAAAATGATGAGAAGATAGGATTTAAGAGAATCGATTTCTTAACACAGTTTGCAAACTTCGGTGTAACAAAACTGATGGAACAAATAGGAGAAACACCTATTGAATCTATGGAGAGCATTAAGAATTTCTTGGTATCTACTGTTGAAGGACGAAACTTGGAGATTGACGCATTGCCGGATGATATCCTTTTAGAAGGAGATTATTAACTTGCAAACACTCTAAAAATCACGAGAATATTGACATTAAGCGTCGAATGCGGTATACTTAAGTATGTACTTAAGTATACCGCATTGTTATTTATGAGGTGTGTTATGAACTTTTCTTATCGTTTTCCGGCAGTTAAAGGTATTCAAGCCGGTAGAGAATACTATATTTCTATGGTTCCGCTGAAGCTGTTGTCTCGCCTTTTCCCGGCTGAGGAAGAAATCGTTCTGCCTGAACATAGAGCGCAACGAAGAATCAATGAAGCCCGCATCCCGGAGATTAAGAACTATATTCTCGATAACAGGGATACCTATGTGTTTTCTGCCCTTTCTGCCTCCATTAATGGTGAGTTCAAATTCACTCCATATATGGATACAGATGCAGGTATTTTTGAAGTTGATATGGGTTCGATTTTTTTGATTAACGATGGGCAACACCGCAAGGCAGCTATCGAATCAGCTATGAAAGAAGATCCGTCTTTGGAAAAGGAAACGATTTCTATCGTTTTCTTCAGCGACGAAGGATTAGCTCGTAGTCAGCAGATGTTTACTGACCTTAACAAACACGCAGTTAAAACTTCTAATTCCCTCGCCACACTTTATGATTCAAGAGATGAAATAGCAGTAGCTACGAAGCATGTTATAGATACTATTCCTTTTTTTAAAAGATATACAGACAAGGAAAGAGATATCCTTGGTAAGAATTCCTCAAGTTTATTTACGCTAAACATGATTTATAAAGCAAACCAAAAGATAATGCATAGCGAAAAATGCTCAAGTTCTGATGCGGAGTTTTTACTTTCTTATTGGCAGCTTGTTTCTGACAATATTGTTGAATGGCAGGAAGTCCTCAATAAGTCTCTCACCAAAAAGGCCTTGCGTGAAAATTATATAGTGACATTGGCTATTACTATTAGCGCGTTTGGAAAGCTAGGACGATTCTTTTTTGATAATGATAATTATAATATGCAGAAATATTTGCCGAAACTTCAACAGATTGATTGGCTTCGCTCCAACAATATGTGGATAGGCAGGACAATCCGAGACAACGGCAAGGTGTTGAATAGCGAAGAAGCTATATCTCTCACTTGCGCTGTAATCAAACGAGAGATTGGTCTGCCCCTTACAAAAGAGGAAAAACAAAAAGAGAAACAGATTTCGGAGAAGATGTAGTATGGCTTATATAGGAGAATTTAAAGTATATGAGGATATAATTCAAGAGATGTCCGTTGTATATCAACACGACAAGAGACCGTGGATGATTGGCTTTAGTGGAGGTAAAGACTCTACTCTTTTGTGCTGTCTTGTTATGGAAATGCTACAGCGTCTTCCTGTAGAAAAAAGAAATAAAACCGTGTATATCGTTTCATCAGATACTATGGTTGAAAATCCAATTGTCAGGGATTATATGCATCGTATGTCAGATATGATCAACAATGTCGGTGCGGAACTTAATGTCAAAGCAGATATTATTTACCCTAAAGTTGAGGACTCGTTCTGGTGTAAAGTTATAGGTTTGGGATATCCTACGCCGGAACCTCCTGGATTCAGATGGTGTACAGAGCGTTTAAAGATACATCCTATGAACGCTTATACGCTAGAAACTATAAAGAATAATGGTGAGGTCATATTACTGCTAGGCGTCCGCAAAGCAGAAAGCACCTACAGAGCTAATAATATTCGTTCTAGAGAAATCGAAGGAAAACTTCTTGTTCCTCATAATGACATAGAAAATGCTTATGTCTATAATCCGTTAACGGAAATTCCGAACGAAGATGTGTGGAAATTTCTTCTCAAAGGGGACGCCATCTCTCCTTGGGGTTCTGATAATAAATATCTTTTTTCTCTTTATCAAGGTGAAAACCTCGGCGAAGAGCAAAGTGTTATTGGTGAAATCGATAAAGATAAAATACCTGTTACAGGCAATTCTCGTTTTGGTTGTTGGATTTGCACTATGGTTAAAGAAGATAAGTCATTAAAAGCCTTTATTGATAAAGGTGAAAAATGGCTTATTCCGTTGCGTGATTATCGTAACTGGATGCTTGAAATGCGCTCAACTCCAGGTGCACGAGAATACAAAAGAAGAAACGGTGCTATGTATAGAAAGGCGGACGGTAATCTTGGCGAAGGACCCTTTACAATGGAAACCCGACAGGAAATGCTTCGTCGGTTGTTACAGCTGGAGGTTGACACAGGATTATCCCTTATCACGATTGAAGAACTGAAATATATAGATTTCTTGTGGGACAGCGAAGGAGACTTAACTCGTCGCAAGCTGGTTGATATCTACTACGAAACAACCGGAAAACGACTGCCTTGGGATCAATATAAAGTATCTGTATTTCCCCAAGAAGTGATTGACGAAATCCATAAATTGTGCGAAGAGAATCAAATTGAATTTGAACTGATTTCAAAGCTTATTATCGAAATTGAGGCAAACAAGAATTATACCAAGAGTTCTATGGTTACCAAAGCGTTCGATAGAATTTTGAACCAAGGCTGGTTGCATTTTGACAGTATTGAGAAGGGGTTAAACAATGAAAATTAATAATATCATTTTGCACAACTTCGGCTCATACGAAGGAACTACAAATTTTGATACTAGACCTTGTGATGGCAGAAATATTGTGTTGATTGGTGGAAAAAACGGTGCCGGCAAAACTACATTATTCACGGCAATGCGACTCTGCTTATACGGCTACAAAAGTATGGGTTACAAAAATCCGAATTCGTTCTACAACCGTGCTGTTGTTAAGTTAGTAAACAACACCGCAAAGATAACCAAACCTGCTACTGCCTTTGTTACGATGTGCGTTGAACTTAATAACGGTCAGGGCATGGACTCTTTTTTGTTAACCCGTAAATGGGAACTGAATGAGTCGCTCATAGAAACTTTTTCTGTTTTAAAAAATGGAGCGGACTTATCAGAAGATGAAATTGCCGATTTTGAGAAATATGTCGTTTCGTTAATTCCGCCCGAGTTGTTTAATTTATACTTTTTTGACGGTGAAAAAATTGCCAATTTCTTTATGGATGAAGGTAGCAACACCCGAATAAAAGAAGCTTTTCTTACGCTTTGTGGCTATGATACTTTCGATATTATGCGTAAAAATTTCAAGAGAATAAGAGCAGGAATCCCTACTTCGGCTCCTGCACTTGATGAGTATATTGTAGCTAAAGATGCCCTTGCATCTGCCGAATCATTGTATCACGATTTGACCGATAGGTTGAAGGCTTGCGTTGATGCAATTGCGGATTGTGAGGCTACCCTTGATGCGGAAGAGAAAGAATATCATCAAAAAGGCGGTATCACAGAAGAAGAATGGAATCAGAAACTCTATACTCTAAAGGAAGAAGAAAAAAAGCGTGAAACATACAATGCCTTGCTCAAAAAATGGGCAAATGATGTAATTCCCTTCATTATGCTTCGCAAACAAATTCTCGCACTGAAGGCACAGATAGAGAACGAAAACCAGGCATTAAAGTATACCTATTTCTGCGAAGTTCTTAACTCTCCGGCAGTCCAAACCTTGGTGAAAGACAAACTAGCAGAGATTGACTCTGCTGCATTTGCTGACTTTGGAACGGAAAAAGAACCTATCCTTAACCTTTCTTTTGAACAGAATTCCCTTATTCTGGCACAAATCAATACGATTTTATCATTTGAACAGGATAAAGTAGAAAAATGCAAAAAAGCAATTAAACGTTCTTTGAACCTTACTGCAAAGATTAGAAAAGAGATTGAAAGTAGTAGCATAACAAGTGTTCAGGAATATATGAAACGAAGAGCACAGCTTTTTGAAGAAAAGAGCGCATTGCTCGTTCAGCGTGTTGAATTAGAACAACAACTTGTTGCTCAGAAAGAAGCCTTGACATTGGCAGAACAACAGTTAGGTAAAGTTCAAACTCGCCTTGAGGAAGAATTGAAGAAAGCATCTATTAACGATATTTCCGCTAGAGCCATTGTTATGCTCGATAAATTGCAAGAAATTCTTTATCGCCGTCAAATTGATAAGGTAGAAAACTGCTTCCGCAAAGAAATTCGTACCTTGATGCGAAAAACGCATTTTATCGACGATATATACATTGACGATAATTTCAACACCCATATCTATCGTACAGAGAAAGTATCAATAGAAAAAATTCGCAAAGCATTAAAAACAAATACCGAAGAACAGCTTTTAGCATTTTGGGGTGCTAAAGCTATGCAAACACTGTATAAAAAGGCAAATTCAAATGATTACAATGATATGTGCAAATACTTTGAATCAGTTGATATCAAATCTCTATCATTGCAAATAGAAATTGATAAGGCATCTTTATCTAACGGAGAAAAACAAATTTTTATTATGGCACTATACTACTCTCTTGTTAGTTTGTGCAATCATGAATTACCTTTTGTAATCGACACCCCTTTTGCTCGAATTGATACAGAACACCGACACAATATATCAAAGCACTTTTTCAGCGAATTAAAAGGGCAAGTATTTATTCTTTCGACAAATGAGGAAATCAACAGTTCTCATGTTCAAATTCTTAAAGATAAAATTGCTGCTACATATATGCTTGAAAACTCGGACAACAAGCGTACGGTTGTAGTGAAGAATTCTTATTTCGAGGTGTAGTATGATATTTAAAATAAGAACATCAAAAAAGACAATGAGTATCTTTGAGGAGATAGCGGCAAGCACTAATTATGCACCTTTTATTCTATCAAAACTATCAATTTCGTTATCTATCAAAAGTGAAAAACCTCTTGAAGATGCAGATTTTAAAACAGATACCTATGGCTTAGAATTAAACCGACAGACAATTACTGCGGAGTGGGACGGTTTGTATAAATGTCTTATTTCTATGGCAGAAAAGCGTCACATTGAAGATGATGAATATTTTCAAAAGTATCTAAAAGCACATCTCGATAGAGGTGCAAATATGCTATATAGCGAATTTAAGTATAATAAAGACTTTATTCTAGCACTAATAAACGAGAAAAAGGGTATATAAAGGAGAATTAGGATGTCAAACATAAAGGGAACTGTAACAACATTGCGCCAATTCCTGTTTAACGTTGAATCTGAAGTTAAAACTGAAGTAAACGGAATAAAATACCCAATTATTTATTTCAAAAAAGACAGAATTTTATCTGTCCCAGACTATCAAAGAGAAATCCGTTGGCAAAAAGAAACTTTGTTCTCGCTGATGAATGATATTTCTCGTGGCTCAAAATTTTTAGGAAATATAATTCTATCTTCATTCGGAGAAAAAGATTTTGAAATAATAGATGGTCAGCAACGTTTAGTTTCGCTTAATATGTTAATTACATACATAAAGTCTCACTATGCAGAACAAATTACTGACATTGACGAACTTGTCACAATCAATGTCAATTGTTTTGACAAATTTTCCGTATTTCGAGAGGCTGATTATACTTTAAGAAATGTAGATGAATCAATTCGAGAAGATGTAAAAAAGAGCGACAAGCTTGGACAAATTAAAATACTAAGCGAATTATATTCCTCTATTAGTGAGGAAAAAATTTTAGATACCGTTGCAAAAGCTGAATCGTTTTTGGAAAATCTAAAAAAATGCACAATAAATGTTATAGTGTCAGACGATGAAGATATGAAAATAAGTACAGAGTACTATATTGATGTGAACTTGAAAGGTATTAAGTTAGATACCGAAGATATTTTTAAAGGGTATTTATTTTCGCAAGATTCTTCTAAAGAAATCCGAGATTATTGGGTTGAACTCAAAGAATCTTGGATGAAGTTTAACGAACGATGCAATTGCAAGCCTGAAAAAAGCGTTTATTCATTAACCAAAATACTCGAGCATTACATTTACTGTCATGTGTTGAGCAAACCAGAATATAAAGATGTTTCAATCAATGAAAAATTCACTCTTGACTCTCCCTGTGAAGTTAATGGCACTAAATACTACCTTGGTGATCATGTCATTAAGGTTATTAGAAATAATACCTACATGAAGGAAGTTTTAGTAGGTTCCAAAGAATACATTGACTGTTTAACCGAAATAATTGCGGCAGATGGTGGTGCTCCAGGTTGCATAAGGGATCTCCTTAAAAACATTGAAAATAATGAAGTGAAAATTATTTGCAACTTCATAAAGAAAACAATATTAGATAAAACTTTGGTTGTGCCAAAAATACTCATCTTGAAGTATTATCTTTCTATTTGTGATGGCAAAGCAAAGAAAGCAACTTGCAAAAATTTGTATGCTATATATTTTTATAATGTTCTATTCATGCTTTTTGGTGATAAAAAGTCTGATGCAGAAAACATCAAAAGAATCTCCAGAAGTACCGAATATTATCCGGAAGTGGTTAAAGCAATTAAAAATTTCTTCGAAGATGGAAATATATCTGAGTCACGACAAATCGCTATTGCAAAATGGAACAGTAATTATGAAAACGAAGCTTTACAATATAAATGTAAATCGTTGGCTACCATTTATAACTATTTTACAATAAATAATAATTCAGTAGAGATTTCATCAAGTGACGATGTTTATAATTTTTTAAGTGATGAGGATGTCTACAGTATTGAGCATTTTATAGTAAATGGTTCCGGAAGTACTACTTATGTAGATGGTAAAGATAACTATGAATTGCCTGACAGTGTCAAAAAGTATAGTGCATATATCTTCAACTTTATTTTTGTCCCCAAAAGCATTAACAATGATATTTTCAAGAACTATTCCGTTCGCACAAAAATGGAGTTGTTATCTAAATCCAATCGTACTTCTGAAATAAAGTGTGAATATTCAAAAATGATTATAGATATAGTTAAAGATATGTTTGCTGACGAAGTAACAATTACTGATTTGAATGATTCAGAACAAAAAGAACTAGATAAATATTGGTTAGTAACATTTAAAAATGAGTATTCTCGTTTCACTTCAAGGGTAATTGACAAATTATTAGATCATTTTTCAAATACCCACACAGATAAATAGTCTTTAAGCAATAAATCACAACCGTTTTGCTAATCTACGGTTGTGATTTTCAATTATATGCAATTTATTTCTTTTACGACAATCTCAGTTGCTCTACTACGAGTATTATTCATCCTCCTCACCCACGCCATTTGGTCGGTTTCTTTGAGTTGTTCGGTTACGCCTTCCTTTTCGGCGTATTCTTTTACCAGCCGGAGAAAAAGTTGTTGTGCCTGTTCTTCGATGTCGGCAAGGTGGGAATGTAGTTTGCCGGAAGTGAGTAAATTATAGTACAGCACCTTATGATGTTGTTTCAAATATCGTTTGTGCCTTAATGCCCACACACCGACATTCCCCGGTTCTTTTTCCGCCGGTAATGATAAGTCCGGCAAGAGATAGTCGCCGGTCTGTGTATAAGTACCGCCGAGTTGTTCAAATAATGTGTCAGTCATAGTAAAAACCTCCTTTGATACTTAAATTGTATCAAAAGAGGTTTTCTTTTTCGAATGTGCGATTTATAAAAAAGAAAGAGCGAGACTTCAAATCTCGCTCAGTCTGGTAGAGCTATTTACTTTTTCTGCCAACCATTTCCGGGTTTCTGCGTAGGTGGTAACCTATCTCCTGAATCAATATGAACAATTCTCGGATCATTCACTTGTCCACCACGAGGACCAACCTCGATATAAGTCCCAGGCCGCTGATTGTCAGTGCCAGGTTTAATAGGCTTTGGCATTTGGTGACCTCCTTTCCTTAAAGATGTATATATTATACCATATATGTGGTACTAAATCAATGCTCACATCACAATACATAGTGTTTTTAATGCTATTCTATTTTTACAAACTTTCAAAATAAGCTTATTTCTGCAATATAGCATCATAAATATCAACGATCGTTTTCTGATACTTTCATACTATAAATCACTTGCCAGCGAGGGAATTCTTGAAGGACCCGGATATGCCAATCGGATTTTCGGGTGATTGTGCGAAAGTATTTCGAGCAAAAGAATTCTATTAAATAGACTTTCGGAATGTGATTCACATTGTTCCTCTTGAATGATTTAAGATGTCCTTTCTTACACCAATTATTGATAGATGTCGTGCCGTAACCGATTACTTTTGAAATTTCGGTTGTGGTCATCACATCGGGATATTGCGAAAAAAGTTCTGTGTAATACAGTTTCATATTTTCAAGAACCTGTTCGGGTACTTCGGTTTTCATTTTCACGGTATAGTTTCCCTTGTACCAACCTGCCGGTGCTGAATAGGATTCGGGAAATACTTTTCTCTTTTCAAGATATGTAATAACGTCAGCCTTTTTGATTTTGTAACAGCGAGTTTTCTTGCCCGTGTATTCGCACGGTATCTTTCCGCTGCGAAGCAGATACAAAGCCGTTGATTTACTGATGTGGCAGATTTGATAGAGTTGGTCTTTGGTAATAATATCGGGAATCGAATCCCAGTTGATTGCGGTTTCATTCATAGCAATACACCTCGTAAATATTTTTGTCGGTGCGGGTTTTCCTGTGTATTGCCGTTGTTGATGTGTTTATTCTGTTCTTTCCGCAGTTCTTTCCAAAATAGTGCCTGTTCTTTCCAAAAGCAGCGAAAATGCCGTTATTCGAATTCCCCTGTATTTATCGGGGTTTCAGCAGCATAACTGCCCAAAAAGCCTTTCATAGCAAGCATTTTCGGTGAATATAAAACTTCCCAAAACAGCCTTCACAAATCGCTAAACAGCCATTAACCCATAAAACTCGAAATGCGTTAGCCTTAACCGGCTCGAGAGTTCGAATCTCTCCGTCTCCGCCAAGGAAAAAGCACTTGCATCAGCAGGTGCTTTTTCAATACTATCCGTTTCCTTGGAACGGGGTGATATATGCCTTTGGCATATGCAGGAACGGATAGTATATCACACTGCAAAGCAAGTATATCATGCGGCGACGGCCGCATATCATATCGCTCAGCGATATATCATTCTTTGTTCCAATGAAAAAGAAAAAATAATGATTTTCAATCAAAAGGAGGTTCCCTATGGCTTGTCAGGTATATACTTTTCTCATCACCTATGACGGACTGGAAGACCAAATCTGGCGAAAAGCGGAAGTATCTTCCAACTACCGTCTGGATCAACTAGGTTATCTGGTGCTCGCAGCCTTTGATACAATGGCCTATCATCTGTTTAAATTCCGCTGTCGCGGCGAAATATTCAGCATTCCCGACGAAGAATATCTCGACAGTGACTACGATATGATGAGCGTTAGGCTCAAAGAGCTGAACCTGCAAATCGGCGAAAGCATTCAAATGAACTATGACTTCGGCACGACGCAGACATTCCACATAAAGCTGCTCGCAATCGAAGACATGATAAGAGGATGGGGCAATCACTATCCGTATCTTCTTGACGGTGCCGGACGAGGCATTCTGGACGATTACAGCAGCGAAGACCTGCAGGAGCTGATCGACCAGATCGATAGGAACGGATGCACCGACGAGCCGATTTATTATAAAGAGCGACTCCGTCCCTGGGACTACCGTCATTTTGACCTTGAGCTGGACAACGCGTTGTTGAAAGGTAAAATTATGATGATCGCAGATTGCTATTACCCATTTTGGGAAGACTGATAACATGACAAGAACACAATCGGCCGGCGGTATTTATCCGTCAGCCGATTTTTTGTTATTCTTTGCAATACAGCCGGATCGCTTCTGCGGCGAATGCGGCCGTTCCGTCTCCGCCGCGCGCGTCGATATTGGCACGGAAGCGTTCATCTTCCGTGTACATCTGACCGAGTCCCGAAAGAACTTCTTTCGTACAGGGATAAAAATTCTCGGTGATGCAGTTTTGCAGTTTTTTCACCAGCGTCTGCGCTTCGTCAGAATCCGGCGCGGTGTGCCTGATCTGCCCCATTTCGGCAAAAATGCTCATGAGCTTATCGGCATTCTGCCGCTGTTCGTCCTCAGGCTGTCCCGCCGTTTTCTGTTCATAAGCGCGATAGGCGTCGGTTTTACCCCAGCGCTCTTTCGCTTCCGCTGCGTACTGCTCGATTTCCGTTTTATCAAATGCGGAAAAATCCATATGATTCCCTCCTGTCTCTATCATGTCACGGGCCAAAGAGATCAGCTCGCCGAGCCTCTTGCGCTGCAGCTCCAACAGTTCAACCTGCTGACAAAGTGCAAGCTCCCGGTCAAAATCCGGGCTGTCGAGAATGGCTTTGATCTCTTTTAATGAAAAACGCAGTTCACGAAACAGCAAAATCGTTTGCAGCCTCCCGAGAGCCGCCTCATCATAAAGCCGATAGCCGGCTTCGGTGACGTGCGTCGGTTTTAACAGACCGATCGCGTCATAATGATGCAGAGCGCGTACGCTGATACCCGATATTCTGCTGACTTCGCTGACTGTATACATGGCTTTTCCCTCCCGTGCAAGTGCATCATACACTATGACGCAACGTCAGAGTCAAGAGGTTTTTCAAAAAAATTTCTTAATGTTAAATCTCGTTGCGGTAAGACCGATCCTGAATACTCTGACAGATGATATTTCCGTCCTGAATCTCTATACAGAGCATTCCCTCAGCACGCGGAATCTCCGCTTTGATATGCGTCAGCCCCGACAGATGCGGTTCGACAGAGGCAAGAACGCCGTTCTCAAGGCGGATGCCGAGCACGTATTCCACGAAAAACGCATAGACGCCGGCACTCCAGCCGTGGCAAAGCGAATGCCGGAAGCCACGATAGCAGTAATTGCCGTAATCGCCGTGGAGGTTTTTCTGACCGTCATCGGGCATTTCATCGATGCGACCCGAACCGTCGAGCCAGTCGAGATCGAAATCCTCCCAGAAGGTGGTCGCACCGCGGGAAAGCATACCGCCGAAATAGCTTTTAATAAGCGGGAGCATATCCCTGCCGCCGGACATGGCATCGGCGGAGAGGATATAGTAGCTCATAAAGGTGGAAAAACCGTGCGCGCCGTCTTTTTCGAGCTGCGCTGCCGCGCCGTCGGAATCGCCTCCTGCGAGCACCTGAAACGCCCTGACCTGTTTGCTTTTTGTCTCCACATTCAGGTAGGGATTGAGCTTTTCACACAGGGCTTCCGCGTCGTCGTTATCTTCATAACGCAGAAAACATTTTGCCGCAAAAACGATCAGAGCCGCCGTTCCTGTTACGGCGTCCGGCGTTTCATACGTCGGCCAGTCCAGGAAAAACTCCATACCGGCATTTGGGAAGTGCATCTCGCCGTTTTCCGCGACGCAATCATTCATCTGCCGGAAGATGTCACGTGCAAAGGCAATATTCCCATCAAAAAATTCCCGATTTCCGCTAAGGTTATAATAGCTGCAGAAATTAACAACCCACCACGCCGAATAGGTCGGAATCCGATTGACCCATTCGCCGTCTTTCGTGTCGTCCCGCAGGAATGCAAGCGAATTCGGGATATTTGCAATATCGCCGAACAAGTACGCCGCCGTGACGATCTCCTGATGCAGATCTCCCGACCACACAAGGCGGTCACGCTTAACGCCGTCCCAGATATAGCCGTTTTGACAGTTCATGTGAATCGTATAAGCGGCGGTAGAGAGAATCCGGTTGATCTCCTCGTCGTCTGTCTCAATAAAGCCTTCGTACGGGTATTGCGTGAACCGTCTGACCGCCATGACGCTCTGTATGGTGAGATCACCGTCACCGACCGCTTCCACCCATACAAAGCGGAACGCCGTCTGCCCGAAGGTGAGGTCGGAAAGCGCGCTGACGGGAACGACCATATCACGCGGAGAATGATCGTTGCCGGCGTTTTTCTCGCCGAGAGCAGCCCGAGTTTCCGAAAGCGATTCGCCGAAGCGGATATGGAGCTTTGCGCCGTCCGGCGCATCAGACGTGATGATGCGGATTCCACCGCCAATCTCTCTGCCGAAATCCAGCAGGATATAGGCGCCGTTTCCGCAAAGCAAAACGGGCTGTTCCGACGTCTTTCCGAAAAGCGATACGCAGGAGGGTTTTTCGTTAAGCAGAACGTCGGCATTTTCCGTATGGTAACTTGCCACGATTTTTAATGGCAGCAGCAGTTCTTCGGTTTCCGTTCCTTTTATCATTTGAGTGATCTCCTATCCGTAAAAATATCCGGCGTTTCCTGCCGCAGCAGTTTGACGGGATTGCGCAATATAGCTTCTTTTCATAGCATACCGCAGATTCTGACAAATTGCAAGACGGAAGCGGTATTTTTTCACGAAAGAAAAAACCGGAGCAGTCGGCGGACTGTTCCGGGAACCTTTGGTTAAATTCGGTATTCATGGCAGCGTCAACAAGTCAGATCAATCCAATATCGTTCCAGATTGACGGCAATTTCCGGTTCCAATACGGTGGATTCATAGACGCCGCCGTTTGCCAGAATGGTTCTGCGGCTTGCCTCGTTGGAATCGATACACGCCACCAATACTTTTGTCAATCCGAGCTTACGGCAATACGAAAGGCAGTCATGCAGCATCTGCTTGGCATATCCTTTTTGTCGTTCGGAAGGCCGGACACAATAGCCGATATGTCCCGCATAGTTTTTGAGATAATCATTCAGCTCGTGACGGATCTGAATCATGCCGACAAGTCGGTCATCCCGTTCGCGTACATAGAAGAATTGGGTAGAAACGACCCGGTTCGCCGGAAGAGTTTCTTTTTTGGAAAGCGATTCAATCTCCCGGAACCAGTCTTCCGGGTTTTCCGTTCTCCGCAGGGAACCGCAGCCGTCCATGGAACTGCCGCTTTGCAGCAATTCCTGACGGAAAGACATGATTTGATCGCTAAATTGCCTTGTCGGGATTTTTAACACAAGCTTCTCCATGCAAACAACCTTTTATTGAATAAAAACTATAGCTCAAAATAATTTATTCGCCTTTGGCGGTTCGGATTGAAGAAATCAGCATCACGCGAATGCTCGTACAGTCGGAATCCAAGGCTTTATATTCTTCATCAGAAATATAAGAGGTTTTATACAGAAGCTCCAGCCAATACCCCGTTTCATTTGCTTCCTTCAGAGCGATTTGTAATTTTGCAATAAAGTCCGCCTTTCCGTGGGCGTACTGCGCTTCTCGGATGTTCGCGCCGATGGACGTGCCGCTACGGCCGATCTGATTGGCAATGATGGATTCTTTTTTCTGCTTTAATTCCTTGACAAGGTTAATGATCGCAACAGCAAAGTCCATGGATTTTGTTCTTAATTTACTTTCCGTCAAAGGAATCCCTCCTATAGATTCAATCATACCATAACGCCGATTAAAATGCAAGCTTTGGTGAAGTATGCCGCATGGCGGCATGTGAAGCGGAAGTCTGACTTCCGTGAAGTATTGTGCTACGCACAAAGTAAAGTGAAGTGTGCTTCTCTCGTCCGCAGACACTTCACTGCCGACGGCAACTTCACTTGCGAAGCAAACTTCACGTGCCGACAGGCACACTTCGTTCAAAAAGAAAACGCCTTTGTCGAAATGACAAAAGCGTTTTCTTTTTGTGGCAGAGGAATAGGGATTCGAACCCCAACAAACAGAGTCAGAGTCTGTCGTGCTACCGTTACACCATTCCTCTAAGACGAAAGCTATTATATCGTATTATGATTCATTTGTCAAGAGTTTTTTTGGAATTTTTTATTTTTCTGTTTTCGCATTTTTCAGCACCGTTGCGTCGGACGGTTTGCCTGCAAAATACACGAGCAGCGTACCCTTTTTCACGCTGATCCGGCTCTCCTGCCCCGTAAAAGAATTACTGATACCCGTCACCATGCTGTTCACCATTACGGCGTCGGTCAGCGAATAGAGAAGCCCCTCTTCCGTCACGCCATCACTGCGGTCGTCGAAAGAAAAAACAGAGACGTCTCCCTGCAAATTTTCAGGAAAGCGAATCTCACTGTCGGTAATCGCCGTGATCGTGTAGCCGCCGCAGTCCATAAAACCCTGCGCGCCGTTTTTGGCAATAAACGCAAGCAGTGCCATATTGGCGTAGGTATGCTCCGGCCGTTTGCCGCCTGCCGCGCCGAACAGGATAAACCGGCGATAGCCCTTTTCCATCGCGGACTTTACGGCGAAAGAGGTATCGGTATCGTCCTTTGCCACAGGGAGCGTCAGGACGTTCCGACCGTCAGGGACGTACCCCAGCGAATCGAAATCGCCAAGCACCAGATCGGGCACGATGCCGTTTTTGCGGCAATGCGTCAGACCGTTATCCGCAGCGATAATCAGATCGCCCGGTTCCTTTTGGATTTCAATTTTATCCGCGTCCCCTGCGCAGATGATGTAGCAAGTGTTCATAGTGTGTCACCAAGTGTATCAATTCATTGTACAAAAGTCTTTCCTTTTAATGTGCAAAGTTCAAAGTGCAAAGTGCATTTTCGGAAACCCTACGGGTTTGATTATACAACATCGTGAGCATATTTGCAAGTGCTGCAAAAAATCTTCCTTTTCGGCATTGACAAAACGGAAAAACTGTGCTACCATAGTCTCGCATAAACAATTTAAGGGGTGCTGGCGGTACGCCGGCTGAGATCGCGCAGAGCGGAACCCTCAAACCTGATGCGGATAATGCCGCCGTAGGAATTGAACTGTGACTAAATAGCATTGTGTCCACAATCCGTTTTCCCTCGGTGTCGTCCGCAGGGAATTTTTTATTAGGAGGTAATTTTTATGCAGGCAAGCGTAGCCATTCAGGTTCTCCCCGCCGTTCAGGGGGACGAAGAGGTCGTTCGAATCGTTGACGAGGTCATCGCGTACATCAAAAGCACAGGGCTCAGTTATTATGTCGGGCCGTTTGAGACGACGATTGAGGGCGACGATTACGATCAGCTTATGGACATTGTCAAAGAGTGTCAGCACGTCGCCATCAAGGCAGGCTGTCCCGGCGTTTCCGCTTATATCAAGGTAAGCTACAAGCCGGAGGGCGGTGTGATGACCATTGACCAGAAAGTTACAAAGCATCACCAATAAGCTGTCGCCCATCTTCGCCATCGCGCTGCTGATCGTCATCTGGGCGGCGGCATGCGGCTTTGAAGCGGTACCCTCGTATATGCTCCCGTCTCCGGCGGACGTTGCGAGAGCCTTTATCAACGATTTTCCCACCATGATGGCGCATTCCGCGACGACGCTTTCGGAGGCGGCGGCAGGTCTCGGCATCGGCATTGTGTTGGCGTTCATCACCGCGTCGCTTATGGACAGGTTTTCCCTGCTCTACAACGCGATCTATCCGCTGCTCGTCATTTCTCAGACGATCCCGACGGTCGCCATCGCGCCGATTCTCTTGCTCTGGATGGGCTTCGGCATGGCGCCGAAGATCACGTTGGTTGTGCTGACGACGTTTTTCCCGATTACCGTGGGAATGCTCGACGGCTTCCGCAGTGCCGACCCGGACGCGATTTCCCTTTTACGGAGCATGGGCGCAAACAATCTGAAAATTTTCCGTTACATTAAGCTTCCGTCCTCTCTGAGCCATTTCTTCGCGGGACTCAAGATTTCCGCGTCCTACGCGATTGTGGGCGCTGTCATCGCCGAATGGCTCGGTGGATTTGAGGGGCTCGGCGTCTACATGACGCGGGTCCGCAAAGCCTATCAGTTTGATAAAATGTTTGCAGTTATCATTCTGATTATTATGATCAGTCTTCTCTTGATGCTGATCGTGACGCTGGTGCGCAAAGCGATCATGCCATGGGAGAGAAAAGGAGACAAAAAACAATGAAAAAAATTCTCTGCATTATTCTTTCTTTATTGATGGTGCTCGGCCTTACCGCCTGCGCCGCTGACAAAACACCCGAAGCAAGCAGTACGCCTGCCGAATCGAACAGTGAGCCGGCAAAGAATCTGACCAAGATCACATTCGCGCTCGACTGGACGCCCAATACCAACCACACCGGCCTCTATGTCGCAAAGGAAAAAGGTTATTTTGAGGAAGCCGGTCTGGATGTAGACATCGTCTTCATCGAGGACAGCACATCCTCCGCCCTGTGCGCTTCCGGCAGAGCGCAGTTCGCCATTGAGGCGCAGGACACGCTGGCTGCCGCGTTCACGGGTGAAGAGCCGCTCGGCATCACGGCTGTAGCCGCGATTCTTCAGCACAACACGTCCGGCATTATCTCCCGCAAGGGCGACGGCATCGACACTCCCAAGGGACTTGCAGGCAAGACCTATTCCACATGGGATTCTCCCATTGAGATTGCGATGTTACAGTCTCTCGTCGAAAAGGACGGCGGCGACTGGAGCCGTGTCAATCTGATCCCCAACACCATCACAGACGAGCCCGGCGCGCTCAAAGCGAATCAGACGGATGCCATCTGGGTATTCTACGGATGGGGCTGCATCAACGCCGACGTCCAGGGCTTTGAGTATGATTATTTCTTCTTCAAGGACATCGACAGCGTATTCGATTATTACACGCCCGTTATCATCGCAAACAACGACTTCCTGAATGAGAACCCCGACACGGCAAAAGCTTTCCTGAGCGCCGTCAGAAAGGGCTACGAGTTCGCCGCTTCCAATCCCGATGAAGCCGCCCAGATTCTGATTGACGCGGACAACACCGGTTCTCTCAAGGGCTCGGAAGAGCTTGTCAAGCAGAGCCAGGCATGGATTTCCGGTCAGTACATCGCTGACGCGGAGAGTTGGGGTGTAATCGACCCGGCGAGATGGGACGCTTTCTATGATTGGCTCAATGAAAACGACCTCGTCGCAAAAGAGCTTCCGCACGGAACCGGCTACACCAATGACTACCTCAGCTAACGAACCGATTCTAACCGCCGAGCACATCACCAAATCATTCGGCGACGCGGTTATTATCGAGGACATCAGCATTCATCTGAAAAAAAATGAAATCGTTTCTCTGATTGGTCAGAGCGGCACGGGCAAAACGACGCTTTTCAACGTTCTGTCCGGGCTGCTCACGCCGGAAACGGGACGGGTGCTTCTTCACAGTGAGGACATCACGGGAAAACCGGGGCACATCAGCTATATGCTGCAAAAAGACCTGCTGCTTCCCTACCGCACGATTGTGGACAATGTGTCCTTACCGCTTGTCATTCGCGGCAAAAAGAAGAAAGAGGCAAGAGAAAAGGCATCTGCGCTCTTCGACCGCTTCGGACTTGCGGGCTGTGAAAAAAAATATCCCTCACAGCTCTCCGGCGGCATGAGACAACGAGCGGCACTCCTGCGGACATATCTGTCCTCTCAGGGCATCGCGCTGCTCGACGAGCCGTTTTCGGCGCTCGACACGCTGACAAAATCAGCGATGCACCAATGGTATCTCCACATCATGCAGGAGATCGACCTGTCAACGCTGTTCATTACGCACGATATCGACGAAGCGATTCTGCTTTCCGACCGTATTTATGTTATGGGTGGGAAACCGGGAAAGATCACCAAGGAACTGATGATCGATGTGCCGAAGCCCCGACCGGACGATTTCACACTATCCGATGAATTCTTGACGTACAAACGCAGTCTCGTGCATATGTTATAAAAATCAATCTGACGCGTCTTGCTTTTGCAGGGCGCGTTTTTTTGAAACAATCTGCGTATATTCTTAATTTCCATTTACAAATTATATGGCCTTTGCTATAATAGTATCGCGTATTCCTCAATAACTTCCGCGCAATATAGCATTCGGAGGTATTTTATGCAGAGTTATGTAGACTACATTGAAATGACCTTTCAGGGCGAGAAAGATAACGGCACCTTGTATCGCTATAAACGGCAGCTGCTCGACAGAATGACGGCACGCGCCGCCGAAATCACGCATGCGGGACTGCGCGACGAAAAGGTGTTGTATGATCTGGTCATCAGTGAATTTCCCGATCTGCCCGGCGATTACCGGCGCTTCTGCGAAAAAGACCGCCTGAAACGGCGAGACAAGTATTTCAACCGTCTGATGATCTTCGGCACACCCATCGTTGCGATTGCCTGCGTTCTGGTGTTTCTGGCGATCGGATTTCTGACGCAGAGATGGTCGCCGGCGTGGGTTCTCGTGCCGGACGGCATCTTAATCTGGGTGATCTTTCTTCTGAGTGAGGGAATCCGCCGGATCACACGGCAGAGGCAGCTCTTCCACCCGATCGCACGTGTCATGCTGGCGCTTGCCGTCATGTGCGCAACAGTCTGTGTATTCTTAATCGCGATGGCGGCACTCCATTTGCCCGACGCCTGGGTACTCTTTCCGTTCGGCGTCATCTGCCTGTACGCGGCAGACGCGATCTATGCGACGATCACCAAACAAAAAATGCGAATCATCAATTATCTGATCTATATCGTGGCGGCATCGCCGATGGTGTATGTCCTGCTCGGCGGGCTGCGGCTGGTTCCGTGGCATCCGGGCTGGCTGATCGTGCCGTTCGCGGTGCTCCTTGACCTGATTATCATCGCCGGCGCACTGGCGAACAATGCGAAATACAAATACAAACCGGAGCTGGAGGACGCATGGAACGAAAATTAAACGCTGAACTCTGGGACAAAATGCACTATTTGTTCCGCGATTACAACGACCGTATGGTGCACGTCAGGCTTGACTATGATTTTGAAATCGACACAGAAACGCTGAAGACTGTTCTGATCTGTTTCTTTGAAAAAGCACCGGTTCTGCATTCGAGCTTTCACGATAATCACGTCAGCCCCTATTGGATCGTCAAGCCCTATCGGATCGACGATATTCTCGAAGTCTCCAGACCCGACGATGTGGAGTCTGCCGCCGATGCGTTTCTGACGCAGGAAATACCACCCGAAAACGACATTCAGATGAAAGTCGCGCTCTTCCTGCACAGCGGCAAAAGCACGCTGTGCATCGTCGAGAATCATATGTGCATGGACGGCGGCGACTTCAAATACTTTTTGAAAGCGTTCTGCAAAAACTACAGCGAATACGCCGAAAAGGGCGTCAGCCCGATTGACCTGCGTGAGGGCTCACGGTCATACGATCAGGTCTATCAGGATTTTTCGCAGACCGAACAGAAAATGGCGAAGAATCTCTATAAAAACATCAACGCCAAGGACGACCACCGCTTTCCGCTGACGCCGGACAGTATCCGGGATACTTCGTTCATCGCGAAGCGGAAGATCAGCGCGGAAAAGCTGGCGCAGATCAAGTCGTCCGGCAAAAAGCACGGTGCGACCGTCAACGATATGCTGCTGACCGCCTATTTTTACAGTCTTTATGAGATCGCCGCCTACAATCCCTACGACAGCGTTTCGATCTCCTGCGCGATCGACCTGCGCCGTCATCTGAAAGACGTCAGCGACGAGGGACTGACCAACCACACCGCATGGATGCAATGCCGTGTCCCCGAACGCGGACAGGATATTTTCGCAACGCTCCAATATGTCAAGCAAAGCATTAACCGGTTCAAGCACGACAAATTCATGGGACTGTACGGTCTGCCGCTTCTGAAGCTCGGCTACAGCATCATGCCGCACGCCGCAAGCGAGGAGATCATCAAGATCGGCTATTCCAATCCGCTTGTCGCGATGAGCAACATCGGCATTCTGGACGAAAAGGCGCTGGCACTCTGCGGCAATGAGCCGACCGACGGCTTTATGACCGGCGCGGTCAAGTTTAAGCCTTTTGTTCTGCTCTCCGCGACAACCTTGCGGAATGCCGTCACGCTCTCGATGTGCGTGCGCGGCAATGATGAGGACAAGCAAATCGTGGAACACTTCTTTGACCTGATGGAGCGCAATCTCGACACGCTGACAAGCGAATAAGACACAGCAAAAACAGCGACGGAAAATTCGGATTCCGTCGCTGTTGTTATTTGGTTTGATTAAAATTCGACCGCTTTGGCAATGGTGCGGATCAGTTCCAGAATCGCTTTGATGAACTTCGCAAGGTTGTGGAAGAAGTGTTGGGTCTTCGATTCCACGGTGACGGTCAGCGTCGTTCTTTCGGAAGTGCAGCCGTATTCATCGTAGGCGATTAGCTCAAGCGTCTGCTCACCGGTTTCGTCCGCCGTGTAGGTGAACGTCCAGGTCTTCGTGCCGTCGGCTGTTTCGGTGCAAACTGCATCTTTACCGTTGACGGTGAGTCTCGCGACGTCATCCGTCGTCGTGATCGTGACTTCGATGCTGTCGCCGCTGACGAGAGCTTCCGTGATCTCTTCTGTGGTCACGTCACCGGGGACAAACAGACCGTCGTCCTCTTCTGTCAAGTCAGTGAGCGTGTACGCCATCGTTCTGGCAAGGGCAAAGGTTCTTGTCGGCATGGTATACGATACCAACTGAACCGATGCGGTCTGATTCGTCGTGATGCGGATATCGCAGACCGAAAGAATACTGTCATTCGCGCTGGTGTTCGCGATGATAACCAGCCCCGAGCCGTTGTTCCATTCAATCGGCACATCATAATACAGCGCGGTGCAGGAAGCGACGGTAATGTTCTTCGTATAGCTGCCGCTTTCGCGTCCGAAGCGCATGGAAGCGGGATTGCCGTCCGCGGAATGGACGCTGATTCGCACCCTGGCGTTTTCGTCGTTCGCCGTCACATTGAACGCGATCGCCTGACCGGGCTTGAGGTAGACCTCATTCTTCGGACCGATGCTCTTGTAATCGGTGATCGTTGTCACGTCCGTAACATTGGTATTGATGAATACCGCACCATTGATCTCGCTGTCGGTTGACAGCGTATCAGCAAGCAGATCATAGACAGACTGATTCGGCGCCAGAAGCTTTTCGTGATCCGCCGCGTAGACGGCGTTGGCTTCGTTGTTGTCGTAGCCACAGGGATTGTAGATACGGATCGCGTCGAGGTAGAAATCGTACGCACCGTCTTTTTCATGGTCGAGACGGGACGAATAGGTCGGGATCACCACGACCGTATAGGTGCCGTAATCGAGATCGGTTCTGCCGATGACGGGAATCTGATAGAGCGCCGCGGTGTTGCCGTTGTCGGGTGCCCAGTTCGTGTCAGTATCGGGATCGGTTTCGGGCTTGTAGGTGTAATAGGTATCGACAATCCAGTCATAAACCGGCGTGCCGGTAGCCTCAGTGCCGCTGTAGACCTTGACTTCGATCGTGCCGGTGTCCTTGCTGATAAGGCTCACGAGGTCGAAGCCCGTGCCGGCAAAAGTAAAGGTTGCGGTGGGTTTGTTGTTGGTCTTCGAGACCGTCGCAACCTTGGCGGCGTTCATCGAATATTGGGAGCTGTTTGCGGCGTAGGCGTCGCTGTAGCCGTAGACCTTATCGACCGTCATTTCGGAAACGTCAGGCGCGGTGCCGTCCGTGACCGTCGTCCAACCGGCAGAATAACTGATGGACGAATTGTCGTCCTCGTAATAGAGCACTGTGGCGGGAATGACGGTAAATGTGCTGTGGGCATAGGAAACTGTACCGCTTATCGGATCGGTATAGGAAACGGCATAATGCACGCTGTCCGCGCCCTGCATGATGCCGGACGGCGTATAGGTGACGGTGCCGCCGTTGACAGAGAACGTGCCGTAGGTGCCGGTCACATTGGCGGTGGAATAGCTGTCGCCGGAAAGGCTGATACCATAGAAGCTAATGCCGGACTGACCGCTTACCGCGTCATTGGCAAGCGGCGTGACGGAAACCGGCAATGAGAAATCAATGACCGTTGTGTCGGTATTCAACGCGCTGTCGGTGATTGTCCACGAAGCGGTCAGCGTGGCAGCCGAATTGCCGAATGTAAAGGTATTGCCGCCGAGAGAGCCGCCGCCGGACGTTGTCAGAACCCATTTGTCGAATGTATAACCTGATCTCGCGGGATTCACCGGAGTAAAGACAGAACCGTAGGAGCCAGTCACGGTCGAAGTCCCGGA
Organism: uncultured Clostridia bacterium; assembly: GCA_945912145.1. Lineage (GTDB taxonomy): Bacteria > Bacillota > Clostridia > Oscillospirales > Acutalibacteraceae > UBA1081. The sequence goes on along the minus strand of CAMEBF010000007.1, from coordinate 69,520 downwards.
ACTGCCGTTCCATTCGCCGCCGTTCGGATCGATTGTCAGATTGACGTCGCTCGCGAGATAATAGAAATTAAAGTTATCGTTGCCGTTCTCATACATCGTGAGGCCGCGGCCGGAAATTGATGGATTCGAGCCAGCAACCATGCCGTTCGCCGAAGAGAATGTACTGTTTAATCCGTTCGATGAGGTCGGCTTGGCATAGCCCTGATAGCTGTAATTGCCGTAGGTGTTCGATGCGATCGTGAGCGTATCGGAATAATCATAGGTTTTTGTTTCGTTGGCAATCGTCGAATTGACCTTGTAGCCGGTCGTCGCGCCGGTCTCATTCAGCGTTCTGATAACACCGTAGTGATTCGCCGTCGCCGTTGCGGAATACTTTGCGGTTCCATTCAGTAAGGTATTGAGCGAGCTGGTCAGATTGGATGCGAGTGAGGATGTAATCGAACCGTCAACGACAGTCAGCTCTCGCATGGCCTGTTTATAATAAGATACAAAATTTGACCATGCCGTACTGGAGGTATTGTAGTACAGGCTCGAGAAACTATTGTCGGTTATGCCCAGTTTTGCGAAGCTCTTGGTCGCTGTCTGGACAGCCGTACGCAGTGCGCTTTTATCCGTTAGAACGGTATTCATGGGAACCATAACGGAGCAGATGATGGTATCTCCTCCCTGATAGTTATAATAGGTTCCTCTTATGGTGTATGTTGTTGTCGTGGTGGATTTTAATACGGAAGCGTCCCAAGCACCCGCATATTTGACGCCTTCTGCACTCCAGCTGGCGTTGCGATCGGAATAATCACCCTGACGCGCAATAATGGTGCCATGGTCATTCCAGTTATCTTTTACTCTTTGCGGGTTTGAGCCGGAAAGAGCCGCTTCATCCTGGCCGAGGGAATTGGTTCTTCCCGTATAATCGGCGACATACCATGCGCCGGTATCCGAACTGTCGTCCCGCGTTACCAATAAGCCGACGCCGAGATTCGGTATCTGGCACAGGTTGGAATAACGGCTTGAATCAATATAGAGCTGTCCTTTTGCCGTCGTCGTCAGGGTCGTAGAATGTCCTCTGTCTCCTCTTGAACCGCAGTCTTTGTTTGTCCGGAAATAATCAAAGGATTTGACGGAAAAAGTGGAGGAGTTGGACACTGTCGTTGTCGCGTTGGCCGAAGTTACCATCCATGCGTCACCGTTTATATTGTTATAGGTGCTGCCTGACTGATTGGCAAAGAAGTATGCGTATGAGGCTGTCGTGGAGGCGAAAACCGAATAGTTCCGGGTTGCGTTTGCGCTTTTTTCCGTCAGAGAAGATAAATCAATACCAAGCAGAGAACCGTAATAGGAGGATCGATTGATCGCAACATTATCGGAGCTCTGGAACGGCAGAAGACCGTAGGCCGATGAAGTTGTCGTATATCTTGCATAATAGTTGCCCTGCGTCGCAATTCCGTGAATGCCGGTGATATAGGTGATTTGTCCGCCTTCTGAATTGGTGCCCCGGTCATTCTGCGCGGAAATCGAACCGCCGACCGGCACGACATACGGTTTATAAACATAGGTATAGGCAACGGCAGCTTTTGTTTTGCCGTCTGCCGAATCCACATAATGCAGCGTCCACTCTATATAACAACCCGTGTCGCTTGCGCCGAGATAAGGAGAATACGAAGAGGAGGCTGCAATCGTCGCGGAATAATATCCCGATGAGGCCGTAAGGGAAACCGAAGAAGCCGAAGCGGTTGCGGAATATAGCTTTGTACTGTTCACAGTAACATAGTTGGTCGTGGTGGCTCTCGGCGTGCCGCTTGTCGGCATCACGCTGCCGTCCGCCTTTAAATACCGGAAGGATAGGGTGGCAGATGTGGCATCCGGATAGGCGAAATAAATATGGCCCGTTGTGTTTTTTGTCGTATTGGCGGTCGGATTCGTATAAATGCTGCTTGTGTTGACAGTATTTTCAATAAAATACTGGAAATATGTATAGGTTTCTGTTCCCCATGATGATGAGTAGGGGACGAGATAAATTGCTTCCGGCACATAAAACGCCAGATCAGCCGACAATGACGCTGTTGAAATCTGCGCAAATGATACGATCGCGCCAAGCGGCAGCGCCGTGACAATCATCAGTAATGACAGCATCAATGCCAGAACTCGTTTCATCTTTTTCATGTCATTCATCTCCAAATATCACAATCAATCGACAATCCCGAATTCGCGGAGCTTATCCATGAATTCGTCGATGTCTTTTTCCAATGTTGCCCGGTCGACGTCGTAGTCTTCGAGCAGTTTTTCCGTAATTTCGTCCCGTGTCTGCACGTCGGGCAGCATTTTCCAGATAGCCGCCGCCGTTTCCGTCAGGGGAAACAATCCGTTATACTCCCCCGCCGTTTTGCCGATCGGCACCAGAACATAATCTCCCGCGATTTCACGCAGGACAAATTCTTTGTTGATTTTCATAACGACCTCTTTTTTAATGCATAATGCAGAATGAAGAATGCAGAATCAGGACAAAAACATATTCATTCCGCATGATAGCTTTTATATTCTTCGACGATAGCGTCGATCATGTCGCATATATACTGCGGTTTTTCGCTGAATGAGCCGGTTTCCGTGTAGCACATGGCGGCGCAGACGTTGCAGATTTCTTTATTTTTGCAGGTCCGGCACGCTTTCGGCAAGCGGATTTCGGCGGTCTTTTCGCGGATAATCTTCCACGCTTCCTCGAACGGCGTCTCGCGCAGGGAAACGACCGGTTCGGTCATCATGCCGCAGGGCAGCATTCTGCCGTCAAACGTGACCCAGAAGGTGCTTCGTCCGGCGCGGCAGCGCACGCCTTCTCCCTCTTCTTCGCCGCAGTCCGGCGGCTCCAGACGCATCAGCTGCTTTGCTTTCTCACGCATGGCGTCCTCACTATAGGTCAAACGGCGGCACAATAAATTCGCTTTTGCCGCGTCCTGCGACGTCAGTCTCGCGTCGTTTCCGCCTGTCTCGCCCTTTGCGCGCAGCGGCGGATACATATAGGACGACGGCTTGACAACGACGTCGAGTTCAGAAGCGATCTGATAGATTCTTTCAATCTCCGTTACATTATATCGGTTAAACGTGCAGTTCAGCCGGACGCTGATGCCGCGCGCTTTCAGCTTCTGGATATTCTCGCGGACAACGCCGAATTTCCGGTTGCCGCATAGATTTTCATAAATTTCTTCACTGCCGCCGTAGAGAGAAATATTGATGCGGCACGGCGGATAGCGGTCAAAGAGTGAGAGAATTTCATCGGTGATAAGACTGCCGTTGCTGTTGATGGAAATGATAAACCCCATCTGCGCAAGCGATTCATACAAAACCGGAAAATCCTTCCGCAGGAGCGGTTCGCCGCCCGTCAGCAGCAGAAAGAGCATTCCGTTTTTCTTCGCCGTTTCGGCGAGCTCCAGCCATTCTTCGGTCGTCAGCTCCCGGTCATTTGCGGTATTCGTCGTATGCACATAGCACATTTTGCAATCAAAATTGCAACGGCGAGTCAGCTCAAACGTCCCCGAAACGGGAAGCCCGAGGCGAATCCCCTTACTATGGAAATAATGTGATACTCTGGGTTCTGTTTCTGCCATCATTCCGCCTCCGGCGAGATAAATTCCACAAACATAATCATGCTGTTTTCAGGAACATAGTGCTTCGCCATGACCTGCGTGATCGCATCAGCCGCAAGTCCGCCTTCGACGGTTACGCGATAGGTAATGCCACTCGCAAGAATACCGTCTTCATAATCTTTATAATAAATCACGATATTGTCGGGTATATCCGCACCGGAAATATTCTGCACGTTCAGAATGCTCTCGGCACCGCTGAATTTCAGCATATCATCATGCGCGGACGGCTCCTCGGTGAAAAACGCGACATTGATGAATTCCCAGGTCGGTGTTTCGTGCCGAAGATCGCGGTATTCGGACGCCGAAGCCTCCGCTACGCGGCAGGATTCTCCGGGCGGAACAGTTGATACCTTATAAGTATAGACCGTTCCGTCAGGGAACGTCTCCCGAATCTCCGCATATTGCAGCGATTTTTCGGAATTGTTGCAGACGATAATGCCTGAAACGTCTGTCACGTCGCGGGACGAACCATCCTCGTTAAATTTGCCGGTCACATTACACACGCTCGAAACGGCAATGCCCTGATTTTCCGCCATATAGCTGCTCTGCTGCATGCTGACGATCTCTTTGACCGGTTCCGTAGTCAGCTCTTCCGTTGTCAGCTCTTCGGTGTTTTTTTTATCGCAGGATGCGAACATCAACGCCGCCGTTAGGATCAATATCAGCGTGACGATACGAAATTTCTTCATAGTCTCCCCCTACTATACAGGATGCCCCCAGACGGGAGCACTCAGGATACAAAGACATTATAGTCCTCAAAAGGAACTTCGTAGCAGATCTGTTCGCCGTCTGCAGGCGTCTGGATACAGCCTAAGCCGGCTCCTTCCTGAAAAATCGTCCAGCCGGTATCGGTATCGTGAACCGGACAGGAATAGCGCGCCTGTGTGGAAGAGATCAGTTCGCACATGGCGATATTCTCCGCCAGCTCAAAATTTTCATAGAACATCTGCGGTTTAACATACGCTTTGCTCATCGAATACTACTCCTATGTAAAAATGTTTTTAATAAGCCAATATAGAAATTATTATAAAACGATTTTGCAAAAAAATCAATAGTTTGTCGTAAATTCCCCCTCTTTTTATTTTTTTTGTCACAATGCAAAAAAATAGGACAGTTCGTCCGACTGTCCCTTGTCATGATTACCAAGAATAGCTTTGAACAAAATTCCGTATATCTTTTCCGAGACTGACCGCCGCCCATATCTGCATGATGACGGCAGCTGTTGAAGCTTCCCGCAGAGGCAAAACTGCATATTCTTTGTATAAACGGGCTGTTTCATACATTTCTCCGGCCGGAACAGCCGTGACAAAAACGGGGATTTCTGCAGTTTTTGCTTTTTCGCAAAAATGAATGAAAGATGGATCCGATGTCGGCAGCGTGCCCGAATGATAAGGACGCATCACAATCGCGCGAACACCGGAAAGATCATAAGTATACGCATCCCCGGGAAATGCCGTGACAACGAGCATTCCGGGCGTTTCGCAAAGCGAAAGCGAACCGAGTGCCGGAATCATATTTTCCCGGAAATAAGGATTGCGCATGACCGCGCCGTTTTCATAAAACGCATAGGGTCCGCCCACGCTGTAGACTTCGTCGGTCAGCTCGCCATGGGGCAACAGCCGCAGTCCGGCATGAAAATTCACACGCTCCTCCCGATTCTTATAGCTGACAAAAACGCCGCGACCGACGCCCGATTCGATAAAGGACACCGCTGCTGCGAAATTGGCTAGTCCGTTGGCACGGCTGTCTTCAAGCGGATAATTCGAGGAAACGAGAACGACCGGCAGACAGTCGCCGCCGAGCGCGAGTGAAAGCGCAGCCGCCGTAAAGGGAAGCGTATCGGTACCGTGCGTCACGATGATGCCGTCGTAATCGCGAGACAGATTTTCCCGCACGCAGTCGATCAGCAGATTCAGTTCCCGCGAGGAAAGATTTTCACTCAGGATCGTATACGGCGTAAGCGAATCAAATTCGGCCTGTGAAGAACTGACCTCACGGAATTTTGCAATCAGCTGATATTTCTTATCGGCATCCGGCGAAATCCAGCCGTCAGACAGCGTACTGCCGATAGTCCCGCCGGTAAAAATGACAAGAATTTTCATACGCACTTCCCTTTTCCATAACACAGAATGCAGAACGACTGCACTATGTACCGGCATCATTCTGCATTCTACATTCTTAATTCTTCATTATTTTACAACAATGTTGACCAGTTTACCTTTGACGTAAAGCTCCTTGACAATCGTCTTTCCATCGACCAACGCGGCGACAGGCGCTTCCTTTTTGGCGGCGGCAATGGCGTCCTCGGCAGAAATATCCGTCGGCACGTCGATTCTCGCCTTAATCTTGCCGTTGACCTGAACGGCGATCTGGACGGTCGCGTCCACGCATTTCGCCTCATCATAGGTCGGCCAGCTCTGGTCGGTCACGGTGCCGCCGAAGCCCATCTTCTCCCACATTTCCTCCGTAACATGAGGCGCAAAGGGATTGACGAGCAGCAGCAGCGTTTTCAGCTCCGCTTTATTGATCGAACCGGCGTCGTAAATATTGTTCAGCAGCGTCATCAGCGCGGCGATCGCCGTATTGAATTTCATCTGCTCAATATCGTCGGAGACCTTTTTCACCGTTTTGTGCATCGCGGCGGAGAGTTTTTCGGAATACTCGTCGCCGTCCTTCACCAGTTCCAGAAGATTCCAGATTCTGTCGATGAAGCGTTTGCAGCCCTTGACGCTGCTCTCACTCCACGGAGCCGCCTGCTCATAGTCACCCATAAAGAGGACGTATGTACGCAGCACGTCCGCGCCGTATACATCGACGACCTCATTCGGGTCAATGACATTGCCTCTGGATTTGCTCATCTTGACGCCGTCGGGTCCTAAGATCAGTCCCTGCGCCGTTCTCTTGGCGTACGGCTCTTCATAGGGCACTTCGCCCAGATCATAGAGGAATTTATACCAGAAACGCGAATAGATCAGATGGCGCGTCACGTGCTCCATACCGCCGTTGTACCAATCGACGGGCATCCAGTATTTCAGCTCGTCCTTATCGGCAAAAACCTTGTCGTTCTTCGGATCCACATAGCGCAGGAAGTACCACGATGAGCCTGCCCACTGGGGCATAGTATCGGTTTCGCGTTTTGCGTCGCCGCCGCACTTCGGGCATTTGCAATTCACGAAGCTCTCGATTTTGGCAAGCGGGCTTTCGCCATCCGAACCGGGCTCAAAATTCTCGACCTCGGGCAATTTCAGCGGAAGCTCCTCATACGGAACGGGAACCATGCCGCACTTCGGGCAATAAACGATGGGGATCGGCTCACCCCAGTAACGCTGACGATTGAACGCCCAGTCCTTCATCTTATACTGAACGCCGCCTTCGCCGATACCGTTTTCGGTCAGGTAATCGATCATTTTGGCGATGGAATCCTGTTTATTCGTCAGCCCGTTCATAAAGTCGGAGTTGACCATCTCGCCGTCGCCGGTGTAGGCTTCTTTCGTGATGTCGCCGCCTTTGATGACCTCGATGATGTCAATGCCGAACTTCTTGGCGAAATCATAGTCGCGGCCGTCATGCGCCGGCACCGCCATGATCGCGCCGGTGCCGTAGCCCATCATAACGTAGTCGGAAATATAAACGGGGATTTCCTTGCCGTTGACGGGATTGACGGCAGTCAGACCGTCGATGCAGACGCCGGTTTTATCCTTGACGAGCTGCGTTCTCTCGAACTCGGTCTTTTTGCTGCATTCTTCACGGTAGGCCTTGATGGCGTCCATGTTGCCGATGCGGTCGGCGTATTTGTCGATAATGGGATGCTCAGGCGCGATAACCATAAAGGTGACGCCGAAGAGCGTATCGGGACGCGTCGTGTAAATGCGCAGCTTCTCGTCAAGGTCTTTGATTTGGAAATTGACGAACGCGCCGCGGGATTTGCCGATCCAGTTGACCTGCTGCAATTTGATATTGGGCAGATAATCGACCTTTTCAAGTCCCTCGAGCAGCTTATCGGCATACTCGGTGATCCGGAGATACCAGACGTCCTTGGACTTCTGCACGACGTCGCTGTGGCAGATGTCGCACTTGCCGCCCTGCGAATCCTCATTCGAGAGGACGACCTTGCAGGAGGGACAGTAGTTGACAAGCGTCTTATCGCGGAACGCAAGACCTTTTTCAAACATCTTCAAAAAAATCCACTGCGTCCATTTATAATAGTCCTCATCGGTCGTATCGATAACGCGCGTCCAGTCGAACGAAAAGCCGACGCGTTTGAGCTGATCGGTGAATTTGGCAATATTGGTATCGGTCACCTTACGGGGATGAATGCCCGTTTTGATCGCGTAGTTTTCGGTGGGCAGTCCATAGGCGTCAAAGCCGATCGGGAACAGCACGTTATAGCCCTGAAGCCGTCTTTTTCTCGAAACGACCTCCAGTCCGCTGTACGCTTTGATATGCCCGACGTGCATACCGGCGCCGCTGGGATACGGAAACTCAACCAGCGCGTAGAATTTGGGTTTGGAATGATCGTCGGAAGCGTGAAAAACGCCCGATTCCTCCCACTTCTGCTGCCATTTTTTTTCGGCAGTCTTAAAATCATAAGTCATGTATACAATCTCCTTTTTATTCGGATACAATATCGTCTATAGCAAGAAAAGCGGCGTCCGACCACAGTCTCTCGAGAGAATAATACTCGCGATCCTGCGGCGTAAAGACGTGCACGACAACATCGCCGTAATCGAGCAAAATCCAGCCCGTCGAGCGTCCCTCGATATTTCGGGGCGTTGCGCCGAGCTTCGCCGTTTCTTCTTCAACCTCTTCTGCCAGCGCACGGACGTGCGTATTAGATGTACCGTTGACTATTATAAAATAATCCGCCAGTACTGTCAATTCCGAAATCCGGATGAAACGAATTTCTTCGCCTTTTTTTTCGTCCAAGATCTTAATGATCTTTTTTGCCAGTTCAAAACTCTCCATCAAATCAATCCTTTCTCCCGGTAATGCATAATCAGATCGTTATAGGCGTAAAGCGTGTCGGGGTGGACGCATCTGCCGTTTTCGACAAGCTCCGTTATCGTGAAGCTCAGCCCCTCGAGCATCGCGTCCTCTAAGGAAACCGCCGCTTTTTTCCGCACGGTTTCGACGCCGTCATAATCTCTGTCCGCCGAGATGAAATCGGCGACGAACAGGATTTTTTCGCCGAGCGACATCTGCGCGCGACCGGTCGTATGATACCGCACCGCCGTGAGGACCTCCTCATCGTCAATATGCAGCTCGTGCTGCAGATAGCCTGCGCCGACAATGGCGTGCCAGAGCTTTTTATTATTCTTTTCGAGTTCGGAAAGCGTTATGCCGTACTTTTCGGCAAGAGCAAAAGTTTCCTCCCGCGACGCTTCTTTCATTACGTCGTGCAGAAGCCCTGCGAGAAACATTTTTTCTTCGTCGCCGCCGTATTGACGAGCAAGCTCCCGGCAGGAATCCGCCACCGCGAGCGAATGACGCAGACGGTATTCCGACAGACGCTGCTTTAATATTTTTACATAAGAATTATAAATTGCTGAATCCATACAGTTGATGTTCCTTTATATAGGTAAAAACCGTCTCGGGAAGTAAGGCTTTGCAGTCCTCTCCCCTTCCGAGTTTTTCCCGGATCTCAGACGAGCTGACAGCGAACGGCGGACAATCGAAAACAGTCACCCGATCGCTTTGCAGTTCTTCCGCGACATAGCGTCGCATTGCTTCGGGGCTGTCCTCCTGCTGTCTTGAAATCGCGCAGACCTCGCATTCGTTCAGGATATCGCGCCAACGGTACCATGTGTGAAACGACAAGAGCATATCCGAACCCATAAAAAGCATGAAATCCGCGTCGGGATAGCATGTCCTGAGAAATGCCAGCGTATCGACGGTGTAGCTCTTGCCGCCGCGGCTGATCTCGCAGTCGGACACCGTAAAGCACGGATCGCCGAACGCCAAACGGCACATCTGCAGACGGTGTAGAGGGTCGATATGACCGTTATTGTCTTTCTGCGGCGAAATATTGGACGGGATGATGATAATCCGATCAAGCGACAGCTCTTGTTGAAGCTTGTTCGCCAACATCACATGACCGTTATGGGGCGGATTGAAGCTGCCGCCGTAAATTCCGATTCTCATTTTCCGGCTTTTCTCTGCGCGGCGGCTTTGCGCTGCGCTGCGGTCTTGCGTTCTTTCTTTGTCGGGACGGCGGGACGCTTCTCCTGCGTAAAGCGGCTCTTGCGTTTGGCTTTCGCCTTGGGCTTTTGCTTTTTCTCGTCCTTGTGCAGCTCGGGATTGAAGCGGTACAGCACGATGACGCCGCCGATGACCTGAATCACTTCGGCGCTTGTCTTCGCCGCGACCTCATCCGCCGCTTCTCTCGGCGTGATGGGCGATGTTTCAAGCAGCACTTTGAACTTAATCAGCTCACGGGTATTCAGCGCGCCGTCCACCTGATCGAGAAACGCGTCGGTGATGCCGCCTTTTCCGAGCTGAAACAGAGGCACCAGCGAATTGGCTTTCGCGCGCCATTCGGCTCTTTCTTTTCCTGTCATATTCCAAAAAATCCTTTCGTTACGGTAAAAAATCGGGGAGCTTTTCGCTCAACAGACGCAGCGACTGCCCTCTGTGGCTGACGGCGTCCTTCTCGGCTGCGGTCAGCTCGGCAAAGCTCTTGCCACCCGTATAAAAAATCGGATCAAAGCCGAAGCCGCCTTCGCCTTTCGGCTCATAGCCGATCATTCCCTCACATTTGCCCTCGACGCACAGCTCGCGTCCGTCGGGAAACACGCAGCACACGGCACTGACAAAGCGAGCCGTCCGCTTCTCTTCGGGAATGTCCTTCATTTCGTCAAGAAGCGTGGCGATCTTATGGGCGTACGGCGTATCGTGACCGCCGGCATAGCGCGCCGAATACACACCGGGACGGCCGTCGAGCGCGTCGACGCAAAGCCCCGAATCATCGGCGATACAGGGCAGTCCCGTCTCGCGGCAGCCGCTTTCGGCTTTGATCTTCGCGTTCTCGGCAAAGGTCGTGCCCGTTTCCTCGGCGTCGGTAATCTCCATGCCGAGTTCCGACGCGATCACGGCGTCGATACCGAGGGGTCTCAAAATGCGGCTGAGCTCATCGCGTTTTTTCACATTATGCGTTGCAATTAAAAACTTCATACGTTTTATAAAATATCTCCCTTTCCAAGGGCATTAGAGATAGAATTGATCGATCGAACCGTAGAGTGTATCCAGGTCGGTGTCTTCTCCACGATCGGCCGAAGCTGTAGATGCAGTCCCCTCTTCGCTTTCGGCGGCTTCTTCGGAAGAGTCCGTCTGTCCCGGTTCACTTCCGAGATCGCTTCCCGGAACTGACTCCGGAGCTCCTGCGGAATGTTCTCCCGCGGCAGAATCTTCATCGTCGTCAGCCCCGTCTGGTACGCTGCCGTGTCCAGCATCTTCGCGGATGTCCATAATTTCTTCAAAAAACTCTTGGACGGCTTTTTCCGTCTCGCTTGTGTCGGGGATTTCAACTTTTTCGAGCGGTTGTTCATAAACGGGTAGCACCTCATCTTCCATTTCTTTATAGCTTTCGGGAAGCTCATTGAACAGGCTTTCCGCGAACATTTTGGGATTGAACGGCTGGAGGTCGTCGATGCCCTCTCCGACGCCGATAAATTTCACGGGGATCTTGAGTTCGTTCTTGATCGCGAGCACCACGCCGCCGCGCGCCGTACCGTCGAGCTTTGTCAGGACAATACCTGTGATCTCGGCGACATTCATAAATTCACGCGCCTGATTGACGGCGTTCTGACCGGTCGTCGCGTCGAGCACAAGCAGAACCTCGCGGTCGGAATACGGCAGCTCGCGGTCGATGACGCGGTAGATCTTTTTCAGCTCTTCCATCAGATTCTTTTTGTTGTGCAGACGTCCGGCGGTATCGCAGATGAGAATATCCGCCATTCTCGCCTTGCCTGCCTGAATGGTATCGAAAATAACCGCTGCCGGGTCGGCACCCTCATGATGCTTGATGATATCCACACCGGCGCGCTCTGCCCAGACATCGAGCTGATCGATCGCCGCCGCGCGGAAGGTATCGGCGGCGCCCATGATGACCTTTTTGCCCTGCGCTTTGTACATGGCTGCCATCTTGCCGATGGTGGTGGTTTTGCCCACGCCGTTGACGCCGATAACGAGAATGATGGACGGCTGTGTGATCAGCCCCATATCCTCGCCGCCGTCAAGCATTTCGGCAACGATATTCTTGATCTCGTCCTTGACCTGCTTGGTGGACTTGAGCTTTTCTTTCTTCACACGGTCGCGCAGCTCTTCGGTGATCTCCACGGCGGTCTGCACGCCGACGTCGCTCATGACCAGAATTTCTTCAAGCTCGACAAAGAGGTCATCCTCAAAGGTATCGAACGAATCGAGCATCTCGTCGATCGCGCCCGCCATTTTATTTCTTGTTTTTTTCAGGCCGAAGCTGAATTTTTTGAATAATCCCGCCATCGTAAAACTCCTTTATGTTTATTCCAGACCGAGGTCGTGCGCCATCTGCGCCGTTTGCAGCTGCAAAAGCTTGGAAACGCCGTGCTCCTGCATCGTAACGCCATAGAGCGTGTCGGCCTCCTCCATCGTGCCCCGTCTGTGGGTAATCAAAATGAATTGAATATGATCCGTCATATTTTTCAGGTAACGCGCATAGCGCAGGACGTTGACGTCGTCGAGCGCCGCCTCCACCTCGTCGAAAATACAGAACGGTGCCGGTGTGACCTTGAGAATCGCGAACAGCAGCGCGATGGCGCAAAGTCCCTTTTCGCCGCCGGACAAAAGCGTCATACTCTTGACGTTTTTCCCGGGAGGCTGCGCCTTGATCTCGATGCCGCATTCCAGAATATCGTTTTCGTCCTCTAAGATCAGCTCAGCTTTGCCGCCGCCGAAGAGCTCGACAAAGGTATTTTGGAAATTCTGATTGATGATATCGAACCGCTCCCGGAACTGCACCGCCATTTTATCCGTCAGGGAATAAATGAGCTTCGTCAATTCCGCTTTGGACTTCTCGACGTCCTCGAGCTGCGTTTTCATAAACTCGTAGCGTTCGGACACCTCTTTGTATTCGTCGATCGCCGCGACGTTGACGCTGCCGAGTGCTTTGATTTTATTCTTGATCTCCGCAAGGGTGCGTTTGGCGTCCCGGACGGAACCGATCTGAATATCAAGCGCGGCGGCTTCTCGCCGGGAGAGCTTATACTCTTCAAAGAGCTTCGTCTCCGTCTCCTCCTGCTCTTTTAAGAGCGCGTTTTTCTTCTCTTCCAGACGGACGAGCTCGGCGGAGAGCTTTTCTTTCTCCTCCGTTTTGCTGCGTTCTTCGCTGCGCAAATCGTTCGACTGCTTTTCATGAAAATCGCGTTTGGCAACAAAGGCGGCGATTTCCGCTTTTGCTTCGTCAATCGTTTTGCGGAGTGCATCTCCCTGTGATTGCAATTCGGCAATGCGTTCGGTGAGTTTTTCGTTCTTTGTTTCCGCTTCGCGGATTTCCAGATCGAGCTTGCCGATGCGGTCGGACTGCCCGTTTTTGCGCTCTTCCAAATCCTCGATCTGCGCTTTGATATTTTCGGTATCGCGCATGGCGGCGACGATCTCAAGATTGACTTCGTTCGTCTGCGCGGTAATTCTCTCCCGCTCTTCGGAAAGGCTCTGCCGGTCGCCGGTGAGCGCGTCCGCTTTTTCGCGGTAATGCGCCATTTCCGCCTCCACGGCGGTGGCCGAGGCTTTCGCGTCGTTCAGGATCGCGGTAAAATGCCGGATGCGTTCCTCCGACGAAAGCGTCTCGTCCGAGAGCGTTTTCAGCGCGTTTTCGGCAAGTGAGAGCTTATTTTGCGCGATGGTCAGCGCGCTGTCTGCCTGAAGCTTTTCCTCCTGCGCGCGGAGCAGATCGCCCTTTGAGCCCTCCAACGCGGCGTTCGCGGCGGCAAGGTCTTCTTTTAAGCGTTTATATTCGTTTTCCATTTCGGCGAGAGACGAGGCATCGGCGGCAATTTCTTTATGAAGCCGCTCAATTTCGTTCGCACGGGAAAGGAAGCCGGAATGGGTGATTTTGGAGCCGCCTGTCATGGAACCGCCGGCGTTGACGACCTGTCCGTCAAGCGTCACGATCTTGAAGCGGTGATGATACTGCTTGCCGATGGCGATCGCGGCATCGATATCTTCGGCGATCACGGTCTTGCCGAGCAGGGATTCGATGATCTCCTGATATTTTTTGTCGCATCGGACGATCTCGGACGCGATGCTGCAAAAACCGCGGCAATTCTCCAGCCCGTCTTCCCCGAGACTTCTGCCGGAAATTGTACTCAGCGGCAGAAACGTCGCGCGGCCGCCATTGCTGTTTTTCAAGTACAGCATCGCCTTTTTCGCGTCGTTTTCATTGTCGGTCACGATGTTCTGAATCGCGGCGCCCAATGCGGTTTCGATCGCGAGAGAATACGGCTCGGAAACGGAAATGAGCTGGAGAAGAGGCCCGTGAATACCGCGGAGATTTCCGTGCGACGACGCGCGCATGACCGCCTTGACGCTGCCCTGATAGCCCTCCATGTTCTTTTCCATATCCTCTAACAGACGGACACGGCTTTTCTTCTGTTCTAAGTCCAACGCTGCCTTATCGGTCACGAAACGCTGCTGCTCCGCTTTCTGCGCCTTGGATTTCACCTTTATCATATACCCGGAGACGGCGTTTGTAAAGCCCGAAATTTTTGCGCGGCATTCTTCCGCCTGCGCTTCGCACGCCGTAAGCTCCTCACGGCACGACGCCTGCTCCGCTTTTTTCTTTTCGATCTCTTCGGCGATGTCGGTTCTGCGTTTTTCGATCTCTTCGAGTGAGGACGCCGCTGCCGAAGAACAGATATTCGCTTCGGAGAGCTTACGGGTCAGTGACGCGATGGTATCGGAAATCCGGACGTATTCGTCCGACACGCTGACATCTTTTTCGCGCAGTCCCTCGAGCTGTCTGCTGAAAGATGCGATACGGGCGTTTTTCTCGTCGATCAACTTTTTGAGTTCTTCGATCGCGAGTTTCGCTTTTTCAATCTGTTCCTCGATCTGCACCGAAGACATATTCTCCTGAATTTTTTCTTTTTCAATGCGGTCGATCGTCGCTTTGTTATGCTCAATCGAGTTTTTATTGACGGCGATCAAAGAATCGACCGACGCTGCCTGTTCCTCCGTCTCCCGGACAGCGCGCTGTTTTTCGTCGATGGCGACGTTAATCCCGCGGATTGCCTCCGCCGCTTCTTCGGACGCCTTGATAATCGTTTCAAGGTCTTTTTCCGTCTGCTGATAATGCAGCTCGGCGACGGTGTACTGATTGCTCTGCTCGCGGATCAGCCCCGCCGAACGCTCTAAAACATCGAGCCAGATGCCGATCTCTAAGTTTTTCCGCTCTGCTGCTAAAACCAAAAACTTCTGCGCTTTTTCGCTCTGCTTTTCGAGCGGACCGACCCGTTCTTCGAGCCCCGACAGGATATCCCGCAAACGCAGCAGATTTTCTTCTGCGGCATCGAGCCGCTTCATCGCGTCGGCGCGGCGATAGCGGTAATGGGAAATCCCGGCGGCCTCCTCGAACATTTCACGGCGGTCTTCGGATTTTGCGGAAACCATATCCTCGATCTTACCCTGACTGACCATCGAATAGCCGTCGCGTCCTAGCCCCGTATCCATAAACAGCTCGTGAATATCACGCAGACGCACTGTCTCACCGTTGATCTTATATTCGCTTTCGCCGGAACGGTAAAAACGGCGGGTCACGGCGACCTCGTCGCTGTCCTTTCCCAGTTTTCTGTCGCTGTTGTCAAGGCGCAGCGTGACCTCCGCAAAGCCCTGTGCTCTGCGGGTTCTCGTGCCGCTGAAAACGACGTCTTCCATTTTTGAACCGCGCAGGGACTTCGTGGACTGCTCGCCGAGCACCCACTTCACGGCGTCGGCGATGTTGCTCTTGCCCGAGCCGTTCGGTCCGACGACCGCCGTCATACCTTTCCCGAACTCGAGTTTCGTCTTATCCGGGAAGGATTTGAAGCCCTGCATTTCCAGTGATTTTAAATACATATTACTCCTCGCATTGCAGGCGAACCTCATAGGGTCTGAGGCCGCCGTCGCCGCGGACGCGAGCCGTCACGCCCATTTCCGCAAGCAACCTGATATTCGTCTTTTTCTGCCCGATCATTTTGGAAATTTCCGTCGGGCAGACGGTGATGATAACATTTCCCGTTATCGGATTTTCATCTAAAATTTCTTTTACCTGATTGAGATAGATGCGGCTTTCGCACAGCTCCCGAAAGGCGGGATGATACGCACCGGCCAAAAATCCCTCTTCCACCTGACCGCCGGAATGAAGCCCCAAACGGATCACGCGGATGCCGCTTTTCTGAAACATCGGCAGCAGAACGCTGCAAAGCCCGACCGCTTCTTCCGTCGTCTGCGGACGGAATCGCCGGAACGGTACAAATCCGCAAGATGAGTATGCTCGAGCACGACCGTCGGATAGATACGCGCTGTGTCGGGTTTCAGGGCGATCAGCTGCTTCGCCGTCCGGATGTCCGTTTCGTTATCACTGCCGTATAGTCCCGTCATCATCTGCAAGCCCAGTTCAAAGCCGTTCTCCCGGATCAGGGACGATGCGCGGACAACATCCTCTGCCGTGTGTCCCCGTTCATTCATGGCGAGAACGTGGTCGGACATACTCTGCGCGCCGAGCTCGATTGCCGTCACGCCGTATTTTTTCAGGATCGAAAGAATCTCTTCGTCAATGGCGTCGGGTCTTGTCGAGCACCGAATGCCGCCGAAAAGCCCCTCACGGACATACGGATAGGCGGATTCCAAAAGATAGGTCATATAGTCGCGGTCAATCGCGGTAAAGCTGCCGCCGAAAAAGGCAATTTCGCTGTTTTTTCGGTCGTAATTCCCTTTGGCGGCAATCGCGGCGACTTCGTCAATATCGTTTTTCGTCAAGCGTTTCGACTGCCCGGAGATCGTCTTTTGGTTGCAGAAGCTGCATCGGTGCGGACAGCCCTCATGCGGCACGAAAAGCGCCGCATTGATATGCTTCATACCTTGACGCCCATCAGGTGAAGCGCCTGCTTCGCCGCCATCTGCTCCGCCTGCTTTTTGCTGTGTCCTTCGCCGGTGCCGATGACGTTGCTGTTCAGCCGCACCTCGACAAGGAAGGTTTTATTATGATCGGGGCCGGATTCGCCCACCATGAAATATTCTAAAATTTCGCCGTGATTCTTCTGCACGATCTCCTGAAGCGCGCTCTTATAATCGCTGATGTCCGGCTCTTCAATCGCCGCCTGCGAGATAAAACCGAGCACGAATTTTTTCGCTTCCTCGAAGCCGGCGTCGAGATAGATCGCCGCAATCAGTGACTCGAACGCATCGGCGAGAATGGACGGACGCTGACGTCCTCCCGTGTTCACTTCGCCCTTGCCGAGATTCATAAATTCGCCGAGCTTGATGGACTGCGCGAATTTATGCAGCGATTTTTCGCAGACCAAGGAAGCGCGCAGCTTCGTCAATTGGCCTTCGGGCATTTCGGGGTGCGTTTTATATAAATACTCCGCCGTGATCATGCCTAAAACGGAATCGCCCAAAAACTCGAGACGCTCGTTGAACGACAGTTTGCCGCCCATTTCATTCGCGAAGGACGAATGCGTCAGCGCCGTTTGCAGGAGGCTTTCGTCATGAAAAGTATATCCGATTATCTGTTCAAAAACACTCATTTTTTCATCTTCTTATATGGTTTTGCAAATTTCTTCCATCATGGCAAGGCTGCGCGATGCCAACATGGAATACCGCTCTTTTTTATCCCGGATGCGTTCCGGCAGGGACGGCAGAAGGCCGAATGACGCGCCCATCGGCTGAAAATTCGCTACAAAGGGGTCGCTGATGTATCGCGACAGCGCGCCGATCATCGTTTCCGGCGGCAGGACGAGAGTCTCTTCACCGAGAATCCGTCTTGCGGCGTTGATGCCCGCCATGATCCCTGCGGCGGCGGACTCCATATAGCCCTCAACGCCTGTAATCTGCCCGGCGAAGAAAATTTCGGGGTGCTCTTTCATCGAAAAATCAGCGTTCAAAAGACGCGGCGAATCGAGAAATGTATTGCGGTGCATCACGCCGTAACGTACAAATTCCGCGTCATGCAGTGCCGGAATCATCGAAAAAACCCGTTTCTGTTCAGGGAATTTCAGATTCGTCTGAAAGCCGACGAGATTGAGCATCGTACCCGCACGATTCTCCTTGCGCAGCTGCAGAACCGCCCACGGACGGTGTCCCGTGTGGGGATCACGAAGTCCTACGGGCTTTAACGGCCCGAAACGGATCGTGTCTGCGCCGCGCTTCGCCATAATTTCAATGGGCATACAGCCCTCGTAAATATGTTTTTTATCAAACTCGTGAAGTTCGGCGATTTCGGCGTGAATCAGCGCATCGTAAAACGCCTCGTATTCCTCACGGTTCATCGGGCAGTTGATGTAATCGTCCTCGCCGCCGCGGTCATAACGCGACTGGCAGAACGCTCGCTCCATATCAACGCTGTCTGCTTCGACAACAGGCGCCGCCGCATCAAAAAAGCTTAAAAAGTCGTTGCCCGTGAGGCTCCTGACGCTTTCGGCAAGCGCATCCGACATCAGAGGACCTGCCGCGACAATCACGGCGTCGTATGAATCGGGAATCGAACTGACTTCTTCGCGGATGACATGAATCAAATCGTTGGACGCGATTGTTTGAGTCACAAGAGACGAAAAGACATCGCGATCGACCGCCAACGCGCCGCCTGCCGGAACGGCGGACTGTTCGGCGCACGCCACGGTGACGCTGCCGAGCCTTTTCATTTCCGCTTTTAAGAGCCCCGAAGCCGATTCCGTCCGCATGGCCTTGAACGAATTCGAGCAGACGAGTTCGCACAGATTTTCGCTTTTGTGTGCCGGAGAAAACCGCTTCGGTTTCATTTCAAAGAGGTCTACGGCGATTCCTCTTGCGGCGAGCTGTGAGGCGCATTCCACGCCGGCAAAGCCGCCGCCGATCACCGCCGCCTTATGCATCGTCATTCTCCGCGTCGTCACTCTTTTTGCCCCTTGCCGATTTTCGCTCGTAGCCGCAGCCCTCGGCAAGGCAATGAATCACGCCGCCTCTGGCCTTAAAGAGTGTTTTGCCGCACTGCGGACACTCTTCCGCCGTCGGCGTATCCCATGTCATGAAATGGCAGTCGGGATAATTGCCGCAGCCGAAGAACGTATGGCCTTTTTTCGACTTTTTGCCGATGACCTCGCCGCCGCACACCGGACATTTGCCCGCCGTGTGTTCGACATAGGGCTTGGTATTTTTGCATTCGGGATAGCCGGGACAGGCCAAAAATTTGCCGAACCGCCCAACCTTGATAACCATGTTGCGTCCGCACTTCTCGCACGGAATATCGGTTTTATCCTCTTCAAGCTGAATCTTCACGCCTGCCATCGCGTCCTTCGCCTTGGTCAGCGTATCCTCAAACTCGCCGTAAAAATCGTGCAACATGGCGATATAGTCCATGTTTCCTGCCTCTACCTCGTCGAGGTTGGTCTCCATGCCGGCGGTAAATTTTGTATTGACGATCTTCGGGAACTGCTCTTTCAGGAGTTTGGTCGTCGCAACGCCCAGTTCCGTAGGCTTGAGCTGTTTGCGCTCACGTACGACATAATTTCTCGCCGTGATCGTGGAGATGATCGTCGCGTAGGTGCTCGGACGACCGACGCCGGTCTCTTCCAGCACTTTAATCAGCGACGCTTCGGTATAGCGAGCCGGAGGCTGCGTGAAATGCTGTTCGGGTAACAGCTCCTTGAATTTCAGGAGGTCGCCCTCTTTCATTTCGGGCATATGGTTTTCGCTTTCTTCCTCGTCGTCCGCCTGATAGAGTACGGTAAAGCCGTCAAACTTGACGGAATAGCCGCTTGCGGAGAAGAGGCAGAAGCCCTCGGCACCCTCTTTCTGCGCCTTGATCTCGACCTTGACGGTGTCCTGCAGGCAGTTGACCATCAGGCTCGCGATGAAGCGCTTCCAGATCAGATCGTATAATTTATACTGCTCCGCCGTCAGCGCGCCTTTTGCTTCGGCAGGCGTAAGCCCCGGAACGGTCGGACGGATCGCCTCATGACCGTCCTGCAAACGGCCTTTCTGCTTGAAATAGCGCGGTTTTTCGGGGAGATATTTTTCGCCGTAGGTCTTTAAAATATAGTCGTTGCCGGCTTTTCTCGACTCCTCGGAAATACGAAGCGAGTCCGTTCTCATATAGGTGATCAGACCGATGGAGCCGTAGCCGGGCACGTCGATACCTTCGTACAGCTCCTGCGCGATCTTCATCGTGCGTTTTGAGGTAAAGCCGAGCTTATGGGACGCCTCCTGCTGAAGCGTGGAGGTGATGAACGGCGGCATGGGCTGTTTTTTGCGGACGCCCTTTTTAATGCTGTCCACCGTATAGGTCGCGCCGTCGAGACGCACCACATAGGAATCGGTCTGTTCTTTGTTTTCGAGCTTGACTTTGCCCGTTTCGTCGCCGACAAAAGCGGCCTTGAAGAGCTTTCTCGAATGCGGCGCGGAGAGCTTTGCGGTCAGCGACCAGTACTCTTCGGGCACAAAGGCGTTGATCTCCTCTTCCCTGTCAACGATCAGACGGACGGCGACGCTCTGTACGCGTCCCGCCGAAAGACCGCGGCGGATCTTCTGCGAGATGAACGGGCTCAGGCGATAGCCGACAAGGCGGTCGAGAATGCGGCGCGCCTGCTGCGCGTTGACGAGATCCATGTCGATTTTCGACGGATGCTCCATGCCGTTCTGCACGCTAGCTTTATTGATTTCGTTGAACTTGACGCGCTTGGTCTTCTCGAGATCGAGACCCAACAGCGTCGCAAGATGCCAGGAAATCGCTTCACCCTCACGGTCCGGGTCGGTCGCGAGATAGACTTCATCGCTCTTTTTCGCAAGCTCCGTCAGCTCCTTGACAAGCTTTTCTTTTCCCTTGATGACGACGTACTTCGGCGCAAAATCATGCGCGACGTCGACGCTCAGCTTCGAGGGATACAGGTCGCGGACGTGACCCATCGAGGCCTTGACTTCGTATCCGCTTCCCAAATATTTTTTGATTGTCCCCGCCTTGGTGGGAGACTCCACTATGACTAATTTTGACATATCATCAATCCTACTGTTCAGTTTTTAAAGAATAGCGTTTTCCGCTGTGCAGGGTAACGAGCGCGTACAGCTCCAGTTCCGTCAGGGACGAGAGCACATCCTGCACGGGCAGTCCCGACGCCGTTACCAGTTCGTCGGCAAGTCTCGGCTCGTTCGTCATGACCGCAAAAAGCTTTTTGGCGTTTTCCGTCGCATAGGACGGGAGCTGAGGCTTCGATTTTACTTCATTTTTCTTCTCTTCTTGTCCGGGCGGCTCTTTTCGTTCCGCCGCCGTTTTGCGTTTTTCCTTTTCCTTCTTCGTTTTGGGCTTCGGTTTTCCGGAAGTCCGTTCGGCAGACTGCGTTTTTGCCGTGCGAAGCGGTTGATAGCTGTCTTCCGCCTTTAAGTATTCGCCGTACTCGGGGAGATATCCGTCGAGCACGTCCATCGCCGTGAATACGGGTCTTGCGCCGTCCCGTATCAGGCTGTTTGTCCCGAAAAAATTCGAGCTGGTAATATCGCCGGGGACGGCAAAAACGTCCCGTCCCTGCTCAAGAGCCAATCTCGCCGTGATCAGCGAACCGCTTTTCTCTCCCGCTTCAATGACGACCGTTCCCAGGCTCATGCCTGAAATCAGGCGGTTCCGGATGGGAAAGGTGTGCTTTGTCGGCGGTGAAAACGGCTCATATTCGCTGATGACGGCTCCGTGCTGCGCGATCACACGGCGCATCTTTTCATTTTCCACAAGATAGGGATGCCCCAGTCCGCAGCCGAGAATTGCCACGGTCCGTCCGCCTGCCATCACCGCGCCGCGATGGCTCGCCTTATCGATACCGAGCGCGCCGCCGCTGACGATCACTGCACCGGCCTGCGCCAGAGAATACGAAAGCGCTTCGGCGACCTGAACGCCGTAATCGGAGGCGTCCCGTGTGCCGACCATGCCGATGCAGACCTTTGCCTGCAAGACGGAAGTATCGCCCCAGACATACAAGACCAGCGGATAACCGCAGATCTCACGCAGCAAAGGCGGATAGGCTTCATCGTCAAACGGAACGATGCGCCAACCGTTTTTCCGGCAGTTCTGCAGGATGTCATACGACTGCGACGGGCTAAAGCGCGTGAGACTTTCCATCTCTTTTTCCGACAGAATGCCCGAAAGTCTCCACTCCTTGCGTCCCGCTTCATACAGCGTCTCGGGATCACCGAAATGCTCGAGAATGCGCTCCGCACGTTTTCCCGCGCCGAACGCTCTTTGCAGCCAGATCCAATATTCAACCGGGCAGTTCATCGAACCATCTCCCACATGATCACAGACGCCGCGGCCGCCGCATTGAGCGACTCCGCTCTTCCTTTCATCGGAATGGTAACCGCGCTGCGGCAAGCCCTGATGACTTCCTCCGACAGCCCGTTGCCCTCATTGCCGATGACACACACAAGTCCGCCGGTTCTGTCCATCTGCGTAACGGGAAGCGCGTCGGCATCCGGAACGGCGGCATAGGTTGCCATTCCCTTGTCGGCGCACAGACGAAGAAACGCTGGAAGTTCTGCGATCTCATACACCGGCAGACGCAGCAGCGAACCCATTGCCGCGCGCTGCGCTTTCGGATTGAAGATATCGCAGCCGCCGCTGACAATCAGACCGTCAAGCCCCAAAGCTTCGGCCGTCCGCGCCACGGCGCCTAAGTTTCCCGGCGTTTGCAGATTCTCTACCGCGATATAGATACCATTATAGTTTATTTTATCCATATTATGGAATTTGTCAAGCTTTTTTGCAATGCAGAATACGCCCTGCGGATTTTTGGTATCCGCGAGCTTGTGCGCAATCTCTTCGGTGATGCCGTAGACCTCGTTTCCGGCTTCGAGCAGCGACCGCAAGTCTTCCCCGTAGCGGCTGAGCGCGTCGTCCGTGACGAAGACCTCGCAAATCGGCACGCCGCTTCTTACGGCATCGCAGCACAAACGCAGCCCCTCAAGAAAAAAGAGGCCGCTTTTTTTACGCTCGGAAGCGTCCAGACAGAGCTTGCCGGCGTATTTGATTTTGTCGTTGGTTCTGGCTGTAATCCGAATCATTTTACTGTCCAAACTCCTGCTCTCATAAAACGGAAAAAGGGAATGCAAAAGCATTCCCGTCACAATTTCCTGCTTATTTAAGAGCTGCTTTTGCCTGCTCGGTCAGAGCCGTAAACGCTGCGGGATCCGCGATTGCGATCTCGGAAAGCATCTTGCGGTTCAGCGTAACGCCGGCCTTGTTCAAGCCGTTCATGAACGTGGAATAGTTCATACCGTTGAGCTTGCAGGCGGCAGAGATTCTGGTGATCCAGAGACGGCGGAAGTTTCTCTTCTTCTGCTTTCTGCCGATGTAAGCGTAGTTGCCGGACTTCATAACGGCCTGTTTCGCAGTCTTGAACAGTCTGGATTTGGAGCCGTAGTAGCCCTTTGCGAGCTTTAATACTTTATTTCTTCTCTTGCGAGTCATCGTAGCGCCTTTAATGCGTGCCATTGTCAGTTACCTCCTGAGTATTGATTATTTGTAAGGAATGAGCTTTTTGATCTGCTTTACGTTGGTCTTATCGGCAACGGTCGTCTTGCGCAGATTTCTTTTTCTCTTCGTGCTTTTTTTGTTGAGGATGTGAGACTTATATGCATGCGCACGGATGGGCTTACCGTTCTTGGAAAGCTTAAAGCGCTTTTTCGCTCCGCTGTTGGTTTTGATTTTGGGCATAATGATTTCCTCCTGTTTAATATTGTACTGAATTATTTGACCGGTTTTGCGGCAAGGAACATCAGCATCATACGGCCTTCCAGCTTCGAGGGTTTTTCAATGTTGCCGTTTTCGGCGCACATTTCCGCGAATTTTGCCATGATTTCATGTCCTCTTTCGGGGTGAGCCATCTCTCTGCCTCTGAAACGGATGGAGACTTTGACTTTATTGCCCTGCTTGAGGAACTTGTTGGCATGATTGGCCTTGGTTTCCAGGTCATGCGTGTCGATATTAAGAGAAAGCTGAACTTCCTTGATATCAATCTGATGTTGGTTCTTCTTTGCTTCCTTTTCGCGCTTCTGCTGTTCAAACCGATATTTGCCGTAGTCCATGATCTTGCATACGGGCGGTTTGGCCTGAGGAGCGATCTTAACTAAATCGAGATTTCTCTGAGTTGCGATTTTGAGCGCGTCCGCCGCCGACATGATGCCGAGCTGCTCGCCGCCGTCCGTGACGACACGGACCTCTCTGTCGCGGATATCCTCATTGATCTGCATTTCCTTCGTACTGATGTGTAACACCTCCGGGTAAAATAAACAAAGCGCAGACGCAAAATGTCCGCACTCACAGAATAGCCGCCCGGGAGAAATCCCGAACCGATATTAACCTTACAAATCGAATCCGCAAGGTGAGCGCGGCGATGCCGTCTTCTTTGTTTTGCGTAGTTATTATAATACAGACGTCCGGGTTTGTCAAGAGGGAAATATGACTTTTTTATCTTTCATCAAAAAATATGCGGTTTTCTTTTTTTGCAGGGAACCCCCGGCGAGGGTTCCCTACGGAAAAACAGTCTCACCGGACTGTTTTTCCTACCCTCCTGCGCTTATTAAGGCAAGGGGATTTCGCGGTCTGCGGAGCGCGACAGGGGCTCTGCCCCTTGACCCCGCGAGCCTTTATAAAGGCTCGACCGAAATTTTCATATTTTTTTACGAAGTAAAACCAAGAACGGCATTATAGACATTCACCAGCGCGACGAACACCAGCGTCACGGAAAAAATTCGGGTAATCACCTTATTCGAGAACTTTTTGTTCAGTTTCGAGCCGACCAGTCCGCCGATAACGCCGGCCGCCATCGCAACTAAGATATACGGCGCATAAGGCGTATATGGCTCAAAACGGTTATCAAGAAAAACCGTCGTCAGCTGGCTGAGCTGACTGAAAAAGATAATCGCGACCGAATAGACCGCGCTCTCCTTGACGTTAAACGAAAAGAGCATGACAAGAAACGTCGTATTGATAAGCCCTCCGCCGATGCCGAGAAAAGCACTCAGAAAGCCGAGCATCGTTCCCGTCAGGATCATGGCAACAGGATTCTTAATCCGGAACTTTTTCGCGTTTTTGGTATTGACATAGATGATGACGAACACAACGAACGCGGCGATGATCACCGCTTGGATTCCCTTGAGCATTCCCTGATCGACCCGTTCAAACACCGCGTCGAATATTTTGCGTCCGATCACGCCGCCGCCGAGAGAACCGAGTGCCACGAGCAGCACGATCTTCGGGCTGACAGGCGTTTTGGAGCGGATATGTTTGAGCGACGAGCTGATGCTCATGGCAAAAACGGAGCAGGACGAAATGAAACCGACAACCTCGACGGTATGGCAGCCGATCGCGTCGAGCAGCGGTTTGATGATCACGCCGCCGCCGATGCCGACGGTCGAGCCGATCATGCACGCCGCAAAAACGATCAGCCCGTACAGTACAACAACCATTCGGTCTCCCCTCCCCATTTTTGTCGCCTCTATCATAGCCCCAAATAACTTTTCTGTCAATTCCCGACGAGAAAAAAACAGGATTTTTTTGTTTTCCGGCTGAAATTTTCCCGTATCTCTTGCGTGAAAAATCAGAATGTGCTATGATAAATCCGTTTCAAAAAGGAAAGGAAGAACCCGTCATGCCCGATCAATTTTCAAGAACGGAACTGATATTCGGAAAGAAAGCCATGCAGAAGCTGGCCGCTTCCCGCGTGGCGGTATTCGGCGTCGGCGGCGTCGGCGGCTATACGGTGGAAGCGTTGGCGCGTTCGGGGGTGGGGGAAATCGACCTTATCGACGACGACAAGGTCTGTCTGACCAACATCAACCGGCAGATCATCGCGCTGCACAGCACAATCGGACGGTACAAGGTCGAAGTCGCAGCCGAACGGATCGCCGACATCAACCCAAAAGCCGTCGTGCATACGCACCGGACCTTTTACACACAGGAGACAGCTTCACAGTTTGACTTTACGCAGTACGATTATGTGGTGGACGCGATCGATACCGTTTCGGGAAAGATCGCGTTAGTCATGCAGGCGCAGGAGGCCGGCACGCCGATCATCAGCTCGATGGGAGCCGGCAATAAAACCGATCCGACCGCATTTGAAGTGACGGATATTTATAAGACATCGGTCTGTCCTCTTGCGAAAGTCATGCGCTACGAGCTGAAACGGCGCGGCATCAAGAAATTGAAAGTGGTCTATTCCAAAGAGCCGCCGATGAAACCCGCAATCGATACCGACGAAGAAGCCGGCCGGAAGCCCATTCCCGGCAGCAACGCCTTTGTGCCGTCGGTCGTCGGACTGATTATTGCAGGTGAGGTCATAAAAGATCTCATCAATCACGAATGATAAAACACAGGAATCAATTTGCAATGTGCAAAGTACAAAGTGCAGTTTCGGAAGCCCTCCGGGCTTGCATCGTACGCCTGCGGCGCGCTTTTATAATGAATCAAAAGGCGAAGCCTTTTCCGACATTCAACTTTGAACTTTGCACTTTGAACTTTTAGGATGTCCTTCTTTGCGCATTCACAATCGGTTATTTTTCATTCAAAAAAAAACAGCGGATTCGTTTTCACGACGAACCGCTGTTTTCTTATTTTTATTATTTTTTCGCATTGGCGAGGATTTCGAGATTCTTATCAATCATCGCGCAGCGCTGTTTCACGCAGTCGGCGGAGCGTCCCGGGTCGGAAGGCGTATGGAAAACATAATCCGTCAGCTTTTCAATGTTCGTCTTGGCGACGTGCAGACGCGTATCGCTCGACGCGTAATAGATATAGACGCTGCCGTCATAATCGCGGATGGCACCGTTCGTAAACACAACATTGGAAACGTCGCCGATGCGTTCGTTATGAATCGGCGCGATCAGATAGCCGCCCGGTTCGGCAATCACCTTCGAGGGATCACGCAGATCGGTCGCAAAGGCGTAAATGACGTAGCGAAGCCCTGCGGCGGTGTTACGGACGCCGTGCGCGATATGAATCCAGCCCTTTTCGGTCTTGATCGGAACGGCACCCGCGCCGTTTTTCGATTCCGTAATCGTATGATATTTCCGGCAGTTGATGATTTTTTCTTCGTCGATGACGGCGTGCGTGATGTCATCGCACAGTCCGAAGCCGATACCCGAACCCGAGCCGGTATCGATAAAGCCGTCCATCGGTCTTGTATAAAACGCATACTTGCCGTCTACGAATTCGGGATGCAGGACGACGTTGCGCTGCTGCGGCGAACGGCGCGTCACGAGATTCGGCAAGCGTTCCCATGTCTCGAGATCCTTTGTCCGGACGATGCCGGCGGCGGCTTTGGCGGCGGAGAGATCGGCGACGGAGGTATCCTTGCTCTCGGAGCAGAATACGCCGTAGATCCAGCCGTCCTCATGCTGCGTCAGCCGCATATCGTAAACATTGACCTCTTCGGGATCGGTATCGGGCAGCACGATCGGTTTTGTACGGAAACGGAAGCCGTCCACCGGGCTGTCGCTTTCCGCAACGCCGAAAAACGACTTACGGTCAGCCCCCTCAATACGCGCGACGAGAACATATTTTCCGCCGAGTTTGAGCGCGCCGGCGTTGAACACGGCGTTGACACCCAACCGCTCCATAAAGAACGGATTATCATTTTCATCCAGATCGTACCGCCAGATGACGGGAATATGACCCGCGGTCAGAACAGGATTCTTATAACGGTAAAATATGCCGTTATGGAAAGCGGCTCTTTCGTTTTTTTGTTTAATCAGATGCTCATAGCGTCGTGTTTCTTCATAATATTTGGGATGCATAAAAATGATCTCCTTCGGAATCGGACAGATAAACTCCGAATAAATATTGTTTTTCAAATATATTATAGCAAACCGAATCTCGAGAATCAAGTTAAATATTTATTAACAAATCGAAAATTATATTTAAAATTGACGATAAGAACTGAAAAATTCCGCCATTCGTTCGCACGATTCCCGCAGAACGGGCAGTTCAGGCAGATAAACGATACGAAAATGATCGGGTGTCTCCCAATGGAAGCCGCCGCCGTGCGTGATGAGGATATGCTTCTCGCGCAGAAAATCGAGCGCGAACTGCTCATCGTCCCGGATTGCGAATTGTTCGTCCATTTTGGGGAACACATAGAAAGCAGCGTCCGGCTTTTCGGCGGAAAGTCCCGGAATCTCATTGAGTGTTTTCCAGATATACTCGCGCTGTTCATAAATCCGGCCTCCTTTTTCCAACAGAGCGGAGGCATCGTTCGCCTCATCAAGTGCCGCCGGAATGACCGACTGCGCCGGGACATTCGAGCAAAGACGCATCGCCGAGAGCAGATTCAATCCCTCGATATAGCCCTTCGCTTTCGATTTATCACCGGCGAGGCACATCCAGCCGCAGCGATAGCCCGCGATCAGGTGCGATTTGGAAAGTCCGTTAAAGCTGACGGTCAGCAGATCGGGAGCCAGCGACGCCAACGCGATATGCTCTTTGCCGTCCATGACGAGACGGTCATAGATTTCATCGGCAAAAAGGATCAGTCCATAGCGTCTTGCCAGATCAGCAATACCCTCGAGAATTTCTTTTGGATAAAGCGACCCGGTCGGGTTGTTGGGATTGATGACGACGATTCCCTTTGTCTGCGGCGTGATCTTCTTTTCCATGTCTGCGAGATCGGGATACCAATGAGACTTCTCATCGCAGAGATAGTGCACGGCGGTGCCGCCTGCCAACGTAACGGAAGCTGTCCAGAGCGGATAATCGGGTGCAGGCACGAGCACTTCGTCTCCGGAATCGAGCAGTCCCTGCATCGCCATGGTGATCAGCTCGCTGACGCCGTTTCCGGTATAAACATCCTTTTCCGTCACGTTCGGAATATTTTTGCGTTTACAGTAACGGACAATCGCTTCTCTCGCTTCGGGCAGCCCTTTGGAATCGGAATAGCCCTCGGTATGCGTCAGCGACCGTTCAATCTGACGGATGATATTGTCCGGCGCGCGGAAGCCGAAATAAGCGGGATTGCCGATATTGAGTTTAAGAATCGTCTCTCCCTGCTCCTCCAGACGGCTCGCTTCATCCATAACGGGTCCGCGGATATCGT
Source organism: uncultured Clostridia bacterium (assembly GCA_945912145.1). Taxonomy (GTDB): domain Bacteria; phylum Bacillota; class Clostridia; order Oscillospirales; family Acutalibacteraceae; genus UBA1081. The sequence continues at coordinate 40,611 of CAMEBF010000007.1, read as the reverse complement.
AGCAGACGTTATCGAGTTTATGGGATTTTTCAAAATTTTGCATCGTTCTCAACTTCTTTCATTATTGATAGGCATGACATATTTTTTACAACCTGTCGAAAAGGATACTGTTTTTCAAAGTTCAAAGTGCAAAGTTCAATGTTCAATGTCGGAAAAGGCTTCGCCTTTTCATTCATGATAAAAAGCGCGCCGCAGGCGTAAAAATCAAGCCCGCAGGGCTTCCGAAACTGCACTTTGCACTCTGAACTTTGCACATGATAAAAACAGGCTTTATTCAGTAAGCAACTTTATTTTATCAAAAATTTTCCCACAAAGCAACCCGTATAAAAAATTACCTCGTGAGAATACTAACAGCGAGACTTGAATAAGGAGTTGAATCATCATGCTTGACAGATTATCATTGATTCTTGTCGTCATCGGAGCAATCAACTGGGGCTCCATCGGGCTTTTCCAGTTTGACATAGTCTCATGGCTCTTCGGCGGTCAGGACGCCATTATCAGCCGCATCATCTACACGGTGATCGCGCTGGCCGGTATCTGGTGCATTTCTCTCTTGTTCCGGGAAAATGAAGTCCTCGCAAGAAGCGCCAATGATGCAGGCGACGATTCCGGCAAATAAACCGAAAGCATGAAACGGACAGTCCGGTCTCCGACTGCCCGTTTTTTCTGATTTTTCAATTAACTTGGGAAATTTCAACAAAAGCCATCATATGCACCGGGCATTTTTCAACAAAGCGTAAAACTCGCAAAAAAAGACAAAAAATCGCTTGACTTTCGGTTTTTCCCGGCGTATAATAACGCCATAGACAGCAACGGCGCTGAGAACAAAGGCAGTTCTCAGCGTTTTTCTTTTTTCTGAATATCTCTTTGTTTTTCGGCACAACGGCGTGTTCCGCATTGACGCGGAATGCGCCTTTTTGCATATTTTCATTTTTTTTAGGAGTGGTACTTTATGGCAACCGAAATTTTAGCCGCCGTAGACGGCGAAGTATTCGGCGTATGGTTTCTGATAGGAGCCGCCCTCGTCTTCTTCATGCAATGCGGTTTCGCGATGGTGGAAACCGGTTTCACAAGAGCGAAAAACGCCGGCAACATCATCATGAAAAATCTGATGGACTTCTGCATCGGCACCGTGGTTTTCAGTCTGCTCGGCTTCTCGCTGATGATGGCTAAGGATTACGTGATGGGAATCGTCGGTGTTCCCAACTTAAAAATCTTCACCGATTTCAGTTCGTTTGTTGAAAATTACGCTTCGAGCTTCGTTTTTAACCTCGTCTTCTGCGCGACGGCAGCGACGATCGTCTCCGGCGCGATGGCAGAACGAACAAAATTCAGCGCTTACTGCATTTATTCCGGCGTCATTTCTCTTGTTGTTTATCCCATCGAAGCCGGCTGGGTCTGGAACTCACAGGGCTGGCTGTTCAAGCTCGGATTCATTGATTTTGCCGGTTCTGCCGCAATTCACATGGTCGGCGGCGCGGCAGCTCTCGTAGGTGCCATTATCCTTGGACCCCGTCTCGGCAAATATGTCCGCAACAAGGAAGGTAAGGTCGTCAAGGTCAACGCGATTCAGGGACATTCCGTCACCCTCGGTGCGCTCGGCGTCTTCATTCTCTGGTTCGGCTGGTACGGATTCAACGGCGCAGCCGCCACAGGCGTCTCGCAGCTCGCTTCGATCTTCCTGACCACAACGGTAGCACCTGCTGTTGCGACGGTTACATGCTTAATCTTTACATGGCTCAAAAACGGCAAACCCGACGTCTCCATGTGTCTGAACGCTTCTCTTGCCGGTCTGGTCGGCGTCACGGCTGGCTGCAACAACGTCGATGCTCTCGGCGCGACGGTCATCGGTATCGTCTCCGGCATCATCGTGGTTCTCATCGTTGAACTGCTTGACCTCAAGATGCACATCGACGATCCCGTCGGCGCGGTTGCCGTTCACTTCGGCAACGGCATCTGGGGTACGATCGCGGCAGGTCTGCTCTCCACCTCGACGGCTCCCGCAGGCGTTGACGGTCCCATCTATGCGGCGCTCCACGGCGGCGACATCGGCGCAGGCTTCAAAGTCCTCGGCGTACAGCTTCTCGGCATAGTCGCCATTCTCGCATGGACGATCGTTTGCATGATCATCACCTTCCTTGTCATCAAAAAGGTGAACGGTCTTCGCGTTTCCAAGGAAGAAGAGGTTCTGGGTCTCGACTCCACCGAGCACGGTCTTCCCTCCGCTTACGCAGATTTCACCCCGGCTGTTCACGATTATGACGATTCCGTCGGCGTTGTCGGCACGGTTCCGCTTGAAAAAGCAGTCGAAGTCAACACGACGGTCGCTCCCACGGCGGCAAAAGCACCCACAGTTGCACCCGACGGCTCCAAGATCACCAAGCTTGATATTATATGCAGACAGAGCACCTTTGAATCCCTCAAACACGCCATGGCGGAAATCGGCGTCAGCGGCATGACCGTAACGCAGGTTCTCGGCTGCGGCACGCAGGGCAGAAAGGCCAAATACCGCGGTGTCGAGATCGAAATGAATCTCGTACCCAAGGTAGAAGTTGAAATCGTCGTATGCAAGGTTCCCGTTGACGACGTTGTCGCAGCCGCTAAGAAAGCGCTGTACACCGGCAACATGGGCGACGGCAAGATCTTCATCTACAACGTCGAAAACGCCATCAAGATCCGTACCGGTGAAGAGGGCTATGCGGCGCTGCAGGACGACAACTGATTCCCTTTGACGGCATCGTATTCTCCGTATATAGTTTTCCAAAATCTCCGAGGCGGCCGACACCCCGATACGCCGGCTGCCGCAAAGGATCGGCAGTTCTCCGCTGCCGGTTCTTTGTTTTTACCGGAAATCACAATACCATATTGACGAACAGAAAAAAATACTCTATAATAACGGTAAACCTCTTCATTGTACATTGTAAATTGTAAATTATAAAGGTGGGTATATCTATGGAAGATTATTTGGGAAAAGACATCAAAAAACTTGGCTTCGGTCTGATGCGTCTGCCCATGAACGGCGACGAGATCGACATCGAACAGACCAAGCTCATGGTCGATGAATTCATCGCCAAGGGCTTTACCTATTTTGATACCGCTTATGTCTACGGTGAGAACGGCGCGAGTGAAAAAGCCATGAAAGCCGCCGTCGTTGACCGCTATCCGCGCGAGATGCTCCAACTGACCTCCAAGCTGCCGATCTGGTGCTGCGAAAAGAAAGAAGATATGCAGAAAGTCTTTGACACCTCTCTCGAGAGAACCGGCGCAGGCTATTTTGATTTTTATTTACAGCATTCGCTTGATAAAGAGAAGCTCGCAAAGCTTGACGAGTTCGGCGCATGGGATTTTGTGGCGGAGCTGAAGAAAAAAGGACTTGTGAAACATATGGGCTTTTCGTTCCACGACACCGCCGATGTGCTCGACGAGATCCTGACGAAGCACCCCGAGCAGGAATTTGTTCAGCTCCAGATCAACTACTGCGACTGGGAAAGCGACAGCGTGCAGTCAAGAAAATGCTACGAGGTCGCGCGCAAGCACAAGAAGCCCGTCGTCATCATGGAGCCGGTTCGCGGCGGCTCTCTTGCCGAGCTAACGCCCGAAATCGAAACGATGTTCCGCGAAAAGAATCCCGGCATGTCCACCGCGTCATGGGCAATTCGCTTTGCCGCGTCGCTCGACGGCGTGATTACCGTCCTCAGCGGCATGTCCAACCGTGAACAGATGCGGGATAATTTAAGCTACATGGAGGAACTCCGCCCCTTAAGCGACGAAGAACGCGCCACGCTCGAAAAGGCAGCCGACATTCTTCGCAATACGCCGTCCGTCCCCTGCACCGGCTGCAAATACTGCGTCGAGGGCTGCCCGATGTCGATTAAGATTCCGGATTTCTTCTGGACTTACAATCAGCGCACCATCTACGGCAATGTGACGATGCCGCAGAACCGCTACAACGAGTTGATCAAAGAAAGCGGCAAGCCCGCGGACTGCATCGCCTGCGGTCAATGTGAAAGCGTCTGTCCGCAGCACATCGCCATCAGCGAGCTGATGCCCAAGGTCGCCGAGGAATTTGACAGATAAAAGAATTTTACCAAATAAGAATCACCGGAGGAATTGCTTCTTCCGGTGATTTTTCATGCGATTTAAAGATTCATTTTCGGGTTATCGGTGCGTTCAAGCAGATAATCCACGCTCACGCCGTAGAAATCCGCCAAAGCCGACAAAACCGGAGGCGGCACCATGCGTTCGCCGCTTTCATAATAGGCGTAGGCTCGTTGCGGTACATTGATCTGCGCGCCGATCTGCGCCTGTGTATAGTCATGATCTTCCCGCAGTTCTCTGATTCTCTTGTATTTCAACTGTATCACCAAAGTCAGTATATCCTGAACAATTTGTTCTATTGACTTTTTGAACATTTTGTTCTAAAATGACATGGGATACTTTCCCCTTAAAATACGGAATAAAAAAGAAAGGATTGCAATTGATGATTTTGGATAGAATGGGAATCGAATTGATTCCAGGCAATCAGGGCATGAACTGTCCGGGAAACGGAGAAAATGGAATATGCTGCTGTGATGAATGCGATTATTTGATGTGCTGTCTTCCCGATCATCAAGAAGATCTCTGTAAAACTTGTACAGATTTCAGATGTCCGCTAAAATACGCAACGAATCAACCGTAAAAATCGCCCGCATTGCTGCGAGCGATTTTTTATTTAAACGGATTGCGTTTTTGTCTTATGCCCAAGGATCATAACCGAGAGCAATTTTTTTGAACAGTCGGACGATAATGGAGTGCTGGAAAAACAGATCATCTAAAAACGTAACGAGATCGCGCAGCGCGGTGGAAATATCGTGCGTTTCGGGGACGTCCACCGGTTCAAAGTCTTCCCCCTCAACATGGAGAACCATGGGATTTGCGTAGCAGATGCCGGCGTCGCCGACGATGTAGAAGCGCAGGAACAGTTCGGGATCATCGAGCAGATCGGAAGCGTGCAGGTCGATTTCGGCTTTGCCGTCCGTAATGCCGGTTTCGCGCTTGATGACATTGCCGTTGGAAACCCAGGTAATCATATTGAAGTTGATGCCTTCGATGCGGATCACGTCGTTTTCTTCATCGACTTCGATCTTCGTCACCATCGGTGTATCGTTACGGGTATTGTCCACCTTGTCATGGTCATAACCGGGGATCTCTTCCATGCCGTTAAGCTCCACACCGAAGGAATGATGCGAAACAGAGAAGAAGTGACCGTTTTCCATCGACGAACGGAAGGTGTCCATATCAAACGTCGGCATGAGCGTCATGGTGTACGCCTCGTTGACCGTATTGAAAGAGTGTGAATCGGAGAAGGTAAAGCCCCACGGCACCACACCGTTCGGGATGGTCTTCTGCAAAATCTGATCGTACAGAATACGATCGCAGCGCGTAAAGTCATCGAACGCGCTGTTGATGCCCATGCCGAGACTCGAGCCCTGACAATCGAGGAAAATACGCGCAAACTTATTGACATAATACTCATCGACTTTTTGTCCGACGTACTGATCTGCGGTGTGATTCTGATAGACGTATTCGCCGACATGAGCCAGCATCGAAATACCACCGGCATCCATTACGCCCTTGGACGGCGTCTCATAATCGCCGTACACACCGGCAAGGCCCTGACCGTAATCGCTGAAATAGCCGGTCAGATGGCAGTCCGCGAACGGCGTCGCCATGTTCAGCTCGATACCCTTCGGCACATCGAGCATCCCGTTTGCGCGAACGGTGCCGTTGGTGGTCTTCGCCGTACCGTCGAGATAGGACTGATACTCTTCGGCTGTCAGCGGAACGACAGGCGCCATTTTCGTGCGCTCATACTTGACCAGACGGACAAGCGGAATCAGGTCGGGCGCGGTGTCCCATCCCTTGTTGATCGTACCGTGATCGGTCACGGCGACAATATCATAGCCCAGATCATAGCTCGCCTGGATCAGCTCCTTGATCGTCAGGAAGCCGTCGCTGGCGGTCGTATGGCAATGAAGCTGCGTTTTATAGGCGTTCCATGTGTCCCAGTCCACATCTTCATAGGGGTTTTCAATCACAAAATCCGGCTCGGTTTCCGCAGCCGCACAGGGAACGATAACCGTGCCCATGAGCAGCAGGCAAAGAAAGACGGAGAGCCCTTTGCGGAAGCGTCTGCTTGCTTTTTTCATAAAAATCAGCACTCCTCTTAAAAATTTTTTATTATTATATCACAGGAAACACCCGGTGTCAATATTCCGAATCGCAAAAAAAACATAATAAAAAAGAGCCTCCCTGACAGGAAGCTCCTTCTTCTGTTATCCTTCGTAATCGTCTTCGTTTTCCCAGTTGTGCCAGACGTTCTGCACGTCGTCATTATCCTCGAACATCTCGAGCATTTTGCCCATGTTCTTGATGTCGTCGGGATTGTCAAGCCGCGTATAGGTGGTGGGAATGTATTCGGCTTCTGCCGAGATCGCCGTATAACCTGCCGCCGCCAAAGCGTCGTTGACTGCGCCGACATCGTTCGGCTCGGTTCTGACCTCGAATACGTCCTCTTCGTCCGTCACGAGATCGGAAGCACCGGCCTCCAGCGCGGTTTCAAGCAGAGCGTCTTCGTCCACGCCGTCCTTCTCAATCACGATATTGCCCTGACGGTTGAACATGAACATGACCGAACCGGCCTGCCCCATGTTGCCGCCGTATTTATCAAAGTAATGACGAACGTCGCCGGCAGTTCTGTTGCGGTTATCCGTCAGCGTCTCGACAATAACGGCGATACCGCAGGGACCGTAGCCCTCGTAAACGCACTCCTCATAGTTATCGGCGTTGCCGTCGCCTGCCGCTTTTTTGATGATTCTGTCAATATTCTCATTCGGAACGTTGGCGGCTTTGGCTTTCGCGATGACGTCTTTGAGCTTGGAGTTACCGGCGGGATCGGGACCGCCCTCACGCACGGCGACGGCGATCTCACGGCCGATCTTCGTAAAGACCTTGGCGCGTTGATTATCCGTTTTTTCCTTTTTTCTCTTTATCGTACTCCACTTGGAGTGTCCTGACATAAAAATCACCTTTGCATAAAAAATTCGGTTCTATTTTATCACGAAATTTTTCTTTCGTCAACAGGCGATTGCAATATTTATGACCATTCGGGACAAAATATTTAAAAATATGCAGAAAGCTTTGTTCATTTTCAGGACAGAATCTAAAAAATATGCCGAAAGGTCTGGTTTTTCCGTGAAGCATCTGAAAAAAAATATGCGAAAAGCCATGCGAACGCTGCATGGTACCTACCGCAAGCGGCTGAACGCCCAGAACAGCGATCCTCTCTCCTTATGGCTGACCGATAATTATTATATTTTAGAAAAGAGCTTTACGGCCGCCATGCTTTCGGTCAGGGATTTTTCCTACGACTCCCGCAGCGGCTTTGCGGTGACGGCCTGCCGAGAAGAATGCCCGAACGGCGTTCTGCCCGACGACGACAAGCTCATCTCATCCCTGCTTTTGCAGGCGCTCTCGACCGCCGAATTGCAGCATCTTTCTTTTTTTCTGACGTACACCCTGCTGCTCGAGGCCGCCGAAGGGCTGAAAAACAACGAAACACAGACAATCAACGCCATCCGGTCGATCATAAAGCTCCGCGAAACCGATTTCGGCAGAATTCTGTTTGAAGTGAGCGAGACGGAGAAAATTCTCTGTCAGGATCCTGCCGGCGTCTACCGCAATATGGACGAAACGACGAAAGACAGCTACCGTGCCGCCGTATGCCGCGAATCGCAGCGTTCGGGGAAGCCGGAACCGGTCGTCGCCGTGGACGCGCTGGAAAAAGCCAAGCAGGACGGACGGCACATCGGATTCTACCTGCCGCTCAAAAAGACAAACACGGACTGGGGCGCGCTGTTTCTCGCGCTCGAAGTGTTACTGCCGCTGATCGCCGGTGTTATCCTGAGTGTGCTCTGCCGAAAATGGTATGTCTGGCTGCTGCTGTATTTTCCGCTGTGGGAATGCCTCCAATTTATTCCGAACAGGCTCTCAGGCGCTGTCACAAAACCGACGCCGCTGCCGAAAATGGACTACTCCGCCGGGTGTCCCGATAAGGAAAAGACCGTCATCGCCGTATCCATGCTGCTGCCGTCCGCCGAAAAGGCCAAAGAATGCGTGCCGCATCTGAAAGATTTATGTCTTTCCAGCTGCCGCGACAACACGAGCATCTGTCTGCTCGCCGACCTGCGCAGCGCCGCCACGCCGACCGCGCTGTCGGACAAAACGGACATCAAAGCGATGAAGCGCGTTGTCAACAAGTTAAACGAACAGTACGACAACAAATTCATTCTGGCGGTGCGTCCCCGTGTTTTTTCGCCGACGGAAAACGAATACACAGGCTTTGAGCGCAAACGCGGCGCAATCACATCGCTTGTAAAGCTGATAACAGGCGACGGCAACGAGTTTACCGTTCTGCATGGCGACAAAAATAAGCTCCTCGGCGCGAAATACATCATGGCGCTTGACAGCGACACGCAGATGCCGTTAGGTGCTCTGCGTCAGCTCATCGGAACGGCGGCACATCCGCTCAACCGTCCGATCGTCTCCATGACGGCGCAACGCGTAACGGGCGGTTTCGGCATTCTCTCGCCCCGTGTCGAGACCTCGGTCGAATCGGCGAATCAGACGCACTTTTCCTCACTCATGGCAGGAACGGGAGGACTTCCGGCGTACAGCGGCGCGTCAGGTGAAAAATATCAGGATCTTTTCGGCGAAAGCATTTTTTCGGGCAAAGGACTGATCGACGTCGAAGCCTACCGCAAGCTGCTGCCGGATCGTTTTCCCGAACAGCGCGTGCTCAGCCACGATATTTTAGAGGGCATGCTCCTGCGGACAGGATTTGTCGGCGAAACGGCGCTGACGGATTCGTTTCCGTCCCATATCCGCGCCTATTTCAAACGGCAGCACCGCTGGATCCGCGGCGATACGCAGAATCTGCCGTTCGTCATAAAGTTTCACAAGACCCTGCCGTCGGGTCGACTGCCGGCTCTCGGGAAATGGTGGCTGCTTGACAATATCCGCCGTGCGCTGACACCGGCCATGGCTCTCTTCGCGCTCTTTTTATCGCTGTTTCAGCCAAGAGGAACGGCTATAGTCGTTGCGGCTGTTTCGCTCCTGTCGACGTTTCTGCCCGACTTTCTCTCCTGCCTTGCGACGCTCATCCGAGGCGGCGTCTCGATGCTCTCCCGGTTATATTTTTCCGATGCCGCGCCCTATGCGATGACCTGCCTGCTGCGCGCATTCGTGAATATCATTTTATTACCCGAAAACGCTTTCTGCGCGCTCGACGCCGTTTTCCGCAGCACGTTCCGTCTGCTCTTCTCGAAAAAGCATCTTCTGCAATGGACAACCGCCGCCGACGGTGAAAAAGGAAACCAATCGGCGACTCTCCTGAAACACGCCGTGCCGTCCGTTCTGACGGGGCTTTTCTTCCTGCTGTTCGGAAACGCGATTGCGCGCATCGCAGGTCTATTCTTTCTGCTCGATCTGCCGTTTTCCGTTTTCTCGGCAAAGAAGAAAAAGAGCCGCAAAGGGGTTCTGACGGACGAAGAGCGGACAAAGCTGCTCTCCTACTGTGCGGCGATGTGGAAATTCTATGAGACGTACTGCACCAAATCCGACAACTGTCTGATTCCCGACAATGTGCAGGAGACGCCGGTCTACCGTGTGGCGCACCGCACCTCTCCGACAAACCTCGGGCTGATGCTCTGCGTTTTTCTCGCCGCCGCCGACCTCTCGTTCATCAGCGCGCAGGAGCTTCTGAAGCTGCTCACCGACACCTTCCTGACGATCTCCAAACTGAAAAAATACAAGGGGCATCTCTATAACTGGTATGATACGCGGACGCTTGCCGTGATGAGTCCGGCGTTCGTTTCGGCGGTGGACAGCGGCAACTTCCTGTGCTGTCTGGTCGCGCTGAAAGAGGGGCTGCGGGACTATCAAAAGGAATGTCCGGCGTTCGGCGATATCATCCGGCAATGCGACGCGCGCATCGCCGAAACCGAATGGGATTTTTTATACGATAAAAGACGCAACCTCTTTCACATCGGTTATGACTGCGACGCGAACGAGCTGACCTCTTCGTATTTTGACTTGCTGATGAGCGAAGCGCGCATGACAAGCTATTTTGCCGTCGCTTCGGGCTGTGTTCCGGTGCGGCACTGGCAGTCTCTCGGCCGGACACTCTCCCAATGCGGACGCTACACGGGGCCGGTCTCCTGGTCGGGCACGATGTTTGAGTATTTCATGCCGGCGCTGTTTCTGCCGTCCGTTCCGAATACGCTCGGAAGTGAGGCGCTGCGCTTCTGCATTCACTGCCAGAAAAAGAGGGTGAAAAATATGAACCTCCCCTACGGCATTTCGGAAAGCGGCTTCTACGCATTTGACCGCGATCTGAACTACCAGTACAAGGCGCACGGCGTGAACCGTCTGAGTCTACGAAACACACCGGACAAGGAAACCGTCATTTCGCCGTACTCCTCGTTTTTGACAATTCAGGAGGACCCGCACGGCGCGATGCACAATCTGCGAAAGCTCGAAAAACTGGGACTCTTCGGCAAATACGGTTTTTACGAAGCGGCGGATTTTACAAAATCGAGAACGGACGGTCAGGATTTTGCCGTCGTGCGCAGCTTTATGGCGCACCATGTCGGCATGAGCTTTGTAGGCGCCGTCAACGCGCTGACCGACGGCGTGATGCAAAGACGTTTTCTCCATGACGACGCGATGGCAGGCGGCCGCAGTCTGCTATATGAAAAAATCCCGTCGGATGCCAGGATCTATCCGATTGAAGAACGCCGCGACCGTGACGACCGACCGGAACGAATCCCAAAATCCAAACGCGACTTCAGCGGCATTGAGCCCCATGCCCCGAATGCGCAGACGCTGACCAACGGCGTATGGTCGATTTTTGCGTCCGACACCGGCTCTTCTGTTTCCGTTTACGGGAATACCTCCCTTTTCAAACGACGATATGCGCCGCTGTCGTATCCGGACGGTCTTTTTGCCGCCGTCAGAACGCCGTCGGGGACGATTCTGCCCTTTACGGCGGCACCGCTGTTTCCAAAAAAATCGAACGCTTCGGCGAGCTTTACGGAAACCTTTTTGCGTTATAAAAACCGCAATGAACGGTTTTCATGCACGGAAACCGTGACGGTTCACCCGAGACTGCCGGCGCAGATCTGTGAATTTACTGTACGCAACCGCACCAAGGTCAAACAGAAGCTCTCGCTGATGCTCTACGCCGAGCCTCTTCTGAACAACCTGAACGAACGAACGGCGCACCCTGCCTTTTCCGATTTATTCCTACAGGCAAAGTTCCTGCCTGAAGATAAAATCTTCTGTTTCTCGCGGCAAAACGAAGCGGACAAAGACGACGTATACCTGACTGCCGGATTTTTACAGCCGACGGATTTTACTTTCACGATGAACCGGGAAGCAGTTCTCACGCGCGGCGAAGGGCTCGGCAGTCTGTTTTCGCTCGATTTTGGGGACGATTCCGTTTCCCCTGACAAATGTCTGGCAATTGAGATTTCTCTCACCCTGCCGCCCCACGCGTCTATGACCAAAACGCTGCTGTTGTGCGCGTCGTCCGAAAAAACGGAAGCCGTCAATCATCTGATCGCGCTGCGCAAAGAGGGATCTCCGCCTACGGAAAAATGCGCGCCGTCGCCGTTTGACCCCGGCGGCATCACGGGAATCTACGCTAAAAAAGTCTTAGAAAGAAGTCTCTTCGGACGCTCTCTGCCGGCAGAAGTCCGGCGTTCTCTCACGCAGAATGAAACGTCGCGGGAGGAGCTGTGGGAAACGGGCGTCTCCGGCGACTTCCCCGTGATCGTCGTTTTCGCCGAAGAGAACGACAGCGCTTGTCTACCGGCATTTTTACAGCTTCATCGAAAACTGCGGCTGTGCGGTCTGACGACGGAACTCGTGTTCCTGACAAACGATCGGGAGGGCTATCTTGACCGGCTGCGTGAGGAAATCATGCGCTGCGGCGGCTCAATGGCCTGTGATCTGATCGGCAAGCGCGGCGGCATTTTTCCGCTGAATATCCACCGTCTTCCGGAGCGTTCCCGGACAGCATTACTGAGTGCCGCGACAGCCGTCTATCCCGAAAAACCCGAACCGCCGGTACAGCCCGGCGCGCCGAGTCCGACGATTCTGCCGGCAAAACGGACTGCCGATACCGGCAATCTGTTCGTCAGGAAAGGCTATCTCATCGGACAGAAGCCGTCTCTCCCATGGTGTCATATTCTCGGCAACCGCAATTTCGGCACGTTGCTTTCCGACATTTCTCTCGGATTCACATGGGCACTCAATTCCCGTGAAAACAAGCTGACGCCGTGGAGCAACGACACACGCCGCGATTTTGACGGCGAAAAGCTTCTCCTCACGCTCGACGGACAGTATTACGACATCATCAAAGGCAGCGCGGCATTTTTCACGAAGGACAAGGGCGAGTATCTCTCTGCCGCCGGCGAGCTGGAATGCCGGGTGAGCGTCACCGTTCCGGGAGAATCCATGTGCAAGGTCATTGTCGTCCGGGTAAAAAACACGGCGGCTTATGAAATCCATGGTTCCCTCTCCTATCTGGTGCATCCCGTACTCGGCGACGGGCTCGGCAACAGTCGTTATCTTCGCTTCCGGCAAAGCGAAAACACCGCCTATGCGTTCACGCCTTACAACAGAACGTTTGACGGTATGCTGGCCGTTTCGTCGGACGGCGACTGCCGTTTCACATTCAACGAGACCGATTTCTTCGAGAACAAGACGACGAAAGAAGCCGTTCCCGAAAGCATCATCGCCACGCGCGTGATCCGTCTGCCTGCCCGAAGCGATACGACGCTGACATTCTATCTTTCCTATGCCGGAACGCAGGACGCGGCAGACAAAATGCCCTATATTCCTCCCAAAAAAAGGAACGAAAATAAAATCATCATCGAAACGCCCGACCGCGAGCTCAATCATCTGTTTAATGACTTTTTGCCCACGCAGATCATCGACGGACGCATTCTGGGGCGAACAGGGTTTTATCAATGCAGCGGCGCATACGGATTCCGCGATCAGTTACAGGATGCGATGGCGGTCGTTCTGACGCATCCCGAGCTGCTGAAAATCCAGATATTCCGCTGTGCTGCGGCGCAGTTTGAAGAAGGCGACGTACTGCATTGGTTCCACCCACTCTTTTTCGGGAATAAGCGCGTTCTGCGCGGCGTGCGGACTCGCTACAGCGACGATCTGCTCTGGCTGCCGCTGGGCGTCGCGGAATACTGCCTGAAAACAGGAGACTTCTCCCCTCTCCGCGCAAAAATCCCCTATCTCAGCGCGCCGGTCTTAGAACCGGGAGAAACCGAACGGTTCGGCGAATACACCCTCAGCGACAAGACGGACACGCTCTATGCGCACTGCATGAAAGCATTCCGCCATGCCTGCGCATTCGGCGAGCACGCGCTGCCTCTTATGAAAGGCGGCGACTGGAACGATTCGTTTAACACCGTCGGGATTCTGGGCAAAGGCGAAAGCGTCTGGCTCGCGATGTTCCTTTCCTATACGGCGGGAAAATTTGCAGCGGTTTCGGCTCTGCTCGGCGACGAAAAAGGACGGAACAATCTGCTGCGTCTGCGTGACAAGATGCACAAAGCCGTCGATGAAACTGCATGGGACGGCGATCATTATCTGCGCTGTTTCTACGATGACGGTACACCGATGGGCAAAACCGGGGACGACGAATGCGAAATCGATCTGCTGCCGCAGGCCTGGTGCATTATCTCGGGAATGCCCGATAAAAAACGGTGCGCCGAAGCCGTCCGAACCGCCTATCGAAAACTCGTCGACAAGGAAAACGGCATCATCAAGCTCTTTACACCGCCGTTCACGCTGCATGGTAAAAAAGCGGGCTATGTCAACCGTTATCCCGTCGGAATCCGGGAAAACAGCGGACAGTATTCGCACGGCGCGGTCTGGCTCGCCGATGCGTTCTTCCGTCTGCACGAGCCGGACACGGGCTATGAACTGCTGAATATCCTGAATCCTGCAAAAAAAGATCCGGCCGTTTACAAGACCGAACCGTATTTTCTCGCAGGTGACGTTTACGGCGCGCCGGGCATGGAGGGACGCGGCGGCTGGAGTCTTTACACCGGCTCCGCCGGCTGGTTCTATCGCACGGTGTACGAGCAGATGCTCGGCATCCGTCAGCTCGGCGGACAAATCAAAATAAATCCCTGCCTTCCCGCGGGGTTCGGGGAAAGCAGGGTTACTATCGTTACGGAAAACGGAACGCAGCAATTCACTTTGCCGCGCTGCGGCGATGCGCCATGTAATCCTCCAGAATCATGACGGCAGACACCGCATCGACAATAGCTTTGCGCTTTTTGCCTCTTGTATCGGTCATATTGAGCGCCTGATGCGCGCAAACGGTTGTCAGGCGTTCATCGTAAAGCGAGACTTCTTTGCCGGAACGACAGGCAAGCTCCCTTGCAAATTCGCGGCACGCCTGCGCCCGGAAGCCCTCGGTTCCGTCCATGTTTTTTGGCAGCCCCACAACGAATGCCTCAGCGCGCCGTTCTTCGGCGACTGCAAGAATCCTTCCGATCAGGCTGTCCCGTTCGCTGTCTTTGATAACGCAGACAGGCGATGCGAGAATCTCATTTTTATCACAGACGGCCAGTCCCGTGCGGACATCTCCGTAATCAACGGATAAAAGAATCATTTATTCGCCGCCTTCCGGAGCCGGAGAATCATTGGCAGGAGCATCCGCCGGCGTATCGTTTGCCGGCGTGTCATCCACAGGGGTATCGTCGGGAGTTTCATCATCATCATCGTTGTTAACCGGCGGCTGATAACTGCCGCAGGACGTGCAGGTTGAGGGAAGAGAATCCGTCCGGTACCAGCCTGCCGCTGACGGGCAGGAGGAACTCGCAAGAAGTCCCGTATTCGTGCAGTAATATTTCTCGACGATCTCATCGCCGAACTCAAACGACTTCGCCGGAAGATTCTTATGAATGGAATTCATTACGGTCTGATAGAGCTGACCGCAGTAGTTCGTCGAGAAGCTCAGCTCCTCTGCGTGCTGGGAATAGCCCATCCAGACACTGCAGACATAATAAGGCGTACCGCCGATAAACCAACGGTCTTTTTCATCCGAAGTCGTACCGGTTTTGGCGAACATCTCGAAGCCGTCCACCTTGTAGGCTCTCGCCGTGCCGTTATAGGATGTTGCTACAGTCTGCAACAGCTTATTCATCACGCCGGCCGTACCGGGCTTCATGATCTGTTCACCGGAATCGTTATGCGTCAGATACACCACGGAACCGCTGCTGTTCGTTACGGTGTAGTAGCAGTACGGCTCATAGTAAATACCGCCGTTGCCGAACGTCGTATAGGCGGCGCACATTTCAATGCCGTAAACGCCGTGCGTCATGCCGCCGACCGCCAGTGCCGAATAGTCCTTATCCGCATCATCAAGCGACGTAATTTTGAATTTATCTTTCAGCCAGTTATAGCAGGTATCCACGCCGAGTGCCTGGACAAGCTGCGCAGTGACGGTATTGTGCGACGGCGCAAGAGCCTGCTGGATGGTTTCATAGCTGTAGGCCGAACCGGGATCGCCGCCGAAGTTATAGGGCCAGCGTTCGCCGTTCACCAGAATACCGTAGTTCTGGATCATCGGATACGACCATGTGTACTCGCCGCTGTCGATGGCCAGAGAGTAGACGCTCAGAGGCTTGATCGACGAACCGGGCTGCCGTTTGGAATCCGTTGCGATATTCAGACAACGAGCACCGGTCTTTTCACCGGCCTGACCGACGATCGCTACGACGCGTCCCGTGTAGTCCATAATGACCATGCTCGACTGCACCTGTTCCCCATAGGAATTGGTCGCCGACGGAAAACCTTTTCTATTATAATAGATATCTTCGATCGAATTCTGGATATCGAGATCAACGGCGACATGGATCTTCAGTCCGCCGTAATAGACAAGCCGCCACGCCTGCTCATAGGTGTAAGCGCGGGTATCCATCAGATCCTCGATGACTTTATTGATGACATAATCGACATAATAGCTCTGGACTTTCTCTTCCTCGCCGTCCTGCCCGACGTTGCTTTCGTTGACGTCGATCATACCATCGGAGGGTTTCTTTTCCTCCTCGGTCTTAGGCACGTAATCGTCGTCTGTCGTAAAGACAAGGTCATAAGCGAGAGCCTTATCAAATTCGTCCTGCGTGATATATCCCTCGCTGAGCATACACTCCAGGCAGTATTTCATACGTTCCGCATTGTTTTCGGGATTGAGAATCGGGTCATACGTTCGCGGCGCGTTCGTAATTGCGGCGATACAGGCGCATTCAGCCAGATTCAGTTCGCTGACGTTTTTGCCGAAATAATATTCGGAAGCCGTCTGGACGCCGTAACAGCCGGCGTCGAGATACAGCGTATTGAGGTACGCCTCAAGAATTGTTTCTTTGGAATAATGCTTTTCAAGATTGAGCGCGTTCTTGATCTCATTGAACTTACGGATATAGGTTACATCGCGTTCGCCCGTCAGGTTTTTAATGAGCTGCTGCGTAATGGTAGAACCACCCTGACCTTCATACGACGGCACGATCATAACCGCGATGGTTCGCGTCCAGTCCACGCCCGAATGTTCCTTAAAACGACGGTCTTCAAGCGCGATAAAAGCATTTTGCAGGTCTTTGGGCATTTCTTCCAGATCGACCCAAATTCTGTTCTCCTCACCGTGCAGACGAATCAGTTCCATCTCATTTCCGTCGTCGTCAAGCGTATAAAGAATCGTGGTCTGGCTCTGATTGGCTTTATATTCATCCAGATCGATCGCTACATCGCCGTTGACGAAAGACGAAACGTATTTCAGCGCATACAAACCGACCGTAGAAACACTAACAAGACCGATCAAAAAGACCGAGCATATAAAAATGCCAAATCTGCGCAAAACGGGATGTCCGTTTGTCTTTTTCTGTTTCTGTTTCGATTTTTGCTCAGAGGACGCCGCATTCTGTTTCCGCGGCGCACCGCCCGATGACGTCACCTGAGAAGTCTGACGATTCCGGACATCGGATGCCTTATGCTGAGACGCGCCGTTCGCGTCCGGAACGCGCTGACTGCTTCCGACGCGACGCTGTCCCGTCGGTTGATTCGTGTAGGGATTGGGCGCAGATCTTCCGTCACCGGACGTCTGCCCTCGTCCTCCGTTCGACGGACGGTTCGGACGCGGGCTGCCCGACGAATAAGGATTTCCGCTCTTGTTATCCTCCATCAAAATCACTCCTGTGATAATTCACCGTTATTTGACCGGCGTCATATACTCCATGGAAACCCAGCCGCGCTGACCGTTGTACTCGACATAGCCCCAGCCATAGCCTGACGAACTGTCGTCTATATAAAAAACTTCCAGTTCGGTACCGTTGGAAATCTGTTCAAGGCGTTCCGAGGAGCTGTCGGCCGCAAGACGGAGATTCAGAGGAATACCCGAGGTCGTAACTCTGTATGTTCCGGCGGCATCCTGTTTTACAACGGTGTTAACGGGCTCATTCGTCGTCTGTTCCTGGACGATAGCGGGCGTGTCGACGCTGACCGGTTCGTTCGTCTCTTTTCCGGAGCTGACGCCGTGCGCAATCAGGGCGATGATGACGATCAGCAGCACAACGGCCGCCGCGATCATAATCAAAAGCCGACGGTCAGCCTTTTTGATCCGTTCTATCAGCGTTCTGAAGAAATCAGCCGCTTCCCCTAAAAATTTCTGAAAACCACTCATGTCTGCCATGATATGTACCTCCCGAAAAAAAAGTTATCCAAATACAGTATGGGTAAATTATAGCAAAGGCAAACGTAAATTTCAACCTTTTTAACAAGATTGTAATACATATTTTTTTAAACAAATAAAGAATTTATCAGGAAAAAGTAAAGATGCGCCGAAATGCGCGTCCGGACAGCTCACGAAATTCCATCCGTTTCCTCTTTCGGCAAATTTCCAGAAAACCTGAACAAAAGTCTTTACAAAAGACAAAAAAAGTGCTATATTATTATTGTTATGCGGATATGGTGGAATTGGCAGACACGCAAGATTTAGGATCTTGTGCAGCGATGCGTGCAGGTTCGACCCCTGTTATCCGCACCAAAAAGAAAAGTCGCACGAAAGTGTGGCTTTTCTTTTTTGGTTCTCTTCACTCTTCACTTTTCGTTCTTCTCTTTTCTCTTCTCTTTCGACTTTTCCGGAGAAAAACGAAGAGAGAAGAGAGAAAAGAATCGGTGGCTTTGCTTCGCAAAGCAATTATAAAGGATTGATATTCTAAAAAAATGCGACTATTTTGTTCTCTTTACTCTTCGTATCTTATTTGATCTTACCTTTTCTTCTCCTCCCACTCCTCTCTCGTAACCCGGTAAGACACCAGCGGATCGCCGTCGATCTCGGTTTCGTGTTTCAGCCGATAATGCAGCGACTCGATGAGCGGGATCTCTTTCATGCCGATTTTCCGCATGACGCGTCCGGAGCCGATATTTTGGCTCATATGGCAGGCTTCCGCGGCTTCAATCCCGATCTGCGAAAACATATAGTCCAACACCGCCGCAGCGGCTTCGGTCATGATCCCCCGGTTCCAGTAAAGAGAATCGATCTGCCAGCCGAGAATCGCCGTCGCGTCGATCAGCTTGACGATCTCGATATTGCCGATCACCTTGCCGCCGTAGACGATCGCCCAATGGTAGCGGTCGCCGTTTTTGTATTCCCCTGCCCACATTTTGCAGACAGCTTTCGTCTCGTCGGGGCTTTTGTGTACCGTCCACGAGACGTACCGCGCCACTTCCTCTTTCATGGTATAGCGCGTCATATCCCGCCAGTCGTTTTTTTTGATTTCCCGCAAGAACAGCCTTTCGGTTCTGATGGGCTGTGTGCCTTTGTGATTCATACTGTTACCTCCCAGAATAAAAAAACCGCTGATGATCGGTTCATCAACGGTTTGCTGTTTGATCGAAAAACAAGGCTATCTCTCCGAAAATGAACACGACAAAGGCGCACCATACATAGCAAGTATGGCGTCATCTCGTCTGTCGCGTACAAAACGGATTATCAGCATGATTCATTTCCTTTCCGGATTTTTCGGTATCATACCACAGGAAACGGATTTTGTCAAGAATTTTTTACAATATAGGATCCGTCCGTCATCACCGTGATCTCTTCGGGGTAACAGATTTCCGGCGGTTCGTTTTCCCGGCAGTTCCGCCGATTGCACCGTCTTGAGGCAATATCCATAAACACTTTTTTGTGTTGCTCCTAAATTTGGCTGTTTTACCTATTGTCAATCGGACAAAATAGGAGTATTATATATATTCGTAAATTATTCGTAAAAATATGTCGCAGAAGGTGTTAATTTGAATACGGCACAAAATATCAGAAATATCGCGATCATTGCACACGTTGACCACGGCAAAACGACGCTGGTTGACCAGATGCTGCGTCAGAGCGGCACGTTCCGCGCAAACGAACAGGTCGCGGAGCGCGTCATGGACTCGAACGACCTCGAGCGTGAACGCGGTATCACCATTCTTTCCAAAAATACGTCCGTTCACTATAACGGCGTCAAAATCAATATTATCGACACCCCGGGTCACGCCGATTTCGGCGGCGAAGTGGAGCGCATCATGACGATGGTCGACGGCGTTCTGCTGCTCGTGGACGCCTTTGAGGGCTGTATGCCCCAGACGCGGTTCGTGCTCTCCAAGGCATTGGCTCTTAAGAAAAAGCCGTTGGTCGTCATCAACAAGATTGACCGTCCCGGCGCGCGTCCCGCAGAGGTTGTGGACGAAGTGCTCGACCTGTTTATCGAGCTCGGCGCGGACGAAGACCAGATTGAGTTCCCCGTCGTATACGCTTCGGCGAGAGAGGGCTATTCGTCCCTTGATCCCGACGTCCGTGAGGGCGATATGAAGCCGCTGCTGCAGGCGATTCTTGACAATATCGAGCCGCCCACGGGCGACGAGGACAAGCCCTTACAGCTTCTGTTCTCAAGCCTTGATTATGATGATTATGTCGGCCGTATCGGCGTCGGCAAGGTCGAACGCGGCAAGGTCAAAAGCGGTCAAAGCGTCGTCATCTGCAAGCAGGACGGCACCACGCAGAATGTCCGTGTTTCCCGTCTGTATCAGTTTGAGGGGCTGAAACGCGTCGAGGTCGCGGATGCCAAAGCCGGCGACATTGTCGCGGTATCGGGCATCGAGGGTCTGAACATCGGCGAGACCATCTGCGAGCCGGACTGCGTCGAGCCGCTACCGTTCGTCAAGATCGACGAGCCGACCATTTCGATGTTCTTCATGGTCAACGACAGTCCGTTCGCAGGACAAGAGGGCAAATTCGTCACTTCGAGAAATATCCGCGCCCGTCTTTTCAAGGAAGTCGAGACAAACGTCAGTATGCGTGTGGAGGAAACGGAAACGACCGATTCCTTCAAGGTTTCGGGACGCGGCGAGCTGCATCTCTCAATTCTCATTGAAACCATGCGCCGTCAGGGCTACGAATTTGCGGTATCCCGTCCGAAGGTCATTCTGAAAAAGGGCGACAACGGTGAAACGCTCGAACCGATGGAGCTGCTGATCGTGGAAGTGCCCGAATCGTACGTCGGTGCGGTCATGGAAAAAATCGGTTCGCGCAAGGGCGAGCTTGAAAATATGAGCATCCGCGACGGCGGCACGACCCATCTGGAATTTAAGATTCCCGCAAGAGGTCTCATCGGCTACCGCAGCGAATTCCTGACCGACACCAACGGCTACGGCGTCATGAACAACCTGTTCGCAGGCTATGAGCCGTGGAAGGGCGATATTCAGACGCGCGACAGAGGTTCCATCGTCGTACACGAGACAGGCGAAAGCACCGCCTACGGTCTTTTCAATACACAGGACAGAGGTCGTCTGTTCATCGGTCCCGGCGTTCCTGTTTATGAGGGCATGATCTGCGGCGAATGCGCCAAGAATGAAGACATCGTCTGCAACGTCTGCAAGAAAAAGCAGATGACGAACACCCGAGCAGCCGGTTCGGACGACGCACTGCGACTGGTTCCCCACTCCGTGCTGAGCCTTGAACAGTGTATGGAATTTCTGAGCGACGACGAACTGCTCGAGGTCACGCCGAAGAGCCTGCGTCTTCGTAAAAAAATCCTCTCCAAAGAACTCCGCATGAAGCAGGAGCACAGGAACAAGAAATAAGCAATCACAAATAAGCAATGCGCACGGTCGAAAAGGACGGTGCGTATTCAATTTTTTGAAAAAAGCATAAAACGAGGTGCTGTCGCACAAAGCAGTCCACTGTTATATGATTGCACTTTGTACTTTGCAAAAGAGGCGATTATGATGAATCCCGATATACTTTGTATCAACGTCGGCATGGACGCGGACGTGCCGCTTGCCGAACAGCTCCCCATACTCAAAAAAGCTGGCTTCGGCGGCGTATTCTTTGACTGGGAACGCGATCTCGACATCGGTCTGCTCGTCCAGAAGGCGGCGGAATGCGGACTTTTTCTCCAATCCCTGCACGCACCGTTCTACGGTATGGACGATATCTGGCATGACGAATCAGGCGAGACAGCCGACAAGATGATGCGCGACCTCACCGGCTGTCTGGACGACTGCGCCGCGTACGGCATCGATCTGATGATCTGCCACGCGATCATCGGTATGGATAACCATTCGCCGAACGAACAGGGACTGCGCCGTCTCTCGTCGCTGATCGAATATGCCGACAAGAAAAAGGTGCGGATCGCGTTTGAAAACACTGAGGGAGAAGAATACCTCGCCGCGATTTTTGACCGCTTCGGCGAGCTACCCCACATCGGCTACTGCTACGATTCGGGACACGCCATGTGTTACAACGGAAACCGCGATATGCTCGGCAAATACGGAAAATACCTGTTTTCGACGCATCTGAACGACAACATGGGACAGACCGACCCGAACGAGATCACCTTTTTCGACGACGCGCATCTGCTCCCCTTTGACGGCATCGCCGACTGGGAATCGATCGCGCAGCAGCTCCGTGCGCTCGACTTCGAGGGACCGCTCACCTTTGAGTTTGTCTGTAAGAACCGTCCGAACCGACACGTCAGCGACCGCTATGAGCAAATGCGCTTTGAGGATTATATCGGGGAGGCATACGACCGCGCCGCACGCTTCCGGACACTTTTTCAAAACCTGTAATTCCATATACAGAAAAACAACGCGCCGAGAGAATCGACGCGTTGTTGCATGATAAAGGATTTTGCTGAAAGACCGTGATATTTTATGACTCCCGAAGCGAAACCCGATTCCACATGGTTTCGGATTTCACTCCGGGAGTTTTACGGGGGTATCCCCATTTTACCATGAAAAATGTCCGATAAATGGGAGCTTTTTCAAAAAACAGCAGAAATTCTCAGGAAATTTTCAAATTTCGGCTTGTGTTTGCTCTTCGGCTTTGAGTTTTTCCGCTTCGGCAGCACGTTTGACCATCAGTTCCTCGTGAAGCTTCGTGAGATTCTTTTTATTCAGCGGATAAATCAGGAACATGATAAACGTAACGGTGTACGCGACGGCCATGACGCGCGTGACCATTTTATAAATCCGGTCACCCACGCCGGGAATATAGCCGACGGCTTTTGTTTCAGGGTCGTATTTCGCGTACTTATACAAAAGCTGCAGACCGCCGGAATCGGCAAGCGTCTGCCCGACCTTACGAGCAAACGTATAGACGGCGTAGATAGCGCTCTCGTTCTTGATGCCCGTCACGTTCTCCTGATAGTCGATGACGTCCGTCACGACCGCCCATGTCAGGATCGACAGGAACGAATAGCCGGCACCGACGGCAAAATTGATGATAAAGAACGGAGCGGGATGCGCGCGCAGGCTCTCGCTCGGACCAATGAGGCTCAATACGACGCTCGAAACCGTCGCCAGTCCCAGACCCGACACGCACAGCTCCTTCTTGCCGAACTTCGCGGAAAGCTTCGGCACAAAGAGGATCAGCAGAACCATTGGCGCATAGGTCGAGATCGTCAGCAGGATCGACAGGTCGGCGTTGGCGAAATAGTTTTTCGTCAGGTACTGGTTAAAGGAATTGAATTGCAGCAGTCCGCTGATGAGTAAGCCCGCGACGGTGACGGTCAGGAACGGTTTGCTCTTAAACAGCGTACCGTAAGTCATCTTGAAATTGACCTTTTTCTTTTCGTGAGAATACAATACTCGTTCTTTGGTCGTCTTGTAGCAGGTCATATAAGCAGCGACAGCCAATGCAGAGAGCACGCATGCCGCGACAAAGGTCTTCTGCGGATTGAGCTTTGTGCCGTCGTCGTAAATGAGCTTCTGCGCGACAAGCGTGACAGCCGCGCCGCCGACGCCGGAGCCGATGGAACGGAACGTCGAAAGCAGCGTCCTGCCGTTCGGGTCGTCCGTGATGGCAGACGCCAGCGAGCCGTACGGAATATTCATCGCGGTGTACATCATGCCGTAGATGCAGTAGGTCAGATAGGCGAAGATGAGCAGCAGCGTATAGGATGAGACGACGTTCTGGATATTCAGGAAGCAAAGCGCCGTCGTCAGTCCCAACGGGATCGAAACCGCTTTGAGATACGGACGGAACTTGCCGTTTTTCGTCGGCTTTCTCGTATCGACGATGATGCCCCAGAGCGGGTCATTGATCGCGTCCCACAAACGAATGACGAGGAACAGCACCGTCAGATCCGTGCTGATCTTCGCCGCCGACGCGCCGTGACCGGGCAGCAGGCAGTCCGTATAAAAGACTTTCAGATAGGTAGAGACGAACGTCAGGACAAACAGGTTGCCCATATCGCCGAAGAGATAGCCGAATGCTTCTTTGATGGAAATCGCATTCGGGTGCTTGGCCGCATGAGGCGGCGTCACGGAAGCTGTTTTTTTCATAAAGTCCTCCTTTGCTTGCGCAAATGATAGTTTTCCAAAAGAACAGCTATATTTTACCGTATAATTTAGTCAATGTCAATAAAATACTTGCACTATCTTCCCGTTTCTGATAGAATTTATGTATCCGGAAAAAAGGAGCCGATAAAGCTATGGAATCTCAACCCGATATGCCGATCTTTGCCATCATGTACGATTTTGACCGAACCTTAAGTCCGCGCGATATGCAGGAATATCAGTTCATTCCGAGTCTGGGCATGGAGGCCGCCGACTTCTGGAACGAAGCAAATTCGTTCGGCGACAAAAACGAGATGGACAAGATTTTATCGTATATGTACACGATGATCAAAAAATCCAACGAACAGGGAACGCCGCTGACGCGGGAACGCGTTGTCCGCTGCGGCGAGAAAATCGAGTTTTTCAAGGGCGTTCCGGAGTGGTTCGACCGCATTACGCGCTTCGGCATCGAAAATGGCGTGATTGTGGAGCATTACGTGCTCTCGTCGGGACTGGTGGAGATCATCGAAGGCTCCGCCATCGGTCGCTTTTTCAAAAAGATTTACGCCAGCGAGTTCCTCTATGATGAAAACGGCGTCGCGGTCTTCCCGAAATCCGCCGTCAACTATACCTCGAAAACGCAGTTCATCTACCGCATCAACAAGGGCGTGCTCGACGTTTCCAACGACCGCGACCTCAACCGTTCCACGCCGGACAGCGACCGCCGCGTGCGCTTTCAGAATATGCTCTACATCGGCGACGGTCTGTCCGATGTGCCTTGCATGAAGATGGTCAAGGCGTACGGCGGCAGCTCGATCGCCGTTTACAAGGACGAATCAAACCGCGTATTGGTCGAGGATCTGCTGCGTCACGGTCGTGTGGATTTTATGTTTCTCGCCGATTACTCCGCCAACACGGATTTTGACATCACGGTCAAAAATCTCATCAAAAAAGCTGCCATTGAAGACAGCTTAATGAGCGAGCACAACGGTCAGCTGACCGATGCGGCGGAAAAACAGTATTCGATTTTTTATTGAATCATTCGCGGATCATTTCGGCGAATTCGTCTTCGCTGATGACGCGAATGCCGAGTTCATTGGCTTTGCGCAATTTGCTGCCTGCGTCTTCCCCTGCGAGGACGCAGGTTGTTTTTTTGGAGACGGAGGAGGACGTCTTGCCGCCAAAGCTTTCAATCACGGCGCTCGCTTCGTCCCTTGTAAAACGGGACAGCGCGCCGGTCAGCACGAACGTCATGCCGGCGAAGCGGTCGTCCCTGCGTTTGTCCTGCTGCGCCTCCATGCACAGTCCCAACGCACGCAGACGCTCGATCATATCTTTCGTGCCTGGCTTCTCCATGAAATCCGCGACGCTCTGCGCCATGATCGCGCCGAAGCCGTCGATGGCTTCGATTTCCTCTTTTTTCGCATTCATGATCGCATTCATATCGCCGAATTTATCGCACAGAAGCTTGGACGCTTTCAATCCGATATGACGGATTCCCAGCGCATAAATCAGACGGTACAGATCGTTCTGCTTGGATTTTTCAATCGCGTCAATCAGATTCTGCGCGCTCTTTTCACCCAGCCGGTCAATCGAAGCGATCTCGTCTTTTTTTCCGGGCAGCAGATAAATATCCGGCGTAGACTGAATCAGCCCTTTGTCTACGAACGTTTCCAGAACGGCGTCGCCAAGCCCCTCGATGTCCATCGCATCACGGGAGCAGAAATGGATCAGATTGCGCACAAGCTGCGCCGGGCATTCGGGATTGATGCAGCGCACCGCCGCTTCTCCCTCTTCGCGCACCGTCTGACTGCCGCAGGACGGACAGACCGACGGAATGCGGTAAATCTCTTCCTTTTCGTTGTGCCGGACGACACGGACGACCTCGGGAATGATGTCCCCCGCTTTGCTCAACACGCAGACATCGCCGATGCGCAGTGCCTTTTCGCGGATAAAATCTTCATTATGAAGCGTCGCACGGCTGACAAGCGTTCCGGCAAGCATGACCGGCTCGAAAACGCCGGTTGGGGTCAGAACGCCGGTTCTTCCAACGCCGATTTCCACGTCGAGCAGCTTCGTTTCCTTTTCCTCCGGCGGATATTTGAACGCCGCCGCCCATTTCGGGAATTTCGCCGTACTGCCGAGCTTTACCCGATGATCGAAGCGGTTTACCTTGACGACTGCGCCGTCAATATCAAATGAAAGCGAATCGCGCATTTCGCCGATGCGGCGGATCTCCCGGAGCGCCTCCTCGATTGTCGCACACTCCGTATAGAACGGTACGGTCTTAAAGCCAAGCTCACGCAGAAAATCAAGCGACTGCTTATGTGAGGTCATTGTTTCTCCCTCAAGCCGCTGAATGTTAAAACAAAAAATATCAAGACGCCGCTGCGACGTCACTTTAGGGTCTTTCTGCCGCAGACTTCCCGCCGCCGCGTTCCGGGGATTCTTGAACGGCTTTTCGCCGTTCTGATCCTGCTTTTCGACAAGAGAAGCGAATGTCTCCCGCGGCATGAATACCTCACCGCGCACTTCTAAAAGCGGCAGGTCGCGGTTGATCTTGAGCGGAATCGAACGCACGGTACGCAGGTTTGCCGTCACATTTTCGCCGACATCACCGTCGCCGCGCGTCGAGCCGATCGTCAGCACGCCGTCCCGGTATTCGAGCGAGACGGAAAGCCCGTCGATCTTCGGCTCGACAACATAGGTCGCGTCGGGACAGACCTCACGCACACGGCGATCAAAATCCATCATTTCCTCTTCGGAAAAGGCGTCCTGCAAACTCTCCATGCGGACTTCATGCGTGACGCTCTCGAACTGATTATCGGCTTTGCCGCCGACACGGTGCGTCGGAGAATCCGGCGTGAGCAATTCGGGGTACTGATTCTCGATGTCGCCGAGTTCGCGCATCATCATGTCGTACTCATAATCGGTGATTTCATTGGTATTATTCACATAATACTGATAGATATGGTATGAGAGCGTTTTCCGAAGCTCGGCGGCTCTTTTTTCGGCTGATTGAAAATCCATGATACTTCCTCCGTGCGGCTGATACTGCATATAGTATACCACGTTTTTCCGGCATTTGCAAACATTATTCGTAGCCGACTAAGTTCTGCCACAGGTCGTTGGAGCCGTCGGAATAAATCTCCGGCACGTCGCCGACAATAACCGTTTCTGCCACAACGATACTGTTTGAAATCTCCGTTGCAAAATTGCCGCTCTGCATGATGACGTATACTTTTGTATTCACCGTTAGAATCATTTGGTGCCGCGTCTGGTTAATGCCTGCGGTCTGGAAATCGTTTCCGATCGTCGTTACGGCGGAGCCGGACAGCGTAATGCCGACATGGATTGAGGGGCCTCTGCCTGCGAGCATATCAATCCCGGTCAGCGAGCCGATCGGTATGCCAATCTGAATTTCGGAAAGACTCTTGAAATAATCCGTAATCTGCCGCCTGATCTCGGCGCAGATCGTGTTGAGATTAACGCTGTCCACCGAGATCGCCGTGACCTTGTCGTTTTCATCTTTCGTCAGGGTGACGAGGCTTTCATACTGTACATCTTTTTCGCAAAGCACTTGCCAGACGGCGTCGTTTACGGCCTCGGTTGCGATATTTTTGGCCCGGGACTCCGCAACGGCGGACAGCACGGGACGAATGCGCATTTCCGTGACCGCAACGCAAGCAATCAGAAGCAGAGCCGTCAAAAATAAAAAGAGAGCGAACCGCCGTTTATATTTTTTTCGGCGCATCATGGTATCACCCCTTACAATCTATGTCCGCCCGGGAAAAAGGGTGAATTTCGGCTTGACTTTTTTTCGTTTTGAAATTACTATATAGAAGAGGTGTTTTCGTTGACTTCCTTTTTTCGGAAAAATAAAATACCCTTGGCAGTCGCTGCTGCGGTCATCCTGCTGGTTGCAATCTCAGCCGTCACGGCGAGTATTCACCGCGGCCGCGCAAACGTGCCGTACGCCGTCCGGGAAAGCGCTTCGGTCTATACGCGAGAAAACTGCCCCAACGCCGACGATGTTTTCCGCATGAACGGCATGGAAAATCTCCTGCTGCCGACTCCTTTTTTACAGGAACCGGCACAGTCCGTCAATCGCACCGACTGCAAAAAATACACGGAACTCACCGTCCATACAAAGCTCGGAACTTTCACCGCGCGGGACTATCACTATGCCTATCTGCTCGAGGACGAACAGCTCAAAATTCCGAAAGACGCCCTTCGGTTTTCTGAGAATAATATCGATTTCTACATCACGGAAAAGGACAACGGCACAGCAGAAGCGCTGTATTATCAGGGGCTGACCAAATACACACTGACCGTTCTCATGACTGCCGACGACCTGGCTCTACAGCTCAAAGGAATGGAATAACTACGAAAATCAACAGACGACGGATGCTTTCCGCCGTCTTTTACTATACGAAAACGGCGCTCTCCGCAAAGAGAAACGCCGCTTCCGCAAAATATTTGTTTGTAAAGAGAATCCGGATTATTCGTCGTCTGCCGCGATATTGGCATCGGCGATGACTTTCTGCGCGACGGCTGCCGGCGCTTCCTCATAACGGACGAATGCGAAATCGAAATAGCCTCTGCCCGCCGTAACGGAACGCAGAACCGTTGAGAAATCGCCCATTTCCGCCATGGGAACCTCAGCCTCAAGAAGCTGCATCTTCGGCTCATCGGCGGGACCCATACCGAGCACACGGCCACGGCGTTTCGTAATGTCGCTCATGATGTCGCCCAGGTTATCGTCGGGCATATAAGCGTGCAGCGTGCCGATGGGTTCAAGGATTGCGGGCTGCGCGTCGGGATTGAGCTTTTTGAACGCCAGAGACGCCGCCGTCTTGAACGCCATTTCGGAGGAATCGACGGGGTGATAGGAGCCGTCGTAAAGCGTCGCCTTGATGCCGACGACGGGATAGCCCGCCACAAGGCCTCTTGCTACGCACTCGCGCAGACCTTTTTCAACCGCCGGGAAGAAGTTCTTGGGAACGGAGCCGCCGAAAACCTCTTCGGCAAAGACGAGCTCTTCGCTGTCGCACGGCTCAAAACGGATCCAGACGTCGCCGAACTGACCGTGACCGCCGGACTGCTTCTTATGGCGTCCCTGCACTTCCACTTTTTTCTTGATCGTCTCGCGGTAGGCGACACGCGGAACCTCCAGATCGACTTCGACGCCGAATTTCACTTTCAGCTTCGAGACGATAATGTCGAGGTGCTGCTCGCCGAGACCGGAGAGAATCATTTCTTTTGTTTCTTCGTTGGTATGATATTCGATCGTAGGATCCTCGTGCATCAGCTTGCGGAGACCCTGCGCGACTTTTTCTTCTTCGCCCTTTTTGCGGACCTTAACGGCCATGGACAGGCAGGGCTTCGGGAAATCGACGCCTGCGAGCTCAACAACATGCTTCTCGCTGCAGAGCGTATCGCCTGTCTTGACGTTCGTCAGCTTCGTGACGACGCCGATGTCTCCCGCTGTGATGCAGGGAGCGTCCTCCTGCTTGCCGCCGCGGACATAGACAATCTTGCCCATTCTCTGGCTCTCGCCGGTTCTGGGGTTGAACGCCGTTCTGTCGGGCGTGATCTTGCCGGAAACAACCTTGAAGAACGACATTTTTCCGACAAACGGGTCGGCAACGGTCTTGAAACAGATCGCCGCAAAGTGACCCTCGGGATCGCATTTCAGATCGCCTTCACCGGTCTTGGCGGCCGCCGACGGCGCAAAATGTGCAATGGAATCCAACAGAATATCGACCGCTTCGGTCGTATAACCGGCACAGGCAAAAACGGGATAAACGGAGCCGTCCGTGATACCGGCGGTCAGACCGTTGTAAATCTCCTCCTGCGTGAAAGGCTCTTCGTTGAAGAATTTCTCCATCAGGTCGTCGTCCGTTGTGGCGACGGCTTCCTGAAGCGCACCTTTCATCTCTTCGATCATATCGTTTTCGGGCATGGGAATCTCCGTTCTCTTGCCACCCTTGTATTCATACGCCTTGCCGACCGCAAAATCGACATACGCTTTGACCTTACCGTCCTCCATAATCGGAACGACCACGGGGCAGATCGGTGTGCCGTACTCTTCTTTCAGCGCGTCGAACGTCTTCTGGAAGTCCGCGTTTTCGGCGTCGCACTTCGTGACGGCAAACATGATGGATTTGCCGTTCTTGACCGCCATTTTATAGGCCTTTTCCGCGCCGACGTCCACACCGCTGCCGGCCTGCAGAACGATCAGAGCCGTTCCCGCCGCGCGCATACCTTCGGACACGCCGCCGGCAAAATCGAAAAGACCGGGAGTGTCAATCAGATTGATCTTGGTATCGAGCCACTCAAGAGGAGCAACTGCTGCCGCGACAGACGCTTTTCTTCTTTTCTCCTCCGCGTCGAAGTCCATGACGGTGTTGCCGTCGAGAACGCGGCCGAGACGATCCGTTGCGCCTGCAAGATACAGCATTGCTTCAGCGAGCGTCGTTTTACCTCTGCCGCCGTGGCCTGCGATAACGATATTGCGAATTTTGTCTGCATTGTAAAGTTTCAATTGATATGCCTCCCAAGGAACCGGAATGCGAAGGCCGATAACGGCGTCAAACGCTTTCACGATCCGATTTTATAATCATAACAGGGTCATTATATCATACTACTTTGAAAAATTCAATCACTTTTTTCACCTTTTCACTAAAAAAATTAAAAAAAATAAAGGAAATTTGTATTTTATTTTCGACAAATGTGTTTTATTTTGGCGGCAGAACGTGATATAATAGGATAAAAATAATGTAAGGAGATACACCATGGTTAAAATTGAAATGGAAAACGGCGGCGTGATTGAGCTCGAGCTCTATCCCGACAAGGCACCGAAAACAGTAGCGAACTTTGAAAAGCTCGTCAAAGAGGGCTTTTACGACGGTCTGATCTTTCACCGCGTGATCAAGGGCTTTATGATTCAGGGCGGCGATCCGACGGGCACCGGTTACAGCGGTTCCGACGAGACGATCGTCGGCGAATTCGCTGCGAACGGCATCCGGAATGATCTCTCCCACACAAGAGGCGTGATCTCAATGGCGCGCTCGATGAATCCGAACTCGGCGTCGTCGCAGTTCTTCATCGTGCATGAAGACAGCACGTTCCTCGACGGCAATTATGCGGCGTTCGGCAAGGTCACAAGCGGCATGGAGGTCGTAGATGCCATCGCCGAAACGCAGACCAACAGCGCGGACAAGCCCCTTGCGGAGCAGAAGATGAAAAAAGTGACAATCGAATAAAAAAAAAGAGGAAGCCGGCAAGGTTTCCTCCTTTTTTATCAATGTTCAAAGTGCAAAGTTCAAAGTTCAATGAAGGAAAAGGCTCCGCCTTTTGATTCATTTATATAGTGACAAGCGCGCCGCAGGCGTAAAATCAAGCCCGCAGGGCTTCCGAAATTGCACTTTACACTTTGAACTTTGCACATTCAATAAATAGAATCAGCGATCAGTCACAAAAACTTTTCAGTTTTCCTTCTCTTCAAAAAATATCTCGCTGAGCATGACGCCGACAAGCGGTTCGGTGATTTCGAGCTCGACACAGCCGTTATCGATATAGCCGTCGGGAATGTCATAGAGATGGCACTCGAAGCCCGGCGCGGACAGCTCCTTTTCAAAGACCTCGTCCCTCTCACCGCCGTACTGCTTACCCTGATAGAGAATCTTTCCGTTGATCTTAATGGTGAACGCCGTCACCTCGTCGCGGTAACGCGGTTTCAGATTCAGGCGCAGACGGTAGCCGTTTTGTCCTGTCAGACCGCCTGTTTTCATGCGGAAGCTGTAGTGATCGTAGACCTTGAGCATCGCCATGGGGATCGTGCCGTTGTTGACATTCGGTCGATCGCCCTGAAAATCCATATAGAAATACGGCTCCTGCGGCTCGCCCAGCTCCGTGAAGCTGTTTTCCGCGAACGAGAAATAATAATTTCCTTTCTTTGCCACGCCTCGATTCAGAAGAGAATCCAGAAAACGCGGTCTGTCCGTTTCGGGGAGCTTGCGGGCATAGTCGATACGGTCGAGCAACCAGAGACGATCCGTGACGGGATTATCAATCGTATCGAGCACCGCGCCGCGTTCCCAGCCGTCGGCAAAATAATGCGCCGTGTCAAGCTGAATCCCGCATGATTCAAACAGCGTTTTGCCGATGGCGAAAATATCGTCATGCAGTTTCCGGTATTCCGCGCTGACAGGTTCTTTCAGAATCGCTTCCGCGCCATCCAGATCGCCGCAGGCAAGTCTCTTTTTGGCTTGTCTGATTTGCAGCAGCTCCGTTTGCCGTCTCATCTGCACAAGCCGGTCGCACTTCGCACGGAACAGGCAGAGCAGAAAGCGGAAATTTTCAAGAAGCGACGGTGTTTCCGACGCCATCTCTTCAAAGAAACGCAGCGTTGTTTCGATATGGGGATTTTCGGCAGGGTCGCCCTCCCAGTTTTTCTCGAGTCCGAAGATGCCGTTCACGGCCTTTTGGGTGTCCGCTCCCGGGAAGAACAGTCTCGCGTAATCGCCGAGTATTTCCGTCAGGTCGGCATCGGGACAGTAATCCAGAGCACTCC
The DNA here is from genome assembly GCA_945912145.1 of uncultured Clostridia bacterium. GTDB lineage: Bacteria > Bacillota > Clostridia > Oscillospirales > Acutalibacteraceae > UBA1081. The sequence continues at coordinate 8,087 of CAMEBF010000007.1, read as the reverse complement.
ATACCATTTTATTGATATCGTCGTTGATACCCTCCGAATAGGACACGCTGCCGATGACATAAGGCCTTGTCAGACGATGAATCGTGCGGTACTCCGTCGGACGTGGATTGACGCTTTCACGGCTGAGCGTGGACGCCCATGCGTAATGCCAGTCGTCGCGGTCAAAATGCACCGGATATTCACAGCGCACGTTATGGGTGATGTCGGGATAGAGCCGGATCGGATAGCGCAACGGCAGACGGCGGCGCAGCTCATGCAGCGGCATGGCGCAGTTCGGCCCGGTAATGATGCCGTCGATCTCTTCGGGCAGCTTTTCCATTTCCTCAATGAATACGTCTCCCCAATGCCCGAAACCGTGCGGAGACTGCGCGGACGGATAGATTTTTACGTCCGGGTGAATTTTCCGGATCGCTTTCGCAATTTCGACGGTGCGATGCAGAAATTCGTCGGCTTCATACTCTCCCGGGTCGCCTCCCGGAGGGAAATAGAAATCGGCAGCCGGCACGTCTTCAAAAAATGCTTTCCGGTCTTTGACGCTCTCGTCAAGGGGCTTTTCGTCGTTCGGGTACCAGAATGACACATCAATATCCAGCGTTTTTGCCTTTTCGGTGCATTCGCGGATATAATCCTTCTCCGACTGTTTCATCAGAGCGTTGCGTTTTCTCGCTACATCGTCAAATACCGTATGTTCAAAGGTGTTGCAGCCGAAGAACATCAGATCCTTTATATAGGTATAGGTATCGTCGGGCGTCCACGCCTCATAGGTGTTTGAGAGCGTGCGCCAGCCGAGCTGATGGCCGCGGATCGCCATATAGGGCGAATAGCTGCCGGTAATGTCCGTGACAAGGCGGATCTCTCCGTCCCGGTATTCCGTTTTCCGTAAGAACATACCGACGGCATACAGAAACCCCCGGATACCGCTTGCCCGGAAGATGAGCGAGCCGCTTTCGGATTCAATCCGATACTCATCACGGCCGAGATCGGGCTCTTCTGAAAAAACCACATCGGCTTTTTCTGTAAAACGCGGTTTGTTTCCGCAGCGTTTTTCGATCTCCTCGGCAAAAATATCGCCGGCCTTCCGTTCCGTATCGCTCCGCGAGAAAAACGACAACTCCCGATAAATCATAAGTACCTCCCGGTTTTCAGAAAAAATAAAAATCAAAAGGCGAAGCCTTTTCCGCCATTGCACATTGCACTTTGAACTTTGCACTTTTTTATTGATTATATCACGTTTTTTCCTTTTGTGCAACAAATCCGAAAAATTTCCCAAATCCTCTTGATTTTTTTGGCAGTGTTGATTATAATAAAGGTGTAAATTTCCTATAGGAGGTTATTCATTATGAAACATCTGAAAAAAGTAATAGCCGTTCTTCTTACCGTTATCATGCTCTCCTCGCTGGCTCTTCCCGTCATTTCTTACGCTGAGGCCGGCGTTCCGAACGATCACACCACATTTGAAGAGTTTTGGGAGCAGATGACCGACGAAGAAGGCAACATCGACTGGACGAAGCTGCCCAAGGTTCTCTTCAAGGCGTTTGTATGGATCAGAATTTTTGAAGTCATTGCCGGATTCTTCCGCGATCTCTTCGGCATCGGCACCCCCGCTGAAGAAGTTCCCGAGACCACAACGGCTGTTGTGGAAGAGACCGTTCCCGCCGAAAGCACCACGCTTCCCGTAGCGGCGTAAAACACGTCGAGCACAGCCATCCTTCATGGGGTGGCTGTTTTTTTATGCAGAAAGGATTTATGATGAAAAAAGATACTATCCGCTTTTTCAGAGCCTGCTGCGGCTACACGCAGAAAGAAGTTGCCGAAGCCGTCGATATCTCGGTCAAACGGTATGCTTCGCTCGAAAACGGCGAGACGGAACCGACCGACGCGGAGCTTGCCGCGTTTGCAAGGCTCTATGGCGTCAGTCTCACGACCTTCACGCAGGAGGACTATCTGAACGATACCTTTTCCATCAGCACGGCATTTGATCCGGCTCTGTTCCCGACGGCGGGACAGCAGGCGCAGGCGGAGGAATACCTCAACCGTCTGACGCAGGAGGAAAAATCTCTGCTGCGGCAATACCGGATGCTTTCCGACGACGAAAAAGAGAAAGCCGCCGAAGCCGTCCGCGCTCTGCTTCACAAGGACCCGTAACAGAAACAGGACAAAATTTTTTACGACAAATTTTGAAAAATTATTGACATTTTCAGCAAAAAATATTATAGTGTCCTTACTGACTTCCCTTTAGCGGGCTAAAGTCAGAATACGATGCATGGATATTGAGGAGTGAGATATGGAGCAAAAGCGAGAGGCGCAGTAAAAAAGCGTCGCTCTGTCTGATTGTCCGGATCGCTTCCCGTCGTTCATGAGGAACAATGAGAGGGGCTGCATAATTGGCAAACAACATTATCGACCTGAAAAACATCTCCGTATCGTTTGACGGAGAACAAATCTTAAAGAATATGAGTCTTACCATCGAAGACAAAGAGTTTCTGACGCTTCTGGGACCCTCCGGCTGCGGAAAAACAACGACGCTGCGCATCATCGCGGGCTTTTTGCAGCCCGACAGCGGCGACGTGATCTTCGACGGCAAGTTAATCAATGGTGTTCCGGCGCACAAGCGGCAGGTGAACACCATTTTTCAGCGTTATGCGCTTTTTACGCACCTGAATGTTTTTGAGAACATCGCGTTCGGTCTGCGCATCCGGAAGACGCCCGAAAAGGAAATCAAAAAGGCGGTTTCGGAGATGCTCGAGCTCGTCAACCTCAAGGGCTTTGAAACGCGTGACATCGACTCGCTTTCCGGCGGTCAGCAGCAGCGCGTCGCCATCGCGAGAGCATTGGTTGTAAAACCCCGCGTTCTGCTACTGGACGAGCCGCTGGGCGCGCTCGACCTCAAGCTGCGTAAGGATATGCAGAACGAACTGAAAAATATACAGCAGAGACTGGGCATTACCTTTATCTACGTTACGCACGACCAGGAGGAAGCACTCTCCATGTCGGACAAGATCGTCATCATGAATAACGGCGTCATCCAGCAGATCGGTACGCCCATCGACATTTACAACGAGCCCGTCAACGCGTTCGTCGCGGATTTCATCGGCGAGAGCAACATCGTGGACGGCATTATGAAAGAAGATTTTGTCTGCGAATTTTCCGGCAATACATTCCGCTGTCTCGACAAGGGCTTTGCGAAAAACGAGGCGGTCGACGTCGTGGTGCGTCCCGAGGACGTAGACGTCGTGCCGTATGAAGAGGGAATGCTGCGCGGAAAGGTCACCTCCGTCACCTTCAAGGGCGTTCACTTTGAAATCATCGTAGACATCGGCGGATTCAAATGGATGATCCAGTCCACCGACGAGCAGTTTGTCGGCGATAACATCGGACTGTTCATCGAGCCCGACGCCATCCACATTATGAAAAAATCCGAATATTCGGGTCTGTACGGCGATTTCAGCAGCTACAGCGAGGAATTTGACGAGCTGTCCGACGTCAACGCCGAAGTGGAGGAAGAGGCGGATGAATAAGCTGAATGCGCGCATGAGACGCGTCATGACGGCGCCGTTCGCCGTCTGGATGGCAATTTTCGTCGTGGTGCCGATTGCGCTGGTCCTGTACTATGCGTTCACGGACGCAAACGGTTCGTTCACCGCAAGCAATATCACAAGTATCTGGGAGTACCGCGGTACGTATCTCATTTCCATCGAGCTGGCGCTGACGGCGACGGTTATCTGTCTGCTGCTCGCCTACCCGCTTGCGTACAGCATCTCCAAAATGAAAGCGCGCCGTCAGCAGACGATGGTGCTGCTTGTCATGCTGCCGATGTGGATGAACTTTCTGATCAGAACCTATGCCTGGATGACGATTCTCGAGGACACGGGTCTGATCAACACACTCGTAAAATTTCTCCTGAGCCTTGTCGGCTATGAGTTTGAGGGCTTTTCGATGATCAACACCAACGGCGCGATCATTCTCGGTATGGTCTACAATTTCCTGCCGTACATGATTCTGCCGATTTACACGGTGCTGACGAAGATCGACAAGAACGTTATTGAAGCGGCGCGGGATCTGGGCGCGAACGGCTTTCAGATTTTTACGAAGGTTCTGCTGCCGCAGAGCATTCCCGGCATCATCTCCGGCATCACAATGGTCTTTGTCCCTGCCGTGAGTACGTTCGTCATTTCCAAGCTGTTAGGCGGCGGTATGACGTACCTCATCGGCGATATTATCGAAAACTACTTCCTCGGCAACACGGGAGAAGTCAACTATAACGTCGGTGCGGCACTCTCGCTGGTGCTGATGGTTCTGATCCTGATTTCCATGGGCATCATGAATCATTTTGACGAAGACGACGAAACGAACGGAGGCAGAGTCATATGAAAACACTGTCAAGAATCTATAATTTTCTCGTGTTCGCGTTCCTCTATGCGCCGATTGTCGTCATGGTTGTCTATTCGTTCAACGGCATCAAGAGCCGTTCTGTCTTTTCCGGATTTTCGCTGCAATGGTATCAGGAGCTGTTCCGGGATTCCGTTATCATGAAATCGCTCTATACGTCGCTGCTGCTCGCCGTTCTTTCGGCGATCATCGCCACCGTGATCGGCACGGCCGCCGCCATCGGCATCAACGCGACAAAGGGCTTGCGCAAGAAAATGTATCTTGCAGTCAACAGCATTCCGATGGTCAACCCCGAAATCGTCACGGCGGTTTCGCTGATGATCCTGTTTGTCTTTGTTATTTCCAAATTCAACTCGTTAGAAATGGGCTTCGGCACGCTGCTGATCTCCCATGTCACGTTCTGTATTCCCTATGTCATTTTAGAAGTCCTGCCCAAGATCAAGGGTATGGATTCCAACGTCTATAACGCGGCACTCGACCTTGGCTGTCCGCCTGCCAAAGCGATGCTCAAGGTGGTCTTGCCGCAGATCAAGCCCGGTATCGTGACCGGTCTGATCATGGCATTCACGCTCTCGCTTGATGACTTTATCATCAGCTATTTCAACAGCGGCTCGAACGTGCAGACGCTTTCCGTCACGATTTTCTCCATGACGAAAAAGCCCTATTCGCCGAAGATCAACGCGCTCTCCACTCTCCTTTTCACCGCGATCCTGATTCTCCTGCTCATCATCAACCTGCGACAGGATAAATCGAAAACGGCGAAGAAGAAAGGAGCAAAAGCGAAATGAAAAAAGCGATTCTCTTTCTCCTTGCCGTCTGTCTGCTGCTGAACGCCGGCTCGCTCAGCGTCTTCGCCGCGCCGAAGAAAACGGTGCTCAATGTCTACAACTGGGGTGAATACATCGACCAGAGCATCCTTGATCTGTTTGAAGAGGAATATCCCGACATTTCCGTCAACTACACGACCTACGACAGCAATGAGGCGATGTACTCCAAAATCGTTTCCGGCGCAGCGTCGTACGATATTGTCATTCCGTCGGATTACATGATCAGCAAGCTGATCGCCGAGGATATGCTCGCCGAGTTGAATTTTGACAATATCCCCAATTTCGCCAATGTCGGCGACGCATACAAAAGCAGGGAGCATGACCCGGAAAATAAGTATTCCGTTCCCTATTTCTGGGGAACCGTCGTCATCATCTACAACACAAAATATGTAGCACCCGAGGACGCGGCGGCGCAAAGCATCGATCTGCTCTGGAATGAAAAGTACGCGGGCAAGATTCTGATGTTCGACAATCCGCGTGACGCGTTCGGTCTGGCGCTGACCAAGCTCGGCTACTCCATGAATTCGGAGAACGAAAAAGAGTGGCAGGAGGCAGCAAAACTCCTCAGCGAGCAGAAACCGCTTGTACAAGCCTATGTCATGGACGCGATTTTCGACAAAATGGAAGCCGAAGAAGCGTGGATTGCGCCGTATTACGCCGGCGACGCGCTCGTCATTCAGGAATCGAATCCCGATGTTGATTACTATATGCCGGTCGAAGGCACCAATTTTTTCTTTGACTCGATGTGCGTTCTGAAAACCTCCGAAAACAAGGAAGCGGCAGAAACCTTTATCAACTTTATGTGCCGACCCGATATCGCGGCGATGAACGCCGAATATGTCGGCTACGCGACGCCTGTCACACCGGCGATGGATCTGCTCGACCCTGAGATTACAGAGAATAAAATCGTCTATCCGGACGAAGACTATCTGTTACAAAATACCGAGGTTTTTGCCAATCTCTCAAACAAAACGCTGATGCTTCAGAGTACGCTCTGGACGAGCCTGAAAATCGAATCGTCCGAGAACGGCGAAAGCACGCTGCCGGTAAACGGCGTCGATCTGTTCTGCATCGCCGTTGTGGTTCTCGGCGTCGGCTCCGGCATTTACTTCGGCATCCGAAGCAAGAGACGCAAAAAGCTCTGGACATCATGACTTTCCCATTATTCTGCATTCTTAATTCTGCATTCCGCATTGAAAAAAGGTGATATTATGATCAGCGTACTCATGCCCGTATACAACGTGGAAAAATACCTCGAAAAGACGCTCGAAAGCGTCCGGGATCAGACCTACCGTGATTTTGAAGTGATTATGGTGGACGACGGATCCTCTGACGCAAGCGGCGCCATCTGCGATAAATGGGCGTCGGAAGACAGCCGTTTCCGCGTGATCCACACTCCAAACCGAGGTGTCTCGGCGGCGAGAAATACCGCGCTGTCCGAAGTCCGCGGCGACTATATCTTCTTCATGGACAGCGACGACCTGATTCTCCCCGAAACCTTCGAGGAACTGCTTGACGCGCTGATCCGGAACGATGCGGATATGTCCTGCGGCAATATTCTGCATATTGACGACCACGGCAATCCCATTGACGAAGAGAATGAAAAATCCGTTGTCAGAGATGAAGTGTTGACCAATATCGAGTATCTGAAAAAGCTCTCTCAGGAAAACGCGGGATATTACTGTCACACGACCCATAATATTTATAAAAAAGAGGTTTTTAACGGGATTCATTTTCCCGAGGGGAAAATCCATGAGGATCACGCCCGGATCCATGAAATCGTCTATAACTGCAAAAAGATCATTGTTTCTCAAAAGCATTACTATCTCTATGTCCGTCATTCCGCAGGCATTACCGGCAAACCGTTTTCTCCGCAGAATCTTGACAGAGAAGAAGCGTTTGCCGGCAGAATACAGTTTTACCTCGACAGAAATCTGAACGATCTGGCAAAGGACATGGCGATTTATTCTCTGGATGCCGCCATTGTCAATTTCACAAAATGTGTGAAAGGCAGTTTTTATTACGGGAAAACAAAGGACAAAATTGACCGCTATATTGCCTACTTTCTTCAGCATTCCCCTGCGTTCGGCACCTTGTCGCCGTTTTACAAAAAGGTGGCGATTATCGGATTTGTCATCTCGCATTTCCCCGACGTCTACGCCGAATATGTGAACTTCTTTGTCAAAAAGGACAATATGGGGCTCGGCGAAGCGTTTAAGGATGAAGTGTTTGAATTTATCATGAAATGCTTCTCCTGCCTGCCGGCGAAAGACCGGATCGTCTTTGAAAGCCATCCCGAAATGAGCTGCAACGCCTATCCCGTCTATGAATATCTGCTGAAAAAGGGACTCAACGAGCAATACGAATTCGTCTGGCTCTCCGAGGATAAATCAAAATGCAAACCACTGAACGTGAGAAATCTGTCGTTCTTAAATTATACGAAATTCGCGTCCTCTTTCCCCGAAAAACTCAAAACCATGTATACCATCGCCACCGCGAAAGCGTTGGTCTATACCAATCAGCTTTTAGGCGAGCACGGCAAGGGTAAAATCTCCCTGTGCCTCCAGCACGGTATGCCGCTGAAAAGCTCCAACGGCACCTACTGCATCAAAAATGCCTGCACCGCCGCCGTCTGCGTCTCGGAATTTTTCGCCGAGAATTACAGTAAGGATTTCCGCGTCGAAAAGGATAAGATGATCTTTACGGGCTTTCCGCGGAATGATTATCTGCTGCAGGATAACGATTCCCTTGCGAAGTTCGGCTTCGATTCCTATGACAAGGTGATTTTCTGGCTGCCGACCTTCCGTCAGAGAACCGCAGGCGCGCTCAATAAGCACGTCGGCGACTTTGAAATGGAGTGTCACGGCACGG
>CAMEBF010000006.1 GCA_945912145.1 uncultured Clostridia bacterium | reverse complement strand
CATTTCCGCCGTCAAGATTGATATTTGAATATGTAACAGGCAGTGTGAAATGCGGTGCAATATCGGTTTTAAAATTTGTTCTTAATTGCGGATCATCTGCAAGATAGCTCGGATCATAACGAAACGATATATACTTACCGCTTTTGGTTTTAATCGGCATATAATCCCTTGCCCAGATATCCTTTGCTCCGTCAAAAAGAGTAAAATTTTCTCCGCTGTCGGACAAAACAGCGAATAGATTTTCCGCCGATAATGAATATTGTGAGTTAGCTTTTAGAAGTGATGAAAAGTAGAGCATGTTATTTTAAGTCCTCAATCAGTTTTTTGACATTTTGAGATTTGTACCCTAAAAGCGATTTTATATTTTCATCCGTTGCCGGTATATTATTTTCAGCCATATACTTTGCAACCATCCATTCTTTACCAAATCCTCTTTCCCAATCATATCCTGCAGAATTATTGAGTTCGATTACAGACGCTAATAATTCATGTGAAAATTTTGTTTTGGATTTCCTTAAACCGACCCTCGATGTCTTAAAAACAATTTGATTTTTGTTCGGAACTTTTTTTAAAACATCCACGGTTTCAATCTCATTGAGCCTCTCTTGAAATTTATCATACAAATCCATTTGTTTGTAATAAGCATTTTCTATGCGAGAGTTTTTTATCAGAAATGATAAGTAGTAATTTCCTAACGATAAACACAAATCTATGCCGGGATATCCGTATCTTTCTTCTATAAAGTATAGTTTTCCGAAATTATTAATTTTTTTTGTGCTCTTGTGAGCACAGGGATCATCGAATTTCTTTTCATCATCAAAGGGATAATAATATGCTTCAACACGCAAAGGTTCGATTACCGTTCCTGAAATTACAATATTATATTCATTGAGCAATTTTGACTCAATTCGCTGTAACAAAGCAATTTGTTTTGCTTCATCTCTTTCTTTTTCTAAATCCTTAACCAATTCTTCTAAATCCTTTAAATTTTCCATACAATTTAACCTTTCATAATTTATTTTATCGGAAACCGATTTTATTATAACACACTTTGTTATAAAAAACCATAGTAATTAATTATAAAAATCAATCCCATACCCTTAAAATAACAACCGGACCGGTGCCGGAAATTCTGCGTCTGCCGATTTTGATCTTGTAGGATTGATACGGCTCGACGTTCAGCTTTTGAACGGCTTCTCTTTTTGAAAGCTCTTTCACAAGCTGAGCTGTGGATACCATGGACAGATCTGACACTATATCCATATACATTTGCGAACCTAAATTTGTAACGCTGTTTGTTTCGCTATTTTGATTGTTTGATATTGCGAGTGAGTTTACTGTCTTATACTGCTTCAGTACATTCAGTATTTCTCTATCGTCTTTCAGCTTCATTCCGATTGACAGCGCCGAATATGTGCCTCTTGGCTCTTTAGGATTATTTACACCAGATTCGATCTCCTCAACCGTAACAGGCTTTTTGAAATCGCGACGGATTGCGCCGATTGACAAAGCATATAAACAATTATCCTCAACGCCCCAGCCGTCACGCACAGTAAAATAGTATCTTCCGTTTCCGCTGGTGAAAAGTATTTCATAGCGATCTGTACATCCTAAGAAAGTGACCGGACCGCAAAGCATAGAATCGTAAGGGTCAGAATTTAGAACGATAATCTTATCAAATACCGCACCCTTTTGGAATATGGTCCTGTCCTTTTTACAAATGGCTTTAATTTTTTCTTCCATTATAAGCTTTTCGGACAGCATTTTCCGTCACCCCAAGTATGTATTTACTGCATAAATGTTTTGCTGCGGTATATTAAACATATTCATAACTATCTGCGCCGCAGAGCCATAGTCGGTGGTCTCTACAACGATTTTACATAGGTTTCCGCTGCAATTTTCAAGCGGGAAATACTGAACTTCAATTTTCATGTTTCATTGCTCCTTGCTTTCTTAAATGGTATACAGTCATATTACCATAGCAAAGCAATACGCCGGTTTCAGCGCATTGCTTTGCTATATCCTAATTCCCGAGGCGGCCTTATACGGCCACATCAGTGATAACGGAGCTTTCTCTGATCTTTTTAACATCAGAGTGAAGCAGCGTTTCCTTCTCAATAAGTGCAGCGGCAGCCTTTTCGAGGAAATCCTTATTTTTAAGAAGGATCTCCCTCGCTTTAAGCATATAGCGTTCAAGCTCTGCATGGGTGACGGCTTCGTTTCTGGAATTCATATTCTCCGAGGTATCCGAAAACCTTTGTGTGGCCACATCAATCATTCCGAAGCCGAGAGTTGCATTCTCCGAAATACCCTCTCTAATGCAGTTGAAAGCGCGGTTTATATCGGTTGTGCAGCCACTCGCGACGGCATCGGAATAATAAAGTTCAACAGCTGCCTTTCCCGCAAGAGATACAAGGGCGTAATACGGTCTTCTGGAAAGCTCCTTGCATCGGTGAATAAAGCCACCGGTGGAGTCTCTGCCGGTAGAACGGAGAGAAGCCAGTCCCACACTTCCCGGGCAAAGAACCTCAGACACAACAAGATGTCCCGCTTCATGGAGCGCTGTTTTCTTCATATCTTCTGCGGATGTTTTTGTAAAATTATCCGGTGAGTCATATTGCATCCGCAGAACGGATTTTACAAAATCATCCATTTCAATACTGCCCTTTCTTGCGTGAGCAGCACTGATTGCAGCTTCATTCAGTATAGTCTCAAGCTCGGCACAGGAGCTGTAGCTGATCATCTTCGAAAGGTCGTCCATGTCAACGTTTTCGGCTACCTTTTTGTTCGAGAGATAGTGTTTAATGATTTCATCAGCGTCTTTATCGGTAGGGCACTGAACCTCTATTTTTCGGTCAAAACGACCTGACCGCACAAGGGAGTTCGGCAGCTTCCACATCTCATTTGCAGTTGCAAGAACGAACACATTACAGTTCTTTACCTCATCAATACCGGATTGAACCGCCACATATTCTTCCGCATCACGATGGTTGCTGTCCTCGTTGGCGAACTTATCCATGTCATCGAGAAAGACAATGCAGGGGGCGGTTTCCCGTGCCTTTTGGAAAGTAGCCGTAACATCCCCTATAAAGTCGTCGTTGCCCTTATTTCTTCGAACAACATAAGATTTAAGACCGCTTTCTTCTATAAAGCACTTTGCAATAAGGGTTTTGCCGAGACCCGGATCGCCGTACAGCAAAATTCCCTGAGGCAGCTTGGCTCCCAATTCCTCGTAGACTTCTCTGTTGTGAATCATGTCGCAGATCTGCAGCAGCTCGTTTTTGATCGTCTCATAACCAATCACTTTGTCAAATGCGTTCATAGTAGTTCCTCCACTTTTTTTGCTTTTCTTTTACGATAAGATTATATTAAGCGCAATGTACGATATTTGGTGCATTACATTTTATCGGCAACATCACTTTTTAAAACATATGAGTTTAGGCTAATTGTCTGATAATTTGCATCTTCCGAAAGTATCATTTAAGCACCTTACTTGTCGCTATAGTCATTCTGATTTGGCCAACCCTGAACCCTATAAACGCAGGAAACAATATTGCCTTCTTCAATTCTTAAATTGTCTGAAAACTCAGCGTGCATTACAGCATCGTATTCATTCCCGAGACAGGAAAGCGAATAAAGGATATCCGATTCATCAAATCCGAATTGAGTGGAATTACCATAGGTTTTAACAACCTTTCCATTCAGAATAACATGAGGAGTTTGAACGAAGCCTTCATTCCGGGAAGCGGAAAACAATCCGACAGGTATAACCGATTCGAAATTCATTGTTGTGCCGGTATCCTTGTTGTATGTTTCCTCGTCTTTGTAAACAGTAGGTTTGCCTGCACATTCTAAGATGAGCTCAAAATCCTGCTCTTTATTTATTTTCACATCTTCGTGAAATACATTATGTGTTTCTATGGGAATAGGAAATTCAACCTCGCCGACTTTTATCAGTGCCATTAAAACCCCGTTTCCGCTACCATCCGGTTTTGAAATCCATTCTTTCGGTTCGACAATCATAATATATACCTCACCTTTCTCGTCTTTTGTATATTGAGTATACCATGTGTAATGTTCCAAATAGGGTACATTAAATCGTCCTGAAAAATTCTGTGATATCCTTATTGCCGACTTTCACATTAAAAGAACAATTAAAATTCTCTCCCGGAAGCCTACATAGAAAATGAATATTTGCCGAAAAGATTGCTTCGTTTCCGGGAATAAAAATCATCCGTTCGGCTTTGACCTCCTGCACAGGCGTTCCGGGAATCAATTGTCCAAATTCTACCTCATGTTTGTGATGAATGATATTAATTCTATTCCATTCTTCCATTGTGCCTTCAAAGTAAACATCCTCTAACTGCTCGCATCCGGCAAATGTACCCTCTTTAATGCCCTTGACTTTCCGTGGAACAGTAATTCTCTTTAATCCTGTGCATCCTTCAAAGGCCCCTTTAGGGAATCTCTCGATGCTTTGAGACAAAACGATGTCCGTTATGTTGCTTTTCCCTGAAAAAGCTTGGCGGCTGAATGTGATTACAGGGACATTTCTCCCGTACCTATTCATCGCTCTCTCCGGAATCTTTATTATACTTAATCCGGAATCTCCGATCGAGGTCACACCTAAAGGAAGATTTTGCGGATGCAGCCACATAAACGGCAACTTATATTCAATTGTATCCGGGCAAGGCACATCTTTGATCATTTCTTCATATTCTCTATAATTCATTTTGTTTTCCCTTCATAAACAACTTAAAGCACCTACCGGGACGATGAGTGCTTTAATGACTCCATCGTCCAAGCTTTAGCACCTTTCCCTTAGGCAGGTTGCTGTGCGGTCATCGGGCTTGTCCCTCGCGTACTCTATATGGAAATATTAAATTGTGATTTTAATGTTCAGTTATATTAGGTTGCCTCTCTTTTGATCATTAAACTTCATTATAATCATTTGTCTTTCTGATTTTGTTTTATCAAAAAATTTCTCGAGTTCAAGATAATCATGATTTTTTGTAGAATCAACAATCAACGGCCATTTTTCGTGATTCATATCTCGAATATTTTCAAAGCAATCCCAGAAATCAACAACTGCGAGATAACATTTATAATCAAAAATTCTTTTGTTGCGCTCCGTAGTTTCTGCTGAAGGACTGAAATCATCTTCGCTACAGCAGATAAATTCCCCATCTGGGCATAGTTTTATCTTATATCCATCTGAGGGAAAATTGCTCATCTCATAGTCTTTGATATACTCCGCAAGACATGCTCGGAAGCTTCTTGTCCGTCCCAATCCATTTGTCCTTTTTTGAAAGTCCCCCGATTGATAATACTTGTCCGGATCTTTGTAATGAAGGAAACGTTCTGCATAACCTCCCTTGGAATCATACCGGTAACAAACAAGACTTTCTTCTTCCTCGCAGAGACGTACAGCACTATGAATCGAAGATGAATCTACTACCAAATCATTTTCACGGTCAACCAGTTTATAATCGCATTGGTTTTCATGAGGCTGACCTTTTGCAGTAATCATATATGGATGGTCATTAATTTCCAGGCCCATATTGATATAAGTATTTTCTGTAATAGCATTGTTTGCAGCACAGCCTGACAGACTTTTATTACCGGTTACCAGACCGATTGCTTTAATAATGTCATCTGCATAGTCATCAGATATCTCGGTGAGCTGTCGGTGGAAAGAAGTCTCGAAATGTCTGATTTTTCCGAAGTTTTCAATTGTCAGCGTTTTTAGGATCAATCAATACGTCCTCCTTTCTTTTCTGTTCCTAATATACAACTCACCGTTGTCCAAATGTGGTACATTAAACGCAGAATCCAATTCGTCTTTTTTCGGTTTTGACGCACGTTTTCGGAATTTCAATATCTTCAGCGGTAATTAACGCAATATCATCGCTTACGATAGAATCGAAATCCATTGCCAGCAATCTTGATGCTTGAGCCATCTTGGCTTTTTCAATTACGTTTCTGACATATCTTCCGTTACCGAAATCGTTTTCATTACTTACGCTTTCAAATAGGCCTATAAGTTTTTCGCAAGCATCATCTGTAAATGTCAGACCTTTCTGTCTTGCGATAAGTTTTGCTATTTCGCAAAGCGCTGCCGTGTCGTAATCGTCAAACGGAACATGATAGGCGATTCGTGATCTGAGGCCGGGATTCTTCTGAAGAAAACCTTCCATCTTATCAGGATAACCTGCGAAGATGACAACAACATCATCACGGTGGTTTTCCATTTCCTGAACAATCGTGTTAATGGCTTCATCACCGAAAGACCCATCTCTGTCATCGACGAGAGAGTATGCTTCGTCAATGAAGAGAACACCTCCTTGTGCTTCTCTGAATTTCTTTTGAATAGTCGGAGCTGTCCAGCCAACATATTTACCCACCAAATCACCACGACCAACTTCAATTAAATTTCCTTTGGAAAGAAGATTGTTTTCTTTCATGATTCTGGCGAAAAGTCTTGCAACCGTTGTCTTAGCCGTTCCCGGATTTCCTGTGAAGACCATATGCATGGCAGGGTGATCACTCTTCATCCCTTTATCTGCAAAGAGTTTTTGAGCTTTATAGTAATTCAGCGCTTGGTTAATAACCTTCTTTGCTTCATCAAGGCCAATCATCTGATTCAGTTCATCATATGCCGAACCCTTCGGCTCTGCCTTGATAACTTCACGCTTGGCACTAACAATATCTTTATACTGAGGATAAACGCCGGTCTTTAGTTTGTTATTGTACCAATTATCATACAAATCATGAAGATCAGGAGCAAGATAACCTTTTTCAGATTCGAGCTTTTTAAACAGTTTATTATCTGTTCGTATTCCGCTTTCTTTTGCCAGCAACTTCAGGAATTCTTTTGCGCGTTCTCCGGAAACGAATTCTTCCCTCAATTCGACAACACTGATGTTTCCGAGGTTCTCGTAGAAAATATCTTTCGACCTTGTACATTCGCGTGGAAGGCAGAATATTGTAAGTACCTGATTACAGTATTTCTTCATAATTTCACAGAGAGTTTCGATTGTATCTCTACCGCAATTCGCGTATTCTTCTTCGGTATCATCATTCGCCAAGTAACGGACAATAACTGTTCCGCCTATGTTACTTTTATAAAGACAATCGTAAACCGCACTTGAAAAGTTTTCGCCGGGTCTGAAGTCAAGGAAGCAATACCTTTTGCTGAGAATTCTGTTATTTGCGTATAACGCCTGAAGAAGCACCCTGAACATTCCTTTTCGGGTTTCTCTGTCATCAGTCTGAATCATATAATGCACAGGATGACCAGCCACCTTATGCTTTGTGCTTCCTGCGTATATCCTATCAAGTTCCGGAATAAATGTATCATTTGCAAGAAATCTACGTGCTTCATCGTAGACGGAGTTTTTTTCACAATAGTCAAAAATGTTTTCTCCGTACTCAATACCTCTTCCAAATCTTCCATTAAGTTTGTCCAGGTCAAATTGCTCAAGCACCTCGTCATCATCGTTAATATAATCATTTCTGTCGGCACAACTGAGCATATTACGAAGAGTGTTAAAGGTGATTTCTTCAAGACAAGTATCCTTCAGCTCCATTTCAATCGCCTGAAGATATCCGGAGATCAGTTTATGTACATCAGCGTAATTCCTAACGATGATGCCAATAGTTACGGTATCTTCAGAAGCATCGGTAACAAACGCATATGCTTTACGCTGCTGATTCTGATTGAAAGAGTTTGTCTTCATTGAGATTTTTCTTACCTTCTCACGCATTACTCTGCGATTATCGTTTTCCTCAGACCACTTTTCAGAAACTGTAAATCCTTCGAATTTATAAAACTGCATGCTCTGTGCCTCCAAATTCTTTTCTTTTCGGTTTAATGATAGCAAAAGTAATGTACCTGTTTTGGTGCTCTACAATTTCGGTAAAACTAAAGCAATTTTGGAACGATAGGCAAAAAGGAAAATTGATCCTACCCATTCAGAAGATTAAATCAACCAACATAGTGCCTATAAATATGGCAAGCCTATAACCGTTCTTTGGCTGCCGGGAAAGTTTCTCTCGAATCAAAGCATTGTCAAATAATCTTTTTTTTACAAATGAATAAACAATAGTGATATCAAATAATTCATTGAATAACAGAAAATAGCATCAATATATGCCAAATACGATACATTACATTATTGGAGACTCGGAATAATCCGGGCCTCCAAGTCGCATATATTTTCAGTCGACGAAATTGACCGCAGCCATCATCTCTCTGAGTTTTGTCATCGCTGACCAAGAAGGTTCCTGATTATATCGTGCTTTTATTTCATCAATATAGTACTTGCCCCATCGATCTATGGCAAATTGTATTGTATGGCTTGCATTTTCAAAATTCCAATGAAATATTGCAACGCGGTCTTTTCTAATCAAATCCCGTCTTGAAAAAACACAATTATGCTGGAATTCTCCTTCTTTCAGTAATTGTTCTGATGTGTGCATTCTCTGAAATGCGTTCGGGAACAAATCATTAAATGCTTTTTCCAAGTTATCGAATTTCGATGGGGTAGCAACCAAAAGAACATTTTGTTCTGCAGCAAGGTATTCTTTTTCTCTGATTAATTCTGCCAACTTGTCATGGGCTTCTTTTAGTTTGTTTGAACTGCTACTGAGTCTAATTGGAGCATTACATTCAATACTCATATGAATATAATCACCGATAAAGCCATAAATTTCGTCCTCCGAAAAGCCTCGTTCATACCTATAATAGTTCGTTAGAAACTGTTTTATTGACTCTGTGCTATTCAAACCATCAAATAGGTTTTTTAATGAAATACAATTTCTCACAATTTCCGGAGTTAATTTCAAAAGCACAGGATAATCTTGCTCGCTGATAAAAGATGAGACCTTCCTAATCACATATCCGACGTTCATGTCGGATTTATTGAAATTGATATTTAAAAGATTGGATTCCGAAGCAACAAGACTCATCACTTCGGAGGGAGTGTGGCAGTTGAGCGTACTTTTTAGCGAAATCGAAGGCAAATAATAACCCCAATCTTTTATAGTTCTGCCGATATCTTTCAGAATATATTTTTTTTCGGCATTCGCAATCATGAAGAAAAAACTTGATGTAAATGATCTAAACTGGATATTGCTAAACAAATTGCGGTTAATCCTGTAGTTAATGCCTTCCGTAACTGTCTGCGGCTCACCTCTATGCCTATCCTGATTATAGAACGTTGCATCCCAATATCCAAAAAAGGTATCTTTGCTGTATTCTGATAAATAGATGATTGGTATATTTTGGAGAATCAATGTTGCTGCAATGTGTTTGCCAAATGTTCTATGGTATCGAACACCTTTTATGTAATGAAAAGTCAAACGCCAGGAGCCTTTGGTTTCTGTATAACAAGCACACTGCGGTAATTCCCATTTATCCCCCGGAAAGAATTGCATTAATTCATTTAGACAACCTATTGAATTTTTAGATAGCTGTGACTCTAATACATTTCTAAGCAAAAAAATTTCTTTTTCGTAATCCTTGTCCAAAGTATAATAATATAACTTTTTTCCCCGCACAGCGGATGAGCCACAGTCAAGTGTGTATGCACATACATCATATGTTTTCATTAGTATTTCCTTAATTTGCTCATTGTACATTGCTCAAGCCTCCTATGTTATACGGTTATCCTTGCAACCTTTCCCCAAGGAGGATTTACTTCTTCGTTGTTCAACAGCCAAAGCACCGGAATACCTCCGGCAAGTTTTTCCTGAGGAAAGGGGGCATATCCATCTGTTAATATGATAATACTTGCCGGCAATTTGTCGGACATATGATGAAATACATATTCAAAAATGATTTGAAAGTCGGTTCCGCCGCCACCGGCGGGTTTAATTACCTTGAACTCGTTCTCGTCGCTGAACGGCTTCGGTTTTATAATCGCCGCATCAAAGAAGCCGAGCCAGCCCTTGAGTTTTCCGTCAAACTGGGCAATTGCTCCTTTAACCTCTGAATATGCTGCTGCAATCATATCGTCCGACATACTCCCTGATGTATCAATCATAAACAGGATATCTTCCACCATATCTTCCTTACCATTGAAATCAGGCAAGAAAAACGGATTGTCGTCAAATCTCCGATCCGGTGGAGCAAACGAATAATCAACAACCTCTTCCTGAATAAAATCATTCAAGATTGTGCGCCAATCGGTTTGCGGTTTTTTTATCTCTTTAAGAATACGTTGAGCAAAAGCAGGGAGAAGACCTCTTGTATTTGAGGGGTCTCTGATTTCAATAGCCTCCGCCGCGTCTTCAAATCGTTTGACCCACACATCTCGGAGAGTGTCATCTTCCTCATATTTGCCCCACTGGGAATGATCATCCCAAACCCATACGGGTTGATGTTTATATTTGCCAATCTCTTTTTTGGCTCTGCCGGCAGCAGAACCTGCCCCTTTTTTATTGCCTTTTCTTTTCGAATTCTTCGGAAGCATGGCGTAGACCTGCTCGGCAGTATATTCATGTCCTTCTTTTCCGTCCGGTGCAATATGTATTGATGTGCCGTATTTACTGAGCGTTATACTGCTCGCTTTTCCTCCGTTTTCGAGCATGATATTTGAATTGACAACAATGTCCGCCGCAATATTATAGCTTTCGGGATCTTCAACATCTCCGCGAATGCAATGCTGTAACACGACATGCAAAATCTCATGCATCATGACAAAGTCAAGTTCACTATCACTGAGACTTTCAAGGAAGTCTGGGTCGAAAACTATCCTGACTCCGTCCGTGCAAGCTGTTCCAATTTCCTCGCTTACAGCATAAGTCATGTGCATTAAAAGCAAACCGTAAAATCCATGGTTACACAAAATACGCATGCGTGATAACAGAAGTCTTTTTATGTACCCTTTTATCTTGTCTTCAGACAGAGCCATTCATTAACCGTCCTTTCGTTTGAAGCCACTTTGAAAATTCAGGAATAGTCATAAGTTTTTCTTTGTAATGCTTGTCGATGTACATATAGTCTTTCATCAAAACCGTACTGAAATCAGGAGGCATTTTATCCGCATATCGGATTGAGTTCGCAATTCTGCTCATTTCCTCTTTGTGATCTCTTGCATAGGTCGTCATTGATGCTGTCAATGCGTACATAGCATCTGTTCCGGTCGGCATCTTCATCGTTTTACCATCAAACACATCTTCGATGTTCGGAAGATCTTTATACACTTTAGCCCATGTTCTGAACTCGACCGCAACACCTGAGCCTACAATTCCTGAAATAAGCGAGAACATATCGTCAATATCATCACAGACACAGTTGAGCAGATTACTTACCATTTCCCAGGAACGCGGAGTGACAAAAGCGAGATCATCAGAGCTCGAATCAAATCCCATCAGGTAGCTCTGTCTGAAAGACAGAAAACCTAAAACTTTTTCATTGATTCCACTGCGTATCGCCCATTCCTTCCATGAGTTGAAACTACCCGCAATTTCTATATGCATCAAACGGTTTGCCAGTGCTTTCGGCATTTTGAACGCTACGGATTTATCTGTCATACGGTTTCCGGCGGCAATCACGATGCAATTATCGGGAAGCTTGTGCTCTCCGACAACTCTGTCCAATGTAATCTGATAGGCCGCCGCCTGAACAGACTGAGGTGCTGCGGAGATTTCATCAAGAAACAGGATATTAACAATATCATCGCTTGCGTCCATCTGGAATATCTGTGGTTTCAGCCATACTGCAAGTGTTTTGTCTGCGTTTGCAGTAGGAATACCACGCAGATCAATGGGATTGAAAAGAAGCAGCCGGACGTCGGTTACATTAACCGTTTTACCGGTTTTCTCGCCAATTTCTTTTGCAATCTGGCGAACTGCCTGCGATTTACCAACGCCGGGAGGTCCCCACAGCATCACGGACGGCATCGTTTTGATAGGATAGTTGTTTTGAATAATCGTGCAGTATGCACTTGATAGTTTTTCAACCATTTTCCCGACATTCATAGAGGGTATGTTGGTCATTTTAATATCGCTCATTTCTTATCTACTCCTAATTTCTTATCAAGTATTTCGAGTTTTTTGCGGCATTCCTCGATCTCATCGCTGAAGCTTTCTTCTTTCCTCAATTCTTCTTTAAGCTGACGTTCTCTTTCCCACAACTTGGCAAGACCTTTATTTAACTTATCCAGGTGCGTTTGCAGATCATCAAGAAAATTATCGATTCGTATTAAGTTGCCCGTATTTGTATCTCCTAGTTCCACATAATAGCGACCGTTTCGTTTCAGCCAAACATAAGGTTTTTTACGTGTCATATTGGCAGGAAGAATAATTTCAAAGCCTCGATATATCATAAGAGTTTTTTCTTTCGGTTCAAGAACATATTCCATGAGAGAAGAATGAATATAATCTCTTAATTGTTTGCGCTTTTCTGCTGCATCCTTCTTTACCTTATTATCAGATGGTGCGGGATTTGCCCGTTTCCACCCTGTGTAATACGCAATATCAGCTTCACATCCAGCGATATTGTTCTTTTGATTGGACATTTTTCCGGGCATTTCTAACAGCTCTTTTTCCATACGAATTCTCGACTCAACAAGTTTGCGCTGTAATGTCAGATAGCGTGAAAGCTCGTTTGCAGTCTCCACACGCTCTTTGACGAGAGGATTTCCGACAGCCAGCGCCTTGACTTCGGCATAATCGAGCACAGTATCCTCAATATCCGTTCCACTACGCTCGGTAAGTGATCCGGAAAGTAGCCCTGTGATAAACCGCTGCTTCGTTTCAAGCAACTGCCACGAATACGCATCAAAACTTCCTTCTGTGATATAGCGGAAAATCTGTACCTTTGAATTGGTGTTTCCTTGGCGCAAAATACGCCCCTCGCGTTGTGTCATATCGGCCGGTCTCCACGGAACATCGATATGATGAAGAGCGATCAGCTTATCCTGAATGTTTACACCGAGACCAAGTTTGAAGGTAGATCCGAGCAGCACACGGATATCCCCATTTCTGACTTGAGCAAACATAGTATTTCTCTGCGCTTCGGTTTGCGCATCATGAATAAAAGCGATCTTGTCAGAAGGAATGCCTTTACTTTGAAGCATTGTTTTCACTTCATCATAAATGTTAAAACCGGTTTTAGGGGTCGATGTATCACAGAAAATAATCTGCGCAGACTTCTGGGACATTGTTCTGAAATATATATCGGCAACATTTTCAACACAGCGCGCCACTTTGGATTGATAAGTGAACACAGCACTTGGGTTGACCAGCCTCAAGTCAAGTGCCGCTTTCCTTCCGTCCGTCGTGATTTTCAGCATATTATCATCTTTACGGCTGACATATCCTTTGCGGACATCCTCTGCTCTCTGCGAAATATCTTTCAGATAGTCTGCAAACTCATTTGTTTTTGAAACCAGCGCATCAGTATATCCGTCGATTTGCGGAATTCCGGATAACGTGTCCACTTGATGAAAATCGGCAATGGATGACAGCAGAGATGTCAGCTCGGGAAGATTATGGAACTTAGAAAAACGAGTGGCGAGCCGGTAACTGCTTGTGTCAACATCGATTTCAAATTCTGTGCTTCTTTCTGCAAACATACCGATCCAACTGTCAAAACTTTGAAGATCCAGCATGGCGAGTTCGCCGCTTTGAAGGTACATCTGCATAATAAACGCATCCGTGATTGAATTCGTTATCGGAGTTCCTGTAGCAAAGACAACGCCTGCGCCGTCGTTTTTCTTCTGAACCATACGGACTTTGTCCATCATATCCTGGCACTTCTTAGATCCGGAAGCACTGATGCCAAGCACCTTATCTGCTTTTGTTTCGATAGGAACATTCTTAAAATTGTGTGCCTCATCTACAAAGAGTCTTGTAATTCCCAAATCATCAAAATACACGCCGTTATACAAATCATCCATAGAGGCGGCAAGTTCAGATAAAGCTTTTGAAACCGCCTCTTGTTTTTTCTTCAAACGAGAAGTGGCTTTGTTCTTTTTGTCCACTATTTCTGCGATAAGTTCCTGCTCATCAATAAGCTGGTTTTGATAATATTCCTTTGACAATGGAATCTGCTCAAAACAACTGTAAGCTATAATAATCCCGTCGAAGTCCTCGTCACGTATTCTTTCGAGAACACTTTCTCTTTTTGAGGGAGCGAAACTTTTCGGTTCGACACAAAGAATATTGGCGCTTGGATACATTGCGTAGAAAATGTTTTTCCATTGACCAACTATGTTATTTGGAACGACAAACATATTCTTTTCAGACAGCCCCATACGGCGCATTTCCATTGCGGCGGCAATCATAACGTAGGTTTTTCCAGCTCCGACATCGTGTGCTAATAAGGTGTTCGGAGTAAAGAGAATCCGTGCAACAGCATCCTTCTGATAGGGATAAAGGTTTATCGCAGGAGACATGTCAGGAAACCGTAAAAAGGATCCGTCAAAAATTCTTCTGCGTACACAACTGAAATTGTTCTCAAAAATCATTTCAAGACGTTCTTTTCTTCTTTCATCCTCCCAAACCCATTTCTGGAACGCCTTTATCATTTTATTTTGCTTCTCAATGGCGAGAATGGTTTCAGACTGGTTAATAACTCTTTTCTTGCCCGATGAATTTGTATTACATACAACTTCATCGGTAACTGCGACCGACTTCATATTTAATGTTCTTTCAAGAATATGGAGAGCGTTTATTCTGTCAGTACCGTATGTTCGTGTAACCTTAACATCGTGCTTGTATCTGTTCTTAAAGGGAATTTCCCAAGTGCCGGTGATTTCGTCATGAAGCGTTTTATATGATTCAAGAACTAAAATTCTATTACCGTCATATACGGGGTAGCGTTCCGAACTCCCGAATAAGTGAATAATAAAATCGTCGATTATATCCGCAGGTACCCACGGTGAGCCAAGCGTTACATAGATATCTTTTGTAGCAACAGTTGGGGGAAGGACCTTTTCAATGGCCTTGATGTTATCAGCAAAATAGCCATTGTAATCCTTATCGGCTTCTTTAGCAACCTTCCATTTTCGCATCATGTTGCCGGACAGGTATTCCTCAGAGGTTTCCCAGCCTTTATAAAAACACTCGCCCCATGTTTCCGGGTTCTGATAGATAGATCCTTTCAGCGCACCGATAATTGTTTTGTAGTCCTCTCCGGTTATCGACGAAATATATTCAATATCAACCCGTCCAAGATTAGACAGACTGTAAATGAGACCGTCGGAAATGCTGTCAGCATGAATACCCTGAGTCCTTACATCCTGATTGAACGCATTTTCCCAATCGAGCGGAAGATCCATGCTTGTAACTTCTCTGATATGGGCTTCCTTACGTTCCTTTGCTTCACGAGCTTCTCTTTCACGTCTCTCACGCTCTTCTTGCTGTCTCTTCTTTGCTTCGATAGATTCTTTCTTCCGTTTTACACCGGATAGCTTATCAATAATCTTTGATATATCTTCGGAACTGAATGTGTTTTCTGGGTCGTCCAACAGATTCATTATCTGGAAGATGGACATCTGCTCGAAAATATCAGGTTCGTTTTTGTTGCTCATTTTCTTTAGCCTCCGAAAGTTCAGTTCTGACTTGCATGAGAATATTTCCCAATAGATTCTGTGCCGTTTTGTTTTTACACTTATCACAGGTACAATGCCCCCAGCGATTATCATGCCAGTGGTTGCCCTCTTCCAGATATGCGTCACCAGTTGAAAGAAGCATTTCCCCAAGTTCGGGAACAGCAAATTTAGCTCTTTCAATTTCCAGCATGATATTAACGGAAATCAAATCCCAATCTTTTCTTAAACCAGGTTCTTTTTTACCCATTTGTTTAGCTCTCACAGGATTTTTGACCTGAGTATATTTGATTTTGTCCTCATCATTGGTGCACTTTTGTGCTTGGAAAGCTGCCTCAGCATTAGGATATTGCAGTCCTTTGAAAACAAAAGGATATTGAAAGAAATTTGAAAGAAACCGATATTCATCTCTAAAACTTGTGATCTTCTCCATAATAATCTCCCTCTTTGTTATTTTCTTTGCTTTAAGTATAATCAAACCAATGTCCTATATTTGGTGCATAATATAAAGCACAAAAAAATGGCTGTGAACAAATACAGCCATTTTTCAATTCAATACGCTCTTATTAGTCGTCAACCTCAATCCATTCACCGCTTGTACTGCAGCTAATGATTGCACACTGGGATTTTCCCCACATACTGCATTTGGAATTGGTACAAGTAAATCCCGCATTATAGGAAGATCCCTCTCCGACAAATAATCCGCCGCAATGCTCACCGCTCGCTACTCCCCCACAAGTTTCACATTTATCCTTATATCTGAATTGACCGGTCTTTGGATCATACCACGTTACAACTGCTCCTTGTTCAGCATAAACGAAATATGTTCTTACATATTCACTGTGTGTTTTTTTCACTGCTGCCGGTTTAGTTGTTGATATGCTTGCTTCTTTTTCTTTCATTTCGGAAGATACAACAGAAGTGGATTCTTCATTGTTGTTTGTCGAAGAACCTTCTTTGGTACTGCAGCCGGTGATTACCGTCACCCATAGCGTGAGCATTAAGGCAAGTGAAATGATTTGTTTTGTTTTCATATAAATCCTCCTGTGCCGAAAATGATCGGCGTTTATTTTGGTAATTTTATTATACTTGTGACCTCGCACCATATTTGGTACATAGCAAAACAGAGCCGCATTTTGCAGCTCTGTTTTATTATTTTTGTTCAGTTGAATAAATCGCCTACGCAATTTTTACAGTGGTAGTGGTCATCATATTCTACTACATAATCCCCAATATCAAATGCGTCAATAATCTGAGATAGAACATCTTCGCAATTTATACATGGGTCAATGTAAATGATCGAGTGGTTCTTTTCTTCGTCCCATACAACCCTTCCACGAGGATAATCTATGTACTCTCCGGTTTTGAAGTGTGCATCATATAGTTGATCATGACCATAAGAGTTATCCAGTTTTCCGGCTTGTTCCCAGCCTTCAGAGAGGGGACAGGCATTATAAATTAGTTTTCCTCGAATATAGAAGAATGGACCTATGTCCCGCACATTGTCACCTGATTATTTGTTATTGTCATTATAAAATTTGTAAGCAACCGCTGCACAACGTTCAACTATTTTCTTTTTATTTTCTTCTGTTTCATAATACCAATTTAATAATCCAAATGCGGAACGATCCAATCTTTTTACATTAAATGCTTCGCTCGGCCTACGGCTCAAATAGTCGCTTTTCTCTGAATTTACATCAAAAACATCCGCTTTCATATATTGCCATTCTTCTCCAATATCGGCTCGAAAGAAAAAATTGGTTTCATAGCAAAAATGCAGGCTGTTTCCTTCTTTTGTCAAATTTATGGGCCACAATTCACGTTTATATTCAATTTGAGAATCAGTATCATCCTCAAACCCATATTCTTTCTTTAACTTTTTTGCTATTTCACCAAAAAAATCATTTCTAATTTCTTCATAAAACTCCGGTATTGCTTCGTAAAGCGACAAAACTATTTTTGGATAGTCGGAAGAAAGCTTTAACAGATCAATATACTTTTGATAAGTATTGTTATTCATTTTTAACACCTCATAAAAATCCTTTGCTATGCTATGGTTTTCATATTCTGAAACAAGTTCTTCTAACCAATTGCAAATCTCAACATAAAAGCTTATTTTTTCAAACTTTTTAACTTCACATTTTTTACACTCGGGACATTCTTTATTGCACTTTAAGCTATTATAAGAAGGATCGGAGCCGTTCAATGTTAGATAAAAAATATGAAAACCGTTACCCTTGTAAACATTTTGCAATTCTTTTTGATACCGTATCAATTGATGTTCTTGATCCTCGGCATTAACTTTAACTTCAATCGCAACAATATGACTTTGAGTTTTTAGAAAAATATCAATTCTTCCTTCCTTTTCGTAATGTTCACACGGTTGACTGCACAGATATTCTGCTTCTGCAATGTTAAGTTCCTCGCCACCGCAACATCCTTTGAGAACTAATTTTTCAAACGAACGCCAATTGTTTTTTAATAAATGTAATAATATACGGCAATACATAACCTCTTTGCCTATAATACTCAGCACTGATAACACATTATCATCAGAAATGGAATTCAAATCAAAGGTTAGATTCTTTATATAAAAATCATTGAAAAGGTTTTCCAATACAGACGCTTCATTCAAATCTTTTTTCATATTTGATTATTCTCCGTTCCAATAAATTCTATATTTCTTCATGCCGTTTTGCAACGACTTGCAAATTCGTTCTCTTATGGATTCTGGTGCGGTGATTTCAACATAATCGATATACTGCATCGCCCAGTGCACCATAGCGTTTGGGCTTGCCTTGACGCTGATTCTGACCTTGCTCTTATCATCAATTTTTGCGATACGAATATCGCTGCCGAACCAGTCAATAATCTGGTCGATTATTCCAATATCGGCAATAAAGTCAATGTATTCAGGTCGGTCAGTATACATATAAGGCATGGCAGAGGACAGTTCCTTGTAATTGATACCGTTTTCATAGCCGGGTACATTACGGATTGGAGTAGCCTTTTCATCTGAAACAATCATATTGGTGATTCGATCCAATCTATGGAACACCATATTACCCCAATATTCACTGTATGCCATAAGGTAATAGCGTTGATTGTGTAAGATCATCAGATAAGGGGACACATATTGATGAGAAGACTTATGGAGTTTCTTATCAACTCCGTACTTGTTATAATCGTAATGTATCTGCTTTCCTTCTTCGATAGCTATATCGATCAGTTCAATATTATAAAATAAAGCTTGATTGTCCGTTTTGTACCAATCATTGACCGAATGAATGTGCTTAACATTTGAGCGAAAATATTTATTGGACAGACCGCAAAGCCGATCGATGATGTCCTTGGAATGCTTTGCGGTAATATGCTTACTGCTCAAAACGCCGTCAATCAGCATATGCAGCTCTGAGTCTTCAAAATCTCTGCATTCAAGATAGCTTCCGGCTCTGCGCGACTCGATATCAACCCCTGCTTCCTTCAGCAGCGAAATATTTCTGCTGATCGCCTTTCTTTCAATAACAATACCGTATTCAGTTTCCAATTTTACGGCGATATCTTCCTGAGTAAGGGGATGATCGTAATCACTGTAATCCTTAAGAATCTGCCAGATTCTTATAAGTGCCAGTTTTTTCGGTTCAAAACTTTCCATAAACGTTACACGCTCCTTGTAAAGATTTCTTCGCTATCTATAGCTTTTGATCATTATAACACAATCAAACCAACAAAAACAATATATTATATAAAACATGAGAAAAGACGGTGATACCTGCAATTTATCATCTTGAAGCCAAAGTCATTACCCGTGGTTTTGGTCGCTCAGCCGTTGCCGCAAGTGCATATATGCCATGCAGTGAATGACAGATTGGAGCTATGCTACTGACGGTGATAATCCCCAACCAATCCCCAAAACGCAAAAATGAATAAAAAAAGAAACCGTAAATGACGCATTATAGCCATTTACGGTTTCTTTATTTGGTCCGAGTGGCGAGACTTGAACTCACGGCCTCTTGACCCCCAGTCAAGCGCGCTCCCAACTGCGCCACACCCGGTTGCTTGGAACGTCTGTTATCATACCATACTATTCGTTTTTTTTCAAGTGTTTTTGCAAAAAATTTTCAACTTTTTTTGTTTTATTCCGTAAGAGCTTTCTCCATGCGAATGTGCGGGACGTTTGCTTCGATGAAAATGCCCGAGACGGCGCGGCAGCCGCATTTTTCGTAAAACGCTCCGGCTTCGTATTTCGCGTCGAGCTCCATCACGCGAAAGCCCTCTTTTCGGCAGAAGTCCGCAATCTGCTCCATAGCGGCCTCACCGATTCCCTTGCCGCGAAACTCTTTCAGAAGACAGAACCGCTGCAATTTCACGCGGTCAGGGGAGAGAATCCGGCAACGGAGCGTGCCGACGGGCTTATCATTATATATAATCAGAAAATGCAGGCAGTCCGGGCGCAGGGTGTCGAACTCGTCGATTTCGATTGGCTCGGGGACGCCTTTTTCGCAGACAAAGACGGCTCTTCGGACGGCGAGGCATTTGTTGAGGTCGTTTTGGGATTGTACGGCTGTCAGGTTAGGCATCTTGATTTCCTTTCTGTAACAAAATGGGGGGTGTTCGTCGGCAACGGACAGTTGATTGACATTGTTTTTCCGTCGTGGTAAAATAGCGGCAAGAGGTGATGGCGTTGCGGTTGAGTCAGGTTTGTGTGGAGAAAGATCCGGAGAAAATCGAGCAAATGAAAGCGTACCCGTTTACCGATCATTTCACGGTTTGGTCGGACGGAAAAGCGTACGAATACGGAAAATTTACGCTCAAAAAGAACGAGCTCAGGAATGACTCGTGGATTTATCAGAACGGGGACGTGCTGCTGTCGGGGCACCGTATGTACGCCTATCGGGACGGCGAACTTCATTTTCAGGGACTTTTGCCGTTCACGATCCGCTATTACTATGATTTCTGCTGCAAAAAATCCCTTCAGGATCTTGCAAAATACAAAGAAAAATATCGGGCAATCGAGGACGGCGTTGTGGCAAACGGCTGCGATCTTTTCGGACTGAAACGGCTTCGTTACTGCAACAGGGAAATGGATTACACTATGCCGTTCGCTTTGTTTGCGCCGAAAAAGCCTGACGCCGGAGAGAAGCTGCCTTTGGTGGTGTATCTTCACGGAAAAGGCGTCGGCGGAGAAACCAATTTCCGTCCCATCGCAGGAGAGGCTTTTCGCGTTCTGGCGCAGGTGAAAAAAGAGCGATGCATTGCCATTGTGCCGTCGATTCCTCGTCAAAGCGGCTATCCGACAGACCTTTCCGAAACGTTTCCGTTGGTTGGCAAAAAGGGATTTGACGGTATTTTCAGCGGACTTCTGGCATGGCTGAAAGAAGCATACCCGATTGACGAAACGAGGATTTATCTGATCGGAACCTCAAACGGCGCGTGCGGTGTTTGGGGGCAGATTTATTTGCATCCGGAACGGTACGCGGCAGGAATCGCCATGATGGGCGGCGCGCAGATTCGGGACGATCTGTTTGAAAAACTGAAACATACGCCGGTCTGGCTGGTGCACAGCGAAGACGACCCGAATGTCCCGATCGGACAAAAGGACACATTCGGCGGATCGGATATTTTGTACGACGGCTTGCAGAAGGCCGGGAATAACAATGTGCGATACACTCGTTATCGCAAATACGGACATCGCGCGTTCCGGTTTTTTCTGCGAAAGGAAAAGAACTGGTGCGATTGGCTGTTCCGGCAAAAGAGAACCCCTGAATGATGCGGATTCGTTGGTTTTATTTGAATAAAGTAAAGTGATTCTTCTGAAAGGTCAGCAGTCCTTCGTCGCGCATTTTGCTCAGCTCGTTCGACATCGCGCTGCGGTCAACCGCTAAAAAATCCGCAAGCTGCTGTCGGTTGTACGGAATGGAAAAGGTCGCGCTGTTCTGCCGTGCGGCTTCTTCGGAGAGGTAGGAGAGCAGTTTTTCTCTTGTGGTGCGCTTCGCCATGTGGCCGAGCTTCCGGACTAATTTCCGGTTCTTTTCCGACACGGCGTAAAACAGATTCCGGATCACCAGTGTATGATAGCGGCAGGCCGAGGGACAAACGGTCAGAAGCTTCCGGCTGTCAAAAAAGACAACAACGCTGTCCTCTGCGGCGACGACGTCGTTTTCCATGACGCCGCTGTCCGGCGCGGCATACGCTTCGCCGAAGATTTCACCGCCGCCGACCGCACCGAGAATGCTGCGATTGCCCCAGTAGTCGTCCCGCTGGATCAGCAGCGAGCCTTGCGCCAGAATCATAACGGAACAGGGCGCGTCACCCCGATGAAAAACAGTTTCGCCTTTCTGATATAAGACAGCTTTTGCCTGCAGACAATCGCACAGCGCGGCGAGATCGTCGTCTCCGACGCCGGCAAACAGCGGCGAACGTTTCAGAACAGGAAAATATTGTTTCATAAAAACTCCTTTTTTGTTGGAAAAACAACAGAATTGTTTTCTCTATGGTACTATAATAGGGACAGAAAATCAAGGGAGGAGAAACATGATGTTACGAAAAATTATCAAAATAGATGAAGAAAAATGCATCGGCTGCGGTGCCTGTGCCGACGCCTGTCATGAGGGTGCCATCGCGATGGTGGACGGGAAAGCAAAGCTGATGCGCGAGGACTACTGCGACGGACTCGGCGACTGTCTGCCGGTCTGCCCGACGGATGCGATTTCTTTTGAGGAGAGAGAAGCGCCGGCTTATGACGAAGCGGCGGTATCGGCTGCCAAGCAGCAGAAAGAACCGTCTTTGCCTTGCGGCTGTCCCGGCTCTCATGCCAAGGCGATACAGAGAACGGAAACGGTTCGGGTATCTTCTGACCTTGCAATCGACAGCGAACTGACGCAGTGGCCGGTGCAGATCAAGCTCGTTCCCGTCAACGCGCCGTATTTCAACGGGGCAAAGCTGTTGGTCGCCGCCGACTGCAGCGCCTATGCGTACGGGAACTTTCATAAGGAGTTTATCCGCAATCACGTGACGTTAATCGGCTGTCCCAAATTAGATGAGGGCGATTATGCCGAAAAGCTGACGCAGATTCTGAAAAATAACGATATCCGCAGCGTGACGGTAACAAGAATGGAGGTGCCGTGCTGCGGCGGGATTGAGAACGCGGTCAGACGCGCGCTACAGGCAAGCGGAAAGATGATCCCGTGGCAGGTCGTGACGATTTCGACGGACGGTAAAATTTTAGACTGAGCGAAAACAGGAAAAAGAGATGAGTCGTGCGGACTCGTCTCTTTTTTATCGGCAGGGAATCAGGAAACGACGATTCGGTCAGGGACATAGAAAATCTTGCCAACTTCCGATAAATCCTGTATGATAAAGCCGTAGTCAAGAGGCGACCGCAGGCGGCATACGTAACTCCTCCGAAAGGAGGTGATACTTATGCCGATTACTTTAACTTTTCATGTTGGTAAATTTACATTTACTGTAACCATAAAAGCTAAGGCAAAAAGCAACAACCGCCACTCGGCAAAGTGACGGCTGTTTAAAAATTAAATTATTCAGATATCGCTAACCGCAAAAAACGGTTACCTCTTGATTACAGTATACCGCTTTCGGATCGTTTTGTCAACAGTTACGGTGAAAAACCGTAATTTTTTTATGAGAGAAACAGTACTGAATGCTTGAAGAGAATCCCTCTGCTTTTGTGATTTACAGATTCTCAATAATCGGTCGCGGTACGATCATACTGTCAAGCATATCATCCGTTCCATAGAAATCGGATAACATTGAACAGGGACTGTCTTAGAGCGACAGCCCATTTTAGTGGTTATTCATTTCTGAATAGTAGTCACTATAAGTAAAGTAGCCGTTTGTTTGCGCCATATATTGATCACAAAGGTAAAACAGATTTCTACTTCTTTTCTTTCGCTCCTCATCATCTTCTGTAACATGCCATAAATCACTTATTTTTTTTGGCTCGAATTCGGTTACACAAAACAACTCGTTGTCAGCATTTCCTACGGGACAAAAATGACCGTATCTACAAGACAAGCAAGACTTAATGCTCCAACCGGCAGGTAACGCTTTCGCAAATTGAATCAACGCTTCGTCTGTAGTTTCTGCATGATAGAACATTTCACGCTCTTGCATTGTAACAGAAATAGTTGTTTGCATATTACCATCATTTTCTTCAACTGCTTTATGTTGGATAGGCACATCGATGATTCCGTTAGGTGTGCAAATAGTCAATGTATAAACGCTATGCTTTTCTTTCATACAATCACCGTTTTTTCTCATTATACCATAAAAGAAAATGACCGCAACTTGTATCAAAGTTGCGGTCATTCTTTGGCGGAGAAGGAGAGACTCGAACTCTCGCGCCGGGGTTTAGCCGACCTACGCCCTTAGCAGGGGCGCCTCGTCACCAACTTGAGTACTTCTCCGGGTAACGTTTATTCTGTAGAGAGATGGCGGAGAGAGTGGGATTCGAACCCACGGTACCCGCAAAGGTACGACGGTTTTCAAGACCGTTCCGTTATGACCACTTCGGTATCTCTCCGTATGTGCCTTGATATAATACCACATAAATCGTGGTTTGTCAATAGTTTTTTTTGTGATTTTATCGCGCTTTGCGTTTTTGCGATTCGCGAAAACGCGGAACGAAAACGAGGGTTTCCGTTCCGCATTCGTCACATAGTCGGCTTTTCGTTGATGAACACGCGGAAGAGCGGCAGGCAGGACGTGAAAAAGCGTTTGTAGGCCTTGCAGTAGTCCTCGCTTAATTGCGTTCTCTTGCAGCCGCCGGCGCGACACAGACCGTAGACATTGCATTGTTTGCATTTTTCGGGGACTTTCAGGCTCTCGCGAATGAAGTTTTTTGCTGTTTCGGAATTTGCCATCGTCATGAAATCCATGTCATCGTGGATGTTGCCGAGCAGGTATTCGTCCGTGCAGTAGAAGTCACAGGGGTAGATGTTGCCATTCGCTTCGGAAACGAACTGATGCGAGCAATGACCACAGATGCCGCATTGCTCCGTCGGCTGCCGCAGATAGAGCCGCACCCAGTTATCGAACTGGCGGACGCTGATGTACTGATGCCGCACATAGTCTTTGACGTAGAGATTGAAAACCTTGATGAGAAAGTCGGCGTACTGATCGCTTGTCATATACAATTCGCTTTGTTCGTCCGAACCGAACGGACGCAGGCAGGGGATAAACTGCAGATAGCGGAAGCCCTTGGCGCGGAAAAAACGGTAGATCCTCTCGCCGTTTTCGGCACAGTAGCCCGTCAGAACGGTCAGAATATTGAACTCGGCATGGTGCTTTTTTAAGATTTCCGCCGCCGACAGAATCTTATAGAACGAGTTTTGTCCCGACGGCTTTTTGCGGAACTTGTTGCCCTCGAAGTCGCCGTCCAGACTAAGACCGACGAGAAAGCCGTTCTCGGCGAAAAACGAAGCCCATTCGGCGTCGATCAACGTGCCGTTCGTCTGAATGCTGTAGAAAACGCGGCTGTTTTTGGTGTTCAGCCGGTTGACGGTATCGACGAAAAAGCGGAAATAGGGAAGTCCCGCTAAGGTCGGCTCGCCGCCCTGAAAGGCGAAAGCCGCCGGTTCACCGTTTGCAAATTCCAATGCCTTGCGGATGAGGATTTCGGCGGTTTCCGTCGTCATCTTGCCGAAACCGAGATGTTCGCGGTGCTCGGAAACGTCGCGGTAAAAGCAGTATTCGCACGAGAGATTGCACAACGAGGACGCCGGTTTGATCATCAAGGATAACGGTGGCATACGATCAGTCCTTTGAAAAGCATTGACCGCCTGAGGAGTTCGGACGGTCAATGCGGTGATGGTTTGAATTAGTTTTGTTCGATAATGCCTCTGCGGTTCTGTTTGAAATTATCCTGAATTTCATCGAGCTTCTCGTGGAACTCGTCGGCAATTTCGGGATAGACGATGGTGCGGTTGTAGTTTTCGCCCACATCATCCGTCAGAATGTGCAGCCAGTTCTTGCGGTATTTATCGAAGAATGCGGAGTTGTCGTTCTGGATCTTGTCGAAGTATTTGAACGTGATGTACTCATTGTTATTGAGTATGTCATAATCATAATCGGGATACTGCGTCTTGACGTCGGCGGTCGGAACCGTGTACTGGATCGCCTTGATGTCCTCACGCTTCATATGAAGAATCGGGTGATCTTTGGTGTGAATGACCGCATCGTCCTTGAGCAGAGTTGTCATGGAAACGCCGTCGATCACACGGTCTGTCGGCAGATAGCTCTTTGTGCCGCCGTTGCCGGTGATGCCGCACAGGTCGATGAGCGTCGGGAAAAGGTCAACAAGCGTCGCGGACTGGGTTCTCTCCGTACCGGTCTCGCCGAGCGCGCCGTTTGCGTTATCCCAGCGGATCATGAACGGAACCTTCTGACCGCCCTCATAGGCTAAGTACTTGCCGCCGCGCAGCTCGTTAGTCGAGCCCTCAAGTGCCGGACCGTTGTCGCTGGTGAAGACGATGATGGTGTTTTCGAGCACGCCGAGCTCTTCCATGGTGTCAAAGAGCTGACCGAGATAGTAGTCAAATTCCGTCACGCAGTCCACATAGGTGCCCATGCCGGTCGAGCCTTTAAATTCATCGCCGACGTAAACGGGAGCATGCGGCCACGGGGAGGTGTAATACGCGAGGAACGGCTCGTCTGCTTCTGCTTTTTCGGTGATCCAGTTGGTGATCTCCTCGTGAATCCACTTGGTCGCGTCTTTCTGGTCTTTGAGCTCGTCCGTGCCGCGGGCAATCTCATATTGACCGTTCTCCTCACGGACATGATAGAACGGGTTCATATCATTGACATAATGGCTGCCGTAGAAATAATCAAAGCCCTGATTGGTCGGCAGGTACTCGCCGTAGTCGCCGAGATGCCATTTGCCGAACAGACCCGTTGAATATCCGGCACCCTTAAAGACTTCCGCAATTGTGATTTCGTCGCCGAGCATACCGTCTGCATTGCCGCCGAGCTCAACGGAGTTGAAGATTCTCGTGGAGGCAAAGGGAGAGAAGGTATCGACCGTGGGATAAATGACGTTGTCGGCGAAGCCTCTGTAGGGATAGCGTCCCGTCATAGCCGCAAAACGGGCAGGCGAGCAGACGGAGTAGGAAGAATAGAAGTTCTCAATGTTCAGACCGTTTTCGCCGATGCTGTCGATGTTGGGCGTGTCATAGATGGCGCCGTTGAGGGAGACGTCACCGTAGCCGAGGTCGTCCATCAGAATGACAAGGACGTTGGGGCTCTGGCTTGTCGCATTCTTGTCAACGCCGCTCAGATAGTCGTCCTGACCATCCCACATTCTTTCGGTGTTGGGCTTAGAGCGCAGGTTCATGGTCAGCACGTAGAAAATGCTGGTGCCGACGAGCAGGACGCTCAGAACGCCGGAAAGCGCTTTCTTGACGCCCTCTTTCTTGAAACTGTGACGCGCCGTGAAGAACAGTCCCCACAGGCACAAAGCGGTAGGCAGGATCAGCAGCAGGTTACCCAGCAGACGGGTAAAGAAGTTGCCGGGGCCCGTCAGCCACGGATGGTCAGCGGAATTGAAGCCCGCAAGACCCGAGGTAAACGCGCCGAATCCGGCGTCGGCACCCCAGATGATGTAGTACACGACGATGCCGATACAGGCAGCCGCATACCCGAAGACCATCGGAGCATACACCTTTTTTTTGATGATCAGGCTGAGAACGATCACGGCGGACATAATGCAGCAGTACGCTACGGATACGACCGCGACCATGTTCAGTCTGACGATCCAGTTGGCCAGCATCAAGCCAAGACCGATCACCATCAGGATGATCGGAAAGACTTTTTTGCCGGTGTCGAGTTCGATTTTTCTTTTCATTGCTAAATCTCCATTTCTATTTCTATTGATTTAAATAGGCAAGAATATATTGTTGAACTTCGGCATCGTAATCTTTATATGAATAATTCTCGGCATTGAAGCCGTGCGACGCGCCCTGAATCACTTTAAGCTGCGCGTTCTGATAGGTCGCGACGGCCTTTTCGGAATATTTGATCGGCACAATAAAATCGGCAGTACCGTGTATGATCAGAACAGGACCTGTAAAATTTGCGATATGATCGTATGCGTCGTAACCGATGAGCGTATCGAGATAGGCCTGACCGCTCTGTCCGTACAATGAGGAGATCGCCGAGGACAGCTTGCCGCCGGAGGCAAACGAGTTGACCTGTTCGGGAATGCTGAAACCGGGATAAAGCAGAATCAGCCCCTTGATTTCGGACGGGTGATCGTTGGCGGCAAGCGCGGAAACAAGACCGCCCTGACTTGTGCCGAAAAGATAGATCTGATTTTTGTCAATGTAAGAAAGACCTTGCATGGTTTTCAGAACGGCCTCAAGATCGGACACCTCGGTGAAGATCGTCATATCGTCCGGGTCGCCGTCGCTTTTGCTCTTTTTGCTGCCGCCGCAGAAATCAAAGGCGTAGGCGGCGTAGCCCTGTCCGGCGAAAAACTCACTGTAGGACTTCATGGATTCGTGCGTCATGGAGCTGCTGTGTGACAGAATCACGCAGGGCAGACGAGAGGACGATGCGGGGCGCACCATTTTGCCGTAAATCTTCTGACTGCCGTTATAGCAGATCATCTCTTCTGTGATGATACCGGACGCCGCTGTTGTCGCCTCAGTCGTCGCTGCAGTCGAAGGCTGCGTCGTCGTAGCCTGTGCCTGAGCCGGTGCTTTTTGGGCTGAAGAGGTTGAAGCCGGTTTGCCTGACGCCGTGGTCGCCGCCGGTTTTGCAGAGGATGCATCTCCGGACGATCCCTGCGCCATGGTCGGTTCGGTCGTCGGGACAACCTGCGCGGTTTCCTCGGCAGGAACCGTTTCGTCTTTCGTCCCGTTGACGGCGGAATCGGTGATGCCGTCGGTTGTATCTTCCGTATCCGGTTGTTTTTGACAGGATGTGCCGGTGAATATCAGCAGTATGAGCAGGAGCGTGACGAGAATGCGCTTCATAAAATCACCCCAATAACCCAATATAAATAAGTATATAACAAAGCGCGAAAATTGTCAACTGTTTCCGGCGCCTCCGGCGGATTTTTTTGCGGACTTTTCCGGCGGATATACGAAAAAAACGGCGCGGCAAATAAGCCGCACCGTTGCGTCAAACTTATTCGGGGTTGATCCGCCTGATCAGTCGATCGGAAGATTTGCAGCCATTCTCAGAACGATTCTGGCGTCGATCGCCGTGATTTTACCGTCCTTATCCACATCGGCCAACGCTTTCTGCTCATCGGTGAAAATGATCAGACGAGCTGCGCTGCGGAGAATCAGACGGGCATCGGCTGCCGTAATTTTGCCGTCCATATCCACGTCGCCGTCTTTGAAAACAAGCTCGTTGGGATCGGTCGTTTCGGGAGCCGGCTGCGTTGTCAGAGAAGACGTGTTGGTGTCAAAAAGGTTGTCAATGATCTTGAGCGGATCATAAACAAAGTAGAAATCTTTGTTCTGATACAGCTCGGTGATCATGCCGGCGATGGTGTCGAACGTGCTCTGTACGACCTGCTGCACCTTTTCTTTGCCCATAGCTTCGAGCGTTTCCTTATTCATGTTCGCCATGATGTCGAACACGATCTGCGTCAGGTCAACGAAGCCCTGCGAACCCATGATCCCCGCGACAATATCCGAATTGAGAATATCCTCGAGGGAGATGTTGATGGAGAGCTTGTCGTCCTGCGCCTGTGTGGTCGATTCGGCCGTGTCGTCGCTGGATGGCTCTGCGTCTGCCGCCATGGCGGGGATCATGCAGGAAACGAGAATCAGCGCGCTCATCAGAAGAGCAAGAATTTTTTTGTTCATGCGGGAACAACTCCTTATAATGAATAATTTTTTTATATCATAAACCGCTCTGCGGCAGTTTACCGAAGGGAGGCGACCATTCTTTTTAAGGTCGCAAGGCCGTATTCCGTGCCGAGGACGGGATCCTCGAGCCCCTCAAATTCGACGGTGACATAGCCGTCATAGCCGCTTTCGATGAGGGTGGAAAGGCATTGATAAACGGGGACGTCGCCGTGACCGATGATCGCGCCGCGCAGGAACGTGCCGCCTCTGGTGCGGAAAAATCCGTCGCAGAAATGGGGTGCGTTTCCGTTCTTGACGTGGAAATCCTTGGCGTGGACATGGAATGCGTAGGGTGCGAGCCGGCCGACCGCTTCGGCGGGATCGTCGTCGGCGCACAGGAAATTGCCGATGTCGATGAGAAGACCGAAATTCTCGCTTTCGACGCTGCGGACGATTTTTTCGACACGGCAGCTCTCCTGACAGAAGAAACCGTGGTTTTCGACCATCGTGCGGATGCCGAATGCGGCGGCGTACTGCGTCACCGCGCGGCAGCCCTCTGCAATGCGGGGAAGCGCGTCGTCAAAGGTCTTATAGCCTCTGTCCGCCTTGTCGTAACCCCGTGTTGCGTCGTGCCGCATGAGTTTGACACCGAGAATCCGGGCAATATCGACTTCTCCCCGAAGCCGCTCGATCTCTTTTTCGAGATCACCGTCCGAGCCATAGAGGAAGTCCGCACCGATTGTATAGCTGACGGGCTCGACGCCGTTCTTTTCGCATTCTTCGCGCAGAAACGCGGCGTATTCGCGCTTTGTCATGCCCTGCGGCGGCGTGAAATCGACGAATTCAACGCCGTCAAAGCCGGATTCTTTCGCCTGACGGATGCAGTCGGTCAGCGCCATTTTGCCTGCGCGCATCAATCGGCTGTAGCTGTATGTACTGACGGAAAATTTCATGTCTTTCCCTCGTTTTTCTTGATTTTATCCCAATACTCCCTGGCGGCCTGTTCGTTTTTGTTGTCGCCGTAGACGTAATAATGCGTGTCTTTCAGCACGTCTGGCAGATACTGCTGACGCAGCCAATGGTTGGGATAGTCGTGCGGGTATTCGTAGAACTGCCCTTTTTTCGCGACGTCGTCGCCGTCGTAGTGCATATTCTGGAGCTGACGGGGGATTGGGCCGTATCGGCCCTTTTCGAGGTCTGCCATCGCGCTGTTGATCGCGTTGTATGCGGAGTTCGATTTCGGCGAATTGCACACGAGCACGACCGCGTCGGCTAAGGGAATCCTCGCTTCGGGAAGCCCGACCTGCAACGCAATATCGACCGCCGCTTTGACCATGGGCATGATCATCGGGTACGCAAGCCCGACGTCCTCACACGCGCAGACCATCAGTCTGCGGCACGCCGACGGCAGATCGCCGGCGGCCAGAATCCTTGCCAGATAGTGGATTGCCGCGTCCGGGTCGGAACCGCGCATGGACTTCTGAAACGCTGAGAGCAGGTCATAATGCTCGTCGCCGTCCTTATCGTATTTGAGCGACGTTTTTTGCGAAAGGCTTTTGGCGTTTTCAAGTGTGATTTTACGGTTTTCGCCGACCTTCGGCATTACGGAGCTTAAACACAGCAGCTCGACGGTGTTGATGGATTTGCGGACATCGCCGCCGCAGGCATACGCGATGTGGCGGATGACGCCGTCTTCAATGTCAAGCCCGCATTTCATCTCTTCGCTCATCAGACGGAAAGCGCGTTCGATCGCCGGAATCACCTCTTCGGCCGTGACCGTCTTAAACTCAAAGACGGTGCAGCGGCTGAGCACGGCACTGTATATATAAAAGTATGGATTTTCGGTGGTGGACGCGATCAGGGTGATCGAGCCGTTTTCGATGTATTCCAGCAACGACTGCTGCTGTTTTTTGTTGAAATACTGGATTTCGTCGAGATACAGCAGAATGCCGTTCGGCGCGGCGACGGTGTCGATCTGCGCCACGATATTGCGGATATCGGCAATCGAGGCGTTCGTGCCGTTGAGCTTACAGAGCTTCTTGTTGGTGGATGCCGCAATGATGTTCGCGACGGTCGTCTTGCCGGTTCCCGACGGGCCGTAAAAGATCAGGTTCGGGATGATCCCGGATTCAATGATGTTCCGTAAGGGGGCGCCCGGCGCGAGCAGATGCCGCTGACCGACCGCTTCCTCGAGCGTCATGGGACGTATTCTGTCTGCAAGCG
This sequence comes from uncultured Clostridia bacterium, assembly GCA_945912145.1. GTDB lineage: Bacteria > Bacillota > Clostridia > Oscillospirales > Acutalibacteraceae > UBA1081. Next base: position 68,628 of record CAMEBF010000006.1, on the reverse strand, counting down.
GAGAAGACATAACGGAATCCTTCCTGAAAATCTTATCGTATACACATCTATTCTATCACACATTTCAGGAAAAATAAAGAGCAAAATGCAATATTTTTGGAAAATCGGAAAGTTTTACAGCGTTTCGGCGATCTGCATGACCTTTTCGGCAAGTGTTTTCAGCGCGCCGTCGGCAAAGGGTGAGGGAAGTCCGGCTTCTTCGACAAGCGTTCCGAACGCCTTCGTGCCGCCTTTTTTGCTGAACGCCAGATACGTTTTCAGCGCGTCGTCGTAGTCTTCACGCGATTTGATGAGAAAACCGAGTGCGACGGTCTGCGCGAGACAGTAATCTATATAATAAAACGGGCTTTCGTAGATGTGCATCTGATACTGCCAGCGTGTACCCTCCTCGAGATAGGGAATGCCGTCAAAGGAGAGGTACGGACGGTATTCTTTTTCCAGCTCGAGATACGCCTGCTTGCGTTCTTCCGGGGTGTATTCGGGGTGCGCGTAGACAATGTGCTGAAATTCATCGACGATCACGCCATAGGGAATGAAGCTCAATGCGTCGAGCAGATGCTTTTTGCGGTAGCGGTCGGCGTCCTTGCCGAAGAATTTGTCCATATATTTCCATGAGAGAAATTCCATGCTCATGGAATGGCATTCCGCCGTCTCCATGCCGCCGACATCAAGCTCTTCATCGCCGTATTCGTAGACGTAATGCGCCGCTAACGCGTGACCGAATTCATGGGTGATGACGTCCACGTCGCCGGTCGTGCCGTTGAAGTTCGCGAGAATGAACGGCTGTTTGAAATTGTTGAAGCTCGTGCAGTAGCCGCCGCCCCATTTGTTGGGTCTTGCGAGCACGTCGAACGCCTCGTTTTCACGCATGGAGCGCATGAATGCGCCGATCTCGGGCGACATATCGTCGTACATCTTCTGCGCACTTTGGAAGATCTCGTCGGCGTCTCCCGTCGGCTTCGGCGTCTCGCCTTGGAAGTAGATGTCGTTGTCGAAAAACATGATGTTGTCGATTCCGAGTTCATCTGCGATCTCTTTTTTGAGCTTCGCGATACGCGGCACCAGATCTTTTTTTACGTTTTCGCGGAAGGTTTTGATCATCTCCGGCGTGTAGTCCGTGCGTCCCATGCGGTAGTAGCCCAGCTCGACGAAGTTTTGGTAGCCCATTTTTTTCGCCATGCGGTCGCGGATTTTAACCAGACGGTCATACAGATCGTCGAGCGTGTCGCGGTTCGCGCCGAGCCCTTTACCGATGGCGACGGCGGCTTTGCGGCGGATTTCCCGGTCGTCGTTCTCTAAGTATCCGCGCAATACGGACAGCGGCATTTTTTTGCCGTCAAAATTAAATTCCAGCGCCGACATGAACTGTGAATATTCGGTCACAAGCGCGTTTTCCTGCTGCGATTCCTCGGTGATAACGGGATCAAAGGATTTCTTCTGCGCCTCCAGCTTGCGGAAAATCTGCGGGTTGAGCTTTTGCTCCGCTTCGTTGCGGTAGGGCGACGAGAGCATGATGTCCGCGTAGCGGGTGAACAGCTCTTCAAACAGCGGCCCCGCCTGATCGTAATAATCCATCTCGGCCTTGTAAAATTCGTCCGCCGTGTTCAGCGTGAAGCGGCAGTTGGCAAGCGCCGCCGCTGTCTGATAATCGTTCATCATTTTCAGCGCTTTCTTCCGCGCTACGATGAGACCGTCCGCCGAGACGGCGTTCTTCGCCGCTGTTTCAAATTCGGCGAACTGCGCACGTCCCTCTTCTATGGTATATCTTTTATAAGGGATTTCAGAAACTTTCATGGTATCATCTCCGTTTTTCATTGTACCACGATCTGCCGATATTATCAATCAGAAAAAGAAAATCGTTTTGCCGTACTTGACAAAACGATTCGGAAGTAGTATACTGTAATCAAGAGGTAACCGTTTTTTGCGGTTAGCGAAAAGTTGTTTTATTTAATTTGACAACCGTCACTTTGCCGAGTGGCGGTTGTTGCTCTTTGCTTTAAGCTTTATTGTCAAAGTAAATGTAAATTTACCAACATGAAAAGTTAAAGTAATCGGCATAAGTATCACCTCCTTTCGGAGGATCTACGCCAACCGCCTGCGGTCGCCTCTTGACTACGGATTTATCATACAGGATTTATCAAAACTTGTCAAGATTTTCTTTGTTCTTGTCCGAATCGTCCTTCTTGATTCCCTGTCGATAAAAAATATTCATCAGCAATTTGACGCGTCGTATTTTTAACGGTGCGTATTTTTTTTTGAAAAAATTAAAAAAATTTTCAAAAACCTCTTGACAATTGAATAGTTGTTCAACTATAATGATACCAGAAAGTTGAATGATTGTTCAACTGTTCAACTGAAAGGAGAACCGATATGACGATACACGAACACAGCGAAATGTGCGATTGCGATGTGATCCACCGCGAGGTTGTCGATCATGTGCGCGACGTGATGGAGGATACGGAGGTGCTCTACGCCGTTTCCGATTTCTTCAAGGTGATGTGCGACAGCACCCGGATGCGGATTATGGCGGCGCTCGATAACGAGGAGATGTGCGTCTGCGATCTGTCGGCGCTTCTGAATATGACGAAGTCGGCGATCTCGCATCAGCTCAAGGTGCTCAAGGACGCCGAGCTGGTCAAGTCCCGCCGCGACGGCAAAAATGTCTATTATACCCTGAAAGACGATCACGTCCGCGGGATCATCGAGATGGGCATTGAGCATATCAAAGAAAAAGATTGAGAGGTTTTTGTGATGGTAAAGAAAGTCAAACTGCATGATCTGTGCTGCGCAAACTGCGCCGCCAAAATCGAAGACAAGGTAGCGAAAATCAAAGGCGTCGGGTCCGTCACGGTGAATTTTCTGACGGAAAAAATGATCCTTGACGTCGAGGAAGAAAAGTTCGAAGTGATCAAGGTCGAGATTGAAAAGATCGTACACAAAATTGAGCCCGACGTCGAAATCGAGTATTTATAAAATTCATTTTCGGGGGGGAGCAGATATGAAAAAGGATATCGCCGTCATTGTGTCCGGTGCGGTGCTGCTGATTGCGGCGATGCTGATGCCCGATACGCTGTCCGTCGTGAAACTGATTCTGTTTATTGCGGCGTTTGCGGTCAGCGCGTTCGATGTGCTCATCAGCGCGGTCAAGGGCATCACGAAAGGCAATATTTTTAATGAAAACACTCTGATGGTCGTCGCGGCGATCGGCGCATTCTGCATCAGGGAATATCCCGAAGCGGTGTTCGTCATGCTGTTTTACCGCGTCGGCGAGCTGTTTGAGGAATATGCGGTCAAAAAATCGAGAAAATCCATCAGCGATGTGATGAATATTTGTCCCGAATACGCCAATGTGGTACGGGACGGACAAATTCAGAAGATCGACCCGGACGAGGTGCAGATCGGCGAGCTGATCTCCATCGCCGCCGGCGAAAAGGTGCCGCTGGACGGCATTGTCGAAAGCGGAAGCTCGTTTGTCGATACGTCCGCGCTGACGGGAGAATCCGTGCCGCGTCCTGTCGCAGTCGGGGAGGAGATTCTCAGCGGCTGTATCAACCAGAACGGCGTGCTGACGGTGCGCGTGACGAAATCGTTTGAGGATTCGACGGTCAGCCGCATTCTCGATCTGGTCGAGACGGCGTCGGCGAAAAAATCAAAATCCGAAAAATTCATTACGAAATTCGCCAAATATTATACGCCCATCGTGCTCGCTCTGGCATTACTTCTGGCGGTTCTGCCGCCGCTGCTGATCGAGGGAGCGACATTCCGCGATTATGTTTATCGGGCACTGTCGTTCCTGGTTGTCTCCTGTCCGTGCGCACTCGTCATTTCCGTGCCGCTTGCGTTTTTCGGTGGCATCGGCGGCGCGGCGAAAAAGGGTATCTTAGTCAAGGGCGGCAGCTATCTGGAGAGTTTGTCGCAGGCGGAGAACGCCGTCTTTGATAAAACGGGAACGCTGACGAAAGGCGTCTTTGCCGTGCGGGAGGTTCACCCTGTCGGCATGACGGCAGACGAGCTGCTCGAAACGGCAGCGACAGCGGAGAGCATTTCGTCGCACCCGATTGCGCAGTCTCTGCGTGAGGCTTGCAAAACGCCGGTTTCATCTGACAGAATTGAATCCGCTGAGGAGATCGCCGGACACGGCGTATCAGCAAAAATTGACGGCAAAAATGTGCTGGTCGGCAACGGCAGGCTGATGGAATCCGGACAGATTCCGTATGAAAAAGCGGACGGCGGCACGGTTGTCTATACGGCGATCGATGGCGTATTCGCGGGCAGCATCGTCATTGCGGACGAGATCAAAGCGGATGCGAAAACACTTGCCGGGACGCTGCGGCAATGCGGTCTGAAAAAGACGGTCATGCTCACGGGCGACACGAAAGAGACGGCGGAGAGAGTCGCGAAAGAGTTGGGATTCGACGCGGTTTACAGCGAGCTACTGCCGGGGGATAAGGTGTCGAAGCTCGAAGAAGTCATGGCGAATGCGTCACAACGCGGCAAGACTATCTATGTCGGCGACGGCATCAACGACGCACCGGTTTTGGCGAGAGCCGATGTCGGCATCGCGATGGGCGCGCTCGGTTCTGACGCGGCGATTGAGGCGGCGGACGTGGTGATTATGACCGACGAGCCGTCGAAGATCGGGACGGCGGTCACGATCGCGAAAAAGACCATGCGGATCGCGAAAGAAAATATCATACTGTCGCTTGTCATCAAAATCGCGATTCTGATTCTCTGCTCACTGAACGTCGTGGGTATGGGGGTAGCGGTCTTCGGCGACGTCGGCGTTATGGTGCTGGCGGTGCTCAATTCGTTCCGGGCATTATCGGGGAAGGAGTAATTTATGTTATATATCGGGTGTCATTTATCGTCGTCAAAGGGCTTTCTCGCGATGGGTGAGCAGGCGGCGGCAATCGGAGCCAACACGTTTCAGTTCTTTACGCGCAATCCCAGAGGCGGCAAGGCCAAAGCGATTGACGAAGCCGACGTGAACGCCTATCTCGCGTTCGCAAAGGAGCATGCTTTCGGTAAAATCGTCGCGCACGCGCCGTATACGCTCAACGCCGCAGCTGCGGAAGAGAGAATCCGCACCTTTGCGCTCGAGACGTTCCGGGACGATCTGATGCGTATGGAATATGTGCCGGGCAATTATTATAATTTCCACCCGGGCAGTCATGTCGGGCAGGGCGCGGAAAAGGGAACCGAGCTGATTGCCGATGTTCTCAATGAAGTGCTGTTCCCGGAGATGACGACAACGGTTCTGCTCGAAACAATGGCAGGAAAGGGCAGCGAAATCGGCAGAAGCTTTGAGGAGCTTCGCGCCATCATCGACAGGGTTGATCTTAAAGACAAGCTCGGTGTTTGCCTTGACACCTGCCATATTTCCGACGGCGGCTACGACATCATTCACGAGCCGGAGGCCGTGCTCGACGAATTTGACAAGGTGATCGGACTTGACAGGCTCAAGGCGATTCATCTCAACGACAGCCTGAATCCCATCGGCGCGCACAAGGATCGCCATGCAAAACTGGGAGAGGGAGAAATCGGCTTCGACGCGCTGATGAAGTTTATCAAATTACCCGCTCTTGCAGGACTACCGATCAACCTCGAAACGCCGAACGATATAGACGGCTACGCAAAAGAGATCGCGATGGTGAAAGAACAGTATTAACAAGGAATCAAACGGACAGCATTTTGCCGTCCGTTTTTTTTATATCAAAAAGTTCTTGACAAATTGGTTTATTCATGATAAACTAAAACCGTGGTTTATTGATGATAAACCGAAAAGGAGGAATTCTTTATGAAAGACAAAAAGATCAGGACGCTCGGCGAAGTCGAAGCGCGGTTTGCCGACATCATCTGGCAGCATGAGCCGCTGCCGTCGGGCGAACTGGTGCGCCTTTGCGAACGGGAGCTGTCATGGAAAAAGCCCACGACCTATACCGTTTTACGCAAGCTGTGCGAAAAAGGGCTGTTTCAGAATCAGAACGGCGTGGTATCGTCGCGTATTTCCAAGGAGGAGTTTGCCGCGCAGCAAAGCGAACAGTTCGTTGAGGAGACCTTTGACGGTTCGCTGCCGGCGTTTTTTGCCGCTTTTACCAAACGGAAACGTCTGTCGCAGGAGGAGGTTGACGAGCTGCGGCGCATGATTGACGAGTACGGGGAGGAATGAGCATGGAATTTGTTTTGACAAAGCTTCTTTCCCTGAGCCTCGGCGGAAGCCTTTTGGTACTCGCCGTCGCGGCGATCCGTCTGCTTTTGAAAAAAGCGCCGAAGTCCCTGCTGTGCGCGCTGTGGGCGTTGGTCGCGCTTCGTCTGCTCGTGCCGTTTTCGTTCGGAAGCGCATTCAGCCTGATGCCCGGATCCAAAGATCTGCCGTCTGCGTTTGTTTCCTCGCAAACGGAGCAGAATGCGATCTTCCCTGATTTGCAGACAGAATCGGTTGTCGCTGCTGGAAACGTCGCAAACAGTACGATTCCGACGGAAAACGTTTTTCGTGTTTTGGCGGTCGTATGGATCGTGGGGATGGCGGTCATGCTTTTGTATGCTGCGGTGAGTTATGCTCTTGTGCGGAAAAAGGTGCGCACCGCCATGCGTCTTCGGGATAATATCCGGCTCTGCGATGACGTTGATGTTCCGTTTTGCTTCGGCATCATGCGTCCCCGTATCATTTTGCCGTCGTCGCTGTCCGAAACGGAAGCGGACTGTGTCCTGCTGCATGAGACGGCGCATCTGAAACGCGGCGATCACCTTTGGAAACCGCTTGGTTTTGCGCTGCTTTCGGTGTATTGGTTTTCGCCGCTTCTGTGGCTCGGCTATTGGTTGTTTTGCCGCGATCTGGAGTTGGCGTGCGATGAGCGTGTCATTCGCGATATGCAGCCCGAACGGAAAAAAGCCTATATGTCGGCGCTTCTGCGCTGCAGCGTCCCGCGTGAAAGGATTTCCGCCTGTCCGTTGGCGTTCGGCGAGATCGGCGTCAAGGCTCGTATCAAAGCCGTTCTGCACTATAAGAAACCGGCGTTCTGGCTCGTTCTGCTGACGGTGCTCGCGGCTTTCGTTCTGCTTGTCGGCTTTATGACCGAGCCGCTTCCCGATACTCTTGCCAATACGTCTTATCGTGTCAGGAAATTTTATTACAGCGATGTCATCGGCGCGGACAGAGCTAACCGTGAAGATAAGGATTCCATGCGCTATACGGTCACACAGGAAATGCATCTGCTGACGAGCTACGGAGCCGATACAACGGATCGCGGTATTCTTCATGAGGCAAACGCAGAGGAAGCGACGTGCTTCGATCTGGTTAAAGAGACGCTGCCTGTGTATGACCGTGCGGTCGGCGTGCATCGGCTTTACGCCTCACGTGATGAATATAATTTCCTGCATCTGATCGCTGTACTGAAAAACGGATCGGTCATCGCCGCGACGATTCCGGGATATCCCGCGGAATATGTGATGGAATCCATGAAGCTGTCAGCCGACGGTAAGGCGGAGTCGCAGTGCCGCGCATACCGTTATGAATCGTCAGAAGAACCGATCAAACCGACCATTCTGTTGTCGCAGACGGACGATACGTTTCAGTTTACCTACTCCGCGTTCAGCAGTACGATCGCTGCCGGACGGTATGAGCTGACGGACGATACCCTGACGCTTATCTGTGATGACAGCGCAAAAACCTATGTTTTCCGGGTACAGAACGCAGATGAATTCGTTTTTGACGCTTCCCGTTCGTCGCCGATCCCGTCATACCGGTATTCCGGCGAGGATCAGAGTGTCAGCTCTCCTGTTCCGCACGGTGCCGTATTCCGGCCATAAAAAACAAGACCGCGAAAAATGTTGCAACCATTTTCCGCGGTCAGATTGTTATAGGAAACCACAAAAGGAGCAAGCCGTTATCCGGCGGTCGTCGTTTCGGATTCCTTTTCGGCGTTCTGCTGTTTCTCCTGCTCTTTTTTCGCAAGGTCGTTGGTGTTGATGGAGTTGCGGAAGACGACAAAGCGGTCAAACAGGAACTCCGTGACGAAGTTTATCAGCATCGTGACGATCAGGATTACATAGTTGACGACATTGTGCTCCGCCGCGTTGAAATGCTCCGCCGCCATGTTGCCGAGAACCGTGGAAACCGGGGTAAAAACGGCGTAATATGCGGCGACTTTCAGCATCGCGATGGGCACGTTGTTCGCGGATTTGAAGGTGAATTTGCGGTTGAACGTGAAATTCCAGAGCACGGAGAGCACAAGCGCCGGCAGATAGCAAGCCCAATAGGAGAGCTTGAAGTGAAACAGACGCTGCGGCACTTCGTTCAGAATCGTGTCCGTGATGATCTGGATCAGGCCTGCCGACAGCGAAAAAAGCGTGAATTTCACCGCCTGCAGAAGATTCTCCTTTTTTGAGAGTTGGGGTTTCTTTTCTTCCATAACAATACAGTCCTTTCCTTTTTCGGTATCTGTATTCGTCCGTAATAGTTATCTCTATCATAGCACATTTTTCGGGCATTGCAAGAAAAAATTCATTATTTCTCTTACTTTCCGTTTTGCTCGGTTTATTTTTCCAACCGATCTTTATGCGTTCAGGCGGTCGATGAAGTCAATCTCTTTTGCCGTGACCTGCACCCACGCGGGACGAAAGCCGCTTCTGATCGCATTGCGCGCCGACTGGATATTCGACCATGCGCAGCAGGAAAACGGAACTTTGCCGCGTTTGAGCGTCTCCGTCGCGATCCGGATAATTTCCTGATTGGTCATAGTTTTTTCCTTTCGTCGGTATTGTTTTCATTATAACCGTATTGTCTTGTAAAGTCAATCAGCGGACGTCGTTGCTTTTTCTTTTGCCGCATGGTATACTGACCTTGTCAAAAAATTTTGAAAATTTTTTCATTTTTGTGAGATATTCTTCTGCAAAACCGTAGTATATGGGTGAAAGGAGGCGGAGCCGTTGGAGGATCAGACGATCATTGACCTGTTTGAATTACGGTCGGAAAAGGCGGTCGGTGAGCTGGCTGAAAAATACGGCAGGCTGTGCAATCGGATTGCCGTCAACATTCTGAAAAATGATAGGGACGCCGAAGAGTGCGTCAACGACGCGTATCTCGGGGTGTGGAACACCATTCCGCCGCAAAGGCCGGAAAAGCTCGGCAGCTATGTCTGTCGGATCGTCCGCAATCTTGCCGTGAAGCAATATCATTACAACACGGCGCAAAAGCGCAACAGCTACTACGATGCGGCGCTTGAGGAACTGTCGGAATGCCTGCCGTCGAGTGAAAATGTGGAGGAGACGTGCGACGCAAGGGAACTGGCGGAAGCGCTCAATCGCTTTCTGGCGACGCTCGACAAGGAATCACGAATGCTGTTCGTGCGGCGGTACTGGTACGCGGATTCCGTGTCCGCCCTTGCGGAGATGTTTCAGTTAAATCCGCATACTGTGTCCGTGCGCCTGTCCCGTATGCGGCAGAAGCTGAACCGATTTTTGAAGGAAGAGGGGATTATCGAATGAAAAAGGAAACACTGTCCGAAGCATTGGGAATGCTTGATGAAACGTATGTGGCGGAGGCCGAAAAGCCGTCCGTCAAAAAACACAAGACCCTGCGCATTGCGCTGTCTGTGGCCGCCTGTTTCGTTTTGGTCGCGGCTGTTGCCGTCCCGACGGCACTTTCCAGACAGGATACCATTGAGCTTTCAGGTTTGTCGCAGAATGTCAAGGTGAAATACGCCGATCCGTCGGTCGTGACAAAGACATCGTATTCTCTGATAGATTTCAAATCGGAAGATGAGCTGTTCACGTATTTCAACACAGCGGTGTTCAAAGGCACGGTGCGCGAAATCCGGAATATTCAGATTGATTTTAACGGCATGAAGGAGTATCGCGCGATTGCCGAAATCGATGTGGAAGCTGTTTACCGCGGCGACTGCAAGGTCGGCGAGACGGTCGGCGTGCTGCTGCCCTGTACGATTGAAGACGGCGTCTGGGTGGAGGACACCGAGGTCGTTTCGGCGATGCGAAAAGGCACAAAGGGAATTTTTATGCCGGTTATTTACGATGAGAATTCGTTCTGGGAGCAGCACGGTGCAACGCTGTGTCAGCGTGATCTTGCACCTTACGGTTTTGCCGACGGCGTCCGCTACGCTTTTTTAGAGACAGACGACGGTCTGCTCTTTGATCGCTACACCTATGAGAGCATTGCCGACGCGCAGACGCTCGACGAGATCGAAGCGTATGTTGTGAGGATGATTGAAAAGACTGAATTGACGACCGGTCAATAAGCGGGTATCTGAAAGTTCAGAGTGCAGTGTTCAAAGTGCAATGTCGGAAAAGGCTTCGCCTTTTGATTCATTATAATGAAGCGCGCCGCAGGCGTATCAATCAAGCCCGAAGGGCTTCCGGAACTGCACTTTGCACTTTGAACTTTGCACATTTATTTGATAATAAAATCATATGCTACCCTGTTCCGAGCCGCTCTGACTTTTTTGCAGAGCGTTCTTTTTTTTTTGCGTTTCTCCTCTTGCATTCGGCGAGAAAAATCGTTATAATAAGAAGAAAATCCGGAGGAGGGGTCGTTTTGCTGAAGCGATTTTTAGCGTATTACAAACCGCATAAGGTCATCTTTTCGCTGGATATGGCGGCGTCTTTTTTGGTCTCTGTGATGGGGATTTTCTATCCCATTGTGCTCAGGAAAATGCTCAACGACCTGATCCCGAACCGGCAGTACGGCATGATGATCACCTGCGCCGGCGTGCTGCTCGGGCTTTACCTCATCCGCATGGGGCTGAACTACTTCATTCAGTATCAGGGGCATGTGATGGGCGTCCGAATGCAGGCGCAGATGCGGCGCGATATGTTCACGCATCTGCAGAAGCTGCCCTACAGCTTTTACGACGACAACGAGACGGGTAAAATCATGTCGCGCATGACGAACGACCTGTTTGAAGTCAGCGAGCTGGCGCATCACGGTCCGGAAAATCTGCTGATTTCCACGATCACGATTCTGACCTCTTTTGTGTACCTGTGTACGATTCATGTGCCGCTGACGCTGATTATTTTCGTCTGTGTGCCGTTCCTGATTCTGATCACGGGGTCGCTTCGCAAGAAAATGAAAAAAGCGTTCATGGAAAAACGGATTGCGACGGCGGACATCAACGCGTCGCTTGAGAGCAGCATCTCCGGCATTCGTGTTACAAAAGCCTTTACGAACGCGAAAAGGGAAGAGGAAAAATTCGAGGTCGGCAACAAAGAATTTGTCGAAGCGAGCAAAGCGGGCTACAAAGCGATGGGACAGTTCCATTCCACGACGACCTTTGTCACCGATGTGTTCAACGTCGTGGTGCTGCTTGCCGGCGGGCTGTTCCTCTATCACGGCGATATTGACTTCGCGGATTATTCGGCGTTTATCGTTTCCACCAATCTGTTTATCAATCCCGTCACGACGCTCATCGGCTTTATGGAGCAGTATCAGACCGGCGTCACGGGCTTTGAGCGGTTTCTGGAGATCATGGACGCGAAGATAGAAGAGGACGCGCCGGACGCCGTTGAGCTGCCCGAAGTGCAGGGCAATATCGAATTTCGTCATGTCTCCTACGGCTACGGCAAAGAGAAGGACGTGCTCAAGGACGTCAGCCTCGATATTAAAAAAGGCGAGACGTTTGCGCTGGTTGGTCCCAGCGGCGGCGGCAAAACGACGATCTGCCACCTGATCCCGCATTTTTACAACGTGGAGGACGGGCAGATTCTCATCGACGGCACCGAGATTCACAAAATCAAGGCGGATTCCCTGCGGCGCAATATCGGCATCGTGCAGCAGGACGTCTATCTCTTCAACGCGAGCATTCGGGACAATATTCTCTACGGACGCCTCGACGCGACCGAGGACGAAGTGATCGAAGCGGCGAAGCGCGCCAATATTCACGACTATGTGATGTCGCTTGAAAAGGGCTACGATACGGTCATCGGTGAACGCGGCGTGAAGCTTTCCGGCGGACAGAAACAGAGATTGAGTATCGCAAGGGTGTTTCTGAAAAATCCCGCGATTCTGATTCTCGATGAAGCGACGGCAGCGCTCGACAACACGACGGAAATGCTCATTCAGCAGTCGCTTGACGAGCTGTGCAAGGGACGCACGACGCTTGTGGTGGCGCATCGGCTTTCGACCATCAAGAATGCCGATGAGATCGCCGTTGTATCGGACGGCAGGATCGCCGAACTCGGCACGCACGACGAGCTGATCGCAAAAGACGGACTTTATGCTGAATTGTATAGACTTTCTGCTGCGATACGGTAACGAATGCAGAATTCAGAATGCAGAATGCAGAATGTCGGAAAAGGCTTCGCCTTTTGATTCATTATACATTGTAAATTGTACATTGTACATTGTAATAGAAAGGATTTGGAAAATATGAAAATCAGAGTGGGTATTGCCGGCTACGGCAACCTTGGAAAAGGCGTGGAGAGCGCCGTGACGAAGAGCGACGACATGGAGCTTGTCGCGCTGTTTACCAGAAGAAATCCCGACAGCGTCAAGACGGCGACGGGTGTTCCCGTTTATGAGATGGCGAAAGCACCCGAAATGGCGGATGCAATCGACGTCCTGATTCTCTGCGGCGGCAGTGCGAACGATTTGCCGGAGCAGACGCCGGCTCTTGCGCAGTATTTTAACGTCGTGGACAGCTTCGATACGCACGCGAAAATTCCGACGCATTTTAAGAATGTCGATGCTGTTTGTAAAAAGAGCGGCAAAATCGGCGTCATTTCCGTCGGCTGGGATCCCGGTCTGTTCTCGCTCAATCGTCTGATGGGTCAGGCCGTTCTGCCCTGCGGCAGCGATTATACATTCTGGGGCAAGGGCGTCAGTCAGGGTCATTCCGACGCGATCCGCCGCATTCCCGGCGTCAAGGACGCCAGACAGTACACCATTCCCGTCCCCGAAGCGCTTGAGAGCGTCCGCAAGGGCGAGAATCCCGAGCTGACGACCCGCCAGAAGCACACAAGAGAATGCTTTGTCGTCGCCGAAGAGGGCGCGGATCGGAAAGCGATTGAAGAAGCGATCGTGACGATGCCCAACTATTTTGCCGATTATGATACGACCGTTCACTTTATCAGCGAAGAGGAGCTCATGCGCGACCATAAGGGCATTCCTCACGGCGGCATGGTCTTCCGCAGCGGCTCGACGGGTGACGGACAGACGAAACACATCATGGAGTATTCGCTCAAGCTCGATTCCAATCCCGAGTTCACCGCAGGCGTGCTGACCGCCTATGCAAGAGCTGCCTATCGTCTGAACTGCGAGGGGCAGTCCGGCTGCCGCACGATCTTCGACATCGCGCCGGCTTATATCCATCCCGCAGCGCACGACGAACTGCTTGCGCATTTGCTGTAATTGACAATATCAAAAAAAAGTCTCGTTTGCGCGGGACTTTTTTGATTCTTATTGTAGCATGCGCGCCGTAGCGTCTCAAGAATTTATCATAGGAACGCAAAAAACTCCCGGATGCTGCGGCAACCGGGAGAAATTTTGGTTATTTGAGCATTTTGCTCTTCATGAAGACCAGCATCGCGATCACAGAGATGAGTATCGACAGCACGATGACGATCAGGAAGCCCCATGGGCTTTGCGAAAACGGCATTCCCGCCGGATTCATGTTCATGCCGTATGCGCTGAAGATCAGCGTCGGGATCGAGAGCACGATCGTGATGACGGAGAGCACCTTCATGACGATGTTCAGGTTGTTGGAGATAACGGAGGCGAATGCGTCCATCGTGCCGCTCAGAATGCCGGAATAGATGTTCGCCATTTCGATGGCCTGCTTGTTTTCGACGATGACGTCCTCCAGCAGATCGACGTCCTCCGGGTATTTTTTGATGATCTCCAGACGGAGCATCTTTTCGAGAATGGCTTCGTTCGAGCGCAACGCCGTTGTGAAGTAGACCAGCGATTTCTCAAGCTTGAGCAGCTCGATCAGCTCTTTGTTCTTCTGCGATTTGTGCAGCTCGTTTTCGACATTGTCGCTCTTGCGGTCGATGTTACGCAGGTAAGCGAGGAAAAGGGACGAGGTCTTATACAGAATCTGCAGAATGAAGCGGGACTTCATATTGCTGTAGAAATCACGCACCTTGCCGTTTGCGAACTGGCGCAGAATCGGCGTGTCCTCGCTGCATACCGTGATAACGGCGTCGTCCACAACGATGATCGCCAACGGGATCGTGCTGTAGAGCTCCTTGTCCGTCTCGTCCTCGATGGTCGGGATATTGACAAGGATCATGGTGTAGTTGTCTTCCGTTTCGATACGGGAACGCTCGTCGGCGTCCAGCGCGGCCTTGAGCGCGTCAATATCGAGGTTATACTTGTTGGAAATCCGGTTGATTTCCGCTTCACCGGGCGCAACCAGGCTGACCCAGCAGCCGGGTTCCGGTCCTGTTAATTCCTCAAGGTAGTTGTTCCTTGTGATGTAACAGTTTGTCATGTAATCAAATCCTTTCACGGCCGAACAAAACAAAGCCGCGAAAGAATGAATCAATCAAAATGCGAGGCTTTGTTTTATTCAGCGATTCTTCGTTTAGGGGGTGTACTCGGCCCGGGGTAAGAATCGGGTTCCATTCAAAGCTCACATCCTTTTTCATTGATAGCAAAGCACATTCGGCAACATACTTTACCTTATTATTTTATACCATTGTTTTGTATTTTGTCAAGATTTTCGGAGAGAAACTTGCAACAAAATTCGAGTAATTTTGACGCATGATTTTAAACAACATGATTGCCGTCTGATCATGCTTCATGCTGCATGAGGTCGATATAATACGGACAGATGTCCTCATAGCTGCCGTCGTCTTTGCGGAAGCCGCCGGGGATCACACCGAGCGGAACAAAGCCGAGTTTTTCATACAGATGCCGTGCGGCGGCGTTCGTGCGGACAACGGCGTTAAACTGTAATACGCGAAAACCGTATGACGGCGCGGTTTGAATGCAGTCCGTGACGAGCTTTTCGCCGATGTGGCGATTGCGCGCTCCGGAGGCGACGGCATAGCTCGCGTTCGCGATATGGCCGCAACGACCGACATTGTTCGGATGCAGGATATACAGCCCCAGAAGCTCGCCGGTATCATTGTCAACCGCCACGCCGCAATGGCTTTGCGACGCGAAGAATCCGGCGGCGTCCTCCCCGAGACAGTTTTCCTGTGGGAACGCGTTTCCCTCTTTGACTACTTCGTTCCAGATGGCCGTCATGGACGGCAGGTCTTGTTCCTGATATGGTCTTATGATGATTGTCATTGTCAGTTTTCCTTTATATTTTTTCTGATGAAAAGACCGCCGGAACTCCGACGGTCCTGATGGATTCAATTGGTAAGCATTAAGCACCGATGCTGCCGAGTCCGGAGAAGATGTCTATAAAGTACTCGAAGATGCTCTTGATGACATCGAAAATCTCTTTAATGAAGCCAATGATGCCTTCAGCCATCTCGACGCGCTCGTTGGGAGCCACGCCCATAACGGTGATTTCAACATCTTCCTGGACGCCGCCTGCTGTGGACATACCGTCAACGGTGATGGGACCGGTGACATCGTAGTAGCCGTATTCATCAGGCTCAAGATAGAGAGTATTTACATAGACATAGTAGTCGGATTTGTCGTATTTTTCAGCGAGAACGACACGGAAGGAAAGCGTTTTGCCGTATTCAACCGTCGCAACGTCAACGTCGCCGTCTTTGGTGATGGTGTAGTAGCCGTCCGTTCTGGGAAGCTCAACTTCAAAAAGCTTTTCAATGTCTTTATACTGCGTGGAGTAAACCGTCGCAGTAACCGCGCTGGTGGGCGTGATGCAGAATACGCCGCGGTCGTTGTCGATTCTGGCTTTGGAATCAAGCATCTGACCGTTGACAACAAGCTTCATTCTGCCGGTATCGACCCAGTCGCCGACACCCTCTTCGGGCGTGATCAAAATGAAAATCTGATTGCCGTTTTCTACCCAGATCTCCGTCTTGTTGTCGCCGAAGTATTTGGTGGGATCAAGGTAATCAAGGTCTTCCGAGCCGGCCTGATACATAAAATAGTCAACATCGAAATTGACGGTTTTATCCTGTCTGTCCCATGTCTCCGTGTAACGGTAAGAATCGGAGAAATCAGCCGGGATCTTAACTAAGTGGGAAAGGTTACCCTTGACATTCATTCTTTCGATGTTGTTGATCGTGCCTCTGTTGTAGCCGTAGGAACCGAGGCCGAGTGCACAGAACGTATCGATCGCGATGTCAATGACGCCGGACTCGTTGTTGACGAGAGCCGCCGTGTATTCGCTGTCGCCGGTGGCGGATAAGGTCAGCGAGCCGCCTCTCTGAACGGAGATATGACCGTTGTTGACGAGCTTACCGGAGCCCGCGATGACCAGCGTGCCGCCGTAGGCGATGACAAGGTTCGCGCCCTCTTCCACGATCAGCGCGCCGGTGATCGTTCTCGTACCGGTAACGGTAACGGTGTCGCCTGCCGGAATGGTATAGGTGGAGTTGTCAGCTGCAACGTTGTCCCATGTGATATTGGCTGCGGAAGCCATAACGGGTACGCAGGCAAGCAGCATGAGGCAAGCTAAAAACATAGATAATGCTTTTTTCATGAGTTTTCCTCCTTATTGAAAACTATAATGCATCCTTATTATACCGAATCAAACGGGGATTGTCAATATAAAATTGGAAAGCTCCGTAAAATTTTTTATCAATTTTTTCATGGATGGCGTTCCGTTTTTCGCGACTTTGCCGAAAATGCGGCAGAGGGGCGGAAAATGTCGCGTCGTGTCAATTTGTTGTTGCAATGCGCTCTTTATTATGATAAAATATATAGAAGTTTTCCGGCGGAGGGATTTCATGATTTATGATTATTATCCGGGCTGCACACTGAAAAATCAGGCGTCTGCGCTTGAAAAGTCGGCGATGACAGCGGCTGAAGCTCTGGGCGTCGAGCTGCGCGAACTGCCCGAATGGCAATGCTGCGGCGGCGTCTATCCGATGGCGTCAAACGAGAACGCGCATAAGCTGCCGTCCGTTCGGGCTTTGCAGAGCGCAAAAGATAACGGACGCGATCTGCTGACGGTCTGTTCGGCGTGCTATCACGTGCTCAAATCGGTCAATTACGATATGAAAAACAGCGATACTGTGCGGAACAAAGTGCGTTCGTATGCAGAGATCGACTACGGCGGAGAAACGAGAGTGCTGCATTTTTTAGAGATGCTGCGCGACGATATCGGTTTTGAGGCTCTGCGGAAAAAGGTCACAAATCCCCTGACGGGACAAAGAATTGCGCCGTATTACGGCTGTCTGATCCTGCGGCCGTCGGCAATCATCGGCTTTGACGATGCGGAAAATCCCCGTATCATGGAGGATTATATCACGTCGCTCGGTGGGGAAGCGGTCGTCTATCCGTTCCGGAATGAATGCTGCGGCGGCTATATGGCGGCGGAGAATCAGACGCTGACCGAAAAAAAGTGCCGCGACATCATCGGAAGCGCGAAAGCCCACGGCGCGGACTGCATCATCACGGCGTGTCCGCTCTGTTATTATAATCTGAAAAAATACAGCGATATCCCCGTCCGGTATTTTACACAAATTCTGTGCGAGGCGCTGGGAATCGGGGAGGACGAAGCATGACGGAACGCGATTACTGCGAGGAGGCACTGCTTTTGAGCGGCGTGCACCCGGAAAAATGTATGAAATGCGGCAAATGCTCCGGCGCGTGCCCGTCGTATGACGAAATGGAGTATCACCCGCATCAGTTCGTGGATATGATTGCCAAAGGGCAGATCAAGAAGCTGATGGAATCGGAGTCGCTGTATCATTGCCTGTCGTGCTTTGTCTGCGTGGAGCGTTGTCCGAGGAACGTCATGCCGGCGAATCTGGTCGAGGCGGTCAGGACGTTGCGGGAGAGGTCCATCGGCAATGACCGTCTGAAGCCCGACGACGTGGCTGCTCTGCTCGATGAGGAAACCCCGGGGCAGCTCTTGATGGCGGCTTTCCGGAAATACAGTAAGTGAGGTGCGGCAAGATGCAGAGAATCGGTGTTTTTGTCTGCCATTGCGGCAGTAATATTGCCGCGGCGGTCGATGTGAAACAGGTGGCGGAAACGCTGAAAAACGAACCGAATGTCGTTTTTGCGGCGGATTATCCGTATATGTGCTCCGAAAACGGACAGCAGTTAATTCGGAATGCGATCAAAGAAAATCAGTTGACAGGCGTGGTGGTCTGCTCCTGCTCACCGCGTATGCACGAGGCGACGTTCCGCAAAACGGCAGAAGAATCGGGACTCAATCCCTATATGGTGGAGATCGCCAACATTCGCGAGCAATGCTCGTGGATTCATAAGGACAGGATGACGGCGACGGCGAAAGCCGTGGTGCTCGGCAGAGCGGCGATCGCGAAAGTGCGGCTGAACGCACCGCTGACGGCAGGAGAAAGTCCCGTCGTCAAGCGTGCTCTGGTCATCGGCGGCGGCATTGCGGGCATTCAGACGGCGCTGGACATCGCCGAGGCGGGCTATCCGGTCGATATTGTGGAGAAAAAGCCCACCATCGGGGGCAAAATGGCGCAGCTCGACAAGACGTTCCCGACGCTTGACTGTGCGGCGTGCATCCTGACGCCGAAGATGGTCGAGGCGGCGCAGCATGAGAATATCACGCTCTATACCTACAGCGAGATCGAGGAGGTTAAGGGCTACGTCGGCAATTTCCGCGTGAAGATCCGGAAAAAAGCGCGCTATGTGCATGAGGATTTGTGCTCGGGCTGCGGCGTCTGCACGCAGAAATGTCCGTCCCGCAAAGGCGGCAATGAATTCAATCTGTCGCTTGATAAACGCGGCGCGATCTATATCCCGTTTGCGCAGGCGATCCCGAATGTTCCCGTCATCGACACCGAACAATGCTTGAAATTCAAAACGGGCAAATGCGGTCTGTGTCAGATGAACTGCGCCGCCAAAGCGATTGATTTTTCACAGCAGGATGAGATCGTCGAGCAGGAATACGGCGCGATCGTCGCCGCGACGGGCTTCAATCCGATTTCGCTTGACAAGTTCGGCGAGTTCGGCTATCAGACCTATCCCGATGTTGTGACGTCTCTCGAATTTGAACGGATTCTCAACGCCGCCGGGCCTACGAAAGGCCATTTGGAGCGGCCGTCCGACGGCAAACCGCCGAAAACATTGGTCTTTGTGCAATGCGTCGGCTCGCGTGATACGTCGGGTCGGGGCAAGGAGTATTGCTCCAAGATCTGTTGTATGTACACCGCCAAGCACGCCATGCTGGTGCGTGAAAAATACCCCGACACCGAGGTTTATGTGTTTTATATCGATGTGCGCACACCGGGCAAGAATTTCGACGAGTTCTACCGCCGCGCGGTGGAGCAGTACGGCGTTCATTATATAAAAGGTATGGTCGGCAAGGTCTATGACGACGGTGCGGGACACCTGATGGTGCGCGCTTCCGACCTGCTCGCGAACGAACAGCTGACGATTTCCGCCGATATGGTGATTCTGGCGGCGGCAACGGAGCCGGACAAAACGGCGCGGAGCCTTGCGACGATGCTGACGGCGAGCATGGACACCAACGATTTCTTCACCGAGGCGCACCCGAAGCTGCGTCCCGTGGAAAGCCCTACGGCGGGCGTGTTCCTGTCGGGCTTCTGCCAGGGACCGAAGGATATTCCCGAAACGGTCTCACAGGCAGGCGCAGCGGCGGTCAAGGTGATCGGATTGCTGTCCAAAAATAAACTTAAGAGCAACCCTTGTGTCGCGAGAAGCGACTCCCTTGTGTGCAGCGGCTGCTCAAACTGCGAAAAGGTCTGTCCGTTCGGCGCGATCACGTATACCGAAGCCGAGGTCAACGACGGCACCGGGAAGGAGATACGGCGTATCGCCGTTGTCAATGAAGCGGTCTGCCACGGCTGCGGCGCGTGTACGGTCGCCTGTCCGTCCGGCGCGATGGACTTGAAGGGCTTTTCGTCGAATCAGATTTTTGCGGAGGTGGATGCGATATGCCGATGAACGAAAACGGAGAATTTACGCCGCTGATCGTCGCGTTCTGCTGCAACTGGTGCAGCTACGCCGGAGCGGATTTGGCCGGTTCGGGGAGGCTCGCGTACCCTGCCGAAGTCAAGATTATCCGCGTGCCCTGTTCCTGCCGCGTCAATCCCACCTTTATTCTCAGGGCTTTTCAAAAGGGCGCGGACGGCGTGATTCTTGCCGGCTGTCATCCCGGCGACTGCCATTATTCGACGGGCAATTATTATACGAGACGCCGCATGACGCTGCTGTTCTCCATGCTCGAATATCTGGGTATCGAAAAAGAGCGGACGCGCGTGGAATGGATTTCGGCGGCAGAGGGCGCAAAGTTCGCCGCCACGATGAATGATTTTGCGGCAAAAATCCATGAACTGGGCGAATGCAAAAGGTTGGAGGATCTCCGATGCAAATAACCAAAACCATCAAAAAGCTTGTGTCCGAGGGCAAAGCCGACCGTGTATTCGGCTGGAAAAAGGGCGAATTGGGGTTCGATACCGAGCCGGCGCTGTTTACGGAGGATTTCGATTCCGTCGTGTATAACAGCCTGTGCGGCGCGAACCTTTGCAAATATATGATAAACGAGACGAAGAAGGACGGCACAGTCCTCCTGCTTCTTAAACCCTGCGATTCGAGGGGCTTGCAGCTCCTGACAAAAGAGCACCGCGTCCGTCGCGAGAAAATTTACGCGCTGGGTGTGCCGTGCCGCGGGAAAATCGACGTCGATAAAATCAGCGATAAGGGCATCAAAGGGATGATAGATATACAGGAAAACGGCGATACGCTGACGGTCGTGACGCTCTACGGCGAGCAAACCGTTCCGAGACAGGATGTCCTTTATGAAAAGTGCCTGTCCTGCGTCGGCAAGGAGCACGTCGGCTGTGACGAAGTCCTGAGCCCGGAGCTGTCAGAGGACACGACTGTGAACGACCGCTTTGCCGGTGTGACGGCGCTCGAAGAGAAGAATCCCGAAGCACGGTTCGCGTTCTGGCGCAGTCAGCTTTCTAAGTGTATCCGCTGTAATGCCTGCCGCAATGTCTGTCCGGCGTGTTCGTGCGTCAAATGTATTTTTGATAATCCGTCGTCGGGTATGGATTCCAAGGCGAATGCCGACGATTTCGAGGAAAATCTTTATCATATCATTCGTTCGTTCCATGTGTGCGGACGCTGCACCGACTGCGGCGAATGCTCGCGCGTCTGTCCCGAAAAAATTCCGCTGCATCTGCTCAACCGCAAATATATCAAGGATATTCATAAGCTTTACGGCGACGGGGACGAGGCCGCGCTTCTGACGTTTACCAAAGACGACGCGGAACCGTCGGTTGTCTATGAAAGGGGAGAAGGTCATGCGTAAGCTTTCATCTGACAGAATGTCGGAGCTGTTCGAGCGTCTTGACAGCCTTTGTCCGCTGTATCTGCCCGGTGAAAAAGACGGCGCCGTTTCGTTCGTCCGCTATGAACAGGGAGTAGATTATGCCGTCGGCGCGCTCAACACCGTCCGTAGCGCGAAGGACTTTTTCTTCCCGCAGGTGGAGAATATCGCCGCGTTTAGAATGACCGGCAAAAAAATCGAGATTCTCGAAAATCAGAACGGGAACGAGCCGTTCGTCGTTTTCGGCGTCCGCGCCTGCGACGCCGCGAGCTTTTCGCTGCTCGATCAAGTGTTTTTGTCCGAGCCGGTCGATCCGTATTATCGGGATCGGCGTGAAGCCGGAACGGTCATCACCGTTGCCTGCGGCGAGCCGGATACGAGCTGCTTCTGTACGGCGTTCGGCATTGATCCCGCCGAGCCGAAAGGGGATATTTCCGTCTGGCTCACGGACGGTTTTCTCTATTGGCAGCCACGCACGGATAAGGGCGAAAATCTGACCGAAAATCTGACCGATATTCTGGAAGAATGCGACGGCGGCGAGATCAAATCTTATCAGGATACCATAAAGACGATCGCAAATCAATTGCCGCTTGCAAATCTCAATTTGTCATATTGGGAAAATACGGACGAAAAAGAGATTTTTGCGTCTCCTGTCTGGGACGAGATTTATAAGGGCTGTCTCGGCTGCGGACTGTGCACATTCGTCTGCCCGACCTGTCAATGTTACGATGTCCGTGATTTTGACTGCGGCGAAACAGTGCGGAAGTTTCGTTGCTGGGATTCGTGCATGTATTCCGATTTTACCAGAATGGCGCACGGCAATCCGCGTAAAACGCAGAAAGAGCGTTTTCGGCAGCGGTTTATGCACAAGCTCAAATATTTTCCCGAAAATAACGGCGGTTTGGTTTCCTGCGTCGGCTGCGGCAGGTGCGTCAGGAGCTGTCCGCAGGGGCTGAATATCGTCAAAACGGCAAGGAGGGTCTCCGATGACTGAAAC
Organism: uncultured Clostridia bacterium; assembly: GCA_945912145.1. Taxonomy (GTDB): domain Bacteria; phylum Bacillota; class Clostridia; order Oscillospirales; family Acutalibacteraceae; genus UBA1081. Next base: position 46,251 of record CAMEBF010000006.1, on the reverse strand, counting down.
GCTCATCCCCATGATCGGCGTGATTACCGACATCCGGCTCGACACACCCGATGTGAAGACTTTCCGCGTTGTCGGACGCGACGGCAAAAAGTGCTTTTCGCATCTGCCGGGGCAATGCGCCATGCTCTCCGTGCCGGGGATCGGTGAAGCGATGTTTTCGATCACTTCATCGCCCACGAACAAAGACTATATGGAGTTCAGCATTAAAAAGTGCGGCTGTCTGACCGATTGGCTGCACGCCATGGAGGTCGGACAGGAGATTCTGATCCGGGGGCCTTACGGCAATCATTTCCCCGTGGAAAGCGAATTGAAACAGAAAAATCTGCTCTTTATCGCCGGCGGTATCGGGCTTGCGCCTCTGCGTTCCGTCATCAATTACTGCCGTGACAACCGAAACGACTACGGCGTGCTTGACATTGTTTACGGCTCGCGTTCAAAGGACGATTTGGTCGATTACCGCGAAATTCTCGAGGAGTGGACGGCGGACGAACGCACGCGGGTGCATCTGACGATCGACCGTCCGCAGGACGGCTGGGACGGTCATGTTGGCTTTGTGCCGGATTTTGTGCGCGAACTCGCGTTCGACACCGACAAAACGGTGCTCTTGTGCGGTCCGCCGATCATGATTAAATTTACCTTACAGAAGCTGCTCGAAATGGGCTTTGCGAAAACGCAGATTTACACAACGATGGAGCTGCGCATGAAGTGCGGCGTCGGCAAGTGCGGACGGTGTAACATCGGCTCGAAATATGTCTGCAAGGACGGCCCGGTGTTCCGCTTCGACGAGCTGGACGAGCTTCCGGACGAATATTGACGCTTGCCGTTTGGCGAAAAAGTCAGGAAATGAGAGGACAACATGGTTACAATTTACCTTTTCGGAAAAAAATACAGCGTGCCGGGTGAGCTGACCATCATGACGGCGATGGAATACGCCGGGTATAAGCTCGTCCGTGGATGCGGTTGCCGCAACGGTTTCTGCGGCGCGTGCGCGACGATCTACCGCATTGAGGGGGATCGCGAGCTGCATTTCTGCCTTGCCTGTCAGACACAGGTTCAGGAGGGAATGGTTATCGCGACGATGCCGTTTTTCCCGCTCATCAAGCAGGTTTACGACATCGAAACGGTCACGCCGTCGCAGCAGCTCATGATGCAGCTCTACCCCGAAGTGTATAAGTGCATCGGCTGCAATGCCTGCACCAAGGCGTGCACGCAGGGGCTCTCCGTCATGCAGTATATCGCGTACGCGCAGCGCGGCGACTTCAAGAAATGCGCCGAGGAATCCTTTGACTGCGTGATGTGCGGCGTGTGCTCGTCGCGGTGTCCCGCCGGGATCTCGCACCCACAGGTCGCGATGCTCGCACGGCGTCTTAACGGCAAATATTTAACGCCCGAAGCGGCGCATCTGAATGACCGTGTAGAGGAGATCGGCGACGGCAAATTCGAGGAGCTATTATCGGCGCTCATGGAAAAGCCGCTTGACGAAATCAAAGAGCTGTACCATCACCGGGATATTGAGCAGTAAGGAGGCGTTAGGATGTATCCGGATGAAATGAGAGAATCTCTTGCCAAGGTCGAGCAGAACCGTGCGTTCAATACGGCGTTCGAGCCGAAGCGTATGACGGCTGAGGAAAAAGAAACGCTTCTGAAAACCTATCACCCCGATTATATCGACGGCGAGTTTGCCGAGCTGCTCGTCGGGCAGAATCAGGGGGAGAAAGTCCCGAAAGAGCTGGCGGCGCTCTTGCAGGCGAAAAGCCGCATCACAAGCGATTTTGATGTGTCGCGTCCTGATTATGATGTGGACGTGCTGATTATCGGCGGCGGCGGAGCCGGCGCGTCGGCTGCCATCGAAGCGGACAACACCGGCGCGTCCGTGATGATCGTGACAAAGCTGCGCATCGGCGACGCGAACACGATGATGGCGGAAGGCGGCATTCAGGCTGCGGACAAGCCGAATGACAGCCCGGCGGTGCATTTCTTAGACGCATACGGCGGCGGTCATTTCGCGGCGAAAAAGGAACTGCTCTATAAGCTCGTCACCGAAGCGCCGGAGGCGATTCTGTGGCTGAACCGGCTCGGCGTGGAATTTGATAAAGACGAAACCGGTACGATGCTGACGACCCACGGCGGCGGCACGTCGCGCAAGAGAATGCACGCGGCAAAGGATTATTCCGGCGCGGAGATCATGCGAACGCTGCGGGACGAGGTGCTCAACCGCAAGATTCCCGTCGTCGATTTCACGGCGGCGGTGGAGCTACTGCTCGATGAAAACGGCAGAGCGGCAGGCGCGGTGCTGATGAATATGGAAACGCAGGAGCTGCTCGTCGCAAGGGCAAAGACCGTGATTCTCGCCACAGGCGGCGCAGGACGCTTGCATTATCAGGGCTTTCCGACCTCGAACCATTACGGCGCGACGGCGGACGGCCTCGTGCTCGGCTACCGCGCCGGCGCAAAGCTGCTCTACGCCGATACGCTGCAATATCACCCGACCGGCGCGGCGTTCCCGGAGCAGATTTTCGGCGCGCTTGTGACGGAAAAGGTGCGTTCACTCGGCGCGAAGCTCGTCAACGCCGACGGCGAGGTCTTTATGCACCCTCTTGAAACACGCGATGTTTCGGCGGCGTCGATTATTCGCGAGTGCTCCGACCGCCATCACGGCGTGCATACCGTGGAGGGTGTCGGCGTCTGGCTCGATACCCCGATGATCGAGAGAAAACACGGCGTGGGCACAATCGAAAAACGCATTCCCGCGATGCTGCGTATGTTTGCGGAATATGGCATCGATATTCGCAGGGAGCCGATTCTCGTCTATCCGACGCTGCATTATCAGAACGGCGGATTGGATATTACGCCGGCATGTGAAACGGCGGTGCCGAATCTCTTTGCGGCCGGTGAGGTCGTCGGCGGCATTCACGGCAGGAACCGTCTAATGGGCAATTCGCTTCTGGATATTATCGTCTTTGGACGCAGCGCCGGACGGAACGCCGGAAAACGCGCCAAAGAGACCGGGATCGGAACGCCTGACTTGTCGCATCTCGACCGTTTTGCAAGGCAGCTCGACGAAGCCGGATTGACTTCCGATGCCGTTTCACCGATTCTCCTGCCGGATTATGCGAGAAAAAAGGTAAAATAATGTTTGAACCTCTTGACAAGAGTGCTATAATAGATTCATAAAACTTAGGGAAGGCGAAATCTATGACAAAAATTGATATTTTTTCGGGTTTTTTGGGCGCCGGCAAAACGACGCTGATTAAAAAGCTGATCAAGGAAGCCTATGCAGGCGAAAAAATCGTCCTTATCGAGAACGAATTCGGCGAGATCGGCATCGACGGCGGCTTTTTGCAGGACGCAGGCGTCGAGATCACGGAGATGAACTCCGGCTGCATCTGCTGCAGTCTGGTCGGTGATTTCGGCAAGGCGCTGACAAAAGTCCTCGAAGACTACGCGCCGGACAGAATCCTCATCGAGCCCTCCGGCGTCGGCAAGCTCAGCGACGTCATCCGCGCCGTGCTGAAAATCGAATCGCACGAGATCGAGCTCGACGGCTTCACCGCTGTGGTGGACGCCGGTAAATGCAAAATGTATATGAAGAATTTCGGCGAGTTTTTCAACGATCAGGTCGAGCACGCCGGCACAATCGTGCTCAGCCGTTCCGGCGATATTTCGGAGGAAAAGCTGAAAACCTGTGTCGAACTGCTGCGTCAGCATAACGACAAAGCGGTCATCATCACGACGCCGTGGGAACAGCTCGAGGGCAAGCAGATCGCCGAAGCGATTGAGCGTAAGGATACGCTTTCCGCCGAGCTTGAGGAACTGATGGAAGAGCACGAGCATGAACATCATCATGATCATGACCATGAGCTTCATCATGATCACGAGCATGAACATCATCACGACCATGATCATGAGCACGAGCACGAACATGAACATCATCACGACCACGACCACGATCATGATCATGAACACCACCACGATCACGGCGAGGAGTGCTCCTGCGGCTGTCATGACCACGATCACGAGCATCATCATCACCATGCCGACGAGGTCTTCACGAGCTGGGGTGTTGAGACTACGAAGAAATTCACGGTAGAGGAGATCGAAAAAGACCTCGAAGCACTCGAGGATATGCACCGTTACGGCACGGTTCTGCGAGCCAAAGGCATCGTCGCGGCGGCGGACGGTCAATGGATTCATTTTGACTATGTTCCCGGTGAATCGAACGTGCGTTACGGCTCCGCTTCCATCACGGGTCGCCTTTGCGTCATCGGCTCGCAGCTTGGCGAGGACGCGCTGAAAGAATTATTCGGAGTGTAACACATGAGAAACAGAGAAATTCCCGTTTATCTCTTCACCGGCTTCCTCGAGAGCGGCAAGACGCGCTTTATTCAGGGAACGCTGGAGGATGAACGCTTCAACACCGGAGAAAAAACGTTGCTGCTCGTCTGCGAAGAGGGCGAAGAAGAGTATAATCCGTCTGAATTTTACGGGCAGAACGTCCACATCAAAGTCCTTGACGACAAAGACGATATGACCGAGGAAAACCTCGACAAATGGGCGAAAGCCATTCATGCGGAGCGCGTTGTCGTCGAGTATAACGGCATGTGGCTCGTCAATGATTTTCTTGAGGCGATGCCCGAGGGTTGGGCGGTTTATCAGGTGATTCTGCTTGCGGACGCCACGACCTTTGAGGCGTATAACGCCAATATGCGCAGTCTCGTCGTCGACAAGCTGAATCTCTGCGAGCTGGTCGCGTTCAACCGCTTCCGCAAAGGGCAGGACAAGATGCCGCTGCATAAGATCGTCCGTGGCATTTCCCGCCGCACGGAGATCGTCTATGATTACGAGGACGGCACATCGGAATTTGACGATATCGAAGACCCGCTTCCGTTCGACGTCAACGCGCCGGTCATTGAGGTTGAGGATCGCGATTTCGCGCTGCTGTACCGCGACATCATGGAGAACATGAAGCAGTACAACGGCAGAACGGTCAAGTTCAAGGGCATCTGCGCCGTGAATCCGAAATTTCCCGAGGATACGTTCGTCTGCGGACGCCACATCATGACCTGCTGCGTGGAGGACATCACCTACTGCGGTCTGCTCGTCAAATGGTCGGGCAGTCATACGGTGCGCAATGCTGATTGGGTCTGGCTGACGGCGAAAATCGAGATCAAATTCAACAAGCTTTACGGCAGAAAAGGCCCTGTTCTGACGGCGATTGAAGTCGCCAAGACGAATCCGCCCGAGGAAACGGTCGCTACGTTCTATTAAGATGAAGATCTATATCGCGGGCCCCGATGTCTTTGAGCCGGACGCCGTCATGATCGGCGAACACAAAAAAGCCCTCTGCGCTTTATATGGGCATGAGGGACTTTATCCGCTGGATAATGAGTGCGATTCGGCGGCGGCCATTTACAGGGGCAACCTTGCGTTGATCGACGAAGCCGACGTCATCATCGCGAACGGCAACGACTTCCGAGGCGAGACGGACGCCGGGACGGCGTTTGAAGTCGGCTACGGCGCGGCAAAGGGAAAAAAGATTTTTCTTTATACCGCCGATTCCCGTACGCTGCGCGAAAAATACGGCGAGACCGATGAAAAGGGCAGAGCCGTTGAAGATTTCGGCTATCCGTTCAATCTGATGCTCGCCGAAGCGGCGCAAATTGTTATCGGCGATTTTGAGGACTGCCTGAAAATGCTGAATGCAGAATGAAGAATGAAGAATGCAGAATTATAGTCCAAAATGATAAAATGCTCGACCGAAAGGCCGGGCATTTTTTTCGGTAATCTATTGACATCATTGCAATATGTTGATATACTTGAAGTACAAATATTACTCTGCAAAATTTGAAAGAAAAAGGTGTATAATGATGAAAAACGGAAGAAAATTACTATCGTTCCTGTTATCGCTTCTGATGATCGCAATGACGGTTTCTGTGGGCGGCATACAGGTTTTTTCAGAAGGATCGGGATTGCTCGGGGACGCAAACGCAGACGGCTTTGTGACTCCTGTTGACGCTCGGTTGGCGCTTCGTCTGGCGGCGGAATTGGAAACGGAGATCGAAGAGCCGCTGGCGACCGATGCGGATCAGAACGGCCGGACGACGGCTTCCGATGCCAGAATGCTCCTCCGGTATTCTATCGGACTCTATGATCTGCCGGATGCCGCGCCGGCGATGCCTTATACCGAATTGCCCGGTTCCGACGACGAGTCTGCGCCGAAGCTCCAATGCAGCGCGCAGGTGCAGTCGACAGGTATGTATCTGACGGTCAAGATAGCGGCGGAAAATATGGTCGGTCTGGAAACAGCCGCGTTGTCCGTTTATTTCGACCCGGACAAGCTGGAGCTTCAGGACATTCATTCGAATGTTCCGAACGCTATGTATGCCTGCGCAATGCGTGAGGGAACCGACAATTGTATCGCATTCGGCGCTGTCTATGTCAATCAGGCCGTGAGTGATTCCGAGTTTTGTATGATCATATTTAAAATTCTGCAGAATGATACGCTTTCGGTTTCCGTTCAGGTAAACGATTGGACGGGGACGCCCGTGCCGAAGAGCGTCGTGGTTTCAGCGGACGCTTCATCGGAAAATCTGGCCGAAAAATGGCTTCAGTATGATGTGAAAAACGGCGAAGCCACGGTGGTCGGCTGCGATAAAAATGCAGGAGGCAGGCTGACGATCCCCGATACCTATGAAGGCTGCCCCGTGACGGCGATCGGCGATGATGCTTTTGCAAACTGTGACAATCTCAACGAGATCGTGATCCCCGCATCCGTTACGGACATCGGAGGGTCCGCATTCGCCCATTGCAGTAGATTGAGAAATATTACGCTGCCGGACGGCCTAACGCAGCTCGGAGACGCCGCGTTTCAGGGCTGCGGCGAGCTGAATAGCATTTCGGTTCCGGACGGAGTCCGGAAAATCGGGGACAATACCTTTATGTTCTGCGACAGTCTGACGGAGGTCTCTCTGCCGGACGGCCTGACCGCAATCGGCTCGTCGGCCTTTGTCGGCTGTTCTGACCTCAAGGAAATCACCATTCCGAACAGCGTAACAACGATCGGAGAGGCGGCGTTTGATAACTGTACCGCCTTGACAAGCGTTACCGTACCGGGCGGCGTTAAAACGATTGCAGAGGCTCTTTTTTATAATTGTAAATCTTTGGAAAGCGTCACGCTGCCGTACGGCATAACGAGAATCGGCGAAAACGCGTTTTACGGATGCGGCAAGTTGGCAAGCATTTCGATCCCGTCAAGCGTTTCCGAGATCGGGGAATCTGCGTTTTACGGCTGCAGTAGCCTGCGATCCGTTGTAATTCCGAACGGCGTGAAACAGATCCGGTATGCGACATTTTGGCATTGCAGTAGCCTCGAACAGGTCACGATCCCGGAAAGCGTCACAGAAATCGGCGGAAGATCGTTCGGCGATTGCTATCGGTTGACCGGCGTGTCGATTCCCGCTTCCGTACAAAAAATTGCGTCCTCGGCATTTATGTGCGAAGATGCGTTCCTGGAAGAACCTTATTTTACATTGGCTGTGATTTACGGCGAATCGGGCTCGGCGGCGGAATTGTATGCCAAAAACAACGGCATTCGTTTTTCCCTTGAAAGCGACAAGCCGGTCGATCCGTCTGAGCTGAGTGTTTCAGACAGCAACGGTATTGCTGTTCTGGAGTCGGAGAAGCTCGTTGTGCTGGATGTGGTCGGCAACTGCGGACCGTACGCCGAAGATGTCGTCGCGAAGCTCCGCAATGAAACCGTTGTGTTTGTGGATCGGAACGGGGAAACGATTCTGAAGGATGAGCTCGTCGGTACGGGCAGCCGGATCCGGGTGCTCGATAATAACAGCAATGTTCTTTCCGAATATACCGTTCTGGTTCCGATGGACGTGAACGGAGACGGGAAAATCACCGCGCAGGATGCGAGAGTCGTGCTGCGTACGGCAGCCCGTCTGGAATCGCCGGACGCGATCTCGCAAAGAGCCGCCGATACCGATGCGGACGTGAAAATCACGGCTTCCGATGCGCGCCGGATTCTGCGCAAGGCCGCGCATCTTGACTAAGATTATCGCCGCAATGGAATAGAAATCGAGCCGGGAATTTTGTCTCCCGGCTCGGTGTTTTTCTGTCTTATTTTTTCGCGGCTTTTTTCTTTTCTTTGGCTGCTTTCTTTTCGGCTTTTTTCTTCGCCTTGACAGTTCAAAGATCAGAAAACCCGGCCAAAGGCCGGGCGTTTTTTATAGTAAAAAGACAGTTTTCTGTATATTAAGCAAAATGTCGATAAAACGGCAGTAATTATTTATAATAAAATAATTTTAAAATACCTATTGACAATTATATAATATATGTATATATTATATATATAGAATGATATAAAGAGGATGGAATGAAGTATCGGATTTTGATTCCTGGCAAGAATCAAAAAAATATATTGTAAGAAAAAAGAAAACGAAAATGAGAATGGAGGATTTATTATGAAAAAAATCGTGAAAACAATTTCGGTTATCTTGGCGATGACGATGCTGATCGTCAGCATTTTATCAGTCAATTGCGTTGCCGGGTGGCAGCCTTATCTTGACGGCTCGCTCGATGAGGATTGGGATTCAGTTCCGTATGAGGAAGAAAGCGATCCGGAACAGATTCTTTCAACTGTCGTGATTGATCCAACAGTATGGGGCGATTTGAACGCAGACGGCAGCATTACATCGGGCGATGCTCGGATTTGTCTGCGCGCTGCGGCGCAGCTGGATCAGCTGAATGAGACGCAGTCAAAAGCGGCTGATATATTTGGGAACGGTAGCATTACGGCAGTGAATGCCAGAAAAATTCTGCGCGTTGCCGCAAAACTGGATATTCTTGATTGCTATTCCCTGGCATTGACGGTCGGAGAGCAATTCCGTATTGAGAATCTGGTGTCTGCCGGCAGCGGACGTTATCAATGGAAGGTTCATTTCGTTGATTATTTCGGCCGGAATGAGGACGGAGAGCCTGTCGGACTGACGCTGGAACGGAAAGATTCTGATACGGCAAATCCCGGTGTCGACGGCGCGCCGGTTGCAAGTGAAGTTACCGTGACAGCCGATCATATCGGTCAATATAAATTGTATATCACAAATGAGAGCGATTCGCAGGATCCCGACGTGAGAGGTGAAGTACTGAGCGCGTTTGTGATGACGGTTTACGTCAATCCGGAAACGCATATGAAACTGAATGTGGGCGAATCCTATCAGCTTGAGGAGCTGTGGGCTTACAGCGGGATACCGTCGGAATGGATATGTTGCGTTTCTCCGCAGGACGGCCTGGACGTATCGGTTCAGGAACGCAAAATCGAAGAACCGATGACTGATGAATCCGGCGATATTCTGCTGGGGCTGTGGCCGGTTTTATATCAGTTCGTTTTTACGGCGAAACAGCCCGGATCTTATCAGGTGAATATTATTTATAAAAATACTTTTCATAATGAAGCTAACGCCGTTATCAGCTTTATGATTGAAGTTATTTAGGTGCTAAGAAGATGGATTAATTGAAACGTTTTAATAGAATTATAGGGGTTATTCTATCTGTTACGATAATACTTGGTTTGATTTCATCCTATTCTGTTTTAGTGGGTGCATAGGAAGTTTTTCCGGGCGGATTATCATGGGAAGACGATTCTGACATTGTATTTGATGAGGCGGTTGGTTGGAGCAATAACAATAGCTTACCGACATCAGTTGATTTGACATCGAAGTTTCCTGCACCGCAAAAACAAGTTGGGGAAAGCTGTGTAGGTTGGGCGATCGGTTATGCATTGAAATCATACCAGGAGTATGACAAGCGTGGTTGGACAAAAAATTCAGTAAACCATTTATTTAATCCTTACTATATCTACAATAAGATAAACGGAGGAAAAAACATTCCGGTTTCATTGAAGAAAGGTTTGAAAACTGTTGAAACAAATGGTGTTTGTCCGATAACATATTATAATTTAACTGATAACGGAATACATACCGCAACATCTCTTCAAGATGCAGCAGCCTCACTCTATAAGGTAAATGAAATTCAATCCGTATATAGCATCGATAGAATGAAAGAGTATCTATATCATGGTCAAGCTATTGTAATCGGTATCCGTTTATGCCAAGATTTTAGATCTATAAGTAATGCAAACGAAGTTTTTGATGATTTTAGTAATTTAGAAAGTAATGGTCATGCAATTTGCCTTATAGGTTATGATGATACGAGATGTGCCTTTAAATTTATAAATTCATGGGGTGCTAATTGGGGACTTAGTGGTTATGGATGGATATCGTACTCCATGGTTAATAGTCCAATTGTCAATGTATATCCTCTGGAAAAAGGCTTTGTGGTTATTGAAAAGACATGCTATGATTATATCTTAGGCGATGTTGACAACAATGGTGCTGTTACTGCCGCCGATGCGCGCTTGGTATTAAGGTATGCTTCCCAGTTGGAAAACTTTACGGTAAGACAAAAAGTGTTGGCAGATGCTGACGGTGACGCCGTAGTAGAGGCTGAAGATGCTCGTGCTATTCAACGGTTTGTCGCATGTCTGATATCGCATTTGCCCTTGTATGGTTAACAATACATAAAAAATTTCTGCCGGAATTACAGAATAACAACGGATGCTCGCTGAATCTGCGCAAGGCTGCTCATCTTGAATAAGATTATCGCCGCAATTGAATAGAAATCGAGCCGGGAATTTTGTCTCCCGGCTCGGTGTTTTTCTGTCTTATTTCTTCGCAGCCTTTTTCTTTTCTTTGGCTGCTTTCTTTGCGGCTTTTTTCTTCGCCTTGACGGCGGGATCCTTTGGATCGCCCTCATAGTCGATGATCCACTGCACCATGTCGCGTGCGGACTGCTCGACACTCATCGGGTTGTAATCGAGATCGCGTTTCGCCTTGGCGTAGGAGAAGTTGCAGTTCGAGGTCAGCTTGCGGATGGAGTAGCGCGTGAAGAGCGGTGTGGAATCCGTCACTTTGTAGTAGACTTCCATAACGGGTGCTACCACATCGACCAGTCCCTTGCCCAGTTTGAGCTTCGGGGCTTTCTGGTTGAGAACACGGGCAAGCGTTTTGATGAAATCATCCACCGTGATCGCGTCGCCGCAGAGTATGTAGCATTCGCCGGGCTTACCGTTGGTAGAAGCCATGCGCGTACCGTGCGCCACGTCGCGGACGTCAACGAAGTTGTAGCCGCCGAACGCAAGAGAAACGGGGAACTGTCCGGCTAAGAACATTCTGACCATTTCGCCGACGCTCGATACCTTGAAATCATACGGTCCCATGCACGCGCTGGGCTGTACGACGACCGTCTCGAGACCGTCCGTGCCGTTGTTGTCGAGCACATACTGCGTCGCTTCGGCTTTCGTCTTCGCATAGGCACCCTCCAGAATCGAGGGATCGTAATGAGAAATTTCCGTCATGAGCTGATGATGGGGAAGAGGCGGATAGGTATCGACCGACGACATATACACGAGCTTTTTGACGCCGCATTTTTTGCACGCCGCCACGACGTTTTTCGTGCCGTTGACGTTGACGTTGTAAACCGCGTCCTCGTTGCCTGCCTTGATCTCGATCATGCCTGCGAGGTGGTAAACGACGTCCGCTCCCTCAAACGCTTTTTCAAGGGATGCGAGATCGGTTACGTCGCCGTAAACCTTGTCGCACTCAAGTCCGTCGAAAATGCTGATGTCCTTACGAATGAGGATGCGCGGTCTTTCACCGCTGTTGATCAGCTCCAGAAGAAGAGCGTAACCGACATGACCGGTCGCGCCGGTCATGACACTGATTTTTCCATCTGCCATTTCTTGATGCACACCTTTCATATGATAAGTTATATTTTTAACGCATGGAAACGCAAAGTCGTTATGAAATAAGGACTGCCGTCAGATCGTTGACGTTCGTGCCGGTCGGCCCCGTGAGGAGCAGCGCGTGAGCCGCTTTCAGCGCATGATACGCGTCGTTGTTCCGGAGAAACGCTTCGGGAGAACCTGCGCACCGGATAGCGTCATAGGTGTCGCCGTCCGCAATGCCGCCTGCCGCGTCGGTCGGACCGTCGGTGCCGTCCGAACCGAGGGAAAACAGCGTGATGCCGCTCTGTCCTTTGAGTTCGATTGCCGCCGCGAGAGAGAGCTCCTGATTGCGTCCGCCCTTTCCGCTTCCTGTCACAGTGACGGTCGTTTCTCCTCCGTAGAGAAAAACGGTCGGTTCGTGGGGCTTCGCCGCAAACGCGATGGCGTCCCGTGCAATTCGTCTGCCCTGTTCTCTCGCTTCTCCCGTGAGAGAGGTCGTCATGAGATGCGTATCGTAGCCGAGCAACTCGGCACAGGCTTCGGCGCCTCGGCAGAGCAATTCGATGTTTCCGGCGATGATGCACCGGGCGTTCGTTACGTCGCGGACGGGCTTTTGCCGGAGCAGCCTGCCGACTTCGGGAAAATCGACGAAAACTTCAGGATATTTTTTCAGAATCTTTTCCGCATCTTCGGTGGTGCTCGTATCGTTGCAGCAGGGGCCGGAGGCGATCACGTCCGTCCGATCACCGAGAACGTCGGAAAGAATGATGCAGTCGATTTTGCACCGACACCGCTTCGCAAATTTGCCGCCTTTGACCTTGGAGAGCCGTTTGCGGACGGTGTTGATTTCGGTGATGTCCGCGCCGCATTTCAGCAGTGCGTCGGTGAGCTTCCGCAGCGTATCGAGCGGAATTGCCGGGCTTTCAAAAAGAGCCGATGCGCCGCCCGAAAGCAGAAACACAAGCGTATCGTCCGCCGTCAGCTGATCGGTGATTGTGAGAATCTCTTCGGTGCCGCGGACGGAATTTTCGTCCGGCAGGGGGTGTCCCGCTTCGCGAACGGTGAAAACGTCGGGCAAATTGATCGCGTGACCGTATTTCGTCAGCGCGAAGCCCGTCCTGATCTGACCGCCGAGCACGTCGTAAGCGGCTTTCGCCATCGTGCAGGCGGCTTTGCCTGCGGCGACGACCGTCAGAGAACCGCTGTAATGCTGCCGTTTCAATGCGTCCGTCACATTTTTGACGGGATCGGCGCTTCGGAGAGCCGCTTCGATCATCTTTTGCGCGTCGGGATTCATGATCTTCTGATGACGCAATGCCAGTTATCGGGCAGGGAGGGATTCGTCAGCTCTTCGGCGATTTCCGCAATCTGTCCGAGCAGTTTTTTGACGCTGTCTTTTTCGAGCGCCTTGATTTTCAGCGCCTTGCCGCAGCGTTTCGGCAGGGACACGGCGTCCCTCACTATGATATAGACAGGATCCGTCACGCGGTATTTTTTCATCGAGCCGTCGAAAACGCTCAGATAAATATCCATGATGTGATCCATCAGGTTGTCGTCTTTGATTTTTTCGATCGCGTCCTTGCGGATGCCTTTGCCGAACGTCAAACGGTTGACGAGCTTTCCGGCCTTACCGACGGTGACGTTCAGCGCGTACGACGCGAGCTTCGTCAGAATCGGGTAGAATTTGCCGATGGCTTCGCCGTCCACGGTGTCCGCGATGCCGTTCAGACGGTCAACGAACTCCTGTTTGTCGTTTGCGGCGGCGTTCAGAATGCCGAGCAGGACGTTTTTCGTGTGATCGGTGATATACTCATAGGTGTATTCTGCACCGTCGTATGTAAACTTTTCAAGACGCGCCACATCGATAAAATAGGCGTCGTCCTCGATGGTGAGCGTGGTGATGGGGGAGGGGTGACCGCAGAGCGCGCCGAGATTGATCTGGTGCATGACATTGCCGTTTTTGGCGCGATACGCGGTGGTTCTCTGGGAATGCGAATGCCCGACGACGACAAAATCCACGCCGGCTTCTGCCAACGCTTCGGCGCGTTCGTCGTGATCGCCGATAATCTGCCCTTTGTTGATGAGCATGGAGATATTTTTCAGCAGAAGATGGTGTTGCATGATGATGACGGTATCGCCGTTTTTCTTTGCCTCGCGGACATGGGAAAGAATCCACTCGAAATGCTCGTCGGAATAGCCGGAATGACCTTTGCCGTCCTGATCGTCGTTGACGCCGAGCAGGAGCACTTTTTCACCGAGCTTAACGGCGTAGGAGGACGAACCGAGATGCGTCACATATTCGTCAATCGCCTGACTGACGCCGAAATCGCGGTAAAATTCGCGCAGTTCGGGCGGCGTCATGGTTTCGACGTCGTTATCATACTTGTCACCTTCAAAGCGTTTGGCGTTGCCGTCGCAGCACCAGTCGTGCGTCGCGTATACGACGTAAACCGGCTTTTTCTCGGACAGCCGTCTGATCTTTTCCCGCACTTCCTCATGCGAAACCTTTTCGCCGTCGTTCGACAGGTCGCCGGCGATCAGTACGGCGTCGCAGTCGCTCTGCGCGATATTGTCAAAAGCGGCGTCGATGATGGCGCCGGATTCCTCTAAGCATTTCTGATCGGAGGAAGCGCGCAGCCGGTACGCTTTGCCGCCGTCGGAAAGCGTTCTGGAAAAATGATGCAGGTCAGCGACCATCGCAATTTTCATCATGAGAAAATCTGCCTTCTTTTCTGAAAAATAATCAACATTATCTTAACATATTATTCATTCAAAAGCAATATATGTAATACTTTTTTAACATTTTGGTACACTTTCTCCCATATTTCATATAAAAATGAGCTCTTTGTGCATCTGAAATAAAATATCCGGCTTACAAATGTTTATTTTTATTAAATCTGTTGACTTTTCTTTTTGGAGAAAATATAATATGAGTAGAAAAAGATTTGCGTATTGCGTCATGGCAGACGAAGGTCTTTTTCAAAAAAGGAGGTATTTATGATGATAAAGAAAATGAAAACCATGACTTGCTTATTTCTTTGCATTCTGCTGACCGCGTCGTTTCCGGTTTGTTCTTTTGCAAAGTCGGTCGGTACGGGTATGTCCGGACTGTTTGAGACATGGACGGGCAGCGGAGATTCTACCTGTGTGATTCATCTTGCGGACGAAGTACTGCTGGAAAAAATGAAATACAGCGATTTTGAAAAACTGTGGTACGGCAGTGAAGAAGTACCGGCAGATTACTATACCGTGTCGGAACAGGACGGCTATACCGTTATTACGTTGAAAGAAGATTATCTTGAAAATTTGAGCACCGGCACGTATGTTTTTCAGGCGGAATTTACAGACGCGTATGCTCGTTTGCGGATTCATGTTATCCGGCAGAAGATCATTGTGAAGGATTTTGTTTGTACGATCTCTCCCGAAAACTATGCAGCCGCCGTTTATTCAAACAGCACGGTATCGTTCTATGCCGATCTTTTTGAATCATTGAGCTATCGCGGCGAAACCGTTGATTCTGAAAACTATCTTGTTGAGGGTTTTGACAATAATACGTCGATTGCCTTTGAGCCGGAATTTATAGCAAGTCTTGCCGGCGGAACGTATTATTATAATGTGAATTTCAAACACGTTGACGGCGTATTGCTCAAACTGACGATCTACGCGCCCTATATGCCCGGCGATTGTGACGGCGACGCGGCGATCACGGCGCAGGACGCCCGTCTGGCACTTCGTTCGGCGGCGAATCTCGAAAATCTCAGTGAGCATGCGAAAAACGCAGCCTGTGTGCTGTCTGAGAACGGCGCGGTCACGGCTGCCGACGCCAGAAAAATTCTGCGCGTGGCGGCTTCTCTGGAAGAGGTTCCGCTTGCGAAATAATTTGTATTCACCATTCTGCCGTCGTCCTGTTTCGGACGGCGGCTTTCTCTGCGGAATGATGTCGGAATAAAAATTTGACAAATTCGTACGGTTGTATTATAATATAAGCTACTATATTTTTTTTGAAAGGATGGTATCCTCATAATGGATGACCCCGGCCCCGGTAATTTGATCACTCTTGCCGTCACGGCGGCGCAGACGGAGGTTTCCGCTGCGGCAATTATCGGTAAAATTATTCTTTTGTTCGTTCTGATTCTTGTCAACGCATTTTTCGCCATGAGCGAGATCGCGATTATTTCGCTCAACGATACGAAAATTGACAAGCTGGCAGAAGAAGGCGACAAAAAAGCCAAACAAATCAAGAAATTAACGCAAAATTCGTCGAACTTCCTTTCGACAATCCAGATCGGCGTCACACTTGCCGGCTTTTTGACAAGTGCTTCCGCCGCAGATTCGTTTTCTCCGATTCTGACTTCTGCCGTTGCGCCGCATCTCAAGGGCGTGCCGGTTTCGGTCATCAGTACGGTTTCGCTGATTCTGATTACGATTGTGATTTCATATTTTTCCCTTGTCTTCGGCGAGCTCGCGCCGAAGAAGATCGCGATGCAGAAGTCCGAAAAGATTTCGTATTCCGTAGTCGGCTTTCTGTTGGGCTTTATGAAGGTCACAAAACCCTTTGTCAAGATTCTTTCGCACTCCACCAACGGCATTGTCCGCCTGTTCGGCATCGACCCGACTGCCGATGAGGAGAACGTCACGGAGGAAGAAATCCTGATGATGGTGGATGTCGGCGAGGAAAAAGGCGTCATCGAAAACACGCAGGCGGAAATGATTAACAATATTTTTGAGTTCGACGATATCGACGCCGGCGACATCATGACGCACCGTGTGGATATGACGGCGGTCGAAGCCGACGAGCCGATCAGCGAGGTTATCGAGGTCGCGATTGCAGACGGCTATTCCCGCATTCCCGTGTATGACGATGACCCGGATAACATCATCGGCATCGTTTATGTCAAAGACCTGCTGCCGTACATCGGTAAGGAGCTGCCGACGGATAAAACCATCCGTGAGGTCATGCGCAGCGCCTATTTCGTGCCCGAAACGAAAAAGTGCGGCGAGCTGTTCACCGAGATGAGCGAAAAGCGCGTGCAGATCGCGATCGTTGTTGATGAATACGGCGGCACGGCGGGACTCATCACGCTTGAGGATATTATTGAATCCATCGTCGGCAACATTCAGGACGAATACGACGATGAGGACGAGGAAATCGCGAAGATCAACGACAACGTTTTCACCGTTGAGGGTACGACCGATCTGGACGAGATCGACGAGCTGATCGGCACGACGATCCCCGAAGGCGATTACGACACCGTCGCGGGCTTTATCATCAGCCGATTGGGCTATCTGCCTAAAGACGGCGATATGGATACCGTCACGCTCGACAATCTGACGTTCACCGTGCTGTCCGTCGAGGACAAACGAATCGCAAAAGTCCGCATCGACATCGCCGACCGGGACGCCGATGAGGCGTCCGAAGACGGCCGGGACGACGGAGAAGAAAAGGAACGCCGTTCCCGACTGCCGGGCAAAGACAAGAAGACAAAAAATCAAGAGGAATCCACTCAATAAAAGGGAGACAAACCAATGAAATTTTTTCAGGACGCTGTTGACGTCACATTTGCCGGAATCGACCATGTATTCCGCGTTTCCTCCGTTTTCTGCGAATTTACCGTAGGCGGTCACTTTTTTTCGATCAAATGGTACGGCGTGATTATCGCGTTCGGTTTTACGCTTGCTGTTCTGTTCGGCGGTCGCATGGCGTATAAATGGAAAATGGACTTGAATAAGATGATCGATATTTTGATCTACGGCACGCTTGGCGGCATCGTCGGCGCAAGACTGTATTACTGCGCGTTCAAATGGGATTATTACGGACAGCATCCGCTGGATATGATCAAGATCTGGGAGGGCGGACTCGCCATTTACGGCGGTCTGATCGGCGGTCTTATAGCGGCGTTCATCACGGCGAAGGTCATCAAGCTGAACTTCTGGAATCTGCTCGATCTTGCCGGTATGAGCTTCCTCATCGGACAAGGCATCGGCCGTTGGGGAAACTACGCCAATCAGGAGGCGTTCGGTGCGAATACGAACGGCAAAATCGGCATGATGAGCGAAAAGGTTTCGCAATACATCACGACGCATCAGGCGTCTCTGCCGGGCGTTGACCCGAATCAGCCGGTTCATCCGACGTTCTTCTACGAATCCGTCTGGTGCATCGTCGGATTTTTGCTGCTGTACCTTATCTGTAAAAAATGGCGCAAGTTCAGCGGCCAGATTTTCCTGTGCTACGGCATCTGGTACGGGTTGGGGCGTATGATTATCGAGGGTCTCCGGACGGACAGCCTCTATATCGGCTCCACCGGCATCCGCGTTTCGCAGCTGCTTTCCGCCGCGATCGTCGTTGTCTGTGCGCTGCTGATGATCATTTTTATCATCAAATATACCAAGAATCCGAAGCCGATTGAAGGCGTCGATTATTACGTTGAGCCGGTTCCGTTCTTCAAATCGTCGAAGAAAAAGGCCGAAGATAAGAAAAAAGCCGAAGAAAAGACAGAACCGCAGGATGAAAAACAAGGGGAGGACGACAACGATGTACACGAGGATTGACGGCAAAGAGGTTTCCGCCGCCGTACGCGAACGAATCGCATCGGAGGTCGGCGAATTGAAGAAACAGGGGATCACGCCCGGACTTGCCGTGATTATCGTCGGCAATGACCCTGCGTCACGCGTTTATGTCAATAATAAAAAGAAAGCCTGCGAGCAGACGGGCATGAACTCCTTTGAGTACGCCCTGCCCGAAGAGACGACCACCGAAGAGCTGATCGCGCTGATCGAAAAGCTCAACGCCGACGAGCAAGTCCACGGCATACTCTGCCAGCTTCCCGTGCCGGCGCAGATCGACGAAAGCGCGGTACTCAATGCGATTGCGCCCGAAAAGGACGTCGATGCGTTTCACCCTGTCAACTGCGGAAAAGTCATGACCGGCGACTATGTTTTTGCGCCCTGCACGCCTGCCGGCATGGTGGAAATGCTGAAATATTATGAGATCCCGATCGCGGGCAAACACTGTGTGATCATCGGCAGAAGCAACATCGTCGGCAAGCCCATGGCGATGCTGATGCTCAAAGAGAATGCAACCGTCACCGTCTGCCATTCCCGGACGCAGAATCTGGCGGACATCACAAAACAGGCGGATATTCTGGTCGCGGCGGTCGGCAGACCGAAGTTCGTCACGGCGGACATGGTCAAGGACGGTGCCGTGGTGCTCGATGTCGGCATCAACCGCATGGAGAACGGCAAGCTGTGCGGTGACGTGGATTTTGACGCGGTCTGCGAAAAGACCTCGTACATCACACCGGTTCCCGGCGGCGTCGGCCCGATGACGATCACGATGCTGATGAAAAACACATTGGCTGCGGCAAAGCAACTTTTATAATTAAGAATTAAGAATGATTTTCCGCAATTCTGCATTCTAAATTCTGCATTCTGCATTCATTTTCTCCGTATCTCAGACTGTTTCGGCAGTTCGGATACGGTTTTTTTCGGGGAAAGGAAAGAAAAAGACGTATGAAGAAAATCAAATTGCCCTCTGAACTGATCTATGCGCTGGGCATCGTTATTCTCTCGTTTGCCGTCGCTATGGTGACGTGTGCGAACTTCGGCGTTTCCATGATCGTCGCGCCGGCGTATATCGTCAGCTGCAAGATCGAGCCGCTCACATTCGGACAAAGCGAATACATCATTCAGGGGATTCTGTTTATCGTCTTCTGCATTCTGATGAAAAAAATGAAGCTCATCTATTTCAGCTCCTTTGCAACGGGGCTGATTTACGGCGCGCTGCTCGACCTCTGGCGGCTCGTGATTCCGCATTTCAATCCCGGAATTACGCCGCCGGGCTCACTCCCGATGGAGCTGCGCATCACGTATTTTGCTTTCGGAATGCTCCTGACGTCCCTTGCCGTTTCCCTGTTTTTCCGGACGTATCTCTACCCGCAGGTCTATGACTTTTTTGTCAAGGGCGTGAGCGGACGCTTTGGCATCGACCGCACGAAATTCAAGATCGGTTTTGATATTTCCATGCTCTGCGTTTCCGTCATTCTGACGCTGATCCTCTTCCGCAAATTCGTCGGCATCGGCGTCGGAACGATCATCATGACCTGCTTTAACGGGATGCTCATCGGCTTTTTCGGCAAGGTCTTTGACCGCTTCTTTGTCACGGAACCGCTTGCAAAAAATTTCAGCCGTTATTTTGCGCTGGACGAAAAGGAAGATTGTGGATAGATTTTGCCCGGAATTTAGCCCATTTGTAAATTCGGAGGGACAAAAATTACAGTTCTGAAATTTATTATTTACAAGCATTTCGGCATATGATATACTGGATTTCGGAGAGGAGGAGAACAACATGATGGTATACATCTGGCTCGGAATTCTTGTGCTGATGGTCATCGTGGAGCTTCTGACGACGCAGCTTGTGACGATATGGTTCGCCGTGGGCGCTCTGGTCTCGTTCTTCCTTGCGCTGTTCGGCGTGGAACAAATCTGGATTCAGATTCTGGCGTTTCTGATTGTGTCCGCCGCAGCGCTGGCTGTGACAAGACCGCTTGTCAGAAAAACGCTCAAACGAAAGACCGAGCCGACCAATGCCGATATGGTCATCGGCAAAACAGCTATCGTGACGGAGAAAATCGATAATATCGCCGGCACGGGGCTTGTCAAGGTCGGCGGAACCGTATGGAGTGCGCGGACGGCAGACCAATCCGTCATCGAAGAAGCGCAGGAAGTCGAAGTACAGGAAATTCAGGGTGTCAAGCTCATGGTTACAAAAAAGAATTAACGGAGGTATTGTTATGGGTTGGATTATTGCGTTAGGGATTTTAATCGTGCTGATTCTTTTGATCATCATCAGCAGCATCAAGATCGTGCCGCAGTCGAAAGCGTATGTCGTGGAGCGTCTCGGCGCGTACAAAGACACCTGGCAGACGGGGCTTCATATCAAAGTCCCCTTTATCGAGAAAGTATCGGCTGTAGTTTCCCTCAAGGAGAAAGTGGCGGATTTCCCACCGCAGCCCGTTATCACGAAGGATAACGTCACCATGCAGATCGATACGGTCGTGTTCTACCAGATCACGGACCCGAAACTGTACACCTACGGCGTCGAGCATCCCGTGGCGGCGATTGAGAATCTGACCGCTACGACGTTGCGTAACATCATCGGCGAAATGGAGCTCGACCACACGCTTACCTCGAGAGACACCATCAACGCCAAGATCAGAGGCATTCTCGACGAAGCGACCGACCCGTGGGGCATCAAGGTCAACCGTGTGGAGCTGAAAAATATTTTCCCGCCCAAAGAGATTCAGGACGCGATGGAGAAGCAGATGAAGGCGGAACGTGAACGCCGTGAAGCGATCCTGCGCGCCGAGGGTGAAAAAGCGAGTAAGATCCTTGTTGCCGAAGGTCAGAAAGAGTCGCAAATTCTGGCGGCTGAGGGTGAAAAACAGGCGGCGATTCTGCACGCCGAAGCCATCAAGGAAGCCAAAATCCGCGAAGCAGAGGGCGAGGCGGAAGCCATCGTGGCCGTTCAGCGCGCAAAGAGCGAGGGTATTAAATTGCTCAACGCGTCCGCTCCCACCGGCGAAGTGCTGACGCTCAAAGGACTTGATGCGTTCGCCGCAGCCGCAGACGGCAAAGCGACGAAGATCATCATTCCGTCGGAATTGCAGGGACTCGCGTCCCTTGCCACCACAGCGGCGGAACTCTTCAAAGACGATAAAAAAGAAAATTAAACGGCAACAAAATGAAGTCCGCGGAGTTGATGATGACTCCGCGGACTTCTCATTTTTTATGGATTTGTCGAGGCTGCGATCGTCTGCTCGTAGAGCTTTTCGATAGCGTCGTAATGCTGATAATTCTCTTTTTGCAGCAGTAGCTTTTTGGCGTCGAGATAGGGCTTCGCGGCGCGGTAATAAACGGAGTTTTCGTCGGTTGCTTTTTTGATGTCCGCTTTGACCTTTGCCTTTTCTTTCTGCAGTTTTCTGACCGTCTCTTTCAGCAGCGGCAGATCGGTTCCGTTCTCTTTCGCGGTTTTCATGCTCTTGAGCGCGTCGTGGAGCTCCTGCTCGATGCGGTCCTCCGCGGCGAACAGCTCGCCGAATACGGCAGAATCAAATTCTGCAATCCCGTCGGGGAAGTACTTTTCCGCTGTCTTTCTCGCCGATTTCAGGCTCTGCACCTGCGCAAGCGCGCTCCTGCGGCGTTCTTTTTCCCCCTGCGTGGTTTTCGGCATAGCTTTGGCTCTGGTTTTCGTCAGGGACTCAATTTGTAAAAAGCCCTGTAAACCGGCGCTTGCAATTTCTTCGGCGATCGCGATATCCGCTTTGCCTTCCTCCGTTTCAAAACGATGCAGCTCTGCGACGATAAATTGTGCGATCTCGATTTTTTCGTTTTCTTCCTTTTGCTTTTTATACGCCTGTTTTGCTGCTTTGATTGCAGCCTTGCTTTTCGTCTTTTTCGCTTTTTCAATGACGTCTCTGGTCAGAGGCTGCGGCGTTTTATCGGCGAAAGCTTCCGCTTCACGAATGATGCCGACCGTTTCCATGAGCTGTTCGTCGGTCTGGGAGTGATTGCCGTAATCCTCAAACAGCGCGCGGATTTTCAGCACCTTGACCATGGCTTTCTGCTTTGTCTCCGTCAGGTCGTAGAAGAACATCGGGACGACATTCATCACGGCGCCGACGACGGACGCGATGATCAGCACGCTGCTGATGCGGACAAAATAATCGTGATTGTACAGCACGTTATACACGTTGGAGCCGTCGTAGCCGAGCGCGATTGCGGTCGCCTGATTCAGACCCGATCTTTCGTACAGCGCTGGCAGAACAGAGCTTGTCGCCATCGTGATGACGTTGCCGATGAGCCCCACGGCGGCGAACATACCGTCAATACGTTCTCCCGTGACATATTGCTGATAGTCGCGGATATCGGCGTTGATGCTTGGCGTGAGGAGATGCCCGAGCGACGAGATGAACTGGTTAACGAACGTGCAGACCAACAGCAGCCAGATGATGCCCGAAGATCCCGTCATGCGGACGATCGGCAGCATCAGCGCGATGAAAATGATGTTGAGAAGATTGGTGAACACCATGATCTTTTTCTTGCCGTATTTCCGGATAAAGAACGGCGCGACAAGGTTCGGCCAGAATGAGGCGTTGCCCGCGATGGCGGTAATGAGCGAATATTGCGCGGCGGAGCAGGCGCCCTGATAATTGTACATCCAGCCCATGATGCTGCTGAACGCGCTTTCCAGAAAGCCGAGCCAGCCGGCAAGCGAAATGACCCAGAAATATTTGTTACGGGCAACGGCGCGCAGCGCGTCGATGAATTTGACCTGTATGATATGCGTTTTGGCCTGCACGATCTTTTCTTCGGTGTTGACGTAGGCTAAGATCGAAATCAGGAAGCCGACAAACAGCATCGGTGGGAACAGCACCCGGTAAATCCTGAGATCATACAGCGTGTTGTCACCGGTGATGAGCCGCGCGACAAGCGGCAGAAAGATATTCGCGATGGAGGGAGAAATATTTTCCACAACGCTGCGGATGGACAGTACGTCGGAGCGTTCGATGCTGTTGGGTGACAGAACGTTGATCAGACTGTCGTAGGAGTCGTTCATGAAATTGTAGAAGAACTGGAATCCGATATTGAACGCCAGAACGACGACGCATTTCATGATAAGATTCATGCGTTCGTACGGCATGAGGATAAACGCCGTACCGAGCAGGACGGTGGGAATGCCCATACTGATGATATACGGACGGTATTTGCCCTTCATGCTGCGGGTGTTGTCGATCATGCGTGCCCGGATGCCTGTCAGCGGAAAGCTCGACAGTAGACTGATGATGTAAATGACATAGATCGCCGTCGGATCGATGCCGATGGTGTTACCGATGAGCGTATTGCCGACGGAAAGGATCATCTGGTTGATGCAGTAGACGATGAACTTGACGCCGATGCCGCCGACGGAGAGCGAGAGAATCTCTTTGTTGCTCATGTAACGACCATCGGCCGGCGTTTTCCAGTGATCCTTGAGGGATTTCAGCACCGAGGAAACTGTATCGAGAAGCTTCATATGTTGTCCTCCCATATGATCGTGTTCACGGATTTCGGCGTGATGGTGATTTCGGGAGAAGTCAGCACGGATTGAGTCAGATTTTCTTTTTCATTGGTAACGGCGATTCTCGCGTTTGCTCCGAGTGACGGCAGCGTGATGCCGATTTCGGACGAAGAGTCGTTGATGACGATCAGAATCGTTTCCTTGTCCTTGCGGAACGCCAGAAGCTTTAAGCGGTCGTCCTCGCAGGAAGCGTCGATGCGCACGGCACCGCGCGGAATATATTTCGAGAAATTGCCCGTCGCATAATAGCGTTTCGTCATTTCAAATGTCATGTCGTCAAGGTTGATGTAGATCAGCCCGTCGCAGTAATCCACTTCGGACACGGCGATCCAATGCTGCCACGACGTGACATTCAGGATCGAAATATCCTCAACCATGACCTTCGCCATCACCAGCGCGGAGTCCATGCCCTTGTCGCGTCCGCCCTGCATATGCGTCCATTCGCTCATTTTCAGCGGCATATCGGGGTAATGCTTGTCCATCCATTTGCGAAAACGGTACACGAACGGCAGACGGTCGTTCAGAAACGGCAGCGGAATCCACTTCGGAATCGGCATGCAGTAGGAATGAATATCGACGCTGTCAATGCAGTCACGAACCTCCCGGCTGCGTAGGAATTCCCGGGTGTAGCTCTTGTTGAACCAGCGGATGTCTCCGGATTCGACGCCGGAGAGCTTCACGCCTTTTAGCTTGCTTCTCTTTTTTAGCTCTTCGGCGAAGCATTTCATCACGGCGGCGGCCGTCCACGGGTGATAGTGACAGCCCTCCTGACCGCCGATCCAGACCCAGAGCGGCTCGTTGATCGGCGAGAGATACCGTACCGGCAGTCCCTCGTCCACGAAATGCTCCGTGACGTCCAGACAGTAATCGGCGAACGCCTTATAGTTTTTGCGGCTCAGATTGTCGCGGAAAAGCTGATATTTGTTCAGATGCGTCTTGTGGTTTTTTGTCAGCCGCTCGATGGGAGAATTGACAAACAGAATGACTTCGTCCGCGCCGTCTCTGACCGCCTGTTTCATCATATAAACCGCGTTTTTGTCGCGGCTGAAATCGTAACGGCCTGCTCCGGCATCAAAGCTCTCGGCACGCCGCAGGGGATTTTCGATGTCGCCGTTGCCCGACTGCGCCGAGCCGCCGCCGATGTTGTAGCGGTAAACGCCGAGCCCGATGCCTTCCGTTTTGCTGTAAAGAAGCTGCGAGATTCTGTCGCGCACCGTCAGTCCGCTTGCTTCGTCAATGTGCGTCCATCCACCGACGATCTGCGCCCACCATGCGCCGCTTGCGCCGAACGATTCAAAGGTCTGATACCGTTTGTTTGCATTAAGCTGAATTTTCATGCCGATTTCTCCGTTTTATCCATATTTTTGCGTATGATTTGCCTATTTTTTTCAGTATACTACAATTTTCAGAAAAAACAACATAAATGATGTTTTTAGAAAAGATTTTTGCAACAAATGCAGGGTTTCTTTCGCAAGCAGTTTTTAATCAGCGTTTTTGCATCACAATCTTAATGAAATTCAGATATTGTCCGCCGCCTGCCTCCATGGCTTTTCTGTCGCCGACGGCGTACTCGTTCTCCTGTTTCAGCCAGTCATCCCAGACCTCTTCGTTTGATTCCATTTCGGCAACCTCGATCACATCCGCACCCTGACAGCACTTCACCATGTCCGTCCAGTAGGCGACGTCATGCAGATAGTCGAGCTGTTCGGGCGTCCAGGAGAGCAGCAGCTCCGTCGGCAGAAAGTCGTGGCAATCACGCTTCATTCCGGGAATCGCGATGTAAATGCGGCCTCCCTTCTTGACGAACGGCAACAGCTTTTCGTCGAGATAGAGCGGATCACGTCCGAAATAATTGTAGGAATCCGTTGAAACAACGGCATCAAAAAATTCTTTCTCGAACGGGAGATCGGTCGCGTCGGCTTTGACGGGAATGATTTTGTTGTCCGGAAGTCCCATCTCGCGGAAAAAGCGGCGGTTCGCCTCCGGATCGCTCCATAAATCGGCGGCATAGACCGTCACGCCGTACTCTTTCGCGAGAAAGACGGACGTCAGTCCCTGACCGCTGCCGAGATCGCAGACCACGGCGTCCTGCGGAAAGAAACAGCCCATCAATAGTTCTTCTTCCAATTTGATCGGGTTCGGCCCCATGATCTTTGCCATGAGAGACGGTGTGTTATATTTTTGACTGCGTGGATATTGCATGATGGTTTCCTTCTGAAATTACGGTTTTGTTACCAGTCGGTCGAGAAAGCGATCGACATGGCGGTCAAGGAGCGTCAGGACTTCCGATTTGTCCTCGGCGGCGTCGTACATATTGTATAATAGAAAAAACGGCGCATAAAATGTAAGAGCCGTCTGCATCGCGTCGGACGTGTTTCCGGTCAGCTCTCCGAAAATATCCGCCATGTAGCGAAGCGGTCCGCCGGCGAGATATTGCTGATGTAAGTTTGCCGCTTCCGGATCGCGATACTGCTCAAGCGTCAGCATTTTACGAAAATCCGAAGCAAAGGAGTCTTCAGTCCAGTAGCGGAACTGCGCTTTGGAATAGATGCGTATCTCCTCCGCCGATGTATGCTGATACGCTTCCGGCGATTCGCTCATGACGTCCTCGGGCATCTCGTATTCTTTGGCACGTTCGTAGTCCGCGTCGCTCATGCGTCGGACGATGCTGTCGAAAATATCGCGCTTATTCCGGTAGTGCTTGTAGAGTGCGCCTTTCGTGATGCCGAGCTGAGCAGCGATATCGCTGACCGAGACTGCTTCATAGCCGTTTTGCGCGAACAGAGAAAGTGCGACGGTCAGGATTTTTTCTTTTGTATCGGACATTTCAGAGCCTCCTAAAAAAGTAAACGACCGTTTACTTATAATATAGCAAACGACCGTTCACTTGTCAAGAGAAATTTACAAAAAACGGAACGCCTGATTGAGACGTTCCGGATTTTTGCATTTAATAGCCGCGCATGGCTTTCAGGTCGCGGTAGTTGATGAGCTTGATGCCGAGGGATTCGATGTGCTGGCGAGTCTTGGGATCCTTGAAAAGCTCATATTCCCAGACACGTCTCTGCCACGAGCCGGTGATGCCCTTGATCTCGTCCGTCTCGAGCGCCGGATGAATGTAAGTCTCGGTCACGCCGGGCTCAAAGGTGCGGTAGAGCTCGTAAATATACTCGCGGAAGTTCTCGTAGCTGTCTTTCTGCGGACCGTTCCAGTCGCCGGGCATGAGGTAGTCGAGCATGGCGACTTTGTGCTGCTTGCCGAGCGCGTCGAACTGGCTGAACAGCTCCAGAACCATCTCTTTGGGGACTTTGATGTCGAGCATCGCGTTGCCGAACTGCGCGTCCGTAAAGGTGGTGGGGAAGCGGAACGGCATACCGTACTTACCGGCGATTTCGATTGTGGCGGCGAGCAGCTCGAAGCGACCCGTGTCGATGCCGTAGAGCGAGCCCATGTGATTGTCAACGTGCGACGGCTCAACGCCCCAGGAACGCAGACGCTCAATCTGCGCGGCGATTTCACCGCAGACCTCTTCGAGATCGGCGGCTTTGGCGAACTGGTCGCTTTCGTGATAGAAATAGCCCTCTTCATCGCGCAGAGACGATGTTTTTTCGGTCGCGACGGGACCCCAACGGTAGGAACCCCATTCGCTTGTGGTCGTCAGATGCACGCCGATGGCAAACTGCGGATTCTCTTTCGCGAAGCGCGCCGCCTCCAACGCCCACGGACAGGTGGTCATGATGGTGGAGGAGGTGATGCCGCCGCAGCGCAGCAGCTCCATGATAGCGAGGTTCTGCGCGTGGCACATACCGAAGTCGTCGGCGTTGATGATTAAGTATTTATCCATAAATAGCTCCTTTATTTCTTGCGGGGTGAAGTCACCGCGCGGAATTACAAACGGAATGCAGAATTGATAATGCAGAATGCAGAATGGTTGAAGCGATATTTTATTCTGCATTCTTAATTCTTAATTCTGCATTGAAATCAAGTAGTCTTTCACATTGTTTAAGAATGCGCCGTCGAGAATGGCTTCCATGAAGATGCCGTCGTCGCGGTATTCTTCGTGCAGCAGCGCGCCCTCTTCGCGGATTCTCGATGCCATTGCGCCCTCGGAGTAGGGGAGCAGCAGCGTCACCTTCCGGCGTGTGTTTTCGAGCAGACGGCAGATGGTGTCCAGCAGCTTGTCCAGTCCGACCTTCTGCAGCGCGGAGATGCGCACGTCGTTGCCCGTTTCGCCGAAGAAACGCAGATGCGGCGCCTTGTCGCATTTGTTGTAGACGGTCAGAATCGGCTTGTCGCCGGCTCCCAGGTCGCTGATGACCTGTTTTGTCACCTTTAGGTGCTCTTCAAAATCGGGGTCGGAGGCATCACATATGTTCAGAATCAAGTCGGCGTAAACGACTTCTTCAAGCGTCGATTTGAACGCTTCCACGAGGTCGTGCGGCAGACGGGAGATAAAGCCGACGGTATCGACAAGCAGCACCGTCCGTCCGTCGGGCAGTTTGAGGCTTCTCGCCGTCGGGTCGAGCGTGGCAAAAAGCTTGTTTTCCGCCAGTACGCCGGCATTTGTCAGCGCGTTGAGCAGCGTCGATTTGCCCGCGTTGGTATAGCCGACGATCGCAACGGTCGTGACGGAATTTTTCTTGCGCCGTTCACGCATGAGAACGCGCCGTTTGGCAAGCGTTTTGAGCTGCTGTTCCAGCGCATTGATGCGACGGTGAATGTGCCGCCGGTCGGATTCTAATTTCGATTCGCCGGGGCCTCTTGTGCCGATGCCGCCGCCGAGCCGTGACATCTCCGTACCCTTGCCGCCGAGACGAGGCAGGGAATATTTGAGCTGCGCAAGCTCGACCTGTAATTTGCCTTCGCTTGTCCTTGCGTTCAGCGCGAAGATATCGAGAATGAGCATGGTGCGGTCGATGACGCGTACGTCCGTCAGATTTTCGATGTTGCGCTGCTGCGACGGCGTCAGCTCGCCGTCAAAGATCAGCAGGTCGATGGCGTTATTTTCGCAGATATTTTTCAGCTCCCAGAGCTTGCCTTCGCCGAGGTAGGTCGCGTTGTCGGGCTTTTCACGCTTCTGAATGAGCTTGGCATAGACCATTGCGCCTGCCGTCGCCGCCAGCTCCTCGAGCTCGCCTATCGACGTCAGCGCGTCAAATTCACCCGTATCGACGCTGACGAGAACGCAGGTCTCGGGTTCGTTTAAATTTTCATGATACTGTGCCAATAGAATCACCGGAAGAATTTAGTATCTGTCAAAAGTTCAGATTGCAAAGTTCAAAGTTCAATGTCGGAAAAGGCTTCGCCTTTTGATTCATTTATAAAAGCGCGCCGCAGGCATATAGTCCAAGCCCGCAGGGCTTCCGGAACTGCACTTTGCACTTTGTACTTTGCACATTGGTCGGGTAACGACCAATGTCATTTAAGTTTACCATATTATATTCTTTTTTGCAAGTAAAATTCATGCAAAAAAATAAAATAAAAAGATACTATTCACTTTCGGGATATGCTATAATAAGAAAAACGAAAAAAATCGTTACATTTTGCGGACGAAGAGTGAGCTTTATGAAGAATCATCTTACGAATCAACAGGTTTATGACGTTCTGGTTGTCGGCTGCGGCGTAGCGGGTATGTACGGCGCGTTGCAGTTCGATGAGAACACAAGCGTGCTGATGCTCGCGAAGTACGAAAAGAACGTCTCCAACAGCAATCTGGCGCAGGGCGGTGTCGCAGCGGTGCTCGACCTTGAGGACGACAGCTACGAGCTGCACATCAATGACACGATGATCGCCGGCGGACAGGCCAATGACATCGAGGCAGTCGATACGCTTGTTCGCGAAGGTCCCGGCGACGTGCTGAACGTGATGAACAATATGGGCGTGGAGTTTGATCGCAAAGAGGACGGCACGCTGGATAAAACGCTTGAGGGCGGTCATTCCCGCCGCCGGATCATGCACTATAAGGATTCGACCGGCGCGGAGCTTGTCCGCAAGCTGCTCGCCGAGACGCAGAGGCACCCGAATATTGAGGTCAGCGATCAGACCGCGCTGTATTCTCTGTCCCGCGTCAAGAGCGGTTTTCGGGCGGACATCATCAAGGACGGCAAGCCCGGCAGTATTTTCTGCTCCTACTGCATTCTGTGCACGGGCGGCATCGGCAGAATCTATAAATATACAACCAATCCGAAGACCGCGACGGGCGACGGCATCCGCATCGCCTATGAACTAGGCGCGAAGATCAAGAATCTGAGCTATATCCAGTTTCATCCGACGGCGTTCAATTCCGAGGACGGCGAACAGTTCCTCATCAGCGAATCCGTTCGCGGTGAGGGCGCGGTGCTCAAAAACTGTAACAAAGAGCGTTTTATGCAGCGTTATGATGAGCGACTGGAGCTGGCTCCCCGGGATGTGGTTTCGCGTTCGATTATTCTCGAGAGCCGCCGGACGGGCAGCAATAATTTCTATCTCGATATCACGCACGAAGATCCCGATTTTGTCAAATGGAGATTCCCGGGCATTTATGAGGGCTGCATGAAATACGGCGTCGATATGACGAAAGATCTGATCCCGATTTTCCCGTGTCAGCATTATCTGATGGGCGGCATCGAAACCGATCTCGACGCCAAAACGACCGTGCCGCGTCTGTATGCGGCAGGCGAATGCGCCAATACCGGCGTTCACGGCAAAAACCGTCTCGCGAGCAATTCGCTTCTGGAAGCGCTTGTTTTCTCCCGCAGAGCGGCGCAGGACATCAAACGCTGCATGGCGGCGGGCTTCCCCGGCGTGCAGGAATATCCCAGCCCGATGGAGCATATAGAGGGCGGCGCGCCGGTTCCCAAGGGCATCAAGACGGAGATCCGGAGCATCATGCAGAGAAGCTATTTTGTTCTGCCCGACCCGGGCGCGATCCGTTCGGGAAAAGACCAGATTGATAACATTCTCAAACGTCTCAAGGGCGGCAGCTTCGCCATTACGACGGATTTCTGCGAAGCGCTGAGCATGGCGACGGCGGCGCACATTATTCTTAATGAGGTGGACGACAGATGATACTGCCCGATTTTTATATTGACGACCTGATTAAACGCGCGATTACGGAGGACATCAACTATATTGACGTTTCCTCCGCCTATCTGTTTGCGGATGAAGACAGAACGGACGCCTATTTTGTCTCGAAAGCGGACGGCGTACTGTGCGGCATTGACGTCGCGATGCGCGTATTCTCTCTTCTGGACGACACGTTAACCTATACATTATATAAACACGACGGCGACGAGCTGAAAAAGGGCGATCGGATCGCCGAATTCAGCGGCAAGACGCTCAAGCTCTTAGAGGGTGAGCGGACGTCGCTCAATCTTTTGCAGCATATGTCGGGCATTGCGACGATGACGAATGCCGCGGTCAGAGCGGTTGACGGGACGAATACCTCGATCGCCGACACGCGCAAGACGCTGCCGGGACTGCGCGCGATCCAGAAATATGCCGTGACCTGCGGCGGTGGTCATAATCACCGCTATAATCTGTCCGACGCGGCAATGCTCAAGGACAATCACATCGACGCCGGCGGCGGTATCACGAAAACCGTTAATACGCTGCGCGGGAAAATCGGTCATACGGTCAAGATCGAAGTGGAGACAAGAACGCTCGACGAGGTGAAAGAGGCCGTCGAAGCCGGCGCGGACATCATCATGCTTGACAATATGTCTCTTGACGAGATGAAAGAGGCTGTCAGCCTGATTGGCGGCAAGGCGCTGACGGAGGCTTCCGGCAACGTCACGCTTGATAACATCAAAACCGTCGCCGAAGCCGGC
Organism: uncultured Clostridia bacterium; assembly: GCA_945912145.1. Lineage (GTDB taxonomy): Bacteria > Bacillota > Clostridia > Oscillospirales > Acutalibacteraceae > UBA1081. The sequence continues at coordinate 14,540 of CAMEBF010000006.1, read as the reverse complement.
GTGGACATCATCTCCATGGGGGCGATCACGCACTCGGTTAAGGCGTTCGATATTTCCATGAAGATCAGACGATAAATTTTTCAAAGGGAAATATCATAATTTTATAGTTGGATTGTCGGAAATAATATCTTTTTTTGGCATTTTCTCTCTCCTTTGTTTACTCATAACAAAAATTCAAGAGCTTCTTTTGTGAATTTTTACCCGCTTCATAAAATGTTCATATAAAGTTGCTGTCGATTTAAAATTTTTTTGCTATACTACTGATGTTGCAGATTTGACGGAACATATGGAGAATCTGTAAATTATGACAGAAAAATGTCAGAATTTAACATTAGGTTAACAACGAATTGTTATCATACAAATAATTTGAGTAAGATGGAGGATGCCAAATGAGCAGAAAACCTACAAGCGTTTCCCGGTTCGGAATCCAACGCAAAATCGTTGCCAATATGACCAGCGAAAGCTGGCGTTCCATTCCGCACGTCAGCTACATTTTTGAACCGGATTTGACAAGCTTTGTGGAAAAATACAAGGAATTTGACACGAATTTGCAAAAAGAAGGCAAACACGTTACCCTCAATACTGTTATGATCAAAGCGATCTGTGAGGGTCTGAAAGCCGCACCGCAGCTCAATGCCCATATTCATTTTGAGCCCAAGCTCGTCAGAGGTAAAGTGACAACGTTCGATCAGATTGACATTTCGATGCCCTGGATCCTTCCCGACGGCCGCATGATGACGATCACCATGAAGGACATGGGCAACCGTTCTCTCGGCAATATGACCGAATACATGGCGGAGACGGCGAAGAAGATCGAAAAAACCGATCTGAACGAAGCGATGTATCAGGTTTCGATGCACGACACGTTTGAAAAGCTTGCAAAGGGTAAATTCCTTCAGGTCGGTCAGCGTCTGATCGGTTCTCTTACCAATAAAAAGCACCGCGTCAAACATCTGACGGGCGACGCGAAAAAAGCCTACGACGCAATTCCCGATTCCGAAAAGCTGACGGTTTCCGATCTGCAGCAGGGCACGATTACGATCTCCAACATCGGCTCCATCACGAGAGGTCATGACGGTCATGTAGGACTCCTGATGATCATTCCGCCGCAGGTCTGCGCGATTGCGGTCGGTGCCGTGACCAAAAAGCCCGTCGTCGTTTCCAAGGACGGCAAGGACGAGATCGAGATCCGCACGACAGTGCCGCTTGATATCTGCTTCGACCACCGCGTTCTCGACTTCGGTGAGGTCAAGCCCTTTATCGACGCATTGCAGAATATCTTCGATAATCCCGACGATTTCCTGAAATATTAACGGACAAAAGCCCGATCCAAAGCAGCGTGAATCACGCTGCTTTTTCTTTTTTTCACTTTTTTTATTTTCAAGTTCTTTTTAAGCTTTGTCCTTATACTTAGTATCAAGATAAGTTTTTTCAGCGTTTTCTTTTTTATAACATAAATTTTCCTTTCACAAACACACAAAGGGCGATTCCGCAAGGGGTCGCCTTTTGTGTTACCTTTTTTTTGACATTTGTTTGATAAGTGCCGAAAGAATTGACAAGCACCGGAAGAGATGATATGATAAAAATAAGAATTTGTCGAATTTTCTTTCATTATTTTTGAATACGGAATCATCATCTTAACATATCTGATGTACAATAAGGACAATCGATTTCAGGGGGATTGACAATGAGTTGGAAAGAAGACTACCGCGCAAGACTGGTTTCGGCGGAAGACGCGATCCGGCAGATTCATGACGGCGATACGGTCGTAACGTCGTTCGGCTGCGGAGAGCCGATGGCGCTTGAAAGAGTGCTGTGTGAGCATTATCGTGATTATAAGGACGTGCAGATTACCAATATGCTCATTTTAGGGGAAACTCCGTGGATTCGCGAAGAGGTAAAGGGACACTTTTCCTATCATTCGTTTTTTGCGTCCGCGTCCAACCGAGCCGCCATTGCGGACGGTACGGCGGATTTCACTACCTGCCATTTTTATGAGATTCCCGCTGTGCTGCGGGATGTTGTCAAACCGAGAGTATCGATCGTGTCGGTCAGTCCGCCCGATGAAAACGGCTATGTTTCATTAGGGACGAATGTCGATTATATCGAAAGCACGCTGGAATACTGCGAGGTGAAGATCGCGCAGGTCAATAAATTCATGCCGCGAACGCACGGCAAAGCGATGAAGCACGTTTCACAGTTTGACTACTTTGTTCCGATTGATGAGCCGCTGCCCGAAGTGCCGTCCGTCCCGATTTCCGATGTCGAGCGCGCCATCGGCAAAAACTGCGCGTCGTTGATTCATGACGGTGACTGTATCCAGCTCGGCATCGGCGGCATTCCGAACGCCATCTGTGAGGAGCTGAAACACAAAAAAGATCTGGGACTCCATTCCGAAATGGTCGGCGACGGCGTGGTCGATCTGATCCGAAGCGGCGTCATCAACAATGCGAAAAAACAGCACCATCAGGGCAAAGGCATATTAGGCTTCGCGTTCGGTACAAAAAAGCTCTTTGATTTTCTGGATAATAATCCCGACATCGAGATGCACCCGATTGAATACGTCAATTATCCGCCGTTTATCGCTGAAAACGATAACATGGTATCCGTCAATTCCTGTTTGCAGATTGATCTGCAAGGACAGGTTGTTGCCGATACCATCGGTCTGACGCAGTTTTCGGGCGTCGGCGGTCAGGTCGATTTTGTGCGCGGCGCGACGATGAGCCGGGGAGGACGTTCCGTCATCGCGATGCCGTCTACTGCCAGGAATAACACCGTGTCGAGGATCGTCCCGACGATCACCGAAAATTCGGCGATCACCACAACGCGCAACGATGTCAATTTCGTTGTCACGGAGTACGGAATCGCGCAGCTCAAGGGCAGAACGATGAAGGATCGCGCCAGAGCACTCATCGGAATTGCGCATCCCGATTTCCGTGAAATGCTGTGCCGCGCTTTTGCAGAGCGGTTCGGCGAAGCGGCTTTTTAATGGAAGAAAATAAAAATATTTGAAAAAATCAGGTGGAAATTGGCCAAAATCCACTTGATTTTTTTTCCGGAATCGGATAAAATGAACATAACTTATAATCACGGAGGCTTTCTTTATGAAAAAATCAATCCGAAAAGCTGTCAGCGTTTTGCTTGCGATCGCAATGCTGTTTTGCTGCGGTATGGCGGTCGGCGCACAGGATGACGCGACCGGCATTCAGAGAGTTTCCTGCACCGTAGCAGGCGACGCGGCAACACAGAGAGGCTTTTGCTGGTATACGGCAGATGACTGCGAAACGGCAGTCCGCATTTTTGACGCGGACGGACGCGACATTACGGCGTCTCTCACCGTTGAGGTGACAAAACAGGAATTTGAAGGCAATGTTATGCACAAGGCATTTGTTTCGGGTCTTGTGGCGGGCTGCGCTTATACCTATCAGGTCGGCGACGGTGCTGCCTGGAGCGAAGCCGGTTCCTTTACGACGGATGACGGTGACGATAACCTGAATTTCATCGTGGTCGGCGATGTACAGGCAAGCTCGCTTGAGAACTTTGAAGCGGCGGCGGACATCGTCGGAAAGGCTTATGAAGTCATGCCCGATGCGGAATTTTATGCGACGCTCGGCGACTTCACCAACGATTCGACCAATGAGGAATGGGATCTTTACGGTGAAGCGTTCAGCGCAGTCAATATGAATACGACGCTTGTGCCCATCACCGGCAACCATGACCGTGTGGATAACTGGTTTGATCATATGTTTGCGCTTGACACCACGGAAAGCGTGCAGACGAAGAACGGCGTGAATTATTCGTTCGATTACGGCAACGTGCATATCGCGGTCGTCAACACCAACGATCTGATCGCGATTTCCAATTCGCAGCTCGAGTGGCTGAAGAACGATATGAATTCCACGTCGGCTGACTGGAAGATCGTCATGATGCACAAGGCTCCCTATTCGATGGGGAAGGACATCAAATGGCCCGACGCGCAGTATCTTCAGGAATCTCTGGCAGCGGTTTGCGACGAAACGAATGTCGATATCGTCATGTCCGGTCACGACCATACCTACCTGAGAACCAAGCCGCTCAACAACAACACGGTGGTTTCGCAGGAGGACGGCACGACCTATATTCTCGGCGGCACACCCGGCACAAAACGCTATGAGTTCCGTCCTTTCGTCGCCGATAATTTCGTTCCGACGGAGTTTATCGACGTCTGCATCTCGCAGAAAACGGGCTATGGCAACTATTTCAACGGCACGGATTTTGACAGTCAGGACGAAAGCAACATCGGCGGCTGCTTCAATACCGTATCGGTCAGCGGCGGCTCGCTGGTCATCAATACCTATATCGTCAGCGACGCGGACGGCTCGATGAAGCTTGCCGATACCTACAGCGTCACGAAAGAACAGGGTGAGAATGTCCCGACCTTCAGCGGCGACAACACCACATCCAAAGCGGAATATATGGCGAACGTCGTCCCCTCATTCCTGCGTCTTGCGCGCTATGCGTTCACCGTATGGCTTCCCCGGTTCATCAAGGCTCTGCCTGAAATTATCAGCACCTATATCAAAACAGGAACATTCTAAAGAGCAGAAAAATATAAATGCGGTTGATGCAAAATCAGCCGCATTTTTTTACTTTATAAGCGCGTAGCACTTCCGAAATTCTGCATTCAATTCCGAATTTATCCGAGATAATTCTTCATCCGCTGAACGTTGTTTTCCTCTACTGTGACAAGTTCGTAGCCGAGTGCCTTGATGTTCTGGGGGACGTCGCCATACTGCTTGATCGTGCGTGTCATGTCGATAATGCCCATCACGCTGCCCTGAATCATGATCTCGGCGATGTGATCCGGTGTTTTGTCAAACAGCGTGTTCATCTGAATCCCGCCCCAGGCGGCGGTCTGCGCCAGAGCGTTTTTCTCTTTCGGGAACTGGTTTTCGTTCGAAAGCTCCGTCGTCGCCTTGGACGTGATCGCCGTGTACTGCTGATGCTGCGTGTTCAGATCGGACAACAAATTTTTGTCCTGCACTTTCTGCGCGATCATCGCGATGGATTCGGACGCCATCTGTGCGTTGGCGTAGACTTTATTCAGAAATTCCGCATTCCGTGTCATTTCGGACATAAAAAATCATTCCTTTCGGAAGTATTGTGTCCGTTCGGGAATGATTTATGCGTTTTTATTCGCAGACCGCTTTGTAAAAATCAAGCGATTTGAATTTTTTTTGTACGACGTTCAGCAAATATTTCTCCGACGCCTGCGTCAGCATCGGAATGTGTTCTTCGCTGAGCGTGAGCGTAAAGAGCTTGCCGAGCTCCGAATAGATGATATGCCGCATTGCCGTGATGACGGCGAGCGGATAGCGGACGGCACCTTTTTCGTGGCAGTCGCAGCAGGTGAGTTCGCCGGTTTCTTCGTTGAAATACATCGGGTCTGTCTCGAACGCGCCGCATTGCCTGCACGCGATGAGGGACGGCATATAGCCGATCTCGGAGGCGAGACGCAGCTCGAAAATGGGCTTGAGCAGTCGGCGGTCTTTTTGGTCTCCCGCTAAAAAATACAGGGAGTTGAGCAGCAGACGGAGCTCCTCGTTCGCTTCGGTCTCTTTCGGCGCGGTCTCGATGATCAGCTCGTTGAAATACTGCGCCAGCGAGAGCTTCGCGATGTCGCTCTGTAAGCCGAAAAAAGTCTCATTCAGGTCACACTCTTCAACCTTGATCGCCGTCGCGCCCTCATAGAAGGTGAAGCGACCGTAGCAAAACAGGTTGGTCGCCATGTGCAGCTTGTTCTTCGGACGGTTCGCCGCTTTGGCAAAAGCCTTGAGGACGCCGCGGTCACGGGTCAGAAAGGTGACAAGCCTGTCCGACTCTCCGGTCTTGAGAATTTTCAGCACGATGGCGTCGGTCGTGAATGTCATTGCGTATCCAACCCGAAATTATGGATCAGCCCTTCGCGGTTGCGCCAGTCCTCTTTGACCTTGACCCAGCATTTGAGATTGACGCGACAGCCGAGAAATTTCTCAAGCTCGATTCTCGCTCTTGTGGAAATTTTTTTGAGCATCGCGCCGTTTTTGCCGATGATGATGCCCTTATGGCTCTCTTTTTCGCAGTAGATCGTCGCTTCGATGTCGATGAGGTCGGTGTTATTGCGCTCCTTAAACGATTCGATGGCGACCGCCGTGCCATGCGGGATCTCTTTATCGAGCAGCCGCAACAGCTTTTCGCGGATCATCTCGGCGGCGATGACCTTTTCGGGCTGATCGGTCAGCGTGTCGTCGGGGAAGAAGTGCTCCGATTCAAACGCCAATTTCATCAGTTCATCGAGAAGCTCGTCCATGCCGTTGCCGTCGATCGCGGAGACGGGGACGATGGCTTCAAAATCATATAATTGCGAGAAATGGAGAATCCGTTCCATCAGCTCTGTCTTGTCGGCGACGGTGTCGATCTTGTTGATCGCGAGAACGGCCGGGATCTTTTCGCGTTTAAAGCGGTTGATGAGCTGCTCCTCGGCGGGACGGATTTCGCCCTTCGATTCCGTCACGAGCAGACAGGCGTCCACGTCGCCGATGGAGTTGTCCACGGCCTTGACCATGTTTTCGCCGAGCTTCGTTTTCGGTCGGTGATAGCCGGGGGTATCGGTGAAGACGAGCTGTGTTTCGTCTTTTGTCAGCACGCCCATGATGCGGGTTCTGGTGGTCTGCGGCTTCGGGGAGACGATTGTGATCTTCTGTCCCAGCAGCCTGTTGAGAATCGTCGATTTGCCGGCGTTCGGGCAGCCGACGATCGCGATGAATGCAGTTTTTGACGCCATAAAGTCCTCCGTTATTCCGTGTAGCTGTTGCTTCTGGGCAGGCCGATCTGCATGAGGACGTACTCCTCTTTTTCACGCATTCTGACCGCCTCCAGACCGCCGTTGACATGGTCGTAGCCGAGCAGATGGAGCATGGAATGAACGGTCAGGAACGCGATCTCACGCTGGAACGAATGTCCGTAATCCTGCGACTGCGCGACGGCTGTCTCGACGGAGATGACAATGTCGCCGAGCATCTTCGCGCCGGTGTCGTTGTTGATGTCATATTCGCCGTTTTCGCCGAGCGGGAATGAGAGTACGTCGGTCGAGGAATCCACATTCCGGAATTCCTTGTTGAGTCTATGTATCTCTTCGTTGTTCACGAAGCGCACGCTGATCTCGGCGGAGCCTTCAAACTTTTCGTTTTTGAGTACCGCGTTGCAGCAGCGGCGGACGAGCATTCTGGTGCCCGTCGGAATTTTTACGTCTTTTTGATCATCGGAAATGATGACTTTGATTTTGTCCTTCATTTTCTTTTCTTGCCCTCCTCATTCTTTTCATAGGCTTTGATTATATCCATAACAAGCTTGTGGCGCACAACGTCTTTCTCGCTGAAACGCACAGTCTCGATATCGTCAACATTTTTTAAGATCCGGACGGCGTCCACCAGACCGGAACGCTTGCCGTCGGGCAGATCGATCTGCGTGATGTCGCCGGTGACAACGATCTTGGAGTTGAAACCCAGACGCGTCAGGAACATTTTCATCTGTTCCGGCGTCGTGTTCTGGGCTTCGTCTAAGATGATAAAGCTTTCGTCAAGCGTCCTGCCGCGCATATAGGCAAGAGGAGCGACTTCGATACTGCCCTTTTCCTGGCAACGCTGAAAGCTCTCCGCGCCGAGCATATCGAACAGCGCGTCATACAGCGGACGCAGATACGGATCGACCTTTTGCTGTAAATCACCGGGCAGAAAGCCGAGCTTTTCGCCGGCTTCCACGGCGGGACGGGTCAGGATGATGCGGTTGACCTCCTTGGCGCGGAACGCGCTGACCGCCATCGCGACGGCAAGATACGTCTTGCCCGTACCGGCAGGACCGATGCCGAAAACAATGGTGTTCTTCTTGATCGCGTCGATATATTTTTTCTGTCCGAGCGTTTTCGGCTTAACGGGTCTGCCCTTTGTCGTGATGCAGATGCAGTCGCCGGTGAGCTCGGTGAGCTTGTCCTCCTTGCCGTCCTTGACCAGGGAGATCACATAGCCGACGTTCTGATCGCCCAGTGATTCTCCTTTGTTAATCAGGGTCAGCAGACCGCCGATGGCGCGCACGGCGGCAGAGACGGCCTCGATATCGCCCGATACTTTCAGATCGGAGCCGCGGTTCAGAATGGTGACGCCGAATTCTTTTTCGAGCCGCCGGATGTTTTCGTCGAAGCTTCCGAACAGGCTGACGGCGTTTTCCATTCTGTCTATGCTAACGGTTTGTTCGTACATAATCCCCTCATAATCCATTCTGCAAAACAGCGGAACGGATAAAAAATACTTGATCATTTTGTGATTTCTGTCGAAAATCTACATTTATTATACCCTCTGAATTATTTTATCACAATATCAGAATTTTATCAACATTTGATAGAATTAAAAAAAATATTTGTTAAGAATAACCAAAAAAATTATTCCGCTTCAACGGTGAAAAATTGCTCGATCCCTGTTTTTTGGTGGTTGATATAGCGGATCTCTCCGCAAACGCCGTTTTTATCCTGTTTGAGCGAGATTGTTTTGCTCTCCGTTTCGGCGTTCTGCATAATGATCTTCTCCTGCATGAAGAGGGAAAAGCCGCACAAAAGCGTTGCGGCATCCCCGGACAATGTGAGATTCTGTTCGGCAAGGTAGGAGGAGATTTCGCTTCGGATTCCGAGCGGCAGCACCGTATTTTTGTATTGCAGACAGGCTCGCTGCGAACGGACGGTGTTGCCCGCCGGCGCAAGTCCCAAGGGAATTTCAATGCCGAACAGCATGACGCTTCGGCGAATATCTTCCTCCTGAATGACAGTGCAGGGGAGCTCGTAGGGGATTTCGCTTGTTGCCGTCCGGTTGGTCCGGATGATCGCGGTGCCTCTCGCGTGGACAAAGGAAGCGGAGCCGTCGCTTTTTTCGATGACGCCGCCGATGAGCAGATCGCCTTTCGTGACGGCACTGCCGGGTTGCAGAGCCGCTGTTCCCTCATAGGCGTCGAGCTTGAGCACTTCGCCGTCCACGTCCGAAACGATGTTGCACGGCGTCTGCCGGTCGATGATCTCGTTCTTGCCCTGCGTTTCGGAAACGCGCAAGGAAACATGACAGCCGTTCATGTTGATGGAAAACCAGTTGATGCCGTCCACGGTGGATTTGATGTCCTCGCGGATCGCTTTGATGTCGATATTTTTTTTGAACGCGCCGGGACGAATCCCGTAGCTTTCCGCTAAATCGAGGATCTGTTCTTCGGTAAAGTTTTCGTTGCCCTCGACGCTGATCGTCCAGACCGTCGCGTTCAGCAGCGTCAGAACTGCAGCCGAAAGCAGAATGCCGACAAGAATTCCTTTGCGCTTGCGGTAGGGCTGCAAGAGGAATGGCAGACCGCATTTTCTGACCATGCGGATTTTCATGCCGGAGCGTTTTGCGGGAAGACGAATTTTTTTGTAGCCCGCGAGATTGGTTTTTGCCTGTAACGCGCCGTCAGTCGATTTTGCGTCCCATATGCTGATACCGTTCTGCGAGCACAGGTTTAGGAAACGTTCCGGGAAGCCTCCCGAACCGCTGAAAAGAATATAGCCGGTCAAAAACCGGAACAACCGAATCAGAAACATACCGTCAGACCCTTATGATGAAAATTCCATTGCGAGCACAGTGCCCTTGAGAACGACCTGTTCCTCGAAAAAATTGCTGATTTCGAGTCCGTCGCCGTGAAAGCGCGCAACGCATTGCCCGAGATTGAGCGCGACGACCGATTCGTCATATTCCACGATGCCCTTGCAGCCCTCTACGACAACTTCGGAGCTGCCGTTAAATTCGATGCGGTAGGTGTCGATCAGCGCACCCTCCGGGAACTGCAATTCGTCGGCAACCTTTTTGGCGAGAGCCTCTCTTTTTCGTTTCATGCGAACACCTCTGCCTAAAATATATGTCGGAACTGCCATAAATAGCACCGCCGGCACATAGAATACAATAGTCTCTTCAAAGGAACGGTGCAAAATGAAACGATTGCAAAAAATTATGCTTCTTCTCGGTATTACGGCGGCAGGTCTTGCGCTGCTGCTTTGCCGATCAGCAGTCACAGCGGCGGTAAGCAATGCGCTGACGCTGTGCGGCAGGGTGCTGATTCCGTCGCTGTTTCCGTTTATGGCGCTGTCCGCTTTCGCGCTGCGTGCCGATGCGTTTCATGCGGCGGAAAGAATTCTCTCGCCCATGATGCGAAAATGCTTCAAGCTGCCGGGCAGCTGTTTTTCGGTTGTTTTTTTTGGCTTTATCGGCGGCTATCCCGTCGGCGCGAATATGATCGCCGAGCTGTACGAAGCCGGCGAGATCACGCAGAATGAAGCGAAACGACTGTTTTCTTTTTGCGTCAACGCGGGACCGGCGTTCGTGGTATCGGCGGCAGGCGGCGCGATGCTCGGCTCGGAAAAGGCAGGCACTGTCATGTTGCTTGCGATTTTCTGTTCGTCCTCGGCGGTCGGTCTGCTCAGCGCTCTTTGGGCGGAGAAAAAGGCGCAGGCGCGTTCCTCTGTCCGAAGAACGCCTCAGGACGTGGGAAGCGCGTTGACGCAGTCCGTTGCCTCCGCACTGTCGGGCATTCTGTCTGTCTGCGCTTGGGTGATTCTGTTTTCTGTGATTGCGGGAATTGCGCGTCCTTTTATCAAAAATGAAACGGCATCGCTTCTTTTTGACACCTTTTCCGAAGTGACGGAAGGCGTTCCGGCGGCGTATACGCTCGGCGGCGTTCCGCTGACGGCGGCGGCAATCTCGTTCGGCGGCATCTGCATTCTGTGTCAACTGTTTCCGTCCATGAAAAAATGCGGCGTCAAGGTCTCGGAGTACCTCGGCTGCCGCATGGTCAATTCGGTTCTGACTTATTTTGTGACGAAGCTACTGCTTCGCTTTGTGGAAATTCCCGTTTCGGTCTCTTCGTCTGTGTCCGCCGCGCTTTGGTCAAATTCCGCGCCGGCTGCTGCCGCGTTACTGCTGATGGGCAGCGCGCTGATTCTGGAGATAAACCGGAATCTGCCGATCCGGGAAGGGGAGCTGTCACGCCTGTGAAGCGTTATTGGAGAGCAGCATCGTTTCGATGTAGGAGGCCATTTCCTCTTTGGTATAGCCCACATCGTCGGCGAGCCACCAGCGGACGATCGCCGTCAGACCGCCTGTCAGGAACTGCGCCACGATGTCGGTCGGGACATTGAAATGTACGCCCTTTTCCTTGGATTCATTCAGGAAATCGAGCAGTTCTTCATAAATGATCTTATGTATGGAATCAAAGAAATTGTTGTTGGAGGACTTTGTGGAGACGCGGAGCATCTGCTTGTTATTCTCAATGAAATGGATGACATTGCCGATCATCGCGTGATAGATTTCCGTCGGATCGGACAGATTCTTGTGCGCCGTGCTCTCGTGATAGAACTCGCGGATTTTTTCTTTCGTGACATACTCCATAAAGGCGTATTTATCCTTAAAATGTTTATAAAAGGTCGCTCTGTGTACCATTGCCTTTTCGCAGATGTCCACAACGGAGATGTCGTCAAAGCTGCGCGTTTCCAGTAGGGAAAACATTGCGTCGCACAGGAGCTTGTGGGTTCTTCTGATCCGTAAATCTTCTTTCTTTTCGCTCATAGGGAATCCCTTTCTTCTACAATTTGTTGTCAAAGGCATTATATCACATATTTCGACATTTGTCAATTATATACATAAGGAAAATAAAATATATTATAATCGTCGTCTGTCAATCATTGTAAAAGCAAGAAAAAGAAGCGGAAAAAGCGGGGATGTTACGTTCTTCAAAAATTTTTAAAAAAAATTGAAAAAAGTACTTGATTTTTTCAAAAAAATGGTTAAAATAAGTATTAGCACTCACGAATTGAGAGTGCTAAATCATTTCAGCCAATCTTTTACAGGAGGAATATAAAATGACACTGAAACCTTTAGGCGACAAAGTCGTCGTCAAATTTGTGGAAGCGGAAGAGAAGACAAAAGGCGGCATCATCCTTTCGTCCGCCGCGCAGGAGAAGCCCCAGATCGCAGAGATCGTTTCCGTAGGCCCCGGTGGTGTGGTTGACGGAAAAGAAGTTAAGATGGAAGTCAAAGTCGGCGAGAAGGTCATTCTGAACCAGTACGCCGGTACGAAAGTCAAGCTTGACAGCGAAGAATATACCGTCTGCCGTCAGGGCGACATTCTCGCAATCGTTGAATAATTTTCAGGGAGGAATTTATCATGGCAAAACAGATCGTTTACGGAGAAGAGGCAAGAAGAGCGCTTCTTGCCGGTATTGATAAACTGAGCAACACAGTCAAGATCACGCTTGGCCCCAAGGGACGCAACGTCGTCCTTGATAAGAAATACGGCGCGCCGCTCATCACGAACGATGGCGTGACGATCGCGAAAGAGATCGAGCTTGAAGATCCGTTTGAGAATATGGGCGCACAGCTCGTCAAGGAAGTCGCCACAAAGACGAACGACGTCGCCGGCGACGGCACCACGACTGCGACGCTTCTCGCGCAGGCTCTTGTAACCGAGGGCATGAAGAACGTTGCTGCAGGCGCAAATCCCATGGTTGTCAAAAAGGGCATCCAGAAAGCCGTAGCCGCAGCGGTTGACGCTGTAAAGGCCGCATCCAAGCCCGTTGCAACGTCCGACGACATCGCCAGAATCGCGACGATCTCTTCGGCTGACGAGACAGTCGGCAAGCTGATTGCAGAAGCGATGGAAAAGGTTTCGGCTGACGGCGTTATTACCGTTGAGGAATCCAAGACCAGCGAGACATCCTGCGACGTTGTGGAAGGTATGCAGTTCGACAGAGGCTATATTTCTCCCTACATGGCGACCGATACCGATAAAATGGAAGCTGTCATCGACGACGCTTACATCCTGATCACCGACAAGAAGATTTCCAACATTCAGGAAATCCTTCCCCTGCTTGAGCAGCTCGTTCAGGCAGGCAAGAAGCTTGTCATCATCGCAGAGGACGTAGAGGGCGAAGCACTTTCCACGATCCTTGTCAATAAACTCAGAGGCACGTTCACCTGTGTTGCCGTCAAGGCTCCCGGCTTCGGCGACAGAAGAAAAGAAATGCTCCAGGATATCGCTATCCTGACCGGCGGTGAGGTCATCACCTCCGATATCGGTCTTGAGCTGAAAGATACGCAGCTTGCCCAGCTCGGCAGAGCAAAACAGGTCAAGATCACCAAAGAGAACACCATCATCGTTGACGGCGCAGGCGACAGCGAAGCCATCAAGGCGAGAATCGCGCAGATCAAATCCCAGATCGCCGAGACCACGTCCGATTTCGACCGTGAAAAACTCCAGGAGAGACTCGCAAAGCTTTCCGGCGGCGTAGCGGTCATTCATGTCGGCGCGGCGACCGAAGTCGAGATGAAAGAGCAGAAGCTCCGCATTGAGGACGCTCTTGCGGCGACCAAGGCGGCTGTGGAAGAGGGTTATGTCGCAGGCGGCGGCGTTGCGCTTCTGAATGCGGTTCCCGCGGTGCAGGCTGTTCAGGCCGAGACGGCGGACGCCGACGAAAAGACAGGCGTTGCCATCGTCAGCAAAGCGCTTGAGGCTCCCATTCGCCAGATCGCGGCAAATGCAGGTCTTGAGGGCTCGGTCATCATCGACGCGATCCTGCGTTCCGGCAAGACGGGCTACGGCTTCAACTTCGCCACGGAAGAATACACCGATATGGCGGACGCCGGTATTCTCGATCCCACCAAGGTGACCCGTTCGGCTCTCCAGAACGCTTCCTCTGTAGCGGCTATGGTGCTGACGACGGAATCTCTCGTCGCCGATAAGCCCGACCCGCAGGCGGACGCAGCCAACGCGGCAGCCATGGCGGCAGCATCGCAGGGCGGTATGTATTAAGCCGACAGCTTCGGAAAAAGTTAACAATAACGCAGACACTTCCGGGTGCCTGCGTTTTTTTTATCGTATTGCCGGAAAACTCGCCGACGCACAGCTTCTTTCCGGATTCTGCCGTATTTTGTCGGAATACAAAGAATAAAAAAGAGGAAAAACAATATTTTTTTTAGAAATACTATTGACAAGTAGTTACCAGTTTTATATAATATTGTTGCCATCCACTCCCGTGGAGAAATACCCACCGTACTGTTTTCCATCTCTTTTGTACGGTGGGTGTTTTTTTGTTTTTCAGAATCAGAGAAAAGGGAAGAGGGAAATTCTTGGGTGGAGATAGCAAAAATGCCGGCTCATAATTTCGATGTAGCTTTGAACTCATAAAAACACATCATCAATAAAATATCGCTGGTGCGATATGATATACGGCGAATACCGCATGATATACTTGCCGCGCAAGTATGATATAATATTCGTTCCCTTCATGCGCGAAGCGTATATCATCTGCGAAGCAGATATCATACCGAAACGTATATCATCCGTTTCCGCAGGGAACGGATATCATTGTAAAAAAATCTCTTTTGTCAGGTAGACAAAAGAGATTTTTTACATGGTCGGAGTGACGGGACTTGAACCCATGGCCTCTTGGTCCCGAACCAAGCGCG